>NZ_MHXN01000016.1 GCF_001824475.1 Phenylobacterium sp. RIFCSPHIGHO2_01_FULL_69_31 | reverse complement strand
TGGATGGCCGGGACAAGCCCGGCCATGACGAGAAGGGGGTCGGTCAGGCGTCCGCCAGGACGCACCCCACCCTGAAGGCCACGGTCAGCCCCGGCCAGCCTCTGGAGCTTGGTCAAGGATTGGGCCCCCCGGCCCAACCGCCCCGCGGCGGCGCGCCAGCGCCGTCCTTGAGGAAGCGGAAGAGGCTGGCATGCTGCGGGCGAGGGCCACGCATTTGGGCCCGCCGAACGGACGCAGGCAACGTCGCCTGAACGTCGAAAGCAACCGTCGCGCTGCCGACTCGCGCCGCCACACCGAACGGCAGCTAAGAGTAGAAAGCTGACCGCGAACGGCTAAGCTCGCCCAATGAGCGTCGGACGCATTGCAAAGCTGGTGGCGGTGCCGCTCGGCATTGTCCTTCTACTGCTAGTGATGGCAGTCGCGTTTCGCCTCTGGGACAACGGCCGCGTACGGGTTCACAGCGCAGAGCAAGCTGCGGCCATGGCGAAAGCCGAGGCGGGGCCGCGCGTCTCCAGCCTTCCGATGCAGATAGAAACTGAGCAAGATTTCTGGATCATCCGCTTCGGACCGGACGCTCAAGGGCGGATGCACAACTATCTCGTCAGCATCTGGGACAAACGGGCGGGCTCCGTCGTGGAGCAGACAGTCATAATGGACGTCGACCTGAACGAGCGCGGCCGGTCTGGCGCACAATGAACCGGCGTTGCGCCATTCCGTGAGTGGTGCCCCCCCACCCCCCATTGACTCCCCCATCCCCCTCCACCACAACCACCCCAACTCTCGCGGGAGAGGCCGGGTCATCGCATCCGGCGCCGAAGGCGCAACCGCCCCGGAAACGCTCAGGCAAAAGGACCGCGACGGGCTGATGAACGCTGGAAAGTTCCCTTCGTAGCTCATCGAGCGAAGTCGGGACGCCGAAGGAGCAGAGGGTGCGCCGCCCACCGGCGAGGCCCGAAATCTCTCAGGCCGAAAGGACAGCGGGGGCGTGCGACGTCGGGACTCCGTCCCGCCGCGCGCCGGATCGTCAGCCGAGGTCGCCCCTTTGTCCGCCACCGACACCGCCGCCCTGAAGACCACCCCGCTCACGCAGGCGCACATCGCGCTCGGCGCCCGCATGGTCCCGTTCGCGGGCTACACCATGCCCGTCCAGTACCCCATGGGCGTCATGCAGGAGCACCTCTGGACGCGGGAGCACGCGGGCCTGTTCGACGTCTCCCACATGGGCCAGGCGCGCCTGCGCGGCGTCTCGCCCCTGTCGGCCTTCGAGGAGGTGGTCCCCGGCGACTTCATCGGCCTGAAGCCCGGCAAGCAGAAGTATTCGGTCCTGCTGAACAAAAAGGGCGGCATCGTCGACGACCTGATGGCCGGCCGTCCGGATGACGACGGCCTGTTCGTGGTGGTCAACGGCGCCTGCAAGGACAACGACTTCAAGGTCATCGACGACGAGCTCGCCGGCCAGGTGGACATCCAGCGCCTGGAGGATCGCGCCCTCCTCGCCCTCCAGGGCCCGGAAGCCGCCGCCGTGTTCCAGGCCCACGTCCCCGCCGCCGCCGACATGGTGTTCATGGACATCCGGTCCCTGCCCGGCTTCGGCACGGACCTGATCGTCTCCCGCTCGGGCTACACCGGCGAGGACGGCTACGAGATCTCGGTCCCGGCCGCCGAGGCGGTCCGCGTCTGGAACCTCCTCCTGGCGGACGAGCGGGTGCGGCCCATCGGCCTGGGCGCCCGCGATTCCCTGCGCCTGGAGGCGGGCCTGCCGCTCTACGGCCACGACCTGGACGAGACCGTCAGCCCCGTCGAGGCGGGCCTGACCTTCGCCATCAACAAGAACCGCCGCGAACAGCGCGACTTCCCGGGCGCGGCCCGGATCGTCAAGGAACTGACCGATGGCCCGGCCCGGGTGAAGGTGTGCCTCAAGGTGCTGGAAGGCGCCCCGGCCCGCGAGGGCGCCGAGGTGGCCGACGCGAACGGCGTGGTGGTCGGCGTGGTCACCTCCGGCGGCTATTCCCCGGTGCTGAAGGGCGGCATTGCCCTCGCCTTCGTGCCCCCCGAACTCAAGGCCGTGGGCACGCCCCTAAAGGTCATCGTCCGCGGCAAGCCCCAATCCGCCGAAGTCGTCCCCAGCCCCTTCGTCCCCCACCGCTACGTGCGCAAGGCCTAGGCGATGAAGGGCCGCATCGCGCCGCAGGCGCAACAAATCAAACCGCAGAAAACGCAGAAGAACTCAGAAGCGGGCCATCGCGCCTTCTGCGCCTTTCTGCGTTTTCCGCGGTTCCAAATTTCTAGCGGCTCCGCCGCCATCCAGTTCTAGGGGAGACCTCCAATGCGCTTCACCAAGGATCACGAGTGGGTCGTCCTCGAGGGGGACGTGGCCACCATCGGCATCACCGCCCACGCCGCCGAGCAGCTGGGCGACGTGGTGTTCGTCGAGACGCCGGAGCCCGGCAAGGTGGTGAAGGCCGGCGACGCCTTCGCCGTGGTCGAGAGCGTCAAGGCCGCCTCGGACGTCTACGCCCCGATCTCGGGCGAGGTGATCGAGGGCAACACCGTCCTGGGCGACGCCCCCGAAACCGTGAACGCCGACCCCGAGAACGGCGGCTGGTTCGCCAAGGTCCGCGTCTCCGACCCGTCCCAGTACGACGCCCTCATGGACCGCCCCGCCTACGAAGCTTTCCTCGCCACCCAGTAGGCGCGCAGCGCCAGTGATCGAACCACTGACCATCACCGACCACCACGGACATCGCCGCGGCCCTGCCCGTCCGTGATGGTCCGTGTTGGTCCGTGGTTCCAAAAATGACAGCGCCGCCGGCGCACAGGACTGAGCCCATGCGATACCTCCCCCTCACTCCCGACGACCGCGCCGAGATGCTGGGCGTGATCGGCGCCCCGGACATCGACGCCCTGTTCGCCGACGTCCCCGCCGCCGCGCGGAAGGCCGACCTGTTCGACCTGCCGTTGCATGCGGGCGAGCTGGAGGTGGAGCGTGAGCTGACGGCGCTCTCGGCCCTGAACCGCGCCGCCGGGGCCGGGCCGTTCTTCTGCGGGGCCGGAGCCTACAAGCACCATGTGCCGGCCACCGTCGACCACATCATCCAGCGGTCGGAATTCCTGACCAGCTACACGCCCTACCAGCCCGAGATCGCCCAGGGCACCCTGCAGGTCCTGTTCGAGTTCCAGACCCAGGTGGCGGCCCTCACCGGCATGGATGTGGCCAACGCCTCCATGTACGACGGCTCCACCGCCTGCGCCGAGGCCGTGATGATGGCCCAAAGGGTCAACCGCCGGGAGAAGGCGATCCTCTCCGGCGGCCTGCACCCGCACTATGCCGCCACCACCCAGACCATCGCCCACGCCGAGGGGATGGAGATCGTGCGCCTGGCCGCCGCCATCGACGCCGAGGCCGCGGTGATCGACGCCATCGACGACGAGACCGCCTGCGTCGTCGTCCAGACCCCCAACGTCTTCGGCGTGGTCACCGACGTTTCCAAGATCGCCGAGGCCGCCCACGCGAAGGGCGCCCTCCTGATCGTGGTGACGACCGAGGCCGTCGCCTTCGGCCTCCTGAAGACGCCCGGCGAGATGGGCGCCGACATCGCCGTGGCCGAGGGCCAGTCGATCGGCAACGCCCTGAACTACGGCGGCCCCTACGTCGGCCTCTTCGCCGTGCGCGAGAAGCTGGTGCGCAGCATGCCCGGCCGCCTCTGCGGCGAGACCGTCGACGCCGAGGGCCGGCGCGGCTACGTCCTGACCCTGTCGACCCGCGAGCAGCACATCCGCCGCGAGAAGGCGACCTCCAACATCTGCACCAACTCGGGCCTCTGCGCCCTCGCCTTCACCATCCACATGACCCTGTTGGGCGGGACGGGCCTTTCGCAGCTCGCGCGGATCAACCACGGCAAGGCGCGCGAGCTGAAGGCCGCGGTGGAGGCCGCGGGGCTGGAGGTGCTGACCCCCCGGTTCTTCAACGAGATCGCCGTGCGGACGAAGGGCTCGGCCGCCGCCCTGGTGGACGACCTGCTCGCCGACGGCATCGTCGCCGGCGTCCCCTACTCCCGCCTCGACCCGCACGCGGGCTTGGACGACGTCCTGCTGCTCTGCGCCACCGAGACCACCACCAGCGAAGACATCGCGGCCCTCAAGGCCGCCCTGACCCAAAAGGCCGCCTGATGACCATGCAGAACATCGGACGCCCCACCCGCCCCGAAGGCGCGGCCGAGAGCACCGGCTTTACCTCGCTCACCGGCGGCCGCGGCCTCCTCCAGGACGAGCCGCTGATCTTCGAATTGGGCGGCTGGACCAAGACCGGCGTGGACCTGCCCGCCGCCTCGGGCGACGCTGCGGACCTGGCCGGCCTGACCCGCGCGGGCGTGGACCTGCCCGGCCTCTCCGAGCCCGAGGCCGTGCGCCACTACGTGCGCCTCAGCCAAAAGAACCACGCCATCGACCTGGCGCTCTATCCGCTGGGCTCGTGCACAATGAAGCACAACCCGCGCCTCAACGAGAAGGCCGCCCGCCTGCCGGGCTTCGCCGACCTGCACCCCCTGGCGCCCGTCGCCACGGCCCAGGGCGCGCTGCAGCTCATGGACCGCCTGGCCCACTGGCTGAAGACCCTGACCGGCATGCCCGCCGTCGCCCTGACGCCCAAGGCCGGCGCCCACGGCGAGCTCTGCGGCCTGCTTTGCATCAAGGCCGCCCACGAGGCCGCCGGCCAGGGCCACCGCCGCACCGTCCTCGTCCCCACCTCGGCCCACGGCACCAACCCGGCCACCGCCGCTTTTGTCGGCTATTCCGTCCAGGAGATCGCCCAGACCGAGGACGGCCGCGTCGACCTCGCCGACCTCGAGGCCAAGCTCGGCCCCGACGTCGCCGCCATCATGGTCACCAACCCCAACACCTGCGGCCTCTTCGAACGCGATGTAATTGAAATCGCTCGACTAACTCACGCCGCCGGAGCCTATTTCTACTGCGACGGGGCCAACTTCAACGCCATCGTCGGCCGGGTCCGCCCCGGCGACCTCGGCGTCGACGCCATGCACATCAACCTGCACAAGACCTTCTCCACCCCCCACGGCGGCGGCGGCCCCGGGGCCGGCCCCGTGGTCCTCTCCGAGGCCCTCGCCCCCTTCGCCCCCGCCCCCTGGGTCGTCAGCGGCCCCGACGGCCTCGACCTGGTCGAGGAGGCCGCCGCCGACGCCGCCCAGGCCTTCGGCCGCATGTCCGCCTTCCAGGGCCAGATGGGCATGTTCGTCCGCGCCTACGCCTACATGCGCAGCCACGGCGCCGACGGCCTGCGTCAGGTGGCCGAGGACGCTGTCCTCAACGCCAACTACATCAAGGCCCGCCTCTCCGACGTCATGACCCCGGCCTTCCCCGACGGTCCCTGCATGCACGAAGCCCTGTTCGATGACGCCTGGCTCGACGGCACCGGAATCACCACCCTCGACTTCGCCAAGGCCATGATCGACGAGGGCTTCCACCCCATGACCATGTACTTCCCCCTGGTGGTGCACGGAGCCATGTTGATCGAGCCGACGGAGACCGAGTCCAAGCGCGAGCTGGACCGCTTCTGCGAGGCCCTGCGCGCTTTGGCCGCAACGGCCAAGCTTGGCGACGTCGAGCGCTTCAAGGGCGCGCCCCACTTGGCGCCGATGCGGCGGCTGGACGAGACCTTGGCCGCCCGGAAGCCGAAACTGGTCTGGAAGCGGGAGTCCGGCGGGGCCTAAGCGACGGGAAATGCACAGGATCCTGTGCCAATCTGTGACAGTCCTGCACCGAGGTGTGGCGCCGGCGCCATGAGCTGGGGAATAGGCGCACGTTAGGAAAATTTAACGGCGCCTCGTCTTTACGATTCTCCCGTACGTACGCATATGAGGTGCGTGACGGCGGGTCCTCCCCGTTCCGCCGCGCACCCCCCAGGACTATCCAAGTGTCATTCGCCATGCCCTCTCTGCGCGTCTATCGCGCCACGGACGATCTCGCGCGCGAGATTGCCGGCCGCATCAAGCGGTTCGGGCTGGTGATGCTTGGCTTCGCGATCATCGTGGCGGGCATCGCCATCGCCCCCCTGCCCGGCCCCGGCGGGATCCCGGTGATCGTGGTCGGCCTGATGATCGTGCTGAAGAACTCGTTCAAGGCGCGCCGCCAGTTCGTGCGGCTGCACCGGGCGCACCCGCGGATGCTGTCGCCGATCCGGCGACTGCTGCGGCGCGACCCGGAGTTCATGGCGCTGTTCTATCACCAGACCCTGCGGGTCGAGCGGATCCTCCTTCCGCGGCGCATCCGCTTCGTGAAGCCGCTCCGCCGCCGCTTCAGGCGGTAAACCACTTCGCGGCGCGCACCTGCAGCGAGGTGCGCCCACGAACCCCACAAGGCTCATGCACAGTCCGGAAATTCGGCGCGTCTCCCCAGGCGGAGCGCCGCGGACTGATCATGTCATTGTGGGGTTCGTGGACAGGCGACGGACGCGCGACGTTCCCCAACGCTAGGCGTCCGGCCACGGGCTGCCGCGCCGCAAGGGCGCGGGCCCGATCTCAGCAAACTATTGCAGCTTCCCCGCCAGCTGACCGATCGCCTTGTCGATCAGCGGATCGGACTTCGCGCCCGTAAGGCGCTGGGTCAGCACACGCTCGGCCATCTGGGCGGCCAGTTCGGCCGCGGCTGCCTTCACGTCCGCCGCGGCCTGAGCCTCGGCGATCTGGATGCGCTGCTCGGTGAGCTTCTGGCGACGCGCCAGGCTCTCCTCGAGCTTGGCCTTGGCGTCGGCCTCGAACAGGCGAACCTGCTCCTGGGCGGCGGCGAGCATGTCCTCGGCCTGGCGCTGGGCGGCGTCACGCTCGGCCTGCAGCTCCTGCAGGAGGCGCTGGGCTTCTTCCCGGATGCGCGCGGCCTCGTCCAGGTCGGACTGGATCTTAGCGGCCTGGCCATCCAGGGCGGCAGCGACCGCTCGCGGCGCCTTGGCCACGAAGATGACGATGGCGAGGAAGATCAGAAGGCCTGCGCCGACCCAGAATTCGGCCTCGGCGGGATTCAGGAATGCGGGCATCAGGCGACCCCTTCAGCGGCCTTGGCCTCTGCGGCCGTGACCGGCTTGCCGGTAAGCTTGGCGACGATCGACGAGGCGGTTTCCGCCGCGATCCCACCCACATTCGTCATGGCCTGGTCGCGCAGGCCGCGGATCCGCACCTCGGCCTTGTCGATCTGGGCCGACAGTTCGGCGTCCTGCGCAGCCTGGGTCTTGGCCATCTCGTCCGACGCCTTGGCGCGCGCGTCGGCCACCAGCTTGCGGGCGTCGGCGCGGGCCTTGTCGATGTCGGACTTCACCGCCTCGGCCTTGGCGTCGGCCTCGGCTTGGACGCGGCGAGCTTCGCTCAGCGCGTCGGCGATGGTCTGGGCGCGGGTGTCCGCGACCGCCCGGAAGCGCGGGACGAAGACCCGGGCGAACAGGACGTAGAGGATCGCGAACAGGATGAGGAGCCAGACGATCTGGCCGCCCCAGTACTCGAACTGGAACTGCGGCAGACCGCCGCCGCCCTCGCCGTGGCCGGCCGCCTCGGTGGTCCCGGCAGGGACGCCGTGGTCGGACGCAGCGTGCGCGGCTTCGGCGGCGGGGACGCCGTCGGATGCGTCGACGGGCGACGCGGAATGGGTCTCGGTGGCCATCAGGCTCGTAAGTCCTTGTAGTCCGCCTTAGGCGCGCCGCGTCGAGGCTGCGCGCCCTGGACGGGCGCGGGCTTAGCTGAAGAGGATGAGCAGGCCGAGCACGAAGGCCAGGATGCCCAGGGCTTCGGTCAGAGCCGCGCCGAGGATCAGGTTGGTGAACTGGCCGCCGGCGGCGGACGGGTTACGGGTCGCGCCTTGCAGGAACCCGCTGAACAGGGTGCCCACGCCGATGCCCGCGCCGATCATGCCGAGGGTCGCGAGGCCCGCGCCGATGAACTTAGCCGCTTCCGCTTCCATGGTGTGTTGGTCCTACTGCGAAGTTGAGTTTGAGGGTTTTCGAGGATCGGCCGTCAGTGGTGATGGCCGAGGTTGACCACGTCGTTGAGATAGACGCAGGCCAGAACCGCAAAGACGAAGGCCTGAAGGAAGGCCACGAGGAACTCCAGGGCCGTCAGGGCGACGACGCCGCCCAGCGACAGCATGGCGCCCGGGATGCCCAGGAGGCCCAGGCCGCCGCCGGCCGCCAGCATACCCAGCGAGACGACGAAGCCGGCGAACACCTTGAGGGCCACGTGGCCGCCCAGCATGTTGCCGAAGAGACGAAGCGCCAGGGTGACCGGCCGGAGCAGGAACGAGATGAACTCGATCGGCGTCACCAAGATCAACATGTACCAGGGCACGCCGGCCGGGACGAACAGCTTGTACATGTTCGCGCCGTTGCGGACGAAGCCGATGATCAGGACCAGCAGGATGGTCATCGCCGCCAGCGTCGCCGTGACGGCGAGCTGCGAGGTGGCGGTGAACACCAGGAACAGGCCCAGCAGGTTCATCGCCAGGATGAACAGGAACAGGGTGAAGATGAAGGGGAAGAACTTCCGCCCCTCGTGCCCGATGATCGAGGTCGTCAGGTTGTCGATGTAGTTGAACGCGGCCTCGCCCACCATCTGAAGGCGGCCGGGCACGACGGCGCCCTTGGACGTCGCCAGCGCGAAGAAGCCCGCGATCCCCGCCGCGGCCAAGGTCATGGCCAGCGTCGAGTTGGTGAACGCCATATCGATGACGCCCACGCCCGGGATCGCGAAGTCCGGCAGATCCACGATCTTGTGGATCTCGAATTGATGCATCGGGTCGGCCATGCCGCCTCGAACTCCTTCAATCTTCCTCGTCGTCGTCCGGTGGCAGGTCTCGCGCGGGGCCTAGTTCCCGCTCGAGGTCGGCCGACATCTTGCGTGCCGAGCCCACCGCCATCCAGATCGACACGCCGAAGCCCACCAGGACCCCGACGATCATTCCCCAGGGGCCCGTTCCAGCCAGCGCGTCGACCGCTGCCCCGAACCCCAAACCGACAAACAGTCCCCCCAGCAACACGCCGAGGAGGCGATATCCATATCCGGCCGCCTTGACGCCATAGTCCTGTGGCGTCTGGACGGTCCGGGCCTCCAGAGCCCCCGCCCGAGCGCTCAGGCGCCGGAGCGCTTCCTCGCGCGTCTCGTCATGCTGCGGCATGGAAGGGAGGCCTCGCGCCCCGTCACCCCGGGTAGCCGGGACTTCAGGTCGCGCGGAACCTATAGACGCGTTTGCAGTGCGTCAAGATTCGTTCGAGACCAGGTAAATTCTTGTTTTTATTTATTTATCTCAACGCGCGACTATCGCGCGGCCGTGACGTTGCGTCACTGGGCGGCCATCGCCTCGGCTTGCCGCAGGTCCACCGAGACCAGTTGCGAGACGCCCCGCTCGGCCATGGTCACGCCGAACAGCCGATCTGTGCGCGCCATGGTCACCGGATTGTGGGTGATGACGATGAAGCGCGTCTCGGTCCGACGGCACATCTCGTCGACCATGTTGCAGAAGCGGTCGACGTTGGCGTCGTCGAGCGGCGCGTCCACTTCGTCCAGCACGCAGATGGGCGCCGGCTGAGCCAGGAAGACCGCGAAGATCAGCGCCGAGGCCGTCAGCGCCTGCTCGCCGCCGCTCATGAGGCTCATGGTCGCCAGCCGCTTGCCGGGGGGACAGGCGTAGATCTCGAGCCCCGCCTCCAGCGGATCGTCCGATTCGACCAGCCGCAGCTCCGCCTGGCCGCCCTGGAACAGCGCGGAGAACAGCGTCTTGAAATGCTCGTTGATCACCCCGAAGGCGGCGGTCAGCCGTTCGCGGCCCTCGTGGTTCAGTTCGTCGATGCCCTGGCGCAAGCGCGCGATGGCGCCGGTCAGGTCCGCCCGCTCGACGTTCATGGTTTCCAGCCGCGCGGCGAGCTCCTGCGCCTCCTCCTCGGCGCGCAGGTTCACCGCACCGATGCCCTCACGCTGGCGCTCCAGGTTGAAGAGGTGCGCCTCCATGCCTTCGGCGTCCGACGGGATGGCCACCGCCTCGTCGGCGAGTTTCCGGGCCAACTCGTCGGGCTCCATCTTGGCGGCTTCGCGAATGTTCTCCGAAACCTCCTTCAGGCGCTGCACGGCAGCCTCGGCATGAGCCGACAGGCTGGCGCGAACCTCCCGCGCTTCCGAAGCCGCGGCCTCGGCGGCGCGCAGCGCTCGGTCAGCTTCCGCACGCTCGTGCTCGGCCGCGGCGAGGGCGTCGGACGTCTTGGCCCGGCGCGCCTCGGCCGCGGCCAATTCGTCCAGCAGGGCCGACTTGCGGCTTTCCAGCGTCGAGGGCGCATCCTGAGCCGCGACCAGCGCTGCGTGCGCCTTGCCGCGCGCCTCGTCCAACTGGGCGACTCGCTTGGCCGCCGCGGCCGCGCGGCGGGTCCAGTCGTCATGCTCGCGGGTTAAGGTCTCCAGGCGGCGCGCGCGGCCATCGCGCTCGCGGATCTCCATCTCATAGGCGGAACGCGCCTGGGCGGCGGCCTCGCGGGCCGGGCCGGCGGCGGCGCGGGCGGCCGCCAGCTGCTCGGCGATGTCGGTCGCCTCCCCCTCGTCGCCCGCCTCGGCCACCACGGCGGCGAGCTGACCCTCGTGTTCCGCAAACTCGGCTTCGAAGCGGCCGATGAGGTCGTCCAGGGACGCGGCGCGCGCCTCCTTCAGCGCCGCCTCGCGGTCGAAGCGCTCCAGCGCGGTGCGGGCCTGGGCCGCGCGTTGCTCCAACGCCGGCGGCTCGCGCCGGGCGGCCCGCAGGGTTTCGTCCGCGGCCCGCACACGGGCCTGCGCCGCGTTGGCGGCCTCGCGCGCGGCGCGGGCGCGAGGCTCCAGCTTCTCGATCTCGGTCTCGACCTCGCTGAGGCGGGTCTTCTGTTCCAGCCGCACCGCGGCCGGCTTCGGGGCGTCGGCCCGGGCCGTGAAGCCGTCCCAGCGCCAGAGGTCGCCTTCGCGCGACACCAGGCGGCCGCCCGGCGGCAGAGCCTTCTGGAGCCGGTCGCCATCGGCGCGATCCACCAGGGCGACGTAGGCGAGGCGCGCGGCGAGGGCGGCCGGAACCTTCACCAGGGGCGCCAAAGGCGTAGCACCTTCCGGCCAGGCCGGGGCCGGAGCCTCGCGGCCACTCCAATGGGCGGGAGCCGCGGGATCGAGCGAGGCGTCGAGGTCGTCCCCGAAGGCCGCCGCAAGGGCTTTCTCGTAGCCGCGGTCCGGCGAGACCGAGTCCAGGGCCGGGGCGAAGCCGCCGCGCCGCGCCTGGGCGACCAGCGCCGCCAGCGCGCGGGCCTCCGCCGTCAGCCGCCCGAGTTGTTCCTCCAGCTTGCGCGCCGCCTCGCGGGCGACGGCCTCGGCCTCGGTAGCCTTGGCCCGTTCGTCCTCGGCGGCGTCCAGGGCCGTGCGGGCGGCCGCGAGAGCGGTCTCGGCCTCCTCCAGCGCGATCCGCGCGGCGGTGGCCTGCGGGTTGAGGATCGGCCCCAGCGCCTGGCGCTCCTGCTTCGCCTGGTCCAGGGCGCGCCGGGTGCGGGCGAGCCGGCCTTGAGCTTCCTCGACCCTGGCGCGGGCGGCGCGGCGCTGGGCTTCCTGCGCCGCGAGTTCCCCGGCCAGTCGCTCCACCTCCGCATCGGCGGCGGCGCGCGCGGCCTCCGCGGCCCGGACCGCGGCCTCGAGCTCGGGTCCCCGCTCGGGCGCGGCCTCGATCTGGCCCCGCAGCGCCTCAAGGTCCTCGGCCAGGCGCTTCAGCGCGACCTCGGCGTCGTCGGTGATATGGGCCTCGCGCGCGCGGTCGGCGTCGATGCGCTCGAGGTCGCCGGTGAGGCGGGCCAGCTCTGCGGCGTGCGCCTCCTCCTCCCGCTCCAGCCGGTCCTTGTCGATGGCCAGCTTGTGCAGGATGGCCGCAGCGATGGTCTCGGCCTCGCGCAGGGGTTTCAGCTCCGCCTCCGCCTCGGCGGCGCGCGTCGTGGCCGTGGCCGCCACGCGCGCCGTCTCCTCCACGGCCCGGATCGCAGCCTGGCTCTCCGAGACGAGCCGTTCAGCCGACGCCTTCGCCTCGGCCCACTTGGCGTAGAGCACGGCGCCCTGCAGCGCCCGGATCTCGGCCGACAGGCGCTTGTAGCGCTCGGCCTGCCGCGCCTCGCGCCGCAGGCGGCCGAGGTTGGCCTCCAGTTCCTGGGCCACGTCGTCCAGCCGGGTGAGGTTCGCGTCGGCGGCCCTCAGCCGCAGCTCGGCCTCGTGCCGGCGGGAGTGGAGGCCCGAAACGCCGGCCGCCTCTTCCAGGATCAGCCGGCGGTTTTGCGGCTTGGCGGCGATCAGCTCGGAAATCTGGCCCTGACGCACCAGGGCCGGCGAGCTGGCCCCGGTCGACGCATCGGCGAACAGCAGCTGGACGTCCCGGGCGCGCACCTCGCGGCCATTGATCTTGTAGGTCGAGCCCGCGCCCTTATCGATGCGGCGGACCACCTCGATCACGGGATGGTCGTTGAACGCCGGCGGCGCCCGGCGTTCTGCGTTGTCGATCGTCAGCGAGACTTCGGCGTGATTGCGCGCCGGCCGGTTCGAGGCCCCCGCGAAGATCACATCGTCCATTCCGCCGGCCCGCATGGCCTTGGCGGAATTGGCCCCCATCACCCAGCGGAGCGCCTCCAGCAGGTTCGACTTCCCGCAACCGTTCGGCCCGACGATGCCCGTGAGTCCTGGCTCGATCCGAAACTCGGTCGGATCGACGAAGGACTTGAAGCCCGCGAGCCTGAGGCGCTGGAAGTGCACGGCCCGCTAGCGCCTCCCCGTAGACTTCGACGCCCGCGCGACCGCGGCGTCCAGATCGGCGAGGGTCGGCGTCTCCTGGTTGGGGAGCTGGACGCCGTTGACGAAGAAGGTCGGCGTGCCGGTCACCTTGTCGGTCCCCGTGGCGTACTCCAGCCGCGCCTGCAGCGCCTCCTGCGCCTTCGGGTCGGTGATGCACGCCTCGAACTGGGCGTCGGTCAGGCCGTTGTTCCTAGCGATCTCCACGAAGATCGGCTTGATCGAGCCGCCCTGCCAGCGGGCCTGGCTGCGGAACACCTCGTCGACGATCTTGAAGTAGTTCTTCCCGCCGTCGCACCGCGCCAGCATGAAGCCGGCCGCCGCCACCTGGGGCGGGGCCGTCAGCAGCTCGCGGATGGTGAAATGCACCCGCCCGGTGTCGATGTACTTCGCCTTGAAGGCCGGGAAGACGTCGGCATGGAAGTGGGCGCAGTGCGGGCAGGTGAGCGACAGATACTCCACCACATGCACCGGGGCCTTGGGGTCGCCCAGGCTCATGTCGCCCGGCGCGGCCTTGAACTGGGCCCAGGCGGGCGCGGCCGCGCCCGCCGCCGTGGCGGCGGCGGCGGCGATCGCGGCCCGGCGGGTAAACGCGGTCACGCTACTTGCCCGCCCCGGCGACGGCGGCTTCCAGCTCCTGCATCGAGAGTTCGCCTTCCTTCAGCTTCTTGCCGTTGACGTAGAAGGTGGGGGTCGAGGTGATGTTGCGGTCCTTCTGGGCCGCCTGGACCCGGTCGTTCAGGGCCTTGGCCGCGGCCTCGTCCTGGACGCAGGCGTTGAACTGGGCCTCGGTCATACCGGCCGACTGGGCGACCTTCAGCAGCGTGCCGCGCGCATCGCCGGTTCGGTACATTTCTTCCTGGCTGTGGAAGAGCGCATCGATCACGCTGAAATACTTGTCCTTGCCGGCGCAGCGGGCGACCAGCACGCCGGCCGCGGCGACGGCCTCCGGCGGCGTCAGGAACTCGTGATAGGTCCACCGCACCTTGCCGGTGTCGATGTACTTGGCCTTGAACGCGGGGAAGACGTCGATCGCGAAGCGGCCGCAGTGGCTGCAGGTGGTCGAGGCGTACTCCTCGATGTGCACCGGCGCGTCGGCCTTGCCCATGGTCATGGCTTCGGTGGACGCCGCACCGCCGCCCCCCGCCTTGTTGCAGCTCGCGAGCGCCAGAGCCGCGCCCGCGGCGGCGGCGACCATCAGGAGACGGCGGCTGAGGATCGACATCGAAGACCTTCCGGCAGTTCTGAACAAAGGATTAAAGCGCGATTCCCGCGCGCCCCAAGCAACCCTCGCAAGAGGGGCCCGGCCGGCAGATGCCGATGGGACCGCGGCGGATATGTGTCAACCTTGGCCTTGGCGCTTGAGCACGCCCCGTCCCAGGGCGAGCAACGCGTCCTTCAGCTTCCCGTCCGGCGCTGCGGCGAGGCCCTCGGCCAGCTTCGCCTCGGCCGCGGCGTCCAGCGGCGCGGCGCGGCGGCGGGGCGGCGGCTCGGCCTGCCGCTGCAGCGGCCCCTGCACGATCCGCAGCTTCTGGACCGCCTCGGGGCCGAGGAACACGTTCACGCGCGCCAGGATCTCGTGGGCCTGATGCTGGATGATGGCGGCCGCCGGTCCGGCGACACGGATCTCCAGCGACGACGCTCCGCAGTTGCGCCCGCGCACCAGCTTCACCGGCTCGGTCCGCCGGGCGATCTCGGGACCCACCACCTCGCGCCAACGCGTCGTGAGCGCGCCCGCGCCCTGGCCGTACTTGGCGTCGAGTTCTCTCACGAAGCGGTTCAAGGCGCGGCCCGCCGGCGGCGCCGGCCTGAACTGCGGCCGCGTCTTCTTCTGCGCGAGGATCAGAAGCGCTTCCTCTCGGGTGGGGAGCTGGCGGGCCATCTCCCTATTATCGTCATCCCACGGTCGTCCGAAAGACGATCCCGGGTATCCAAGCAGAATATCGGGATGCAGCGAGGCTGCTGGGGTCTCCGGATCGCGCTCGCGCGCGACCCAAGGATGACGATATGAGGGCCTCGTGAACCCCGACACCCTCCGCGCGCAGCTCCTAGCCTGGTATGACGCCAGCGCCCGTGACCTGCCCTGGCGCGTGGGCCCCGCCGACCATGCCGCCGGGGTGCGCCCCGATCCTTACCGGGTGTGGCTGTCCGAGGTGATGCTGCAGCAGACCACGGTCCCGCACGCGACGCCCTACTTCCTCAAATTCACCGCCCGCTGGCCGACCGTCGCCGACCTGGCGGGCGAAGCGGACGGCGAGGTCATGGCCGCATGGGCGGGCCTCGGCTACTACGCCCGCGCCCGCAACCTGCTCAAGTGCGCCCGCGCCGTGGCCAGCGAGCACGGCGGCGTCTTCCCGGACACCGAGGAGGGCCTGCGCGGTCTGCCGGGCCTCGGCCCCTACACCGCCGCCGCGGTCGGTGCGATCGCCTTCGACCGGCCGGCCAATGTGGTGGACGGCAACGTCGAGCGGGTGATGGCGCGGCTATTCGCGGTCGAGACGCCCCTTCCCGACGCCAAGCCCGAGCTGAAACGTCTGGCCGCCGGCCTGGTCCGCGACCACCGCCCGGGAGACTGGGCCCAGGCGCTGATGGACCTTGGCGCCACGATCTGCCGGCCAAAGGCGCCGCTCTGCGACCGCTGCCCGGTCGCCTCGCACTGCGCAGCCCTGGCGACCGGCGCGCCGGAAACCTACCCCCGCAAGACTGCGAAGGCCGCGCTGCCCCATCGCCATGGCGTAGCCTACGTCCTCACCCGCGGCGACCAGATCGCGCTGGTCCGCCGGCCGCCCAAAGGCCTGCTCGGCGGCATGCTGGCCCTCCCTACCAGCGACTGGCGGGCGGCCCCCTGGAGTGACGCGGAAGCCGCCGAGGCGGCGCCCGCCCCGGCGGCATGGCGCGGTGTCGGGGAGGTGGAGCACGGCTTCACCCACTTCACCCTGACCTTGCGCCTGCTGCGCGCCGAGGGAGACGCCGCGGACGTGATCTGGAGCCCCCGCCGCGATCTCGACGCCCTGCCCAGCGTGTTCCTGAAGGCCGCGCGGGCCGGGTTGACGAACCTGCTCTAGCGGCGGCGTGGGAAGGCGACGCTGAGGATCGCGAAGCCGGCCAGCGACAGGGCCAGGGCCGTCGCCGGGATGGCGGGCACCCCCCAGGCGGCCAGCGATGCGCCGCCCGCCGCCGACCCCAGCGCCTGACCGACGGCGATCACCGAGCCGTTGAGCGCGAGAGCCACCGGCGCCCCATCGGTCATCTGGATAAGCCGCGACTGGATAACGGGCGTGATGGAGAACAGCGCCGTCGCCGCGACCAGGATGGCGAGCGCCACCAGAAGCTGGCTCGGCAGGCCGGGCGGAAGCGCTTGGTGCGTGGCGGCGAAATGCAGGCTCATGGCCACGCCCTGGATCGCGAAGCCCTGCATGATCCAGGCCTTGCCCACGTTGCGGTCGGCGGCCCGGCCGCCGAGCCAGAGGCCGATGATCGATCCGAACCCGATCATGGCCTGGAAGGCCCCGACGCCGGCGCCGGTCACGCCAGCCCCCACCCGCACGATGGGGGCGATGTAGAGGTTGAGCGTCATGTTGGCGGCGAACACCAGGAAGGTGGTCAGGTACAGCGGCCAGATCGCCGAGACCGCCACCGCCCCGCCCTCCCGCTTCGGCGGCGCGGGCGCCGGCGGCAGGAACAGCGTCACGGCCACCAGCGCGGAAGCCGACAGCAGCGCCGCGAACAGGAAGGTGGCGCGCCAGCCGAACAGCGAGCCCACGACGCTTCCCATCGGGATGCCCAGCACGAAGGCCAGGGTCATGCCCCCGGCCACCATCGCCAGCGCCGACCCGCGCCGCTCGGGCGGGACCATCGAGGCTGCCGCCACGCTGGCGGCCGGCCCCGACATGGCGCCCGCCAGTCCCGCCAGCCCGCGCAGGCCCAGCAGGGTCTCGAAGTTCGGCGTCACCGCGCAGGCCAGGTGCAGCAGCAGGCCGAAGCTCAGGCCTGCAAGCACCACCAGTTTGCGGTCGAACCTGGCCAGTACATGGGCCGCCACCGGGCCAAGCACGGCAGAGGTCAGGACGTAGGCGGTCTGGAGTTGGCCCGCCACGGCGGTCGAGACGCCCAGGTCCGCCGCCATGGTCTCGAGCAGGCCGGCGAAGATGAACGCCGCCGAGCCGAAGGCGAACGTCACCATGGTGAGCACGAACACGCGCGGATTCATCGCCGCGACCTGCCCATGCCATCACCCCCCGCCCAAAACACCTGTTCGGATCAGGGTGGCCGAAGAACGGGTATGGGGTCCAGCGACTTCCCCCGCGCGGGGGCCGAAACCGGTCAGATCGGCATCTGCGCGCGGACCTTGGCCCGCAGCACGTCGATGGGCGCCAGGCCCTTGTCCGTCTTGAAGTGCCAGTAGGTCCACCCGTTGCACGCCGGGGCTGACTGCACCATGGCGCCGACCTTGTGGATCGAGCCGGCCAGCTCGCCCACCACCAGGCTGCCGTCCGCCCGCACCCGGGCCGCGTTCTGGCCGCGCGGGCAGTACAGCACGTCTCCGGCCCGCAGCAGCCCGGCCTCCACCAGGCTGCCGAAGGGCACGCGGGGCTCCGACTTCTTGGAGCCAGTGACCGCCATCTCCTCGGCGGTGGCCGGGATCACCCGCGCGATGCGGGCCTCGGCGATGGCCGCGTACTCCGCCTCGCGCTCGATGCCGATGAACTTGCGGCCCAGCCGCCGCGCCACGGCGCCGGTGGTGCCGGTGCCGAAGAACGGATCCAGGATCACGTCGCCCGGCTTGGTCGAGGCCATGATCACCCGGTGCAGCAGGGCCTCGGGCTTCTGGGTCGGATGGGCCTTGTCGCCCTTGTCGTCCTTCAGGCGCTCCTCGCCCGTGCACAGAGGCAGGGTCCAGTCCGAGCGCATCTGCAGCTCGTCGTTCGCCATCTTCATGGCGTCGTAATTGAAGGTGTAGCGGCGCCCGCCCCGGCTCTTGGCCGCCCAGATCAGGGTCTCGTGGGCATTGGTGAATCGCGTGCCCTTGAAGTTCGGCATCGGGTTCGACTTGCGCCAGACGATGTCGTTCAGGATCCAGAAGCCCAGGTCCTGCAGCGTCGCGCCCACGCGGAAGATGTTGTGGTAGCTGCCGATCACCCACAGCGCCCCGTCGTCCTTGAGCACGCGCTTGCACTCGGCCATCCAGGCCTTGGTGAAAGCGTCGTAGGCCGCGAAGCTCTCGAACTGGTCCCAGTGGTCGTCGACCGCATCCACCTTGGAGTTGTCCGGCCGCAGCAGGTCCCCGCCAAGCTGGAGGTTGTAGGGGGGGTCTGCGAACACGAGATCGACCGACCTGTCGGGGAGCTTCTTCAGCTCCTCCAGGCAATCGCCGTTCAGAATGGCGTCAACCGGCAGCCCCATGGCCCAACCTCAAACACAACAGAAGGCGTGAATCTTCAGGCCAACATGGTGAACAGGCCGTCAACGACGGTTTGGGCAGGCGTCAGGCGGCCAGCACGGCGCCCACGTGCCGTTCCAGGGCGCCGAGCAGTTGGGGCACGGAGACCGGCTTGTTCAGGTGGCCGTCGGCGCCGGCGCGGGCGCCTTCGTCCACGTGCTCCTGCAGCCCATTGGCCGAGACGATGAGGATAGGCATCCGCTGGCGACCCTGCTCGACCTCCCACGCGCGGATCCGCCGGGTGGCTTCGAAGCCGTCCATCACCGGCATCTGGATATCCATCAGGATCGCGTCGAACCCGCCGGTGACGGCCGCCTCCACGCCGAGAAGGCCGTTCTCCGCCTCCGCGTGCTCGATGCCCGCAGAGTCGAGGATCAGCCCCATGACCTGGCGGTTGATCTCGTTGTCGTCGACGATCAGGACCCGGAAGGTGCGCTCGACCTCGGCGGCGTAGGCCACCGCGTGCGGTTCCGCGGCGCCCCCGTCCGGCAGCGCCGGCAAGTCGAGGCTGAAGGTGAAGGTCGAGCCCTGGCCCGGCGTGCTCTCGCAATCCAGTTCACCGCCCATCAGCGCCACGTACTCGCGGCAGATCGCCAGGCCCAGGCCCGCCCCGCCGTAGCGTCGGGTGGAGCTGTCGTCGGCCTGGCCGAAGGCGCCCAGCAGCTCGGCTTTGAGCGCCGCATCGAAGCCGACGCCCGTGTCGCGCACCTGGAAGGTCACGCGGTCACCCTGGCGGTCGAGCCGGATCACGGCCTCGCCCCTCTCGGTGAACTTGACGGCGTTGCTGGCGAGATTGCCGAGCACCTGCCGCAGCCGCACACCGTCGCAGGAGACAGGGTCGCCCGCGCCGGGACCGATCTCCAGGCGCAGGGCCAGTCCCATCTGCTCCGCCTGCGGCGCATAGAGGTCGCAGACGGACTGGACCAGGCTGCCGAGCGGCGTGGGTTGCGGGCGCAGCTCCGCCGATCCCGCCTCGATCTGCGCCAGGTCCAGCAGGTCGCCTAGCAGGGCGTTCAGCAGGTCGCCCGACGTCTTGATGACGCCGACCAATTCCTGCTGCTTGGCCGACAGGCCGCTGGCGACGAGCACGTCGGCGACGCCCAGGACGCCGTTGAGGGGCGTGCGGATCTCGTGGCTCATATTGGCCAGGAACTGGCTCTTGGCGCGGTTGGCCGCCTCGGCCGCGTCGCGCGCCTCCGAGAGCACCCGCGCCGTTTCGCGCTGCTCGGTGATGTCGCTGATCTTGGTCACGCCACCGCCGTCCTGGGTCGAGAACGCCTGGTGCCGGATCCAGCGACCGTCCGGCAGTTCGAGCTCGACCCCTTGGGTCCGGCTCCGGTCGTAGAAGTCCGAGAGAGGCGCATCGACCGCGTGCCCCGCCTGGGGCGCCCAGCCGGCGGCGAAGACCGCCTGCGCAATCTCCGAACGTGTGAGACCGTGGCGGACCTCGACGCCCGCAGCGGCCACCAGGCCGGCATAGGCCTTGTTCCAGGAGAGCAGGCGGCCGTCGGGGTCGTAGAAGGCGAGGCCGGACGGCACGGCGTCCAGCGCATCGCGCAGCCCGTGAAGCGTGGAGCGCCGTCCTAGCGCCTGCATCCAGATCAGGCCGGATGTCGCCGCCAGGATCAGCGCCACAAGCACCACCGTGGCGACCGCCAGCGTGTCGCGGCCGGCCAGTTGGGCAGGCAGGGCCAGCGCCGGATCGGGCGCTAGCTCCACCGCGGTCATGGCCGTGAAATGCAGTCCGACGATCGCCAGCACCATAAGACCGGCCGGGGCGACGACCACCCACTGCCGGTCGACGCGCGTGCGGAGATAGAACGCCGCGGCGCCGCCCAGAAGGCCGACGGCCATGGCGGCGACGATGAAGGCCTCGTTCCATTCGATCTGCGCCTGCATGCGCCAGGCCGAGATGCCCGTGAAGTGCATCGCGCCCACCGCCATGCCGGCCAGGGCGCCGCCCGCCAAAGCCGTGGCGCGGGTGTCGCGATGGACCGGCAGGGCGAAGCCCGCGCCCATGCCAAGCACCGCGATCAGCCACGACAGCGCCGTGGTCCAAGGTTCGTAACCCATGGGAAGGTCGGGCTCGTAGGCGAGCATCGCGACGAAGTGCGTCGCCCAGACGCCCGAGCCGGCGACCACCCCGGTCAGCGCCGCCCACACCCACCGGACCGCCGATCCGGCCGCCTGCAGGCTGCGAAGGTGGAAGCCGAACGCCGCCGCGCAGGCCGTCGCGCAGACGAGCGCCGCGAGGACAACCAGCTTCAGGTCATGGTCGACGGCGATGCACGCAAGGACGGAAAACATGGACGCTCAGCGTT
Source organism: Phenylobacterium sp. RIFCSPHIGHO2_01_FULL_69_31 (assembly GCF_001824475.1). GTDB lineage: Bacteria > Pseudomonadota > Alphaproteobacteria > Caulobacterales > Caulobacteraceae > Phenylobacterium. The sequence goes on along the minus strand of NZ_MHXN01000016.1, from coordinate 157,122 downwards.
GGGGAGGCCAACAGCTGTAACGGCGGCGCGTTAACATTGGCTGGCCAAACGCTCGTCAGCCGTGCGTCTAGCGCAAGTACGCCCGCGACGAAGGAGCGCACCTTTCGGCGCGCGTCGCGGTCCGGCAGGGCCTCAGCTGTCGAACGGCAGCTCGTCCTGAAGCTCGCCGTCGAGGCGAGGATCCTTGCCCGCCAGCACCAGCTTCACCGGCCGCCAGGCGCGCCGATGGATCTCGCACGGGCCCAGGTTGACCAGGGCCTCCAGGTGGGTGGGGGCGTTGTAACCCTTGTGGCTGGCGAAGCCGTAGCCTGGATAGAGCGCATCCATCTCCATCATCAGCCGGTCGCGGGCCACCTTGGCCAGGATCGAAGCCGCCGCGATGGACTTCGACTTCCCGTCGCCGCCCACCACCGTCTTCACCTCGCAAGGGAGCTTGAAGCGGTAGTTTCCATCCACCAGCGCGAAGACCGGCTGGACGCTCAGGGCCTCGATCGCCCGGCACATCGCCAGCCCCGTGGCGTGCAGGATGTTGAGCTCGTGGATCTCCTCGACGCTGGCGAAGCCCACGCCCCAGGCCATCGAGGTCGCCTTGATCTCGATCTCCAGCGCCTCACGCGCCTTGGCGGTCAGCTTCTTGGAATCGTCCAGACCCTTGGGGATCTTCCGCGGGTTGTCATGCAGGATCACCGCGGCCGCGCTCACCGGCCCGGCCCACGGGCCGCGCCCAGCCTCGTCCACGCCACACACCGGGCCGCCGACGAAGGCCTTTTCCAGAAGGAGCGTGGGACCCTTGGCCACTAGACGCGCCCGTCGCTGAAATAGATCACGCGCCGCTTGTCGGGCGAAATCCCGACCACCACAGGCAGCCCATCCAGGCACGCCGTCCGACAGGCGGGATCCTCGAAGTAGACCATCGCACCCGTTTCAGATCGCCTGACCACGGGCTGACGGCCGGCAAGTAGCACTCCACGCCGCGCAGCTTCGCGACGGGCAAGCGAGATCGCCTCGGAGTCACTGAGCTTCCCGTCGAAGCCGCCGTACATGTGCTCGCACCCGGCAAGCATCAGGGCGCAGGTAAACAGCGTCGCAATCCTCATCGCACCAGCGTCTTCACCTGGTCGTGGCGGAAGCAGCAGGTGAAGTGGTCGTTGACCATGCCCACGGCCTGCATCCAGGCATAGACGATGACCGGGCCAACGAACTTGAAGCCCCGGGCCTTCAGCGCCTTCGACACCTCGACCGCCAGCTCCGTCTGGGCCGGGACCTCGCCGAAGGCGTTCCACCGGTTCTGGATCGGCTTGCCGCCCACGAAGCCCCAGCAGAACGCCGAGAAGTCCTCGCCGCGCGCCTGCATCTGCAGGTAGATCTTCGCGCTCTCGATGGCGGCGTCGATCTTGGCGTTCGACCGGACAATGCCCGCGTCGGCCATCAGACGCGCACGATCGGCCTCCCCGTAGTGGGCCACCTTCTCAGGGTCGAAATTGTCGAAGGCTGCGCGGAAGGCCTCGCGCTTCCTCAGGATCGTGATCCACGCGAGCCCCGCCTGGAAGCCGTCGAGGACCAGCTTCTCCCACAGCGCGCGGGAGTCATATTCCGGCACGCCCCATTCGGTGTCGTGATAGGCCTCGTACAGCGGGTCGCCGGCCATGCCGCGCCATTCGCACCGAGTCAGGGTCCCAGTCATCGGCGGCACTCTCAGCGCAGCCGGGGGCTGGAAACAAGGGGCCAAAGTTTCGATGGCGTTCGAAGGCTTCCAGTTGTCGCAGGTGGAAACCGGCGAGGTCTCGCTCCGCGTTCGCCGCGGCGGCTCGGGCCCGCCGGTGCTGCTGATGCACGGCTACCCTGAGACCCACATGATGTGGGCGCAGGTCGCCGAGGGGCTGGCGCGCGACTTCACCGTCGTCTGCTTCGACCTGCGCGGCTACGGCGGCTCGACCGCCCCGCCCGCCAGCGAGGACCATGAGACCGCGTCCAAGCGCGCCATGGCCCGGGATGCCATGGCCGTAATGCGCCATTTCGGCTTCGAGACGTTCGACGTGGCCGGCCACGACCGGGGCGGACGTGTGGCCTACCGCCTGGCGCTGGACCATCCGCAGGCCGTGCGGCGGCTGTCGATCCTCGACATCATCCCGACCGGCGAAGTCTGGGCCCGCGCCGACCGCCGGTTCGCGCTGGGGTACTGGCACTGGCCGTTCCTGGCCCAGCGCCATCCGCTACCGGAAACCCTGATCAACGCGGACCCGGAGTACTTCTTCTTCAAGGGCCAGTACCCGCAGGCGTCCGCCATGTTCGCCCCCGAGGCCTATGCCGAATACCTCGAAGCCGTGAAACGCCCCTCCGTGATCCACGCCATGTGCGAGGACTACCGCGCTGGCGCCGGCTACGACCGCCGCCTGGACGACGCTGACAAGGCCGCCGGCCGAAAGATCGCCTGCCCGGTCCAGGTGCTCTGGGGCGGCAAGGGCGCGCTGGCCGCCTGGTACGACCCCCTCGCCATCTGGCGCGAATGGGCCGACGACGTCCGCGGCCAGTCCCTCGACTGCGGCCACTTCATCCCGGAAGAGAAGCCGGCGGAGACGCTTGAGCTGCTGCGGGCATTCTTCGGGGAACGGTGATCCCCCGATGCGGGATTAGGTCGCGAACTCCGTCACCGCGGCCGCCATCCAGTCTGGAACCTCCACCCGCGCCGGCCGCCCGTCGACGGTCAGGGGCGCACCGAGCGCTCGGTCCAGCCGCACGAGGGCAATGGCGCGTCCTTCGCCGCCCGACAGCACCTCCCCCGCGCGCAGCTCGCCGTTCAGCACCTCGGCCCCGGGCGCCGGCGGCGGCCCGTCAACCACCAGCGGCAGCATCCGGTTCTTGATCGTCCCGCGCCGCTTCATCCGCGAGGTGGTTTCCTGGCCGACGAAACAGCCCTTCTTGAAGTCGATGCCGTTCAGCAGGTCGAAATTGGCTTCGATGGGATAGGTCCTCTCCGTGCCCCAGTCCGCCGGCCCGGGCACGCCCAGCCGCAGCTTCTGGGCCTCACGCTCGGCCTCGGTCGCCAGGGTCGCGCCCGGCGGCGCCGTCACCCCGTAGCCGCGCCAGCCCAGCTCCGGCAGCCGCGGGTCGCGGACCCATCCGGCCCGGTCCTGCGGATCGCCGCCGAACAGGACGCTCACCGGCGTGTCGTCCGCCGCGACCTCCACCTTGGCCCGCAGACGATAGAGGGTCAGCCGCTGGACCAGCGCCTCGCGATGCGCCGCTTCGACGTCCAGCCAGGCGCCGTCGCCGCGGGGAACCACGAACAGGTCGTAGAGCAGCCGGCCCTGGGGCGTCAGCAGGGCGCCGAACCGCGCCTCGCCCTCCGCCACCGTTTCCACGTCCTGGGTGATCAGCCCCTGCAGGAAGCTGCGCCAGTCGGGGCCGGCGAGCGCGATGAGCGAACGGCTTGGCAAGTGCGCGAAGGTGACAGTCTGCGACATCCCGACAATTTGGGGCCGCGCGGTGTGGAGCGCCAGCGGCCGCGTGCGTATAGGAATGCCGATGTCGGCTTCCTTCCCGATCCTTTTCATCACGGCCACCCGAATCGGCGACGCCGTGCTGTCGTCCGGCCTGATCAAGCGGCTGGCCGACGAGATCCCCAACGCGCGCTTCACCATCGTCGCCGGCCCGGACGCCGCGCCCCTGTTCGCCGCGGTTCCGAACCTGGCCCGGGTGATCGTCCTGGAGAAGTCGAAGAGCGGGAGCCACTGGTTCGAGCTCTGGCAGAAGGTGCGCCAGACCAACTGGGGCCTGATCGTCGATCTGCGCGGCTCGGGGATCTCGCGCTTCCTGTCGACCAAGCGCCGCGCCATCCATCGCAAGAGCGCCCAGCCCATGCACAAGGTGCTGGAGGCGGCTCGTGTGCTGAAGATCGAGGACGAGCCGGCGCCGCCCCACATCTTCACCAACGCCGATGTCGAGACCTATGCCGACGAACTGACCCGGGGCGCCGGTCCCATCCTGGCCATGGCGCCGGCAGCGAACTGGGTCGGCAAGACCTGGCCCGTCGAGCGGTTCAGCCAGGTGGCCATGACCCTGCTGCACGGCTACGGCCCCCTGGCGGGCGGGCGGTTGATGGTGCTGGGCGGGCCCACGGACGAAAGCCTGGCGCGGTCGCTGAAGGACTCCGCCGGCCGCCGCTTCATCAACCTCGCGGGAAAGGTCGACCTGCTGACCGCCTTCGCCTGCCTGAAGCGGGCGCGCCTGTTCATCGGCAACGACAGCGGCGCCATGCACCTGGCCGCCGCCGCCGGCTGCCCGACCATCGGCCTCTTCGGCCCCTCCGACGAACGCCTCTACGCGCCCTGGGGCGAGCACGCGCGGGTGGTGCGCGGCCCCCGCTCCTTCGAACGGATCCAGGCGGTTGACCCTGGCTTCGGCCAGGCGCTGTGTCACATGATGGACCTGCCGGTGAAGACCGTCCTCGCCGCCGCCAACGACCTCCTGAAAGCCACGGAACCCCGGAATGCCTGACACCACCTACGACCTGATCGTCCGCGGCGGCGAGGTGGTGAACCACGCGGGGCGCGGCCCGGCCGACATCGGGATTCGCAATGGCAAGTTCGCCACCATCGGCGACCTGTCGCAGGCCTCCGCCGGCGAGGTGTTCGACGCCTCCGGGCTGACGGTCATGCCGGGCGTCGTCGACACCCAGGTCCATTTCCGCGAGCCGGGTCTGGAGTGGAAGGAAGACCTGGAGACCGGCTCCCAATGTGCGGTGCTCGGCGGCGTGGTGGCCGTGTTCGAAATGCCGAACACCGAGCCGACCACCACCGACCCGGATGCGCTGGCCGACAAGCTGAAGCGCGCGAACCACCGCATGCATTGCGACCACGCCTTCTACGTGGGCGGCACGCACGAGAACGCCGCCTTCCTGGGCGAGTTGGAGCGCCTGCCCGGCTGCTGCGGGATCAAGGTGTTCATGGGCGCCTCAACCGGCACGCTCCTGGTGGCCGACGACGAGGGCGTCGAGCAGGTGCTGCGCAACATCAGTCGCCGCGCCGCCTTCCATTCCGAGGACGAATACCGCCTCGCCGACCGCCGCCCCCTGGCCCGGACCGGCGACTGGACCAGCCATCCCGAGGTCCGCGACGCCCAGTCGGCGATCCAGTCCACCGAGCGCCTCGTGCGCCTGGCGCGCAAGACCGGCAAGCGCATCCACGTCCTGCACGTGACCACGAAGGAAGAGATCGCCTACCTGGCTGCGCACAAGGACGTCGCCTCCGTCGAGGTCACGCCCCAGCACCTGACCTTGGCCGGCCCCGAGGCCTACGAGCGGTTGAAGGGGTTCGCCCAGATGAACCCGCCGATCCGGGACGCCGCCCACCGCGCAGGCCTCTGGGTTGGCGTCGCCAACGGGGTGGCCGACGTCCTGGGCTCCGACCATGCCCCGCACACCCGCGAGGAGAAGGCCCGCCCCTATCCGGCCTCGCCGTCAGGCATGCCCGGGGTGCAGACTCTGCTGCCCGTCATGCTCACCCATGTGGCCGACGGGAAGCTCAGCCTGGAGCGGCTGGTCGACCTCACCAGCCACGGCGCCCAGCGCATCTTCGGCCTGGCCGACAAGGGCCGCCTGGCCGTGGGCTACGACGCCGACCTCACCATCGTTGACCTCAAGGCGCGGCGCACCATCACCCACGAGCAGATGGCCACCCGCGCCGGCTGGACCCCGTTTGACGGCTTCGAGGCCAAGGGCTGGCCCAAGGCCACCATCATCCGCGGCCGCGTCGTGATGCGCGACGACGAGATCGTGGCGCCCAGCCTGGGCGAGCCGGTGCGGTTCCTGGAGACGCTGCCGGCCGACGCCTGAGGCGCTACTCCAGCGCCGCCAGCACGTCCCGGGCGAACTTCACCTCGTCGAACCGCGCCGCCGCGGAATCGAAGCCGCGGCGGACGATCACAACCTTCTTCGACGGGACGATGAACACGTACTGCCCGCGGTTGCCGTTCATGCCGTAGGTTCCTTCAGGCAGGCCCTGGGCAGGACCGTACAGCCAGAAGAACGCCCCATACCCCGGCCCCTTCTCGGGCTGCGCCGGCCCCGGCGTGGCGACGAACCTCGACCAACCCTCCGGCAGCAGCAGCCTGCCGTTCCACACCCCGTCGTTCTGATAGAGCAGGCCCAGCCGCGCCAAGTCGCGGGCCGTGGTCCAGACCTGGCTGGAGAGGATGTAGTTCCCCTGCCAGTCCGTCTCCGGCGTCGTGTGCCGCATCCCGATCTTCCAGAGCAGTTCGGTGAAGGGGAACGCCAGCGCGTCCGGCCCGTCGCCCAGGGCCGCTCGTACGCTGCGCGCCGCCAGTAGCGTGTCGTTGTTCGCATAGCGGAAGCGGGTGTCGGGGGCGACCTCCAGCGGCATCCGCGTGGCCCACTCCGTGACCAGCCCACCGCCCACATAGACCTCGTCCGTGCGGTTGCCCGGCCCGTCCGTCCAGAGGCCCGAGCCCATGTGCAGCAGCTGGGCCAGGGTGATGGCGGCCCGGGGGTCGCCCGCCGCTCGCCACTCCGGGATCTCTGCCGGTCCGTCGACCTTCAACTTGCCCAGGTGCGCGGCCCGTCCCACCACCGTCGCGGTCAGGCTCTTGGCCGCCGACCAGGTCCGCTGCGTCGTGTGCAGGTCGTAGCCGGGACGGTAGCGCTCGCCGACGATCTTCCCGTCCTTCACGACCACCACGGCGGTGGTCTTGCCGCCGTAGACGCCCGGGTCGAAGGCCTGGGCCAGCAGGGGTTCCAGCGCTTTTGGGGTCTTCCCCGTGGCCTTCTCGTCCCCGTCGGGCCAGTTCGCCTTGGCGGCCGGCGGCGGTTCGATCTCCAGGCGCGGCAGCTTCGCCACCGCCTCCGGGCCTGCCCCGATCGGTAGTTGCGCGCAGCCCAGGTTCGGCCGCCAGGCGGCGATCCGCGGCGGCAGCTTCGGATCGAAGGCCACGCTCACCGACTTCGCCTGCCGGTCCACCACCGCCGGCAAGGTCCGCACCAGCGCCTGGTAGTCCGGATAGATCCCCTCCAGGTCGTCGGCGGCGATCTCCGTCTCGGGCCGGCCGGCGTTGAAGACCCCGCTGCACAGGAAGGCGGCCTTGTAGCCTGCCGCCAGCGCCCGCACGTGCGGGTCCTCCGCCGCCGTCGCGCCGTTGGCCAGCACCGCGGCGGCCATCGCCGCCAGAAAAATCGACCGCATGTGGCAGACCCCTGTCGAATCGGGCGGACGACGCCCGTCTCCCCGGTGACGCACGCTATCGCGTCGCGCAAACTTCAACGCCGGAGAGGACCCAAATGAAGTACATGCTGATGCTCTACGAGCCCGAAGGCGCCTACGAGGGCGAAGCCGGCCAGAAGACTCTCGCCGAGATCATCGCCCAGCACATGAAGCTGGCCGAGGACCTTGTCGCCGCGGGCGTGGAATTCTCCGGCGAAGAACTGCAGCCCACCCGTGAGGCCCGCACGGTTCGGACCGACGCCGCCGGCGCCAAGACCGTTCACGACGGCCCCTTCGCCGAGACCCGCGAGCACCTGGGCGGCTACTACGTCATCGATGTCGCCGACCTCGAAGCCGCGACCGCCTGGGCCCGCAGGGTTCCGATCATCCCGGGCGGCAAGGTCGAGGTCCGCCCGGTGGTCGCCCACTGATCAGGAGGAGGAGGGACCGATGCAGTACATGATCCTGATCTACGAGCCCGAGGACGCCTACGCCGGCGAGGCCGGCGAAGCGGCGCTGAAGGACATCGTCGCGAAACACATGGTCTTGGCCGCCGAGCTGCGCGCCAAGGGCGCCATGAAGGATGGCTCCGGCCTCCAGGACAGCTCTACCGCGACCACCGTCGTGACCCGGGGCGGCCGACAGACACTGCACGACGGCCCCTTCGCCGAGACTCGCGAGCATCTCGGCGGCTACTATCTGATCGACGTGCCCGACCTCGACGAGGCGCTCGCCATCGCCCGGCGCGTCCCCGTCGTCGACGGCGGCAAGGTCGAGGTCCGCCCTCTGGCCGTCCACTGATGCGACGCTTCGGCCAGGACATCTCCACCGCCCGGCCGCGGGTCGTGGCCGCCCTGGCCGGGCGCCTGCGCGACCTGGACCTGGCCGAGGACGCGTTCGCGGACGCTGCGGCCGCCGCGCTCGTGACCTGGCCGAACCAGGCGCCGCGCGACCCCGCCGCCTGGCTGTGGCGGGCGGCCCTGCGGCGCGCTATCGACGCCAGGCGCCGCGCCGCCGTCCGTGACCGCGCGATCCTCGATGCCCCCGAGCCTCTGCCTACCCCCGAGGAGGCGCTGATGGCGGCCGATGAGCCCATACCCGACGAGCGGCTGAAACTGATCTTCGTGTGCTGCCATCCCGCGCTGGCGCCCGACATCCGCGCCGCCCTCACGCTCAAGGTCGTCTGCGGCCTGTCCACGGCGCGGCTCGCGCGCGCCTTCTTCACCGCCGAGCCGGCCATGCTGCAGCGGATTACGCGGGCCAAGCGCAAGATCGCCGGCGCGGGCGTGCCGTTCGAGGTCCCCAGCCGTCCTGCCTGGCCGGAGCGGCTTGAAGCGGTCCTGGCCACCCTCGAGATCGCCTATGCCCAGGCCTATGAGGACGCCGCCCTGGCCGATCGCGACGCCGCGCCCTTCGCCGCCGAGATCCTGCGCCTGTCGGGCCTGCTGGCCGAACTCATGCCCGACGAACCCGAGGTGCTGGGTCTGGCCGCCCTGGTCCGCTTCGCCGAGGCCCGGCGTCCCGCGAGGCTCGACGACATGGGGGCCATGATCCCACCGTCCGAGCAGGACGTCGGCCTCTGGCGGCGCGACCTGATCGCCGGGGGAGCCGACCTCCTGGGCCGCGCCGCCGAGATCGGCCGCAGCGGTCCGCGCCAGATCCTGGCCGCCATCCACGCCGCCCATTGCACCCGCGCCGAGGCCGGCGTGACGGACTGGCCGACCATCGCCGCGCTTTACGACGTTCTGGCCGAGGTTCGCCCCCATGCCGCCGTCGCAGTGAACCGGGCCGTCGCGATCGGGGAGGCGCGGGGAGCAGACGCGGGCCTGGCCGAACTCGCGCGGATCGACGGCGTGGAGGACTGGCTGCCGTACCAGGCCGCGCTGGCCGCGCTGAGCGCAAAGGGCGGATGCCCGGACCAGGCGCGCGACGCGTACACCGCGGCCTTAGCTCTGCAACCACCCCCTGCCGAGCGCCTGTGGCTCGAGCGCAGACGGCGTGACCTTGACGTGGCGTGATCTCTGCGCCGAGGTTGCATAGCCCCGTCGAGGCCCTATTGGTCGGCCGGCCTCAACTGGGTCGCCGATGCTTTGCCGCCTTCTCTATGTCAGCCGCATTTCGGACGCGGCCGCCGCGAACCTCCCGCACGCCATGGAGGAGATCCTCGTCGTCTCCGCGCGGCGTAATACGCCCGACGCCGTCACCGGCCTGCTGCTCGCCGACGGCGCAAGCTTCGTGCAGGTGCTGGAGGGCCCGGACGCCAGGGTCATCGCCTGCTACGAGCGCATTCTTCAGGACCAGCGCCACCACGACATTCGCCTGCGGTCGCTGGCCAGCATCGATGAACGAAGCTTCCCGAGGTGGTCCATGTGCGGCCTGACCCTCTCGGACCTGGAAGACAAGCTGCTGGCGGCGTCCGACATCGCCTTCGAACTCCGCGAGGCGGATCCCGGCGCCCTGCTGCAGCATCTGGAGGGTCTGGCGGCCCGGCACGCACGCCAGCTCGACGCGGCCCACGCAAAGCTGGTGGCCGCGTCCTCGAGCAGCGGCCGCGCCTCACCGACCGTCTGACATCGCGGCTCCGCTCGGCCAAAGACGGGCTTCCCTTTCGCGGCCGGCGCCCGTAACGCTCGGGCATGGACGCCGAGCTCAACATCTCGACCGCTCCCTTTCGGGATCCCCGCTACGCGCCGCGCCGCCTGACGGTGGAGGCGCGGCCCGGCGGCGAGTTCGTCCTGACTAACCCGACGCCGTACTCGACTCAGTTCCAGACCGTCACCGCGTCTCTCGCCCATTGGGCCACCGCCGCGCCGGACCGCATCTGGCTGGCCGAGCGTTCGGGCGAGGGCTGGCGCACCGTGACCTTCGCCGAGGCTTGGCAGCGGATCGCGGCCCTTGCCGGCGGCCTTCAGGAATTGGGAATCGTCGGCGAGCGCCCGCTGCTGATCCTGGCGCGCAACGCCATCGACCACGCGCTGATCGCCTATGCCGCCATGGGCCAGGGAATGCCGGTCGCGCCGGTCTCGCCGCAGTACGGCCTGCCCGGCGCCAACATCTCCCGGCTCACCCACGCCTGCGAAGTCCTGAAGCCTGCCGCGGTCTATACGGAGGACGCGGCCCTGTTCGGGGAGGGCCTCGCCGCCGACGTTCTGGCCGGCCTGCCGGTGATCGCCGCCGCCAACCCCCGTCCCGGCCACGTCCTGCTGGACCGGCTCTACGAGTCCGGGCCAACCGCACCCGTCGCCGCGCCCGACCAGCATGCGAAGTACCTGCTGACCTCAGGCTCCACCGGCCTTCCCAAGGCGGTGATCAACACCCACCGCACCATGAGCCTGAACGCGGCCCAGATCACCGCCTGCTTCGACGATCCGGACCCGCCGGTCATGGTCCATTCCGCGCCCTGGAGCCACAGCCTGGGGGCCAACGCGATCCTGCACTACTCGGCGCACCGCGGCGGCTCGCTCTACATCGACGCGGGCCAGCCGACGGCGGCGAAGTTCGGCGAGACGATCCGCAACCTGCGCGAGGTGGCGCCGACGTATCAGAACATGGTGCCCGCCGCCTGGATGCTGTTCGCCGAGGCCCTGGAGCAGGACGATGGCCTCGCCCGCGCCTTCTTCTCCCGTGTTCGCCTGCTGCAGTACGGCGGCGCGGCCCTGGGCCAGGCGACCGCCGACCGCATCCAGGCCGTGGCGGTGCGCACGGTGGGCGAGCGGATCAGCTTCGGCTCCGGCTACGGCGCCACCGAGACCGGCCCCACCGCCTGCAACGTCCATTGGCCGAATGCGCGGATGGGGATGATCGGCCTGCCCTTGCCCGGCACCTCGGTGCGCCTGGTTCCGGAGGCAGGCAAGCTGGACTTCCGGGTCAAGGGTCCGCAGGTCACCCCCGGCTACCTGGGCCGCGCCGAGCTCTCCGCCGCCGCCTTCGATGAGGAAGGCTTCTACCGGCTGGGCGACGCCGCCCGGTTCGTCGACCCCGCCAATCCCGAAGCCGGAATGATCTTCGACGGCCGGCTGTCCGAGAACTTCAAGCTCGCGTCCGGCACCTTCGTCTCGGTGGGCGAACTGCGGATCGGCGCCGTCGGCGCGATCGGCGACGCCGTGACCGACGCTGTGGTCTGCGGCGAGAACCGCGACGCGGTGGGCCTGCTGCTCTATCCCAACCCCACCCGCCCGCGGGCCGAGATCGAGGCCGCCGTGCGCGCGGGCCTCGCGGCGTTCAACGGCCGCGCCAAGGGCTCCGGCGGCCGCGTCGCCCGCGCCCTCGTGCTGCCGGACGCGCCCGACGCCAGCTCCGGCGAGATCACCGACAAGGGCTACATCGCCCAGAGCCTCGCCCGCACCCGTCGGGCCGAGGCCATCGACCGGCTCTTCGCCGACCCCGCTCCCTCCGACGTGATGGAATTCTAGAATGAACGGCGCCGACGCCCTGATCGCGACCCTGGTGGCCAACGAGGTCACCGCCTGCTTCGCCAATCCCGGCACGTCAGAGATGCAGTTCGTGGCCGCCCTGGACGGCGTGCCGGCGATGCGCCCAGTCCTGTGCCAGTTCGAGGGCGTGGCCACCGGCGCCGCCGACGGCTACGGTCGGATCGCGGACAAGCCGGCCTGCACCCTGCTGCACCTTGGCCCCGGCTACGGCAACGGCGTCGCCAACCTGCACAATGCGCGCCGGGCCTTCACGCCCATCGTCAACGTCATCGGCGACCACGCCACCTATCACCGCCAGTACGACGCGCCGTTGAACTCCGACATCGCCACCCTGGTGAAGCCCAATTCGATCTGGGCCAAGTCGGCCGACACGCCCGACACGGTGGCCAGCCTGGCCGCCGAGGCGGTCGCCGCCAGCTACGGCCCGCCTGGCGGCCCGGTCAGCTTGATCCTGCCCGCCGACGCCGCCTGGCTGCCGGCCCAGGGCGAGCCCGTGATCGCGCAGAAGCCTGCGCGGGCCGCGCCCGCCGCATCGGCGGTCGACGCCGCCGCCAAGGCCATCAAGGGAGCGAAGAAGCCGGTCGTCCTCCTGGGCGGCCAGGCCGTCCGCGCCGAGGCGCTGAAGCAGGCCGCGCGCCTGGAGGCGGCCGGGGTCACGGTCTATTCCGACACCTTCGTCGCGCGCCAGCCGCGCGGCGCCGGCGGCTTCCTGCCGAAGAAGATGCAATACTTCGGCGAGATGGCCCTGGCCGAACTCGAGGGCGTGGACCTGATGGTCTATGCCGGCACGACCATGCCGGTGGCGTTCTTCGCCTATCCCAACCGCCCCAGCGTGCTGGTCCCGGAAGACTGTCAGACCCTGACCCTCGCCGAACGCAGCGAAGACGCCGTCGCCGGCCTCGCCGCCCTGGCCGATGCGCTGGGCGCGCCGAAGGAAGGGCCCAGCCAGGTGCTGGCGCTGCCAGACGCGGCTCCGACCGGGAAGCAGACCGCCTATACGATCGGCGCCTCGATCGCCCGGCACATGCCCGAGGGCGCCATCATCTGCGACGACGCCGTCACCTCCGGCGCCGGGATCGCCGCCAATACCGCGACCGCCCGGCCGCACGACGTGCTGGCGCTGACGGGCGGGGCCATCGGCATCGGCCTGCCGCTCGCCATCGGCGCCGCCGTGGCCGCACCCGACCGCAAGGTCCTCAGCCTGAACGGCGACGGCTCGGCCATGTACACGGTGCAGGCGCTGTGGACGATGGCGCGCGAGAACCTCGACATCACCGTGGTCGTGTTCGCCAACTACACCTACCGCATCCTCAACATCGAGATGCAGCGCACGGGCGCCGGCGAGGCCGGGCCGTCGGCCCGCAAGCTGCTGGACCTGGGCGAGCCCAACATCGACTTCGTGGCGGTGGCCAAGGGCCTCGGCCTCCCGGCGGTGAGCTGCGCCACCGCCGAGGAGTTCGAAAAGGCCTTCGCCGGCGCCATGGGCCAGCGCGGCCCGATGTTCATCGAAGCGAAGATCTAGCCGCCCAGGCCCTCCGCCAGAATGACGCGATAGTCGGCGCCCTTGAGGCGGTGCTGTTTGGCGTCCTGGTAGGCCGGGCTGTCGTACCAGGCGCGCGCCGCGGCCTTGTCGGGGAACTGTAGCAGAACCACGCCCTCGGCGGCGTCGCCCTCCAGCACCTCCAGGGCGCCGTAGAAGGCCAGCGGCGTGATCTGGTGGTCGCCCCGGGCGCCCGCGGCCTTCTGGCCGTAGGTCTTCAGCTCTTCGGGGTCGGTGGTCTTGTTCTTGATGAAGATCACATAGGCCGGCATCGGCTCTCTCCTTCGAATGGGGGCGCCAACCTCGCGGCCCTGCCCCAACGTTCGGCAAGCAAAAGGCCCGCGGATCGCTCCGCGGGCCTTCGTGATCCCGGCCGTGGCCGAAACGCCTAGGTGTTGCCGGGCAGCTTGCAGTTGCCGGCGAACGCGCAGCCGATGGCCTGGACGGCCGTCACGGCGGGCTTGTCCTGGTACTCGATCATGTAGCCCTTCAGCTTGTCGGCGCAGGCCACTTCCACATAGGTCGTGCCCTTCTCGGTCTTGCCGACCACGCGGCTGTTCGAGACCTCGCAGGAGTTGAAGTTGAACTTCTTGAGGTCGGCGGTCAGCAGGGCGTAGGCCGCTTCCGGCTTGGTCAGCGAGCACTTGTAGCCGGCGATGGGGGCGCGGGCGCAGTCCAGGGCTTGGCCCTTCGAGCCGGCCTTCGAGATCAGGATGGCGCCCGAGCCGTCCTTGCAGACCAGTTCGACGACTTCCTCGCCCGGCTTCGACGGGAACAAGGCGTACTTGTCGACGTCGCACTTGCCACCGGCGCTCGTCACCAGCTTGGTGTAGAGGCCGGCCTGCTCGCTCTGGGCCTGGCGCGCGTCCGTCAGGGTGCAGCCGCCCAGGATCTGGGTGGCCTTGGCGCACTCGTAGGTCTCGGTCAGGGTGCCGGCGGCGGCGACCTTGTAGATGTAGCCCTTACCGTCCTGGCAGGAGGCTTCGTAGAAGGTCGAGTTGTCCTTCGACACGCCGACAAAGCGGCGGTCCTTCACGGCGCAGCCGTTGTTGGCCATGCCCGCGTACTTGTCGACCACGGCGATGCGCGCCGCCTTGTCGCTCAGCGTGCATTTGATGTTGGTTTCGGCGTCGTCGTACATCAGGCAGTTCTGGGCCTGGGCGGGCTTCGCGCTATCGAACGGCACGCTCGCCAGCACGATGTAGCCCTGGCCGCCCTGGCAGGCGACTTCCATGTAGGTGTTGGTCTTGGTCTGGCCGATGCCGCGCGCCTGCTCGGGAATGCAGTCGGCGCCGGCCGCCTTCAGCAGGGGCTGCAGGACCGCCTTCGGGTCCGAGTTGCCCGGCAGGATGCAGGGAGCCGACGGCGCCTGGCCCGGGGCCGGCGGCGTGTTCGCCTCGATGCAGCTGTAGGCGATGATCGCGCCCTCGGCCGGCTTCTGCAGGACGTAGCCCATCTGGCCCGCGCCGCAGGAGACTTCGAAGTAGGAGGTCTTGCTCTTCTTGTCCTCGCCGATCAGGCGGGCGTCGTCGACCTGGCAGGAGAGGCCCGCGGCCTGCACCACGGCCGGCGCCTGGGCCTTGCCGGCCTTGCGGGCGGCCTCGGGGATCGCGGCCGGCTTCTTGCCTTGCGAGATGGCCGCCGCCGGGACCAGCAGCGCGGCGACCATCGCCATCGCCAGCCCGATTGCTTTAGGCGTCTTCACCTGTGTCTTCTCCTGGGTCGTGACCGGGGGGTCGTTATTTTGCGGCACATAAACGCGGCCATGTCGTCGGGGTCAAGCTGCCCGGCGAACCGGGCCGAACTATGACTTGTTTCCAATGGCTTAGCTTGACAGCACCACGTTCGGCGACGCTCCGGCAGCCGCCCCGGCGTCAGATGCGGCGCACGCGTAGGCGGGCGCCTTCCACGCCCACCACCTTGACGCTCGCCCCGGCCTCCAGCGCCTCGCCGTCGTCCAGCTCGGCCGCCCACTCCTTGCCGTCGATGAAGACCCGGCCTGCGCCGCGGGCGAAGGCCGTCACCGCCGCGCCCTCATGGCCCACCAGCCGCGCGACATTGTCGTTGATGTCGCCTGCGGGCGCCGTGGCCTGGCGTGGCAGGTAGCGCCGCGCCAGCAGGGTCGAGACCATGGTCAGCAGGGCGAAGACAAGCAGGGCCGTCGGCAGGCTGATGTCCGCCAGACCGACCACGGCCGCCGTCGCCGCAGCCGACGCCGACGCCCACAGCAGCCATCCCGAACCGGTCACGACCTCCACCGCCAAAATCGCGGCGGCAAGGCCGGCCCAGATCCAGAACGGCTGTTCCGCCAGCAGGCCCGCGATCGCGTCCATGCCTCAGGCTCCTGTCGGAGGGACCGAACCCCGGCCCCGGGGCTGAGGCCGCGGCGCGGCCGGACCGTCGGCGCCGATGGCCTTCACCAGCTCGCCGATCCCGCCGACGGTCCCCACCAGGGCGCCCATCTCCGCCGGGACGATCACCGTCTTCTGCTGCGGGCTCTCGGCCAGCTTGCCGAACGCTTCCACGTACTTCTGCGCCACGAAATAGTTGATGGCGTTGACGTCGCCGGCGGCGATGGCGTCGGAGACCAGCTCCGTGGCCTTGGCCTCGGCCTGGGCCGAGCGCTCCCGCGCCTCCGCGTCGCGGAAGGCGGCTTCCTTGCGGCCTTCGGCCTCCAGGATCGCGGACTGCTTCTGGCCCTCGGCGCGGGCGATGGCGGCCGACTTCTCGCCGTCGGCCTCGGTGATCACCGCGCGCCGCTCGCGCTCGGCCTTCATCTGGCGGGCCATGGCGTTGGTGATGTCGGGCGGCGGCGTCAGGTCCTTGATCTCGATCCGCGCCACCTTCACCCCCCACGGCGTCGTGGCCTGGTCGATGACGTCCAGCAGCCGGGTGTTGATCAGGTCGCGCTGGCTCAGCACCTCGTCCAGCTCCATCGAGCCCACCACCGTCCGCAGGTTGGTCATGGTGAGCTGCGAGATGGCGTAGTTCAGGTTGTCCACCCGGTAGGCCGCCTGGCTGGCGTCCATCACCTGGATGAAGACGATCGCGTCCACCTGGACCATCACATTGTCCTTGGTGATCACCTCCTGGCGCGGCACGTCCAGGACCTGCTCCATCATGTTCACCCGCCGGCCCACACCCTCGACGAACGGCGTCAGGAAGCTGATGCCCGGCTTCAAGGTGCGCGTGTAGCGGCCAAACTGTTCGACGGTGTACTCGCGCCCCTGCGGCACGATCTTGATGGCGCCCAGCGCCACCACCACCGCCAGCGCCAGGAACACCAGCGCGACGATCAGCCCGATATCCATCCTGCCCTCCCCAGAGACCGCGCAGAGCTTATCGGGGGTTGCGGCCGGCCGCCACGGAAACCGGACGGACATGCTCGCGCCCAGATCGAGGGTCTGTTAGCGGTCCGCCATGATCCGACACCTGCTGCTCGTCCCGGCCGCCCTCGCCTGCCTCGCCGCCGCCCCGGCCCCCAAGGCGCGCGCAGCCAAGGCCCCCGCCGCCAAGGCCGCCCCGGCCAAGCCCGCGCCGAAGCCCGCCGCGCCCTACGATGCGCAGAACCCACAGGACCTGATGGCGATCCTGGGCGAGGCGGGCGCCAAGGTGCAGACCGGCCGCAAGGAAGCGGACTCCGTGTTCGTCACCGTCACCTCCGCGGCGGCCAACTTCTCGCTGCAGTTCGCCGGCTGCAATCCGCAGGGGCGCTCCTGCCAGGCGGCGCTGTTCGACAGTCTGCTGGACGGCGGCTCGCCGACGCTGGCCCAGATCAACGGCTTCAACCAGACCTCGGTCTTCTGCCGCATCTACCAGGACAAGGCCGGCAAGGCGCACGCCATCTACGCCGCCATGCTGGTGAAGTCCGACACCAGAGACAGCGCCGTCACCCACCTCGCCGCCTGGCAGGGCTGCCTCGGCGAAGCCCGAGGCTTCCTGCGCGACCCCGTCGCCTACCTGGCCGAGGCGGCTTAGGAGGCTGTCGGACCTGCGGTGCGAGCGGCGGGATTGCGAGGGAGAGGGGCGCTACTGACCACGCCTCAAGGTGTCGTCGAAGTACGCAATTGTGCGTTCAAGACCCGCCCTGAGGGGGGTCGACGGAGCCCAGTCCAGTGTCGCGCGCGCAAGACCGATGTCGGGCTGTCGCTGGCGTGGGTCGTCGGTGGGCAGCGGTTTCGACACGATCGACGAGCGGCTGCCCGTCAGATCGATGATCAGGGCGGCCAAGTCGCGGATGGATATCTCGTCCGGATTGCCCAGATTGATCGGTCCGACAATCGCAGCCTCGGCTTCCATGAGGCGCAAGACGCCTTCGACAAGGTCGTCCACGTAGCAGAATGATCGCGTCTGCCCGCCGTCGCCATAGATCGCCAGCGGCTCGCCCCGGAGCGCTTGCACGACGAAGTTCGAGACGACCCGCCCGTCGTTCGGATGCATCCTCGGGCCATAGGTATTGAAGATGCGCGCAACCTTGATCTCGAGCTGGTGCTGACGCCAGTAGTCGAAAAAGAGAGTCTCGGCGCACCGCTTGCCCTCGTCGTAGCAGGACCGGGGCCCGATGGGATTTACATTGCCCCAATAGTCCTCGGTCTGCGGGTGACGGGTCGGATCGCCGTAAACCTCCGACGTCGAAGCCTGGAGAATGCGCGCCTTCAGGCGCTTGGCGAGGCCCAGCATGTTTATCGCGCCGTGCACGCTGACCTTGGTCGTCTGCACGGGGTCGAACTGATAGTACACGGGGCTCGCGGGGCAGGCGAAATTGTAGATGCGGTCCACCTCGACATAGAGGGGAAAGGTGATGTCGTGCCGCATCAGTTCGAAACGCGGGTTCTGCAAGAGGTGCGCGACGTTCGCGCGGCGCCCGGTGAAGAAGTTGTCCACGCACAGGACCTCGCGTCCCTCAGCCAGCAGCCGCTCGCAGAGAAACGAGCCTATGAAGCCCGCGCCGCCCGTCACCAAAACTCTGTCGCTGCTCGGCATTCGATTCTTCTCTAACCATGGGCGCGCCACATCTGCCGACTTCCGCTCGCAGGAGTCGAGGTCGGCTGCTAGAGGCACGGCGCAACCCGAGGGCGAAACGCTAGATGCAGGATTCGATAGCTTCCGCTCCGGCGAGCGCGCTTGCAGCCCGGAAGGCGGCCGCGGCTCTCCGGGGGGTAGGCCAGCACGCCGAAGCCCTCGCCATCCTGCAACAGGGCGCGGCCGCCTTTCCGAACGACGCCGATGTCCGCGCCGAACTGGGCCTGACGTTCGCCCTCCTGGGTCGCCCTCAGCTGGCGGAGCAATGTTATCGGCGCGCGCTGCAGCTGCAGCCGGACGACGTCTTCGCCCTGAGCAATCTCGGCGGAGCGCTGCTCCAAATGCGGCGACCCCGCGAGGCCGAGGTCTGCTTCCGCCGCGTACTCGAGCTCCAGCCCGAACAGCCGCAGGCCCTGCGGAACCTGACCACGATCGCTCGGGACAGCGGGCGGATCAACGAGGCAAAGGCCTATGCGATGCGGGTCTTTGCGCGCGCTCCGGCGCTCGACACCGCCTTGCAGGCCCACTTGGCGCTGTCGCCGATCGCGCCGTCGCAGGAAGATATTCAGGACCAGCGTCAGAGCTATGCGGCGGGCCTCCAGGCGTTCGCCGCCTCGACAGCCTCCATTTCCTACAGCGGCGAGAAGTTGAGCCTGCCCTGGTTCCACCTTGCCTACCACAATGAGGATGATCGCGGCCTCGTCACCGAAACGGCGGCGGTTCTCACCTCGAAAGGTGTGTTCGGCAGCGGCGCAGCTGCGCCCGCCGATTGGCGCTCCCCCGCCGACGAAGGGCGCCGGATACGGGTCGTGTTCTGCTCCGAATTCTTTTCGGAACACACCATCGGACGCCTTTATCGTGGCCTCGTCGCTCGCCTCGACCGCAACCTGTTCGAGGTGATCGTGCTGCACAGCTCGCACTCCCGGGCGGGTGCTTTCCGGGCTGGGTTCGACGAAGGCGCCGACATCGCTCGGGTGCTGCCGCCAGCGCCCGAGGCGCAGAGAGACGTCGTCAGGTCCTTGAGGCCGGACGTCCTCTTTTTCCCCGACGTTGGCATGGCCGCCCAAACCTATTTCCTGGCCGGCGCCCGTCTCGCGCCGGTGCAGGCAACCAGTTGGGGCCATCCCGACACCACCGGGCTGTCGACGATCGACTACTTCCTGTCCGCCCACAGCGCCGAACCGCCGGAGGCGCAGGACCAATACCAGGAGCGGCTGGTGCTCCTGCCCCGCCTACCCTCGTACTACCAAGCGCCAGGTCCAATCCCGGTGGTGGAAAGAGCCGCGCTGGGCTTACCCGAGGGCGGCACGCTCTATGGATGCCCGCAGAGCCTCTTCAAGTTCCATCCCGACTTCGACGCGGTCCTGGGCTCGATCTGTCGCCAGGATCCGACGGCCCGGATCGTCCTGATCCAGGCGCGCAACCCGTCTTGGACAGCGGCCCTGCGCGCCCGGTGGGCGCGGTCGGAACCGATCCTGCTCGAACGCGTGCATTTCCTCCCCCCGCTCAGTCACGAGGGGTTCATGGCGCATCTCGCCCACATCGACGTGCTGCTGGATCCGCTTCACTTCGGCAGCGGCAACACCTTGTACGAGGGGATGGCGGCCGGCGTTCCCATCGTCACCTGGCCCGGGCGATTCATGCGCGGACGCATCGTGGCGGCGGCCTACGCGCAGATGGAGATCGCGGACCCGCCCATTGCGCGCGACGCGGACGACTACGCGAGGATCGCCGTAGAATTGGGTCGCGATGCTGACCGACGGTCTTCCCTACGGAGTGAACTCTTGGCGAAGGCGAAGCAGCAGCTCTTCGCCGACGACCTCGCCGTCAGGGCGTTCGAGGCGTTCCTGACCGCAGCCGTCCAGGCCGCCGCGACGGGCAATCGCCTTGAGAGAGGCTGGCGCCCGATGCATCCGGAGACCTTTGCGTGACCGTCCACCAGCTCGTCGCCGCGGCCTGCCCCGTGTGCGGTCATAGCGTCGCCGTCCCCTTCCTCGATGGCGGACGTCATCCCTTGGCGACACTCGGATGGCCGGCCTCGACCGAAGAGGCGCTGACGATGGCGCGCCTTCCGCACGATTTCGTCCAGTGCCCGAATTGCACCCACGTGTGGAACCGCAGTTTTCGGTACGAGGATGTCCCCTACAAGGACAGTCCGAACCGGATGTTCAACAACGGGGTCATCTGGCAGGGCCATCTTGCCGAGAGCTGTGAGCTGCTCGTGCGACAGATGCCTCCCAATCCCACCCTTGTCGAAATCGGTTGCGGCGAGGGCCACTTTCTCCGTGCGCTGGCCAACGCCTGCGGCGGTGCGGCGCGGATCATCGGTTTCGACCCGAGCACCCATCCGGAGACCGGCCAGGGATTCGAATTCCACGCCCGCCTGTTCGATCCGCTGGAAGACATCGCCGCATTCCGGCCGGATGCGGTGGTCGTCCGGCACGTCATTGAACACCTGACCGCTCCAGCGACCCTCATCGAGCAACTCGCATGGGGCGCATCGCAGGCCGACAAGGACGTATGGCTGTTCGCTGAGAGTCCCTGCATCGACCGCGTGTTCGATACCGGGCGGCTGGCGGACTTCTTCTACGAGCATGTCTCGCATTTCTCGACGGAGTCCTTCAGGACTCTCATGGGGCGGGCCGGAGACATCTTTGAGTTGTCACATGGGTACGATGGCGAGGTCGTCTATGGATTGGTCCGATTGGACGTCCCGGACGCTCGGAAACGTCGCGCTCAATCCTCGAGCAGCTTTTACGCCCGCGCCGCGGAGACGCGCGCCGCCGTCGCCCGCCAGATCGACGCCCTCGCGGCCCGCGGCGCCACGGTCGCCGTGTGGGGCGGCACCGGCAAGGGGGCGACGTTCATGCACCAGTTCGGACTGGACGCCTGTCGCTTCCCGCTTGTCGTCGATTCCGACCCCACCAAGGTCGGCACCTACGTTCCAGGCGTAGGCCAGATCATCCAGTTTCGCGATGTCCTGAAGACCCAACCACCCGCGGCCGTCCTCATCCCAACACAATGGAGGGCGGCCGACATTGTCCGGGAAATGGAGAGGGAAGGTATCGTCGCCGAGACGGTGCTGATCGAGCACAACGGCCGCCTGATCGACTACCGGACCGACCCTCACCCCTATCGCTAGGGACGAGAGCGGTCTGGCGATCTCCGGCCAGCGGGCAGGACGTCAATCGGCTTTGCGGGCGGCTTAGGCCGGAACCGCCGCGCCGCGCCGGATCGCCGAGACGCGGTCGATGGCGGCCTCGGCTTCGGCCATGATCCGCGCGACGATCTCCGCCGCCGGCAGGACGTCCCGGACCCCGCCGGCCGACTGGCCCATGGCGAAGCAGGAACGGTCGATGTCGAGCCCCTCGATCTGGCCGCCGATGCCGCCCATCACGCCCTCGCGGGTCGACAGCATCGCCTGCTGCGGGAACGGCTGGATCTCGGCCGGGCGGGTCTCCCAGTCCTCGACGTAAGGGTTCTTCTTCACCCGCATCGGCTTGCCCGAATAGCTGCGGGTGCGGATGGTGTCCTCGTCCGAGGCCTCCACGATCACGTCGCGGTACATCTGTCCCGCGTGCGCCTCGGCCGACGCGATGAACCGGGTGCCCATCCAGACGCCCACGGCGCCCAGGCTCAGCGCCGCCGCCAGGCCCCGGCCGTCGTAGAGGCCGCCGGCGGCCACCACCGGGATCTTCACCTGCTCCACCGTCTGGGCCACCAGAGGCATGGTGCCGACCAGGCCCGTGTGACCGCCCCCCTCGCCGCCCTGGCAGATCACCGCGTCGCAGCCGGCCTGCTCGGCCTTCACCGCGTGCTTCACCGCGCCGCAGACGACCATGACCTTGAGACCGGCCTTCTTCAGCTTCTCCAGGATCGGCATCGGCACGCCGAGGCCAGCGACGAAGCTGGAGGCGCCCTCCTCGATGATCACGTCCACCGAGGCGGTGAGGC
Organism: Phenylobacterium sp. RIFCSPHIGHO2_01_FULL_69_31; assembly: GCF_001824475.1. Taxonomy (GTDB): domain Bacteria; phylum Pseudomonadota; class Alphaproteobacteria; order Caulobacterales; family Caulobacteraceae; genus Phenylobacterium. Next base: position 134,959 of record NZ_MHXN01000016.1, on the reverse strand, counting down.
TTTCCGGCGAGGCGGCCAGCAGGTCGACCCCGAACGGCTTGTCGGTGAGCGTCTTAACCTGCCGCATCTGGTCGCGGATGAAGTCGGGCCCGCGGCCGGCCATGCCCAGCACGCCGTAGCCGCCGGCGTTCGACACCGCCGCCGCCAGTTCGGCGTACGAGACCCCGCCCATGCCGGCCAGCATGATCGGGTGCTTCACCCCCAGCAAGTCGCAGAGCTTGGTGTGCAGGGCCATCGGACATCCTCCCGTCGTTCGTTGCGCGGGAGCATGGCGCCCAAGGTTATCGTTGGAAACCGTGACGCGAGGTCAGGCGGGGCGGATCACCGGCAGCCGCGAGAGGTTCTCGGCGGCGAAGTCCAGGAACGCCCGCACCCGGGGCGGCGCCAGCCGCGCGGTCACCGTGACCAACTGGACCGGGATCGGCGCCGGCTCGTACGCCGCCAGCAGCCGAACCAGCCGCCCAGCCGCCAGCTCATCGGCCACCTGGTACGAAAACACCCGCGTCACGCCCCGGCCTTCGACCGCCGCGGCGATCACCGGCTCGATGGCGTTGATCATCAGCCGCGGGCGCAGGCGCACCGTCTGGCTCCCGCGCGGCCCGTCGAAGCGCCATTCGATCAGGCCGGGCTGGGTGCTGGGATATACGATGTCGTGTTCGCCGACGTCGGCCGGCCCGGCGGGCGTTCCGCTACGCGCGAGATAGGCCGGCGCGGCCACCACCACCCGGCGAACCTCCCCGACCCGGCGGGCGACCAGGCTGGAATCGGCCAGGGCGCCGATCCGCACCGCCACGTCCAGGCCCGCGTCGATCATGTCGAGGTTGCGGTCGTTCAGCACCAGCTCGGCGGCGAGCTGCGGGTGGGCGTCGAGGAACCGGGCCAGCAGCGGGGCGACGTGGCGGCGGCCGAACACCAGCGGCGCGCTGATCCGCAACATGCCCCGAAGCGGCCCATCGTCCTCGCCGGTCATCGCCGCCTCGTACGCGGCCAGGACCGTGCGCGCCTCGTCGGCCAGCCGCCGTCCGGCCTCGGTCACCGCAAGGCGGCGGGTGGTGCGCTCCACCAGCCGCGCCCCGATCCGGCCCTCCAGCGCGGCCAAGGTCCGCGTCACCGCGGCGGGCGAGCGGCGCAGCCGGCGCGCCGCGGCTGCGAGGCTCCCGGTCTCCAGCACGGCGACGAACACCGCCAGTTCGTCCAGCCGGTCCATTATTCCACTCTCTGCAAGTCTGACTTGCGATCTTGCCTGCTTATGTGCGAGATCCGCAACGTCTAGCTTGTCGTCATGACCAGCCAGATCCGCCTGCACGGCGTCACTCTCTCCGGCCACGTCCACAAGGTGGGCGTCTTCCTGGGCCTCCTCGGCCTGCCGTACACGACGGTGGAGGCCGGGCGCGACCAGCGCGACACCGACGCCTTCCGCCGCCTGAACCCTCTGGGTCAGATCCCCGTCCTGGAGGACGGCGACGTGGTGCTGGCCGACTCCAACGCCATCCTCGTCTACCTGGCCAAGCGCTACGATCCCTCCGGCGCGTGGCTGCCGGAGACGCCGGTAGAGGCCGCGCGGGTCCAGCGGTGGCTCTCCATCTCGGCGGGCGAGGTCCGCTTCGGTCCGGCCAACGCGCGCGCCGTCCACCTGTTCGGCCTCAAGACCAACCTTGCCGACGCCCAGGCGGTCGCCGCCCGGCTGCTGGGCTTCATGGACGGGGCGCTCACGGGAACCGATTGGCTCGCCGGCGACCGCCCGACCCTCGCCGACGTGGCCTGCTACCCCTACGTGGCCTGCGCGCCGGAAGGCGGCGTGGACCTCGTCCCTTACCCTGCCGTCCGGGCCTGGATCGCGCGATTCGAGGCGCTCCCCGGCGTCGCCGCCATGCCCCGCTCGCCGGTCCCGGCGTAAGGCCATGGACGCAACCCCCTGGCATGCCGGCGAGCTTCGCGCCCAGGCGCTCTCGGGCGCCGACCACATTCCGGGCGGCGCGGGCATCCGCAGCTTCATGCCCGACCAGCACCGGGAGTTCTTCGCAAGCCTGCCGTTCATGGTCGCCGCGACCCTCGACGATGATGGCGCGCCGATGGCCACCCTGCTCACCGGCCGGCCGGGGTTCGTCGCGAGCCCCGACCCCACCACGCTCGCCATCGCCGCGCGCAGCGCCGATCCCGCGGGCCGACGGATGGAGCCGGGCGCGCCCATCGGCCTGCTGGGCATCCAGCCCGACACGCGCCGCCGCAACCGGGCCAATGGCGTTGTGGAGCAGGCAGACGGCCACGGGCTGACGGTCCGCGTCCGCCAGAGCTTCGGGAACTGTCCCCAGTACATCCACCCGCGCCACGTCATGGCCGATCGCCGCATCGCCATCGAGGCCGAACCCCTGGCGGGCCTGGATGCGCGCGCCCGCAAGCAGATCGCCGGCGCCGACACCTTCTTCGTCGCGACCGCCAGCGGACCGGGCGTGGAGAACGGGGGCGTCGACGTCTCGCACCGCGGCGGGCCGCCCGGCTTCGTCCAGGTGGCGGGCGACGTCCTGACCATCCCGGACTACCGGGGAAACCGCTACTTCAACACCCTGGGCAACCTGCTGCTCGAGCCGCGCGCGGCCCTGCTGTTTGTCGACTTCGCGGCCGGCGAGCTGCTGCACCTGCGGGGGACCGCCGAGGTGGCCTGGGACGAACACGAGCTGCCGGGCGCCGAGCGGACCTGGCGCTTCACCGTCACCGGCGGCTGGCGCGGGCCGGCCGGCCTCTATGCCTGAGCCTTGCCGCGTTTGGGCGGCGGAGGCTGGGGCCGCAGGAAGGTGAACTCCTGGTCCGACGACAGGTGCGGCTGGAACCGGTATCCGTCGAGGTCGAACCCCTTGAGGTCCGCCGCCGCCTCGATCCGGTTGTCGATGGCGTAGCGCGCCAGGGCGCCCCGCGCCCGCTTGGCGAAGAACGAGATGATCCTGGCCTCGCCGTCCTTCTCTTCCAGGAACCGGCAGGACAGTACCGGAGCCTTCAGCGCGGCCCGGTCCACGGCGCCGAAGTACTCGCCGCTGGCGCAGTTCACGACCGTCCGATCCTTGTGGCCAGCCGCCGCCTCGTCCAGCGCCTCTGCGATGCGCGGCCCCCAGAAGTCGTACAGGCTCTGCCCGCGCCGGGTCTTGATGCGGACGCCCATCTCGAGGCGATAGGGCTGGATCGCGTCCAGAGGTCTCAGCACGCCATAAAGGCCCGACAGGATCCGCACATGGTCCTGCGCCCAGCCCAGCGCCTTGCGGTCCAGCTCCCGCGCCTTCAGCCCCTGGTAGACGTCGCCGTTAAAGGCGAAGGCCGCCTGCAGGCCCTCTTCGCTCTCGGGATCGAAGACCTGGAACCGCTCACGGTTCAGCTTCGCCAGCGCGTCGGACAGCGACATCATCCGCTTCAGGTCGACGACGCGCAGTTTCCTCGTGGTCTTCGCCAGCTCGGCTGTCTGCTCCGTCATCTGCGGCAGGGTCAGCGGCGCGGAGGCGGGCGGCGCGTCGAAGTTCAGCGCCTTGGCCGGAGAGAGCACGATCAACATCGCCACCCTTTGCCGCGACTTGGCTGCGGCGCCAAGGCAGCCCCCGCGGGCTTGATCGCCCCCCAAGGCTCGGCCATGAGTGCGGCATGGGCGCTGTTCGGACAGATAAGCCGCTGATCGCATTGTTGATCGGCTTCACGATGCTGACGCTGTCGGTGCTCGGAGCCGTTTGGCTGACCGAACGGCAGGAAGAGGCCGCCGGCCTCGTCCGGCACACTCTGGAGGTCGAAAAGCGCCTGGCCGACGCCGCCTCCCTCATCCAGGAGGCCGAGACCGGCCAGCGCGGCTACATACTCACTGGCCGCATCGAGTTCCTGAAGCCGTACGACCTCGCGCGGGCCGAGCTGGACGGGGACCTCGTCGAGCTCCAACGCCTGCTCAGCGACAACCCGGCACAGGCCCCGCGGATCGCCACGTTCCGGACTCTGGCCAACCGACGCCTCGCCTATCTGAGCGAGAACCTCACCCGCTTCCAGGCGGGCACGCCGGCCGCACAGCTCGCCGACCGCCTCGACGAGGGCCGCCAGGTGATGGAGGAGCTGCGCGCGCTGATGGTCGGCTTGCGGGCCGAGGAGGAGCGCCTGCTCGCCGCGCGCACGGAACAGCTTCGGATGGAGGGATTGCGCCTTCGCATCGCCCTCGCCGTCAGTGGGCTCGCCGTGGTCGCGTTGGGGGCCTTCGCTTTCGTCGACGGCCGCCGGCGACTGCGGGGCGCGCTGGAAGCGGCCGCCGCCCTCGAAGTCGCCAACGCCAACCTCAAGATCGAAGGCGAAAGCCGCGAGGCGGCGGAGGCTCAGGTCCGCCAGTTCCAGAAGATGCAGGCCATCGGCCAGCTCACCGGCGGCATCGCCCACGACTTCAACAACATGCTCGCCATCGTCATCGGCTCGCTGGACCTCGCCAAGCGACGCCTCTCCAAGGATGTCGCCAAGGCCGAGGCCTGCATTGACAGCGCCCTGGAAGGCGCCGGCCGCGCCGCCCAGCTCACCGCCCGGCTCCTGGCCTTCTCCCGGCTCCAGCCGCTGGAGCCGCGGGTGCTGGACGTCAACAAGCTGGTCGGCGGCATGTCCGAGCTGCTCCGGCGCACCATCGGCGAGAACCTGCGGGTCGAGACGGTCCTTGCGGGCGGGCTTTGGCGCACGTTCGCCGATCCCGCGCAGCTCGAGAACGCCATCGTCAACCTCTGCGTAAACGCGCGCGACGCCATGCCCGAGGGCGGGCGGCTGACGATCGAGACGTCGAACGCCCACCTCGACGACGCCTATGCCGCCGCGCACCAGGAGGTGCATCCCGGCCAGTACGTGATGATCTCGGTGAGCGACACCGGCACCGGCATGCCGCCCGAGGTGGTCGAGCGCGCCTTCGAGCCCTTCTACACCACCAAGGGTGTCGGGCGCGGCACGGGCCTGGGGCTCAGCCAGGTGCATGGCTTCGTCAAGCAGAGCCACGGCCACGTGAAGATCTATTCCGAGGCGGGCCTTGGCACGACCATCAAGATCTACCTGCCGCGGAACACCGGCGAACTGGACGCCACCGACGGCCAGCCGCGGCCCGTCGGCGAGCTGCCGCACGGAAAGCCCGAGGAGATCATCCTGGTGGTGGAGGACGACGAACGGGTCCGCCACCTCAGCGTCGATGCCCTGCGCGAGCTCGGCTACACGGTGGTCCAGGCCTCGGACGCGGCCCAGGCGCTGACCGTGCTGGCCCTACAGCCGCGGGTCGACCTGCTGTTCACCGACGTCGTGATGCCCGACCTCGACGGCCGCCGGCTCGCCGACAAGGCCAGGGCGGAGCGACCCGGCCTGAAGGTGCTCTACACCACCGGCTACACGCGCAACGCCATCGTCCACAACGGGATGCTGGATGCCGACGTCGCCTTCATCGCCAAGCCCTTCACCATCGAGCAGGTGGCGATGAAGGTCCGCCAGGTGCTGGACAGCTAGAACAGCACCCGCGGGTTCAGGATGCGCTTGGGGTCCAGCGCCCGGCGGATGGCGCGCTGGGCCGAAAGCTCGACCTCGCTCTTGTAGCGCGCGCCCTCCGCCGTCTTCATGGCCCCCAGGCCGTGCTCGGCGCTGATCGAGCCGCCCATCCTGGCGACGATGTCGTGGACGATGCGCGAGCCCTGGTCCCGTCGCGCCGCATGTTCGGCGTCCGAGCCGCCGTCGGGCCGCAGCACGTCGTAGTGGATGTTGCCGTCGCCCACGTGGCCGAAGGCGGCGATCCGGGCGCCGGGGGCGAAGGCCTGCATCGCCGCCGTCGCCTCCGCGAGGAACGCGGCCACCTGGCTCACTGGCACGGCGATGTCGTGCTTCCAGGTGGCGCCCTCGGGCTTCTGGGCCGGCGACTGGTTCTCCCGGATCGCCCAAAGCGCCTTCGCCTGGGCCTCTGTCTGGGCCACCACGGCGTCGCGGACGAGGCCCGCCTCCAGCCCCTCGGCCAGGAACCGCTCCATCGCCGCCTCCGCCGAGCCGGGCTCACCGGAGGAAAACTCCGCCAGGACGTACCAGGGATGCGGTTCGGCCAGCGGATCGCGCGTACCGGCGATGTTGCGCAGGGCGAAGTCCAGGCCCAGGCGGCCCATCAGCTCGAAGGCCTCCACGGCGCCGCCCGTCGCGTCCTTGGCACGGGCGAGCAGGCGGATGGCGTCCTCCGGGCTGCCGACGCCGATCATCGCCACAGTCCGGGAGGCCATGACCGGATAGAGCTTCAGCGCCGCCGCCGTCACCACGCCCAGCGTGCCCTCCGCGCCGATCAGCAGCTGCTTCAGGTCGTAGCCGGTGTTGTCCTTGCGCAGGCGCTTCAGCCCATTCCAGACCTCGCCGTTCGGCAGCACGGCCTCCAGGCCCAGCACCAGACTTCGAGTCATTCCGTAGCGCAGCACCTGGGTGCCGCCCGCGTTGGTGGACACCACCCCGCCCACCGTGGCCGAGCCTTCCGACGCCAGCCCCAGCGGAAAGCGCCTCCGCACGCCGGCCGCCGCCGCATGTACCTCGGCCAGGGTGACGCCGGCCTCGGCCGTGAGGGCGTCGTCGAAGGCGTCGACCTCGCGAAGGCCTTTCATCCGTTCGGTAGAGAGCAGGACCTCGCCCAGCGGGATCTGGCCGCCGACCAGCCCGGTGTTCCCACCCTGGATGGTGATGGCCTGGCCGGCCTCGAAACAGATCCCCACGACCGCAGCCACGTCGGCGGTGGTCTTCGGCAAGGCCAGAAAGGGCGTCTGGCCGACCCAGCGGTCGCGCCATTCGACCAGCTTGGGGGCGATGCGCTCGGCGTCCTCGCTCCAGCCGCCGGGGCCCAGCACCGCCTTCAGGCGGGAGATCACATCGGCGGGGACGGGCGCGGTCATGGGCTCAATCTAGTCCTGCGGGCTCAGCCGACAAACCCCGCCGCGCGCTTGAGCCGGTCGTTGATGGCTTCCCCCAGCCCCTCGTGCGGGATCGGCGCGACGGCGATCCCGGCCGGCCCGGTGCGGTCGGCGGCGCGAAGGAAGGCGAAGAGGTTGGCGGCCGCTTCCCGCAGGTCGCCCGCGGGGCTGAGGTTGTACGGACCCGGCGCGCCGGGTCCGAACGAGAGCCACGCCTCCCCCGGTTCGGGGGCCCTCGCATCCAGCCGCACCGGTGCGTTGGGCGCATAGTGGCGCGCAAGCCGGCCGGGCGAGCGCTTCGCGTCGGCTTCCGCCTCGGCCAGCGGCCCGACCACCGCCTCGATCTCCGCCCGCGTCACCGCCCCCGGCCGCAGCAGGCGCGGCGCGTCCAGCAACGCCACCACGGTGGATTCGAGACCGATGCCGCACGGCCCCCCGTCCAGCGCCGCCGCCGCCGCCGCTCCGGTCTCCTCGACGGCGTCGGCGAAGGTGGTGGGGCTGGGCCGGCCGGAGCGGTTGGCGGACGGCGCCACCACCGGGCCGCCGACGGCCTCGATCAGCGCATGGGCCAGCGGGTGGGCCGGCGCCCGGACGGCCACCGTCTCCAGCCCCGCCCGCGCCAGGTCGCACACCGCCTGGGTGTCGCCGGCCGGCAGCACCAGGGTCAGCGGGCCGGGCCAGAACCGTCTCGCCAGCGCCTCGGCACGATCGTCGAAGCGGGCGATGCGTCGCGCCATCTCCAGGTCGGCCACATGGGCGATGAGCGGGTTGAAGCTGGGCCGGCCCTTGGCCTCGTAAACCGCCGCCACGGCCCGCGCATTGCCCGCGTCCGCCGCCAGGCCATAGACGGTTTCGGTGGGCATCAGCACCAGGCCGCCACCGCGGATGGCGCTCGCCGCCGCTTCCACCTCCGCCTGCCGATCGTTCACGGTCCCGCCTGCTTCCTGACGACCCCGACCTCCACCGCGAGGCCGGGCGTGTCGCCGGCCAGGGGTCTAGCGGCCGCGACGCCAAAGTCCGAGCGCTCGATGCGTCTGCGGTTGGAAGACTGTCGCATCCCGCGCGGCGAACCTCTAGAACCCGGCCCAGCTTTTTCGAGAGGCCGCCCGCATGACCTTCCGTGCTCCCGTCCGAGACCTGGCTTTCGCGCTCAAGACCGTCGACCATCCGCAGCTGCTGGCCCGCGCGTTCCCAGATCTCGACGACGACACGGTCCAGGCGGTTCTGGAAGCCGCGGCCGCCTTCGCCGACAACGAGCTCGCGCCCCTGAACCGCAAGGGTGACCTGGAAGGCGCCCGCTACGAGAACGGCCGGGTCACCGCGGCCCCAGGCTTCGCCGACGCCTACCGCCACTTCGTCGAGCAGGGGTGGAATTCGCTGTCCGCCGAGCCCGACCACGGCGGCCAGGGCCTGTCCAAGGCCATGGAACTGGCGGTGTTCGAGATGGTGCACGCCGCGAACATGGCGTTCGGCCTCTGCCCGATGCTGACCCAGGGCGCCATCGAGGCCCTGTCCCTGCACGGCACCGAGCGCCAGAAGCGGCTGATCCTGCCGAAGATGGTCTCCGGCGAGTGGACCGGCGCCATGGTCCTGACCGAGCCGCAGGCCGGGTCGGATCTCGCCGCCCTGACCACCCGCGCCGAGCCGGACGGCCAGGGCGGCTATCGCCTCACCGGCCAGAAGATCTTCATCACCTGGGGCGACCACGACGCGGCGGACAACATCTGCCACCTGGTCCTGGCCCGCACGCCCGATGCGCCCCCGGGCGTGAAGGGCATCAGCCTCTTCCTGGCCAACAAATTCGAGGTGAGGGACGACGGCTCCCTCGGCAGCCGCAACGACTTCCGCCCCGGATCCATCGAGCACAAGCTGGGCATCCACGCCTCGCCCACCTGCGTGATGCTGTATGAGGGCGCCCAGGCCGAGCTGGTCGGCGAGCTGGGCCAGGGCCTGGCCCACATGTTCGTCATGATGAACGCGGCGCGTCTGCAGGTCGGCGTGCAGGGGGTCGGCATCGCCGAACGCGCCTTCCAGCAGGCGCTGGCCTTCAGCCAGGAGCGCAAGCAGGGCCGGACCACCTGGGACGCGGACGGGGCGATCTACGGCCACCCCGACGTCCGCCGCACCCTGATGCTGATGAAGGCCAAGATCGAGGCGGCGCGCGGCATCTGCCTCACCACCGGCGTGCTCGCCGACCTCGCGCGCCTCGCCGACACCGAAGAGGAGCGCGCGGCCGCCAAGGCGCGGCAGGAGCTGCTCACCCCGATCGCCAAGGCCTGGTCCACCGACGTCGGCGTCGAATGCGCGTCCCTGGGGGTTCAGATCCACGGCGGCATGGGCTTTATCGAGGAGACCGGCGCGGCCCAGCATTACCGCGACGCCCGCATCGCGCCGATCTACGAGGGCACAAACGCGATCCAGGCCCTGGACCTGATCGGCCGCAAGGTGCGGCTCAATGGCGGCGCAACCCTCAAGGCGCTGTGCGCGGAGATGGCGCTGACCGCCGAGGTCCTCACCGAGACCGCCGAGCTCGCCCCCGTCGGCCGCCGCCTCGCCGCGGGCGTGGCAGCCCTGGAGCGCGCCACCGACGGCCTCCTGGGCGCCGCCAACGCGGCCGCCCTGACCGCGGCGACACCGTTCCTGAAGCTGGCCGGCGACGTGGTGGGCGGCTGGATCCTGGGCCGCCAGGCGCTGGCCGCCGCGGGTTCCGACGACCCCTGGCTCGCCAGCAAGGGCGCCCTCGCTCGGCTTTACGCCAGCCAGGTGCTCACCCTCGCGCCCGGCCTCGCCGACGCCATCGCCGAGGAGGGCGCCGAGGACATGGCCGCGGTCCCCGCCGCAGCCCTGGCCGGGTAACCCACTTCTCGGCCCACTCGCCTCAGGGTTGAGATAACGCCGATTCTCGGACAGTTTACCTTTGGGCCCTAGGGTCCCGCGAAACGGTAGGGGCGTAATGTCGAAGGCCAAGTCTCGGAGCGGTGCGCCAGCCGTGGCGGACGGCGTCGTCGACGCACGCTACACGGCCTATCAGCTGACCGTCGGCGGCCTCTGGCTGCCGCTTCCGATCCATTTCCTCTTCAACCTGGTCGCCGCCGCCGGGATCTGGTTCCTGGGCCATCCCCTGCTCGCGGCCGTGATGATGGCCAGTTCCTGCGCCATCGACACCGTCCAGCAGATGCTGGTCCGGCGCTGGCTCGCGCAGAGCGCCACGGCCGACGAGACGCGGGGCTTCCGTAAGCTCGGCGCGCTGTGCGTCGCGCGAATCGTCTTCTACACCGCCCCAACTATGGCCATGGCCTGGAACGGCGGGCCGCCCGAGTACCTGCTGTACGGCCTCCAGCTCATGACGCTGCTGCTCGTGGCCACCGGCGCGGGCGCCCTCTCGCGCACCGTGTTCTGGAGCCTCGCCGGTCCCGTCCTGCTTCAGATCGTGGCGATGATCTTCCTGCGCTTCGACCTGCCCACGGCGGCCGCCGTCAGCAGCGGCTTCGTGGTGCTGGCCATCATCCTCACCCTGATCACGGAGCGGACCAACCGCGCCATCTCCACCTGGCATGCGGCCTTCCTCGGCAATGTGGAGCTGGTGGACGACCTGGCCGCCGCGCGCGACCAGGCGGTCGCGGAACGGACCGCCGCCGACGCCGCCCGCGAGGCCGCACGCACGGCCAACCGCGCCAAGTCCAACTTCCTCGCCACGATGAGCCACGAGATCCGCACGCCGATGAACGGCGTCCTCGGCATGGCCCAGCTCATGAAGCGCGACGCCGTCGATCCGGTCCAGGCCGCCCGGCTGGACGTGCTGATCGACAGCGGCGAGTACCTGCTCTCGATCCTCAACGACATCCTCGACGTCTCCAAGATCGACGCCGGCAAGCTCGAAATCGTCCCCGCCGCCGAGGACCTCCACGACGTGCTCCACCGGCTGGTGAGCTTCTGGGCCCCGCGCGCCGATGAGCGCGGCGTGGCGCTCCAGCTCCGGCTCGGCGCCGACGTGCCCCAGATGGTGTTCGTCGACGCCCTGCGCCTGCGCCAGGTCCTGTTCAACCTGGTCGGCAATGCGCTGAAGTTCACCGACGTCGGCTCGGTCCAGGTCATCGCCGAGGCGGCCGTCTGGGACGACGACACGGTGCGCCTGCACCTGGCGGTTCGCGACACGGGCCCGGGGATCGCGCCCCAGCACCTGCCCCAGCTCTTCGACCGCTTCTCCCAGGCCGACGAGTCCGAGGCCCGGCGCTTCACCGGCACCGGCCTGGGCCTGGCCATCGTCAAGCAGCTGGTTGAGCTGATGAACGGCCGCGTCTGGGTCGAGAGCGAGCTCGGCCAGGGATCGACCTTCCACCTCGAGGTGCCGCTGGAGGTGGTCGAAGACGCCGCCTACCCCGCGGCCGCCGACGCCAACGAGCCGCAGGCCTTCGCTGTCGAGACGCTCCGCATTCTCGCGGTCGACGACAACGCCGTGAACCTCCTGGTCCTCGACCAGCTCCTCACCAGCCTCGGCCACACCGTCGCCAAGGCCGCGTCGGGCGCCGAGGCGCTGCGCGCGCTGAACGACGAGCGCTTCGACCTCGTGCTGACCGACATCCAGATGCCGGGCCTGACCGGCCTCGACGTCCTGCAGACCCTTCGCCTGGCTCCCGGCCCCAACCAGGCAGTCCCTGTCATCGCCCTCACGGCCGACGTCACCTCGGGCGGGCGCCAGAGCTACCTGGACCAGGGCTTCACAGAACACGCCGCCAAGCCGATCCAGCTCCAGGAGTTGCTTGGGGCCATCGTCCGCGCGGTCAGCGCCGGTCCGATCGAGATCTCCCGCGTCGCCTAAGCGGCCCGCAGGGACGGCAGGTCGTGCAGGGCGGGGTCCAGGCCCCGGCCCATCAGGTCGATGAAGTTGTCGCGGTAGAAGGCCCGCCGATCCACGGCGTCCACCCCGGCCAGGCTGTCGTTGAACCGCTTCAGCGGATTGCGCCCGCCCTCCACGTGCGGGAAGTCCGACGAGAACAGCACCATCTCGGTCCCGGCGTTCTCCATGATCCACGCCACGTCTTCGTGCGGATAGGGCGTGACGCGCAGCTGGCGGCGCAGGATGGCGCTGGGCGTGTCGGAGAGCGTCTGCAACCGCTCCTCCTTCCCGAACGCCGCGCAGCCGGAATCCAGGAACTTCATCAGGCTCGGCAGCCACGAGGCGCCCAGTTCGATGGCGCCGAATTTCAGCCGCGGGAACCGGTCGAACACCCCGTCGATGACCAACGCCGACAGGGTCTGCCAGATGCTCAGGGGGATCGCCATGAAGGTCAGGGAGGTGAAGTTCTCGTCCCCGCCGTGGAAGTCCTTCACGAAGGGCAGCCCGTTCTCCAGGTAGTCCTTGTGCATCTTCTCCTCGCCGCCGACGTGGAACAGGATCGGCAGCCCCGCCTCCTGCGCGACGGCCCACAACGGATCGAGCTCCCGGTGGCTCGGCGAGAAGCCCGGCGGATGGCGCGAGGGAACCACCAGCCCCTTGGCGCCCAGCTCGATGGCCTCGCGGGCGATCTGCGGCGCCCGCGCCCGGTCGATCAGCGGAACATAGCCGGTGGCCAGCAGCCGCCGGTCCACCGCGCAGAACTCGGTCATCATCCGATTGTGGGCGCGGGCCGCCTCCACCGCGAGGTCGACCTCGCCCATCTGCTCCAGCCCGAAGTTCGACAGGCAGGCGGTGGTGAACACCAGCTGGCTCGCGAATCCCAGGTAGTCCAGCGTCGCCGGCCGGTCGCTGGCCTCGAAGGCGCCCAGCGCCTCGTAGTTCTTGCGCAGCAGGATGTTGGCCTCGGCGCCGGCCCGGAACTCGGGATCCTTAGCCTTCTCCGCCGCCTTGGCGAACCATTCGGGCAGCACGTCCTTGCGGCCGGTCTTGTCGACGAACGCCTGGCGGAACCCGGGGTCGAGGTAGCGGTTGATCGTGCCCGGCAGCTCCATGATGTGGCTGTCGGCGTCGTGAACGGTCTGGCCCTCGACATAAGCCATGGCGCATCCTCCCAAGATGAGCTCGTTTGTTGCTGAACATTCCGACCCTTCGAACGCCGACCGTCAAGGCTTCTGGACCCGCCACCCCGCCGAGGTCGCGGCCGACCTGATCGGCTGGTCGGTGTTCGTGGACGGCGTGGGCGGGCGGATCGTGGAGACCGAGGCCTATCACCACGAGGATCCCGCCTCGCACAGCTACTCAGGTCCCACGCCCCGCAACGCGGTAATGTTCGGGCCGCCCGCGCACCTCTACGTCTACCGCTCGTACGGCATCCACTGGTGCATGAACTTCGTCTGCTGGTCGCAGGCGCCGGGCGGGGCGGTGCTGATCCGGGCCATCGAGCCCACGGCTGGCCTGGACGTCATGGCCCAGCGCCGCGGCCTTGGCGATCCCCGCGCCCTCTGTTCCGGCCCGGGCAAGCTCTGCGCCGCCCTCGCCGTCACCCGCGAGCACAACGGCCTGGCCCTGGACCGCCCGCCCTTCGCGCTGCGCCCCGGCGGCGCATCCGGCGTGGTCACCGGCCCCCGTATCGGCATCACCAAGGCCGCCGATGTTCCCTGGCGCTTCGGGGAAGCGGGCTCCCGCTTCCTCAGCCGGCCGTTCCCGCGGACGGCATAGCCGCGCCGCGTTCGCCGCTTGCCGGGTCGCCGTCGCCTGGGCAACGTGCGCGGAGGTTGGAGGAGAGCCAGCGATGAGCGAGACGTGGGAGGGCGGCTGCCTCTGCGGCGACGTCCGCTATCGGGCCCGCGGCGCCCCGAAGTGGGTCGCCTGGTGCCATTGCGAGAGCTGCCGGCGGCACAGCGGCGCGGCGGCCGCGGCCTTCGCCGCCTTCGACGAACCCGACCTCGAGACGACCCGCGGCGCGATCACCCGGTTCGCCTCGTCCCCCGGCATGCAGCGCGGCTTCTGCGCCCGCTGCGGCTCCACGCTCACCTGCCAGGGCGGCCAGCGTCCCGGAGAGGTGCACCTCCACGTCGGCTCCCTGGATCACCCGGAGCGCCTGCCCCCGCCGACCGCCCAGTTCTTCCCCGAGGAGCGCCTGCCCTGGTTCCCCAAGGACTGCGTGGCGCCGCGGGCCAAGCCAGCCGACGCTGGGAGCCCAGGCGCCGGCTAGGTGTTGGCCCGGTCGACAGCGGCGGACAGGGCGCTGGCAAGCGCCGCGATGTCGATCGGCTTGCCGACCATGGCGTCGAAGCCTTCCGGGGCCGCTGTGCCCTCGTCGTGGACTTCGGCGGTGAAGGCCACGACGGGGATGGCCTGGTTCGGCCCCGGCTGCGCGCGCAGGCGCCGCAGCACCTCGGGGCCGTCGAGATGCGGCATCCGAAGGTCGAGGAGCAGGGCGTCGAAGGGGTGCGCGGCGAGGTGATCCAGGGCGACGATGCCGCTCTCGGCCGTCGCGACATCCGCGCCGAGCGACTGGAGTTGCAGGGCGGCGAGTTCCCGGTTGGCCGGGTGATCGTCGACCACCAGGACCCGCACCCCAGCCAAAGGCGCCCCCTCCACAGGCGATTCCGCAGCCACCGCCGGGGTGGTGTCCGGCGTCAGCGGAAGGGTCACGTGGAAGGTCGAGCCGATCCCCAGCGTGCTCTCGACGCCGACCTCGCCCCCCATGGCCTCCGCCAGGCCCTTGCAGATGGCCAGGCCCAGGCCCGCGCCGCCCCGGCGCCCAGCGTCGGCCCCGTCGATCTGGGTGAACCGCTGGAACAGCCGCGCCATATCGGCCTCCGACAGGCCGGCGCCGGTATCCGAGACTTCGAAGCGGACCTTTGTCTCACCGGCCCGAAGCGCCCGAAGGGTGACCGCGCCGGCGTCGGTGAACTTCACGGCGTTGGCGGTGAGGTTGATCAGGATCTGCCGCAGCCGGTCGCCGTCCAGCAGCGCCATCGGCGGCAGCCGATCGTCCGCCTTGAACACGAGGGCCAAGCCCTTGGCCGCGGCCTGCCCCTCGAAGAGCTGGAGGGATTCGCGAGCAAGCTCCGCCAGCGCCGTGGGCTTCGGCCGGATCGTCACCATGCCTGACTCCAGCTTCGAGAAGTCGAGCACGTCGTTGACGATCGCCAGAAGGGCCGAGCCGGCGCCGGCGATGCGTTCCACGTAGGCGCGGTCCGACGTCGCCAGGGTGGGCGACTTGCGCAGCATGTCGGTGAATCCGATCACGGCGGTCAGGGGATTGCGGATTTCATGGCTCATGTTCGCCACGAACTGGGCCTTCACGGCGGTGGCGGCCTCCGCCGTTTCGCGGGCGGCCTTCAACGCCTCCTCCTGCTCGACCTGGCGGGAGATGTCGCGCACGACATCGATCAAGCCGTTGGGGCGTCCGGTCACCGGGTCACGGGTCAGGCTCGGCGCGGAATCCATCCATAGCCACTCACCGGTCTGGCCATGCCGGGCGCGCCAGCGGTGCCGCTTGCATGGACCGCCGGCCATCAGTTCCTTGAGGCTGCGCCACACGGCCTTGCGGTCGTCCGGGTGGACGTTGGCGGCAAACGTCGTACCGATCAGAGGCTCCGGCTCGTAGCCGATCTGGCGCACTGAGGGGCTGACGAAGGTCAAGGTCCCGTCCAGGCGCGCCATGGTGATCACGTCGACCGTCGCCTCCGCGATCACCCGGTGCCGCGCCTCGCTTTCCCGCAGGGCTGTCTCGGCGCGATGCTGGTCCGTCTGGTCCTGGATCTCAGCGATGAAGTGTGTCGGCGCGCCGTCCGGACCACGCACCATCGAGGCGGCGAGGCGGCCCCAGACCAGGGCGCCGTCCTTCCGGACGTAGCGCTTGTCCAGGGTATAGCTCTCGATCTCTCCACCGATCAGCTGGCCCAGCAGCGCGAGGTCGGTGTCTAGGTCGTCCGGGTGGGTCAGTGTCTGGAAGTCCAGGCCGAGCAGTTCCGTCGCCGTGTAGCCGAGCATTCGGGCGAAGGCCGCATTGACCCGCAGGAAGCGGCCGTCGAGGCCGACCAGCGCCTTGCCGATGGCGGCATGGACGAAGGCGGTCTCGAAGAGATCGGACTGCGCCCGCCGGGTCGTCACGTCCCGCAGGACGTTAACCGTGCCGATCACCTCGCCGCCATCGTCATGCAGAGCGCGGGGGTTGCCCTCGAGCCAGATCCACCGGCCGTCCGCCGTCCGGTACCGGTTTGCCCGCCGGCCGGGATCCTCCACCACTTCGTCCTGCAGCGTCTGCCGCTGGTTTGCGGTCACCTGCGCTAGGTCGTCCGCGTGGACGAACTCAGCCTGCTCGCGTCCGAGGAGGTCGGCCGGCTCGTAGCCATAGGCGCGGACCGCCGGCGAAACGAACACCATCCGCCCGCGGCGATCGGTTTGGAGGATGATGTCCGGCGAGCTCTCGGCGATCAGCTTGAAGCGCGCCTCGCTCTCGCGGAGCGCGGCCTCCGCCTGGCGGCGGGCTGTGACGTCGCGCAGCGCGTTCACGAACCCCAACAGTTCGCCGGTTTCGTCCCGCAGCAGCTGCGGCGCCTTCCACCCAGGCCCAGCGGCCGTCCGCACGCCGGAAGCGGTGTTGGCGGTCCGTCCCCGCGATCAGTTCGCCCCGCAGCAGCGCCGCAGTGTTTTCGGCGAACCTGCCGCGGTCCTTCGGGTGAACGAACGCCAGTCCGGTTTGCCCGACGAGGTCCTCCGGCGCGTAGCCGAACGTACGGATGGCGGGCGAGGCATAGGTGATCGTGCCCGCGCGATCCACGCTGACGATGATGTCGCCCGTACCTTCCGCGATCCGGCGCACCTCGTGATCGCTCGCTGAGTTCATCCCCCGTCCCGACGCTCAGGGCCGACCCTGTTCCAAGCTAGGCCGCGCGCAGTTTCGTTCGCATGACCTCGTTCTTCCAGCATTTTGAGCACCACAGCGTCGAACGGTCGCGGGCAACCCGCCGCGGCGCGCCCGTTCCGGCGCGCTTCACCTTGCGGCCGCCAAGGCTGTAGACCCGCCGCCATGGTCTTCTTGATCGCGAACGTCGCCGGCCCGTCGCCCGCCACCGCGCCAACATCCAGCGCCTGATCGCGGGGACGGAGCCCCGTCTGGGCCAGGCGCCGCGCGCCTAGTCCTGCGGCTTCGGGCCAAGCAGGGGCATCACCTCCACCCCGTCGCACGGGAAGATCGTGCAGTGCGGATGGCCTTCGAACAGCTTGGCCGCCGCCTCGTGAGATGGTGCGCGCACGACCATGAACACCGTCAGCTGGTTGACCACGTCCGACACGCCCTCGGCCGTCGTACGCTTGGTCGGACCCAGCGGGCCGCCGGGGTAGACAATCACGTCGCGGTGCGCCGCGTCCCAGGCCGCCAGCGCCGCCAGCCCGACCTCGTCCGTCCGCCGCCGCTCCTCGTCGGTCATGGCGTACCAGGCCCGCCAGCGGGGGCCGTTCTTGTCGCTGGTGAACACCGCCAGGTAGTGATCGTCGTCAGCCATCTCGTGCTCCTTCCTATTGCGCATCCGCTTCGGCCTGCTCGTCCGCCCCCGTTCTCAGGGCGCCAGGTCGATGGCGGCGCGGTAGCTGCCGTCCATGTAGAAGGGGACAGAGGTGTGCTCATGGATGATGCGCCAGCCGCGGTCGTCCCGCGCGAGCGCATAGGTGGCCCGCATCCACCAGCTCGCTTCCTCCCCGCCGCGCGTGGTCTGGACGTGCACCAGGCCGTGACAGACGGCCAGGTCGCCGCTGACCTTGATCTCGAAATCGGACGCGCTTTGCTCGACCGGGCCGTCCCAGCCGGCAAGCCAGTCGGCCAGACCCCGGCCGTCGAAGCCATGGGCGAGCGGCGGAGCGAGGTCGAAGATCCGCGCGTCCGGCGCGAACAGCGCGCCGACCGCCGCGGCGTCTCGCGCGCGCAAGGCTTCGGAGAGCGCCTCGAACACGGCCTCGACCTGCGTGGAAGAGCGATCGTCGGTCTGCATGGATTTTCCTCCGGTTGGGCCCGAAGGACGAACGAGGCCGCCCGATCCCGACACGCGCCGCGGACCTTATCCCGCGCCCCCGCCCCGAAGGGGGCGGCCCTGGCGTCCGGCGGCGAAACCGGCGGCGCCCTGACGCCGGGCGGCCTATCCCCGGTCTTCCGCCAGCGTGTGCGCGACGATGGCGTTGGCATGCCCGTGTCCCATGCCGTGCTCGCTCTTCAGCATGGCCACGAGCTCCATGTGCTTGGCCGGACACCGCTGGCGGACCAGCGCCTGCCACTCCGAGATCGGGCGCCCGTAGGTCTTCTCGATCGAGGGGAAGTAGGACTGGGGTCCCTTGATGCGCTCATCGGCCATGGCACGATCCTCCTGCTCTCGCTCTTGATGACGAACGGCGCGCCGCCCGGCCGACACGCGCTCTGGCTTTTTCGTGCCGCCGGGAGCCCTGGCGGCGGAGGCCGAGCACCAAAGCGCCGAGCGGAACGGGCCGCCGCTGCGGCCCGCTCGCCTGGATTTTCGGCCGGAGCCCGTCCGCCTAGAGCTGGGCCAGCATGTAGTCGGCGGAGGAGACCTTGAATTCGCCGCCCGCCTCGACGTTCAGCTCGCTGACAACGCCGTCCTTGACGATCATGGAATAGCGCTGCGAGCGCTTGCCCATGCCGAACTTGCTGCCGTCCATGGCCAGGCCCACGGCGTCGGTGAAGGCGCCGTTGCCGTCGCCGAGCATGACGATGTCCTCGCCCACCGCCTGGTCTTCGCCCCACGCGCGCATGACGAAGGCGTCGTTCACCGACAGGCAGGCGATCTCGTCGACGCCCTTGGCCTTCAGGTCCGGCGCATGCTGCTTGAAGCCCGGCAGGTGCTTGGCCGAGCAGGTGGGGGTGAAGGCGCCCGGCACGGCGAACAGCGCCACCGTCTTGCCCTTGAAGAAGTCCTCGGTCTGGACGGGCTTCGGCCCCTCGGCCGTGGCCTGGGTCAGGGTCACGTTGGGCAGCTTGTCGCCAACCTTGATCGTCATCGGAGGTCTCCTTGAGCGGTTTCGATGCGCAGATAACGGGAACGAGGCCCTGCGGTAACCTCGTTTTCCGCAGATAGGGGCTTCCACCCCTTGATGTCGCCATCATCCGGCAGAATCTGTGGATCGATGGAAGGTGGTTTCCTCTCGGGGCAGATGCTCATCGCCATGCCGGGGATCGGCGACCCGCGGTTCGAGCGGTCGCTGGTGCTACTGTGCGCGCACGATCACGACCATGCCATGGGCATCGCGGTGAACCGGCCGATCGAGGGGCTGACGGTGCCCGATCTGCTGGAGCGGCTCGAGATCAAGGCCGACGCCGACGTCGACGAGGATCTGGTGCTGCTGGGCGGGCCGGTGGAGATGGAGCGCGGCTTCGTCGTCCACACCGACGACTACCACGCCGAGCACAGCCTGGACCTCGGCGGGGGCCTGTCGCTCACTACCACCCGCGAGGTGCTGGAGGCCATGGGCCGGCGCGATCCCCAGCCGCGGCGGGCGATCCTGACACTCGGGTACGCGGGATGGGGCGCAGGCCAGCTGGAGCGCGAGATCCGCCAGAACGTGTGGCTGACCGTCGAGGCGGACGAGGCCCTGGTCTTCGACGACGACTACGACACCAAGTGGGCGCGGGCTCTCGGCAAGTTGGGTATCGATCCGCAGTTCCTGAGCGCCGAGGCCGGACAGGCCTGAGGCGTCAGCCGCGGGCCTTCACCGGCGCCGCGCCGTCGACATAGCTCTCGTTGAGGTAGACCTCGGCCTCCTGGGCCGAGAGGGCCGGGGCGTAGCCGAACCCCTGGCCGTAGTCGCAGCCCAGCGACAGCAGGTGGCGCGCCATGCCGGCGTTCTCGACGCCCTCGGCCACCACTTCCATGTCCAGGTCCTGGCCCAGCTTGACCACCGAGGAGACGATCTTCGCCGAGCCCTCGTTGGTGGCCATGGTGCGCACGAAGTAGCGGTCGATCTTCAGAGTGTCGAACGGCAGCCGGGTCAGGTAGCTCAGCGACGAGAAGCCGGTGCCGAAGTCGTCCAGGGCCAGGGCGGCGCCCGCGGCGCGCAGCGAGCGCAGGATCACGGCGGCCTTATCCGGGTCGCGCATGACGTCGCTCTCGGTGACCTCCAGCTTCAGCGCGCCAGGCGGCAGGTCGGTCTCGCGGCGGATGTGCTCCACGTCCGACACCAGGTCGGGGCGCTCCAGCTCGCCGGTGGACAGGTTCACCGCCACGGTCAGCTCGCCGGCCGCGCGGTGGCGCTTGCGCCAGGTCCCGAGCTGGCGGGACGCCTCGCGCATCATCATGGCGCCCAGCTCGGGCATCAGGCCCATCTCGTCGCAGAGCGGCAGGAACTGCTCGGGCATCAGGAGCCCCCGGCGCGGGTGGCGCCAGCGGACCAACGCCTCGAAGCCGGACAGGGCGCCGGTCGAGAGGCGCACGATCGGCTGATAGAAGGGGGTCAGCTCGCCCCGGCGCAGGGCGCCCTTGAGGTCGCCTTCCAGGGCCAGCCGCGACAGGCCATCGGTTTCCAGGCTGCGGCCATAGGCGGCCGCGCCGCCGCGGCCGTTGCTCTTGGCCGCTTCCACCGCCAGCTCGGCGCGGCGCAGCAGTTCGGCGGCCTCCGGGGCTTCCTCGCCACCCGGCGCCTCGACGGCGCCGATGGAGAGGGTCGGGTGGATGTCGAAGCCGGCCACGCGCAGCGGCTGCTCCAGCGCACGGCGCAGCGTCTCGGCGCCCGGCGAGGCGGTGACGGGGGCCAGGGCGGCGAACTCGTCCTCGCCGATGCGGGCCAGAAGAGCGCCCGGCGGGAAGGCGGCGGCCAGGCGCGAGCCCAGCGCAGCCAGCACCAAGTCGGCGCGCTCGTGGCCCAGGGCCTCGTTCAGGCGGCGCAGGCGGTCCAGGTCGGCGACGATCAGCTCGTACTGACCGGGCGTCTGCAGCCGCTCGCGCGCCAGGGTGATGAAGCTCTTGCGGTCGGCCAGGCCCGTCAGGTGGTCGAGACCCGAGGCGGCGAACCGAACCTCGGCGGCCACCACGCCCGCGGCGCGGACGCCCTCTTCCAGCCACACGCCCCGCCAGATGCAGGGGCTGCCGCCGCGCAGGCGCAGGCGGACGGCCACCTCGCCGCCTGGGGGCTGCTGGCGCAGGATGTCTTCGGCGATGGCGCGGTCCTGCGGCAGGGCCAGGGCGCGGAGGGCGGCGGACGAGCAGTCGGGCGCGAGCGGACCCAGGCCCAGGGCGCGGGTGGCCCCGGTCAGGCGCAGGCGATCCTTCTCCGGCTCCCAGACCCACAGCGCGACCTCCGCCGCCCCGAGCGCCTCGAGCGTGGCCGTCGCGTCCCACATCCAACGGTCGTTGGCCATTCCGTCCCGAATTCGAGTCCGTGTTTCGGGGCATGGGCCTAGACCGACACCCCCTCGTCCGGCCCCTCGCGATCCCGGTACGGGGTCACCAAGCCGAACAGAACATGGTCTCGCCAATCGCCGTTAATTTTAAGATAAGCCTGCGCGAATCCCTCCTCCTGGAACCCCGCCTTCCTGAGCAGGGTCCGGGACGGCTGGTTGTCGGGAATGCACGCCGCCTCCAGGCGGTGGAGCCCCAGGGTCCGGAAGGCGAACTCCGACAGCGCCCGCACGGCGGCCAGGGTCAGCCCCTGGCGGACGTAGGGCCGGCCGCACCAGTAGCCCACCGACCCCATCTGGGCCACGCCGCGCCGGACGTTCGACAGGGTGATGCCGCCGGTCAGCGCATCGTCCGAGCTGCGGAAGATGAAGAAGGGATAGGCCAGCCCGATCTCGCGGTCGCGGGCATAGGCCAGCAGGCGGCGGCGGAAGGCGGCGCGGGAGAGGTCGTCGGCGGGCCAGGTCGGCTCCCACGGCTGCAGGAACCCCCGGCTCTGGGCCCGCAGTTCCCGCCACTCGGCGAAGTCGCCGGCGCGCGGCGGACGCAGCCAGACGCCCTGGCCTTCGACACGAAGGCCGCTTTCCGGCGCGATCCAGTCCAGCAGGGCCATGGACGCCGAGCCTCGCGCAATTCGGCGCGGGGTCAAGAGGCGCGGCTTTCGGCTCCGGTCACACGCCGAACAGGGCCTGTTCGAACCGCTCCGCCGCCGGCAGCGAGGCCTTCGGCCCAAGGATGGCGGTGGCCGACCGGGCAGGGGCCAGGATCTTCGCCACCAGATCGGCGATCTGTCCGGGCGTCACGGTGTCGACCTCCGCGGCCACCGCCTCCGGGTCCAGTGTCTCGCCGAACAACAGCACCTGGCCGGCGGCCTGTTCGGCGCGCGCCAGCGCCGACTCGCGGCCCATGAACATCGAGCCCTTGAGCTGGGCCTTGCCCCGCGAGAGCTCCACGTCGCCGACCGGATCGGCCAGCAGGCGGATCTGCTGGGCCGTCACCTCGGCGAGCTCGCCGGCGTCCTTCGCGTCGCAGCCTGCGAACACGCCCAGGATCCCGGTGTCGGCATAGGTCTCGGAATAGGCGTCGATGGCATAGGCCAGGCCCCGCGCCTCGCGCGCCTCCTGGAACAGCCGCGAAGCCATGCCGCCGCCCAGGATCTCGGCCAGCAGGCGCAGGGCGAAGTAGTCCGGGTCCTTCACCCCCACCGCCGGCAGCAGGAACACGAGGTTCGCCTGCTCCAGGCGCTTGGCCACGGTGCTGGTCCCCCCAGCGAACGCGGCCGGCTCGGCCGCCGCCAGCCCCTCGCCCGCCGCCGCGCCGAAGTCGCGCTCGGCCAGGCGTAGCAGCTCGTCCTCATCCACCGCGCCGGCGGCGCTGACCACCAGGGTCTCGGGCGCATAGAGCGCGCTGCGCCAGGCGCCCAGGGTCTGCGGCGTCGCCGCCTTGATCGACTGTACCGTGCCCAGGATCGGCCGGCCCAGCGGCTGCCCGGCAAAGGCGGCGGCCTGGGCCAGTTCGAACACCAGATCGTCCGGGGTGTCGGCGGCCTCGGCGATCTCCTGGCCCACCACCTGCTTCTCGCGGGCGAGGTCGGCGGCGTCCATGGTCGGCCGCAGGACGAGGTCCGAAATCACCGACGAACCGAGGTCCAGTCCGTGCTTGAGGGCGCGGACCTGGAAGCTGGTCCGCTCGTAGCCCGTGGCGGCGTTGATGTGCCCGCCCTCGGCCTCGATGACCTCGACGATCTGCTTGGCGGAGCGGCCGCCGGCCCCCTTGAACACCATGTGCTCGAGCAGGTGCGACCAGCCGGAGTGGGCGGCGTCCTCGAACCGCGCGCCGCGGCCGGCGACCACCGACAGCGCCACCGTCTGCCAGCCGGGCAGCGGGTCGCAGACCACCCGCACGCCGTTGGCCAGCCTATGAACCCTGGGACCCGTCACCGCTCGGCGAACGCGCGGACGTAGGCCTTGATGGTGTCGGCCTCGCCGGGCAGGCGGTCGAAGCGTTCGGGCCGCCCGGCCATGCTGGCGAAGCCGCGCGGCAGTTGCGGCTCGACACCGCACGCCTTGGCGACGTCCTCGGGGAACTTGGCCGCGTGCGCCGTCGACAGCACCACGGCCGGCCCCTCCAGCTCCACATGGCGCAGGGCGGAGACGGCCACCGCCGTGTGCGGGTCGATCAGTTCCCCGGTCTCGTTCAGGGTGGAGACGATGGCGCGGAGCGTCTCGTCCTCGCCGATGCCGACGCCGGTGAAGGTGGCCTGCATGGCCGACAGCGCGCCCGGCGGAATGTCGATGACGCCCACCTTTCCGAAGGCCTCGAACGCGCGGGCCGTCTCGACCGCCTCGCGCTGCACGCCCTCGAAATAGAGCCGCTCGAAGTTCGAGGCCGACTGGATGTCCATGGCCGGCGACAGGGTGGGCTGCACGGTTCCGCGGGCGTAGCGGCCGGTGGCGAAGGCGCGCGCCAGAATGTCGTTGGAATTGGTCGCCACCACGATCCGCTTGATCGGCAGGCCCATCTTCATGGCCACATAGCCGGCGAAGGCGTCGCCGAAGTTGCCGGAGGGGACCACGAAGTTCACCTCGCGGTCCGGCGCGCCCAGCGCCGCCGCCGTGGTGAAGTAGTAGACCGCCTGGGCGGCGATGCGGGCGAAGTTGATCGAGTTCACCGCCGCCAGGTCCACCGCCTGCCGCAGCGCCTGGTCCTGGAAGGCGTTCTTCAGGATCGCCTGGCAGTCGTCGAAGGTGCCCTTCACCGCCACGCAGGCGATATTCGTCTCCTCGGCCGTGGTCATGAACCGGCGCTGGACCTCGCTGATCCGGCCCTCGGGGAACATGACCACCACCCCGACATTCTTCGCGCCCCGGAACGCCTCGACGGCCGCGCCGCCGGTATCGCCGGAGGTGGCGCAGAGGATCGCCTGCCTGCGCCCCTGCTTGCCCAGGATGTGGTCGTACAACCGGGCCAGGATCTGCATGGCCACGTCCTTGAACGCGAGGCTGGGGCCATGGAATAGCTCGGCGATGAAGGTCTGCGGCGCGATCTGCACCAGCGGCACCACCGCCTTGTGGCTGAAGGTCCCGTAGGCCTCCTCGCACATGGCCCGCATGTCGGCGGCGCCGATCTCGTCCCCGGCGAACTTGCCCAGCACCGCCGCCGCCACCTGGGCGTAGGGCATGCCGGCGAAGGCGGCGATCTCGTCGCGCGTGAAGGTCGGCCACGCCTCGGGCACATAGAGGCCGCCGTCCGGGGCGAGCCCGCCCAGCACCGCATCGGTGAAGCCGACCTGGGCGGCCTGGCCGCGGGTCGAGACGTAGCGCATCTATTTCTTCCGGCGTTTGAAGAGCATGGCGGCATAGACGCCGAGCAAGGCAGCGGCAAGGCCATACCAGGTCAGGGCGTACTCCAGGTGCCGGTTGGAGATGACCGCGGGAATGGGGGCCGGGACGAGGGCGCTCCACGCCGGATTGGTGGCCGTCTCGGCCATCAGGAACAGGGGCGCAGGATCGGGCGACCCCAGGGCGGCCGCCATCGCCGCCACGTCGCGGGTGTACCAGCGGGCGGGCTGGTTGGGCGGGGAGAAGCTGTTGCCGGGCTCGGGCTCGCGCAGCACCCCGGTCACCTCCACCGGAGCTGCGGCGGCGCGGTCGACCGGCGGCCGGGCGGAGACGGTGTCGGCGACGAAGCCGCGGTCCACCAGGATCGTGCGGTAGCGAGCGCTGTCGGTCCTGCACGCCGAAATGAGCCGGACGCCCGGCTGTCCGTCGCGCAGACCATAGAGCTCGAGATAGGGCGCGGTCGCGATCCCGGGACAGATCGCCCTGACCCGCGTGAAGTCCGCATCGCCGCCCTGGGCCACGCGGTCCAGCACCGGGCCCAGCGGCTGGGCGGGGGCGGCCTGGAGGGCGTCGATGCGGGCGAGGAGATCGCGCTTCCAGTGGAGGCGCTGGAGCTGCCAAGTCCCGAGAGCCAGCAGGATCGCCAGGGCGATCGCGGTCGCGACCGTCAGCCCGACCGGGAACCCCCGGCCGCGGTCAGTGGTCATGGCGCGCTTCGGACGCCCGGTTCATGAACTGCGCGGCGAGCATGGCGCCCTTGAGCGGACGCATCAGTCCCAGCGAAAGAATCAGCGTCGCCGGGAGCCAGAGGATCAGGTGGACCCAGATCGGCGGGTGGACCGTGAACTCGGTGAAGACGGCCGCGAAGGCCACGGCGAAGCCCGCGATCAGGATCACGAACACCGCCGGGCCATCGCCCGAGTCGGCCTTGGAGAAGTCGTAGCCGCACGCCTCGCAGGCGGGCGCCACCTTCAGGAAACCGTCGAAGAGGAAGCCCTCTCCGCAATTGGGGCAGCGGCCGGAAAGGCCCGCCAGCAGCGGATGGGGCTTGCTCACATCCCGGGCCTTTAGTGCGCCGGCCCGCCGAAGATCACGTAGATGAAGGCGAACAGGAACAGCCACACCACGTCGACGAAGTGCCAGTACCAGGCGGCCGCCTCGAAGCCGAAGTGCTGCTTGGGCGTGAAGCCGCCGCGCATCAGGCGCACCAGGCACACCAGGAGGAAGATGGTGCCGATGAGGACGTGGAAGCCGTGGAAGCCGGTCGCCATGAAGAATGTCGAACCGTAGAGGCCCGAGTTCTCCTGGCCCTCGGCGCCGAAGAAGTACTTGTGCTCGAGGATGTGCTGGTACTCGTAGACCTGGACGGCCGTGAACAGCACGCCCAGGAGGACGGTCAGCAGCAGGCCGACCTTGGCGCTCTTGCGGTCGCCGACCTGGAGCGCGTGGTGGGCCCAGGTGACCGTCGTGCCCGACAGCAGCAGGATGAGGGTGTTGACCAGCGGCAGCTGGAAGGCCGGCACGGTCTCGATGCCCTTCGGCGGCCAGGCGGCCCAGGCGGTCGCGACTTCCTCGATGGGAGCCAGCGTCCGATTCCCGTGGAACAGGGCCATCTCGAAGAAGATCCAGAACCACGCAACGAAGAACATCACCTCCGAGGCGATGAACAACACCATCCCGTAGCGCAGGCCGATGGAGACGACCGGCGTGTGGTCGCCCGCGTTGGCTTCCTTGATCACGTCGGCCCACCAGCCGACCATGGTGAAGAGGACGCCGGCCAGGCCCGCGAAGAACAGCCACGAGCTGTGCTGAGGCAGGCCGAACAGGCCCTTCATCCACACCACGCCGCCGATCGCCATCACCGTCGCCGCGATGGAACCGACGAGCGGCCACGGGCTCGGATTGACCAGGTGGTAGTCGTGCTTCACGCCAGCGGCCATTGCTGCCTAACCCCTCAGATATCCCCCACGCGCCAGCGGACTCGCGCGCAGCAAACTTTCGGGACGCTATAGCCCTCGGGCGAACGGTTCGCCAAGGGGGAAAGGCCCGTCCCCGGCCTCCTTGTGCCGCGTCAGCCGCCCTTGTGCGGGCTGGGCGGCGCAGCCTGCGCCTGCTTCGAGGTGCTGGGGAAGAAGGTGTAACTCAGCGTCACCTCCTGCTTGCCCTTGGTGTTGATGTCGTCGACGAACTTCGGGTCGACGTAATAGAGCACCGGCATGTCGATCGTGGCGCCCGGCGCGATGGTCTGATCCTCGAAGCAGAAGCACTGCAGCTTCTGGAAGTAGGGCCCCGCCTGCTCGGGCACGACGTTGAACAGCGCCCGGCCGGTGATCGGCTTGTCCGAATTGTTCGTCACCTTGAAGAAGGCGATCTTCGTCTCGCCGATCTTGGCCTCCTGGGAGACCTGTTCGGCGGTGAAGGTCCAGGGCAGGTCGCGGACGTTGGCGTCGAAGCGGATGGTCAGCGTCCGGCCAAGCACCGTATCCGCGGCGGCGGTCGCGCGCCGGGGGGTGCCGTCGAAGCCGGTAAGCTGGCAGAAGGCGCGATAGATCGGGACCGCCGCGAATGAGGCGCCGATCATGCCGAAGAACGTGAAGGCGCAGATGACCGCGACCTTGGCGTTCCGCTTGCGCTCGATCTCAGAAAGGCCGGTCTGCGACACTTGCACCCATCCTCACCACGGTGACCACATAGACCAGGATCACGAACGCCACGAGCCCTAGGGCGATGGCGATGTTGCGGCCCCGTCGGGCCTTGGCGGCGGCTTCGTCCTCGCGGCCGGGATCGCTCATCGGAACAGCTCCAGGGGGCGCGCGCCCATCAGGTGTTCGGCCAAAAGGGTCGCGAACAGCAGCGCCAGGTACAGGATCGAAAAGGCGAACAGGTTGCGGGCGTCCCGCGCGCCGGCCCGCACGTCGTAGAGGCCGTCGTCGTTGCGGGGATCGGCCGCCTCGCCCGCCCGGCTGCGGTAGAGCCGCCAGGCCAGCAGCAGGAACACCAACCCGCCCAGGGTGGACACCGCCAGGTAGCCGAGGCCGCCCAGGCCCGTGAAGGCGGGCGCCACGCAGACCGGGATCAGCAGGAGGCTGTAGATCAGAATCTGGAGGCGCGTGGATGAGGCGCCCTTGACCACGGGCATCATCGGCACGCCGGCCTTGGCGTAGTCCTCGGACGTATAGAGCGACAGGGCCCAGAAGTGGGGCGGCGTCCACATGAAGATGATGGCGCACAGCAGCCAGGCGTTCAGCGGCGCCGTGCCGCTCGCCGCGGCCCAGCCGATCACCGGCGGCAGCGCGCCGGCCAGCCCGCCGATGACGATGTTCTGCGCGGTCCACCGCTTCAGCCACATGGTGTAGACCACGGCGTAGAAGACGATGGTGAAGGCCAAGAGGCCCGCGGCGAACCAGTTCACCGCCATCCCCATCAGCATCACCGAGAACAGCGACAGCACCACGCCCAGGGCCAGGGCGTCGGCGCCCTGCACCCGCCCCGCCGGCACCGGACGGCCGCGCGTGCGGCGCATCTTCGCGTCGATGTCGGCGTCGTACCACATGTTCAGCGCGGCGGACGCGCCGGCGCCCACGGCGATGCACAGCACCGCCACGGCCGCCAGGATCGGGTTGATCCGGTCCGGCGCGCAGACGAGCCCGGTCAGGGCGGTGAAGATCACCAGCGACATCACGCGCGGCTTCAGCAGCTGGAGGAAGTCCTGCCAGCGGGCGATCGCGCGCGGATTGGTGTGGGCCGTGGCCATGGCCATGCGATCTTACTCTCAGAATGTCCGAAGGGCGCGCACCGTCCGGCGCGCGCCCCCCGAATGTGGTCCCGGACGGGGCCGCGGGTCCTTAGTGGACGTCGGGCTTGACCACCGGCAGTTCGTTGAACTGGTGGAACGGCGGCGGCGAGGACAGCGTCCACTCCAGCGTCGTGGCGCCTTCGCCCCAGGGGTTCGCCTCGGCCTTGCGGCGACGGACAGCCGCCTCCAGCAGGATGAACAGGAACACCACCACGCCCACGGCGGTGATCACGTAGCCGTAGGTCGAGATCTTGTTCCAGTAGGCGAAGCCTTCCGGATAGTCGATGTAGCGGCGCGGCATGCCCTGGAGGCCCAGGAAGTGCTGCGGGAAGAAGATCAGGTTCACGCCGACGAAGGTGATCCAGAAGTGCACGGCGCCGAGGAACTCATTGTACTTCACGCCCCACATCTTCTCGAACCAGTAGTAGAAGCCCGCGAAGATCGCGAACACGGCGCCGAGCGACAGCACGTAGTGGAAGTGGGCCACCACGTAGTAGGTGTCGTGCAGGCTGTAGTCGATGCCGGCGTTGGCCAGAACCACGCCCGTGACGCCGCCCACCGTGAACAGGAAGATGAAGCCGATCGCCCACAGCATGGGCGTCTTGAAGTCGATGGAGCCGCCCCACATCGTGGCGATCCAGCTGAACACCTTCACGCCCGTGGGCACGGCGATCACCATGGTGGCGGCCACGAAGTAGGCGCGCAGCTCGATGCCCATGCCGACCGTGTACATGTGGTGCGCCCACACGACGAAGCCGATGAAGCCGATGGCGACCATGGCGTAGGCCATCGCGAGGTAGCCGAAGACCGGCTTGCGCGAGAACGTGGCCACGATGTGCGAGATCATGCCGAAGCCGGGCAGGATCAGGATGTACACCTCCGGGTGCCCGAAGAACCAGAACAGGTGCTGGTACATGACCGGGTCGCCGCCGCCGGCGGCGTCGAAGAAGTGCGTGTTGAAGTTGCGGTCCGTGAGCAGCATCGTGATCGCGCCGGCCAGCACGGGCAGCGAGAGCAGCAGCAGGAACACGGTCACCAGCACCGACCAGACGAACAGCGGCATGCGGTGCAGGGTCATCCCCGGCGCGCGCATGTTGAAGATCGTGGTGATGAAGTTGATCGAGCCCAGGATCGAGCTGGCGCCGGCCAGGTGGACCGACAGGATCGCCAGGTCCATCGACGGCCCGGTGTGGCCCGTGGTGGAGAGCGGCGGATAGAGCGTCCAGCCGCCGCCGAAGCCCTTGCCCGGGCCGCCGTCGACGAACATCGAGCAGAGCAGCAGCACCCAGGCCGCCACCAGCAGCCAGAAGGAGATGTTGTTCATCCGCGGGAAGGCCATGTCCGGCGCGCCGATCATCAGCGGCACGAACCAGTTCCCGAACCCGCCGATCATCGCCGGCATGACCATGAAGAAGATCATGATCAGGGCGTGGGCGGTGACCACGGCGTTGTAGCCGTGCTTCGAGGCCTCGATCATCCCCAGGCTGTCCAGCAGGCTGCCCTTGGTGAAGACCTGGATGCCGGGCTCCATCAACTCCCAGCGGATGAGGCCGGACAGGGCGCCGCCCACGATCCCCGCCATGATGGCGAAGATGATGTAGAGCGTGCCGATGTCCTTGTGGTTCGTGGAGAAGAACCAGCGGACGAAGAACCCGGGTTTGTGCTCCCCGTGGTCGTCGTGGTGATCGTGAGCGGCGGCTTGAGCCATCTTACGCGGATCCTGAGGTTATTTCGCAGCCGGCGCCGAGGGCGCAGGCGTGGTGGCGGCGGCGGGAGCCTTGGGCTCGGGCGTCGCGGGAGGCGGAGCGGCGGGATTGACCTGCGAGGTCGCGGCGGCCGGCTGGCCCGCGGCGGCGGCGTCCGCGGCGGCCGGGGCCGCGGCGGAAACGGCCGGCGCAGCGCCCGCCTTGGAGCCGCCCTTGCTGGCGACCCAGGCGTCGAAGTCGGCCTGGCTCACCACGCGGACCTCGATGGGCATGAACGCGTGGTCCACGCCGCACAGCTCGCGGCAGTTGCCGTAGTAGGTGCCGATGCGGTTGGCCTTGAACCAGGTCTCGTTCAGGCGGCCCGGGATCGCGTCGGTGATGACGCCGAAGGAGGGCACCGCGAAGGCGTGGATCACGTCGGCGCCGGTCACCTGGACCCGCACCACCTTGTTCACCGGCACCACCATCGGCTCGTTGGCGGCCAGGCGGAACGGCACGTCCTTCGCCTTGGCTTCGTCTTCCGGCAGCATGTTGGAGACGAACTCGCCGATCTTCTGGTCGGGGTACTCATAGCCCCAGTACCACTGGTAGCCCGTCGCCTTGATGGTCAGGTCCGGCTTGGGCATGTCGTTGTAGGCGAACAGCAGCCGGAACGAGAAGATCGAGATGAAGACCAGGATCAGCACCGGCGCCAGGGTCCACACCACCTCGATGAGCGTGTTGTGGCTCCACTTCGCCGGCACCGGATTGGCGCGCTTGTTGTAGCGCACCACCACCCAGACCAGCAGGGCCAGCACGAACAGCGTGATGACCGTGATGATCGGCAGCAGGATCACGTTGTGGAACCAGATGGCGTCGTCGCGCAGGGGCGTCACGCCCGGCTGCAGGTCGATCGCCTTGTCCGTCGGCTGGCCGAACTTGTCGGCGGCCATCGCCGCGGCGCCCCAGAACGCCGTCGCCGCGCCCGCGAGGGCCCCCGCCGCCCGCGTCCGCAATCCGTGAAAGCTCGACTTCATGTCCCCTCGGTCTATCTGGCCGGGGACCCCGCGAACCGGGCGGGCGCCTCCGACGACTTCGGAACGGGACGCGCAGACGCAGCTTTCGCGACGCCCGATCGGCCCCTTCGCGGGGGTCCATACGCGCATCCCTGGAGCTTGCCAAGGCGTTGGCGGCCCTTACGGGGGGTGGTTCCGCCGCACCCCGTTATCGGAGGCCGTTCCCGATACGCCTGAGCCCCGACGAACGGGGCGCGATCCAGCGTGAATTCGATCGGCGGGCCAACATGACGCAGGCCTGGCCGGAGACACCCTGGGCCAGAAGGCTCGGAATGGTCCGCAAGGGCGGGACCGAATCGGCTGGCCGCCGGTCGGCGAAGACGATCCTGGTGACATGTCGCGGGTGACGCCGCCGGCCTGGGCGCCTATCTTTGGCCGATGAACGCTCCTGTCCCCGCTCCCTCGATCCTCGATTCCGCCGGCGTCGACCCGGCCCGCGCCCGGGAGATCCTCGGCGACGCCCTGGCGGGCGCAGACGACGGGGAGCTGTTCGTCGAGCGCTCCGAGAGCGAGTCGTTCCTGTTCGACGACGGCCGGCTGAAGTCGGCCTCCTACGACGCCACCGAAGGGTTCGGCCTGCGGGTCGTGGCGGGCGAGACCGCCGGCTACGCCCATTCGTCCGAGATCTCGGAAGCAGCGATCCGTCGCGCCGCCGACTCCGCGCGGCTGGCCAAGCGCGGCTATGCCGGCACGGCCGCCGAGTCCCCGCGCGCCACCAACGCCAAGCTCTACGGCGAGGACAATCCGCTCGCCTCGCCCGCCTTCTCGGACAAGGTCGCCCTGCTCCAGGAGATCGACGCCTGGGCCCGCGCCCGCGACCCGCGCATCGTCCAGGTCATGGCCGCCATCGCCGGCGAGCGCCGCACGGTCGAGATCCTGCGCGCCGACGGCCGGCTGATCCGCGACGTTCGCCCCCTGTGCCGGATCAACGTGCAGGTGACGGTCGAACGCGATGGCAAGCGCGAGAACGGCTACACGGGCGCCGGCGGCCGCGCCGGCTTCGAAGCCTGGATCAGCCCCGACAAGTGGCAGGCCCAGGTGGATGAGGCGCTGCGCCAGGCGCTCACCAACCTCGACGCCGTCCCCTGCCCCGCGGGCGAGATGGACGTGGTCCTGGGCCCGGGCTGGAACGGCGTGCTGCTGCACGAGGCCGTGGGCCACGGGCTGGAAGGCGACTTCAACCGCAAGGGCACCTCTGCCTTTTCCGGCAAGATCGGCGAGCGGGTGGCCGCCCCGGGCGTCACCGTTTTCGACGACGGCACGCTGCTGAACCGCCGCGGCTCGCTGACCGTCGACGACGAGGGCACGCCGACCGAACGCACCATCCTGATCGAGGACGGCATCCTGGTGGGCTACATGCATGACCGGATGAGCGCCCGCCTGATGGGCCTGTCGCCCACCGGCAACGCCCGCCGGCAGTCGTATGCGCACATGCCCATGCCGCGGATGACCAACACCGGCATGCTCGGCGGCGACACCCCGCGCGAGGAGATGATCGCCTCGACGAAGCGCGGCCTCTACTGCGCCAACTTCGGCGGCGGCCAGGTGGACATCACCAACGGCAAGTTCGTGTTCCAGTGCACCGAGGCCTACCTGATCGAGGACGGCAAGCTGACCACGCCGGTGAAGGGGGCGACCCTGATCGGCGACGGACCCTCAGCCCTGACGCGCGTCACCATGATCGGGGACGATTTCGACTTCGATCCCGGCGTCGGCGTCTGCGGCAAATCGGGCCAGAGCGTTCCGGTCGGCGTCGGCCAGCCGTCGCTGAAGATCACCGGCCTGACGGTCGGCGGCACCGCGGTTTGAGCCAGCCGGCCGAGCCCTTCTCCGCCACCGGCCGCTGCCTTTGCGGCCAGGTGAGCTGGGGCGTGACCGGCCGCCTGCCCCCCGTAGGCTTCTGCCATTGCTCCCAGTGCCGGCGCGTATCCGGCACGGGCTCCAACGCCGTCCTCTCGGTCAAGGCGGACAGGCTCGTCTGGCTGTCCGGCGAGACGGCGTTGAAGGCTTACGCCCTGCCGTCCGGCTGGAGCACCACCTTCTGCGAGACCTGCGGCTGCCCCACGCCGCACCTGGGTCCGCACGGCCGCTGGTTCGTCCCGGCCGGCAGCCTGGATGATCAGCCGGACCTCGCCATCGCGGGCCATATCTTCGTCGCGGACAAGCCCGGCTGGGCTGTCATCGGCGACGAAGCGCCTCGGTTCCCCGCGTGGCCGCCGAAGGCCTGATTTCGGCAATTATGTCTCAGAATTAATGCACCTTACGGCCATTTAACTCGCCCGCGTAACATTGCACGGGCACCTCTTCCCGTGACTTGGGGAGAGTTTTCGCATGTTGCTTATGCACCTGCTGGCGCAGGCGGCCGTCGCCGCCGCGCCGGAAGCCGCCGCCACGCCGCAGGAGGGGGTGATCGCCTATCCGGCGGCGTTCTTCGCGGCCCAGCAACCGTCCAACGCCCACGAGATGGTGCTGCGCCTGCCTGGCTTCGCCTTCGATGACGGCGATGAGATCCGCGGGTTCGAGGGCGGCGGCGGCAACGTGCTGATCGACGGCCAGCGACCCACCAGCAAGACCGACGACCTGGAAGAGATCCTGCGCCGCCTGCCCGCCAGTCAGGTCGAGCGGATCGACGTCATCCGCGGCGGCGCGCCCGGCATCGACATGCAGGGCAAATCGGTGATCGCCAACGTCGTGCGCAAGCAAGGCGTGGGCGGCTTCCGCGGCCTGTTCGCCGTGGCCACCAACCACATCTACGACGGACGCGACCTGCACGGCATGCGCCTGGAGCTGTCGGGCGACAAGGACGGACGCAGCTGGGAGACCTCCGCCCGCTACGGCTTCGGCGCGGACGACGGCGCCGGCGATGGTCCGGGCATCCGCATCCGCCCGGACGGCGAGGTGCTGCGCCGTTCGGATATCGATTCCGAGGGCACCGAGGGCAACTACACCCTGACCGGCGCCTACGCCCAGCCGCTGGCGGGAGGCAAGGTGCGCCTGAACGCACGCCACTACGGCGCGAAGTTCAAGTTCGAGCAGGACGAGGTCATCAGCTTCCCCGCGCCCGGGCTGATCACCATCGACGACAACGTCCGCCTGTTCGAGAACGAGATCGGCGGCCGGTTCGATCGCGATTTCGGCGCCCGCACCAAGCTGGAGCTAGTCGGCCTGCACCAGACCCGGGACCGCGAGGTGATCTCGCAATCGGCGTTCGGTCCGAACGGCGGCCTGTTCGCCCTGGAGCGGGAGACCAGCGAGACGATCGCCCGTTCGGTGCTGAAGTACCGATTCAACGACAAGCTGTCGCTGGAGGCCGGCGCTGAGGGGGCGTTCAACCAGCTCGACAGCACCACGATCTACACCGAGAACGGCGTGCCCCAGGACCTGCCCGCGGCCAACGTCACCGTGGAAGAGAAGCGCGGCGAAGTGTTCGGCAAGGCGGTGTGGCGGCCCACCTCGCAATGGACGGTGGAAGGCGGTCTGCGCTTCGAGGGCTCCAAGATCTCCTCCGACGGCGACGTCGCGCTGGAGAAGACCCTGCACTTCCTCAAGCCGCGCCTCCTGGTCTCGTGGTCGCCGACCCCGAACACCCAGCTCCGCGCGCGGTTCGAGCGGGTGGTCGGCCAGCTCGACTTCGCCGACTTCGTGGCCGACTCCAGCTTCAATTCTGGCTCCGGCGTCACCGCCGGCAATCCGGACCTGGAGCCCGAGCAGGCCTGGGTCGCCGAGGTCGCGGTCGAGCAGCGCTTCCTGGGCGATGGCGTACTGGTGCTGACCGCCCGCCATTCCGAGCTGAGCGACGTGGTCGACGTTGGCCCCCTGCCCGGCCCCGGCGGCGCGGTCTTCGACAGCCCCACCAACATCGGCAGCGGCACGAAGGACGAGATCAGCGCCGAGCTGACCTTGCCCCTGACCCGCTTCGGGCTGAAGGGCGCCCAGCTCAAGGGCGACATCACCAAGCGTTGGTCCAGCGTCAGGGACCCGACCACCGGCCGGAAGCGCGAGATCTCCGACCTGCACCCGCTCGACTGGAACGCCACCTTCAGCCACGACCTGCCCCAGTGGCGGCTGAGCTATGGCGTCGACGCCTACGGCGCCTGGCGCGAGACGTCGTACCGGGTGGCGCTGATCGAGACGGTGAAGCTGAAGACCTACGTGCGCCCCTTCGCCGAATGGCGGCCGCGGCCCGACATCCAGGTGCGGTTCGAGCTGCCCAACGTCACCTCGCGCGGGCTGCGCCGGACGGTCCAGGTCTTCGACGGCTCGCGGAAGACGAACCCCATCGCGACCCGGATCGACGACCAGGATATCCAGTTCGGCCGGATGTACTACGTGCGGATCCGCAAGACCTTCGGGGCCTGATCCCGGCGCCCGGAAACAAGGAAGGCCGCGGATCGCTCCGCGGCCTTCGTCGTGTCTGGCGCGGTGTCTACGCCTCGCGGTCGGCGCGCATCGCGGCCGGATTGACCGCCTGGCGCTCGCCGTCGAGGACTGGGGCGATCGGCTCGGGCTGCGGATGGTTCGCCGGGTCGTTCACCCCATGCGCCCAGCCCTTGATGAAGAAGCTGAGCACGATGAAGCCGACGCCGATCCCCATGCCCCACAGGCCCAGCATGTTGAAGACCGCCAGCGAGCTCTCCAGCGAGGCCTTGGGGTCGGTGACCTGGCCGCCCACGGTGTGGGTGCCGGCCATGGCGGCGATGGTGCCGCCCACGTACTGGGCGATGGACGAGGCCAGGAACCACACCGCCATCATGAACGAGACCACCTTGGCCAGGGACAGTTTGGTGATCTCGGACAGGCCCACCGGCGAGAGGAAGAGCTCGCCCGTGGTGTGGAACATGTAGAGCAGCGCCAGGAAGATCATCGGCAGGCGGTACTGGTCGTCGGCGAAGCCGGCCCCCCAGACCACGATCATGAAGCCCAGGCCCACCTGCAGAAGCCCCAGGCCGAACTTCAGCGTGGGGTTGGGGTCCCGCTTGCGCGCGGCCAGCCAGGCCCAGGCCGCGGCGAAGATCGGCGCGAAGATCAGGATGTAGCCGGCGTTGAACGACTGGGTCTGGGCGGCGGTCACGCCCACCAGGTCCACGTTGCGCGCCGCGAACAGGTTGAGCGAGGTGCCCGCCTGTTCGAACAGGGTGAAGAACACCACCGCCCCCAGGATCAGCACCACCGCCAGCATCATCCGCTGCCGCTCGACCCAGGTCTTGCAGACGAAGGCGATAACGTAGGCGATGAACAGGAACGCCAGCGCCGAGGACCAGGTCAGGGCCGTGCCCACCACGTCGTTGCGCTGGACTAGCCACCAGATCGGCAGCACCCCGGCCACGCCGGCCAGGTAGATCAGCCATTCGCGGTTGATCGGGCCCGCCAGGGGCTTGGCCAGCAGCTCGGGATTCGGCGGCTCGCCCTTGCCCTCCAGGTGCTTCTTGCCCAGCACGAAGACGATGAAGCCGGCCAGCATGCCGACGCCGGCCAGGCCGAAGCCCGCCCACCAGCCGAAGTTGGTGCCCAGCAGGCCGCACAGCACCGAGGCCCAGAACGCCCCCAGGTTGATGCCGTAGTAGTAGAGGGTGAACCCGGAATCCCGCCGCGGGTCGCCCTGGGGATAGAGCTGGCCCACGATCGTGGAGATGTTCGGCTTCAGGAAACCGACGCCCATGATGATCAGCGAGACGGCCAGGTAGAAGGCGTTCTTGCCCAGGAGGTCGACCTGGTTCTTCAGCTCGTACGAGCCCTCGGGCAGCACGGCCGGCAGGGGTCCGCCCGCCGGAAGGTTCTTGATCTCCAGCCCGCCCGCGGCCGCAGGACCGAACTCATAGGGCTGGCCCGCCACCATCAGCCGGACGTCGCGGTTCTCCATCCGCCCGTCCAGGACCACCTCGTAGGTCTGGCCGGCGTAGGTCAGCGTCTGCTTCGCGGGCGCGCCTTCGAACGCCATGGTCAGGTGGCCGGCCACCAGCAGCAGGGCGCCGAACGCCACCGCCTTGCGCGTGCCGAGATACCGGTCCGCCAGGATGCCGCCCAGCAGCGGCAGCAGGTACACGAGCGAGGTGTACGACCCGTACTGCAGGTTCGCCGTCTCGTCGTCGAACAGCAGGTGCTGCGTCAGGTAGAAGATCAGGATGCTGCGCATCCCGTAGTAGGAGAACCGCTCCCACATCTCGGCGAAGAAGAGGATGATCAGGCCGCGCGGGTGGTTGCGCAGCAGCTGAAGCAGCACGGGGACGCCGGTCGCGAGCGTGACGACGATCCCGAGAAGGACGATCAAATTCATGTGGAGAGGGTTCCGCTTCCCTAAAAGCTCGCGTGCAGGCGAACGCCCCGTTCCCGTTCACGCGGATTGTGAAGGGCACAAAACCACTTAGGTCGCCCCAGCACAAGCAAGGCTGCGCCCGCAGGGGCCCTGGCGTCGACGAACGCTGCCCCCATATGCGACGCAGCCCGAACGCGGCCGATGCGTTCACTCCCGCGAGGAGGACGTCCCGCATGAAGATTCCCGGCCCCGACCACCCCATCACGATCACGCCTGCGACCCGCCGCTGGCGCGCGCGCTTCTACGGCCACGTGATCGCCGACAGCGCCAACGCCCTGGTCCTGAAGGAGGCGACCTATCCGCCGGTGGTCTACTTCCCGCGCGACGATGTTTCGATGGAGTACATGTCCCGAACGGACCGCACGACGCACTGCCCCTACAAGGGCGACGCCAGCTACTACACCCTGCTGATGGACGGCCATTTCGCCGAGAACGGGATCTGGACCTACGAGGACCCTTATCCCGCCATGAGCGCCATCGCGGGTCATCTGGCCTTCTATCCGAACCAGGTGGAGCTCTATGAAGTCGACGATGCGGCGGTGAATCCGAATCCCGCCGAGGCGCCGCAAGAAGCGCGCTCGGTGGACGAGATCGTGCAGCACACCGACGCCGGCGGCGGGAACGCCCAGCGCGAGCATTGGGAGCCGAACGTCTCCACCCCCGGCCTGGAAGGCGGCGTCCGCTAGCCCGGCGCCTTCTGGGTGCGGGCCAGTTCGCCGCCCGTGTAGGCCATCTCGTCGGTGACTTCCCGGACGCACCAGGCCGGGATCTCCACCTTCATGGCCGCCATGCGGTTGGTCGCCTCGCACTCGGCGGTCACCAGGCCCTCGAGCGCGCCTTCGAAGACGTCCACCACGAACGCGCCAAGCTTGTGCCTCAGCTTGGCGATGCGCGCGCCCGACAGCTTCGACATCACCTCATACTCCTCGGCGCTGAGATAGAGGTTGGTCATCGGGCCGATCAGCGGGTTGTCCGGGGCATACTTCTTGGCGAGCTTGAATTCGCGGTCGCCGCTGGACAGGTGGGTGATCGCGCGCAGGCGCAGGCGGCCGCCGTCGATGTAGAGATCCTCGATCCGCCGCGCGCCCGCGGCGTCCAGGCCGGGCATGTTCGCGGGATCCACCAGGAACCGCCGCTCGGCGACCCAGTGGGCGTACTTCGGAAGCTTCACCGGCATCCTACTCCTCGCGTGGTCCCGTCCATTCCGGCCGCGCGTCCGGCGGCCGCACGCTCATCGTCTGGCCGTCGGCCAGGCGATAGGGATAGGCGGTCACATCGAAGTCTTCGAGACAACCCACATTCACCCCGTAGCTGTCGGGCGCGGACCGCTTCCGGTGGAACGGATAGATCCCGCAGGTCCGGCAGAACCAGTGGCGGGCCACGCCCGTGTTCCACTGGTAGAGGGTGAGGTTCTCCTCGCCCGCCTCGACCGTCAGGCCGCTTTCGGGGACCTTGGCCATCAAGGCGCCCTTGCGCCGGCACAGCGAGCAGTCGCAGCGCGTCAGCTCCTCGATCTGCGCGTCGACGCGAAAGCGGACGGCGCCGCAGTGACAGGATCCGGACCACACACCCATAGCGTCCTCAGAGCTGGTCCGGCGCGCGCCGGCAAGGGCCAGTGTCGCCGCCGCGGCCCGCCGGCTAGTAGGCGAAGTCCTCGTAGACCCGGCTCACGTCGCCCTTCCACTGGGTATTGTACAGCTCCACCAGGCGCTCGGCGGGCGTCACGCCGCTTTCGGCGATGTGCTCCAGCTCGGCCAGGTAGCCGGTCTCGTCGACCAGGCCGCCGGACAGGCGGTTGCGGTTCTTGAGGCCCTGCTTGGCGATGGCGACCAGGTCCACCGCCACGTCCCGAACCTTGCGGCCGGCGATCTCGGCCTGCAGGCCGCGGCGGGCCACGTCGGCGCGCAGGCGCTCGTGGTCCTCGATCTTCCAGTCCTTGCAGAGGTCCCAGGACGCGGCCAGGGCCGCGCTGTCGTACAGCACGCCCATCCACAGCGCGGGCAGCGCACAGAGCCGGCTCCACGGCCCGGAATCGGCGCCCCGCATCTCCAGGTACTTCTTGAGCCGCACTTCCGGGAAGATGGTGGTGGTGTGGTCGGCCCAGTCCTTCAGGGTCGGGCGCTCGCCCGGCAGCTCGCCCAGCTTGCCGTCCATGAAGTCCACGAAGGACCGGCCCGCCAGGTCGATGTAGCGGTCGCCGCGCTTGGCGAAATACA
This sequence comes from Phenylobacterium sp. RIFCSPHIGHO2_01_FULL_69_31, assembly GCF_001824475.1. Classification (GTDB taxonomy): domain Bacteria; phylum Pseudomonadota; class Alphaproteobacteria; order Caulobacterales; family Caulobacteraceae; genus Phenylobacterium. Next base: position 95,320 of record NZ_MHXN01000016.1, on the reverse strand, counting down.
TCGGCACGTTCAGGGCGTAGCGGGCGTAGGTCTCGAACCCGAAGCCGTCCTGGAACACGAAGTCCAGCATGCCTGTCCGGTCGGGATCGGTGTCGGTCCAGACGTTCGCGCGGCTGGAGACGAAGCCCGACGGCTTGCCCTCGATGAACGGCGAATTGGCGAACAGCGCGGTGACGATCGGCTGCAGGGCCAGGCTGGTGCGGAACTTCGCCACCATGTCCGCCTCGGACGAGAAGTCGAGGTTGGCCTGCACCGTGCAGGTGCGGAACATCATGTCGAGGCCCAGCTTGCCGACCTTCGGCATGTACTCGCGCATGATCTTGTAGCGGCCCTTGGGCATCACCGGCACGTCGGCGCGGGTCCAGGTGGGCGTGAAGCCCAGGCCGAGGAAGCCCAGCCCCAGTTCGTCCGCCACGGCCTTCACCTCGTTGAGGTGCTGGCCGGTCTCGTCGCAGATGTCGTGGACCGTCTCGAGCGGCGCGCCCGACAGCTCGAACTGGCCGCCCGGCTCCAGGCTGACGTTGGCCAGGCCGCGCTCCAGGGCGATCACGTTCTCGCCCTCGTACACCGGCGCCCAGCCGAAGCGGGTAAGGCCGTCGAGCAGCGCCTTGATGCCCCGCGGCTCGTAAGGAACCGGCGCGTGGTCGGTCAGCCGGAAGACGAACTTCTCGTGCTCGGCGCCCACGCGCCATTCGCTCGCGGGCTTGGCCCCGTCCGCCATCCAGCGGACCAGGTCTTCGAAAACCAGGGGTCGATCGTCGCAGGCGACTTCGGCCATACATTCCTCCCCGGCCAGAACGCCGTCACGCCGGGTGAGGGTCCCGCGCAGTCGCGTCTTTACGCCGTCAGGATAGGTGGGCGCAATTCTGCCAAGCTCAAGGCCGGTTTAGGTTTTCTGCCATGGCGCCCCTCAGCGCCAGTCGCCGGCCGCCGCCTGCCAGAGGGTAAGCGCGCTGATCGCGGCGGTGTCCGCGCGCAGGATCCGCGGGCCCAGCCCGGCCGGCACGGCGTAGGGCAGCGCCCGCAGCTGCGTCCGCTCACGGGCTGAGAACCCGCCCTCCGGCCCGATCAGGATCGCCCACGGCCCGCCCGCCTTCACCGCCGCCAGGACCGGCGGCGCATCGCCCGCCTCGTCGCAGAACAGGAGCTGGCGGCCGACGTCCCAGCGCGCCAGCAGGCGGTCCAGCTTCTCCGGCTCCAGCACCTGCGGCACGTCCAGCCGCCCGGTCTGTTCGGAGGCCTCCACCGCGATGGACTGCAGGCGCTCGACCCGGGTGTGGTCGGCGTTGGTCCGCTCGGTCACCACGGGCAGCACCCGGCGGGCGCCCAACTCCGCCGCCTTCTCCACGATGGTCTCCAGGCGGGTCCGCTTCACCAGGGCGACTACGAGGTCAAGGTCGGGGCCCGTCTCCTGCGGCCGCGTCCGGGACAGGGCCGTCAGGGTGACGGCCTTCTTGCCGACCTTGGCCAGCGTCGCCCGCCACTCGCCGTCGCGGCCGTTGAACACCGCCACCTCGTCGCCCATCGCCTGGCGCATGACCGCGGCCAGGTAGCGACTCTGGCCCTCGTCCAGGTCGAGCGAGGCGCCGGGGGCGAGATCGTGCGGCACGAACAGGCGGATCATTGGCTCCCCCTAGAGCCTTTCCCGTTCAGGCGAAATCGCCTGAGCGGGATGAAAAGGCTCGACCTCGTTCTTGAAGAGGGTGTCCTCGCCGAAACCGGCGTCCACTTTCGCCTGACACCCTCTCCCAATTCCGCGCATTATCCCGCCATGGCCAAGTCCGACGACGAAAAAGAGCTCGAAGCCCTGCAGGTGGCGCTGGTGCGGTTCCAGCAGCGCGCGATGGATATGGGCGAACGCGACCTCGTGATCTTCGAGGGCCGCGACACGGCCGGCAAGGACGGCGCAATCAAGCGGATCACCGAGCATCTCTCGGTTCGGAACACCCGGGTCGTCGCCCTGCCCAAGCCCACCGACCGCGAGCGCAGCCAGTGGTATTTCCAGCGCTACGTGCCGCATCTGCCGGCGGCGGGCGAACTCGTGATCCTGAACCGCTCCTGGTACAACCGCGCCGGCGTCGAGCGGGTGATGAACTACGCCACGCCCGAGGAGCAGGAGGTCTTCCTGCGCGACGTGAACGTCTTCGAGCGCATGCTGGTCGACAGCGGCATCCAGATCGTGAAGCTGTGGCTGGACATCTCGCGCGACGAGCAGGCCGCCCGCCTCAAGGCCCGCCGCACCGATCCGCTGAAGGCCCTGAAGATCAGCCCCCTGGACGCCGTCGCCCAGGAGAAGTGGGACGAATACTCCAAGGCCCGGGACGAGATGCTGACCCGCACCCATTGCCTGGAGGCGCCCTGGACCATCGTCCACACCGACCGCAAGCAGGCCGCCCGCACCAACATCATCCGCCACCTGCTGAAGGAGCTGGCGCCGCCCGACGTGGCCCGGGACGTCGCGCCCCCGAATCCCAAGGTCGTGTACCCGTTCGAGGTCGCCGCGGTCACCGACGGGCGGCTCGAGCACTGACCGCGACGATCCGTCACAAGCCTCGGTAGAACTTTCCGGCTCCGTTCTCGCAACCTCCGAGAGCGGGGCCTTCCGCGTTAACCACAGATTCACCACGATTGTTCGTCGTTCGTTCCGTCGCTAGGCTCCTCGGCGACTCGAGGGGGCGTCCATGATCCGCGACACACTCACGGCCGGAGAGGCCCGCCGCATCGCCCTGGCGGCGCAGGGGTTCGGCGGCCCGCGCGACGCGCCCGTGGGACGCCGCCAGCTCACCAAGCTCATTGAGCGGCTGGGCGTCGTGCAAATCGACTCGGTTAACGTCGTCTCACGCACCCACTACCTGCCGGCCTTCTCCCGCCTGGGCGCCTATCCGCGGGAGCTGCTCGAAGAGCTCGCCTGGGCGCGGAAACGGCCGCTCTTTGAGTACTGGGCGCACGAGGCCTCCCTTCTGCCCCTCTCGACCCAGCCCCTGCTGCGCTGGCGCATGGAGGACGCGCGCGAGGGTGTCGGCACCTGGAAGGGCATCGCCCGTTTCATGCGCGAACGGCGGGCGTTCCTGGACCGCGTGCTGGAAGAGATCGCCGCGCGCGGTCCGCTCTCGGCCTCCGAGCTGGAGATGGGCCACAAGGGCGAGGGCGGCTGGTGGGGCTGGAGCGAGGCCAAGCGCGCCGTCGAAAGCCTGTTCTGGGCGGGCGAGCTGACCACCGCCACCCGGCGCGGGACGTTCGAGCGAGTCTATGGCCTGCCGCACAAGGTTCTGCCCGCCGCCGTCCACGCCGCGCCCACCCCGCCCCGCGACGAGGCCCAGCGCCAGCTCGTCGCCATCGCCGCCCGCGCCATGGGCGTCGCCACCGAACGCGACCTTCGCGACTACTTCCGCATGGGCGTCGCCGAGACCCGCGCCCGGGTGGGCGAACTGGTCGAGGCCGGCGATCTGACCCCGGTGACGGTCAAGGGCTGGCGCGAGCCGGCCTACCTGGACCCCGCCGCCCGGCGCCCGCGGAAGATCGCCGCCCAGGCCCTGCTCTCGCCGTTCGACAACCTGATCTGGTTCCGCGAGCGGACCGAGCGGATGTTCGGCGTGCGCATCCGGCTCGAGATCTACACCCCGGCCGAGAAGCGCACCCACGGCTACTATGTCCTGCCCTTCCTGGAGGGCGATGCGATCACCGCCCGCGTCGACCTCAAGGCCGACCGCAAGGCTGGCGTCCTGATCGTCCAGGCCAGCCACGCCGAACCCTGGGCCAGCGGCGACACCCCCGCGAACCTGGCCGCCGAACTCCGCCGCATGGCCGCCTGGCTCGGCCTGGAGAGCGTCCGCGTGGAGCCGAAAGGCGATCTGGCCGGGGCGCTCCGTGATGTTCTGTGACGCCGAGTCGCGCCCCCTCCGTCACGCGGCTACGCCGCGCGCCACCTCCCCCGCTTTGCGGAGGAGGAGCGGAGAGGGTGGCGCTAGCTCCTCCCCCGCAAAGCGGGGGAGGTGGATCGGCGCGAAGCGGCGAGACGGAGGGGGCGCAAGGCCGCCGCTGGAGCCATGAGATCCCCCACCCCAACCCACGCCTTCGCCAGGAAGCTCCGCGGCGAGCTCAGCTTGCCGGAAAAGCTGATCTGGGTGCGCATCCGGCGCCGGGAGCCGGGCCGGCCAGTGTTCCGGCGTCAGCATCCCATCCGGCCGTACGTCCTCGACTTCTACTGCGCCCCCGCGCGGCTCTGCGTCGAGATCGACGGCCAAGGCCACGGTTTCGGGGATCGCCCGCCCCGCGATGACCGGCGCGACGCATTCCTCGCAGCGGCCGGGATCCAAGTGGTGCGTATCCCGGCGTCCACCGTGCTCGACGATCCCGAAGCGGTCGTCGAATGGATGTGGGAGATGGCGCGCGAGCGGCTGGGAGAGCCCCCTCGCGCCCCCTCCGTCTGACGGCTGCGCCGCCAGCCACCTCCCCCGTTTCACGGGTGAGGAGCTAGCGCGAACTTGCTCGCTCCTCCCCCGCAGGGCGGGGGAGGTGGCGCGCGGCGCAGCCGCGTGACGGAGGGGGCGCGAGGGGCGCAAAAGCCCTACGCCACCCCTTCCGTCACCGCATGCAGCCGGGCATAGGCCCCGCCCTTCTGCACCAGCTCCGCATGCCGGCCTTCCTCGACGATGCGGCCCTGGTCGAACACCAGGATCCGGTCGGCGCCGCGGATGGTGGACAGCCGGTGGGCGATGACGATGGTCGTGCGGCCGGCCATCAGCTCCTCGGTCGCCGCCTGCACCTGGCGCTCGGTCTCCACGTCCAGCGACGAGGTCGCCTCGTCCAGCACCAGGATCGGCGCATCGGCCAGGAAGGCGCGGGCGATAGCCACCCGCTGCCGCTCGCCGCCCGACAGCTTCACGCCGCGCTCGCCGACCAGGGTGTCGTAGCCCTTGGGCAGCCGGCGGATGAAGTCGTCCGCCCGCGCCCGCTTGGCCGCCAGCGCGATCTCCTCCAGCGTCGCCTCGGGCCGGGCGTAGGCGATGTTCTCGGCGATCGTCCGGTGGAACAGGGCCGGATCCTGGGGCACCACGGCGATCGCCCGCCGCAGCGACCCTTGCGTCACCTTCGAGATGTCCTGGCCGTCGATCAGGATCCGCCCGCCGTTCACGTCGTAGAGCCGCTGCAGCAGCTTCACGAAGGTCGACTTGCCCGAGCCCGTCGGACCGACCAGCGCCACCCGCTCGCCGGGCGCGATGATCAGGGTGAAGTCGCGGTAGAGCGGCTCCTCCGCCGACTTGTAGCGGAAGGTCACCCGGTCGAAGGCGATCTCGCCCAGCTCGCCGCGGAACGGCGGCGCGGCGGCGGCGTCCGGCACCTGCAGGTCGGCGACCGCGAAGGCGGCCACGTCCTCCACGTCGTCCAGGCCCTTCTGCATCATGCGGATGTTCTCGCCGATGTTGCGCAGATAGCCGCTCATCAGCAGGAACGAGGTCACCGCAAAGGCCACGTCGCCCGCGCTCGCCTCGCCACGCGCCCACAGGCGGATCAGAAGGCCCGACAGCCCCGCCTGCAGCACGACCAGGATCATGTTCTGGATCAGCCAGACGTCGATGAACCGGGTCCAGGTGATCAGGGTCGCCTTGCGCCAGGTGCTGGTGATGTCGCCGATCCGCGCCTCCTCCCGCGGCTCGGCGCCGAACGCCTTCACCGTCGGGTTGGCCGAGATGGAATCCGCCAAGGCTCCGCCGATCCGCGTGTCCAGCGCCACCGACTTCAGGTTCGCAGGCCGCACGTACTTGACGGTCAGCAGCAGGTTCGAGGCGATGTAGATCACCACCACGGCGATGGAGAACAGCCCGACCATGGGCCAGCGCACGACCATGGTCGCCGAGAGGCCCAGCAGGACCACAAGCGCAGGCCCCAGCCACAGCACCACCGCATCCGAGACCATGTCGTAGCCCCACATGGCCCGCGACAGCTTGCGCACGGTCGAGCCCGCGAAGTGGTCGGCGTGCCAGTCGGCCGAGAAGGCCTGCACCCGCTGGAAGCCCTCGTCGGTCATCTCCTTCATGTTGTGCGCGGCCATGGGGTTCCAGAACCGGAAGGCGAGGTTCCGCACCAGGGAGAAGGCCAGGTAGACCCCCACGAAAATGGCCCAGGCGCTCCAAGCGGCCGGCGGCTCGCGCGGCGTCGCGGCCACGACGTCCACCAACCGGCCCGCGGCCCACGGCAGCATCAGGTCGAAGATGATGGCGATGAGCATCAGGCCCACGGCCGCCCAGAACAACGCGGGCCGCCGCAGCCAGAAGCCGCCGATGAAGGCGAGGACCTGCCGGTTCGACAGGACTCTCTTCGTCTTGATCTCTTCGTCGTCTTCGTAGTGCTCGGTCATGGCGAGGTCTCGAAAGCAGGCGCCGGGACCGGGACTCCTCACGGGAGCGCGCGCAGGTCCGGCGCGGTCAGGGAATGGGTATTGGCGGGGCTTGCGAGCGGAAAGGCTCGGAGGGCCACGGGCGCGCGGTATCGCTTCGCGTCGGCGCGAGCCGTGACGGGAAGCGGGTCGGGCGACTTAACGGTGCGGCGGCGGCCCGAAGCGTTTCGGGAAGGCAATCGTTGCGACAGCTGTCATTCTGACCGACCTCCCTCAAGAGCTTCGAAGACCCGGAAGCTAGGCGGGCGTTCGAAGAGGGTCAAGGAACGGCGAAGCGGTGGTTAACGAGGCCGTGCGCCAGCGGCATTTCGGCAACACCGCGGTCTCTGCTAAGCCCGCCGCGATGACCAAGACGAGCCCCCTGCCCGACGCTGCACCCACCAACTGGGTGGACCGGCATGCGCCGGCGGCCTTGAGGCCCTGGCTGAAGCTGGGGCGGTTCGACCGGCCGGCGGGGATCTGGCTCCTGATGCTGCCGGGCTGGCAGGGGATCGCCCTGGCCGCCGCCATGCGGGGCCAGTGGCCGGATCCGCGGCTCCTGATCCTGGTCTTCCTGGGCGCGGCCCTGATGCGCGCGGCGGGCTGCGCCTACAACGACATCGTCGATCGCGACATCGACGCCAAGGTCGCCCGCACCGCCGGCCGGCCGATCCCCTCGGGCCAGATCACCGTCAAGCAGGCCTGGGCCTTGGTGATCGGCTGCTGTCTGGCCTCGTTCCTGATCCTGGTCAGCCTGCCCCCGCTGGCCATCGCGCTGGGCGTGGCGTCCCTGGCGCTGGTGGCCGCCTACCCGTTCATGAAGCGGATCACGTGGTGGCCGCAGGCGTGGCTGGGTTTGACGTTCAATTGGGGCGCCCTCTTGGGCTATGCGGCGGCGGCCGGCGAGATCTCGGTCCCGGCCCTGCTGCTGTACGCCTCGGGCGTCGCCTGGACCCTGGGCTACGACACGATCTACGCGATCCAGGACCTGGAGGACGACGCCCTGGCCGGCGTGAAGTCGTCGGCCCGGCGCCTGGGCGACAAGGCTCCCCGCGCCGTGGCGGCGTTCTACCTGGCGGCCATCGCCCTGGCCTTCGCCGCCGGGATCCTGGGGCGCCTGGGGCCCGGCTTTCCGATCCTGCTGCTGGCCTTCGCCGTCCACCTGGGCCTGCAGGCGCGGCGGGTGCGCGTGGACGATCCGGCGCTGGCGCTGCGCCTGTTCAAGTCCAACGCCTGGGCCGGCCTGATCCTGGCCGCGGCCCTCGCCGCAGGGTCCTTCTAGCTCTTCTTCGCCTTCTCCGCGGCCCAGGCGGGCAGCTTGTGGCGCTTCGGCTTGCGGCGGCCAAACAGCGCCGCCAGCCCGCCGCCCGGCGCGCTCTTCTTGCCCAAGATCGTCTCGATCAAACTCATCGGTCCCACCACAAAATCACGTGGAGACAGGCTTGCGCCCCGACTGTGGCGGACCTGTTACCGTGGGGTGCGACCGATGCACCAATGACGGGTGACAAAAGCGCGCAGGTTGCATCCGCCGAACGTCGGCATCCGTGCTCCGCGTTGACGGGACATCTTGTACGGCATACAAATAAGGCCATGGCGGACGTGCGATCCCTGGCCGAGGCGCGCTCCTTGCGGGAGCCGGGAAAACGCATGCGCTCCCGGCTGCTGGACGCGGCGGTCGAGCTCTTCAAGGCCAAGGGCCTGGCCGGCGTGGCGGTGGCCGAGATCGCCGCCGCGGCCGGCGCCTATCCCAGCCAGGTCACCTATTACTTCCGCACCAAGGAGGCCCTTTTCGTCGAGGCCGCCTGCCGCGAGGTTCTGTACGTGGCCCGCCAGGCCGAGGCCGCCGCGGCCGGCGCCCGGACCGGCTCGGACTACAACCGACGTCTGGTGGAGACCGTGATCGGCTCCCCGGGCCTTGCCCTGTTCGTGGAGGCGCTGTCCCTGACCCGACGCCGGCAGGACCTGAGCCCCCTTGTCGAGCGCACCTTCGAGCGGCTGCATGCCGAGGGCGACCGGGCCTACGCCCAGGTCCGCGAGAGCCGCGGCTGGACCTCGGGCGAGGACGCCGCCACCACCGCCCGCCGGTTCTGGACCCTCGCCCTAGGCGTCACCCTGCGCGAGGGCGCCACCGAGGCCACCGTCGTCGAGGCCGTCGAGGAGATGGTCGCCCTGCTGCCCCACAAGCGCGCGGTCCCCAGGTCCGCAGCCCTGCCCGGAGACGCCTGATGGCCGCCGCCGCCCGTGTCGCCCCCAAGGACTATTTCACGCCGGAGGAATGGAGCCCCCTCTCGACGAAGTCGTCGTGGAAGGGCCCCGCCCTGGTCGCCCACGCCTGGATCGTGATCGGCCTGGCCGCCGCCGTGGCCATGGCCTTCCCGATCGCCATCCCCCTGGCGGTGATGATCATCGGCGCCCGGCAGCTCGGCCTCGCCATCCTGATGCACGACGCCGCCCACGGGGCGCTGCACCCGAATCTCAAGGTCAACGACTGGCTGGCCGACAACCTCACGCCCGGCGGCCTCGTCGCCTACCGCACCTATCACCTGGGCCACCACAAATACGCGCAGCAGGCGGAGGATCCCGACCTGGCGCTCTCGGCGCCGTTCCCGATCACGCGGCTGTCCCTGCGCCGCAAGATCGTCCGCGATCTGACCGGCCAGACCTATTACAAGCAGCGCTGGGCGGGCCTGGTGAAGCGGCTGTCCGAGCGCAAGGCCGGCGAGCCCCTGTGGCCGATCCTCAAGGACGCCGCGATCGCGCGGAAGCGCTTCCTCATCGGAATGGTCGCGACCGTCGCCGTGACCGCGCCCTTCGGCTTCTGGTGGGCCTGGCCGGTGCTGTGGCTGCTGCCCCAGGCCACCTGGCTGCCGATGATCACCCGCCTGCGCAACATCGCCGAGCACGCCTGCATCGCCAAGGACGAGCCGGACCCGCTGCGCCACGCCCGCACCACCCGCGCCAACCTGCTGGAGCGGGCCTTCCTGGCGCCCTACTGGGTCAACTACCACTGCGAGCACCACATGTTCATGCATGTGCCCTGCTACAACCTGCCCCGCACCCACCGCCTCCTGAAGGCCAAGGGCGTCCTGCCCCGCATGCTGACGGCGCCCGGCTACCTCGACGTCCTGCGCCAGGCCTCGTCCCGGCCGGCGAAACAGGACCGCGGCGGCAACCCGACGCCGGAAGACCGCGGCGTGGTGAAGGCCGTCATCCAGTAAGCCGGCGCGGGGCCGCCAGCGCCCAGCTCGACCGCAGGCGCGCGTCCACCAGGTCCCAGTCGGCGTCGTCGGCCAGGCTGACCCCGACCCAACCCGACGGCCAGAGATAGGCGGGCCGGCTGTAGGTCTGCGGGTCGGCCTCGATCAGGAATTCCTGCTCGTCGCGGCCCGTGGTCTTCACGCACACCACGGTCATGCCGTCGCCGTGATGGTCGTGCCGGAAGTAGGCGAACATCTTGCCGGCCACCGAGAACGCCGGGATGCCGTGGCTGATCTTCTCGGCGGTCTCCGGCAGGGCCAGGCACAGGGCCCGCAGGCGGGCTTCCACAGCGACAGGGTCGGTGCTGAGCATGAGCCCATCCTGGCCCATACCGGCGCCCCGAGGCTAGGCCGCCCGGACCTCGTAGGCGTCGACCAGGGCCGCGTGCAGCTCCTCGATCATGATCGGCTTGGGCACGACCCCGTCCATGCCCGCGGCGGCGTACTCGTCCACCTGGGCCGGCATGTGGTTGGCGGTGAGCGCCACGATCCGGGTGGGCGGCAGGCCGCGCTCGGCCTCCAGGCGGCGGATGTCGCGGGTCGCGCTGACCCCGTCCCGCACAGGCATCTGGATGTCCATCAGCACCAGGTCCCACTCGCCGCGGCCCCAGGCCTCCACGGCCGCGCGGCCGTCCGGCACCACCGTGGGATCGACCCCCAGGGCGTTCAGCACCGTGCGCACCACCCGCTGGTTGGTCTCGTTGTCCTCGGCCACCAGGACCCGCAGGTCCGCCACATGGGTTTCCGGCGGCGCGGATTGGGCCAGCGCCGCCCCCCGCTCCAGCGGCAGCAGCAGGGTGAAGGTCGCGCCCCGCCCGACCTCGCTCTCGACGGCTAGCGTGCCGCCCATCAGCTCGACCAGGTTGCGCGCGATCGACAGGCCCAGGCCCACGCCGCCGAACTGGCGCGTGGCGCGGCCGTCGCCCTGGGTGAAGGCCTCGAACAGCCGCGGCATCGCCTCCGCCGGAATGCCGGGGCCCGTATCGGCCACCGAAATCACCAGTCCCCGCACGCCGCCCTCGGCGCGGACCTGGACGCTCCCGGCGGCGGTGAACTTCAAGGCGTTCGAGACCAGGTTGTAGATCACCTGCCGCAGACGGGCCCCATCGCCCAGCCAGAGGCCCCGGCTCGAGTCGTCCAGGTCGATCTGGAGGTCCAGCCCCTTGGACTCCGCCAGCACCGTCGCCGTGTCGCAGGCCTGGCGAACCACCGCCTCCAGCTCGAACGGCGCGGTCTCCAGCCGCACGCCGCCCTGTTCCATGTCGGCCATGTCCAGCACGTCGTTCAGCACGGTCAGCAGGGCCGAGCCGGAGTCCAGGATCACCTGCACCCGCTCGCGCTGGTCGGGCCGCAGGTCGTCCAGCAGCAGGGCCTGGCTCATCCCCAGCACCCCGTTCAGCGGCGTGCGCAGCTCGTGGCCCATGTTGGCCAGGAACTGCGACTTCATCACATTGGCCCGCTCGGCCGCGTCCCGGGCGGCGGTCGCTTCGCCGAGCGCGCCGCGCAGGCTCCGGTCGTAGTCGCCCAGCGCCGCCAGCAGCCTGTTGAAGCCCCGCGTCAGCTGGCCGACCTCGTCCTCGCGGGCGATCGGCAGGCGGGCGCTGAAGTCCCGCGAGGCGCCGACCGCCTCCATGCCTTCGTTCAGGGCCCGCAGCGGCGCCAGCGCCCGGCGCGCCAGCCGTCGCGCCACCAGGCCTGCGCCGAGGGTCGCCACCAGCGACAGCGCCAGGGCGATGCCGATGTTGGTGATCCGTTCGGTCAGGATCTCGCGGTCGTCGACCCACAGGACGATCTCCCCGACCTGGCGGCCGGCGTCATAGTGCGGCGCACGCACCTCCAGCCCGTTGGCCCGGAAGCGGGCCTGCGCCGCCTTAACGCCCTCGAACGCCAGCCTCGCGTCCTGCTGAGCGGTCTTGCCGATCCGCACGCGGCGTCCGTCGAACTGGTGATAGGTGGCCGCGACCGCATGGTCGCTGCCGTCCAGCAGGCGCGAGGCGATGACCATGGCCTCCGCATCGCCCGCCACGATGCCCTTGTGGGCCGCTGCGCCGATATCCTGCGCCAGCCTGACCGAGTCGGCGGCCAGTTCCTCGCGGTCGGCGGACCAGTTGCGGTACTGATAGACCGAGAACGCCGCAACCATGGCGGCGACGGTTGAGACCAGAGCCACGCTGACGACGCTGGCCTCCAGGCCTACGCCCAGCATCCCCCTGTTCCGCCTCGGCGTCCGGACGGTCGCACGCATCTTCGCCCGGCCTCCCGGCAGGTTCTTCTTCAAGCTCGACCGTTGACGAGGAAATCTTAATCGGCGGCAAATTGTGGGAAACGGCTGTTGCCCATCGTCGGGGATGCGGCGAGGAGTCGCAGATGATCGCGCCTACCCCGGAGGCCCGCCGCGGCTTCATCGTCGAGCACACCCGCCTGCAGCATCCGCCGCACACGCCTGAGCTGCGCCTGCACCTGGCCGACGAGATCACCCCCATCTGGCGCCTGACCGAGGAGGCCCTCGCCGAGATCGGCCTGCCGCCGCCGTTCTGGGCCTTCGCCTGGGCGGGTGGCCAGGCGCTGGCGCGCTACCTGCTGGACAATCCCCAGATTGTGGCCGGCAAGGCCGTGCTGGATTTCGCCTCGGGCTCCGGCCTCGTGGCCATCGCCGCCAAGCGCGCGGGCGCGGCGCGGGTGCTGGCCGCCGATATCGACCCCTTCTGCGGCGCGGCCCTCGACCTCAACGCCGCGGCCAACGCGGTCGAGATCGACTTCGCCGGCGACGACCTGCTGGACGCCCCGCCGCCGGCCTGGGCCGAGGTGATCCTGGCTGGCGACATCTGCTACGAGAAGCCGCTGGCCGAGCGGGTGATGGCCTGGCTGGCCCAGGCGCGCGCCGCCGGGGCCACGGTGCTGATCGGCGATCCCGGCCGCAGCTACTTCCCGCGCTCGGGGCTGGTAAAGCTCGCCGAGTATCAGGTGCCCACGACCCGCGAGCTGGAGGACCTGGAAGTGAAGAAGACTTCCGTCTGGACTCTGCCCTAGCCGCGCCCTAGTTTGGAACAAACAAGGAACTCTAGATGCGCGAAGACGGCAAGATCGACTATGTTGAACTCCCCGGCGGCGACCTGGGAGCGATCAAGGCCTTCTATGGCCAGGCCTTCGGCTGGTCGTTCACCGACTACGGCCCCGAGTACGCGGCCTTCGACGAGGGGCTCGACGGCGGATTCGACGCCAGCCCCGCCGACGCCGTGCAGAAGCCGCTGGTCATCCTCTACGCCCACGACCTCGAGGCGATGGAGGCCAAGGTCCGCGCCGCCGGCGGCGCGATCACCAAGCCGATCTTCAGCTTCCCGGGCGGGCGCCGCTTCCACTTCGCCGACCCGGCGGGCAACGAACTGGCCGTCTGGACCGAGGTCGGCGCAGGCTAGAACTTCGTCGTGTCGGCGCTGGCCGCGGCCTGCTGGCAGACCCCGGCGAAGTCGCCGAAGGTGACGGCGCCGTTGCGGCGGTCGACGGTCAGGCTGGAGCGGTCGATCCGGTTCCACTTCAGCCGGCCCTTGATGGACAGCCGGTCGACGGCGACGTCGGCGAGCACGTACCAGCCGTCCTTGGCGTCCTTGGCGAACAGCGGGACCGCGCTCTTCGGCGGCTTCACCCGGACCTGGCCGTTCTCGACCCGGACGCCGAGCTGCGCCGGCACGCGCGCCTCGCCGTAGTACACGCCGCCGAAATGGGGCGCGCCGATCGAATTGCGGTACGGCGTCATCGCCATCAGCGCCGCGTCGCTGCCCACGCAGATGAGATCCAGGCTCTCGCTTCCCGCGGGCGCCTGGGCCTGGGCCGCGCCGCCCGACAGCATGAGCGTCAGCGACGCCGCCCGGATAACCCCGAATGCCCGCAACGCCCTGCTCCCCGTTTCAGCCGGCGCGATCCTATCTGCGCGACCCAGCGGCGAGAAGGCCGTTCGCCGCCGTCCCCATCCGGGCTACGAAGGCCGTCTCAACCATCGCCGAAGGATCGCCCATGCCCGCAGACACGCCCGCCGGAGACAGCGTCCTCGTGGCCGAGACCCTGCTCGGGCGCTTTCAGGTCGCCGCGCGCACCCCGTCCGGCTCCTTCCTGGCCGACGAGCCGCCGTCAGTGGGCGGCCTCGGTTCCGGCCCCAGCCCCTACGACCTGCTCAGTTCCGCCCTGGGCGCCTGCACCGCCATGACCCTGCGCCTCTACGCCGAACGCAAGGGCTGGCCGCTGGATCGCGTGCAGGTCAGCGTGCGCCACCATCGCGCCTCGCTCACCGCCCGCGACCGCTTCGAACGCACCATCCTGATCGAAGGCCCGCTGGACGAGGCGCAGCGCGCGCGCCTGCTCCAGATCGCCGAGCAGTGCCCCGTCCACCGCACCTTCGAGCGCGGCTCCGACGTGGTCACGGTCCTGAGCACGGCCGACACGGCCCCGCCTGTGGAGGCCGAGGCCGTCTCCGAACATATGCGCGATATGGAGGAGCTGGACGCGGGGTGACGCGCGCCGCCGGGGGCTACCGCCGCGGCGCCGACAGGGCGGCCAGGTCGCTCGGTCCCATGCGCCGAACCTCGGCGACCCGGCACTGCTTGGGGCCGGCCGGCGTCTGCGCCAGGAGGTCCGCGGCGGTCCCAGGGCATACGGCAAGGCCGCCGTCGCCGCGCAGCGTAACCTTCGTGGCCGCGTCCAGCGCCGCGCAGTCGCCGGCGAGCTCCAGCCGATAGATCGCGCCGGCCCTCGACTGGACGTAGACGGTCCGCTCGCCCGCGCGGGTCACCCCGGCGATCGATTTGCCGCGGAAGCACTGCGCCTCCGGCCGCCACGGGCCGGGCCCGTAGGCCCGAAGCTGCGCGCCCTCGTCGAACCTCTGGCCATTGTCCGCCGCGGCGGGCGTCGTCACCGACAGGAGGGCCGCGGCGGCGAAGAACAGCACGGGTTTCATGGTCGAGGCGTCCATGGCGGCTTGCGTTCTTCAAAGCGTGTGCGTGTAACGCAGGTTGCGCAAGCCATTTCCGACGCCCTGGCGTGTGATGCCGGGCCGATGACCGGATGAGTGCAATGGACGAGCCCATCTTCTTCGCCACACCGGCCGAGTGGCGCGCCTGGCTGGAGGCCCACCACGCCACGGCCCGCGAGGTTTCGGTCGGCTTCTGGAAAAGGGACAGCGGCCGGCCCTCGATCACCTGGCCGCAGAGCGTGGACGAGGCCCTGTGCTTCGGCTGGATCGACGGGGTCCGCCACCGGATCGACGAGGCGGCCTACCGCATCCGCTTCACGCCCCGCAAGCCGGGCGGGATCTGGAGCCAGGTGAACCTGAAACGCTTCGCCGAACTCAAAGCGGAGGGCCGGGTGACGCCGGCCGGGCGCGCCGCCCACGACGCCGGCAAGGACCGCACCCGCGTCTATTCCTACGAGCGCGCGGCCGACGACCTGACCGCCGAGGAGATCTCGCGCTTCCGGGCCAACGCCCAGGCCTGGGCCCGCTTCCAGGCCTTCCCGCCCGGCTACCGCAAGGTGGCCATCCACCGGGTGACCGCGGCCAAAGGCGAGACCACCCGCGCCAGGCGCCTCGACATCCTCATCGACGCCTCGGCCCGAGGGCTTAGACTGAAATCCCCGACCCAGGTGGATGAGCCATGACCCACGACGAGATGAAAGCCATCGTCCTGTCCTTCCCGGGCGTCGAGGAAGGCGTCAGCTACGGCCGCCCCTCCTT
Source organism: Phenylobacterium sp. RIFCSPHIGHO2_01_FULL_69_31 (assembly GCF_001824475.1). Lineage (GTDB taxonomy): Bacteria > Pseudomonadota > Alphaproteobacteria > Caulobacterales > Caulobacteraceae > Phenylobacterium. Next base: position 79,965 of record NZ_MHXN01000016.1, on the reverse strand, counting down.
CAAGCTGAACGGCAAGTTCTTCACCCGGCTGCGCGCCGAGGACGACAGCCTGGTCCTGATGGAGGTGAGCTACGACGAGCGCGAGATGCTGATGGAGGCCGAGCCGGGGACCTTCCACCTGACCCCGCACTACAAGGACTACCCTTGCGTCCTCGCCCGCATCGGCGATCTGCATCCCGGCTCGCTGAAGAACTTCCTGGAACGCCGCTTCCGCAAGGTGGCCAAGAAGGCCGCCGTGAAGGCCTGGGAGGCCGCGCTCTAACGCTGGCCGGGCGGGAACGTGGCCGGAAATTCCAGCTTGCTGACGTCGTAGCCGAGCGCCCGGGTCCGCGCAGTCAGGTCCGCGACGAGTTCCGGCGATGGCCGTGGGTCGCGGGTATAAAGGTTCACCAGCTTCAGGTCCGGCGTCGACATGATGAACCACCCGTCGCCGTGATCGAGGAGCCAGTAGGTCCGGCCGACCGGGACGAAGCCGAACAGCCGATAGTTCACGTGGACCTTGTTGTTCTGGCCGGGATTCAGGATCTTTAGCGGCCCGGCGACGACCTTCTCCTTGCCGGCGGGCGTGCCGTCACGGCAGGCGTCCCGCTGGATGAGCTTGCCGCCTTCGGCGAGATAATCGGTGTACCCCGCCACGCAGCCGTCGGTGAGTTTCATCGGCGTGCGGCCGATCTCGTACCATCGGCCCGTGAAATGGCTGGCCGCGTCGATGCGCTTCGCCGGCTCCGGCGCGCGCGGCGCCTTGGAGCCCGCCATGGAGGCGCACCCGGCCAGCAACAGGATCGCGCCGCCCGCCAGTGCCATTGTTCTCGGCTTCATGGGACACCTCTGCAGCCGCAACGGAACCGCGCTGGGTCCAAGTGGTTCCGGCAGCGCCTCAGACGAAGCCCAGGTAGCGGGTCCCGAAGTTGCGCAGGCGCGGGAAGATCAGGTCGATGTCGGCGTCGGACACGCCGAACCAGCGCCCCAGTGTCGCGCCATACTGGTCCACCGAGGCGGTGGGGATCTGGGCGCCGCCGATATTGTCCGGGTTGTTGAAGCCGTTCACGTCGACGCCCAGCGTCGGGTACTGGCCGTACATGTCCCCGCCGCGCACGGCGCCGCCCATGATGAACTGGCATCCGCCCCAGGCGTGGTCCGTGCCGTCGCCGTTGGTGGTGAACCCGCGCGAGAAGTCCGAGGCGGTGAACGTCGTCACCTGGCCGCGGCGGTCCAGCCCGCCCACGTTCGACAGGGCGCCGTCGAAGTAGGACAGGGCGTGGGCGACCTTGGCCAGCAGGTTGGGCTGGGTCGTGTTCTGGAAGTCGTGGGTGTCCCAGCCGCCGAGGCTGACGAAGAACACCTGCCGCCGCACGCCCAGTTCGGAGCTGGCCGCGATCATGCGCGCCACGGTCTGCAGCTGCAGGGCCAGCGAATTGGTCTCCGTCCGGCCCGTCACCGGGTTCACGTAGGCCGGGGCCGCGGGAATCGAGACCGCCAGTGGCTGGGTGAAGGCGCTGTTGACGGTGGCCGCGGCTGAGATCGAGCGGCCGACCACGGTCGAATAGTCCGCGGCGAAATTGCTGGTCAGGTTGGTGTCGCTGATCACGTCGCGCATCCGCGAGGGCGCCAGCCGCGAGCCGAACAGGGTGGAGCCCTGGGCCCCGTTGATCACCACCGCCGGCTGGGTCCCGGTGGAGAGCTGGTACTGGACCACCGACTGCCCGGCCAGGAACACCGCATTGCCCGCGGCCGAGACCGCCGTGAACAGGGTGTTCTGGCCGTTCATCCCGGCCAGCAAGTCGCCGAAGCGGCCACCCCAGCCGCTGCGCGCGCCCTCCACCGACAGGGCCTGCCAGGTCGACTGCTGGTCGTTGTGCGAGAACAGGCTGGTGGGCAGCGTCACGCTCTTGGCCTGGTACTGCGCCTTCGTCGTCGGCTGCACCAGCGTGCCCACATTGGCCAGGACCGCGAGCCGGCCCTGGTTGAACAGGCTTTGGAGCGGGCCGAGGAACGGATGCAGGGCGAAGGTCCGGCTGCTGGCGTTGGTGCCGGCTGGGATCGCCTGGGCCGTGCGCGGCGCGATCGGCAGCACGCCGCCCCAGGCTTCCGGCGAGTCGGCCTGCGCCACCCGCCCGGTGACCGCGCTCGTCTGCCCGACCGGCGTCGCCGCGGTCCCCGGTGGCATCAGGGCGATGGGGTCCGCGCCGGTGTTCCGCGCCGCGAAATAGCGGCCCCACGAGTCCGCGTCGGTCGCCAGCACGGTGTTGTGCGAGTCGTTCCCCCCGTAGAGGAAGACGCAGACCAGGGCCTTGTAGTCCGGCGCCGACTGCCCGGCGGCCGAGCCCGCCGCGGCGAGCTGCAGGGCGAACGGCGCGCCGACCCCCAAGGCCGAGAACGCGCCGCCCAGGCGCAGCAGGTGTCTGCGGTCCATCGCCCCGCTCATCGCTGCACCAGATATTCGGGCGAGCCCATGGTCATGTAGATCGCGAGCTTCGCCCGGTTCAACCGCGCCGCGTCCTGGCTGCCGGTCGCCGGCAGGCTGACGCCGCCCACCGCCTCGACGATGCGGGTCCGCAGCACGGGCGACATGCGACCGTTCAGCAGCAGCAGGTTTACCCGGTCGACCAGAGCGCCGGGATCCGCGGCCAGGGCCGTCTCGGCCGCATAGCTGCTGCGCACGTCGCGCGCGCCGTTGGTCGCCGCGCCCGCGCCGGCGTCGATGACGGACTGGATGGTGTTGAGGTAGCCAGCGACCGTCACCTCGTCGACGATCTGGAACTCCGGCGCGACCAGGCCGGCGGCGCCCACCCGCGTATTGGGCGGCGCGTAGCCGGGACGGAAGAAATTGAACACCGAGGGCGAGGTCAGGGCGCTTTGACCCAGGGAGGTGTTCGCGCTGGTGGAGGCGATCAGCCAGTTCCCCGTCTGCGACGTGGCGTTGAACGCCCGGGCCCAGTGCGCCACGCGGACGACCGGCTCGCGCAGCTTGCCATAGTTCACGCCCATGGCGACGGCGGCGCTGCGCGCCTCCTCGTCCAGCAGGATGGCGCGGACCACGGCGCTCATGTCGCCGCGCACGCCGGCGCCGTTGTTGTTGAAGATCCGGGCTACCCGGGCGACGTAGGCCGGGCTGGGATTGCTGGTCACCAGCCGCTGGATCAGCTGCTTGGAGATGAACGGCCCGACGTTGGGGTGGTTGAACAGCGTGTCCAACGCGATCTTCAGGTCGCCCGACGGATCGGCCGAGCCGGACGCCGGGATCGTCACGCCGAGGAAGCTCTTGGCGCTGGTGGAGTGGTAGGCCGGATAGGGGATCATCGAGCGGACGGCCGCATCGGCGTGCTTCTGCCCGCCCCGGAAGGTGGTGAGGTTCGGGGTCGGCGAGTAGTAGCTGTAGCCGGTGAAGACCTTGGCCAGGCCCGCGATGTCGTCGGAGGTGTAGGTCGGGATCGGCCGGCCCGCGCCGTCGGTCCTGACCGTCCCGTCGAGATTGAGCTGATAGAGCCCGATGGTCATGAGCTGCATGACCTCGCGGGCGTAGTTCTCGTCCGGCTTGCGGCCGGTGGCCGGGTCCTCCTTCTGGTTCCCCAGCCAGGTCAGGTAGATCCCCATCATCGGATGCAGGGTCACCTGCTCCAGCAGGGTGCGGAAGTTCCCGAAGGCGTTCGCCCCGAGCATGTCGTAGTACGAGCCCGCCCCGCGGGTATCGACGTTGTTGTCGGTCAGCGAGATGACGAAGATCTCGGACAGGGCCAGCTTCATCCGCTGGCGCAGCTGGTCCGGCCCCGAGATCGCCTGCCCCCAATAGGAATAGTAGAAGTCGGCGGGGTTCAGCGTGGCGGTGGGATTGCTGGCCCGAAGCTGCGCCAGCCGCGCCTCGAGCTCCGCCTGGTGGGTGGTGGGGCGCGCCATCGTCATCTGCTGGTCGATCCAGCCCGAGTACCCCGCCGCCTTCACCTGCGCGATCGCCGCATCGTTGGCGCCATAGCTGGCCTGCGCCAGGAACCGGGCGGCCTCGTCCGACGTCGGCGGCGCGCCATCGCCCGCGCTCCGCACGCCGCTGCAGGCGGCGACGGACAGGGCGGCCAGCATCCCGACCCAGAGGCGCATGCCGCGCCCGAGACCCTTCCCCAGCTTCAAACGCCCCACCCCCACGGTTGGCCCAGACGACGCCCCTTATAGCCTATTCGCGCCGCCGCTTTGTGAAGCTTGCACGTTGCGGCATCCTCGCTCCTTCGCCACAGGAGAACCAATGGCCAGCTTCATCGCCGCCGCCGGGGTCGACCTCGACCTTCTGGACCTCGGGCCGTTGGCCGCCAGCGCGCCGTCCGGCGCCGGCCCCGACAGCGCGGCGTTCGTCGTCGGCGGGCTGTCGATCCAGCTTTCGGGCTCGGGGTTCCAGTTCGCGGCGTCCGGCCCGCCCACCGCCGGCGTGATCACCGGCATCGCCGTCAGCATCGGCGGCGCGCCGGCCTACCAGATCTCGGGCCTGTCGCTGCCCGCGGCCAGCTTCCGCGCCTGGGTGGTCGCCGGCGACAATGCGGCGACCAAGGCGGGGATCTTCGGCGACTCGGACATGATCGCGGGCTCGGGCGTCGCCGACCGCCTGGGCGGCTACGCTGGCGCGGACACGATCAACGCGGGGTCCGGCGACGACTTCCTGTCCGAGGTGTCGGGCTCCAACTACCTGCGCGGCGACGCCGGCAACGACAGCATCCAGGGCGGCAGCGACTTTGACGACACCAACGGCAACATGGGCAACGATGTCCTGAGCGGCGGCCTGGGCGGCGACTGGGTCGTGGGCGGCAAGGACGACGACCTGCTCTACGGCGGCGAGGGCGGCGACCTCGTCTACGGCAACCTCGGCGCCGACACCTGCGACGGCGGAGAGGGCGACGATGTGGTCCGCGGGGGTCAGGGCGCCGACACCTTGAGCGGCGGCGGCGGCGCCGACTTCGTCTCGGGCGACCGCGGCGACGACACTATGACCGGCGGCCTCGGCGCCGACCGTTTCCATTCCTCCGCCGACGCGGGCGCCGACCGGGTGCTGGACTTCAGCGTCGCCCAGGGCGACCGCGTCCAGCTCGACCCCGGGACGGCCTATTCGGTGAGCCAGGTGGGCGCCGACACGGTCATCACCCTCAGCGCCGGCCAGGTCGTCCTCGTCGGCGTGACGATGTCCACCCTGCCCGCGGGCAGTATCTTCCTCGCCTAGAGCGCAATCCGCCGAAGTGGAAGCCGGTTCGGCGATCAGATTGCGCTCAAAATCAAAGAGATAGAGCCTTCCTCGGGGAAGGCTCTAGCGGTCCAGCCCGTAGCGGTACAGCAGCCGCACGCCCACGTCGCCGACGCCCGGGTTGTAGTCGCCCGCCAGCTTGGCGTGGCTGAGGTGGATCCACGACAGCTCCACCGACAGGCGCCGGGTCGCCTTCCAGCCCACCGACAGCTCCGGCTCGAACAGCACGCGCGAGCCCAGGTCCAGCTTGGTCTGGAAATCGCGCAGCCGCTTCAGCCGCTCCTCGGGCGTGAGGCCCGGCGCGTCGGGCGAGGGCAGGTTCACCCGTCCGTCGTGGATGGCCAGGCCGATCCCCGGCTGGACGTAGACCCGCTCCGACAGGTTGAAGCGCCACGCCAGGCCGGCCGCCGCATAGTTGGTCCCGCCCGCGGTGTTCACCCCGGCCAGAAGGTGCACCCGCGGCCTGCCCAGGAACTTCAGCTCGTCCAGCGCCGTGGTCCGCACGCCCCCGACGATCTGCGCCCCATCCTCGAACTTTCCGTAGGAGATGCCGTCGTCCACGTCGTGCGCATAGGCGCCCAGGAACACCTCCCCGGCCCGCGCCGCGCTCGCGCCCACCGTCGCGGCGCAGACCAGCGCCATCAGCAGGGTGCGCGACATGGGCTAGAACTCGTCCTCGATCGCCGAGCGGAAGTTTTCGAACACCTCGGCCATCCGCGGCCCCGGCTCCACGGCGGACGCCTGCGCCTCTGTTGCGGTGGGCCCGGCTGCCAGCCGGCCCACCACCGCCCCGTGCTGCACCAGCAACAGCTCCTCGCCTTCGCTCAAGCCCGTCAGCAGGGCGGCGATCTTCGGCGGCAGGTCGTCGAGGTCCAGGCGGGGCATGGGCGATCCTAGACCGCATCGCGGGGCGCAGGTAAACCGCCGCCCGAGGAGAAAACATGGCTTATCGGTCGCTGCGCGAATTCCTGGCCAAGCTTGAAGCCGCGGGCGAGCTGGTCCGGGTCACCGAGCCGGTCTCCTCAGTCCTCGAGATGACCGAGATTCAGCGCCGGTTGCTGGCCACCGGCGGGCCGGCCGTTCTGTTCGAGAACGTGGCCCGCGCCGACGGCGAGCGCTCGACCATGCCATGCCTCGTCAACCTGTTCGGCACGGTCAAGCGGGTGGCCATGGGCGTCACCCTGGACGGCGTGGAGCGCACCACCGCCGCTGAGCTGCGCAGCGTGGGCGAACTCCTGGCCTTCCTGCGCCAGCCCGAGCCGCCCCGCGGCCTCAAGGACGCCTGGGACATGCTGCCCCTGGCCAGGACCGTGATGGGCATGCGCCCCCAGGTCCGGAAGAGTGGCCCGGTGCAGGAGGTGGTGCTGAAGGGCGACCAGATCGACCTCACCAAGCTGCCGATCCAGACCTGCTGGCCGGGTGAGCCGGCGCCGCTGATCACCTGGCCGCTGGTGGTCACCAAGGGCCCGTCCGACGCCCGCGAGGACGACTACAACCTCGGCATCTACCGCATGCAGGTGCTGGGCAAGGACCGGACCATCATGCGCTGGCTGGCCCACCGCGGCGGCGCCCAGCACCACCGCCGCTGGAAGGCGCAAGGCAAGCGCGAGCCCCTGCCCGCCTGCGCCGTCATCGGCGCCGACCCCGGCACGATCCTGGCCGCGGTGACCCCGGTGCCGGACACCCTGTCGGAGTACCAGTTCGCCGGCCTGCTGCGCGGCGCCAAGCTGGACCTCGTGCCCGCCAAGACCGTGCCCCTGATGGTGCCGGCCCACGCCGAGATCGTGCTGGAGGGCTACGTCCACCTCGACGACTACGCCGACGAGGGCCCCTACGGCGACCACACCGGCTACTACAACAGCGTCGAGAAGTTCCCGGTCTTCCAGGTCACCGCCGTGACCATGCGCAAGGACCCGATCTACCTCACCACCTTCACCGGCCGGCCGCCGGACGAGCCCTCGGTGCTGGGCGAGGCGCTGAACGAGGTCTTCATCCCGCTCCTCCAGCAGCAGTTCCCCGAGATCGTCGACTTCTGGCTGCCGCCCGAGGGCTGCAGCTACCGCATCGCCGTGGTCTCGATGAAGAAGGGATACCCCGGCCACGCCAAGCGAGTGATGCTGGGCGTCTGGAGCTACCTTCGCCAGTTCATGTACACCAAGTGGGTCATCGTCGTGGACGACGACATCGACGCCCGCGACTGGAAGGACGTCATGTGGGCCATCTCCACCCGCATGGACCCGGCCCGCGACATCACCGTGGTCGAGAACACCCCCATCGACTACCTCGACTTCGCCTCGCCCGAGAGCGGCCTGGGGTCCAAGATCGGCCTCGACGCCACGAACAAATGGCCGCCCGAAACCCACCGCGAATGGGGCGAAAAGCTGGGCATGGACGCCGAGACGGTGGCCAAGGTCACGGAGAAGTGGGCGAAGCTGGGCTTGCCGGGCGACGGCCGGCCGGTGGATTAAGGCAGCCGCATGGACCCCGCCGCCTCCGCCCACGCCGCCGCCCTGTGGGCCGGCCTCTGCCTCATCCTCCTGCTGGTGCTCTCGGTCCTCGTGACCCGCCAGCGGCGCAAGCACCACGTGGAGATCGGCGACGGCGGCGTGCCGGCCCTGAAACAGGCCATCCGCGCCTTCGGCAACGCCACCGAATACATCCCCGCCGCCCTGGCCGGCCTCGGCCTGCTCGCGCTGGTGGGCGCCCCAGCCCTGCTGATCCATCCCATCGGCCTGACCCTCTTCGCGGGCCGCGTGCTGCACGCCGTGGGCCTCTCGCGCTCCACCGGCACCTCCTGGCCCCGCGCCGCCGGCGTCCTCGCCACCTGGATCAGCTACATCGCCACCGCCGCCGCCCTCCTGTTCTACGCCATCCCGTAAGCGCCTCCTCTCCCCCCGCGAAGCGGAGAGGGAGAGGGTAGGGAGAGGGCGGCTCCGACTTTCCACTTGCACCGAAGTTCCTCAAATGTTCACGTCACTACCGTGGGCAAGGTCCGAACCCTCCATCGCGTCGCGACCATCGAGCGAGCGCGTGAGCTCCGCCGGAACGACACCGACGCCGAAGCCCGCCTCTGGAACGCGCTCCGCGCCCGTCGCCTTGGGGGCTGGCGCTGGAAGCGGCAGGCGCCGTGGGGGCCCTACTTTCTGGATTTTCTCTCTATCGAAGCGCGGCTCGTCGTCGAGGTCGACGGCTCCCAGCACGCTGGGCAGGTGGACTACGATGCGCGGCGGACCCGCTACATCGAACGTTCCGGCCTGCGGGTGCTCAGGTTCTGGAACCACGAGGTGCTGACCAACCGCGACGGTGTCTGCGTGACGATCCTGGCCGCATGCGGCGGCGAACGAGAGGATTCTGGCTGGACCACGGCGTAATACCGGTGGCCCAGCCGCCCTCTCCCTACCCTCTCCCTCTCCGCGTCGCGGGGGGAGAGGAGGCGCATGCGGCGACGCACCGCTTGTCCCAGCCCCCCCGCTCGGCCATATCCCGTCGATGGACGAAACCCTGCTGAACGACGTCGTCGCCGCCGCGCTGAGGGCCGGGGCCGACGCCGCCGAAGCCGTCGGCGCCGAGCGCCGCAGCCTCTCGATCACCGTGCGCACCGGCGAACTGGAAGAGGTCGAGCGCGAGGAGTCGCGCGACCTGGGCCTGCGCGTCTTCGTGGGCAAGCGGCAGGCCACCGTCTCCGGCTCCGACATCTCGCCCGAGGCGCGGGCCAAGCTGGTGGAGCGCGCCGTGGCCATGGCCCGCCTCGCGCCCGAGGATCCCTACGCCGGCCTCGCCGACCCCGCGCACCTGGCCCGCGGTCCCCGCCCCGACCTCGACCTCTTCGACCCGGCCGAGCCCACGCCCGAAAGCCTGGAGGAGCGCGCCCGCATCGCCGAGGCCGCCGCCCGCGCGGTGCCCCGCGTCACCAACTCCGACGGCGGCAGCGGCTCCTGGTCCGCCTCGCAGTGGACCATGGTCACCAGCGGCGGCTTCACCGGCGTGCACCGCGCCTCGGGCTTCCACATCGGCGCCTCGGCCATCGCCGGCGACGGCGAGACCATGGAGACCGGGTACGACGGCCGCTCCACCCGCTGGCAGTCCGACCTGCCCAGCCCCGAGGCCCTCGGCGCCGAGGCCGGCCGCCGCGCCGCCCAGCGCCTGGGCGCCCGCAAGATCGCCTCCACCACCGCCCCGGTGATCTTCGAGAACCGCCTGGCCGGCTCGCTGATGAGCCCGCTGATCGGCGCCATCTCCGGCCCGTCCATCGCCCGCGGCACCTCGTTCCTGAAGGACAAGCTGGGCGAGCAGATCTTCGCCAAGGGCGTCCACATCGTCGACGACCCGCACCGCCCCCGCGGTCTGGGCTCCTCGCCCTTCGACGACGAGGGCGTGGCGAACGAGAAGCGCCACCTGATCGACGACGGCGTCCTGACCACCTGGCTGCTGAACTCGGCCTCGGCGCGCCAGCTCGGCCTCACCACCACCGGTCACGCCTCGCGCGGCCTCGCCGGCCCGCCCGGCGTCTCCACGTCCAACCTCACCTTCCAGCCGGGCGAGAAGGACCAGGCGGAGCTGATGCGCGACGCCGGCGCCGGCCTGCTGATCACCTCCATGTTCGGGCCCTCGCTGAACGGCAACACCGGCGACTGGTCGGTGGGCTGCTCGGGCTTCTGGTTCGAGAACGGCGTGATCGCCTACCCGGTCAACGAGATCACCGTGGCGGGCAACCTGCTCGACATCTTCGGCCGCATCGTGCCGGGCTCCGACCTGGAGATCCGCGGCTCGGCCAACGCCCCCTCGCTGCTGGTGGATGCGCTCGCCATCGCGGGCCGATGACCGACGACCTCAGCCTGATCCTGGATGCGGCCCGGGAGGCGGGAGACCTCGCCCGCACCCTCCGCCGCCAGGGCCTGGCCATCGAATATAAGGAAGACGACGGCACGCCCGTCACCAACGCCGACCTCGCCGCCGACCGCCTGCTGACCACGCGCCTGCGCGCCGCCCGCCCGGACTACGGCTGGCTCTCCGAGGAGACCGCCGACGACCGCGAGCGCCTCAATCGCCGCCGGATCTTCGTGGTCGACCCCATCGACGGCACCCGCGCCTTCCTGAAGGACCGGCCCTGGTGGTCGGTGGCCATCGCCGTGGTGGAGGACGGCCTGCCGGTGGCGGGCGTGGTCTATGCGCCGGAGATGGACGAGACCTATGCGGCGATTGCGGGGACGGGCGCCACGCTCAACGGCGCCCCGATCCGCCCCAGCGCCGCCGCGGCCCTTGAGGACTGCGGCATGGTCGGCGATCCCGTCGTCTTCGCCCACTGGTCCTGGCCCACCGCCTGGCCCTCGATGCGCGTCGAGCAGCGCAACTCCACGGCCTACCGCATGTGCCTGGTGGCGGCCGGCGAGTTCGACGCCGCCGTGGCGCCGGTCCGCAAGGCCGACTGGGACGTGGCCGCCGGCGACCTCATCGCCCGCGAGGCCGGCTGCTTCGTGGGCGACCACACGGGCGAAGGTTTCCGCTATAACCGCGCCAGACCGTCACAGGCGAGCCTGATCTGCTGCACCCAGGCCCTGGCCCCATTGATTCTGGAGCGGGTTGGGCATATCGGCGCGCGTAATTGACTTCACGCGAAAAGAAATCCTCAAGAACCGATCATGCCCGACAAACAACTTCTCCACCTCGTCATCGGCGGCGAACTGAAGTCCCTCGAAGGGGCGCCAGAGTTCAAGGATCTGACCAAGATCGACCTGGTCGGCGCCTTCCCGACCTATCAGGACGCCCGTAGAGCCTGGCTCGCCAAGGCCCAGCAGACCGTCGACAACGCCCTGATGCGCTACTTCATCATCCACGCGCACAAGCTCCTCACCCCCGGCGCCGACGACGACCACGAACACTAGAATTGCTCCCCGTCGGGGGAGCTGTCGGCGAACGCCGACGGAGGGGGCTTCCGCTCAGAACGTGACGCTGCCGCGCGCTCGCGCAGCAGGTTGCCAGTGAGCCGTCTGAGTGGAAGCCCCCTCCGGCGCTCCGCGCCACCTCCCCCTGTGGGGGAGGAATGCTACTCCCGCCGCAGCACGCGCTCGGTCAGCAGGTTGCCCCACATGTTGGTGCGGAAGTCGGCCTTCATACCGGCCGGGTCGTACATCGGGCTCTCGACCCATTCGAGGAAGCTCATCCCCGCCGGCTCGCCCTCGGTGAGGTAGCGGGCGAAGGTATAGTCCAGCACCCCGGTCTTGCCGTGCCGGATGTGCAGGTACTTGAGCGACAGCTGCTCCAGCGCCTCGCGGATCGTCTTCCCCTGCCGGAAGTGCATGTAGAACACGCTCATGATGCCGGCCCGGTCCGCCCCGGACTTGCAGTGCATCAGGGCGGGATACTCCAGCGTCTCGAACAGCCGCTTGGCCCCCAGCACCCGCTCCCGCGACGGGACTTCGCGGGACGTGATCGTGAAGTTCACGAAGTTCAGCCCGAGCCGCTCACAGGCGTCCTTCTCCAGGGCGTGGAAGCTGGCGTCGAACCCGCCGCGCAGGTTGACGATCGTCCGGATCCCCCGCGCCTTCCACTCGGCGATCTGGTGCGGCCACGGCTGGTTCGCCCGCACCAGCTCCTCGCTGATCCAGTGCGCGTTGGAAAATCCCAGCCGCAGATAGGCATGGTCGTTCCACAGATAGTCCAGGTACGTCTTCGCCCGCCCCACGGGGGTCGCAAGGTCGAAGCGGTCCTCGGCGCGCGCGTCCGTCATGCCGCCTAGGTAAGGCCACCCGCCACCCCGCGAAAGCCCCCGCGACAGCGCAGGCTGAAGGTCAAACCGCGGGAGGCCGCAACCAGCTCGCTCGGTGCATCAGAAGCTCGAGGTGCGCTCGCTGCTGGAGCTTGTGCCTTGAACCGCGGGATTGGTCCGTCGTCGGCGACGGTTAGGCCCCCGGCGGCGGCCCCTCGCCAATCCGCCCGGCAGAACACGCCGAAGACGCTCAAGACAGGGCGGCGCGGTAGCGGCCCGGCGTCAGCCCCACCTGCCGCAGGAAGACGCGGTTCAGATGGCTCTGGTCTGAAAAGCCGGCCGCATACGCCACATCGGCCAGCGCGCGCCCCTCGGCCAGCAGCCGGCGGGCCAGCCTGATCCGGAGCTGCGTCTGGTACGCATGGGGCGTGATCCCCAGTTCGCGCACGAAGGTCCGCAGCAACTGGAAGGCGCTCAGGCCTTCGAGGTGCGCGAGGTCTTCGAGGCTCACCGCGGCCGCCGGATCGTCCCTCAGGCGGGCAATGGCGCGCGCGAGCTTGCCGCCGCCTACCCCTGCCGGCCTCTCGCCCGCAGCGGCGTAGCGCGCGGCCAGAAGCGCAAGCGTCTGCACCAGGGCTTCCTCGACGGCCAGAGCGTCGGACTCTGTCGCCGCCTTCGCCGTGTGGAGCAGGTTAAGCACCGCATGGCGCAGCTTATGATCGCGGATCACCGGCTGCGTGATCTCGGCGTCCGCGCCCAGCTGGGGCCCGGCAACGGACGGGTTGAGGTAGATCATTCGCCAGGCGCGGGGCGCGCCCGAGGCAGGCACGCCATCATGCATCTCGCCGGGATTGGTCGTGATGACGTCGCCGGCGCCCGCTTCCACCGCGCCGCGCCCGCTCCACGACCGCTGCGCCCCCGAGATGACGACGCCCAGGCCGAACTGATCGTGGGCATGCCGCGGGAACGCCCGCGCCGACACCAGGTCCACCACCTCGACGCCGTTGAGCCGCGCCGGATGGATCACCGCAGAATGGACGTCCTCCTTGGGCATGGCGTGCGCTACCGGACCAATCGCTCCACGGCGACCATGTTCACGATCTTGCCGTCCCGAACTTCATACACCGTAACCTCATCAGCGGTGCGCCCGTCCGCAAGCCCCGTAACGCGATCGTAGGAGACGACCTTGTCGCCCAGCACAACGAGGTGGAGGATTTCGACCTTCAGGTTCGGGTTCGCAGCGAACGACTTCTGATAGGCGTCCCGATACCGCTGTACGCCTTCGCCCCGGAATTCGGCGGGAAAGCGGTACTTGCGGATCTCGGGCGCGTAGAAGGCCACGAACCCATCCACGTCGTGACGGTTCGCGGCGTCGGCATAGGCTCGGACAACCGCTTCCGGAGAGCTTTCGGCGGGTTGGGCCTGGACGTGCATCGCAAGGCACGCTGCGGCGACGGCGATGAGTGGGGTGCGAAGCAAGGCGGCTTTCCTCAGGCTCTGGAGAGGTCTTCGGTAACTGCGGGGCGGGCCAGGACGACGGACGCCTGCGCTTGGCGCGCGGGCACGGTCCAATAGGCGGCGAGGAGGCTGGCGGCTTCCGGGGCGGCGGCGCGGACGAAGCCATGGCGCGCGTAGAACCCGATCGCCCAGTCCGCCGCGGCCCACGTTCCGACCAGCAGCGGCTTGCGGGCGCTCTCGCAGAGGCGCTCGATCAGTCGGCGCCCGACGCCGCGCCCCTGCTCGGCGGGCCGGACGTAGGCATGTCGGATCAGGACGACCTCGCCCCGGTCCTGGGAGCCCATCACCCCGCACAGGCGGTCCCCGGCCCAGACGCCGCAGAATTCGACGCCCTTGGCGATCTCTCCGTCGAGCTCCTCGGGGCGCATATAGGGCCAGCGCCAGCAGTCGTCGGGGATCACGCCCTCGTACTTGCGCGCGGCCGAGTTGATGACCTCAAGCATCTCCGGCCGGTCGCTGGGGGCGCAGTTTCGCAGGGTCTGCATGGAGGGGTCTCTGTTGTCGCAGACCCTACAATCCGGGACCGGCGCCATCTCCGTCTTGGACGATTTTGCGCGCGCGGCTGCGAGCCGGACAATCCGCAAGAAGAGTCACCCGGAAAGACTATGTCAGCAAGAATTGCAGTTCTTCTTGCGCTGCGATTTCCGTTGGACACAAAAGCTGAAATACCATCCTAGAACTTACGTCGAAACAATATCTCCGATATCGCAACATTTATTGATCAAATGAGATCATATTGTGCTATATACATTTCAGGGAGTGGGTTTGATCCCCCTCCAGGATTCCAAAAAATGAACAAGAACCTATTGGTCGCCGGCATCGCCGCCGCGGCCCTCATTCCTTCCTTCGCGTTCGCCCAGCAAAGCTGCGAGCAGCGGCGCTCCCAGCAGGCGGTCGGCACGATCGCCGGCGCCGGTATCGGCGCCCTGCTCGGCAGCGCCATCGCCGGAAAGGGCGACCGCACGGCGGGCGCTGTCGTCGGCGGCCTCGGCGGCGGCCTCATCGGCAACCAGGTCTCCAAGCCCGGCGCCGATTGCGCGCACGCCTACGGCTACTACGACAACGGCGGCGCTTGGCACGCCAGCACCGTCAGCCCGCAGAAAGCGCGCGGCTACTACGACCGTGAGGGCCAGTGGGTCGATGGCGCGCCGAACGGTCACTACGACAGTTCGGGCCGCTGGACCGTGGCGGGCAGCGACAGCTCGGCCGCCGGCTATACCGACAGCCGCGGACGCTGGATTCCCGCGTCGGCCAACGGCTACTACGCGGATGACGGCCGCTGGGTCGCGGGCGCCGCCAGCGGGCGCTACGACACCCGCGGACGCTGGATCCCCGGCCCCGCGACCGGCAGCTACGACGTCAACGGCCGCTGGATCGCCGGCCGCGCTCCGCGCCCCTCGGACGTGCAGCCCGGCTATTACGAAAACGGCCAATGGCGTCGCGGCGAGGTCACGGGCTACTACGACGCTCGCGGCCGGTGGATCATGGTCGAGGCGCCGTATCGCGGCGGCGGCCGGGCGAACGCCCCGGCCGACATTCCGGGCCGTCAGGCCTGGCTGGACGAGCGGATCCGCCGCGGCCTGAACGACGGCTCCCTGTCCCGCTTCGAGGGCGACCGGGCCCTGCGCAGCCTGGCGGCGATCGGCCGCGAGGAACGCAGCCTGCGCCGTCGCGGCGGAGAGCTCCGGCCCCGCGATCAGCGGATGATCATGGCCAAGCTGGACACCCTGTCCGACGACGTCCGCGACATGCGCCGCGGCCCCGTCCGCCAGTACTGAGACCGTAAGGCTTACGACAGCAGCCCCGCGCCGCTCGACGGCGCGGGGATCTTCCCGGACGCCCGCAGGGCGGGCCCGGAACGCGTTGGAATGCGAGAATCCGAGGCGCTGCCCCCCAGAGCCCCGCGGATCACCACGAAAGCCTCGACCCCATGACCTTCTCCAAGGACCTCACGGCGCTGATTCCGCAGATGCGAGCCTTCGCCCGCGGCCTGTGCCGCGACATGACGGCGGCGGAAGACCTTGCCCAGGACGGCCTGCTCAGGGCCTGGACGGCGCAGGCCAGCTATCGGCCCGGCACGAACCTCAAGGCTTGGGTGCTCACCATCATGCGCAACCAGTTCTATTCGGAGCGCCGCGTCGCCTGGCGCAATGTCGCCCTCGACCAGCGGATGGCCGAGGAGTCACTGGTCGCGATCTCCAATCCCAGTGCGACCCTCGAGTTGGACGAGTTGCGGCGCGCGATGCTGCTGCTGCCCGACGAGCAGCGTGAGGCCGTCATCCTGGTCGGGGCGGCGGGCTGCTCCTACGAGGAAGCCAGCGTGATGTGTGATTGTCCCGTGGGTACGGTGAAGAGCCGGGCGAGCCGAGGTCGCCGCCAACTCGGCCGGATCTTGGCCGGCGTCGTCGTGCCGAAGGACGCGCTGCGGCCCAGCTCGGCCATGGCCGACATCCTGGCGCAATGCGAACGCGCCGGCGCTCTGCCGCTGGCCGCCTGACGTCGAGGTCCGCCTTCGCCTCTGCGCGGCCGGGCTTCCCCAGAACAGATTTGACTCGTCGCGCTGTCTATGTTCTCTTTTTGTTCATGTCCGACGGGATCGACATGGGCGAGCGGCACGGCCGCGTGCTGGCGGAGCTGGCCGAGGTCGGGATGACCATGGTGCGCCGGCTGAGCGAGGCCATGTTGCAGGCCCGCGATCCTCAGACCCAGGCGCAGCTCGGCCTTGCCTTCCATCGCGCGTCGCGCGCCGTGCGCCAGACCCTGGCGCTGGAGTTCCGGCTGGCGCAGGAGGCGCGCCGACTGGAGCGTGACCGCGCCCCCGTCGCCACCGCGCCGCCCTCCCCGACCCGAGCGCCCGCCCCGCCGCGCCCGCCCTCCGAACGGATCGGCTGGGACGAGTACGAGTCCAGCGACGCCGACGACACACTGGACGAGCTCGACGGCCTGCTGCAGGCCGAGCACCCGGACCTGGAAGCCGTCCACGCGGCGGTCGAGACCTGCATCGCCGGCATCCGCCACGACCTCGACATCGAGCCCCCCGTCGCCCCCATCTCCTCGCCCGCAGGGGGAGGGGGACCGGCCGAAGGACGGTGGAGGGGGAACAACCCGGCCCCGGCGCTGCCGGCCGCCCGCCGATCCGCGCTCCTGGGCGCCGCCGCGCTCCCGCGACCGCCACTCACGCTGCCGCCATCGGCCTCGCCCCTCCACACTTGGCGAAGTTCTGCCTGATCGGCGCCCCCGCGCCTTCCTGACATCATCTTAAGACGCAGACGACGCAGAACGACCCGGGGGCAGGCAGCCTTCCCCGGCGCCTTCTGCGTGTTCTGCGTTTTCTGCGGGTTCCCTCCCGCGCTTGACTTGCGCGCCGCAACGTCGGACCCCAGCCCTATGAGCGAGCCAGCCCAGCCGGAGCTGTCCGCCCGCGCGCTGGTCGCCCGGGTGGCGCGCATCTACATGGCGCCGCGCTGGAAGGGCTGGACGGTGGCGATGCTGGCCGCCGTGGTGGTGGCCTGGTGCAGCGCCGAGCTGGTCCGCGTCATCGAGCCGGCCACCAACGACCTCCTGGTGTTCCGCAAGCCCGGCGCCCTCTTGGTCCTGCCCCTCACCATCGCCGCCCTGGCCCTGGCCCGCAGCCTCGCCCAGGTGATCCAGGCCACCCTCGTCAACCGCATCGGCAACGCCGTGGTCGGCGACGTCCAGGTGCAGCTGTTCGGCAAGCTGGTGCGCGCCGACCTCGCCCACCTGCGGGCCCAGCACTCCGGCGCCTTCGTCTCCTCGGTGCTCTACGACGCCGGCCTGATCCGCGAGGCCGCCACCGCCGGGGTGGTGAACTACACCCAGAACCTGCTGATCTTTGTCGGCGCGCTGCTGGTGATGGTGGCCAACGACTGGATGCTGTCGCTGGTGCTGTTGGGCGCCGTGCCCATCGCCGGCGTGATCATGCGGCGGTTCTCCAAGCGCACGACCAAGGCCGCCAAGGGCGCCATGGAGGAGACCTCCGCCCTCTCCTCGGCGATAATGGAGGGGCTGGACGGCGTCCGCGTCGTCAAGATCGAGAACCGCGAGGCCTATGAGGAGGCCCGCGTCGCCGAGGTGGTGAAGCGCCGCCAGAAGCACCTCACCAAGGGCGCCAACGCCCGGGCCCGCGCCGCGCCGGCCACCGAACTGCTGATGACGCTGATCGTGGCGGTGGTGTTCGCCTACGCCGGCTGGCGTTCGACCCAGAACGAGATGAACGCCGGCGCCTTCTTCTCCTTCATCGCGGCCCTGACCATGGCCTCCCAGGCCCTGCGCCAGCTCGCCAACCTGCAGACCGTGTTCGCCGAGGGCATGTCCGCGGCCCGCCGCCTGTTCGCCGCCCTCGACGTGGAGCCGGAGGTGCGCGAGCGGCCCGGCGCCAAGACCCTCGGCCGCGCCGACGGCGACATCCGCTTCGAGGACGTCGGCTTCTCCTACGGCGGAGACGGCCCGCCCGCCCTGGACGGCGTCAGCCTGGAGGCCCGCCGCGGCGAGACCGTGGCCCTGGTCGGCCCCTCGGGCGGCGGCAAGAGCACCATCCTCAACCTGATCCCGCGCTTCTACGACGTCAGCGCCGGCCGGGTCCTGCTGGACGGGACCGACGTGCGCGAAGTGACCCTCGGCTCGCTCCGTGACCAGATCGCCCTCGTCACCCAGGAGCCGTTCCTCTTCGACGACACCATCCGCGCCAACATCGCCTATGCCCGCCCCGAGGCGAGCCTGGCGGAGGTGGCGGCCGCCGCCCGCGCCGCGGCGGCGCACGACTTCATCGCCGCCCTGCCCGAGGGCTACGACAACCTGGTGGGCGAGGCCGGCGCCCGGCTCTCCGGCGGCCAGCGGCAGCGGATCGCCATCGCCCGCGCCTTCCTCAAGGACGCGCCGATCCTCCTCCTCGACGAGGCCACCAGCGCCCTCGACACCGAGAGCGAGGCCCAGGTCCAGGCGGCGCTGAAGCGGCTGATGTCCGGGCGCACCACCATCCTCATCGCCCACCGCCTCTCCACCGTCCGCGGCGCCGACCGGATCTACGTCGTCGACCGCGGCCGCATCGTCGAGACCGGCGACCACGACACCCTCATGCAGCAGCGCGGCCTCTACGCGCGCCTGGCCCGCAGCCAGGACCTGGAGGCGGAGCCGGCGGCTTGAAGGCGTTTCTCCGGAGCGACGGCGTCCAGGGGTTCCTCGGCTGGGTGCTGGGGACCTACCTGCGCCTCTTGCTGCGCACCGTCCGCTGGCGGCACGAGAACCTGGCCTGCGTCGAGCCGGTGCTGGCCGACGATGCGACCGGCGCCATCGCCCTCTTCTGGCACGGCCGCATCCCCCTGTGCCTGGCCACCGCACCGCAGTGGTGGCGCAAGCGCACCCGCTGCCTGGTCTCCCCCTCCGCGGACGGCGAATTCATCGCCCGCGCCCTCGACATGTCCGGCTTCCCCGCCATCCGCGTCTCCTCGGCCAAGAAGGGCGATGCCGCCAAGGCCCGCCAGGCGGTGGCGGCCATCCGCGAAGCCACCGCCTGGGTGAAGGAGGGCGGCGCCCTGGTCGTGACACCCGACGGACCGCGTGGCCCCAACGAGGTGATCGCCGCCGGCTCCCTGCAGATCGCCCGGCGCTCGGGCCAGCCGGTGTTCCTCATGGGCATCGCCGCCAACCCCGCCTGGCAGCTCGCCGGCACCTGGGACAAGGTGATGTTCGCCGCCCCCTTCGGCCGCGGCGCCGTGGTGTGGGAGGGGCCGCTCCACGTCCCCGCCGATGCGGACGAGGCGGTAATCGCCGGGCTGATCGCCGACTGGTCGGCGCGCCTCTCGGCGGCGACCCGCCGTGCGGAAGCGCTGGTGGGACGCCCGCACATTGATCCCCTGCCCGGTCGGTGAGACATAGGCCCGATGGCCGACCCCGCGCACGAGCATCACGACCACGCGCACGATCATGACCACCACGGTCATGACCACGGCCACAGCCACGGCGGCCACCACCATCACGCCCCGGCCAACATGGGCCGCGCCTTCGCCATCGGGGTGATCCTCAACACCGCCTTCGTGGCGGCGGAGGTCGCGGCCGGCCTCTGGACCGGATCCCTGGCCCTGCTGGCCGACGCCGGCCACAACCTCTCCGACGTGCTGTCCCTCCTGCTGGCCTGGGGCGCCACGATCCTCGCCCGGCGCGCGCCGGGCGGCCGGCGTACCTACGGCCTGCGCAAGGGCACCATCCTGGCCTCCCTGGCCAACGCCATCCTGCTGCTGATCGCGGTGGGCGCCATCGTCTCCGAGGCCGTGCGCCGCCTGGGAACCCCGGCCCCCATCGACTCCGACATCGTCATGCTGACGGCCGGCCTGGGCGTCCTGATCAACGGCGCGACGGCGATGCTGTTCATGCGCGGCAGCCACGACGACCTGAACGTCCGCGGCGCCTTCCTGCACATGGCGGCCGACGCGGGCGTCTCGCTGGCCGTGGTGGCCGGCGCCTTCCTCATGGCCCGCACCGGCGTCCTCTGGATCGACCCGGCCCTCAGCCTGATCATCGCGGGGGTCATCGTGCTGGGCACGTGGAGCCTGCTGCGCGACTCCGCCGACCTCGCCCTCGACGCCGCCCCGCGCGGCATCGACGTCGAGGCCGTCCGCCGCTACCTCGCCGGCCTGCCGGGCGTCGAAGGCGTCCACGACCTGCACGTCTGGGCGCTGTCCACCACCGAGACGGCCATGACCGCCCACATCCTGCGCCCCGCCAACAGCGACGGCGACCGCTTCCTCCACCTGGCCTGCGAGGGCCTGGAGGCGCGGTTCAAGATCGGCCACGCCACCCTGCAGGTCGAGACCGACGCGGCCCACGCCTGCCGCCTCGCGCCCGCCGAGGTGGTGTGAAGCGCACCCTCCCGCTGGCCCTCTACGGCGCGGCGACCGGCCTGCTGGAGCCCTTCGCGCCGGCCCTGCTGCGCGGCCGCGCCCGCCGCGGCAAGGAGGACCCGGACCGCCTGGGCGAGCGCCTGGGCCGCCCCGGCGTCCCCCGGCCGGCCGGCCCGCTCGTCTGGCTGCACGGCGTCAGCGTCGGCGAGACCACCTCGCTCCTGCCCCTGGTGGCCGCGCTCAGGGCGCGCCGGCCGGGCCTGACCCTGCTGGTGACCTCCGGCACGGTGACCGCCGCCCGGCTGCTGACGGCCCGCCTGCCGAAGGGCGTGATCCACCAGTTCGCGCCCGTCGACACGCCGGGCGCGGCGCGACGGTTCCTGGATCACTGGCAGCCGGCGCTGGCCGTCTTCGTCGAGAGCGAGATCTGGCCCAACCTGATCCTGGCGGCCAAGGCGCGCGGGACCCGCCTGGCCCTGCTGTCGGCCCGGATGACCGAGGCCAGCGCCACGCGGTGGGCTCGATGGCCCGCATCGGCGCGGGCGCTGATCGGGGCCTTCGACCTGATCCTGCCCCAGGACACGGCCACAGAGGCGCGCATCCGGCGTCTGGGCGGCGTGCCCGGGCCAGGGCTGAACCTCAAGCTGGTGGGCGAGCCCCTGCCCGCCGACGACGCCGAACTGGGCCGGATGCGCGCGGCCATCGCCGGCCGCAAGGTCGTGCTCGCCGCCAGCACCCATCCCGGCGAGGAAGCGCCGATCGCCGAGGCGGTGCGCCGCGCCGCGCCCGAGGCCTTGCTGGTGATCGCCCCTCGCCATCCCGACCGCGGCGCGGACCTGGCCCGCGAGCTGGCCGCCACGCGCCGCAGCGCCGGCGAGGCGCCGGACGGCCCGGTCTACCTCGCCGACACCCTGGGCGAGCTCGGCCTGTTCTTCCGCCTGGCCGAGGTGGTGATCATGGGCGGCGCCTTCGTCCCCGGCGTCGGCGGCCACAACCCGCTGGAGCCCGCCCGGATCGGTCGGCCGATCTTGACCGGGCCGCACGCCTTCAACGCCGCCGACGCCTATGCCGACCTGTTCGCGCACGCGGCCGCGATCGAGGCTGGGGACATGGCCGCCCTGGAGCGCCACGTCCGTGGGCTGCTGGCCTATCCCACCATCGCCCGGCGGATGGGCGAGGCCGCCCTCGCCTACGCCCGCCGCCAGGGCGCGGCGCTGGACCAGGCCCTGGCCCAGCTCGAACCGTTGCTGCCCAAATGAAGCTCGCCACGCCCCGCTGGTGGTATAGCCGCGACGGCAAGGCCGGCGCCGTAGCGCGTCTGCTGCTGTGGCCGCTGTCGCTGGTCTGGACGGCCGCGACGGCCCGGCGGATCGCCCGCGGCCGCCCGGTCGATCCCGGCGTCCCGGTCATCTGCGTCGGCAACCTCACCGTGGGCGGCACCGGCAAGACCCCGATCGTCCGCGAGATCGCCCGAGGCCTCGGCGGCGCGGTGCTGTCCCGCGGCTACGGCGGCGCACTGGCCGGCCCGGTCCTGGTCGACCCCGCCCGCCACACTGCCGCCGACGTCGGGGACGAGCCCCTGATGCTGGCCCAGGATCTGCCCGTGTGGGTCGCCCGCGACCGCGCCGCCGGCGCCCTGGCCGCCGCTCGCGCCGGCGCAAAGGTCATTGTCATGGACGACGGCCACCAGAACCCATCGGTGCGGAAGACCCTGTCGCTCGTCGTGATCGACGGCGAGACGCGGAACGGCGAGTGGCCCTTCGGCGACGGCCGGGTGTTCCCGGCCGGCCCGATGCGCGAGCCCCTCAAGGTCGGCCTGGCCCGCGCGGACGCCGCCGTGGTTCTGCTGCCCGGCGATCTGGACGCCCCGGAGCCGGACCTTCTCGCGGCCCTCGCCGCCGTCCCGATCCTGGTGGCCCGCCTCGCGCCCGCGGCGCCGCCGCCCGCCGGCCCGCAGGTCGGCTTCGCCGGCGTCGGCAAGCCCTGGAAGGTGGAGCGCGCGCTGCAGGCCACCGGCTGCGACCTGAGGGACTTCTGGCCGTTCCCCGACCACCACGCCTACGACGAGGCCACCCTGCGCCGGCTCGCGGACCGCGCCGCCCAGTTCGGCGCCGGCCTGGTCACCACCGAGAAGGACTGGGCCCGCCTGCCCGCCGCCTGGCGGGGCCGGATCACGCCTTGGCCTGTCCGCGCCGTCTTCCAGGATGAGCCGGCGCTGAACGCCCTGCTCGGCCGGCCACGCTGACGCGCCGCGCGCGGATGCGACCGGATGTGTCGTAACGGTCGCCTATATCCTCGAGCATGCAGAGCTCGCCGCCGCCCAGGCCCTTCTTCCGTCCCCTACTTGGCTCCGGCCTTCTGGGCGTAGGCCCAGCTCATCTGGGCCAGGCTCTGAACGCGGGGCGCCATGTTGGCGGCGTCCGGGTGGTTGGCCGTGCCGTCGCGCACCCGGCCCAGGATCCCCTGCAGGATGCCCACCAGCCGGAAGGCGTTGTAGGCGAAGAACCAGTTCAGGTCGTGGAGGCCGGAGCGGCCGGTCAGGCTGCAGTAGTACTCCACCGCCTCGTCCAGGGTCGGCAGGCCGTGCGCCTTCAGATCCGGGATCGTCGAGATCGTCCCGTTGATCCAGTTCATCAGGACATAGGTGAAGTCGGCCAGCGGCTCGCCCAGGGTGCCGAGCTCCCAGTCCAGCACGGCCACCACGCGCGGCTCGGTGGCGTGGAAGATCATGTTGTCGAGGCGGTAGTCGCCGTGGACGATCGAGGTCCGCTCCTGAGCGGGCACGGTCTTGGGCAGCCACTCGATGAGCCGTTCCACCTCGGGGATGTGGACCGTCTCGGAGGCCTTGTACTGCTTGGTCCAGCGGTCGACCTGGCGCGACATGTAGTTGCCCGGCTTGCCGTAGTCCTCAAGCCCCACTTTCACGTAGTCGGTGTTGTGCAGGTCGGCGAGGGTCTTGATCTTGGCCTTGAAGATGGCGTTGCGCTCGGCAGG
The DNA here is from genome assembly GCF_001824475.1 of Phenylobacterium sp. RIFCSPHIGHO2_01_FULL_69_31. GTDB lineage: Bacteria > Pseudomonadota > Alphaproteobacteria > Caulobacterales > Caulobacteraceae > Phenylobacterium. Next base: position 56,672 of record NZ_MHXN01000016.1, on the reverse strand, counting down.
CTCATAGGCCGGCAGGCTCTGGTCCCACAGGATTCGGCCCTCGACCATGTCCATGACGTAGAACCAGGTGCCGATCACGCCGTCGTCGGTGCAGAGGCCATAGGGCCGCGCCACCGGGAAGCCCGTGGGATAGAGCGCCGAGATCACCCGGAACTCCCGATCGACGGCGTGTGCGGAGGGCAGCAGCTTGCCCGGCGGCTTGCGGCGCAGGACGTATTTCTTCCCCGGCGTGATCAGCTGGTAGGTCGGGTTCGACTGGCCGCCCTTGAACTGGCGGACCTCCAGGGGACCTGCGTAGCCCTCCACGTTCGCCTTCATCCAGGCTTCGAGGGCGGCTTCGTCGAAGCGGTGGCTCTCGGCCACCTCCTTCGTACCCGTGTTGGCCTGTTCCCGGGCCTGCTCGGCGGCGACGTCGGCGGTCACGGACATGGGCGTTCCCCTTGGGCTCTTACAGTTGTTTGAACCCTTTTAGCGAGGCGTCCCCTACGGGAGCAAGGCGCGAGCATCGATGCTTGACGCGCCCGCATGCGGCCCTCAGAGCCGAAGCATGGTGGAAGACGTCCAGTCGATCATCGAGATCGCCGCGCCGCGCGAGCGGGTTTGGCAGGCGCTCACGGACCCGGCCCAGGTCGCCCTCTGGATGGGGTGCCTCCGCTTCCGGCCCGAAGTGGGCCACATCTTCTATCTCCAGCCCAGCCGCGAGCGCCGCGCGCTCGGCGATGTGGAAGGCGCCATCGCGTGCCGGATCGAGATCCTGGACGCCCCGCGGCGGCTCAGCTTCTCGTGGGGGTTTCCGGACACGCCGGACACCTTCGTGGACATCCGGCTGCGGAACATTCCCGGCGGCGCCCATGTGCGGCTGGTCCACACCGGCTGGGACCAGTTCGACGACTACGAGACCGAGGACGTCCGCGGCGGATTGGGCCACGCCTGGCACGCCGTCGCCCTCCCGCGGCTGCGCGCTGTGGCCGAGGCCTGACCAGCGGCGTTGCGGCCGCCATCGCGACGCCGCACACTCGCCTCCGAGAAGCGGGGGCTGGTATCCATGGCGTTCACTCGGCGGGCGTTCGGCGCCGGTCTCATGGCTGCGCCGCTGTTGGGGCCCGCCAGCCTGGCCGCGCCGCCGAAGGGCCAGACGGCCTACGGTGACTTCGGCCTCGACCTCGCCGCCATGGACCCGGCCGTGGCGCCCGGCGACGACTTCTACCGCCACGCGAACGGCGCCTGGATCAGGTCGGCGATGATCCCCCAGGACCGCGCCATCTGGGGCGCCAACGCGCAGATCAACGACACCACCCAGGCGCGCTCGCGGGCGATCATGGAGAGCGCCGGCGCGCTCGGCACGGCGAATGGCCGCAAGATCGCCGACTACTACGGCGCCTGGATCGACGCGGCGCGCCTGGAGCGGCTCGGGACCGGCCCGCTGAAACCCGAACTCGCCCGGCTCGCGGCGATCGCCGCGCCGGCCGACCTCGCCCGCGAGCTGGCGCTCCTGTCCTGGGCGGCGCTGCCCAATCCCAACGGCGCCTCGCCCCTGCCCCAGAGCCCGGTCACCTCGGGAGTGGGCATCGATATCATGCGCCCGGACCGCTACATCGCCGGCCTGACCCAGGGCGGTATCGGCCTGCCCGACCGCGACTACTATTTCGTCGACAGGCCCGCGAACCTGAAGGTCCGGCAGGCGTACCAGGCGCACCTGGCCCGGCTGTTCGCCCTGGCCGGCTTCGACGACGCCGAGGGCCGCGCAGCCCGCGTCTACGCCCTCGAGGAGCGGATTGCCCGGGGACACCGGACGCGCGTGGCCAACCGGGAGGCCGAGAAGCGCTACAACGCCTTCACGCGGGCGGACTTCGCCGCCCAGGCGCCCGGCCTCGATTGGGACGCCTATCTGAAGGCCGCGGGCCTGGAAGCCCAGCCGATCCTGATCGTCAACCAGCCGGAAGCGATCGCCGCCGCGGCCGCCGCGGCCAACGAGGTCCCGTTGGACGACTGGCGCGATTACCTGTCGGTCCGCGCCATCCGCAACTTCGCACCCGTGGGGCCGCGCGCCTTCCGCGAAGAGGACTTCGCCTACACGCGGGCGCTGACGGGCACGCCCGAGATGCCGGCCCTATGGAAGACGGCGGTGATCCAGACCGACCGCGCCCTGGGCCACGCCGTCGGCGAGATCTACCTCCAGCGGCACTTCCCGGCGTCCTCGCGGGCCCAGATCGCGGAGATGACCCGGAACCTGAAGCGCGCCATGGCGGTGCGGATCGAACGGCTCGACTGGATGACGGCGCCCACTAAGGGGCGCGCCCTGGCCAAGCTGCAGCGATTGCGCATCGAGATCGGCGGCCAGCAGCCGTTGCGCGACTATTCCGGTCTGCAGGTCACGGCCGGCGACGGCTTCGGCAACCTCCTACGCGCCCAGTCCTTCGAGCGCGCGCGGATGCTTGGGAAACTGGGCCGGCTGGTCGACCGCAGCGAGTGGTCGATGAACCCGCAGTCCGTGAACGCCGTGTCGAACGCCGCGCTGGTGAAGGTGATGTTCCCGGCCGGCTACCTGCAGCCCCCGAACTTCGACCCGAACGCCGACCCGGCCGTGAATTACGGCGCCATCGGGCGGGTGATCGGGCACGAGATCAGCCACCAGTTCGACGACCAGGGCGCCAAGTTCGACGAGACGGGGGCGCTCAACAACTGGTGGTCGGCCGAGGACCTGGCGAAATTCCGGACCGTCGGCGCGGGCCTGGTTGCGCAGTACAGCCAGTACGAGCCGCTACCCGGCCTGCACATCAACGGCCTGCTGACCGTGGGCGAGAACATCGGCGATCTCGCGGGCCTGGCGCTGGCTTACGATGCTTACCGCGCCTCGCTGCGCGGCAAGCCGGCGCCGGTGCTGGCCGGGCTGACCGGAGACCAGCGGTTCTTCCTGTCCTTCGCCCAGGTCCTGCGTTCGGTGCAGCGGGAGGACGCCCTGCGGCAGCAGATCCTGACTGATCCCCACGCGCCGAACGAATGGCGGGCCGCGCAGGTGCGAAACCTCGACGCCTGGTATGCGGCGTTCGACGTGAAACCGGAGCAGAAGGCTTACCTGCCGCCCGACCGCAGGATCCAGGTCTGGTGACCTACAGGGCGCGCCAGCCGATGTCGCGCCGGCAGAAGCCATCCGGGAAGTCGATGGCGTCGACGGCGGCGTAGGCCTTGTCGCGTGCGGTGCGCAGGTCCGGCCCTCGGGCGCAGACGTTGAGCACCCGCCCGCCCGCCGCGCGCAGTGTTCCGGCCGCGTCGCGTGTCGTGCCCGCGTGGAGCACGACGATGTCGGCGCCGAAGTCGGCGTCGGCGCGCCGGATCTCTCCGCCCTTGGCGGGAGCGTCGGGGTAGCCCTTCGCCGCAAGCACCACGCAGACCGCTGACTCGTCGCGCCAGACCGGGGGCGGCATGCTGGCCAGGGTCCCCGCGGCGCAGGCGACGAGATAGGGGACCAGATCGCTCTCGAGCCGCAGCATCAGGACCTGGCACTCGGGATCGCCGAAGCGGACGTTGAACTCCACCAGCTTTGGCCCGTGCCGCGTGGCCATCAGCTCGACGAACAGCACGCCGCGATAGGGGGCGCCGTCGGCCGCGATCCCGGCGAAGGCCGGCTCCACCAGCCGCTGGCGCACCTGCTTCACCAGTTCCGGCGTGAAAACCGGGGCGGGCGAATAGGTCCCCATGCCGCCGGTGTTCGGGCCCTGCTCGCCATCGAAGGCGCGCTTGTGGTCCTGGGCCCAGCCGAAGATCATCGAGTCCTTGCCGTCGCACAGGGCGAACAGCGAACCGATCTCGCCGTCCAGGAACTCCTCGATCACGACGCGCGCGCCGGCTTCGCCGAAACGGCCGCCGAAAGCGTCGTCGATGGCCGCCTCGGCCTCCGCCCGCTCGGCCGCGATCACCACGCCCTTGCCGGCCGCAAGGCCGTCGGCCTTGATCACATAGGGCGGCTCGAACCGGTCCAGCGCCGCCTTCGCGGCCGGCGCGTTCTCGCAGACCGCATAGGCCGAGGTGGGCAGCCCGTAGCGTTCGCAGAACGCCTTGGTGAAGGCCTTGGAGGACTCCAGTTGTCCGGCCTGCGCGCTGGGCCCGAAGCAGGGTATGGCGGCCGCCGCAAGAGCGTCGGCCAGACCCGCCACCACCGCCGACTCCGGTCCGATCACCACCAGATCGGCCGCGATCTCGCGGGCTAGCGCCACAAGCCCTTCGACATCGGTGGCCGCCACATCGCGCAGCTCGCACTGTGCGGACATGCCCGGATTGCCCGGCGCGGCCACCAGCCGCGTGACCAGCGGCGAGGCGGCGATCTTCCACGCCAGCGCATGCTCGCGCCCGCCGGAGCCCACAAGGAGGATGTTCATGGCAGGCGGCTTTGCCGTGGCGGCTCTCTTTGGTCAAGCCGGCAGGCTGACAGCTCCTCCGTACCACGTTATGCGAATGGCGGCGCAAAGTCGCACCCCCGCGTCCCAAACGTCCGATATGATACGAATGCCGTTGGCCTAACGACGGGAGACGGGATGGCCGATCCGAACACCGACAGTGCGGAGCGGGCGCTCGAACGCCAGGCCGAGCGAGCGCGCGAGGTGGAGCACAGGGTGAAGAACACCCTGCAGCTGATCTCATCCATCGTCCTGCTTCAGGGGCGGCGCGCGGCCGACGAAGCGGCGCGACAGGCGCTGAAGGCGGTGCAGCAGCGCGTGGCCGCGGTCAGCGTCGCGCACCGGCATGTCACCTGGACCGACGAGGCCGAACAGGTCGAGGTCGCCGCCCTTGTGCGCGAGATCGTGGGCGACCTGGCGGGCTCCGCCGGCCGCGAGGGCGTCGATATCGACCTGGACCTGGATGCGGTCACGATCCCCGGCCGGCAGGGCGCCCCCGTGGCGCTGCTGGTCAGCGAGATGGTCGGCAATGCGCTGCGCCATGCCTTTCCGAATTGCCGCCAGGGGCGGGTCAAGGTGGCGGTGCGCCGGACGGCCACAGGGTTCGACCTTACGGTTTCCGATGACGGCGTCGGAATGACGCCGGGGGCGCCGCCCACAGGTTTCGGCCTCACCGTCGTCCAGCTCATGGCGCAGCAGCTTCGTGGCCGCCTCGACACCTCCGCCGCGCAACCCGGGCTGCGCCTTTCCGTTAGCGTGCCCATGGACACCAACGCTTCGCGGGCCTGAGGCCCATGACCCTCATCGCCGACGTCATCGGCACGGGCGCCGCCCTGTGTTCGATGACCAGCTTCGTGCCGCAGATCGCCAAGATCCGGCGCGAACGCGACGCCTCGTCGGTGTCGCTCAAGATGTATGCCGTGACCGTCACCGGTTTCTCGCTCTGGATCGCCTACGGCCTGCTCATCGGCAGCTGGCCGGTGGCCGGATCGAACATGGTGTGCCTGGCGCTGTCGGGCACGATCCTGGTGCTGAAATGGCGATACGGATCGGGCGGCGGGCTAGCCACGGGCAAGCCGGGGCCGTAAGTGCTTCGCGGGCATGGAGGCCTGCAAGGTAACGGCATGACGGATCGGTTGGCGGCGGCGCAGACGGCGTTGAATGCGGGACGCGCGGACGAGGCGATTCAGCAACTGATCGCGGCCATCGCCGAAGACCCGGCCCGTCCGGCGTCAGTCTATCGTGTCCTTGCGGCCCAGCTCTACACCGCGCGCCGCTACGCCGAGGGCGAGGCGATTGCGGCGCAGGGCCTGGAGCGGTCCCCCCGCGACTACGAACTCCTGAACATACGCGGCGTCCTGCTGCGCAAACTCAGGCGGGAGGCTGAGGCCCTGCGCGTGCTCGAGCAGGCCGTGAAGCTGGATTCCAAGCGCCTCTCGGCCCAGCAGAACATGGGCAACGTTCTGCTGGACCTGAACCAGGGTCAGCGCGCGGAAGCCGTCTTCTCCAAGCTCGTCCGGCTGGACCCCCGCAATGCCGAATACCTGCGGCAGCTCGGCCGGTCACTGATGAAGCAGGGCAAGGTGGAGCCTGGCATCTCCCGCTTCCGCCAGGCCACGGCGATCCGGCGCAACTACATCGACGCCTGGCTCGATCTGGCGGGCACGCTGACCGAGGAGTTCCGCCTGCCCGAGGCGCTGGACGCCCTGGGCAAGGCCATCGCCGCCAACCCGGGCGAGCATCGGCTGCTGGAAGCCAAGGCCATGGTGCTGCGGCGGTCCGGCGACAGCGCGGGCTCCGAAGCCTTCCTGAGGAGCCTTCTGCCGGCCAATCCGCAGGCCGCCTGGCTTCACTACCAACTGGGCCTGCTCGTCGCCGACCGCGACCGCGCGGAAGGCAATGCCTATCTGGAGAAGGCGGTCGACCTCGATCCCCAGAAGATGGACTACGCGATCGCCTACATCGAAAGCCTGGAGCGGACGCGCACCGGCGACGAAGGCGACAACATCGAACGCGCCTACCGGCGCGCACTTCCCCTGCTCTCGCGGCCGCTCGAATTCAACGAGACCGCGACGAAGGTCCTGACGGAGGTGTTCATCCGCGTCTGCGACTACGACGCGCTGGACCAGGTCGGCGACTTCCGGACCCTCGGCCGCGGCTGGGCCCAGAGCGGCCGCCACACGGCGCTGCTCAAGCAGATCGCGCGGGTGAACACCGACGCCGACCGCCTGGAGCTGATGGAACAGCACCGGATCTGGGGCCGCGAGGTCGAGGCCATGGCGGCCCGCCGCACCATCAAGCGCCCGCCCCCAAGGCCTCCGGGCGGCAAGATCCGGCTCGGCTTTATGTCGTCGGACCTGCGTCAGCACCCGGTGGGCTACTTCGCCATGCCGCTGTTCGAGTATCTGGACAACGAGCGGTTCGAGGTCTTCGTCTACTCCTACTACACGGGCCCGGAAGACGACGCCCAGCGCTACATCACCGAGCGGATCGCGGGCTACCGCTGGTGGCCGGACATCGGGATCGGCCAGGCGGCCGAGCGCATCGCCGCCGATCAGCTCGACATGCTGATCGACCTTGGCGGCACGACCCACATGAACAAGCTGGAGGTCATGGCGTACAAGCCGGCGCGGCTCCAGGCGAGCTGGCTGGGCTATCCGCACTCGGCGGGGCTGTCGAACATCGACTACTTCATCTGCGACGCGCACAACCTGCCCACACGGCCGGAACTGCTGCTCGAAAAGCCGCTGCTGATGCCGAAGAGCTGGATCGCGTTGGGCACCCGCTTCTTCGAGAACCGCGCGCCGATCGCCGAGGCGCCGGAGCTCAAGAACGGCTTCATCACCTACGGCACCGCGAACAACCCGCACAAATATACCCGGGAGATGCTGCGGGCCTGGGCGAGGGTGGTGGCCGCGACCCCGAACTCCCGTTTCGCCTTCATCCGCCCGGAAGGCGGCGGCGCGACCTTCCGCAACAACATCGTCAAGGAATTCGCCGCCGAGGGGGTGTCGGAAGACCGCGTCGTCTTCCACGTCATCCGCGGCGCGCACCTGCCCTACTACAACGAGGTCGACATCACCCTCGACACCTTCCCACTGACGGGCGGCACCACCACCACGGAAGCCTTATGGATGGGCGTTCCGGTGGTGAGCCTGGTGGGACCTGCGTTCTACGAGCGGCTGAGCCAGTCGATCCTGATCAACAGCGGCGCGCCGGAGCTGGCGACGAGCGATCCGGACGAATTCGTGAAGATCGCGGTGGATCTTGCCAACGACCGGGACCGCCGCCAGACGCTGCGGCAGACGCTGCGGGACAACATGCGCAACGGCCCGCTCGGCCAGCGCGAGCAGTTCGCGCGGGACTTCTACGACATGATCGCCAAGGCGGTGCGGGGCTAGCGGCGGAAATACTCGTCGAGCAGATCGGGGGCTCCCGGGCGCAGCGTGAGCTGGCCGCCTTCGCCGTTGAAGGCGACCTGCCCCTTCGGCACGTGGCGGTTCACCACGCGGGCGCCCTGACTGACAACCGCCCCGTCTTCCACGACGGATCGGCCGATCACGCAGGAATTGGGGTAGATCACCACACCCTCGCCGATGACCGGAATGTCGGCCTTGTGCCGGCCGACGGTGGAGTTCTGGTAGAGCACCAGGAAGTTTCCATAGGTCGCCTTGGCCAGGACGATGCCGACGCTGTGGCCGATGTAGAACACCGGCGGCATGGCGATCTCATAGAACAGGTCGATGCCGTTGAAGGCCTTGTTCATCAGGAACAGGCGGGTCGGCGCGGCCGTGTCGCCGCTCTCCTTCCAGATCGTGTGGGAGAGAAAGTACAGGAAGATGCAGTGCTGCGATGACTGCAGCACGTTGAACTGGTCCGGCCGCCAGGGCGCGCAGGCGTTGATGCAGACGTGCATCCGCTCCAGCGCCTGGTCGAGGTGGGCGTCGGCCAGCTTCCGGAACTGGGCCTCGCGGCCATCCGGCACGACGTGGGCGCACTGCGCGGTGAGGTAGCCGAGCAGGCTCTCACGAGTGTGGTCGACGAGCTTCAAGCCTTCAGTCCTTCGAGGTAGGCGCGGACCACATCCTTCACCGGCCGGGCGCGGACGCCAAGCTCGGCCAGCCGGGCCGCCGAGGCGTTGGGCGGCGGCGGCGGGTCAGCCTCGCTGGTAAAGCGCACCGACCAGCCCAACTCTTGGAAGACCTGGGCGATCTGCGCATTGGAGACGATCTCGCCGCTGGCCAGGTTATAGATGCCGGACCGATCGGCAATGGCGACCAGCGCATCGACCGTATCGTCGAGGTGGATGTAGTCGCGGCGGATGTGCGGACTGGACTCCAGCGTCAGGTCGCGGCTCTGCGGCGCCTGGGCGAGCCATTCGGACAGGAAGCCGGGCGAGCCCTGCATCCAGTCGTAGACGTTGGCGAGCCGGGCCACCACGCCGCGTCCGCCGGTCCGCGTCAGGGTCAGATTCTCGCCCAGCGCCTTGGACAGGTCATACACCCGGCGCGGATCGGCGGGATCGAACACTAACGGCGTGGCCTCGTCGACCTCCGGCTGGTGCGCGCCGTCGTAGAGGCGTGTGGACGAGCAGTAGACGATCCGCTCGAAATGGCCGGCGCGCAGGATCTCGTTCAGCAGGCTGGCATGGGCTTCGACCGTGTCGAACGGTCGGCGGTCGTAGTCGGCGGTCAGGCCGGCGCAGTAGTAGACGGTTCCCAGATCGCGGGTGAGCAGCGTCGGGTCGCCCCGCGCCGGGGTCCAGGGCGCCTCGCCGGCGGCGGCCAGGCGCGCGGCCAGCCGGCGGCCCACGAAGCCCTGGGCGCCCAGGACCGTGACGGTCATGTCCCGCGTTCGCCGATGCGCCGCGCCGGGACCCCGCCGTAGATGGCGTAGGCTTCCACCTCGCCGCGCACGACCGCGCCAGCGGCGATCACGGCGCCCTTGCGGATGGTCACGCCGTCCAGCAGGACCACGCCGGACCCCAGCCAGACGTCGTCCTCGATGACGATACCGCCCTTCGAAGGCTGGAAGCCCTGATCCTTGATCATGCGGTCGCGGTCGGCGATCGCGTGGTTGGTGGGCGCGAGCGTGCAGTTGGCGGCGATCGCCACGCCCTGCCCGATCCTCACGCCGTTGCCGGTATAGATGACCGTGCCGGAATTGATCGCGGTGTCGGCGCCGATGACGACGTCGCCCGAGCCACCGGCCGGCTTGATCTTCACGAAGCTGTCGATCATCACGCGCGGCCCGATCTCGATGAGCGTGCCGCGCACGGACTCCTCGATGTCGGCCATCGGCGAAATGCGGGCCGTGGGGTCGATCCTAAGCATCTTGGTCAGGATAGGCGGCGTCGGCGGGCGACATCAACGCGGGCGCGGCCGGCCAAGCGATTCCGAACGCCGGATCGTCCCAGCGTACGCCCGCCGCGTGCCCCGGCCGGTATGCTGGCGCGATCTGGTAGAGCACGTCGGTGTCCGGCTCCAGCGTCAGGAAGCCGTGGGCGACGCCCTCCGGGATGAACAGCGCCACGAGGTTCTCGGCGGACAGCTCCGCGGCGGTCCAGCGGCGGTAGGTCGGGCTGGCGGGCCGCAGGTCGACCGCGACGTCGAACGCCCGGCCGCGGGTCACCCGCACCAGCTTGGTCTCGCCATAGGGCGCCGGCTGGTAGTGCATCCCGCGCAGCGTGTGGATGTGCGGATTGCGCGAGAGGCTGGTCTGGACCGGCTCGAACGGAATACCGGCGGCGGCGAACGCCTCCGGACAGTGCGTGCGCGCGAAGAGGCCGCGCTCGTCGCTATGCGGCTGGGCCTCGACGCGGACGACGCCCGCGATCTCCGTGGGCGTAAAACGCATCAGTCGAGGATCCGCGTGACCGGTGAGGCCACCACGAAGCGACCGCCCCAGTCGGCGATGAAGGCGAGCTGGCGCACGATCTCGTCCTTCAGGTTCCAGGGCAGGATCAGCACATAGTCGGGCCGCGAGGCCTTCACCGCGTCCGGCGCACGGATCGGCACGTGGCTGCCGGGAAGGTAGCGGCCCTGCTTGGCCGGATTGGCGTCGTAGGCCTCCAGAATCTGGTCCGATGTCACGCCGCAGTAGTTCAGGAAGGTGTTGCCCTTGGCCGCCGCGCCGTAGGCGGCGATCACCTTGCCCTCGTCCTTCGCCGTTGCCAGGAAGGCCAGGAAGCTGTCGCGGACGGCCTCCACCCGGGCGGTGAACCCATCGTAGGTCTCGGCGCGGTTGAGGCCCGCCGCCGCCTCCGCGGCGCGCACGGCGCGCAGGCCGTCGGTCTCCTCGAACCCCGCGGCGTGGTGGCAGCAGAAGAGGCGCAGCGAGCCACCATGGGTTGGCAGTTGCTCGACGTCGAACACTCGCAGGCCGTGGGCGGCGAGCACCTGCTCCACCGCCAGCAGCGACAGGTACGAATAGTGCTCGTGGTAGATCGTATCGAACTGCACCAGCTCGATCAGGTTCAGGAGGTGCGGAAACTCGAACGTCAGCACGCCCGTCGGCTTCAGCACCTCCGGGAAGCCCGCCACGAAGGCGTTCAGGTCGGGCACGTGGGCCAGGACGTTGTTGGCGGCCATCAGGTCGGCGCGGTCGCCGCGGGCGGCCAGGTTGCGGCCGGTCTCGGCGTTGAAGAACACCACGTCCGTGCGCACGCCGATGGCGCGGGCGGCCTCGGCGGTGTTGGCGGTCGGCTCGATCCCGAGGACCGGGACGTCCTTGGCCAGGAAGTGCTTCAGCAGATAGCCGTCGTTGCTGGCCACCTCGATCACCAGCGACTCCGGCCCCAGGCCGAAGCGCTCGACCATCGCCTCGGCGTAGCGACGGGCATGCTCCACCCAGCCGGGGGAGAATGACGAGAAATAGGCGTACCCCTCGTCGAAGATCGCTTCGGCGGGCACCTCGTGGTCGGCCTGCACCAGGAAGCAGGCGTCGCAGACCATGGTGTTCAGCGGGAACACGGGCTCGTTCCCCGCCGCGAGCTGGTCGGCCGTCAGGTAGCTGTTGGCCAGCGGTTGGTGGCCCAGATCCAGAAAGGTGCGGGTCAGCGGCGAGCGGCAGAAGCGGCAGAGATTCATGGCCGGCCTTCGTAGCCCTCGATCTGCTCCAGGCACAAGGCGAGCGCATCTTCGCCCCCGGCCTGGCGGCGATACCAGTCCATGGTCAGGGCGACCGCCTCGGGCGCATCGATCCGGCTTTCGAAGCCCAGGGCCGTCCGCGCCAGCGTCGCATCGATGGCGAGCGTCTTGGCCTCGAGCGACCCCGGATCCGGCTCGTGGCGCCACGGCTGGCCGCCCAGCGCCTGCACCCCCAGGGTGGCGAGTTCGCCCACGCTGACCTCCGGGCCGCCGGGGCGGGGACCGAAGTTCACCGCGCGGGGCGTATCGGGATCGGTGGCCAGCGCCTCGGCCAGGCGGAAATAGCCGGCCAGGCAGTCCAGCACGTGCTGCCAAGGCCGCGTGGCCTCGGGGTGGCGCAGGATGACGGGCTCACCGCCGCGCGCCGCGCGGACGATGTCGGCCACCAGCCGATCGCGGGAGAAGTCACCGCCGCCGATCACATTGCCGCCCCGCGCCGTGCCCACCGGGACGGACTGGAAATAGCTCTTGGCGAAGCTCTGGACGACGATCTCGGTGGCGGCCTTGGACGCGGAATAGGGATCCTTGCCGCCCAGGTTGTCGCTCTCGACAAAGGCGCGGCCCGCGTCGTTGTTGGCGTAGACCTTGTCCGAGGTAATCGCCAGGACGGCCTGCAACGTTTCCTGCCGACGCAGCGCCTGCAGCAGGTGGGCCGTGCCCATGACGTTGGTCTGGAACGTCCCGATAGGGTCCTCGACCGAAGCCCGCACGATAGGCTGGGCTGCCATGTGCAGCACGATGTCGAACGGGTGACCGCCGAGGGCGGCGGACACCGCCCCCGGGTTGCGCAGGTCGACGAACCGCGAGGTGATACGCCGCTCTACACCGGCCAGGGCGAACAGGGCGGGAGTCTGATCCGGCGGCAGGGCGAGGCCCGTCACCTCCGCGCCCAACCGGCTGAGCCAGATCGCCGCCCAGGAGCCCTTGAAGCCAGTATGGCCGGTCAGCAGAACGCGCTTGCCGGACCAGAACGATGGGGTCACCGCCGCCACGGCGCCTCGCCGGACGCCCACAGCGCCTCGAGGTGGTTCTTGTCGCGGAGGGTGTCCATGGCCGCCCAGAAGCCGTCATGCCGGTAGGCCATCAGCTGGCCGTCCGCCGCCAGGCCTTCCAGGGGCTGCTGTTCCCAGACCGTCGCGTCGCCATCGATGCGGTCGACCACCTTGGGATCCAGCACGAAGAAGCCGCCGTTGATCAGGCCGTTGTCACCGGGCGGTTTCTCCACGAAACGCTGAACCTGCCCCGCCTCGATCTCCAGCGCCCCGTAGCGTCCCGGTGGCGCCACGGCGGTGATCGTCGCGTCCTTGCCATGCTGGCGGTGGAAATCGGCGAGCGCGCGCAGATCCACGTCCGACACGCCATCGCCATAGGTGAGGAAGAAGGGCTCGCCCGGCGTGAGGTACGGCGCCACCCGCTTCAGCCGGCCGCCGGTCATGGTCGCCTCGCCGGTCTCCACCAGCGTCACGCGCCACGGTTCGTGATTCGTCGCGTGGTACTCGATCGCGCCCTTGGCCAGGTCCACGGTCAGGTCGGCGTTGTGAAGCACGTAGTTGGCGAAGTACTCCTTCACCACATAGCCCTTGTAGCCCAGGCACACGACGAACTCGTTGAAGCCATAGTGCGAGTAGAGCTTCATGATGTGCCAGAGGATCGGGCGGCCGCCGATCTCGATCATCGGCTTGGGCTTCAGGTGACTCTCTTCCGAGATGCGCGTGCCGAGCCCACCCGCCAGGATTACCGTCTTCATGCCCTGCCTTTTCGCGCGGCGCCCGCGCCTCGAAGGTCGTCTTAACGGGTAAGTCGACGATTTCGAAGCCGCTTGCGTGGAACGCCGCGGCGGGAGATGGGAGGCCATGGCCCACGCGCCCCTCGTCAACTTCGTGATCGCCGGCGTCCAGAAGGGCGGAACGACGGCGCTGTTCGACTACCTTGGGGACTATCCCGACATCGCCCTGGCCCAGTTCAAGGAACTGCACTTCTTCGACGACGACCGGCGCGACTGGGGCCGGCCGGACTATGCCGACTACCACGCCCGTTTTCCGGAGCCGGCCGGCCGGCCGTGCGGCGAGGCGACGCCGATCTATGTCTACTGGCCGAACTGCCTGGAGCGGATCGCCGCCTACAACCCCGCCATGAAGCTGATCGTCGTCCTGCGCGACCCCATCCAGCGGGCGTGGTCGCACTGGAGGATGGAATATGCCCGGGGCGTGGAGACCCACCCCTTCGCCCGGTGCATCCGCGAAGGTCGCCAGCGGCTGTTCGATTCTGAACCATGGGGGCATCACCGCGAGTACTCCTATGTGGAGCGCGGCTTCTACGGCGAGCAGCTGGAGCGGCTGTACGCTCTGTTTCCGCGGCCGCAGGTGCTGGTGCTGACATCGGACCACCTGCGCGCCGATCCTGCCGTGGCGCTGGCGAAGGTACGGGGGTTCCTGGGCCTTTCGCCGGGCCGCTCGCCCGCACCGCGCGAGGTGCATGTAGGCCGCGAGATGGACTATCCATCGGAGCTCACCGCCGACGACATCGACCACCTGCGCCAGGTTTATGCCGCGGACGCGGACCGGCTGGCCGCCCTCACCGGCCTGCGTTTTCAGCTAGAGCCATGGTTTCGCCGCCAGGGGCCGCCAGGCTGAGGGGCATGAAGCGCATCGTCCTCGCCTCACTCGCCGCCCTCGGCGCGTCCGCGATCCTGGTCCCCGCGGCGACCGGGGCCCAAGGCCAGCCCTCGCTCTCGTTTCCCCTCACGTGCGAGCTGGGTCGCACCTGCGAAATCCAGCACTATGTGGACCGCGATCCCGGACCGGGGACGCGCGACTACCGGTGCGGCCTGCAGACGTACGACAAGCACACGGGCGTCGACATCCGCCTGCCCGACATGGCCGCCCAGCGCCGCGGCGTCGCCGTCCTGGCGGCTGCCCCGGGACGCGTGACCCGGCTCCGGGACGGCGTGGCGGACATTTCCGTGCGGGCCCCCGGGGCGCCTTCCGTCGCCAACCAGGAATGCGGCAATGGCGTCGTGGTGGATCATGGGAATGGGTGGGAGACCCAGTACTGTCATATGGCGAAGGGCAGTATCGTGGTGAAGCAAGGCGATACGGTTGTGGCCGGCACACCGCTCGGGCGCGTCGGCCTTTCGGGAAACACCGAGTTCCCGCACCTGCACCTCACGGTGCGCCACGCCGGCCAGATCGTGGACCCGTTCGCGCCCGACATGACGCGGCCCCAGGCCTGCGGCGCCCAGGCCGGCCTCTGGAGCGCGGCCGCGCGCGCCAAGATGAGCTACCGGCCTGGCCTGGTGCTCAATGGCGGCTTCACCAACGCGGCGATCACCATGGAGCAGCTGGAGGCGGGGGGGCTGAGCCCGGTGACCGCCGACGCTCCGCTGATGGTCGCCTACTTCCGTGCAATCTCGCTGTTGCCGGGCGACGCCGTGGAGGTCGACCTGACGGGGCCGGACGGGGTCAGCCTCGCCCGCACCCGCGGACAACCCATGCAACGCTGGCGCGCCCAGGACATGACCTACGTCGGCAAGCGCCGTCCGCCCGGCGGCTGGGTGCGCGGCGTCTATGTGGCCGAATGCAAGGTCTGGCGAGGCGGCAAGGTGGCCGAGAGCCGCAAGGTGGAACTGCGCCTCTGACCACGTGACACCCAGCGAGCGTGACCTTAGGACTGCCCGCATGGAGTCGATCTTCAACGAGGGCGTGGCCCACCAGAAGGCGGGCCGGCTCGAGGAAGCGGAAGCCTGCTACCGGCAAGTCATCGCCTGGAATCCGGTTTGGGTGCTGGGCAACCTGGGCGTGATCCTGCGGATCACCGGGCGCCTGGACGAGGCCGAAGCGGTGCTGCGCGAGTCGCTGGCCATCGATCCCACCCACGCTCAGACGCGGCACACCCTGGGCATGACCCTGCTGCAGCTCGGCAAGTACGCAGAGGGCTGGGCCCTCTACGAAGCGCGGCACGAGTTGCTGTACCGACCGACCGCGCCGCTCACGGAATGGCGCGGCGAGTCCCTGCGCGGCAAGCGGATCCTGGTGGTCGCTGAACAGGGCCTCGGAGACCAGATCCTGTTCTCCCGCTTCATCCCGTTGGTGGCGCAACAGGCGGCCGAGGTGCGCCTCGCGGTGGCGCGCCCCCTGGTCGGGCTTCTGAGCCAGCTGCCCGCCGAGGTCTTCAATCCGCCGAACCTCAATGGCGAGACGGCGGACGTCTGGGCCTCCATGGGATCGGTGCCCCGGTGGCTGGGGGCGGGCCCGGACGATGCGCCGGCGCCGACGCTGACCGCGCCGCCGGCCGCGCGGCGCGAGGGCGTCGGGCTGATGCTGCAGGGGGGCGATCGCAATCCAAATCCCCACCGGGTCCCAAATCCCGTGATCGCGCGGGCCATCCGGGGGCTCCGGACCTTCGCACCGCTTGAGCCTGAGGTGACGGGGGCCAAGGGTTTCGCCGACACGGCCGCGCTGATCGCGGGCCTCGAGCGGGTGGTCAGCGTCGATACGTCCGTGGCCCACCTCGCCGGCTCGCTCGGAGCGCCTTGCCTCGTGCTGATGTCCCGGCCTGCCGTGGACTGGTACGCAAACTGGAAGGATGACCGCACGCCCTGGTATCCGTCGATGCGCTTCATCAGACAGCGCGCGCCGGGGGACTGGGCCGGGGTGATCGCCGATCTTGCCAAGGCGTTGCAGGAGCCCGCTGGGGCGTCGGGCGCCGAGTTGAACCACTCGTGATCCGCCTGAAGCTTCCCGCCCCCCAAGCTTTGCGCTAGGTCTTGCAGGTCAGCCAAGCTCTCCATGGCTGTGTCGCTTTGGCCGGGCCGCGGATCCCTAGATTCCGCGTCCCGGCCGCTTGCGTTTCTGGCGTTGGCTGTGCCGCACCGGTGGTCAGCCGCGGGCCGTGATCTCGACGACGTCGTGGCGCGCCAGCCATACGAGCGCCCGCTCCACGAAGTTGCGGCGCGGTGGTGGGAAGAGGTCGCGCAGAACAGACACGGGCGTAACGCCGTGAGCTGCCAGATGGGCGATCACCGCGGTGAGTTCCTCGGGTCTGGGTGGATTGACGCGGCTGTAGTTGGCGAGGGCGGAGCCGAAGCGGGCGCCTGCCGCGGCCTCGCTCATGCCGGGTCGCAGGGCGACGAGGTCGCCGTGCGCGAGATGGCGCGACGGATAGCCGGCGAAGAGGGTGAAGGGGTCCGGCGCATAGGGATTGACCCTCGTCTGGCTCGGCTCGGCGAGGGCAGCCAGCCGCGCGGCCTGTTCCGCCCAGAGCGCCTGATACTGAGGAACGATGGCCGACCAATCGAAGACCTCCCGGGCGCGCATCTGCGCCTGCTCGCCCATTCGGCGCCGAAGGTCTGCGTCATTCACCAGGGCCACGATGGCGGCCTCGGCGGCGCGAAGATCCACCGCCGTGAACTGGGCGACGGCGCCGACGTAGTTGTCGTAGGCTAGCCAAGCGTTGGCATAGAGATAGCCCAGGTCGCCGCCCATGTTGGGCCGGGGGGCGAGGGTTGGGACCCGGAAGCCGTCGACGCCATCCCGCACGGTGTCCTTGTAGCCGTCCCAGTCGCTGACGACCGACGGAAGGCCTGCGGCCATGGCCTCCACCGGCGTCAGACCGAAGGTCTCCTGGATGTTGTCGGAGAAGCTGATGAAGAAGTCGGCGACGGACCAGATCGTGAAACGAACGTCCGCCTGACGGCCGTCGACCTGGTGATAAGTCACCGAAGGGCAAAGCTTGGCCGTTTCCCGGTGAAAGATCTCGCCCGCGGCCTCGGTTTCGGCCCAGCCCGAGTTCACCCAATGGATGGGCCGCCCGCTGGCGACGGCGGCGCGTTCCAGCGCCATGGCCATCAGGGCCGGGTTCATCTTGGCCTTGATGTTGAAGCGCCCGACATAGAGCGCGACGATCGCGTCGGGCGGAATGCCCAGGCGCTCGCGCCAGGCTTGGCGATGCTCGGCCGAGACCTGGAAGTCGGCGGCGTTGACCCCGAGAGGGATCGTCACCCGCTGCGGTTCCGGGCGCCGGCGGGCGCCGTATTCGCGCCCGAGATACTCGCGCATCATCCCAAGCTGCGCGTCGACTGCGGCCCGCACGGCGTTGGAGGTGCAGA
Organism: Phenylobacterium sp. RIFCSPHIGHO2_01_FULL_69_31; assembly: GCF_001824475.1. Lineage (GTDB taxonomy): Bacteria > Pseudomonadota > Alphaproteobacteria > Caulobacterales > Caulobacteraceae > Phenylobacterium. The sequence goes on along the minus strand of NZ_MHXN01000016.1, from coordinate 39,024 downwards.
TCAGGGCGTCGTGGCCATCCACGGGGGCCACCAGCAGATCGCCGACGATCTTCATGACCACCCGTGTCGCGGTGGTGTGCGTGACGCCGCAGAGGGCGTAGCGGACGCCCACCATGTGACGCAGCCAGGCTTCGGCCGGCAGGTCGGGCGTCGGGATGTAGAGGACCCCGGGATCGGCGAGGTCGTTGCGGTTGCGCTGGGGGATCCAGCGCACGGGACGGGCAGGCGGCTCGATACGGGCGATCAGGGCGTCGAGCTCTTCCGTAGGACGCGCGCCGACGTTCCAGAAATCGAACCGATCGACATCGGCGTGGCGAAGAAACCCGCGCAGGAAGCTCTCGCCTGCGGAATGCCGTCCCAACAGGCGCTTCCCCGAGGTGTCGTAGCCGTCGGTGTGGAAGTAGATCGCCGCGTTCGCCATGGGTTGCGGGTCTTAGCGTGGCACGGGGCGCACGCAAAGAAAAAGGGCCGCCCCGAGGGGCGGCCCTTCCAGATCGAGATCTGCGTATCGCTTAGACGATGTTCGCGAAGGCGACGTCGTCCAGCGTACGGCCAACCAGGACCACGGCGTCGACCGGGGCGTTCGTGGCGTTGTCGGAGAAGATGACAACGTCCGTTCCCACTTGGACCACGTAGTACTCGGTGCCCGCCGAACCCGTGAAGAAGGTCGTGGCGTTGGCCAGAGCCGTCGCGTAGTCCGCCGCCGTGCCGGCTTCCACGTAGTTGCCGGCGGTGCCAGCCGTGGCGTAGTTCAGCGCGTCGGTCGCTTCCCAGTCGAGAATCTGGTCGAGCGAGCCGGCAGTGGTGCCGGAGTCAGCGGCGTCGAACGTGAACACGTCGTTGCCGTTGCCGCCCGTCAGCTTGTCGGTGCCCGCACCGGCGTCGATGGTGTCGTTGCCGTCACCGCCGAGGATGGTGCTGTTACCCGCGCCGCCAGTCACGCTGTCGTTACCGCCAGCGGCGTCGACTTGGTCGGTGCCCGTGCCGGTGTCGATGGTGTCGTTGCCTTCACCGCCGTTCAGCGAGTCGTTGTTGTCGCCGCCGGAGAGCGAGTCGTTGCCCGCGCCGCCTTGCAGGACGTCGTTGCCAGCCGCGCCGATACCGGTGTCGTTGCCGTCGCCGAGGACGATGCTGTCCACGTCCGCGCCGCCGGTCACGCTATCGTCACCCGCACCGCCGTCGATGCCGTCGTCGCCACCCGCGTTGGTGATGACGTCGTTGCTGTCGCCGCCGAAGACCGTGTCGTTGCCAGTGCCCGACTCGATCGTGTCGGTGCCGACGCCGCCCGAGAGCGTGTCGTTGCCGGCCTCGCCGTTCATGGTGTCGTTGCCCGACTCGCCCAGCAGCTCGTCATTGCCCGCGCCAGCGAGAATGGTGTCGTTGCCGAGGTTGCCGTTCAGCACCACGCCCGAGGTCGCGCCACCGTCACCGGTGATGCTGTCGTTGCCAGCGCCACCGAGGATCGTGACCGCCACGGCGCCAGCGGCGTCGAGGGTGTCGGCGCCCGCGTTGCCGTGGACGTAGCCGCCGCCCGCGATGTTGACGACGTCGTCGCCGTCACCGCCGAGGACCGAGACCACCGTGGTCGCGCCGCTGACAGTGATGCTGTCGCTGTCGGCGCCGCCGTCGATGGTGTCGTTGCCGCCCGAGGACGTGATGGTGTCCGTACCGCCTTCACCGAAGACGCGGTCGGCGCCAGCGCCGCTCTCGATCGTGTCGTTGCCCGAGTTACCGTTGAGGTAATCGCCGGCCGAACCACCCGTGATCGAGTCGTTGTCCTTACCGCCGTAGAGGCTGGAGGCGCCCGCGGTGGCCGCAACGCTGAGCACGTCGGCGCCCGAGTTGCCCTGAATGAAGTTGACGCCAACGTCGCCGTCGATGGTGTCGGTGCCTTGACCGCCGTAAAGCGTGTCAGCGCCCGAACCGCCGTTCAGCGAGTCGTTGCCTTGGTTGCCCTGGATCAGGTCGGCGCTGATGCCGCCCGAGAGGGTGTCGTTGCCCGAACCGCCGTAGAGGCCGTCGCCGCCGTCGGAACCGGTGTTGGTATTGTTGTTGGTGTCGCCAACGAACAGCACCGAGCTATCCGGGAAGATCGGGGTTTCGCCCGCGAAGTCCGCGGCGTCGAAGGTCACGGTCTTGCCCGTCAGGCCCGAGATCAGCGTGATCGAGGCGCCCGCCGTGGCCGTCGCCGCGTTGTAGACGACGGTCGTGGTGTTCGCGCGCTCGCCGGTCTGGCCGAAGACAAGGTTGTCGGCCGTCGCGTCGAAGGACGCAGCCTGCGCGTCCGTGATGGTCTCAAAGAAATAAGTCGCCATTAGTCTCTCCAGTCTGTGTCACACGGACCCCTGAAACGCTTGACCCCCGTCCCCGACGGAGCAGTCCCAGCGGTCCAATACCCCAAACGCCATAGCATGGCTGCGGCGCAGGTTAGACGAGCCCGAGGGCAGACGTATCGGAACCCTGCCTAATACGCAACCTGAAAAAGCCCGCCGGAACAGAGGGTCGGACAGTGTTGCGTAGACGCCGCTACTCCTCGCGGAACGCATCTTCCAGGGTGTCCGTAATCGGCGAAATCAGGAAGCCCATGACCGAGCGTTCGCCCGTCACGATGAGCGCCTGGGCAGGCATGCCGGGCGTCATCTGTACGCCCTTCTTCAGCTTCTTGAGCTCGCTCGGCGCGATGCGCAGATCGACCCGGTAGAAGGCCGCGCCCGTCTTCTCGTTGGTCATCCGGTCGGCCGAAACGACGTCCACGGTGGCGTCCAGGGAGTCGTTGAATCTCTGATTCAGGCCCGTCAGCTTGACCTTCGCCTTCATGCCCTTCCGGACCTCGTCCACGTCCTCAGGCTTGATCATGGCGGTCACGGTGAGCGGCGTGCCTGACGGAACGACGTCCATCATGGGCTCGCCGCTGCCGACCACGCCGCCGACGGTGAACTGGGTGAGGTTGAAGACGTAGCCGTCGACCGGAGAGCGAACCACGGTGGCGTCCAGGGTCTGGCGCGCCGTGGTCAGCCGCGGGATGATGTCGGCCAGCTTGGTCTGGCTGTCGCGCAGCCCTTCCGCCGCCTGCGTCTCGCGCTCGTCCCGGATCGAGGCCAACTGCAACCGGGTCTCGCCGATCTGCTGGCGCAGGCGCGCGATCTCGGACATCAGCTGGCCCTTGCGGCCGGCGAGCTCGGCGAGGGTCCGCTCGTAGCGGAGGATCAAGGTCTTCGGCGCGAAGCCCTGTTCGTTGAGCTTGCGATACCCGGCCAACTCCTCTTCGGTCAGCCGCTTCTGTTCGTTGATCGACTCGAGTTGGGCCTGCTGGCCCTGCACCTGGGTCTGCTGCTGCTCGACCCGCTGCATGAGGACCGCGGACTGGCTCTGGAACAGTTGCTGGCGGGTCGTGAACAGGAACTGCTGGTCGCGGACCAGGGTCGCCACGGCCGGATCCGACATCCGGGCGGTCAGTTCCGCCGGCATTTCGAGCGCCGTCTTGCCCATCGCCTCAGCCATGAAGCGCGCGTTCTGAGCCAGCAGGGTGTCGTACTGGTTCTGGTAGACCGTCACCGCGGCGCGGGCTTCCACGTCGTTGAACAGCAACAGGGGTTGCCCGGCGCGAACGTGCTGGCCTTCGGCGACCAGGATCTGCTTCACGACCCCGACCTCCTTGTGGCGCAGGGTCTTGCGCATGGCGTCCGCCCGCACCTCGGCCTGGGCGGTGATACCGGTGCTGAGCTGGCTCAGCGAGGCCCAGAGGCCGAGACCCAGCACGAAGGCGCCGATAACCCCCGCGCCGACGACCATGGGCCGCCGCAGCCGCTGCTGCAGTTCGGCGGGCATCTGCTCGCGTTCGTCACTGCCGAAGGTCGGCGCGACGTAGTCCCGGCGAACCGGCGTCAGGTCCAGCTTCATCGACCCGCCTCCACCGCACGGACTTCGGCGGGCTGCGCGGGCTTGACCAGCCGGGCCATGACCTGGTCACGCGGCCCGAAGAGTTCGACCCGTCCCTCGCGCAGGACCAGCATCTTGTCGGCCGCGCGGAAGACGCCGGGCTTGTGCGAGATGATGACCACGGTGGCGCCGTTGGCCTTCATGGCGTCGATGGCGCGCATCAGCGCCTCCTCACCCTCGGCGTCGAGATTGGCGTTGGGCTCGTCCAGCACGACGAAGGCCGGATTGCCCAGGACGGTGCGGGCCAGGCCCACGCGCTGCCGTTGGCCGGCCGAGAGCACGACGCCCCCCTCGCCCACGTCGGTGTCGTAGCCCTTGGGCATGCGCAGGATCAGCTCGTGCACGCCCGCAAGCTGGGCGGCCGCGACGACTTCCTCGTCGGTCACGTCGTCACGGAAGCGGGCGATGTTGTTGCGGACGCTGCCGCCGAACAGCTCGGTGTCCTGGGGCAGGTAGCCCACGTACTTGCCGAAGTCGGCGCGATCCCAGGTGAAGACGTCCGCCCCGTCGAGGCGCACGACCCCGTTCATCGGCTTCCAGATCCCCACCAGGAGGCGGGCGAGGGTGGACTTGCCCGCGCCGGAGGGGCCGATAACGCCGAGCACCTCGTTCGGGTCGAGCGAGAAGTTGACGTTGGTCAGCACCAGACGCTGGGCGCCCATGGGGGCGAAGTTGACCCCCTCCGCCGACAGCTTTCCGAGCGGGCGCGGGAGTGACGTGGCGATCGCCGGCGGCTCGGCGCCGGCCAGCAGCGTGTTCAGCCGCTCATAGGCCCGGTACATGTTGTTCAGCGGATCCCAGGAGCCCACGATCTTCTCGATCGGCTGCAGGGCGCGGCTCGCCAGGATCATGTTGGCGAACAGCATGCCCGAATGGATTTCGCCCTTCAGGATCAGGTAGGCGCCGATGGCGATCACCAGCACCTGGATGCCCATCCGCACGGCCTTGATCAGGTCGGTGTAGAAGTTGGAGGCCTCGGCTGCCGCAGCGCCCCGCTCGATGGTCACGGCGCGATGGCGGGCCCAGGCCTGGCCGATGGTCGGCAGCATGCCCATGGCGCGCACGACCTCGCCGTTGCGCAGCGCGGCGTCGGTGAAGCCATAGCTCTTTAGCGCCGCGTCGTTCGCCTCCTTCAGCGCCGATTGCGTCGCGCGGGCCTGGGCCACCGCCAGTCCCAGCAGCACGGCGGCGCCGACGATCGTGACCACGCCCACCAGCGGGTCGATAATGAACAGCACGATCATGAAGACCGGCATCCACGGCACGTCCATGAAGGCCGCCGCGGCGACGCCGGTCAGGGCCTGGCGGAACTGGTCGAGGTCGCGCAGTGCCTGGGCCCGCGCGCTCCAGTTGCCCCGCACCGCGGCGTCGAACAGACTGGTGAACACCCGGCCCGAAACCCGCTGGTCCAGGGCCACGCCGTAGTTGATCAGGATGCGGGCGCGCAGGTCGTCGATCGCGCCGGAGATGAAGAAGACGAACAGCGTCACCAGGGTCAGCATCCAGAGCGTCGCCTGGTTCTGGCTGACCATCACGCGGCCGTAGACTTGATAGGTGTAGAGCGGCAGGGCCAGGTACAGCAGGTTCGACACCAGGCTGAACCCGAAGGCCACGGCCGCGGGCTTGTAGCCCTCGCGCAATGCGCGGCCGAGCACGTTGTCCGGCAGGTCCGTGAGGAACGTGAGGAATTTCATGTCGCCTAAGCCGTCCCGTGAGACCCTACGGCCTGATACAACAAACCGCGTCGAAAATGGTGAACGCTCGTGAAGATTGCGCGTTCGCGCCCACTGTCGCAGCAGGGCGCCGGAAGCGCGCGTAGATGCGCAGGCGGTCCTGCCTTGTCAATGCCGCCCACTTTTGCCCGGCCATGCTAAGAACCGCGGAAGGATCCCGTGACGCCAGGAGCCCAGATGCCGCGGATCGCCATCGTCGGCAGCTGCATAACCCGCGACCTGTGGCCAATCCGTGGCGGGGGCGCGGAAGCTCTGCTTTATATTTCCCGGACCAGCTTGCCGGGCCTGCTCTCCGCGCCGGCGCCGGGCTTCCACCCCTCGGACGACCTGCCCGGCGACCTTCATCAGCATGAGCACAAGGCGCTCGTGGCCGATCTGCGCAAGACGGCGCTGTCCGCCCTCCTCGCCTATCGCCCGACCCACCTTATCTTGGATCTGATCGACGAGCGGTTCGACCTCCTGTCCGCGGGGCCGGCCCTGGCCTCAAACAGCGGCGAAATGGTGCGGAGCGGCTATCGGACGCAGCCGGCCTTCGACGCCGCACGGACGATCCATCGGCTCTCCGCCGCGTGCGATCGGCTCTGGTTGGAAGCGGCAGGCGAGTTCGCCGCGCTGATCCGCGGCACGCCCCTCGCCCGCAGCAAACTGATCCTGCACAGCGCCCGCTGGGCGGACCATCAGCGGCTGCCGGATGGAGAGGTCAGGCCCATCGAGAACGTGGAGATCCTGGGCGGCCAGCCCGCGGTGATCGCGGACTACAACGCCCTGCTGGAGCGGCAGGAAGCGGCGCTTGAGGCGCTGATGCCACCGATGGCGAAGATCGATGCGGGCGCCTTTCGCCTGGCCGATTCGGCCCATCGCTGGGGTCTCAGCCCATTTCACTACGTGCCGGAATACTACGACGAGGTCCGGCGGCAGTTGGCGGCCCTGGGCCTGGAGGACGCGTTCAGCGACCGCCCCGCCGCGCCCAGTGCTCCAGCGGCGTGATCCCGCGCCGGACCAGCGCCGGTCGCGTCGCCACATAGGCGGCTGTGGGGAATCCCGGCCGGGCCTCGGCCACCGCCCAGGCGCCGCCACGCAGGTAGTCGATCAGCGGATGCACGTTCGGGGGCAGGTCTGCGCCCCGCGCCTCGACGTAGGCCGGCAGGTCGAACCACGGGCTGGGGCTCGCCACCTCGAACCCTCCATGCGCCAGGAAGTGGGTCAGGGGCTCGACACCCGCGGCGGCGACGTTGGGATGCTGGTCGAGATACCAGCGCGGGTCGAACAACGGATGGGGCGCCAGCCCGGCCTTCCATCCTTTCGACAGGTAGTGGACCAGGGGCGGCTGGCCCGCCGCATCGGGCGCGCGTTCCACATACCAGGCCGGGTCGAACAGGGGATGCGGGCTCAGCCCCGCGCGCCAGCCGTCCCGCAGGTAGTGCGACAGCGGCGCGTCGCCAGGTTCCAGGACGGGCGCCTGGGCGAGATAGTGGGCGGTGTCGAACACCGGATGTGGCGACAGGCCCCGCGCCGCGCCGACCCGGACGTAGTGCTCGAGCGGCGTCACGCTGGTGGCCGCCAGCTCGGCCGCGTTCTCCCGCCCGTACCAGCCGGCATGGAACAGCGGCGCGGGATCGCGGCCCTCGCGACCGCCGCGCACGAGGTAGTGCGCCAACGGCGACATGCGCAGGCCCGCCAGGTCCGGATTGCTCGCAAGGTACCAGGCCTGCTCGAGCGGCGCGCGCGGGATGATGGCCGGATCCGCCCCCCGCCGCGCGTAGGCGGCCATGTGGCGCAGGTCGTGGAGCGGCCGCCCGGTTCCATGCCAGATGCCACTGCGGGCGATGACCAGCGCCTGCCCGGGCCAGCCCAGGCGGGCCAGCACGCGGTCGAGCATCTGGCTCAGGCGATTGTGACGGCGCAGGCGGCCAGCGCCCCGCGCTCGGAACGCGGCCACGGCCTGGTCGCGCAGGCGCGCCTCCAGCTCGGCGCGGGCGGCGAGCGATTCGGTCAGCGCCAGCGTAAGCTCGGTGCGGGTCAGCGCCTCGCGGACCTGCGCCTCGTGGGCCAGCTTGTGGGCGCCGGCGAAGTCGCGGCTGAGCCGGGCCACCTTCGCCGTCACGGCGCGGGCCTTGTCGAGCATCGCCCCGGTGGCGGCCTGGACGGGTGGAGCAGCTTGCGACGCGGCCTTCGCCGGCGTCACGCGCCTTCGTGTTCGAGCCATTCTTGGAAGCTGCCGCGCCCGGAGGCGAAGGGGTTGGGGAACGCCGCCTGCAGGTCGGCGCGCTCGCGATAGAGCACGCGCTCGCTCTTGGCGATGGGCCGGCCGTCGTCATAAGCGCCGAACGCCCACCAGCGGTCGGGGATCGAGGGGTCGGTGGCGGCGGTCACCAGGCGCTTGTACCAGGCCCAGATCTCGTAGACCGGGAAGTTCGTCCCGGCATAGCGCTTGGTCATCGCATCGCCGATCGCGCCAAGCTTGGTGAAGTGCCAGAAGCGCAGCGGCGCGCCGTTGACGGTGATGCGCCCATCCTTCTCCACCGCGACGGTGCGGGTCGAGAGGTTCCAGCTGGCGACGTTGTAGCCCGGGTCGCGGATCACCTTCACGCTGTCGAACAGGGCCGGAACGTGGTCGCACCACCGCTGGTCGACGAAGAGCCCGTTGGGCATGTCGTCATAGCAGTAGGACAGCAGCCGGTCGTTCCACCACTTGGCGAACCGGGCGCCCTCCCCCGTCGTGCGGATCGCCACGAAGCCGAGGTTGAAGATCCCCGTGCGCGAGGCGGACAGGTCGTTGTCGAGGATCGCGGCGTGGTCGTCGTTGGGATCGATCAGGTGGGGCGTCAGCAGGATGTCGTGCTCGCCAAGCCACGCCTCCAGCGGCTGCAGAGTCCCGAGGGCCGCCGTGTCGGGATCCATATAGATCACCGCGTCGAAGCCCCAGCCGCAGGCCTGATGGATGAAGGGCCCCTTCACCGCCGTGCAGACCTCGACCACGTCGTGCTTGAAGAGCCAGCTCTGGAAATTGGGAATGCCCAGGTCCTCGGCCCAGACCAGCCGGTCGAACGGCTCAGCCGCCGGGTCGAAAGCGAAGCCCTCGGGCGGACGGTCGGTGATCAGGGCCGCCAGCTCCCAGTCGGGATGGTGCTGGCGCAGGGTCTGGAACAGCACCCGGGCGCGGTTCAGGTACGAGAACGTGAAACTGGAATAGCAGAGGATCTTCATGCGCTTGTCGTCGCAGCGAGGTCGAGGGTGAGCGCGCTGTAGCTCAGGTCATAGAGCATCGGGGCGCGGCGCGCGCGCGCGAGATCCAGAATGGAGCCGCTTTCGAACGCCTCGGCCAGGGCGGCCTCGTCCAGCACGCGGCCGTGGCCGGTCTCGGTCACAAAGGCTGCGACGTTGCCGCTGTCGGGGCCGGTGACGACGGCGCAGCCCGCCGCAACCGCCTCGTAGGCCACGAACGAAAAGGTCTCCCGACAGAGGGGCCAGACCAGCACCGCGTCGATTTCGACGGCCTCCAGGGCGTCCCGCATGGCCAGGGGATGGTCGGCGCCGGCGCTCACCGGTCGGAAGGTCGCCGGCAGGCTGGCGTCGCCCCGGGCGCCCAAGTGATGGAACTCGTAGCGCCGATCGTCGGCGAACCGCCGCGCCAGCGCCTGGAACACCGGCCAACCCTTGTGCCCCACCGGCAGGCCCGCATAGGCCACCCTCAGCGGCCGGTCGGACGGCGTGGCAGGCACTCGGCCGCGCTCCACGAGTGTTGCGTGCGGCAGGACGACCGTTCGCGCGGCGGGGAGCGTCGTCGACGCCTGCCACAGTTCCAGCGTCGCCCTGGACGGCGCGGCCACCGTCAGGCTCAGGCGCTCGAACAGCCGTGCATGCTCTGAGAGGTGCCGTCCGCGCCAAGGGCCGTAGACGCAGACGTTGCAGGCGGCGCTGTCCGGGGGCGGGGCGGCGCAGTCCTGCACGTCGTCGCGCAGCAGATGGAAGCCCGCGCAGAGGCTGGCGAAGTCATGCAGCCAGAACACCCCTTCCCTCAGCCCGGCCGCCGCCAGGATGTCCGCCGTCTCCTCGGCCGCATGGCCCAGCAGGCTGTGGATGGCGAAGCTGCGTCCCTCGTCGGCAGCGGCCGCGGCGGATAGGGCGGCGGCGATGTCGGCGGGGTCGAACAGCCCCACGGGCGCGCCATTCCAGACGACACCCAGCACGCCGGGATCGGCCGCGGTGCGGACCACCGGCCAGGGCCGGGACGGGTACAGGTGCAGGTGGTCGCGACCCTGTTCCGCCAGCCGCGCCGCCTCCCGGCCGATGGAAAGCTGGAGCCCGCCCAGGTTGGCGCTGTAGTCGTCGTGGCTGAAGGTGACGTGCAGCCGGGCCAATCCTCCCCGCGAGACCGCGAACGCCGCGGTCAGATCGGACCTGGGCGCCGCCGCATCGCGCGCCGTGGGGATGCGCGCCTCCACCGGCTTCAGCCGCGCGATCACGTCATAGCGGAACCCCTGCGGCGACTCCGGCCGCACGGCGCGGGGTCGACCGCTGGTTATCCAGTGGACGAAGGGATTGGCGCCTTGCTCCGCCACCTCCGGAAACGCCTCGAGGTAGGCGCTCACCGAGAAGTCGGGCGAGGGATCGCGACCCTCCCGCCAGCCATAGGTCATGAAATGATCGAGGGGGTCCGCCCCCACCTCGCCCACATCCGGATAGGTCTTGAGGTAGAAGACCGCGTCGAAGGCGCGCGCAGCGATGGCGTGCTCCGGCTGCAACCGGCGCAGGCGGCCGCGCAGGCGCATCGGCACGGCGGCGGCCAGCAGCCGCTTCACGAGACCAGCTCCCCGGTCATGTCGCTGTAGGCCAGGTCGTACAGCTTCGCGCGCCGCGGCCCGCGGCCGAGCGCCAAGATCTCGCCCGAGGCGAAGGCGGCCGCAAGCACGTCCTCGTCGGCCAGCACGCGACCGATGGCCGGGTCGGCGGCGAAGGCGGCCACGTTGCCGCTGTCGGGCCCCGTCAGGACGGCGGCCCCCGCCGCCGCCGCCTCGTAGGCGGTGAAGGAAAAGGTCTCGCGGCACAGGGGCCAGATCAGCGCGGCGTCCGGTTGCAGCGCTTCCAGCGTCTCCTGCATGGCGCGGGGCTGCTCGGCCGTTACCACGACCCTGTGGAACGCCGCCGGCGCCGAGGGGTCGGGGGCGCCGCCCAGGTGGAGGAACTCGTATCGCGGGTCATCTTCGAAACGCTGGGCCAGGTCGCGGAACACGGGCCAGCCCTTCAGCGGCGTCGGCATTCCGAGATAGGCCAGGCGGAAGGGCCGGCCGGCCGGCGGCTTGCGGGCCGGCTTGCGCTCCACCAGCCGGGCGTGCGGCAGCACGATGGTCTCGCGGGCCGGCAGGTCGCCATGCGCGCCCCAGAACTCCAGCGTGGTCTGCGAGGGCGCCACCGCCGTGATGGACAGCCGCTCGAACAGCCGCCGGTGGCCCTCGATGTGCCGCGCGCGCTGGGTCCCGTAGGCGCAGACCTCGCAGGCGGCGCTGGTTGGCAGCGGGGCGGCGCAGTCCTCGACGTCGTTTCGCAGCAGGTGGAACCCGACGCACAGGCTGGCGAAGTCGTGGAGCCAGAAGAAGCCTTCGCGCAAGCCGGCGGCGGTCAGGATGTCCGCCGTGGCGTCGGCCTCGTGCCCGAGCAGGCTGTGGACGGCAAAGCTGCGCCGCCCGCCACCTGCCCCGGACGCCAGGGCGTCGCGCACCGCCTCCGGCGCGAAGACGCCCAGCCGCCGTCCGTTCAACAGCACCCCCAGGGGGCCCGGCTCGCCCGCCGCGCGGACCGCCGGCCAGGGCGCGGCGGGATAGAGGTGCAGATGGTCCACGCCCCTGGCGGCGAACGCGTCGGCCTCGCGGCGCACGCAGAACTGCAGCCCGCCCCAGTGCTCCACGTAGTTGTCGTGGCTGAGCGTGATGTGGAGGTCGCGCAGCCGGGCGAACGCCGTGGCCAGGCGGGCAGGCGGGTCGACGCGCAGCCGGGCCGAGGCGGTCGCCGCCTCGGCGATCCGCGCTTCCACGGGCTTCAGCCGCGAGATGACGTCATAGCGGAAGCCCAGTTCATGGCGCGGGCTGCGGCCCTCGGCGCGCCCGGCGACCAGGTAGTGGGCGAACGGGTTGAGGTTTGCCGCGAGGATGTCGGGGTTGGCCTCCAGATAGTCGCGCACCGAGAACCGGGGGTTGGGATCGCGGTCTTCGAGCCAGCCGGTGCGGATGAAATGCTCCAGCGGATCCATGCCCGCCGTCGCCACGTCCGGATTGAGCGCCAGATAGAAGGCCTCATCGAACTCGGCCGCCACCGCCGCGTGCTGCTCGGGCGTCAGCGGAACCGCGGCGACCCGGCGCCGGCCGCGTCCGGCCGCCTGGGGGCTGTCCGAAACGGCGAAACTCTCATGGGTCCAGGGCGCCGGCGCCCAGCCCACCTGGCCGAAGTAGCGGGCGGCATGCCGCGACGGCGCGATCTCGCGGCCCTCGTGCCGGCCGTGAGCCAGGAAGTGCGAGAACGGCTCGACGCCCGCCGCCGCCACATCCGGGTTGGCCGCGAAATAACCCTCAACCGAGAACCAGGGCGCCGGATCCCGGCCCTCCTGCCACCCCGCCATGCGGTAGTGCCAAAGCGGACCCATGTCCGCCGGCAGGTCCGTATAGATCGCCCGGTAGAAGTCAGGGTCGAACGCCGGCGCGATCACCCGGTGCGCTTCCGCGGACGGCGGGCGTTCGTCGGCTTGGGCCGTGACGGCCATGGAGTTCCTGTTCCTGCGAGCGGCGGCGCGGGCTGGTGTGCAACAGATGGGCGAGCCGTTCAACCTTGGCCGGAGCGCCGTCGCGATCAACCGCTTGCCCAGCGGCGTCCTGCCCCGTACCACCGCCGCGATATGAGCCGACAGCCCGCCAGACCGCGCGCCGCCCGCACCGCCTACCTGGTGCTGGGCATGCACCGTTCGGGCACCTCGGCGGTGACCCAGCTCCTGGCGCTGGCCGGCGCCGAGCTGCCGGCCAATGTGATGCCGGGGGACGAACACAACGCCAAGGGCTACTTCGAGCCCTGGAAGATCGCGATCTTCAACGACGAGCGACTGCGCGCCGCGGGGTCGGCCTGGGACGATCCGTTCGCCTACCCCTACCGTCCGCTGGACGCCGACCAGGAGCAGGCGTGGCTGGAGGCCGCCTCGGCCCTCTTCGACGAGGAGTTTCCGAAGGCCACCTGGCCGCTGATGAAGGACCCGCGGGCCACGGTGCTGCTGCCCATGTGGCGGCGGGTATTGGAGTCCAAGGGCGTGGCGGCGCGCTGCGTCATCCCCGTGCGCCACCCCCTGGCGGTGGCCGGATCCTTGCGGCGGCGCGACGGGTTCGCGGATGAGAAGTCCGTTCTGGTCTGGAGCGCCTACATGCTGGCGGCCGAGGCCTATACCCGCGACCTGCCGCGCGCCTTCGTGGGCTACGACGCCCTGCTGGCGGATTGGCGGGCGGAGGTGGCGCGGATCGAGGCCGCACACGGCGCGCCACTGCCGAAGCTGACGCCCAAGTCGGCGAAGGAGGTCGACAGCTTCCTCACCGCCGACCTGCGCCACAACGCGGTGAGCGATGGCCTGAAGGCCCTGGGCTGGGCGGGCGAGATCGCAGCCGACGTCTTCGCCTGGTTCGAAGCCAAGGCCGCGGGCGGCGATCCGTCGATGAGCCTGCTGGACAGTGCGGCCGCGCGCTTGGCCGAGCGGGCCCGGGACATGGGCGCCTTGATCTCCTCCACCACGCGCGACCTCGCGGCCGTCCGGGCCGAGCTGATGGAGGCCCGGGCGCGGCTCGACGTGGCCCGGGCGTTCGAGGCCGAGGCGCGAGCCGACATCGCGCGCCTGGAAGAGGGCTGGCGGGCGGCCCAGAGCCTGCTCGACGACATCGACGCCGAATTGGACGCCGCGCTCGCCGAGGAATGACCCCTCAGCGCCGCCGCAGGCGCGGGTCTATGGCGAGGTAGATCAGGCCGGTGATGGCGGCCAGATCCAGCAGGTAGAGATAGCGGTAGTCGCAGGCGATCGAGATCGCGAAGAAGCTGGCCGCGAACCCCAGGGCCCCGGCCAGCAGGCCGGCGATGGCGAGGTCCGCCGGGTCGCGCCGCACCAGCAGGAAGACCCCCACCGCCAGGGCGATGACCGCGAACGCCAGGTGCGACATGGCCGGCGTGTCCAGGAACCAGGTGGCGTAGTTGTAGAGCCTCTGGTCGTCGGCGCTACGCCGCGGCTCCATCTTCAGGGCGGCCATGGCTGGCGCGGGCCCCTCGGCGCCCACGGAGACCGGCAGGCAGCGATCGATGGCCGGCGTCCCGAGGACCTGCTGAAAAGCCAGGGCGCGGGCGTGGAGATAGACGCCGGTGTCCTCCGTGACGAGACCGAGCCACTCGCGCTGAATGACCTCGGACGGGACGGTCTGGAGCAAACGCGACAGCGTGGGGTCCCAGCCGATGGTGTCGACACGCTCCGGGGCATAGATCCGCGCGGCATGCGCGCGCAGGTAGGGCCCCACGGCGGGCGAGGCGCGATCCAGGTGAGGCGTCGTCAGGGCGGGGTCGAGCGCGACCGCCGCCACCAGGTCGTAGGTCTGCAGGAGGCGCACGCCCTTGCCGCCGGCGCTGTCGGGCCGGCCGGCGCCCTGCGGCTGGGCCACGGCGCTCAGCACGAAGGTGAGCAGGGCCACGGCCACGAGCCAGCCCATCGCCAGCGGCAGGCTGCGCCGCCAGCCGGCCGAACCCGACCGGGCCCAGGCGATGGCCAGCGCCGCCGGCAGCGCCAGGATCAGGCCGTTCTGGCGCAGCAGCCCCGCGGCGGCGAACAAGAGGGCGGCAAGCACCAGGCAGACCCAGGGTGTCCGCCGCGCGGGATCGCGCACCGCCAGCGCCAGCAGAGTGAAGCCCGCCACGGCCGCTACCGCGAACTGCACGTCCTTCCAGACGATGCCGGGATAGATCATCACCTGCGGCAGGCTGACGAGCGCCAGCGCCACGATCGGCGCCAGCCAGCTGGTCCGCGGCCGCAGCACCGGCAGCAACGCCCAGGCTCCGAACAGCAACACTCCGCTCATCACCACGGCGAGTTCCGTGCCAGGCCGGATGCGGTCGAGGACGCCCAGCAGCCAGCCGAAGAAGGCGGGGTTCCAGGTGGTCCGCACGCCGAAGCGGCCCTCGTGCAGCGCCAGCACCGAATCGACCGTCAGGTGGCCCGGCAGGTTCAGCCGCAGCATCAGCAGCAGCGCGCCCAGCAGCACCAGCCGAAGCGTCCAGCGCGCTAGCATCCCCGAGCCGGTGGCGGCCCGGCTCACGCGGGGCGCACCACGAGGAAGAGGCCGGCGATCATCAGCAGGTAGCCGGCGGCCATGGTCCAGGTGGCCTGTTCCTTGAACACCAGCCATCCGGCCAGCGGGACCAGGCACGATCCGATCAGGGAGAAGGCGTAAGCGGTAGACAGCGGCACCCGGGTCAGCACGTAGAACCACAGGAGGGCCGTGACCCCGTACCAGGCGAAGGCGCCGATCAGCGGATAGTTGACGATCACCCGCGCCAGGAAGGGGCCTGACAGGCGCTCGTTGTAGACCGCGCCCCACTTGAACAGCATCTGGCCCAGCGGCAGCGCCACGGCGAAGACGCTGCAGAGCGCCATGTCCTTTGGGCTCACGCCTGCGCCTCCTCGGTCTCCAGCTCGCGCAGGACGTTGAGATACGGGTGGATCGGCCGGTTCGGCACGTTGAGTACGTCGTAGTTCATGGCCTGGAGCAGGAACTGGGCGCCCAGGATCACCGGCAGGGCGGCCAGCATGACCACGCCGGCCGACGCGGCCTGGCCCGGGACGCGGTTGGCCATGTAGCTCAGCGCATAGCCCACGCCGAACAGCGAGAAGAGCAGGCCGAAGAGCAGCTCCACGCTGGCGGCGTTGAAGTCGCGGACGAAATACTGCCCCACCACCCGCTGGGCGAAATTGCGCAGGTGCTTCAGGGCGAACGGGCCGACGATGGCCTGGATGCGGATGTTCGAGACCTCGTCGGCATAGCGGGCGGGCATCGGCACGTCGCGCACCACGGCCCGCAACGTGCCCAGGTGGTAGAGTAGGTCGGTCTCGAAGAAGAACCGGCGGGAGACCCGCTTCTCCATGATCAGCCGGGCGACATTGGCTTCGAGCGCCGTGTAGCCGTTCGTGGGGTCGAAGATGTTCCAGTAGCCGGTGGAGACCTTGGCGGCGAAGCTGAGGGCTGCATTCCCGAGGACCCGCACCGTCGGCATGGTCGTCAGGTGGCTGATCGAGGTGAACCGGTTGCCCTTGGCGTAGTCCGCCTCGCCCAGGAGGATCGGCGCCACCAGCTGGGCCGCGTACCCCAAGTCCATCTGGTCGTCGCCGTCGACCTTGACCATGACCCGCGCGCCGCGGTCCGCCGCCTCTTCGTAGCCCGCAAGTACGGCGCCGCCGACGCCCTGGTTCTTGGGCAGCCGCACGACGACGACCCGCGGATCGGTGTTATTGGCTTCGATGAAGTCGCCGGACTTGTCGGGGCAGGCGTCGTCCACGCAGACGATGCCCTCGAACCAGGCGGGCGTCTTGCGGATCACCCGCAAGATGTGGCCGGTGACCTTGTAGCAGGGCACGACCAGCCAGACGCCGGCGCCCTCCAGCGAAAGGGCGGGGCCGCCGGGCTCGCGGGCGGGTCTCTCGATCGGCGGGATGGTCACGGTGGGGGGCACGGAGCCGGGCTAACACGGAAGCGCGCGGGCTGGAAAGCTCGTGCCGCTGGCGCTGTTCCTTGCGCCGTCAAACCCCGGCTGATACCTCCGCGCCTTCGTTCGGGAGAGGCCATTGCAGACCGCCACCCACATGCTGCGGACCGGACAGCGCGGCGCGCGGTTCCAGTTCCAGATGGCGTCACGCGACCTGGCGAACTCGTTCCGCCGGCTGGGCCTGTCGTGGTCGCTGGCCTGGCACGACGTCACCTCGCGCTATCGCGGCTCGGTGTTGGGGCCGTTCTGGATCACGCTGTCCATGGGCCTGATGGTCCTGGGCATCGGCTTCCTTTACGCCAGCCTCTTCAACCTGCCGCTCAACGAGTTCCTGCCCTACGTGGCGCTGGGCATCGTGTTCTTCGGGGTGATGACGGGGACCATCAACGAGGGTTGCGAGACCTTCGTCCTGGCCTCGGGGATGCTCTCCCAGACCAGCCTGCCGATGTTCACCTTCGTCTGGCGCACGGTGCTCCGGAACCTGATCAACCTCGGCCACCATCTGGTGATCGTGGTCGGCATGCTGGCCTACTACGACTACTGGAAGGTCGCCGACGTGCCCCTGGCCCTGATCGGCATCGTGCTGATGCTGCTGAACGCCAGCTGGATGTCGCTGCTGGCCGCCATCGCCTCGGCCCGCTACCGGGACATTCCCCAGATCGTGGTCTCGGGCATGCAGTTCGCTATCTTCATGACGCCGGTATTCTGGCTGCCGGATCGGTTCGGCAAGCATCAGGTGTTTCTCGACCTGAACCCCTTCTACCACCTGCTGCAGGCGGTCCGTGCGCCACTGCTCGGCCAGACGGTCCATACGACCAGCTACGTGGTCCTGGTCGCCATGGCGGTGGTCGGCTGGCTCGTCACCTTCGCGATCTTCGCCCGCACCCGCCGGCGGCTGGTGCACTACCTGTGACCGGCGCCTCCATAACCTGCCGCGATCTGACGATCCGGTTCCCCGTCTACGGGGCCGACGCCAAGTCGCTGAAGAAGGCCCTGGCCCGGGTCGTGGCCGTGGGCGGGGCCCTGGGCCGCCACGCGGGCGTCACGGACGTTACCGCCCTTGCCAATGTGAACCTCGAGCTCAAGGCCGGGGACCGCCTGGGCCTGATCGGCCACAACGGCTCGGGGAAGACGACCCTGCTGCGCGCCCTGTCGGGGGCCTATGAGCCCGACGAAGGCTCGATCGAGGTCCACGGCCGCATCGCCTCGCTGCTGGACCTCAGCCTGGGCATCGACCCCTCGGCCACCGGATACGAGAACATCCGCCTGCGCTGCCGGATCGGCGGCCTGTCGTCGAAGGAGATCGACGCGCGGATCGACGAGATCGCCGAGTTCACTGGCCTGGGCCCCTTCCTGTCGATGCCGGTGAAGACCTATTCGGCCGGCATGCAGGGCCGTCTCGCCTTCGCCGCCGCCACCGCGGTCGAGTGCGACGTCCTGCTGATGGACGAGTGGATCGCCGTGGGCGACGCCGACTTCCAGAAGATCGCCCACAAGCGCCTGCTGAAGCTGGTGGAGCGGGCCGGCATCCTGGTGCTGGCGACGCACGAGGCGCCGCTGCTCAGGCTCTACTGCAACAAGGTGATGAAGCTGGAAGGCGGCGTGGCCTCCGAGATCGTCGACATCCGCAAGCTGGATCAGCTGCTCGCGAGCTGAGCCTTAGCATCCATCCGACTACGCTGACGTTCCACCTCCAACATCAAAGGAGGCCGCCATGAGCGTGTTCGGCGATATCATGTCCAAGATCTTCCGCCACCCGCAGGCCAAGGCGGCGCCCCGCCCTGCCCCGCAGGCGGCCCCGGCGGCGGCGGCGCCAAGCCCCGCTCCGGCCGCCGCGCAGGCGGCCGCAGAGGCGCCCGCCGTCGATGTCGGCGCGGTGCTCGAGGTCATGGCCAAGGACAACGGCCAGCAGCTCAACTGGCGCCAGTCGATCGTCGACCTGCTCAAGCTGCTGTCGATCGACTCCAGCCTGGCCAATCGCAAGGCCCTGGCCGCCGAGCTGGGCTATTCCGGCGATACCGAGGATAGCGCGGCCATGAATATCTGGCTGCACAAGGCGGTCATGCAGAAGCTGGCGGAGAACGGCGGCATCGTCCCCGACTCGCTGCGGTGAGGTGGCCGGCGCGCCGGTTTCCCGGCGCGCCCTTCTCCCTATTTGTCGGGACTGGTCATCGGTGTCCCTTCGCGCCGCGGCGGCGGCTTGCACGCCCCAGCCCGCGCCTGGGCCACGTAGAACAGGGCCCGGTCGGCCGCGAAGTTGCGGTGCTCGGCGATGGGGTTGGTGGTCTCGCCGGTCAGCAGGCTCTGCGCCTCCTGCGGCGCGCCCTCGGCCGCGGCCAGGCCCAGGCTCTGCTGGTTCCAGCGGCTGAGCGGCGCCGTGCACGCCGCAACCGTGGCGTCGGCCACCGTCCCCGCGTCGTCCGGGCCGCCCGCCAGCGTGTAGGCCCAGCGGTGGAGGCAGTCCTCCGTCGCCGCCGCACCGTCGGTCGCCGCCGGCTGTGCGGCGTTGGCCGCCGGGAACGGCTTGCAAAGGCCCGCCACGGGCTTGCGGTCGCCGCCCTGGCAGGCCGCCAGGCCCGCGCAGGCGGCGGTCACGATCAGGATCCTGCGCATGGCTTAGCGGCACACCCGCGTGGGCTGGTAGACCCGCTGGCCGTAGGCGTCGTAATAGGCGCGGGTCTCCATCCGGCAGGCCGCGGCGTAGCGCGGGCGATCGTAGGCGGCGCGGTCATAGGTGCGCGCGCGCTGGTAGCTGCGGCTGGAATAGGTCTTGTTCTTGCACTTGCTGACCTGGTTGCCGACCAGGCCGCCCGCCGCGCCGCCAATCAGCGCGCCTTCGGTGCGATCGCCGCGGCCGGCGACGGCGCTGCCCAGCAAGGCCCCGCCCAGGGCGCCGATCACGGTGCCGTTGGTGCGCTTTTGACAGGCCGCCTGCGAGGCGGCGGGAACGGCGGCCACAGCAAGGGCCAGGCCGGCGATCATGGCGATCGTCCGCATAGTCTCTCCTCCATCCGTGAGCCGTTCCCTCGTCCGGCTCGGAGGGTACAAACGCCGCAGTGACCTATTGGATGCCGGAAAAGTGTCTGCCAGCCGACCGACGGCCCGCGTTCAATCCGCACGCTCGAAGGTGGCCGGAGGACGGTGTGGATCTGCGGTGTTGAGCCTGACGCACAGCTCTTCCCCAGGGCTCGCCCCCGGCGCGGCGATGCGGGAGACGACCGGCAGGGCGCAAAGCTGCATGCGCGCGCCGCGGTCGTCGACGTCAGTGACCACCGCCTGGAAGGTCTCTCCCTCGCGCCCGTGAAGCATCACCGTCTCGGCCAGGTCGATCACCGCCCGCTCGACCTGGCCCCCGGCGGCCGCGGCGCGCGCCATCACCGCCGGCAATTTCGCGAACGCCTCCTCGACGGTCTCGGGCGTCGGCCGGCCGTTGGCGACCGCCAGGGCGGCCTCGACCACATAACGGTCCGCCAGACGCCGCAGAGGCGCCGTGGCATGCACGTAGGTGGCGGCCATGGCGGCATGCCAGGGCGTAACGCCCTCCTGGTAAGGCACGTAGGACGCGGGGGCGCCCGCGCGCCGCACCGCCAACATGAAGGCGGCATCCTGTGGGTCGGCGGGATCGAGGCGCCGCTCGAATTGGGCCAGACTCGCCATATCGGGCCAGCACAGGCCGAACGCGCGCGCCGTGCGCCGCAGACGCGCGACCGCGCGCGCGTCGGGTTCGGGCATGACGCGGAACAGGCCCGTCCGGCGGGCTTGCAGCGCTTCGGCGACAGCCATGTTGGTAGCGAGCGAGAGGGCCGCGTTGCGGTCCTCGGACGCCAGGCGGGGACGGAAGCGCAGCGCCAGGCGACCATCGTCGAGGCGGGCCACCTCCTGTTCCGGGGGGTCCACGCGCGTGGCGCCCCGCCGCGCCTCCGCCGCCTTGATACGCTCGGACAGTTCGGCGAACCCCGCGGGCAGATCCGCGTCCCGGACGCTGTCGTAGGCGAGCTTGGCGACGCTGCGGATGATCGCCCGCTCCGCCCCATCGAGGCGGACGCTCCCATCTGGGGCCACTCGAACCGTAAAGACCACCGCCGGGCGTGGACCAGTCGGCAGCAGGCTTGCGGCGCCTTCGCTCAGCACCGGAGGATAGAGGCCTGCCTTTCCATCCGGCAGGTACTGCGTCGCGCCCCGCCGCCACGCTTCGGCGTCGATCGGCCCTCCGTGGTCGACGAACCAGGCCACGTCGGCGATGGCGTAGTGCAGCAGAAGGTCGGGGCCGCTGCCCTCGATGGCGAACGCCTGGTCGAGATCTGTGGAAGACGCCGGATCAAGGGTGACGAAGGGGCGATCGGTCCGGTCGGCGTGGGCGGTGGGCGCGCGGCCGGCGGCGGACTCGGCGGCCGCCATCACCTCCTGGGGGAAGGTCTCCGGAACCTGGAACTGGCGCCGGATGCGTCCAAGGCCCTCCGCCAGGGCTCTGTTGGGATCGACGAGCGCCTTCATCATCGACGCTAGCCGGCCGGCGCGTCGCGGCCGGCGAGGCTGGCCATGACGGTGGCCAGGGTCTCGTCGACCACGACATGCTGGCCGCCCGTGACGTAGATCTTGGTCGCCTCGGGCCCCTGATCTGTCACGAGGGTGACCTGGTCGACGTTGAGGCAGACCGTGCGGACGCCGTCGCTGCGGAAGGCGACAAATCGGGCCATGGCGAGAGGCTCCATCGGGGCGGTGGCTGGCCCGCTGAAGGTGCTTTGGTTCGCACGCCCTGGCCAGAGTGGGTCCGCACGCGGGGATGGCTTGCCAAGGCGCCGCCGTTTCGCGCATGTCGGCGCGAACGAAGGGAAGGAAATCTGCCGATGTTCTCGCACGTGATGATCGGGACCAACGACCTGGAGCGGGCGAAGTCGTTCTACGACGCGCTGCTCGGCACGCTGGGCGTGGGGCCGGCCATGGTGGACCGTCACCGGATCTTCTACCGCACGCCCACCGGGGTGTTCGCCGTGTCGCTCCCCATCAACGGCGAGCCGGCCACCTTCGCCAACGGTGGGACGGTGGGCTTCGCCTGCAGTTCGCCCGAACAGGCTGAGGCTTGGCACGCAGCGGGCGTGGCGGCGGGCGGGACCACTTGCGAGGAGCCGCCCGGGGTGCGCGACGGCGGCATGGGCAGGATGTACCTCGCCTACCTGCGGGACCCCGACGGCAACAAGCTGTGCGCCCTTCACCGCATGGGCTGAGATAGGCGTCAGACCTCGGCCGGCTCGAAGCTGCGCGGACCGATGCGGCGCCACGCCCCGATAAGCCGGGCGTCGCGCCAAAGCTGCACCAGCACGCCCTCGGCCGCGGACTGCGCGCGCCGGGCGGCGGCGGTGTCGTGGGGGGCGTCGAAGGTATCGCTGAGGGCCCGACCGTCGGGCGCGATGTCGATGGCGACATAGGACTTCAGGCGACTGGTCGGCATCGGGTACGCACTCGTGAACGGACAGGCCGGGGCACAATGCCCAACTTCGATGTCGGTTCCGAGACCAAGTTAAGTTCTTACTCGTCTATTTCAACCTGGCGTCGCAAATTCGCGCATTGGCGACGTCAATCCTCCGCCGGCGCCCGCCTGAACGTTCGGTCCGCCGAGCGGCGCCATCGCCCGATCAGCTGTGCGCCGCGCCACAGCGAGACCGCCACGCCCTCGGCCGCAGACAAGGCGCGGCGGGACGCGGCCGTATCGTGCGGAGCGTTAAAGGTATCCAGGACCGTGCGGCCATCTGCAGCCACATCGATGGCGACATAAGACTCCGTGTTTCCAGACATTGGAACGCAACCCCATTCAGCACCCTAAGCCACTAGGATGCCGAAGCCAGGGACGCCCGCCATCCCCCAATTGGGGGACGCCGGGCATGCGGAAGCCGATTTTTTGCCGAGCCCGGTCCGAGCCGGGTTCCGTCAGGCTTTCTGGGTCGCCGTCGGCGTGACCCGACCGTCGTCCAGGTCGTAGCGGGCGGCCACGATCTTGAGCTGGCCCGCCAGCACGCGGGTGCGCAGCGGGCGCGAGCCTGCGAACACCTCGGCTGCCGCGTGTGCGGCGTTGAGGCTGACGGCGGCCTCGACCGGGTCGGCGGTTCCCGCGGGCACCGCACGGACCGCGGGCGTGATCAGCGCGGCCAGCGCGCCGATTCGGGTGTCGCGGTCCTCCGGCGATCCCCGTCCGGCCAGGGCGTCCACGGTGGCCTTCACGGCGCCGCAGCGCTCGTGGCCCAGGGCCATGATCAGGGTCGAGCCCAGGTGGATCACCGAATATTCGATCGACGCCAGGACGGCGTCGTCGACGACGTTGCCGGCCACCCGGATGACGAACAGGTCGCCCAGGCCCTGGTCGAAGATCAGCTCGGGCGCGACCCGGCTGTCGGCGCAGGCCAGGATGGTGGCGAAGGGGCGCTGGCCGGTCGCCACCTCGAGGCGGCGGGGACGGTCGCCATGCGGGTGGGCGGCGTAGCCGTCCACGTAACGGGCGTTGCCGTTCATCAGCCGGGCGAGAGCCTCCTCGGGCGGGACCGAGGGCGGGCCTGCGGCATGGCCGGAGACGGCGGCGTGCGGATCCGCCGCAGGCGCCGGCGCGGCCGCCTTGGGCTTGGCCTTGGGGCGCGGCTTCGGCGCGGGCGCGTGCTCCGCCCCGCCCTCGGCGAGGGCGATGGCGGGAACGGCGACGCAGAGGCCCGCGCCGAGGGCGGCGACCAGGCGGCGGCGGTGAAGGTCGGGCATTGGATCCCCCCGGATCGGAGTTCGAGCGGCGGGATCAGAGCATGGAAGTCCTAAGATGCGGTTTGGACCGCCTCAGTCGCGCGCGTTTGAGGCGATGCCGTTGAGCTGCCAGCCGACCTCCTTGGCCAGGACCTCGAAGAATGCCGGCTCATAGGCGTTCTCGGGATCGGCGCGGACGAGAGCGTCCATCCTGTGCGCGTCGTCGCCTACCAGGATGCGCCAGCGCTCGGCCTTGACGCCGTCCAGGATGACGGTCGCGGCCGCCACCGCGGTCATCGGGGCGTCTTCCAGGAACCGCCGCGCCTGCTCGGCCATCATCGCCTGGATCGCCGAGTCGGGTATCGCGTCGGCGTCCATGCCCATGCGGCCGATCCGCTGGCGGGCGCGGGCCAGCTCCTCCGGCGACAGGGTGTCGTCCTCGGTGCCGCGGATCACCTTACGGCTGTTGCCCGCGATCGCGGTGCCGATGTGGCCGGGCATGACGACCGAGCACTTCACGTGCGGGGCGTTCAGGCGCAGGTCGGTGATCAGGGCCTCGGTGAAGCCCTTCACCGCGAACTTCGCCGCGGCGTAGGCGGTGTGCGAGACGTGCGGGCCCAGGCTGGCCCAGAAGCCGTTCACGGACGAGGTGTTGACGATGTGCGCCTCGTCGGCGGCCATCAGCGCCGGCAGGAACGTCCTGACGCCGTAATAGACCCCGCCCCAGCAGACATTAAACGTGCGCTCCCACTCGGCCCGGTCGTCGACGACCATGGAGCCGCCGCCGCCGATGCCGGCGTTGTTGAACAGGAGGTGCAGCCGGTCCATCTCGTGCGCAGCCATCGCCTCGTCGCGGAAGCGGACCAGGGCCGCCTCGTCCGACACGTCGGCCACATGGGCGGTGATCCGGGCGCCCTGCGGAACCCCGTCCGCCGTACAAAGGGCGATGGTCTCCTGCATGTTGCGGTCCGAGACGTCGCACATCGCCACGCTGCAGCCTTCGGCGATCAGCTGGCGGGCAAGCTCGCGCCCCATGCCCGTGCCGCCGCCCGTCACCACGGCGAATTTGCCGGCGAAGTCCTTCATGGCCGTCTCTCCCGATCGCTTGTTTGCCGGGAGGGTAGGCGCTGACGCCGCGGCAGAGGCAAGGGGGAGGCCTTTCCCGCGATCGCCGCCTCAGATCCCGTCCAGCAGGTTCAGCATGCCCTCGCGCTTGGGAAGCTGGGCGTCCATCAGGCAGACGAGGCCGGCCGGGTCATAGGTCATGTCGGCGCGGCCCTGCAGCTCGCTGCGCAGGGCGCGTTCGATCAGGCGTGAGCCGAAGCCGCGGCGGGTGGGCGGTCGAACGGCCGGGCCGCCGGCCTCGGTCCAGGTCATCCGCAGGCGCTCGGCCGGCGGGTCGAAGGTCCAGGCCAAGGTGACGCGCCCCGCCGCGGAGGACAGGGCGCCATACTTCACGGCGTTGGTGGCGAGTTCGTGCAGAACCAGGGCCATTGCGAGCGCCGCGCGCGGCTGCAGCCAGACGGCCGGTCCCTCGAGGCGCACCTGACTGGACCCGGCGGCCGCGAAGGGCCGCAGCGCCCGCTGGACCACCTCCTCCAGGTCGGCGCCATGCCAGCTCTCGCGGGTGAGGACGTCGTGCACCTCGGCCAGCCCCATCAGCCGGGACTCGAAACGATCGTAGGCGGTGGCGGGATCGGCGCCGGCGCGCAGCGCCTGGGCGGCCATCGACTGCACGGTGGCCAGGGTGTTCTTCACCCGGTGGTTCAGCTCGTTGATCATCAGGCGCAGCTGGGCCTGATAGCGCTGCTGCTCGGCCTCGGCCTGCTTGCGCGCCGTGATGTCCTCGATGACGGTGACGAAGTAGTCCGGCGCGCCATCGGCCTTGTGGACCAGGGACACGGTGAGGTTCACCCACACCGGGTCGCCCGGCTGGGTCACGTACCGCTTCTCGCGGGTGTAGGTCCGGATCCGCCCGGCCAGCAGCTCCCCCGCCTGGACCTGGTCGGGCGCCACGTCGTCGGGGTGGGTGATGTCCTGGAACCGGCGCTCGAGCAGGCCGGCCCGGTCGTAGCGGGTGATGGCGCAGAAGCGGTCGTTGACCTCCAGGAAGCGCCCCTCGGTCGAGACACGGGCCACCCCGACGGCGGCCTGGTCGAACACCGCCCGATAGCGGCTCTCCGCCCCCTCGAGGCGCAGGCGCGCTTCGACGCTGTCGGTGACCACCTCGGTGTAGAGCACCAGGCCGCCGACCTGGCCATCGTCGGTGCGCCAGGGCTTCAGCGACCAGCGGATCCAGTCGACGCAGCCATCCTTGCCGGTGAAGGGGTCGGCGTCATGGCTGAACGCCTCGCCATCGCGCAGGGCGCGGGCGTGAAGATCGCGCCAGTGCTGCGGCACCTCCGGGAACACATCGTAGTGGCGGCGGCCGATCAACGGCGTATCGCCCGGCAGGCCCTGGTCGGTGAGGAACCGGCTGGAGGCGGCCAGGTAGCGCATCTCGCGGTCGAAGATTGCCACGCCCAGCGGCGCCTGGGTGAGCGCGGTTAACACGCCCGACCCCGGCGCGGGCGGGGGAGGTGGCGGATCGGTCTGCGCCTCGTCGAGGCCCGCCGAATGCTCAGAGCGCAAGTCTGACAAGGTATCGAACGCCGGTTGGGGAAGCCCGGAACCTACATCGGCCGCCCGTCCCGCGCCATGCGGCGTGGCCGCCCAAGCCAAGCTTCCCGATCAAGGGGTCGTGGAGGACGGCGGAAGCTGGTGAGGGGGCGTGGGCGGGATGCGGAATCCATAGGCGCCGACGGCGCCGGTGGCGACGTCGACGGTCACCAGCTGGTCCACGCTCTCCGGGCGCGGGGTCTCGAAGCGGCGCGGGAACAGAGGCGGCTCGTCGCGACGGCCAAGCAGCACAAGCGCCCCCTCGCCAGGCATCACCGCCTCCAGCGCCTGGAGCGGGAGATCGGCCGTCCAGAGTGGCTTGCCGCGCGGTCCGGAGACGCGGGTCAGGCGCAGCCGGCCCTGGTCGCCCAACCGGTCGCGGTGCAGCACCAGCACACTGTCCGGCTTGAACAGCAGGATCGGCGTGTCATGGCAGCAGCGATTGTCCTCCAGCAGGCCCGGGATCAGAAATTCCGGGCTCTCGGGCAAGGGCCTGAAGTCGCTGAAGGTCGGCCGGGGACCGAAGAAGGTGGATCTGCTGCCGATCTTCGCCGACCAGACCCGCATGCGCGGATGGCGCTCGGGATCCACGCCCCCGATGACGCCCTTGTCCCGGAAGTCCGCGACCTCGGGTTCGGCCAGCAGGCCCAGCCACATCCGCCCGCCGATGTTGAGGCCGCGCGTGTAGAAGGCCCAGGTCCCGACGCCGCCGGCGGTGTTCGCCGGGAGGCTCACCCCAGGCCGTGGCGGCGCACGCTGGGCGTCGGTATCGAGCCTTGGACCGGCGGGGCGGGTGGCGACGCCCTGCCCCGTCAGCCGCCAGTCCCGCCCGTCGGCGGCGGTGAAGGACAGGCCCTGCGGGTCGAAGCGGATGTAGCGCTCCTCCGTCGGCATGACGCCCTGGAGGGCCGGGTTGGCGGACTCGAAGGCGGCGTTGTCGGCGACCCTGGCGCCGTCCGCAGGCGAGAGGCCCAGCAACTGCCGGCCGTCGAACAGCCAGAGCACCCCGTCTTGCACGCCCAGGATCCGCCGGCCCATGTTGACGCCCCGGCGCTCGTCCACGATCCGCTGACGCCAGACCGGCTTGGCCGTGGCGGCGTCGAAACCCCAGACGTCGATGAAGAGGCGGGTGTAGCTGACCCCGGAGCGGCTGGCGTAGGACCGGTACGTGCGCCACTGGCTGGTCATGAGGAACACCCGGTCGCCGGCCGGGGTGACCGCCCGCACCGGCTCGGCCTGGACGTCCGCCACGCTCGGAACAAGGCCGCGGCTGGCGATCATGACCCAGACGACCGCCGCGATGACCGCCGGAATCGCCAACAGGCCGAGCAGCCGTGGCAGGCGCTTCAGAAGATTGCGCCGCCGCCAGGTCTGCACGATCGGCTCGGACATCGCCCCCTCCCTCGAGGGTCGAAACGGACCACGGCGCGAGGCGAGCGACAAGCGCGCTCCTGATCGTCGGCCCTAGCCAAACGTGACTGATCGGCGTTCACTGTCGCGAACACGAGGGAGGAGAAACCATGGCCGACGGCAATGCGCTGATGAATCGGGAACAGGCGCGGGCCGAGGCCTACGCGCTGCCCCTGGACAAGCTGAACCCGGCGCGGCCAGAGCTGTTTCAGGCCGACGCCATGTGGCCCTATTTCGAGCGGCTGCGGGCCGAGGATCCCGTGCACTACACGGCCGAGCACGAGTTCGGTCCGTACTGGTCGATCACCAAGTACAACGACATCATGGCGATCGACACGGACCACAACCGGTTCTCGTCGGACTTCATGAAGGGCGGCATCACCATCGCCGGCGGCCAGGCCAACATGGACCCCCTGCCGATGTTCATCGCCATGGACCCGCCCAAGCACGACATCCAGCGCAAGGCGGTCAGCCCCGCGGTGGCGCCCCCGGCGCTGGCGGCCATGGCGCCTGAGATCCGCGCGCGGGCGGGCGCCATCCTGGACGGCCTCCCGATCGGCGAGGAGTTCGACTGGGTCGACCTGGTGTCGAAGGAGCTGACGGCCATGACGCTGGCGACGCTGTTCGGCGCGCCGCAGAAGGATCGCCGCCAGATCACCTACTGGTCCGACGTGGTCACCGCGGTGCCGACGCCGGGTGGGCTGGTGGAATCCATCGAGCAGAAGATGGGGATATTCAGCGAATACCACGCCTATTTCACCGGCCTCTGGAACGAGAAGGTCAACGCCCCGCCGACCGGCGACCTGATCTCGATGCTGGCGCATCATCCGGCGACGCGGACCATGGAGCCGCGCGAGTACTTCGGGAACGTGGTGCTGCTGACGGTGGGCGGCAACGACACGACCCGGAACACGATTTCCGGCTCGATCCTGGCCCTGAACCAGAACCCGGACCAGTACGCCAAGCTGCGGGCCAATCCGGACCTGATCCCGTCGATGGTCTCGGAGACCATCCGCTGGCAGACGCCGCTCGCCCACATGCGGCGCACGGCCGTCGAGGACGTGGAATTCCAGGGCAAGACCATCCGGGCCGGTGACAAGGTGGTCATGTGGTACGTCTCGGGCAACCGCGACGAGACCGTGATCGAGCGGCCCAACGACTACATCATCGACCGCGAACGTCCGCGGCAGCACATCTCGTTCGGCTTCGGCATCCACCGCTGCGTGGGCAACCGGCTGGCCGAGCTGCAGCTCACCATCATCTGGGAAGAGATTCTGAAGCGCTTCCCGGAAGTGACGGTGGTCGGCGAGCCGAAGCGCTCGTTCTCGACCTTCGTGAAGGGCTACGAGACCCTGCCGGTCGTGATCCCGAAGCGGAACTAGGTCGGCTGGCCGCCGAGGGCCGGTTGCACGGGGTGGCCCTCGGCGGCGCCGACGTCAGGCCTCGATGAGGCGCTGGCGTGCGCGACGGCTCCGGAGGGTCGCCCCCGCGCCGAAGAAGCCGGACAGCATCAGGGCCCAGGTCGCGGGTTCGGGAACGCCGGCGATGGGATCGTTGCTGACCGTGTAGCCGCCCTGGCTATTGGCCGTGAAATAGACGTTGCGGCCGTTGAGATCGAAGGTGTTCGCGGCAGCCACGTCGTAGACCGCCCGGTTCGCGCCGGTCGAGAACGCCGCCCCCGTCAGCTCGGTCTCACCGGGATCGGCGAGACCGCCGCCGGCGCTGATGCCGGTCAGGGTCGTGTGGCTGTTCGGGATGCTGTCCCCGCTGTAGCCGAAGATGATGTTGCCATTGGCGAACAGCTGGGCCTGGGCCGCGTAGGCTCCGCCGCCGCCGTATTCGCTGCCGACCCAGGTGAAGACCGCGCGGTCAGCGACGGCGGTGTTCAGATAGACCGTGCCGACGATGTCGAACCATTCCGGAGCGATCCGCGCCGCGCCGTTCAGGAAGTCGCCGACGCTGCCGTTGCAGCAGCCCGAACCATTGCCGCCGCCGAGGCTGACGAAGCCGTTCGTCGAGGCGTCGAACGTCGTATAGGTCTGCCCGAAGAACGAGAACGCGAACGGCAGGGAGCCGCCGGCCGTCTGGTCATCGCCGCCAACGACGGCCGCGCCGTAGTCGCTCTCGAACACCGGCGACGTCGCCGCACCGGCCGTGCCGGACATCAACACCGCGGCGGCGAACGCCGTCACCCCCAAGCCAATCTTCTTCATTTTCCCCACTCCATTAACCAGCGCCTGTCTGGCGCTCAGGCTTGTAGGGGTAGGTCGGCCGAGCTTTGCCGCGCCGCCCCCTTTTTGTGGTCCGGCGTCGAAAATTCACGATCCATAAAGGACGATCCTTAGGCCGCCCTTAGCGGCGCAGACCCGAAACCTGAACGGAATTGGGCGTTTATCGGGAGGTCGGGTGAGTACGGAGTCCGTTCGGTTGCGCCGCGCCGATCCCGCGTCTTCGCTGTCGTCCCCGGCTCAGCTGTTGCGGCGGGCCTGGGGCCGCAGCGGCCAGGGAAGCTGCGAGGCCTCGCGCCTGGTGGACGAGCTGCTGCATACCGAGGCGGACGAAGGCTTCGATTTCGGGGCCGCGGCGCTGGTGCCCGAGGAGGCGCTCGCGATCGCGGTGCTGAGTGCGCGCAACACCGTAGCCGCAGCCGACACGGCATTCGCCCAGGCCTTTCCCGACCCCGGGGCCATCCCCGACCTGCGGCGGCTGGCCGAGCGCGCACGCCGCACCGGTTCGGCGCTGGGCCTCCTCGAAGCCGCCGACGGCGCGCCCCTGACCGCCTGGATGGGCCGCGGGCCGGGCGCGGCGCGCTGGGTGAGCTCCGACACCGCACGGGCGGCCCTGGCCCGGCCCGGCGCCGTGGTGGCGCTGGTGTTCGCCCCGTCGCGGTCGGGCGAGCTTGCCGGCCGGGCATCTGCAGCGTTCGGGCTGACGCCCATCGAAGCCCGCCTGGCGGAGGCATTCCTGTTTGCGCCCACGCTCGAGATCGCCGCCGCCCAGGCCGGCATCGGCCACGCCACCGCCCGCGACGTCCTGGCCCGGGTCATGGCGAAGACCGGCGCGGCCCGTTCGGGCGATGTGGTGCGCGCGCTGGCGGAAGTGATGAGCGCGGTGCACGAGGCGCCGCCCATGACGCCCGACCGGCTCAGCGAAGCGCTTGGACTGACCCAGGCCGAAGCGGGAGTCGCGCTGGCGCTGGCCGGAGGCGCCACCCAGCGCGAGGCGGCCCAGGCGCTGGGCTTGCAGCCGGAGACCGTGCGCACCTATGCCAAGTCCGTCCTGGCCAAGACCGGCGCGCCCCGGGCCAAGGACTTGGCGCGGCTTGTCGCCGAGGCCGGAGCCCTCTCCGGGCTGGTGGCGGTGGCGGAGCCCGTGTTCACCTCCGGGGACCCGCCGGCGAGCCTGCGCCTGATGCCCCGGCCTGGCGGACGGCGACTGGCGTTCCTGGACTATGGCCCGGCGGCCGGACGGCCCGCGGTCGTCTTCCATGGCTTCACGGCCGGCCGCAGCCTGCCCCCCCGGCTGGCCGCCGCCCTGCAGGCCCGCGGCCTGCGCCCGATCGTGCCCCAACGCCCAGGCTTCGGCCTCACATCGCCGGCGGGCGGCGACTATCTCGCGGAGGCCGCGGACGACCTCGAAGCCCTGGTTACGGCGCTTGGCCTTCGCGAAGTGGCCTTGTTCGCCCGCGACGGGGGAACCGCCGCGGCCCTGGCGTTTGCGGCCGCCCATCCAGGACGGATATGGCGCGGCGTGTTGCTGAACCCCCGCTCGCCTCGCGGCCTGTCGCCGGACCACCGTAGCGGCCCGGTGAAGCGGATGACCCGGATGCTCCTGGACCAGCCGCACCTGATCTCGGGGCTGGGAGAGCTGATCCGCCGGCGCACGCGCAGCGACTTCCTGGAGGCGGCCCTGCACGAGACCCTGGGCGCCATTCCCGCCGACCGAGGGGCGCTGGCCGACCGGGCGGTGCGGGCCCAGCTGGTGCGCGACATCCAGGCCCAGTTCGCCCATACGAGCGCCGGCTACGCCGCCGAGCATGCGGTCTATGCGCAGGGCTGGCGCGTGCCGCAGGTCGGGGCCGGCGGGCCCTGGACCCTGGTCCACACCGGAGCCCTCGGCGACGAGCCGCCCCGCGATCCGTGGCTGGCGTTGCCCGGAGCCAGCTTCCACACGCTGGATGGCGCCGGCGTGCTGGCCCAGTTCACCCACCCGGACCAGCTCGGGGCGCTGATCGCGGGCGAGCCCTACCTGGCCCCGGCGATATAGGCGTCCACGCGGGTCTCCAGCACGTCGAGCGGCAGGGCGCCGGCGGCCAGGATCGCCTCGTGGAAGGCCTTCACGTCGAACTTCGGCCCCAACGCCTTCTCAGCCTTGGCGCGCAGTTCGGAGATCCGGAGCTGGCCCACCTTGTAGCTGGTGGCCTGGCCCGGGCTGGTGAAATAGCGGTCGATCTCGCGGGCGATATCGAGGTCCGAGCTCAGCGTGTTGGCGGTCATGTACGCGATCGCCTGATCGCGGTTCCAGCGCTTGGCGTGGATGCCGGTGTCCAGCACCAGGCGGGCGGCCCGCCAGATCTCCAGGCTGAGGCGGCCGAAGTCGTCGTAGGGGTCCTGGTAGAAGCCGGCTTCCTTGCCCAACTTCTCGGCGTAGAGGCCCCAGCCCTCCGTGTAGGCGCCGTAGTAGGCAAGCCTACGGAACATCGGTAGGTCGGTCTGTTCCTGGCTCCGCGCGATCTGGAAGTGATGGCCCGGCGCGCCCTCGTGGTAGGCGATGGCCGGAAGCTGCACCTTCTGGACCTGGGTCATATCCGCGAGGTTCACGTAGAAGATCCCCGGCCGTGAGCCGTCCGGCGTGCCCGGATTGTAGAAGGCGGTCGAGGCGGTCTTCTCGCGGAACGGCTCGACCGCGCGGACCTCCAGCGCCTGCTTGGGCAAGGTCGAGAACTGCCGATCCGCCACGGCCATGTAGTCGGCGATGATCTTCTTGGCGTCGGCCAGGTACTGCTGCTTGCCTTCGGCGGTGTTGGGATAGTGGGTCTTGGGATCCGTCTTCACGAAGGTGAAGAACTCATCCAGCGTCCCTTTGAAGCCGACCTTCTGCCGGATGAGGTCCATCTCGGCGCGGATGCGGGCCACCTCGGCCAGGCCGGTCTGGTGGATCTGGTCGGGGGTGAGGTTCGTCGTCGTGAAGAAGGCCACCTGGTCGGCGTAGAACGCCTCGCCCTGCGGCAGGGCCCAGACGCCGTTCACGCTCGTGGCCTTTTTCTGCATGGCGGCCAGGGCGACTAGGTAGCGTTCGTAGCCGCGCTTCCATTGCCCCTTAAGCGCTGCCTCGCCCTCGGCGAGCAGGCGCGCCTTGGCGGCCTCGTCCGCCTTCAGCGCGGCGACCTTGCTCTTGAAGTCGGCCCAGAGTGCGTGGTCGGGACCGGCGTCGAAGGGCGCGCCCTTGAGCTGGTTCTGCGCGTCCGGGATCACCCGGCCGAACACGAAGGCCGGGGGGAGGAAACCCTTGGCCGTGCGCTGGTCGATGTCGTCGGAGACCTCGCCCGCCACCCGCTCGATGGCCTTCAGGCGCGCCACGTACGCCTCGGCGTCGGCGACGCTGTCCACCCGATGGGTATTGACCAGCATGACCGGCAGGCCGTCGAGGGCGCTGCCGTTCGAGGACACCGCGTAGTTCTGCCAGTACCACTTGGCGAACATCCGCTGGGTGGCCACGTTGCGTTCGAAGAGATCGTAGGAGAGCTGCGAAGCCGGCGAGAGCTTGGCGCGGTCGAACTCCCGCTTCATGCGGGCCAGCTGGGCCTCGGCGACGGCCAGGGCTTTCTTCTGGCCGGCCTCGGTGTAGTCGCCGAGTTCGCCGTAGCGCTCCTTCATCCCGAGCTGGGTCAGCGTCTCGGGGCTGAGCCGCGCGGCCTCCAGGAAGCTGGCCTGGAAGAAGGCGGCGAGGCGCGCGTCCTCGGATTGGGCCTGGGCCGCCGGCGCCGGCGCGGGCTGGGCGACCGCGGGCGCGGCCAGCGTGGCGACGCTCAGCGCCAGGACGGAGCAGACGGTGCGGAACATGTAACCCCCCAGAATGTCGCGTGACGGGAGGCTTAGGCCCGCTCCGCCGCGGGCCGAAGTGAATTTTCCTCAATCTACCCAGCCGGCCACATGGTTCAGCCGCGCCCAGCTGCGGCGGTAGGCAGGAATGGCCTCGCTCCGCGCCGGTTGCGGGAGGTTCGTCCGCCAGCGCGCCTCCGCCGCATCCGCCTCGACCCAGCAGCTGGCGATGGCGGCGTCGAGGTCGCCCGCATCGAAGGCCCGGTCCATGCGCGCCTGGAAGCTGGCCTCGAGGGCGTCCCGTTCGGCGGCGATGGCCGCGAGCGCCGGAGTGAAGTCGGCCAGCATGGCGCGGTGCAGACGCTCGTGCCGCCACCAGCGCGAATCCGGGTCCGCCCGGTCGGTGGGCGGCGCCCCGAACAGCGGCGGCGCCGCGCCGAAGACGAAGGGTTTGAAGAGGCTCGTGCAAGGAGCGGACGTACCGGTCAGCCAATGGACGGCGCGGCCCGGCCGAAGCTCGCTCACCATCGAGGCTACCGATTGGCTGCGACGCGGTCCGCTGCTGGCGTGCATGCAGAGGGTGCGAGCCCGTGTGTTGGCTGGCGTCCAGTCCTGCGCTTCGCCGTGGTCGCGCAGGATCGCCATCATGCCGGCGGGCGTGAGATGAGGCGCAGCGCGATCCAGCAGCGCCTGCCCCCGGGCGCAGCGACCCCGCCCGAAACTGACCGCGTCCCGCGCCTCGTCGATCAGCGCCGCGCCGACATCGTAGCGCTCGGCCCGCCGGAGCCCTGGGCTGACCGCGTCGTAGTCGGCGCCGATCGAATAGGCGTTCGACAGGGCGCGATGCGAGGCGACCCGGCGCCACACCCACTCCCGGCCGGCGGTCTCCAGGACAAAGGCTTCAGCCGGGTCGGCGATGATGAAGCCGTTGTTGTAGTAGAACCTGCCAAGGTGGCCGCAGTCGCCGCCCTGGCCATGACGCTCCAGCAGCTCGATGATCACGTCGCGGGCCTCGGCGGCCGTCGCGCCACGTTCCAGGCCCAGGCGCACCAGATCCATCCCGATCAGGGCGCGCCGGCGCTGGGCCGGGGTTTTCGCATGCAGGGCCTCGTTGCCGATGACCACGCCGTGTTCGTTGGCGCCCATCTCGGCGCCCCACATCCAGAACGGGCGGCTGAGCAGGCACGCATGGGCGTGCTCGACATCCGGGATTGAGATGTAGGTGACCCGCAAGGGCCGCCCCGCCGCGCCCTCCCGCGCCGGGCGGACCTCGAGGACCTGGGCCTCGTTCCGCTCGCGGTCGCTGTTCTTGGCGAAGAGCGCGGCGCCCCTGGCGGTGGACGATGCGGGGCTGGCCAGGGTGTCGCACATTGGTGTCAGGGCGCCTTGCAGGCCCTGATGTCGGCTGGCTTCGGCCGGGTCACCGGGGCCTCGAAGATCGCCAGGTAGCCGACGCCACCGGCCATGGGGGCCGAGGAGAGCTGGCGATAACCCACCGCCTCGAACTCGCACTTCAACAGGGCCGGCGGCATGCCGTGCGAAGCGGTGGCGCGGTCGAGGTCGATCACACCCACCCGCGCACCCGGCTTGAGCGCGCCCGCGAGGTTCCACAGCAGCGCGTAGGGGTTCTCGACCTCGTGGTACATGTGGACCAGCACGGCCCGGTCGATGGACTTCGCCGGCAGCTTGGGATCGTCCGGCGTGCCCACAACGATCCGGATGTTGGTCAGCTTGCGGCGCTCGGCCTCGCGCCGCAGGCCGGAGATATAGGCCTCGACGATATCCTCGGCGTAGACGATCCCCGTGGGCCCCACGGCCGGCGAGAGCCGCAGCGTATGGTAACCCGAGCCGGCTCCGATATCGGCCACGCGCATGCCGGGCGCGATCTCGAGGCCGCGGATCAGTTGGCCGGACTCGTCGGCCGCATCCCGGTCCGGGCCGGATGACCACTCGGGCGCCACGATGCCGGCGACGGGGCGGTCGGGAAGTGGGAACCCGCCTTCGGCGCGGGCGGCGGCCTGGGCGGTCCGGCTCTCCGGCGTCGGCGAACACGCGGTCAGCAGGGCCGCAGCCAGGAAGGCGAGACTGAAACGCATCGGCCTCATTTAGCGAGCCCAGCGGCCTTAAGCGAGACCGCCCGGGCGGCGGCCAGGCATCAGGTCAGCTCAAGCCCAGCTTCGTGCATCCGCCGGGCGGTCCAGTAGTCGAACATCTTGGGGTACGGCTCGTCCGGAGACCGCAGCATGCAGCGGGAGCCGGGCGGCGGCTCTTCGCCGTGTTCGATGTAGGTCATGGCCCACATGGTCCGGTAGTTCACCGTGGGCTCGGCCGAGTGCGCCAGCTTCGCGTTGGAGTTCCGGATGAGGCCCCACAGCACATAGTCGTCGACGATCGATGCGCGCGGATCCTTGAACGCCCAGGCCCCGATAGCGGCAAACGCAGGGCGCGTGATGAAGAAGCAGTTCATGTCGCAGAAGTCGACGCCATTGGACTGCTTGCAGACGGCCAGGACGCTGCCGTCGGGCCGGATGAGGCGGCGGGTCGCCGTGACGATATGGGCCTTGGTCTCGGCCTGCAGGCGCACCAAGGTGGCGAGGTGGTCCGGATCGTACCAGTTGTCGGCGTCGAGGAAGGCGATGGCGTCGAAGCCCTGGGACGAGGCGCTCATCGCCGCCACCGCCCGCGGCGTGTCGCCGTAGTCGCCATGGTTCCAGGGCAGCGTCAGGTGGCGGACTGGCCAGCTGTCGATCTCGGCGCGCGGATGGCCGTCCGCAACCATGAAATGCGTCACGTCGGCCTGCGTCTGGGCCGCCACGCTCTCATGGCAAAGGCGCAGCTGTTCCAGCGGCTCCTTGAAGTAGGGGGTGATGACGGCGATCCGCATGAGATTCCGTTTAGACCGCGCCGGCGCCGGGCGGAACCCGGCAACGTGCGAGGCGGATGAAACGGAACGGGAACGTGCTATAGCCCCGGAAATGGCCGACACTGCGGGCCCACCCGCCGATCTGTTGCCGGAACGGTTCCGGGCCTGGTTCGCCAGGCGCGGCTGGTCGGCGCGCACGCACCAGCTGGAGATGGTGGCCAAGGGGCGCGAGGGCCGCGACGCCCTGCTGATCGCACCCACTGGCGGGGGCAAGACCCTGGCCGGGTTCCTGCCCACCCTCATCGAGCTGTCGGAGCGGGCGCCGGCGAACAGCGCCCGCGGGCTGCACACGATCTACATCTCGCCGCTGAAGGCGCTGGCGGTGGACGTGGAGCGGAACCTCAATACGCCGATCCTGGAGATGGGCCTGGACGTGGTCGCCGAGAGCCGGACCGGCGACACCGGGATCGCGCGGCGCCAGCGCCAGCGGGTGAAGCCGCCGGACATCCTGCTGACCACCCCGGAGCAGCTGGCGCTGCTGTGCGCCTGGGAAGGGGCGCGGCTGTATTTCGAAGATCTTCGCTGCGTGATCCTGGACGAGATCCACACGCTGCACGCCAGCAAGCGCGGGGACCTTCTGGCCCTGGACCTCGCGCGGCTGCAGACCCTGGCTCCGAACATGCGCCGGGTGGGGTTGAGCGCGACGGTCGACGACCCCGAGGTGATCAAGGCCTGGATGGCGTCGCATCGCAGCGTCGAGGTGATCAACGCCCCCTCCACCGCTCCGCGGTCCCCCTCCCCCGTGCCAGCGGGGGAGGTGGATCGGCGCGTCAGCGTCGGGACGGAGGGGGCGCAACATGGCTCCTCCTCGATCGCCCTGGTCCGAGGCCCGGCCGGCGCGGAGCCTGTGGTGGACGTGCTCCTCTCCGAGGGCCGGGTGCCGTGGGCCGGGCACACCGCGCAGCACGCTATGGCGGAGGTTTACGAGGTCATCCGCCGGTCGAGGACGGCGCTGGTGTTCGTGAACACGCGGTTCCAGGCCGAGTTCGCATTCCAGGAGCTGTGGCGGCTGAACGAGGACAGCCTGCCCATCGCCCTGCACCACGGCAGCCTGGCGGCCGAACAGCGGCGCAAGGTGGAGGCGGCGATGGCGCGGGGGGAGCTGCGGGCGGTGGTCTGCACTTCCACCCTGGATCTCGGCATCGACTGGGGCGACGTGGACCTGGTGATCCAGCTGGCCAGCCCAAAGGGCGCCTCGCGGATGGTGCAGCGGATCGGTCGGGCCAACCACCGGCTGGACGAGCCCAGCCGCGCGCTGTTCGTCCCGGCCAACCGGTTCGAGATGCTGGAGTGCCAGGCGGCGCGCGAGGCCATCGCGGAAAACAAGCTGGACGGCGACCCGCCGCGCGTGGGGGCGTTGGATGTCTTGGCTCAGCACGTCATGGGCTGCGCGGTGTCCGAACCCTTCGACATGCTGGCGCTCTACGACGAGGTGCGCTCGGCGGGCCCCTATCGCGACCTGCCCTGGGAAGACTTCGAGGCGGTGGTCGATTTCGTTTCGACCGGGGGCTACGCACTGAAGACCTACGACCGCTTCCGACGGATCGTGCAGCTACCCAATGGACGCTGGAAGGTCCGGGACCAGAACGTGGCGCAGCGGCATCGGTTGAACGTGGGGGCGATCGTCAGTCCCGCCGTGCTGGCGGTGCGGATGGCGATGCGCGGCAACCGTGGCGGCCGCAAGATCGGCGAGGTCGAGGAGGGCATGCTGGAGATGCTCGACCCCGGCGACACCTTCGTCTTCGCGGGCCAGGTCTGGGAGCTGGTGGGCGTGACCAACCTGGACGTCCTGGTCCGGCCGGCGAACCACAAGGACCCCAAGATGCCGTCCTGGGGCGGGTCGAAGTTCGCGCTCTCGACCTACCTCGCCAAGCGTGTGCGGCAGTTGATGTTCGACGAGAGCCACTGGAGCGTGCTGCCCACCGATGTGCGCGAGTGGCTGGGGGCCCAGAAGGACCGGTCGCTGATCGTCGGCGAGGACGAGATGCTGCTGGAGACCTTCCCGCGCGGCAAACGCAACTTCATGGTGGTCTATCCCTTCGAGGGGCGGCTCGCCCACACGACGCTCGCGATGCTGCTGACGAAACGCCTGGAGCGCCTCGGCGTCGGGCCGCTGGGCTTCGTCTGCAACGACTACGCCATGGCGATCTGGGCGCTGAACCCGATGGACCAGCTCGACTATGACGAGCTGTTCGCGCAGGACATGCTGGGCGACGACCTGGAGGCCTGGCTGCACGAGAGCTTCATGATGAAGCGCGCCTTCAAGGGCTGCGCCATCATCGCCGGGCTGATCGAGAAGCGGTTTCCAGGCGAGCAGCAGAAGACAGGGCGGCAGATCACCTTCTCCACCGACCTGATCTACGATGTGCTGCGCCGGCACGAGCCCGACCACCTGCTGCTGCGCTGTGCGCGGGCGGATGCGGCGACCGGCCTCATCGACGTAGCGCGGCTGGGCGACATGCTGGCCCGCATCCGCGGTCGGATTCGTCATGCGCCGCTGGACCACCTCAGCCCCTTCTCGGTGCCGATCCTGCTGGAGATCGGCAAGGAGCGCTCGCCCGGCCAGGCCGGCGAGATGATCCTGGCGGAGGCGGAAGAAGACCTGATTGCAGAGGCTTTGCAGTGAACGACGTCAGTCTCCCCTTTGCCTACCGGTTCGCCGCCAGCGACTGCGGCGGGCTGGCGATCGGGGTGCGCGGCGTCGAGCTGTTGATGCGCTGTTCCGGCGCCCTGTGGCTGGCCGCCGAACGCATGCTGATCGTGGCGGACCTGCACCTGGAAAAGGGCTCGTCCTATGCGATGCGCGGCCAGATGCTGCCGCCCTATGACACCCGCG
>NZ_MHXN01000015.1 GCF_001824475.1 Phenylobacterium sp. RIFCSPHIGHO2_01_FULL_69_31 | reverse complement strand
CGACATCTTCTCGCAGTTCTTCACGCGGGGCGGCGGAGACCGGTTCCGCAATGTCCGGATGCGCGGGGGCGACATCCGCTACCACCTGCGGGTCGATTTCCTCGACGCCGTGCGCGGCGCACGTCGCACCCTTACCCTTCCCGACGGCTCACCGATGGACATCGAAATCCCGGCCGGCGTCGAGGACGGCCAGGTGCTTCGGGTCCGCGGCAAGGGCGCGCCGGGCCTGAACGGCGGCGAGCCGGGAGACGCCTTGATCGAAATGGAAATCGGCGAGCACCCGGTGTTCCGGCGGGAGGGCCGGGACATCCACGTCGACCTTCCGATCTCGATCGACGAGGCGGTGCTGGGCGGCAAGGTGGAGGTGCCGACGCCCACCGGAAACGTGACCATGACGGTGCCCGCCGGCGCCAGCAGCGGGCGAACGCTGCGGCTCCGGGGGAAGGGCGTCCAGGGCCGGACCAAGGGCGACGAGCTGGTCCACCTCAGCGTCGTTCTGCCTGAACGCATCGATCCGGAACTGGAAGACTTCATGCGGCGCTGGCGCGAGCAGCACCGCTACGACCCGCGCCGGCCGATGAAGGGAGCAGCGTGATGTTGGGCGAAACCGAAGTGATCAGGCTGATCCAGGGTCTCAGCCGCCGCCGGCTCAGGCAGTGGGTGCAGGCCGGCTGGGTGCTGCCTGCGCGGGGCGAGCGGGGCGCAAGCTTCAGCGAGATCGACGTCGCGCGGGCCCGGCTCATCCTGCACCTGCAGCGGGACATGAAGATCGGCGCTGACGCTGTGCCGATCGTGCTCTCGCTGATGGACCAGGTCTATGGGCTGCGCCAGGAGCTCCGGCGGCTGGCGCGCGCCGTGGAAGCCCAGCCGGACACGGTCAAGCACGCGATCCTGCGTTCGGCGGGCGGAGGCTCGTCCCGGTGAAACCTTCGCGAGCTCGTCGCATCGCTGCACTTGATCCCCATCAAGTCCAAGGCGGGCGACCGCGGCAGCATGCGCGGGGATGGAGCCGATGATGACCGTGCTGCAGGCAACCGACACCGCGGCGGCGAGCGACGCCGCGCTGGAGTCCTCAGACCGACCGGCCAGAAACCCCGCGAGGGGCGCAGGCCAGTCGGACGTCACGCTGTTCGAGGTGGCGCCGGAGGGGCGCTCCTGGCTGATCAAGCATAACCGCGGCGTGCTCGGTCGTGTGTCCGACAAGGCGGAGGCGATCCAGATCGCCATCGGGCTCGCGGCCTGGTGCGAGTCGGAAGGGAGGCTGGTGAGCATCCAGGCGAACTAGGTGTCGGCGGCGCGTGAGTTCGACCATGCCTATTCGGGCCTGATCGCCGATCTCGGCGGCACCAACGCGCGGCTCGCCTTGGTGGACCGCAGCGGACGCGTGCACGCGCGGCGGGCCTACCGCGCCGCCGAGTTTACATCGGTCGAAGCCGTCCTCGGGCGCTACCGCGAAGACGCCGCCGTCCCGGGCTTCCCGTCGGCCGCCGTGCTTGGCGTCGCCGGCCAGGTGGCGGACGGGCGGGCTCGGTTCACGAACCTGGATTGGGAGGTCGATGCGCCCGCGCTCCGCGAGACCTTTGGGTTCAGGACCCTGGAGCTCATCAACGACTTCGTGGCCCAGGCTCTGGCCGTGCCGGAGTTGGCGGACCAGGACTTGCGGCCGCTGGGTCCGCCGCGCTCGCGCCAGCCTGGGGTGGTCGCGGTCATCGGCGCCGGCACCGGCTTCGGCGCGGCCGTCTTGGTCCCCGGCCGTGACGGCGACATCCCCATCGCGTCCGAGGCTGGCCACACCGGCTTCGCGCCGACGGACGAGGTGGAGCTGGACCTCTGGCGAGGCCTGAAGGCGCGTCATGGCCGGGTATCGATCGAGCGGGTCCTTTCAGGACCGGGGCTGGTCGCGATCTATGAGCGCTTCTGCGAGGCCAGCGGCGCCCGCCCGGCAGCCACCCAGCCCGCGCAAGTGGTGGCCGCGGCCGGGGAGGGGAACGCTGCAGCGTGCGAGGCGCTGGAGCGGTTCGTCAGGATCTACGGACAGGTCGCCGGCGACCTTGCGCTCACCTTCGGCGCGTCGGGCGGGGTCTATCTCTCCGGCGGCATCGCCCCGAAGATCTATGAGTGGCTGAACACCGGCGCCTTTCGGACGGCGTTCGAAGGCAAGGGGCGGCTCACCGCCTACCTGCAGAACACGCCCACCTTCCTGGTGACCCATCCCGATCCGGGCCTGCTCGGCGCCGCGCGCAGGCTGCGCCAGCTCCAGACGGCCGACGCGACGTCCGGCGCAAATGGTGCGGCTTCGCGCGTCAGACCTGTCCCGAGACGTCCTTCAGCCCCGACGAGGGCATGCCGCTCGCAGTCCAGGCCTGAAGGTCGCTTCTCACCCCCCTGACGAGCGCGTTCGCCTCAGGGTGCTCGTCGGCGACGATGAGGCGCTCCACCACCTCGAGCCGCTCGGCCAGCTCTGTCAGGTCCGACGCCCCGTCGACGGGCAGGCGCCCGATAAGGGCTTCCCGCTTCTCGAAGAGGACCTCCAGGCAACCGTCGATATCGCGCAGCTCCCGCACCCAGGGCAGCGCCTGCTGTTCGGCCGGCGACAGCTCGCACCATCGATGCTCTCGCACCAGCCAGGCCTCGAGTCGGGCCCAGCGCGTCTGCAGGCGCTCGATCTGGGCGTCGATGCGCAACCAGCTCCGGACGAGATGGCCGCCGGTCGGGCTCCGAAGTTCGGGCGCGGCCGGCGGGAGGCCCGCTGGGCCGGCGATCGGTGCGGCGACCGGGACGGCGACGGCCGAAGCGCCC
Source organism: Phenylobacterium sp. RIFCSPHIGHO2_01_FULL_69_31 (assembly GCF_001824475.1). Taxonomy (GTDB): domain Bacteria; phylum Pseudomonadota; class Alphaproteobacteria; order Caulobacterales; family Caulobacteraceae; genus Phenylobacterium. The sequence continues at coordinate 10,723 of NZ_MHXN01000015.1, read as the reverse complement.
GCCAGGAGCGTGCGGCGCGACACCGCGCGCACGGACGCGCCGCCGCTCTCCGCCTGACGACGTGAGCCCATGACCTGAACCTGCTAATCACGAGAGATTAGTTTATGATCATGCTCCGGGCGGCAGGCTGTCAAATTAAAATGCTCATGCGAGATAATATTCTGATCACGCCATGCTGACGGCTGCGCAGATCCGCGCGGCCCGGGCTCTGCTCGGCTGGAGCCAGCCGGCCTTGGCCGCAGCGTCCGGGCTCTCGCTGCCGACCATCGTCAGAATGGAGGGTCGCCAAGGGCCCGGCCGAAGCGCTGCGGCGAACGTGGACGCTGTCCAACGGGCGCTGGAGGCGGCCGGCGTGGCCTTCATCACCGCGGACGCGGCGACCGGCGCGGGTCCAGGCGTTCGACTACGGGATGGCGGCTAGCCGGCCGGCGATCGGAGACCAAGGGGGCGGCTTGCCCCGCGACGCATGGAGACGCTGATGTGCGGAAGGTTCGACACCTCGCACCTCTACTGGCGAGACATTCATGAGCAGCTCTCGGGCTTCGGAACGGTGAAGACCGAGCCCCTGAACCTCGCGCCTGATCCGGACGTGCGCCCGACGACGCCGCAGCTCACCGCGCGCTGGGACGGCGAGGGCTGGCAGCTCGAGAAGATGCGCTGGGGCCTGGTCCCGTTCTGGCGCAACGGCAAGCCGCTGAAGGACACCGTCAAAGGGGCTGACGACGGCTTCAAGCTGACGACGTTCAACTGCAAGGTCGAGACCTGCCACAGCGCCAGCACTTTCCGCGACGCCTTCGCCAAGCGCCGCTGCATCGTGCCGGCCAGCGCCTGGTACGAGTGGACCGGGGAGAAGGGCGCCAAGGTGAAGCACCGTTTCGCCCGCGCCGACGGCCGGGCGATCTGGTTCGCGGGCCTCTGGGATCGCTGCGCCACCCCTGACGCTGGCGAGATCCGCAGCTTCACCATCCTGACCGGCCCTTCGGCGGGCTGGCTCTCGCAGTACCACGACCGCGCGCCGGTGATCCTGGAGCCGGAAGAATGGAGCGCCTGGCTCGATCCGGCCCAAGACGCAGAGGCCCTCTTCAGGGCGGTCCGTCCCGAGCGGTTCGAACTGCGCGCGGCCTGAGCGGCGGCAGCTCGGTCTCGAGCCCGATGGCGGCCGCCGCACCCATCGGCCGAGTGCGGCGGCCTCGGGTCAGGCGGCTTGCTGGGCCAACTCCGGCCCGTTCGGCGTCAAGGTCAGCTCGCCGTCGCCCTGCGTCACCCGAACGCTCGCGCCATCTCGCACCTCGCCCTTCAGGATCATGTCGGCCAGCGGATCCTGCAGGTAGCGCTGCACCGCCCGCTTGAGCGGACGCGCACCGTAGACCGGATCGTAGCCCACGCGGCCGAGCCAGGCGCGCGCCTCGTCGGTGAGCTCGAGGGTGATCTTCCGGTCCGCCAGCAGCTTCTGCAGCCGCTCCACCTGAATGTCGACGATCGGTCCCATGTGCTCGGCGGCCAGCCGGTGGAAGAGGATGATCTCGTCCAGACGGTTCAGGAACTCTGGCCTGAAGTGCGCGCGCACGACCTCCATCACCTGAGGCTCGACGCTCTCGACGTCCTGGCCCTCCGGCAGGTTCGACAGGAAATGGCTGCCGAGGTTGGAGGTCAGGATGATGAGGGTGTTGGAGAAATCGACCGTATGGCCCTGGCCGTCGGTCAACCGCCCATCGTCGAGCACCTGCAAGAGGACATTGAAGACGTCGTTGTGCGCCTTCTCCACCTCGTCGAAGAGCACGACCTGATACGGCCGACGCCGCACGGCTTCGGTCAGCACGCCGCCTTCCTCGTAGCCGACATAGCCGGGCGGCGCGCCGATCAGGCGGGCGACGGCGTGCTTCTCCATGAACTCCGACATGTCGATGCGGACCATGGCCGTGTCGTCGTCGAAGAGGAAGCCGGCCAGCGCCTTGGTGAGCTCGGTCTTGCCCACGCCCGTCGGGCCGAGGAACAGGAACGAGCCGAGCGGCCGCTGCGGGTCCTTCAAGCCCGCGCGGGCGCGGCGGACCGCCTTGCTGACGGCGGAGATCGCGTGCGACTGCCCGATCACCCGTTTGCCGAGCGCGTCTTCCATGTGGATGAGCTTCTCGCGCTCGCCTTCCAGCATCTTGTCCACCGGAATGCCGGTCCAGCGCGAGACCACGCCGGCGATGTCCTGCGCGGTGACCTCTTCGCGCAGCATGGCGCCTTGGCTCGCGGCCTGGGCGTCGGCGAGCTGCCGCTCCAGCTGCGGGATCACGCCGTAGCTGAGCTCGCCCGCCCGGCCGAGGTCGCTGCGCCGCTGCGCCTGCTCGAGCTCGAGGCGCGCTTGGTCGAGCTGTTCCTTGAGCTTGGCTTCGGCCTGGATCTTCTCCTTCTCGGCCTGCCACCGCTGCGTGAGGGCGGCGGCTTCCTCCTCGATCTCGGCGAGCTCCTTTTCGAGGGTGGCGAGCCGGTCCTTGGACGCGGCGTCGGTTTCCTTCTTGAGAGCTTCGCGCTCGATCTTCAGCTGGATGATGCGCCGATCGAGGGCCTCGATCTCCTCAGGCTTGGACTCCACCTCCATCCGCAGACGCGACGCGGCCTCGTCCATGAGGTCGATCGCCTTGTCGGGCAGGAACCGGTCGCTGATGTAGCGATGGCTGAGGGTTGCGGCGGCGACGATGGCCGCATCGGTGATCCGCACCCCGTGGTGCAGCTCGTACTTCTCCTTCAGCCCGCGCAGGATCGAGATGGTGTCCTCGACCGTGGGCTCGTCCACATAGACCGGCTGGAAGCGGCGCTGCAGGGCGGCGTCTTTCTCGACGTGCTTGCGGTATTCGTCCAGCGTCGTGGCGCCGATGCAGTGCAGCTCGCCTCGGGCCAGGGCCGGCTTCAGCAGGTTGCCGGCGTCCATCGCCCCTTCCGATTTGCCGGCGCCGATCAAGGTGTGCATCTCGTCGATGAAGAGGATGATGCCGCCTTCGGCCCCCTTGACCTCGTCCAGGACGCCCTTCAGGCGCTCCTCGAACTCGCCGCGGTATTTCGCGCCGGCGATCAGTGCGCCCATGTCGAGGGCCATCAGCTTGCGGTCGCGCAGGGTGTCCGGCACGTCTCCGTTGGCGATCCGGATGGCGAGGCCCTCCACGATCGCGGTCTTGCCCACTCCTGGATCGCCGATCAGCACGGGGTTGTTCTTGGTCCGCCGCGCCAGGATCTGCACCGTGCGCCGGATCTCCTCGTCCCGGCCGATCACCGGGTCGAGCTTACCGGCGCGGGCCGCCTCGGTCAGGTCGCGGGCGTACTTCTTCAGCGCCTCGTAGCGGTCTTCGGCGCTGGCGGTGTCCGCCAGCCGGCCGCCGCGCAGCGCATCGATCGCCTTGGACAGCGCCTCAGGCTTCACGCCGGCCGCCGACAGGACCCGCCCGGCCGGGGAACTGGCCGCGATGGCCATCGCCAGCAACAGGCGCTCCACGGTGACGAAGCTGTCGCCGGCTTTCTGTGCGACCTGTTCGGCCTGGTCGAGGAGCCGGATCGCGTCATTGTCGAGGCCTGGCGGCTGGGAGGCGCCCGCGCCGGTGACGGCGGGGATCTTCGCGAGGGCCGTGTCGACCTCGCGTCCAGCCAGCTCCGGAGTGCCGCCTGCCGAGCGGATCAGGCCGGCGGCCATGCCTTCCGGGTCCTCGAGCAGGGCCTTCAGGATGTGCTCCGGCGCGATACGCTGATGGTTGAGGCGGACAGCCACGCTCTGGGCGGCCTGCAGCATGCCCTTAGCGCGGTCGGTGAATTTCTCGAGGTTCATGAGACTCTCTCCTGCCGCTTCTTCGGTGTTGAGTTAGGGCGCTCGCTCCGGCGCGCCAGACGTGGCGAACGGCGCGATGCGACCACGTGAACGGCGGGGCGCGAGCCCGCCGCCAGCGACCTCCGGGGCGAGGAGCGGGCCCCGAAGCTCGCCGCGCGTCTTCTAGGACTCCGCCTGCTTCTGCTCGCCCTTCAGCCTCGCCACCACGTCTTTGAGGCGGGTCTGCATCCGTTCGAGCGCCGCCTCGATGTCCGACCCGGACTTGGCCCCGCCCTCCAGGCTTCGGATCTCCGCTAGCAGCGCTTTGCGGGTGTCCTTGTCGCCGTAGCCAAGATCTTCCGTCCGCTCCAAGGCCTCGCGCGCCGCTGTGAGATGCTGCGCCCGGCGTTGCGCATCCTTGTCGGCCTTCGCCGCGTCCACGGCGGTCTGAGCGACGACCAGGGGGAGGGGCGTGACTTCGTCGATCATCACCAGGGTCGAGCGCGCCCGAGCCAGCACGTCGGCGGCCCCGGCGTTCTTCTGCTGGTCAAGCAACGCGGCGGCCTGGGCGAGGGCGGCCGGATAGGTCCCGAGCGGGATGTGGTAGGTGCGGACGCGGATTTCGCTTCGCAGCGAGTCGAGGATCAGCCGCGCCTTCGGCAAGTCGTCGGCGATCACCGACAGCTGGAGACTACGCCGCATCCGCTCGATCCGATCCTCGTCCGCGGGCGCGGAGTCGATCACATGGACCTCCGCCGAGGCGGGGATCAGCGCATTGGCCGGATTGCGGCCGACCAGGATCTGCGCCTTGCCCGCCGCCGCCTCCAGGGCGGCAAGCGCGCCGGGGCGGTCTCCGGCCGCAATGCGCGCTATGGCGCGGTCGGTCTCCGCGAGGACGGCGATGGCCTCCGCATCCAAGGCGCCCTCGGCCGCGGTCTCGGCCTCGGCGCGCTGGCGCTCGTAAGGGCCCGCGCGGGAGCCTGCCGGCGCCGCCGCTGGCGCGCCCGTCGCTTCCGGAGCCGCGGGACTGTCACGCCATGGCCTCCAGACCAGCAGTGCAACCACGACCAAGACCAGGATGACGCCAAGTACGATCCAAACTCGCTTCGAGCGCATGTTCTCCTCCTGAGGGCGGCCCAGCTGGCTGGGCGCGGGGTCACGAAAACGCGCTCGACTGTCGCCGCTCTCGGAGGGCGCAGCTTGACCGGCGTCAAGTTGGAGGGCTCGCCGGCCGCATCCGGCGTGACGCGCCGGGCTCAACTCCAGATCGCACTGAGGGGATTGAACGGGCCCGCGCCCGCCCTTTCTTGACCAAGGTCAAGATGGGTCGCGCCCCGCGCTCCTCCTCTTACGTCGGAGCCGGCGCAGGCGGGACCGACGGATGGTTGGGAGCAGACGTAGATGAGCTTGAAGCAGATACTCGTACAAGCGGGCGTGGACGAAGGGGCTGGGCGGCGCGCGGCGATCGCCGCCGACCTGGCGAGCCGTTTCGACGCCGATCTTGCGGGCGTATTCCTCTCCCCCGCCGCGCCCTCGGTCTATCTCGGGGCCAGCGCGGAAGTCGCCCCGCCAGCCTCGGTGATGAAAGACCTTACCGAGGCCCACAATCGGACTGTGCTGGCGAACGCCAAGGCTGCGAAGGCCACGCTGGAAGGCGCAGCGAGCGGGAAGGCGATCGCCTGGCGTGAACTGGATGGCGGCGCGCCCAACGAGCTCATCGAAGCCGCGCGGGGGGCTGACCTCCTCATCATGCCCGGGCCGCCCGAGAACACCCGCGAAGGCGTCTTCGCCCCGGCCGACACGGTGGCGCTGAACGCCGGCGGACCCGTCATCGCCGTTCCAGACACCAGCAACGCCACCCGTGTTGGCCGCAACATCCTCGTGGCCTGGAACGGCAGCCGGGAGTCGGCCCGGGCCCTGAGAGACGCCCTGCCTCTGCTCAGCAAGGCCGATCAGGTCTCGGCGGTGATCGTGGACCATCCAGCGGCCGCCCGTGACGCCGAGCAGACGCTCCAGGCCTTCCTGCAGCGCCACGGCTGCCGGTCCGTGAACGTCCAGCGCCTGCCCGAGGGCGGCCGCCCGGCCAGCGAGGTGATCCTGCAGCACGCCGCCCACGTCGCCCAGGCGGATCTCATCGTCATGGGCCTCTACGGCCATTCGCGGATTCGGGAGTTCATCCTGGGCGGCGTCAGCCGAGAGATGCTGGACGATTCGCCCATTCCCCTGCTGCTCTCGCACTAGCGCCGGGGTGGACGATGGAAGGTCGCTGTTGCCCGACGAGACGGGCTGCGGTCGCGTCGATCGCCATTGTCGCTGGCCTCGGACCGGGGTTCGCCTTGGCGCAGGCGCCGTCGGCCAAGGCGTTGGTCGACGCGGCGAAAGCCGCAGGAGAAGTCGGCGAGCAGGCGGACGGCTTTCTCGGCTTCGTCACGACGCCGGCCGATGCGGCGCTGCAAGCCGCCGTCGAGGAGATCAATGCCGGACGGCGGCGCGTCTATGAGGAAACGGCCGGGCGCAACGGCGTGACGCCCGAGGTCGCCGGCGTCGCCGCGGCCAAGGCCCTGCGGGACACCAGGCTCAAGCCGGGTGACTACTACAGGGACATCGACGGCGTCTGGCGGCGCAAGTAGCCCCGCGGCCCACGGCGTAGACCCTTCGGCGTTTGCGGCGCTATCGCTCGACGGGCGTACGGTCGCGGCCATCCGCCCCCTCGCGCAGCGGCATGGTTGACGCCATCTTAAGCCCTGGCGCCGAATGGTCGGGGCCTCGGAATTCCACTAACGTCCCGCGGGGCATCGAAGACGAATCGTCATGGCGCGCGGCGAGCTGATGAAGAAACTGCTGGCGAGCTACGGCCGGGACGACGAGTTCCGGGCCGTCGCCGAGCAGATCATCCTCGAAGAGGAACAAAAGAACAACCGCGTGCTCGCCCGCTCGCTTCGCAGGACCCTGGATAACGCCCAGCCTGCGACGCCCGCCCCGAGAGCCCTGGCGCCCCTGATCCCGTTCCCGGACGCCGCCAGCGACTTCGTCGAGCGGGTCGAGCCGGAGCACAACAAGAACGACATCGTGCTCAGCGATGAGAACGTGCGCGTGTTCGTCGACCTGATTTACGAGTTCCGCCGAGGGGATGAAATCCGTCGGCGCGGCCTCGAGGTTCGCTCGAAGCTGCTGTTCTGCGGACCTCCCGGGTGCGGCAAGACCCTCTGCGCGGAGGTGTTCGCGGCCGAGCTCGGGCTGCCCCTCTACGTGGTCAAGATCGATCGGCTGATCTCGTCCTACCTCGGAGAGACCGCGGCCAATATCCGCAAGATCTTCGAGTTCGCTCGGAAACAGCCCTGCGTCCTGTTCCTCGACGAGTTCGACGCCCTGGCGCGGGCGCGCGACGACACCAGCGAGCACAATGAGCTGCGGCGCGTGGTCAACAGCCTGCTGCTGTTCATCGACCGCATTCGTCCCAAGGGCTTCATGATCGCCGCGACAAATCTCGACCAGTCGCTCGACTCGGCGATCTGGCGCCGCTTCGACGAGGTGATCTGGTTCGACAAGCCCGACCGGCAGATGATCGAGCGGTTCCTGAAGCTGAAGTTCAAGAACGTGGCCCTCGACTTCGACCCACTCGCCCAAGCGGGCAAGCTCGAAGGCTATTCCTACGCCGAGATCGAGCGCGTCTGCGTCCAGGCCATCAAGTCGGCCGTCATCCACCGGCGCAAGACCGTCCGCGAGCAGGACCTCCGCCGCGCCATCGCCGATGAGGTTCGCCGCCGATCCGGAAGGGCGCGCCTGAAGGCCTCGGACTGAACAGGCCGGCATGGCGCGGCACGACCACTTGCGGCTCGTCCGCCTGCCTGAGCAGCTGGAGCGCCGCAAGCGGCCTGGCGGCGGCGGCGCGCCCGCGCGGGATCCGGGTCACCACAGCGGCCGGCTCGAGGCCGAGCTCACGGCAGCGGTGGAAGAACAGCAGCGCCGCCGTCGACCAGAGTTCGTCGATCCGTCCCTGATCCTTCGCGTTCGCATGAACGGCATGACGCTGGAGGAAGACTGGGAGCGTCTCGGCCTGACGGTGCTCTCCACCGATGAGGACAAGACGCTCGTCCTGTTCGCTTCCGAAGATGATCTTCGCGGCTTCCGCGAGCGCCTCGCCGCCTATGCGCGGGGCGTTCCAGACGGGCAGGCCTCACCAGCGTACAGCGGGTTCATCAATCGCGTCGAAGAGATCGCCGCGGTGACCCCTCGGGACCGCATCGGGATTCGTCTCCGCGAGGAGGGCTTCTCCGAGCCTGCAGACTTTGTCGATGGTCGCGAGTTCGTCCTGGACCTGGAGCTCTGGGACTTCGGGCGCCGTGAGGCGCGAACGCGCAAGCTCGACCAGATCGCCAACTATATCGAGAGGCGGGAAGGGGAGGTCCTGGACCGCTATGTCGGCCCGTCGATCACGATGTTGAGGCTGCGCGCCAACGGGTCGGTCGTCAGGACGTTGCTCGATGTGGAGGAGGTTGCGGCTCTCGATCTCCCGCCTGAGCCGGATGTGGCCATCGGCGAGGCGTTGAACCTCACGCTGGAAGAGCTTCCGGCCCTCGCCCCTTTGGCGGACGACGCGCCCATCATCGGCGTCATCGACAGCGGGGTGAATGATCACCCGCTGCTGGCCGACGCCATCGTGGGAGCCATAGGTGCGCCGGCGAGCCTCGGCACAGCCGACGAGTGGGGCCACGGCACCCGGGTAAGCGGCGTGGCGCTGTTCGGCGACCTGCGGGCGCAGCTCGAGGCCGGGCAGCTCGCGAGAACCGCCAGGCTGGCCGTCGCCAAGGTGATCAACGACCGCGGCGGCTTCGACGACCGTCGCCTCGTGCCGACCCAGATGCGTGAGGCGATCGCCGGCCTCCACGGGCGGTTTGGCTGCCGCATTTTCGTCGTGGCGCTTGGTGATCCAAAGCGTCCGTATGACGGCGGCAAGGTCGGCCCCTGGGCGCAGACGCTGGACGAGTTGGCCCGCGAGCTCGACGTCCTGATCATCGTCTCGGCCGGGAATCGCGCGCCGCGCGGCGGCAATCGGATCGAGCAGGCGGTGACAGAGTACCCGGGGTATCTCACCGAGCCTGCCAATCGCATTTGCGAGCCGGCCGGCGCCATGAACGTCCTGACCGTCGGCGCCTTGGCGCACGGAGAGGGGCTGGGGCCGGAGTTCGCCGACGACGTGCATGTTCGGCCGATCACGCGGGCGCTGGAGCCAGCCCCGTTTTCCCGCGTCGGCCCGGGGATCGGGGGCTCCACGAAGCCGGACCTGGTGGATGTCGGCGGCACGATGGTGTTCGACCCCATGGTCGGGCGGCTGCGCCTCGGCGAGGATCTCGCTTCCGCCGGCGTGCTCACCCTCCATCATCGCTTCCTGGACCGGCTCTTCACCGCGGGCTCCGGCACGTCATACGCAGCGCCCCTGGTGGCGTCGAAGGCGGCGCGGCTCCTGGGCCGGTTCCCGAACGCGTCAGCCAATTTGATGCGGGCCCTTCTCGCCGGCGCCAGCGAGGTCCCGCAGCCGGCGGAGCTGCGGCTGCAGCCGCTCGGCAACGACACCGTGAGGGCGGTTTGCGGGAATGGCCGGCCCAACGCCGAACGCGCCGCCTACTCGGACGACCATCGCGTGGTCCTGTTCGCCGAGGACGAGCTGCCGCTGGACCATTTCGCCGTCTATCAGGTTCCCATACCCGAACTCTTCCAGGGAGGAGGGCGGCGCACGATCCGGGTCAGCCTCGCCTACGATCCCCCGGTCCGCCATACCCGCGCCGACTATGCTGGCGTCGGGATGAGCTTCCGCCTCGTCCGCGGGTGTGATCCGGCGCTGATCTTCGATCACTTCCGCCGTCGCACCCAGGCGGAGGGCCGCCGCCCCGATCTCGACAATCGGTTCAACTGCGGCATGGAGCCGGGGCCGCGCGAGCGGGAACGCAACACCGTCCAGACCGCCAGCGTGACGTTCACGCGCGACACCGACGCCTACGGCGGCTCCTACCACCTGGTGGTCCGATGTGAAGCCGGCTGGGCGGCCTCGTTCGAGACGCGCCAACGCTTCGCCCTCGTGGTGGAGATGCAGCACCAGCCCGAAGTTCAGCTCTATGCCCGCCTCCGCGCCCAGGTTCGCCTACCTGCCTGAAGACGATCCGGATCGCGCTGCAGTCGATCTCGATCTGCCCCTCCGCATACTTGGCTGAGCCGGAGCACGAACCCTGCCTCCCGACGCTTGCGGGCCCACTCAAGCGACCTAAATCGACCAAGGCTACGCTTGCGCAGGAGAGGAGGAACAGCGGTGCTTCATCCCATTTCGGTCGTCCCTACGGAGGCGGGTTGGATGGTGCAGTCTGAACAGCTCGCGGCGCCGTTGGTGTTCCGATCGGGCGCGATGGCGGAAGACGCGGCCTGGCGCATCGCACGGGCGCTCACGGACAAGGGCGCCTGGGCGGAGATCAAGGTGACCTCACCCGACTACGTGCGGCTGAGCCGCTTCCTATGTCCCCCGGCGTCGGTCAGCGACGGGTCATGCACGCTCCCGGAGTTCGCCACGGCGGCATGAAGAAAGGAACGTCGGGGGAGGCGAGGTCGCTCGGTCTCTAGCCTTGGGAGCGGCCGAGGCGCGCACCTATATACCTCTGCCTGCTCCCTCCCATGTCACCGTCGGCCTGTCTCTACGCGGGCGGTCAGTCCCGCGAGATAGACCATGTCATCAGCATCGGCCCCGAGTGACACGCCGGACGAGGTGCTGGCCCGCTTCGATCGCGCCGGCAGTCCTGTCGACCTGACGGACGTGGCTGAAGCACTGCGAGCCGGTGCAGCCGAAGGTGAGCCAGAGCTATGGGGGGCGCCTCAGGGTTTGTTACACGGCCGGCGCTAAGCCGGACAGACGGTGAACAGACCCAATGCCCGTGTCCGGGTGGCTTCCTCGGGCCA
>NZ_MHXN01000014.1:350780-461949 GCF_001824475.1 Phenylobacterium sp. RIFCSPHIGHO2_01_FULL_69_31 | reverse complement strand
CCCGGGCGAGGCCCGTCACCGGATCGATCACGTCGATGGTGTCGCCGGCGAAGTCGACGAACACCTTCTCGCCGGCGGCATGGTGCTGACGCACTGTCTTCCGATTGAGGCCGTACCTGGCGGCTAGCTCTTTGAGCGGAGCCTTCGATCGCTGTATTGCCGCTCGGATGGCGTGAGTGGTGTGGCGCTGCCGTGGAGTACCTGGCCCATGGCTCCTCCCGGTGTGAGCACTCAGCAAACTGAGTCCCCCACACACCGGGGACCACACACCTAGGCCGCAGGAAGAAGCGGCCATGCGAGGCGGTCGCAAGGGCCACCATAGCCAGAGGCGCCAGCCGGTCCGCCCTATGCGCCGCGGCGCGCAAGGTGGCTTCCCAGTCGCTGCGCGCGCCCATTTCAAGCTGACATTCTGACATTTTTCGAGCTCGAGCAGGGTCAGGCCGGGCACCGGCCGTTGGCGCTCGATGGCCATATGCAGGAGCCCTAGGGCGATCTCCACATACCGAGTGGACCGCCTGAACCTGCCGACGATCTTGCGGGTGAAGAGGTCGAGCACTGCGGCCAGGTGCAGCCAGCCCATCGCCGGTGGGGATGAGGCGGGGTCGGCGAGCCAGACCTGCCTCGGAGCCTGGGCAAGCCGGCCCCTTCGGCAGCTGGCGTCGTTGGAGGCTCCGACGCAGGCGTGCCGTGGGTTCACACCAACTCTTGCGACCCAGGGCGCGCCGCCATGCGGCGGAGCGCCCCAAGATTCGCTGTGGTAAGATGAGCGTGTACTAAAACCGGTATTGTAGCTCAAGGCCGTAGAGACGAGGCGGGGTGAGCTCCAGGTTCTGGGCGCCCGTGGCGAAGCGATCCGACGGAACGGTGGGACTGTTGTTGCGGTTGGAGCCCTCAAGCGCAGCTTGGTAGCCTTCGGTGTCAAACACGTTCTTGACATAGGCGATCACGGTGTACTTGCCGCCCGTCGGCGCCCAGTAGGCGCGGAGATCCACCTGTTCCCAAGATGGGGCCTTATTATACTCTCTGGTGAACACGTTGGCGTAGGCTTCGGATCGGTACAGATAGGTCGCGCCCAGGGTGAGCGCGCCGGGATCCATCTCGAAAGTGTAGGACCCGTTTAGCGCTAGCTTGTGCTTCGGCGCCTGCGGCAGGCGGTTTCCGACCACGCTGACGGGGCCGGTGTTGATGTTATCGTTGGTATCCACGAGCGTTACGCTCTTCCGGATCTTCGTCGGGTTGTAACCGTAGTCCATCGTCAGACGCACTGGCCGGATCGGCTGCCAGATCGTACCGAACTCCAGGCCGCTGGACCGCGACTTGGCGATGTTCACGAACTGGCCGACGTTGGTCGGACCAACCCGCACGGTGACCGGCGCCTGCAGGTTCCGGTAATCCAGATAAAATAGTGCAGCGTTCACCTGCAGCGTGGAGCCCACGTTCTTCTTTAGGCCGACCTCATAAGCGTTGACGGTCTCTTCGTCCGCCTTGGGATCGGCCAGGAACCCTCCAGCCGAAAACCCGAACGCCTTGTAGCCGCGGCTATAGCGAGCATAGGCCATCGTATCGTCGTCGGGCTCCCACTGGAGTCCGAAGGTCCCCGTCCAGGCGTCCGAGGTATCGCCAAGCTTGCGGCTGGCGATGCCGTTGGCGCCGATCGTGTATTGGCGGCACACGCCCCCCGTGCAGACGGAAGGACTGGTGACCCCTTCGATCAGGCCGGCCGTGCTCTTTGGGGCGAGCGTGTCGGTCAGATCCATGGCGCCGTTGCCGAGACCGCCGAGGGGCGCGAGCGCGTTGCCGAGCCCCAGCGCCTGGCCGACTGCCGGCAGCGCGTTGAGATTGCCTAGGAGGCTGCCCCAGTTCGCCGCTGTGCCGGGACCGAAAGCGCCAAGACCGAGGGCCGGATATAGGCCTGGATAGCAGGCGTCCGAGTTGCAGACGATTCGCCGGAACTCCGTTCCGGACTTCTCGTCCTTGGTGTAGCGCAGGCCCGCGGTCACCTTCAGGGTCTCCGTCGCCTGCCAGTCCACCTGCCCGAACACGGCTTTGCTCTCGGTCGTCAGGTCGTAGTCGCCCAGCGACCAGAGGCCTTGCGGATTGGGCGCTGCGCCAAGGATCGGAGTGCGGAGGCTGGAGGGGCCGTTGAGGAAGAAGTCGGCGGTGGCGCCGGTCCCACTGTATTTCTCGTTGTAGTAGTACGCGCCCACAATCCATTGGAGGGGGCCGTCATCCGTCGACGAAATGTTGATCTCGTGGCTGTACCATTTTGGATATTCAAAATAGTGGAACGTATTGTCCGCATTTACGGTCAAAGGAGTGCAGTTGACCGCGGAGCGTCCGGCCGCAAACAGGGCGCCAACGGTTCCACAGATCGATCCTGGAGCAAGTGGTATCTGGAAGGACTGGACGTTTGTGGCGTCGGTGTCGCCGTACAGGTCGTACTTGTACTCTTGGATGCCGCCCACGTAGCGGATGTCGATGCTGGGCAGGTGGTAGACGAAGTTGGTCGTCAGCGAGTTGACGTCGCGCAGCCGGACGCGCTCAGCGTTGTTCGTATTGAACTCGTGTGAGTCCGCCAAAGCCGGATTGACCGTGATATTCGTGTTGCCGAACTGCCGTAGGCTGCCCGGCACAATCCCATTGACCCCCGTCTCCGGTGAATAGCCATGGGCGGAGTTGTAGACGATCGAGAAATTCGGATCGAGGCGCCCGGTCTCGTAGGGGGCGTTGCGATAGTCCGCCCGTGCGCCGGGGCCGCCCCGATTGTGCCACACCAGCGTCTTGTACGAGACCCACAACTCGGCGTTCTCGCCGAGGTCTGCTTCAAGCTGGAATTGGGCTTGGTACTCGTCCCGCTTGCTACCTTCCGACGGACCGCCGGCCAAGTTCTTGAAGTAGCCCTTCCGCTGGTCGAACTTATAGCCTGAGACGCGGAACCTCAGATTGTCCGTGATGGGACCGGAAACGGCGGCCTGGAAGTTGGTGACCCCGTAATTCTCTGCGATGGCACGAACCTCTGCATAGAAGTCCTTGGTCGGGCGCATCGAGATGATGTTGACCGTGCCGCCGATGGCGTTCCGGCCGTATAGCGTGCCTTGCGGACCGCGCAGGATTTCAACCCGGTCGACGTCCAAGGGGGGGCCGCCCGCCAGCACCGCCGAGGTTGTAAAGAGCCCATCAATGTAGATCGAAACGGCGCCGTCGACGGCGTGGATGTTGGTCAGGCGGCCGATGCCGCGCATGCTGGCCCGGTCGTTGCCGGACTGATAGGTGAAGCCTGGTGTGAAGTTGGTGAGATCCTGGACCGAGTTCACACCCACCAGGTCGCGCTGCTTGCTGGTGAACGCCGAAATGGCCACCGGCACGTCCTGGAGGCTCTGCTCCCGCTTTTCGGCGGTGACGACCAGCTCCTCAATGACATTGACGGGCTGAGCGTTGGCCGATCCGGTGACAGCCGTGAGGGCGAGAGCGCTCGTTATCAGGAGATTGTGTCTGGAAGTCATGTTGCCGGCCTCCCCAGCCGATCTGATGAATTTGTTGCGTTTCCCGGCATGAGCCGGTGCGGCGCCTCTGGTGGCCCGAGTCGACCGCGACCGGTCACGCCGCCATGATCATGGAGGCCTGGCTAGAACCGCTTCTTGAAGCCAACCTCGAACACCCGGCCGAGCGGATTGCCATTCGTGTAATCGTAGTTGTACTGGCTCGCCACGTAGGGTGGATCGGTGTCGAACACGTTCTGCACGCTGGCCGTGATCGTCGTGTCCCAGGGCGCCTCCCAGCGGGCGACGAGGTCGTGCTGCCAGAAGTCCTTTGACTTTCCGACGGGAACCAGGTCGCGACCAGAGGGCGCGCTGGGATTGGGGACGGTCACGAACAACGGCGCTCCGAAGGCCGGCGACGTGCCTTCTGCGTACCGGGTCTGCCAGCGGACGGACAGTGGCCCCCGATTGAAGGCAAGGAACCCATTGGCCCGTAATTGAGAGTAGGAGAAGAACTCATTCACCAACTCGCTGAGTCCGGCGCGGTCCTCGGCCGGGGAGATGGCGATGTCGGTCCCGAGCAGTGACGTGGCCCCTCGCTTGTACTCGATCAGATAGGTGGCCTCGCCGCCGACGGCCCAACGGCCTTCAAACCAGCCGTCCCAATCGTATTGGGCGCGGAACTCAAGACCCGATGTCTTGGTGTTTGGCCCGTTGATTGTGAAGCTGCGCAGACGCGCCACGTTGGCCGCGCCGCAGGCGCCCGCAAAGGTGAACCTGGCCTGGAGTTCGGCGAAGGCCGGGTTCCCGCAGTTCGCGTTAGAGCCGCCGGGGAACATGGTGGCATAGAGCCGACCGCCGCTCTCTTCGGTGATCTCGTCTTTGAACTTGAAGTTGAAATAGTCGAGTGTCGCCGTGAAGCCGCCGATCTCCAAGATGGCCCCCACATTGAAGGTGTCGGCCTTCTCGGGCTTTAGGTCGGGGTTCCCGCAGCTCTGGAAGGCGCGATAGGCGCTACCCAGGACACGCACGCCATTGTTGCAGCCGGTGCTGACGAGGCCGGGGGCCGGCGCGCGGAACGTCGTACTGGCGCTGCCGCGCAGAGCCAGGAAATCGGTCACCTGCCATTTTGCGGCGACCTTCGGATTGGTGGTTGATCCGATTCTGCCCTGGTAATCTTCGTGGCGGATCGCGAAGTTCAGGTTGAGGTTCTCGAGCACGGGAACTTGGACTTCCGCGAAGATCGCCTTGACGTTTGCGTCGTCGTCGCGGTCCACGGCGGAGCCGAAGAATTGCAGGGGGCCGCTTTCGTCGGCGCAGGCCGGCCGGTCGGGGCACGGCGTTTCAGCGGAATTGAAGAACTCGCCGTACTTGCGGATTTCCTGCGTGTAGCGGTACTGGGCTCCCAAGGCCCAGGCGACAGGGCCCCCCGCAAGTTCGATACCTGTCTCGCCGGAGAAGACCGTCTCGGCGACCAGGAGCTTGTTGGTTAGGACATTCGTGTAGTTGCCGTACAGCCAGGCAACGACCTGAGGATCGTTGGCGACAGCCGGATTGTAGAAGGGATTGGCGGCGCCGTTCACGGCGCTGGTTTGCACGCCGTTGGTGAAGGGATTGAAGTAGTGGCACCCCAGGGCCGCATTGCCGGCGCCGGTGGTGAAATTGTTGGTCTCCGCAGCCGTGCAGCCGCCAGGGTCGCTCGCCTGCGCGCCGAAGCCACGTAGGGCCAGCTGGATGCGCGACACCAGCAGGTCATTGGTGTTCGAGGTGTTCTTCTGCTCCATGTAGGTGAGCGCGGTGTCGAACTTGATGCCGGCAAAGAGCTCCCCCTTGAAGCCGCCCGAGATGCGGAAGGCGTCATTCACCACCTCCTGGTGGTCGGCCTTGTCCGCGTTGAGCGGGTGCCCTGCGAAGGCGATCGCCCGCCAGCCGAGCTGGACGATGTCGACGCCCCGGGCGCCGAGCGGCGCGCCAGGCTGGGCCCCCACCGAGCTATTGGCGGAGCCCCGGACGGCGGCGCACTGAGCGGCGGTGAGCGGCGCCCGGCAGTCGTTGAGAAGGGCCACGAGACCCGGGTGATTGGCCGGGATGTTGTAGGGAACGGCGAAGTTGGGACCATTGGGCGCGGTGGGGGAGAAGGAGGTTCCACCGATGGCGACAGGCGAGGGGTATTGGGCCGTCAGGTTGGCCGGTGAGAGTCGCTGCATCGGCGTATCGTTCTTGGTCCACGCCGCTTCGCCGTGGAAGGACAACTTTTCCGACAGGTCAAAGTTGACTTCGGCGTAGAGTTGATAGTGATCCTCGCGGTTAACCAAGTCGTTGAAGTTGGAGAACTGGAAGCGGCAGAGCGAACCAGCGGTCGCCGGACTCTGCGCGCTGACCGGCACAGCCACGGTCGCCGACGCACCTTGGCCGAGGGTGCCGCTAAGAGGGTTTGGATAGGTGACGTTGTTGGTGAGCGTGCCGCCCAGTTCCGCGCAGCCATTGTCGCGGAACAGGTTTGCGCCCCCCAGGAACAGGCCAGGGTTAGAGGCCCCAGTCCAGCCACCGGCGCCCGCATAGCCGCCGAAATCGAAGGATCGGAGGGCCCAGTCGCGGTCATGGATGTCGAGGCGGGACCGGTGCCGGTAGCCGGCGGTCAGCAGGACGTTGCCGTTGTCGAACTGCTTTCCCCAGGCGACGTTGCCCTGATAGTCGCCATTGGAGCCGTCGATGAGGGCATATTCTCCGTCCAACTCCAGTCCGTCCAGGTCCCGCCGGGTAAGGAAGTTGACCACGCCGCCGATCGCGTCCGAACCATAGGTCGCGGCGGCCCCATCCTTAAGGACCTCAATGCGGCCGACCGCTGCGGTCGGAATGAAGTTGAGGTTTGCTCCCCCACCCTGAAAGGCCGCGGCGGGACTGTCCGCCAACCGGCGACCGTTCATCAGGGTCAGCGTGCGGGCGGCGCCGAAACCCCGCAGGTTGATCGTGGCGGTTCCCGCGCCGCCGTTATAGCGATTGCTCTCGCCAAGCGACGATTGCGAGGAAGTGATCGTCTTGACAAGCTGCACGACGGAGGGACTGCCCTGCGCTTCGAGGTCCTTACTCGAAAGCACATCGACCGGCATGGCGGCGTCTTCCGGCGTCCCCGCAATGAAGGAGCCCGTGACGATGACCTCCTCGACCTCGGTGGGCCTGTCGGCGGTCTGTGCCGATGCGGTTCCTGCCAGGCCCAGTGCGAACACGACGGCCAGCATCGAGCTTCCGCAGAAATAGCGATGGTTCATCATCCTGTTTTCTCCCCTTTGTCCGACCCGCATCGTTATCGTGCGGAATCTAGGACGCCTTCATGCCGACGAGTTTCTGCATCGGCAGGAAATCTCGGTCATCTTGTCTGGGCCTGAGTTCGCCCCGAACCCGCTAGCACCCTTCCGCTCCCGAGGATGCGGCGGCGCATCGTCATCCATTTCATAACGTAACGCACAATAGTAGTTGTGCAAGCCCATGGTCGCTCAGGGCAGCGACGCAAGCGGCCCAGACGCTTGCAGAGGGATTTCGACCGGCCACCGCGCGAACCGCATCCTTCGGCGTTGGAGGCGAGGGTGTCCATGTGGGGCATCGGGGATGCAAATCCGGCAGGCCAAGCGCGGCCGTTGGCGACGCGGGGCCGGGTTTGGCCGGTCGGCCAGTTGAAGACGGCCTTTCCTCGCGCCTTCGACCGACCTCCCCGTGACAGTCCGCGAAATCAAGCGCGCTGGAAGCGGCCCTGCCCGCATCTCGGCTCAATTGTCAGCAGCGGCCCTGTTGATCTGCGCGTCCCGGCCGATCGTTCCTCGGCCGAGGTCCGTTCGGTCACCAGTCCTGCTGAGGGATAGGGCCGATCGCCCTCCAGGGCCGCCACGGCCTCAACCTCGTCGGCCGCCAATCCAACCAATCGGTCAGGCGGAGTTGCGGCAATGGCGCCGCCTCACGTGCGCCCCTGCACCTGCGGACGCCCAACGTCGGCGGGAGTCGCTGGAGTCTCACCAGACAATATTCGGATGATGGAATAATGTGGATAGGATACAAACTCGACCGTGGCGACCCATGTACCGACTGGGCGCCGTCAGACGGCGCACACTTGAATCGGAGGTCTCATGAGACTCGCTACAGCGCTCGCCACGGCCCTCATGCTGGCGACGCTCACAGGCGGAAGCGCGTCCGGGGCGGAACCCGTCGTGGCCAAACTTCGCGCTGCGATCGAGAAGAAGGTGAAGTTCGTTGCCGGCGGCACAATCTTCCAATGCGAAGGGACCCAGTGCGTGGCCGCCCTTCCCAACTCCCGCACGATCACGCTTGAGGCCTGTAAGCAGCTCTCGAGGCGATTCGGCGCCATCGAGAGCCTGGGGGACGCGCGACGCTCGCTTAGCGCGGAAAAGCTCGCGACCTGCAACGGAAGCCGGGCCTAGCGAGACAGTCATTGTAGGCATCGGCCCAATGGAATGGCGGGTGGTCTCGCATCCAAATATCCGCGCGGAGCCTGCCTTGCGCCTTTCGGACGGCTGCGCGAACGGCTGACGGCGCGGTGGCCAATTGGCGTTTGCGAGGCTGCGCGCCAATCTGAGCGCCGAACCCGAATGCTGAGGGCGTGTCGAACAGGCCAGGAGAATTGAGCTAGGCGGGTTCAAAGGCGCGCCGCGCACCATCTGCTGGCGCGCGGCGCGAGTGATGCTCTGGGAAGGAATTAGAGTCCAAAAGCACTTGTATGCTACAATAATAGTTGCTCAACGCAAGCCCCTCACGTGCTGCGGGGGACGATGTCCATTTTCCGGATGGCACCCCAAACGTGGCGTCAGCGACCGCCATGCGCCAACATTCAACCTGGATCACCTCTCGGGACTGGCCGGTGGTGCGGGGGAACCGCTCGATGGGCGCTCAGCTGCGGCTTCGAGACACTTGCGCGGCCGCACGGATATCTAGACTACTCTCGTCGTGGCACGAAAAATGACCAACACGCGATCCGCGGCGGAAGAGAACGAGGGACGCAAACCCACGGCCGGCCATGAAACCGCGTCGGTCGCCGCCGCCCGAATTGAGAACGTTGGTTTTCTTGTTGCCGATGTGACGCGATTGATGCGGAAAGGCTTTGACCGCCGCGTTAGGTCCCTGGGGCTGACGCGCCCACAGTGGCGCGTTCTCGTCTACGTCATGCAGAACGAGGGCCTCTCCCAGTCCATGCTGGCGCGGGCAATGGACATCGAGCGCGCTCCGGTTGGCCAGCTGTTGCGGGCGCTGGAGGCCCTGCGCCTCGTCCGGCGGGTGCGCTCTTCGGCCGACCAGCGAGAATGGCTCATCTACGGGGGCGAGGGTTCGCGAGACATGATGCCCCAACTCGTCGAGGCGGCCAGCTGGCTGCGGGGCGTCTATTTTCAGGGGCTGACACGAAGCGAGGAGCAGATGCTGCACCGGATTCTTGAACGGATGCGCTCGAACCTCAGCTACGAACTCGAACGCTGACTCCACGGCGCACGGCGTATCCGCTAGCAACTCGGCAAAGAGCGCCACGCGGTTGGCGGCGCCGGAGGCGCTCCTGGGGGCTTGTATCGATGCGGTAGTATTGTATGGTACAAACTGCCACGCACCTGCGAGATCGAAGTCCGATACTGGCCTTAAAAGCGCTGTGGGGAAGGGGTGAGGACGCTGCGCGTCCTCCTGCGCGCTTTCCCCGCGCCGACAGGCTTCGCACCTTTCGGGAGCCACCGCAGCGGGCGCGGAGCAGAGAGGGACCGGGTGCGACCGCCGTCGGCAGAAACCTCGCCTCGCGACCGCACGCTCGATCACGCGGCCCAGCGCTTCAACGCCCAGGGGGTGGAACTCTCGACCCTCGCGGAGTTCGCCGAGCAACTCAGCGGGGTGAGACCTGCCCTCTGCGGCCTGACGGAAGAGCGCAAGGACCTGCTGTTCCAGGTCTACCAGCGGTCCTTCCAGGTGCTGGCCTGGCACCTTCGCGGAGCCACGCGCCGGCAAGAGCACCCGTTGAAGGTCGTCCAGTCTCTCGTCGCGACGGTCCTGAACCCCGCTCGCCCGGAAATCGCAGGACCGAGCGAAATCTATCTCCTTTCGGCCGCCCGAGGCGTGAAGCTGCGGAGCCTTCACGACGCACTCGTCGAAGAACTGGCGGCCGTGCTCGCGGCGGGCGCTCGGGCGGGCCAGGTTCGCGATTGCGACTTCCCAGTCGCTGCGCAAGCCATCCTCGGGCTTATCCTATGGACGCCGGTCGCATCGCACAGGATGCCGCCCGCAAAGCTCTTCAATCGTCGTCGCGTCATCGAAGCGCTTCAAGACCTCCTTACCTATGGCCGGGCAGGAGACCGGTCGGTCGGGGTGGAGGCGCCGCGCCTAGACCTTGCGCCGCCGGCGTCACGCTTCGCGGCAAGCGTCGGCTTCCCTGGCCCTCAGGGCCTGAGCCGCGAGAGGGTGCTCGTGAACGCCTCGTACCTGCTCAACCGCTGCGGTGGATGGCTCGCTCCGCTGGAAGAGGTCTCGAAGCGCCTCGGCTGCGATTCACGCCCCCTCAGGGACCTCGCTGGCGACAAGGCGGGTCTGGTGCGAGCCTGCCAGGCTAGGACGATCGACGTCTTCTATCGGATACAGGAGGAGGCCTTCGCAAGTGGGCGTGCCACAGCCGCCGCCGCGCTCGCCTTCACTCAAGCTTTGGCGGAGGCCTACCTTCGCGAAGATGTCCAGCCTCTGCGTCCATTCGTGGGGCTTGAGGCGCTTTCACCCGACGACCTCCGGGCCCTGCGTATTCGGTGGCGCGTCTTGTGGGGGAACCTGCGTGGCCGCCAAGTAGACGCGGTGGCAAATCACCAACTCCGGGAACGCTACTATGATCTGGCGCCGCTCATCTGGACTGCGCTCTGCGGCTGGCTCGCCTCAGGGCTCCTGGATGGCGGCGGCCGCGCGGACGACCATTCGCGCGAGGTCGCGCAACTCATGCGCCTGGGGCTCGCTCCGGTCTGAAAACGGGATTCGGGGCCTCAAGCTCGCGCGCTGTGACGTTCCGGAACGAACGCTGGCGCAACGACGGCGCGCTTCCGCGGCAGGATCCTGAAGGCGCCGGGCCGGAGCCTTGAACGTCGGTGCGCGGACCGCGCCGGCGCGCCCACCGCACCGCTGTCGGCGCGTTCGGCCACATCTCCGATTCTGGCGGCGCTGAAGCCTTCGGCCAGCTCATTCTTGTTCTAGTGTGGAGATCGATGCCGAAGCGCCCACCGCCAAGCCCCCAGCGGCCGAACGTCGTCAATCCGGCGTTGGAACACGCCGTGATCTCGCTGCGAGCGCAACGCCCCGATGACGCCGAGCGACTCGCGTCTGTGGTGCTCAAGGCTGACCGGGGTAATGTGATGGCCGCGCAGATTCTGGCCGAAGCCTTTATGCTGCAGGACCGGGTCCAGGAGGCTATAGATCTGTTGCAGCGAACGGTGCGGCGCAGCCAAGAGCCGGGGACTGAAACCCTGCTGGCCATGGCGTTGAACGCCGCCGGTCGAGCCGACGAGGCGCTCGAGCAGTTGCGCCGGGCGACGATGGGGAGGCCCGTGTTCCCGTTGGCTTTTCTCAAACTGGGAGAGCAACTCGGCGAGATCGGCCGTTTCGACGAGGCCATCGCTGTGCTCGAAGGCGGGCTTGCGCTCGTGCCTGATGGGGTCGGGCTGCGTGTCGGACTTGGATTTATCCACCTTGGACGCAATGAACGCGACGTGGCGCGACGTCTGTTTCTGCAGGTGCTCGCGACGGCGCCTGAGCGGCACGACGCGACGGTCGGACTGGCCCGGGTGATGGTCTTGGATGGCGAATACGCCGCCGCCGATCTCCTTCGGCGCGCGCTTGCCCTGCGGCCTGAAGACGTGGCGACCCTGCTTGAGCTCGGAAAATGTCAGTTGGAAATGGGCGCGCGCAGCGCCGAGAAGCCACCTTGCGCGCCGCGGCGCATAGGGCGGATCGGCTGGCGCCGCTGGCTATCGTGGCGCTTGCGACCGCCTCGCATGGCCGCTTCTTCCTGCGGCCTAGCGCTGCGGCGGCATTCCTGGTGGCGCAGCAAATTGATCCCGTTCAGACCCGATAGTGGCGGCGGTAGACGCCCTTCTCGCGGCGGATCCGCTCGCTCAAATCGCGGTTCGCCATCGCCTCCTCCGCGATAAAGACTGCTGTCTCGGCGGTCCAGGCCTCCCGCTTGATCGGGATGCATTGCGCGACGGGCGTGCCCTTCGACAGCACGCCGTTGAAGGCCGCGTTGTGCCAGTGCGCCGGGAAGTGGATCCTGGTGTCGTGGTATCGGTCGCAGTCCACCACACCGGTCAGGGTGGTGAACGGCAAGTCGAATCTATTGGCCGGATGCGTGAAAAGCAGCGAATAGCCAGCGGGCACCTCTATCGTCCAGAGGTTGTGGAATTTGATGAGGAGCCGATCCTGGTCGAACAGCGGCGAGCCGATAACCTGGCTGGCGGGATGGAAGCCGATTGGCGAGCGCTCGAACGCCACGCCTCTGGCCGGCGGGAGGTCGTTGTCCCAGGTGAATTCGCCACTCTCGACCCTTACGTCACAAATCAGCGGGATCAGGAATCCGGCGGTCATGGCGTCTATGAACGGGGGGCACCGCTTGACTGTGTCGTCCTCAATGGAAACAGTCGGGTTGAGCGCCTGTCGCGGCATGGTCTTGAACCAGTCGGGCAGGCCGCGCGTCGCCGGGATGGGTAGGGGCAGCAGTCCGTCCAGTTCCTGCGGGCACCGGAACTTCAGCGTCATGGGATCGGGTTGGGACTTCACGTCTGAACGCAGTCTTCTGTGAGCTCCCCCGGCCGCGACTGGTCGCGGTCCAGGCGGAGGTTCAGGATTCTCAGAATGGTCAGGCAAGTCTCCAGGGCCTCGCCAGAAAGATCTCCGAGCAGATCGCGCTGGAGGGCTGCGACGATCGCGTCGATCCGTGCCATCAGCGGCTTCGACCTAGCGGTCAGCCGCACGCAATGGGCGCGCCGGTCGCCTGCCCGGGGATAGCGTTCGATGAGGCCCAGGCGTTCCAACTCCTCCAGATGACGCCCGATCGTGGGCCCGCCGACGGCCAGCTGGTCGGCGAGCTCCCGTTGGTGGACCCCGTCTTCGACCCTCGACAGGGTCAGCAACACCTGCCAGCGGGCGTTCGTGAGCCCGCTGGCCCGCAGATGATCATCTATCAGCCCGCGCCATCGCCGCCCAAGGAGTGTTGCCTCGACTCCAATCTCGGCCGCCCGAATGTAATGTGCCATACCGACATCTTACGACAGCGCTCTCGGACCGCCAACGAGCCGATTTCCCCTCGAAAAAGCGCGGCGTGGAGCTGCATCTGGCCTGGCTCGAAGCGAGATCGCCACGGCCGATGCGCGGCGCACGCACCACGTGGGGCGGACGGCGCTTCTGCGCCAGGTGCTCTATGGCCACGCTGAGCGGCGTCCGGCACAAACCCCGTAAGGCCCCACCCACGACCGCATGCGTCAGGCCGGCAAGCCGCGCTCGCCCTCGTCCCCTGCATGCGTGGGCTGATCCTCACCTTCAACGCCACGCTCCACGTCCGCCAGCGCTCGGCCAAGCCCCAGACCATGGATGCTTGACAATAATGTATGATACAATTATTGCTAGAATTCTCATCGGCAGTTTTTCTGTCATTTCGGGCGCGCCTTTTGGCGCGTCCGTTTTTCTTTTCCGGCTGACGGGCCCTCCATGGGGCCGGCTAGTCCGAAATGTTCTGCCCTAGCCCGTCTGCCGCAGAATATTCAGCCAATCGCGGCCGCGTGGCCAGGCGACTGCCATCCCGAAGCATGCCAATGGCGACCCCGTCCAGCATCGCCGCAAGCCCCCGAGCCACGAGCGCCGGGTCAGCGCAGGCTGCCACGTCGCCTTCAGACTGCGCGCGGCCTACGAGTTTGGTGAGCTGCTGGTGCCAGTCAGCGTAGTCAGAGCGGAGAATGCGGGCGACATCCGCATCGCTTGACCTAGCCTAGAAGCTGATCCAGACGCGCCAGTGCACCCGCATCTCGGGGGTTAGCGGCAGCGCATAGCGCATCGTTCTCTGAATCGCGACCAGCGCCGGCTGCGCCGCCTCGGCGCGTTTGATGCGTGCGCGGACTTGGCTCGCTAACAGTTCTGAAGCCGCCGCGAGGAGGTCGCTCTTGAACGGGAAGTGGTGCGTGATTGCGCCGGTGCTCGCGCCGGCCTCTGCTGCGATGGCGCGTACTTTTAGCCCGTCAAGGCCCTGACGCTGCATCACGCGCAGCGCGGCGGCGGCGATGGCATTCCGTCGCGCCCCCACATCGGCCGCACTTTGCACTTGGGGAAATCCTCGCTCAGGCTAGAGCACTCAGCCGTAAAGCCTATAATGTATATTACATTCGCGCGATGCTCTGTGACTCTGTGGCTCGGAGGCCTCGCATGGCATGTAGGGGAGGTCCAGACGTGAGGCTGCCCGACCAACGCCTATCGCTCACCCCCCGCTGTCCGTTGATGATCGCCACCTTGCACCACTGTCCGGACCTCAAGGTCGCCTCGGTGGCCGCCGAGGCAAGCGAAAGCTTCGAGCTGGTGCAAAGCCGATGGAGGGGTTGCGATCGCGCTAGTCCGGAGCGAACGCGCGCATGAAGCGATGCGCAGCCTCGCAGGCGGTGGCTTCGATTTCCTCGTGGGAGATGTCCGTGCCAGCGTTCAGTAGAAGGGCGGACTGGAGGCTCCCGATCACCATCCCCGCGTACATCTCTGCGGCCTGACTGGGATTGGGGATGCTGAGCCGTCCTGCCGAGGCCTCGACGACGAGGTAGTCGGCGAGACTGGTTCGACTCGTGCGGATCCCCGAATGATAGATCGCCCGCGCCAGTTCGGGCGACGTCGCGGCGCTGCCGATGGCGAAGCGCATGAAGCCGATGCTGCGGGCCGCGAGGAGCGCTTGCAGCAATGCGACGCCGTACGCAGCGAGGGTCCGCTCGGGATGCTGGGCGGCATCCAGTCCAGCCAAGGGGGCCGCGATCGAGGCGGCGCGCCGAGCGGCGAGGGCGCGCACCACGTCGTTCTTCGAACCATAGTGGTTATAGATGGTCTGTTTGGCGACACCCGCGCGGCGCGCAATGTCTTCCAGGGACGCCTCCACGCCACGCTCCACCAACAGTTCGATAGCGGCGTCCAGTATGGCTTCGTTCTTCGCCAGGTCGATCTGGCCTGTGCTTCTGGACATGTTCGACGCGTCGCCCCCCAAAAGCATCAATGACCAACCATGTGCACGTCATCAAGCTCGGCGGTGTCGCCTTCGCGGCGTTGCGTGGGCGACGACACTTGCCGAACGTAGGGTATGGTTGAATAGATGTGTCCACGAGTAGCCCGCGCCGGCTGGGACGCGGTGGGCCGTGCAGTGGGGCGGCCCCGGCCGTGTTGAGCTGGCGACGCTGATGTACACGCTCGATTCCACGATCGCGAACGTGGCGCTGCCGCACATGCAGGGCAGTCTCTCGGCCTCTCAGGACGAGATCACCTGGGTGCTGACCTCGTACATCCTGGCGACCGCGGTGGCGACGCCGCTGGCCGGCGCAGAAGATCGGCTGCAAGACCATGCTCCTGGGGTCGATCATCGGCTTCACCATCGCCTCCATGCTGTGCGGCCTCGCCCGGAACGTGCCCGAGATGGTCGCCTTCCGGGTCCTGCAGGGGCTGGCGAGCGCGGGGCTGATGCCGCTCTCGCAATCGGTCATGCTGGACATCTTCCCGATGACCATGATCCCGCGAGTGATGAGCATCTGGAGCGCCGCGGTGATCCTGGGCCCCATCGCCGGCCCCACGCTCGGCGGCTGGATCACCGAGGAGCTCGATTGGCGCTGGGTCTTCTATATCAACCTGCCGATCGGAATCCTGGCGACGCTGGGGGTGCTGCGGTTCATGGCCCACGACCCGGGAGGGCGGGCCAGGCCCTTCGACTTCGTCGGCTTCGGCGGGTTGATCGCCTTCATCGTGGGCCTCCAGGCGATGCTCGATCGCGGCCCCGGTCGGGACTGGTTCGACTCGAAGGAGATCTGGGTCGAGACCGCGATCGCGCTGGCGGGCCTATGGGTCTTCATCGTTCAGACGGCGACCGCCAAGCATCCCTTCTTCCACCGCGACCTCGCCAAGGACCGCAACTTCATCGGCACTACCCTGTTCGGGTTCTTCGTGGGCGTGCTTCTGTTCTCGACGACGGCGCTGCTGCCCTCGTTCATGCAGAATCTGATGGGCTACTCGGCCACGCAGGCCGGGGTCGCCAGCGTGACGCGCGGCCTGGGATCGCTGGTCTCGTTCCTGCTCGTGCCGATGGCCATGACGCGTCTGGGCCCCCGCATGTGCCTCTTCCTGGGCCTCGTCCTCTGCGTCTGCGGCCTGTGGATGATGGGCGGCTTCGCCCTCGAGATGACCTCCGGGCCGATCCTGGCCAGCGGGTTCGTCCAGGGCTTCGGAGTGGGCCTGCTGTTCTCGCCGCTCAGCACGCTGGCCTGACCGGCAGGCGCGCTTCCCAGCTGCGGTAGAGCTCGCAGAACCGGCTGTAGCGATAGCCGTCCGGATGCCCCTCGATGTACTCGTCCCACAGGATCTGCAGGGTGACGTGCTTGCGCCTCAGCTCCCGGTTTAGCGCCGCCCAGTCCGGCTCGGCGCGCCGGCGGTGGCCTTGCTTGGTCCCGGCCTCGCCGCAGAGCCGCGCCTCCAGTTCGGCGTCGGCCAGGTCCAGCGGCAACGGCCACGTCAGCCCGGACGTCTCAAAGCGGCGGAACATCTCCCGCAGCGTCGAGGGCGCCACCCCGGTCCGCCTCGCCACCTCGCGGGTCGCCAGGCCGGCGTCCCGGCTCAATCTCAGCATCTCGCGCACGCGGCGCATGGCGATCCTCTCCGTCGGCATCGGCCCCTCCCAAAAGGAGGAACCCTAGAGCCAACGAAGACCCTCACGGCCCGCGCCCTGGGCGGCATCATCTCGGAATGCCGCGCGGGGATTAATCGGAACGGTGGGCGGCATCAGATCGGAATGGTGGGCGGCATCATTTCGGAATGACGGGCGCGATCAGCCCGGAATCCGCAATGTAGAGCCGCAGCATATCGGCTGGATGGTATCCAGGACGGCCCGTAGCTGCGCGCGGCCGAAACCCAGCTCAGCTAGGTTCAAGCTGGGGACGAACGCATCGACGACGCGGGCCAATGCATTACTAGCAACATAGTCGTCGATGCAGGGGGGAAGCAGGTTGATCTGGTCCCGAGCAGATCCCTCAACAAAGCTCAAGGGTCGCGATCGACCGGATCGAACCGGTAATCTTCATGTGCTTCAGGACGCCAAAGCCGTCGAGCCCGGGCATGTTGATGTCCAAGACCATGGCGACAGGCCTGACTTCCCGAATCCGTTCGACGGCGGCCAATCCATCGCGGGCGCTGTAGGTTGTGCACCCGGCCAGTGAGAGCCGGGTCGTCACGATATCAGGCACCATGGGGTCGTCATCCACCACCAGGATGCGCGGCCGGTCTCGTTCAAAGTGCAACACGAGCCGCCTCCTCGAAGTCCCCAACGATTGCCGCATGGATAGCTGCGACGGCGTCGGCCGGAATCATGGGCTTGGCGACTAGCCCATCGAAGCCGTCGACGACATGTGTCGAGAATTCCTCCGCTTCCGCCGTAAACGCCAGGACCGGAACGGACTGGTTGGGGCCTTCGCCAGCCCTCAGGCATGCTAGGACTTCCGGCCCGTCCATTTCTGGCATTCGCATATCCAACAATATGACGTCGACTGGCATCTCGGACGCGATGGCGAGGCCATCGCGGCTCGACGCCGCCTCGCTTATCTCGGCCCCGAAAGGCGAAAGGATCGCGCGGGCGAGTTCGCGGTTGATGGGATTGTCGTCGATGACAAGCACGCGAATTCCGTCGAGCACATCGCGTCCAGCTGCTTCTGTGGTTTCGAAATCGTCAGCGACTTCCGCGGCGACGGCCGCAATCCGGAGATGGAAAGTCGAACCTCGGCCCAGCCCGCTCGCCACGTCGATGTCCCCGCCCATAGCTTCGGCGAGGCCACGGCTGATCGCCAGTCCCAAACCTGTTCCACCATGGCGGCGCGTCGACGACCCGTCGACCTGCGAGAATCTCTGGAAGAGCTTGTGGGTCTGTTCCTGGGTCATGCCCGGGCCGGTGTCCTCAACCCAAACATCGAACTGGCCGTTGGCAGCGTCATAGCTGGCCGTCAGGCGCACGTGCCCCCGGTCGGTGAACTTCACTGCATTGCCAATCAGATTGAGCAGGATCTGGCGCGTCTTGTCAGGATCGACCAGCAACGCGCCCGGCAGTTCGCCAACGGTTGCGAAATCGAGTTCGATGCCCTTTGCATCGGCCTGCGGCGCAAACATCAGCAACGTCTCGCGAAGCAAATTGGAGGGCTGCGTTGGCTTCGGCGAAATGACGACCTGCCCGGCCTCAAGTTTCGAGAAATCAAGAATGTCGTTGACGATCGCCAGCAAGGCCTGACCGGCATTACCAAGGCGCGAAACGTAAGTACGCGCCTCAAGGTGTAGCTCCGGTCGTTCCGAAAGCAGGGTCGTGTAGCCCAGGATCGCGGTCAGCGGAGTGCGGATCTCATGGCTCATGTTGGCCATGAAGTCGGTCTTCACCTGAGCGGCCGCCTCGGCCGTATCACGGGCCGCCTCAAGGGCGCGTGCGGTTTCGCGCTGGACGGTCACGTCCCTCAGGACGTTGACGATCTCGAGGACCTGGCCGTCCGCGCCCCTGATCAGGGTCGGGTTGCCCTGAACACATATCCAGCTTCCGTCCTTGTGGCGGATGCGGTGTTCACGGGTGCTTCCCGGCGGGGCCGGGAGACCCGCGAACCGCGCGGCACGCACCGCTTCAACATTCGCCAGATCATCAGGATGGACGAGCTCGAGAGCAAAGGTTCCGACGAGATCTTCCGGCTCATATCCGTAGAGGCGGCAACTCGGGGAAACCCAGGTGATGCCCCGGCCAGGCTCAACGCGAATGATCAGGTCCGCCGACTGATCCATCAGGAACTTGAGGCGCGCCTCATTGGCGCGAAGGTTTTCATCCGCGAGCTTAAGGTCGGTAACGTCGACGAAGGTGCCGACCAGCGAACGCACGGCGCCCGTTTCGTCGCGATCGCAGGTCCCGCGCGCCGACACATGCCGGGTTTCGCCATCCGGCCGGATGATCCGTGCATTCAGCGAGTAGGGTTCGCCCTGGGACACGGCGCGTTCGACGAGGCTGGCCAGGGTCGCGGCGTCGTCAGGATGATATAGTGCCAGGACTCCAGCAAGGTCAGGCGGCGGCAGCGCGGGGTCATACCCATGGATGCGGTAAACGGCGGGAGACCAGAACGTCACGCCGGTCGTTGCATCCCAGGACCAATGACCGACTCCCGCCATCTCTTCGGCTTGCGCCAAGAGAGCGCGATCCTTGGCCCGATCTCGCTCCAGCGATATGAAGTTGGAGATGTCACGCCGCATGATCATCGCGTCGGTGACCGCGTTAGCCATCGCCGCCAGTTGGGCGCGCTGGACTTCGTCAAAGGACGCGCGTGGATGCTGGTCGATGATGCACAGCGTACCCAGCCTGTGCCCCAACGACGTCATCAGCGGCGCGCCGGCGTAGAATCGGATCCCAAGCTCGCCGGTGACCAGGGGATTGCCGGCGAAACGGGAATCTTGCGTGGCGTCGAGCACTACCATGACGCCCGGCTGCCGAATGGCGTGATCACAGAAGGCCACGTCCCGAGAGGTCTCGCGGACATCCAGGCCCACGCAGGACTTGAACCATTGCCGGTCGGTGTCGACCAAGGAGACCAGGGCGATCGGCGTCTGAAACGTCAGCGCCGCAAGCCGGGTCATACTGTCGAACATGGCTTCCGGCGGGGTGTCGAGGACGTCCAAGCCGTGCAGGGCCGCGAGGCGCTCGGTTTCGTATCTCGAAGTCACCCGTCGCCCCTAAGCCTGCTTCTGGCCTTCGAGATGACGGGTGAATAGGGAAGGCACGGTTAACATTGCGCTGTCGAACGCCGCCAGCACTGCGACATTCGGGCTCACTTACGCTCAGAGCCCGTGCTCCTGGCAGCCTGTCGTCGAGCACCCTGGAGGCCTAGCTGATGATGCCGCGAGCCGGGTCTTCTCGTGCTGACTACGGCGTGGTGATCGTACCCGACGACCTTCCGGAGTTTTTGCACAGCCTGCCCCGCAACGCCCCCATCGGGTTCGGACAGCGCCCGTCGGTCGCGCGCAGCCCGCCGCTCAAACAGCGGCTCTTGCGGTGCGCCGGCGTGGCCGCCCCTTTGGGGCCGGCGGCGGTTTGGCGGCGCGCCCCGCCGTCATCGCCTGACGGTGCGCGGACTCTCTCCAGGATCAGATGGGGTTCCCGCGTCAAGTCTTGCTTCGCGCGCAAGACGTGACGCTTTCAAGCGCCCGATTGGATAGCTACGGTTTGCGTCGATGTAGCTTGGCTGTGTCCGAAGCTTGGAGGTTCCGCGCCTCTGCCTGCAAGTTCATGCAATACGTCGCGCTCGGACTCGACGGTCGTCAGTTGGGCCCGCCCGGCAGGTCGATGTCCGTCACCAGCGCGCGGAAAGACGCGCTGGACTGCTCGAGCTCACGAATAGCGTCGACGCCCGATTGGACGGGCTCAACCCGGAACCCGCGTCTTCCAGGGCCACGACGCCGAGTTTGAGGACTGCGGGATCATCCTCGACATAGAGAACCAACCGGGCGTTCGGATCGGTCAAGGGGCCCCCTGAGCCATCGTCGGATAGGTTCAACGGGGCGCCCGTCGCGCCGGTTTCGCCCGCGCACGAACGCGACTGCCCGCCAAGTCCCGCAGGTTAGCCGGCCCAGCGTCTGGATCAGCACGCCCCCGGTCCGGCGTTGCTGGACGCGCAGGACTGGCTGGACGTGTCGGCGGGACTGAGTGGCGGCGAGGCCGCCGCGCTGCTCGCCGAATCCGGGTTCCCCCTACCCAAAGTGTTGTCGGCGCCATGCGCGGCGCTCGCGAGGGCCTGCTCGGACGCGTTCGGCCGCCCACCTCTGCTCGAGGCATAGACGCTCGGACGACCCAACAGGTGCGAATGGGCCGGTTGTGTCCCATGATCACGGTCCACCGTGGGGTCGTGAAGTCCGCCCGTCTATCCGCCCATTGCGGCCGCCACGCGGGACGCGGTGCGGTTCGCGACCTGTTTGATCGGATCGTCGCTCAGGTGGGCGTAGATTTCGGTCGTGCGCGACTGCTTGTGGCCGAGCACCTTGCCGACCATGAAGAGCGACGCGCCGTCGGCGATGGCAAAGCTTGCGAAGCTGTGCCGCAGGTCGTGCAGGCGGACATTGGTCAGCGGCGCGACATCATCGGGGTGATCGCCGGCCTCCTGCGCCCGCTTGCGCGAGACCTGGTTCGCCCGGACGCGGACCATTTCCCAGTGATGGCCGAGACCGACATAGCAGCCGTCGCCTTTCACGGCGGGCAGCACGAAGGGCGAGCGACGCTTCGGCTCCGGACGTTCGCCGGAATTGTGCCCGCGCATGTCCGGCTCGGCGCGGTTCGCCTCCCATCTTCGCTTCAGGATCGAGACGGCGGCGTCTGCGAGCGGAACGACCTTCGCGCCGGTCTTCGAGTCCGGCAGCCGCAGGCAGCTCTTGGTCCAGTCGACCCAGGCCCATTCGAGGGTGAGGATCTCGCTCTTCCGGCAGCCCGTCAGCATCAGTAGCCGCACGGCGTCCGCCATCACCGCCATGTGCGGCTGTTCGCGTTCGATGTCCGCGATCGCCTCGCTGAAGCAGGCGACCTCTCTCTCGGAGAGATATCGCTCGCGGCGCGTCGTCTTGAACCCTTTGACGCCGCGCGCCGGATTGTGGGTCACCCGGCCGGTCTCGATACCCCATTGGTAGCACGCAGCCAGTACGACGACGGCCATGGAGGCGATGCGCTTGCCGCCCTTCACGTTGGAGCGGCGCCGGTGACCAGTCTTCTCCGACCTGGCGGTCTTCCCCTTCGAGATGTCGAGCTGCATCATCGCCACGTCGTTCTTGGTGACCTCGCGGGCGAGGATCCGGCCGATCAGCGGCTTGACGTGGTTCTTGAAGATCCCGCGATCGGTGTCCCAGCTGCTCGCCTTCTTCTCGGGCTTCAGCGCGGGACCGTCCTCCAGGTAGGCGTCGGCGAGTTCGGAGACGCTGATCGCCCCGCGTTCCTCGGCCTTGGCGTCCTGTGGGTCGACGCCGCTGCGCAAGCCGTGCAGCAGATCGCCGGCGCGGTCGCGGGCTTCCTTCACGCCATAGTCCGCCCGCAGCGGACCCATGGTGTGCTTCCGTTTCTTGCCGCCCCGCCGGTAGACCAGGATGAAGCTTTTTGAGCCGGTGGGCCGGACCCGCACGCCCAGGCCGGTCACCTCGGTGTCCCAAACGACGTACTCCGCGGCCTGCGGAGCCAGTGCGGCGACCAGCTTTTCAGTCAGTTTCGGCATCGCAGGAGGCCCTTTTCTGGGTACCGCATGGGTACCAACAGGCAAAATTGGCACCCAGGTTTCACCCGCTCCCAGTTTTGCCCAAGTCCTCCATTTCTTCAACTCCTACAATGCATTAGAAACGAAATGACATCGCCTGAAACAGGCCGAAAATGGCCTCCGGGGCCCATGGCATTCAAGAGGTCAGCGGTTCGACTCCGCTTAGCTCCACCATAAACCCCTCGCCGCAACACGGCGGGGGGTTTTCCTTATTCGGTCGTCTTCGCCGCCGCCCGGAATCGTGAAGGGCGGCGCCGGCGATCGCCTGGAACACCTGTCATCCCAGCCTGTTTCCCCCTGACCCCCACAACCTGTCAGAGGAGGCGAACATGCACGCCCAACAGATCATCGCGACGCATCCCCATGTCCGCGGCAGCACGAACGACGCCCTGATCCGGTGCATCGAGGAATGCTACGACTGCTCGCAGACCTGCACCTCGTGCGCAGACGCCTGTCTGGGCGAGGAGATGGTCCAGCAGATGACGCAGTGCGTCCGCACATGCCTCGACTGCGCAGACGTCTGCCTCACCACCGGCCAGATCAGCACGCGCCGCACCGGCTCCAACGAGCGGCTGATCGCCAGCATGCTGGAGACCTGCGAGGAAGCCTGCCGCCTCTGCGCGGAGGAATGCGAGCAACACGCGAGCCAGATGGAACACTGCCGCATCTGCGCCGAAGCCTGCCGCCGGTGCGAACGCGCCTGCCAGGAGGCGCGCCGGACGTTCGGCCAGACGATGCAGTAGGTCGGCGGGAGTCTGGGCCGGCGCCCTGAGCACGATCCGATGACGGCAAGCCTCGGGACCGCCGCAGACAGTTGACTGCGGCAAGTAATTCGCGGTGCTCTTCGGTCGGAGTTCAGTGCCGCTTATGACCCGTTTCGCCGCCGTCGACGATGCTCGCCTTCACTGCCGCGCGAGCCGCGAATGGGGAGGGATCTCTGCAAACCGCATCCACGCCACGGCGGGCCGGCACGCCGCCGACCCCCGGCCCGACCATCGCCTGGTGTTTTACGAGACCGGTGGCGTGGCGGCGGAATGCGGCTGCGAAGGCGTTCGCCGCGTCCACACGCTGACGCCAGGAGCCTTCGACCTCGTTCCCGCCGGGGCCTCGGGCTATTGGGAGGATTCAGCGCCGGTGCAGTTCGTTTCGGTTCGCCTTGACCCACGCCTGCTGACCGACACCGCCGAGGCGCTGGCGATCCGCGGCTCCATCGACCTGGCCCCCCGGATCGGCGCCCGCGACGCCGTGATCGAGCCCATCGTCCGGGCGCTGGCCAGCGAGATCGAGGCGCCGCAGCCGGCCGCCCGGATCTATGCCGACAGCCTGGGGGCCGCCCTGGCGTCGCGCCTGCTGCAGAGCTTCATGGCCGCGGGCGCGCCCCGTCGCCGCGGCCTCTCGAAGCCGCAGCAGCGGCGGATCGCGGACTTCGTGGAGGCCAACCTGGCCGACGATCTGCCGCTGGAGCGGATCGCTGCCGAAGCGAGCCTGAGCGTCCCGCACCTGACCGCCCTCTTCCGACGCACCATGGGCCAGTCCGTCCACCGCTATGTGATGGAACGGCGGGTGCAGCGCGCCCGGGCCTTGCTCCAGGATCGCCGGCTCAGCACCTCGGAGGTCGCTTACGCCTGCGGCTTTTCCCACCAGAGCCATCTCGCGCGCTGGACGCGGCGGGTCCTCGGGGCGACGCCGTCGCAGATCCGCGAGCCGTAACGCGCCGGCCCAGCATCCCTTCCCCGACAGGTATCAGGACATGCCCCACCCCACGGCCCTCACGCGTTCGCTCGTGCTCACGGCGGTATGCGCCCTCGCCGCCGCCTGCGCCCATTCGCCCCCGGCGCCCAAGCTCGAGGCGCGGGCGATCGAGGCGCATACGCGGTTCCTGGCCGACGATCTGCTGGAGGGCCGCGATACCGGCGCCCGCGGCTTCGACATCGCCGCGGCCTATGTCGCGGCCCAGTACGCCGCGGCCGGACTGCAGCCCGGCGTGGGCGACAGCTATTTCCAGCCGCTGAAGGTGCGGCGGCGCACGCTGGAGAGCACGCAGATCAGCTATTCGGCGGGCGGCGACAGCATCGCCCTCGTCAACGGCGTCGACGTGGCCCTGGACGCCAGCCCCTATGCCACCCGCGAGACGATGGACCTGGACCTCGTCTTCGTCGGATGGGGGATCGACGCGCCGCAGCTCGGCCTCGACGACTATGCGGGGCTGGATGTCCGCGGCAAGGGCGTGGTCCTGATGGAGGGCGCCCCGGCCACCCTCGCCCCCGCCCTGCGCGCGCACTACAGCTGGATCCAGCAGAAGGAGCGGATGGCCGCCGCCCGAGGCGCGGCGGCCGTGCTGACCCTCAAGGCGCCGGCCCGCGAGAAATACTCGCCCTGGGAGCGGACCCGCATCTACCGACCGCTGCCGGCGGTGGGCTGGATCGGCGAGCGGCGGCCCGGCGAGGTGCTGCCGCCGGCGGCGACGATGACGCTCGGCCCCGCCTTCGCCCGCCAGCTCTTCTCGAAGGTCGGCCAGGACATCGAGGCGATCTATCGGGCCGCGGACACGGCGCCGCCGCGCGGCTTTCCGCTGGACGGCCGCATCCGCATCGCCCGCGCCTCGCGCCACGAGGACGCGACCTCGCCGAACGTGATCGGCGTCCTGCCCGGCGCGGACCCGAAGCTGAAGGACGAGTACGTCGTAGTGGCGGCGCACCTCGACCATGTGGGGATCGGCCCGGAGGTCGCCGGCGACCGGATCTACAACGGCGCGATCGACAACGCCGGCGGGGTCGCCGTGATGCTGGACGTCGCGCGCGCCATGGCCGCCGGACCGCCGCCGCAACGGACCGTGCTGTTCATCGCCACCACGGGCGAGGAGAAGGGGCTGCTCGGCTCGGACTATTACGTCACCTATCCCACCGTGCCGCTGGAGAAGATCGCCGCCGCGATCAGCGTCGACGGCCTCATGACCTTCCACGACTTCGGCGGGATCGTCGCCCTGGGCGCCGACCATTCGACCCTGGGCCAGATCTCGGCCGCCGCGGCCAAGGCCATCGGCGCCGTGCATGTGCCCGACCCGATCCCCGACCGGGGCAACCTGGCGCTCAGCGACCAGTATCCGTTCCTGCGGCACGGCGTGCCGGTGCTGTTTCCCAACCCCGCCCGCGGCCTTCCCCGCGCGGGTCCGGACGGCATCGCCGAGTGGGACGGCTACGAGAACACCGCCTATCACCAGCCGTCGGACGACATGAAGCTGCCGATCCGCTGGGATCAGGCCGAGCGCTGGGCGCGCTATATCCATGGCGTGATCGCAGGGGCCGCCAACGCATCACAGCGGCCGGCCTGGTACGCGGGCGATCCCCTGGCCCAGGCCTTCGCGCCCCACGCCGCGCGCGCCCGGCCACCCGCGCCGTGAGGGAAGGCCCTGGGCGGCGCGCGGTGGCGCTGGGCCTGGGCCTCGCGCTCGCAGGCGCCGGGGCGCAGGCCGCGGCCCCGCCGGCCGTCGCCGCAGAGCTGGCAGGCCGCACCGTGCGGGTGGCCATGCCCGGCGGCCGCCGCAACGCGCCGCGCCTCATCCTGCTTCCAGGCCTGGGGCCGCCACAGACGCCGCAGGCGCTGGCCGCCGCCCTGCCGCCCCTTCCAGGCGCCCTCAGCATCTACGCGCCCCTGCCGTTCGCCCCCGGGTCGCCGGGCGGCGGGATCGACGTGCTCGTGAGGCGGCAGCAGGAGGACTACGCCGGGTCGCTGCTTGTTCCGCTGCTCTCCGCCGCCGCGCCCAGCCTCGAGGCCCTGTCCGACGCGGCGGCCGAGGCCTATGCCCCCGCCCCGGACGGCGCCGTTCATCTGTTCGGGTTTTCGATGGGCGGCGCGGCGGCGCTCGCGGCGCTCAGCCGCAGCCGGTTGCGGCTGGGCTCGGTGGTCGCCCTGAACGCGCCCCTCTCCGTCCGCGCGGCGGTGGCGGCCTACGAGCGCAAGCTCAAGACAACCTATGTCCCCCGCGACGCCGGCGTCTTCGGCGCCTACGATCTGGCCGCCGAGGCCGACGAGATCCGCCGCCGACAGCCGGGCGTGAAGATCCGGCTGGTGCACAACACGGACGACGATCAGTTCACGACCGAGGACGCAAAGCGGGCCTGCGCCGCCCTCCGCGCAGCCGGCCTCGACGCCGCGCTGACCCTCGCGCCCCAGGGCGGGCACAACGCCCTGGCGACCCACGCCGACACGCAACGGCGGGTGCGGGCGATCCTCGCGCAGCATCTGCACGCATGATGCTTTGGGACTTCGCGGAATCTCCGCATCGGCTGGACGGACGTCGGCGGCGATCGCGTCTATCCCTCCGGCCCATCCTCACAGGAGCCACGCCATGCTGACCCGCCGCACCGCCCTGGCCGCCGCCCTCGCTGTCGGCGCGACCGCTGCCGAAGCCGCCGCGGACGACCCGCGCGCCGCCGACGCCGCCCTGGCCGATCTTGAACAGCGCCATGGCGGGCGTTTGGGCGTGGTGATCTGGCGGCCCGCCGACGGCCTGCGCATCGCCCGGCGCGCCGACGAACGGTTCGCCATGTGCAGCACCTTCAAGACCCTGGCCGCCGCCGCGGTGCTGGCCCGCGTGGACCGGGGGCGCGAGGACCTGGAGCGCCGCGTCGTGTTCGGCAAGGACCAGGTGGTCACCTACTCGCCGGTCACCGGGCCGCGGGTCGGGGGAGACGGCATGACGCTGGCCGAGATCTGTGCGGCCGCCATCCGCTTCAGCGACAACACCGCCGGCAACCTGCTGCTGGACAGCCTGGGCGGGCCGGCGGGGCTCACCCGGTTCGCCCGCGGGCTGGGCGACGAGATCACCCGCCTCGACCGATACGAGACGCTCCTGAACGAGGCCACGCCGGGCGACCCGCGCGACACCACCTCGCCCGACGCCATGGCCCGCAACCTGCGCAAGCTTCTGCTCGGCCCCACCCTCTCGTCCGAGTCCCGGCGGCGGCTCAGCCAGTGGATGGCCAGCAACACCACCGGCGACGCCCGCATCCGGCGCGGCATCCCCACGGGGTGGGTCGTCATGGACAAGACCGGCGCGGGCGAGAACGGCGCGAACAACGACGTTGCGGTGATCCTGCCGCCGTCAGGACGGCCTGCGATCGTCACCGTCTACTACGCGGAGTCCCAGGCGACCGGCGCGCAGCGCAACGCCGTGATCGCCGACGTCGCGCGCGTGGCCGCCAGGGCCCTCGCTAGCTGAGGGCCCGCTATGAACCCGGCGAACTCTGGGCCCGGGCGACGCCCGACTTGAGGTCCAGGATGTAGACGGCGTCGGCGGCCAGGTTCTTGAAGACCTTCACCTCGCCGGTCCCCAGCCGGACCCGCACGTCGCCGCGCCGCGCCTTGCCCAGGCCGAAGTGCGCCGCCAGTTCGCCGCCCGACTTGTAGGACTGCGCGGTATGCAGCTGCCGGCTGCCCAGCAGCTTGTCGCCCCGCGACAGCTCCACCTGCGCCCCGATCAGCGCCGCGTGGTCCACGCCTTCGAACCGCAGCCGCAGCCAGTGGTTCGCCTTCCCGCCATGCGCGCCGGTGTTCCAATAGACGCTGTTCAGCCGCCGGTCGGCTGGCAGCGGCGGGACCATGGGCAGGTTGGGCGGATAGCTGTTGAAGGGGCTGTTGAGCAGCACCACGTCCAGCAGCCCGTCGTCGTTCAGGTCGCCCGTCTCCATGGCGATGGAGTTGCGGTCGATCCCGGAGATTTGGGTCGCCACCGGCTTGAAGCCGCCGCGGCCGTCGCCGAGGAACAGCACGTTGCGCAAGAGGCCCCACATGCCGTCGGCCTCGCGCCGGTCGGCGACCAGGATGTCCACGTCGCCGTCGTTGTCGAAGTCCTCCATCAGGGCGTCGGCGTGATAGAACTGATAGTCGCCGATGGTCATCTTGCTGCAAATCGAGACCTGCAGCTGGTTGAATTTGCAGGCCATCTGGTCGAACTGGGTCTTCTCGGGCAAGTCCGTCCCCCAGAACGCCGCCCATTGGCGGTAGGTCCAGTTCAGGGCGGAGAGGCCCGACGCCGGCAGCCCCTCCTGGAACTTGAAGTCGCCGAGGTTGCGCCAGAACCGCGCCGCGGTGGGGTCGGTCTTCACCGTCCAGGACGCATCGGTGGGGCCCGTGCCCAGGACGTCCAGCCGCCCGTCGTTGTCCACGTCGGCCGTGAACATGTAGGGCAGGCTCATGGCCGCCTTTTCGGTGCGATAGAGCTGCTTGGCGGGCTCGAAGATGGCCCGGCCTTCCTCGGCCAGGCCATTGTCCACCGCCTTTTCGAAGCCGAAGACGCCGGTCTCCTTCAAGGTGTTCTTCCACACCCAGACGCCGGTCCGGTACTCGCCGCTCGCGCACAGGTCCGTGGCGCGCGAGCCGTTCATGTCCACGTGGTAGGACTGGACCACATCCAGGTCGCCATCGCCGTCCAGGTCGCGGAACAGGATGTCCGGCCCGGCGCGGTCCTTGCGCGCATTGCACACGAACTCACCGGGGAAGTCCGGCGCCAGGCCCTTGGTCGACATGTCCTCGAACCGGCCGTCCTCGAACCGGCCGGACGCGGCGGGGCGGTAGAGGAACAGGCCGTGGCGCGGAATGCCGTAGCGGCGGGTGTTGCCGATGTTGTCCGCGCCGACGGCGAAATCGAGCCAGCCGTCACCGTCCAGATCGCCGATGGCGGTGGCGCGGTTGTACCCCTGGTCGTTGGCGATCCCCATCCGGGCGCCGACTTCGCGGAAGCGGTCGAAGGCGCCGTCGCTGACCAGCAGGCTGTTGCCGATCGACGGGGCGTCGTACGGACCGCGGCTGCGGGTGAGCAGGATGTCCAGCCGCCCGTCCTTGTTGAAATCCGCCATGTTGGCGATCTGGGTCTGGGTTCCCAGCTGGGCGGCGGTGAACCCCGCGCCCTGGATGTCGACCGGATGCTCGTCGAACCGGAAGCAGCCGCGGTTCAGCAGCAGGCGCAGCTTGCCCTCCGGCTTGGTCACGCTCCCGCCCGACTGGATCAGCAGCACGTCGGTCCGCCCATCCTGGTCGATATCGGCGAGCACGCCGCTGTTGGTGGAAAGCTGGACGTCGGTGATCCCCGGAACCTCGATGCTCTCGAACATCTGGCCGCGGCCCGCCGCGTCGGACGCCGCATCGCCCGCCGGCATAGTCCGCAGAGTCGGCGTGCAGCCTGCCGCCGCAAGGGCCGGCTGGGCGGTCAGGGCCGCGAGGCCCAGGCCGACGAACACCGCCAGCATTCGCCTGCCGCAGGCCGGCGTCGGATCGTTGGGGTCACAGGCGTTCACGTTGTCATTCCTCATGCGAACAGGTCGATCAGGCCGTCACGCAGCCGGGTCTCGGCGTCGACGATGCGCCGCCTCTGGTCCTGGACCAGAAGCACGCCGTGCAGGCGCGTGGTCCTGTCGATCCAGGGATTGGCGCCGAAGTAGCCCGGGCTGGACTCCAGGGTGCAGCGCAGGCCCTCCGGCCGCTCGCACCAGTGCGCGATCATGTATTCCGCCGGCTGGGCGCCGAGGCCTTCCGGCCCGACCTTGGGCAGCCCGCGGGTCATGATGGTTCCCATGGCGGCCACGGCCCGGGCGCTGAGGATGCGGCGACCGCGATGGAGCCCGTCCTGCGCGATCATGGTGAGGAAGGCGGCATAGTCCGGAAGCGTGGTCCAGGCGCCCGCCTGCAGCACCGGGTTGGCGACCGGTGCGCGAGGGTCCGGCGCCGCGCGCAGCCGGCCCCAGGCGGTCGAGGTCATGCCCAGGGGACCGGCGATCCGGGCCTGGAACAGCTCGTGCCAGGTGCGGCCGCTCACCCGCTCGGCCGCGGCGCCCACGAACTGGAAATTCGCCCCCCCATAGTCGAACTGCGCGCCGGGCGGGGCGGCCAGCGGAGTCCGCGCCGCGCGCAGGGCCGACTCCAGCAGCGGGATCCCGGCCGGCTGCTGGAGTTCGAGCGCCTCGCGCAGGCCCACAAGGCCAGCGGTGTAGGACATCAGGGCGTCCACGCGCAGGGCCCGGTGGGACGCCGGCAGCTCCGGCAGATAGGTTCCGATGGGCGCCTCAAGCGCCAGCAGGCCGTCGTCCACCAGGGTCATCACCAACGCCCCGAACATCCACTTGGAGGACGAGGCGATGGGGACGAGCGTCTGCGGCGTGTAGCGCCCCGCGTAGCGCTGATGCAGCACCTTCTCGCCGCGCATCACGATGGTCGAGGCGTCCGCCAGGCCCGTCTCGGCGCAAAATCGGTCGAAGAGGGCGTCGGCGGCGGCCCGCCGCTCGCCCACCGCCGCATCCGCGCGGCCCGCGCTCATGCTGGCCGCGAGGCCGGCCACAAGGAAGGCGCGCCGACGCATCCCCGCCGCTGACGGGCCCGAAAGAAGCCGGCCGGCCGCGAAGCCGGCCGGAGTCGGGGAGGTCGTCATCGACTCAGCGCGAATTCCGCCCCGGCCACCCGGGGCTGGCTGCAGCCTGGTTTCATGGCGAGAGGGACTCCGCGGTTGAGGCCCGGCCTTATGCCCCGCTGGCCCCGCGGCCCCATGAACCCCAGGCTACGGTTTGTATCGAAGTGTATCCGGAGCGGCGCCGGCGCCGCTCAGCCCTGCCCCAGGACCGCCGGCGTGGGCGGGGGCGCCAGGGCGTCGCGGACGCCTCGGATAAGCGCCTCCGCGGTGACCGGCTTGGAGATGTGGAGATCGGCGCCGGCCGACTGGGCGGCATGGCGGTGCTCGGGCACGGCGTTCGCGCTCAGCATGATGATCGGCGTGCGGCGGCGCTCGGGGCGCTGGCGCTCCTCGTCCCGGATCGCCCGCACCGCCGCCAACCCGTCCATCACAGGCATCTGCATGTCCATGAGCACCAGGTCGAAGAGGTCCTCCCGCAGCGCCGCGACCGCATCGGCGCCGTTTTCCACGATGCTCAGGCCGACGCCCAGCGGCGCGAGGATGAGCTGCACGACCTTCTGGTTGGTGGGGTGGTCCTCGGCCAGCAGGATCCGTACGTGCGCGTCCTGCAGCGCCTCCAGCCTCTGGCCGGGAATTCGGCCCTCGGAGCGTCGGATCTCGGCGTCATAGGCGGACAGGGACCGCGCCCGGTGGAGCGGA
Organism: Phenylobacterium sp. RIFCSPHIGHO2_01_FULL_69_31; assembly: GCF_001824475.1. Classification (GTDB taxonomy): domain Bacteria; phylum Pseudomonadota; class Alphaproteobacteria; order Caulobacterales; family Caulobacteraceae; genus Phenylobacterium. The sequence continues at coordinate 430,843 of NZ_MHXN01000014.1, read as the reverse complement.
AGGCTGACGCGGAACACGCTGCCGCGGCCGGGCTCCGACGTCGCCGCGATATCGCCGCCCATCAACTCGGCCAGGGACCGGCAGATGGCCAGGCCCAGGCCCGTGCCGCCGTATTGCCGGGTGATGGTCGCATCGGCCTGGCTGAACCGCTGGAAAAGTCGCTGCTGGGCCGCCGCGTCCATGCCCAGGCCGGTGTCGGCCACCTCAATCGTCGCCAGCGAGGGTTGCCCCCCGGCCGCGGCATCCGCCAGCGCGATGCTCAGGCCGATCTCGCCGGCCTGGGTGAACTTCACCGCATTGGACAGGAGGTTGCCGAGGATCTGCTTGATGCGGGTGCTGTCGCCGACGAACTCGCCCCGCGCCGCTTCGTCGTAGGTCACGCGGAACGCCAGGCCCTTCTCCTGCGCGCGCAGGTGGGTCAGGTCCACGACGCTGGCGAGTTCGGCGCGCAGGTCGAAGACGCGGTTCTCGATCTCGAGCCGGCCCGCCTCGATCTTGGAGATGTCGAGGATGTCCGACACCAGGCGCTCCAGCGTCATTCCCGAGTTGCGGATCAGGTCCAGCATCTCCCGCTGCTCGCCCGACAGCGGGGTGCGCGCCAGGGCGTCGACCACGCCGATCACGCCGTTCAGGGGCGTGCGGATCTCGTGGCTCATGTTGGCGAGGAAATCGCTCTTCGCGCGGTTCGCCGCCTCGGCGGCCCGCGTCGCCGCGCTGAGATCGGCTTCGAAGGCAAGACGCTCGGTCACGTCCCGCGCGGCGCCGAAGGTCAGGTCGCCCACCCGGCGGGCGCGCCACTCCAGGTGCCGGTAGCTGCCGTCGCGGTGGCGGTAGCGGTTGACGAAGCCGAGGACTTCCTCGCGCCGCATGCGCTCCATCTCGCCGAGCGTCGCGACCCGGTCGTCGGGATGGATGAAGTCCAGCATCGAGGCCCCGACCAGGGCGGCGACTGGATGACCGAGCGTGGTTTCCCACGCCTTGTTGACGCGGACGAACCGGAACGCGCTGTCCCGAATGCAGAGCATGTCGAGGGAGACCTCGAAGAAGGTGGTCAGCTCGCGCGCCGTAACCTTCTCCACCTCCAGCGCTTGGCGCGCGCGGGCCTCGCTCCGGGCCAGATTCTCCAGCGCACGCTGGCGGTCGATGGCGATCGCCGTCAGCTCCGCGGCGGCCTCGATGAAGGCGATGTCCTCGCCGTCGGGAACGGCAGGCTCGCGATGGTAGATCCCGAAGGTGCCGAGCACGCCCCCGTCGGCCCCCACGATGGGCTGGGACCAGCAGGCCCTCAGCCCCGCGGACGCAGCCAGGTCCTTGAAGTCCGTCCAGAGCGGATCGGCCTGGATGTCCTCCACGATCACGCGCTCGGCGAGGAAGGCGGCCGACCCGCACGACCCCACCCTCGGCCCGATCCCCAGGCCCTCGATCGCGGCGTTGTAGGTGGCCGGGAGGCTGGGGCCGGCCCCCAGCACGAGCCGCTGGCCGGTGTCATCCAGCAGCAGGATGCTGCAGAGGATGTCCGCCGCCTCGGCCTCCACCGACAGCACGATCGCCTCCAGCACGGCCGGCAGCGGATTGCCGGCGGCCATGAGGGTCATGGTCCTGCGGAACGCCGTGTGGGCGGATGTGAGGCTCATGGACGGTGCGGCTCCGGCGACACCGCGGTGGCTTAGACCCGCAAGGCCTGCCGATCTGCTAATCCGCCGATGCGGTGCGATGTCGCGGCCCTCCGCTTCTCGCGCGGCGGGCGCTGTGGCAATCAGGGGGCAGATCCTGTGAGGACCGCCGCCTTTGAAACCCGTCCTGCCGATCGCCGCCCTGGCCCTGTTTTCCGTAGCAGCCTGCGACAAGCCCAAGCCCCGCCAGGCGGCTGCGCCGCTGGCGGTGGCGCCTGCCGCCGCGCCGGCGACCCCCACGGCGCCCCCGGCCTCGACGGGCCTTACCCAGCGCGAGGAGATGGCGGGCTTCTCGCTGGACGCGATCAACGCGGCGCAGGACCCGGTGAACGTGCCGGCCACGATCCGCGCAGGGGTTCCCGTCGTGGTCTCGGGTTTCGGCTTCGACCCCGTGGCCAAGACGCCCGGCAAGGCCGTCGACGTCGTGATCGACGGGGTGGCCTACCCCACCGAATACGGCCATGGACGCGCGGACGTGGCCGCCTACTTCAAGGCCGAGGCCCTGGACCCCACCGGCTTCAGGGCCGCCTTGCCGGCGGTGAAGCCGGGGCCGCACACCGCCATCGTCCGCGTCGTCTCCGCCGACGGCCAGTCCTACTTCGACGGCGCCACGATCAGCTTCTACGCCAGGTGACGCCCGCGGCCGCCCGCGTGCGGCGATATTGATCGGACCGGCCTCGATCCCCACATAGGTGAGGTCCGGGCGAGCCGTGCCGATATCGGGCGGTCCGACCGGAGAGTCGCTTCCAGCGAGGACTCCGAGGATGAACCGTAGCCTGATCTTCGACAGCCCGTTCCTGCTGGGCTTCGAACACACGCGAAGCCTGATCGAGCGGGCGGCCAAGGCGGCCGCCGAGAGCTATCCCCCCTATAACGTGGAGGATCGCGGCGACGGCGCGCTTCGTATCACGCTCGCCGTGGCGGGCTTCTCGCCCGACCAGTTGAGCGTGAGCGTCGAGGATCGCCAGCTCGTGGTGGCCGGCAAGCGCGAAGGCCAGGCGCCGGGCAAGTCCGAGGATGCCTATCTCCATCGCGGCATCGCCGCCCGGGGCTTCGTGCGGAGCTTCGTTCTCGCCGATGGCATGGTGGTGGAAGGCGCGACCCTGGAGCACGGCCTGCTCCACATCGATCTGGCGCGGCCAGAGCCGGAAAAACGGGTGCAATCGATCCCGATTCGCACCGCCGGCTGAGCTTCGCGAAGTCTACCCAGATGGACCGCCGGATGAGCTGGGGTCCTGTGAAAAGAAAGGTGCGCTGAACCCGCGGCCTTTCGGAGCGTTGAGTTTCATGGAGGTGGTCATGATGACACCTGTTCTTTCGATGGAAGCGTTTGCGGCGTTGGGCGCCCCCAATCTCGTCTACGTCCGCCCGATCAAGGCGGCGGAGATCATCGCCAACACGCCCGCGGCGCAGATCCAGAGCTTCGAGCTGGATCCGGACCAGACCCTGTACGCCGTGCACCGCGCCGACGGCGAGCGCCTGGCCGTGCTGACGGACAGGGACTCCGCGATGGCGGCCGCCCTGGCTCACGAGCTGGCGCCGGTGTCGGTCCACTAGACCGCCTGCTACTCTGCGAGATTACGGAAAGGCCGGCCTCACCGCCGGCCTTTTTTGTGCGCTCAGGCCGCCGGCCTTGCCGACATGTCCTGGACCAGGAGCGCATGGATGGCGTCGGCGCTGCGGGCCTTGCGCAGCTGTTCGCGCAGGTCGGCCTGGCGCAGCAGACGCGACACGCGGGCCAGGGCGCGAAGGTGTTCGGCGCCGGCGTTCTTCGGGGCGAACAGGGCGAACAGAAGGTCGACCGGCTGGTCGTCCACGGACTCGAATTCCACCGGCTGCTCCAGGCGGACGAAAACCCCGCGCATCCGTTGCAGCCCTTCCAGGCGGGCGTGCGGCACGCCCACGCCGTGGCCGACGCCGGTCGAGCCTGCGGCCTCCCGCTCGCTCAGCGCCTCGAGGACCTCGGCGGGCTCGAGGCCGAAGTTGCGGGCCGCGATCTCGGCGATCACCGCCAGGGCCTTCTTCTTGTTGGCCGCGCTCACGCGCGTGGAGATCGCGCCGCGATCCAGCAGTTCGCCGATGTTCATGGTCTTGAAGAACTAACCCCAATCCGCGCGGAACGGCCCCGGGAAGGCCGCCCGCGTGGTCGCCAAGCAATTAGTGGGCCGAAGCCCCGTCCCCCCCGGTCCCGTTGCGGCCTTTCGTCCGCTCCGGGTCGATCCAGCCGATGTTCCCGTCGGGGCGGCGATATACCACCGAAAGTCCGCCATGCGCGGCGTTTCGGAACACGATTGTTTGAGCTTCGGTCAGGTCCAATTCCATGACCGCCATAGAAACCGTCATCGACCGCACCGGGCGCTCGGTCTCGGCGATGATCATCGGTTCGGCGAACGCCTGCCCGTCGGCCTCGGGCTGTTCCTCGTCCTCCTCATCGAGGTCGGGCGAGGCGATCACGAAGTAGGCGGCGCTTTCGGCCTGCTTGGCCACCGCCTGCCCGTGATGGTCCTTGAGCCGGTTCTTGTAGCGGCGGATGCGCTTGGACATCTTCTCCAGCGCCTGGTCGAAGGCCAGGTGGGCGTCACCGCCCACACCGTGCGTCGTCAGCTGCTGGCCAGAGGCCAGGGTGACGGCGCAATCGACCTTGAAGGCCGTGCCCTCGCGACTGACGACCACGTCGGCGCCGCCGCCCCGGTCGAAATATTTCGCGATGGAGTTTGAGAGTTCGTCGGTGACTCGCGATCGCAGAGCCTCCCCGACATCGACATGCTTGCCGGTGACTTGGACTTGCATGTGAGATCAACGCGCCTCCCGCCGGAAGGTGTCAAGTCGGGTAGATCACGGCCCAGGCGTGGAGGAACATCCTGACGATAATGTGAGCCGCCAGGGCCAGCACCGACGCGCTGGTGATGGCCAGGGCGTAGCCTAGGAGCGCGATCACGCCGTCCCGCTGGATGAGGGCGAAGGACAGCGCCGAGACCGCCATGGCCGGCAAGATGTTACCGCCGGGGATGGGCAGGATCAGCACGAACGCCAGGGCGGTGCAGACGACGCCCAGCACCCGCTCCCCGACGGCGCCGAACAGGAAGACAAGCCGTGGCTTCGACACCGCCTCGGCCTTGCGAAGCGTGGGGATCACGCGCGGCAGGCCCTTGCGCAGGTCGGCGGTGGACAGGGTCCGCTCCCGGACCTTCTGGGGCAGCCAGGGGGCGCCCGCGCCGATCACCAGCTGCGGCGCGAGCAGCAGCAGCGGCAGGCCGAAGATGGTCGTCGCCCCCGGCGGCAGGGGCAGCATGCAGGCCAAGCCGAAGACGAACAGCAGCGCGCCGATCGCCCGGCCGCCGAACTTCTCCATCAGCTCTTCGACGGAGATCCGCGGCTCGTCGTGCTCGGCGATATCCTGCAGCACCGCAGAAAGCGGCTGCTCCTTGAAGGGCAGTTCGGCCGGGTGGGTCGCTTCGGACATCGCTCAGTCCATCTGGCGCTTCACAGGCGCCACGCCAAGTGGACCAAAGCGAAATCGGCTCAGGCCGGTTCCTTAAGCATCCTGCGGCGGTCGACCGATGACGGAATGCGCATCGCTTCCCGATATTTGGCGACGGTGCGGCGCGCGATGTCGACGCCGGCCGCCTTGAGGATCTCCACGATCCGGTCGTCCGAGTGGACGTCCGATTCGCGCGCCTCGGTCTCGATCAGCTGCTTGATCTTGTGGCGCACGCTCTCGGCCGAGTGGGCCTCGCCGCCTTCCGACGAGGCGATGGCCGAGGTGAAGAAGAATTTCATCTCGAACAGGCCGCGGGGGGTGGCGATGTACTTGCTGGAGGTGACCCGGCTGACCGTGGATTCGTGCATGCCGATGGCCTCGGCGACCGTCTTGAGGTTCAGCGGCCGCAGATGCTCCACGCCATAGGCCAGGAAGGCGTCCTGCTGGCGCACGATTTCCGAACTGACCTTCAGGATGGTGCGGGCGCGTTGGTCCAGGCTCTTCATCAGCCAGTTGGCCTGGGCCAGGCAGTCCGAGACGAAGGTCTTTTCCTGATCGGTCTTCGACTGGCCCGAGACGCGGGCGTGATAGCGCTGGTCGACCAGCAGGCGCGGCAGGGTGTCGGTGTTCAACTCCACGAGCCACAGGCCCCCGGGGCCCTCGCGCACGAACACATCCGGCGCCACCGGGGTCGCCGCCTCGCCGCCCGGGAACGCCGCACCGGGCCGGGGCGTCAGGCCGCGCACCTCGGCGATCATGTCGCGCAGGTCCTCGTCGTCGACCCCGCAGATCTTCTTCAGGGCGCCGAGGTCGCGCTTGGCCAGCAGCGGCAGGTTGTCGAGCAGGGCGCCGATGGCCGGGTCGTAGCGGTTCTGATCCTTAAGCTGGATCATCAGGCATTCGCGCACGTCGCGCGCGCCGACGCCCACGGGGTCGAACCCCTGGACCACCGACAGCACCTTCTCCACTAGGGCGGGCGCGCAGCCCAGCCGCTCGGCCAGGTCCTGGGTGTCGGCGCGCAGGTAGCCCGCCTCGTCGATCGCATCGATCAGGATGCCGGCGATCACGGTCTCGGCCGGCGACAGGCCCGAGGCCGAGAGCTGCTCGTGCAGGTGTTCGGAAAGGGTCTTCTCGCGGCTCAGGGCGCCTTCGAAACCCTCGCCGTCGTGGTCGAAGCTGCCGCCGGACCCCGCGCGCGACCAGTCGATGGCGCCGCCGGCGTCGGCCACCTCCGGCGCGTCGCCGGTAGCGCGCTCGCCGGGCGAGGCCTCGTCGTGCGCAGCATCCAGGTCGGCCCGCGCCTCGGCGTCGGCCGCGTGTTCGGCTGGCGCGGCGGCCTCGTCGCTGGGGCCGTCCGGCGCTTCGTTCTCGCTCTCGTCGCGCTGGAGGAGCGGGTTGCGCTCCAGCTCGGTTTCGACGAACGCCTCGAGCTCAAGATTCGACATCTGCAGCAGCTTGATCGCCTGCTGCAGCTGGGGCGTGATGACCAGCCCCTGCCCCTGCCGAATCTCAAGTCGTGCGCTGAGCGCCAACGAACCGCCTCCTGGCCTGTTTCTTGCTTCACAAGCTAGGGCGCGTTCCCAACTGACTGGTTAACGCCGGCGGATTAAGCCGCCATGGGCGCGTGGACGCTCGACTCCAGGTCCCATTCGAACTCGGGATAAAACCGCGCCATCAGTCGGTCCACATAGGCCACGAGGTTGCCGAAACCCTCGGCCCGGCGGCGGATCTCGCCGTTGAAGAACGGGGTCAGCGTGCCGGCCAGCATGGCGAAGACCGTGGCGTCCGCGCCACACGGCTGGCGCCCGAACAGGAACGGCTTGTCGGCGAGGATGGCGGAGACCGCGGCCAGCGACCGGACCGCCAGCGCCACGACCTCCAGGTCGGTGTGCCGCCCGATGCCGACCGCCCGCACGTTGCGCCGCACCTCGTCCAGCACCGCTTCGCGCACGCCCTCGGGGGCGCCCTCGAAGAAGTTCGCCGGGCCCTTGGCGAAGTTTTCCGGGTCCAGCCAACGCTCGACGCACAGGGTCCAGCCGAAGTGGTTCTCCATCATCCGCTCGATCGCCCACGCCTGGGCCCGTTGCGCGGGGTCCAGGCCCTCGTCGAAGTCGACGCCGTAGGTGCGTTCCACATAGCCGCGGATGAAGGTGGAATCGGCGATGCGAGCGCCCTTCGCGTCGATGAAGGGCACCTGGCCCTTGGGCGACTCGTCCGGACGCGCCAGCACCTTCACGTACGGCAGCCCCGCCATCTTGAGCTGCACCTCGGTCTTGGTGACATAGGGGCTGATTTCCGGAAGCCCGAAACCCTCGCCGCAGCCGTAGAGCGTGATCATCTGCCGTCTCCCTCATTGACAGCCACACCCTGACAGCGGCTTGCTGACAGCATCCTGTCAGCAGAACGGCGAGTGAACATGCGTCGGGCGGACCGCCTGTTCCAGATCATCCAGATCCTGCGGCGTGGAACGCGGCCGATCACCGCCGACGCGATCGCCGAGGAGCTGGAGACCTCCAAGCGCACCGTCTATCGCGACATCGCCGACCTGATCGGCCAGCGGGCGCCGATCCGCGGCGAGGCGGGCGTGGGCTACATCCTGGAGGACGGGTTCGACCTGCCGCCGCTGATGCTGACGCCTGAGGAGGTGGAGGCTGCGGTCTTGGGCGCTCAGATGGTGGCCGTCCGTGGAGACCCCGCGCTGCGGCGCGCGGCCGAGGACCTGATCGCCAAGATCGGCGCCGTGATCCCGGAGAACCTGCGCCCGCTGGTGGTGGAGCCGGCGACCCGCGCCGCGCCAAGCTGGAACACCCAGCCGGACAAGATCGACATGGCGGGCGTGCGCCAGTGCATCCGCGGGGGGCGGAAGATCGTCCTGACCTATCGCGACGAGCGGGAGCGAGAGACCGAACGCACCGTCTGGCCGTTTGCCGTCGGGTATTACGAGACCAGCCGGCTGATCATGGCCTGGTGCGAGATGCGGCGCGATTTCCGCAGTTTCCGGACCGACCGCGTCTCGGCCGCCCGGTTCACGGAAGATCGCTATCCCGACCGCCCGGCATCTCTCCGGGCCCGCTGGCGCCGCCACCAGCAGGAACAGTGGCAGGCGATGCAGGCTCACAAGGCCAAGGCGGCCGCGGCCGATATGGAAGGCTAACGCGTGCTGCGGCGGTCGGTCAGCATCGGCCGGGCGCCTGCGGACGTGGCCGGGCTGCCCGTGGAGCGCGGATCGGAGAGCCCGCCGCGAGCCGCCGGCACGTACGGCGGTCCGCCGAGTTTCACGGGTCGGGTCATCGTCTTTCCTCCAGCCTGAGCTTGTCGACGCAGGCGCGCAGCAGGACCGCACGGTCCATGGGCAGATTGGGTTCGCTCAGCTCTCGGAGGGCGCCTTCGAGCGGCCAGCCGATGTGCCGCACGCCCAGCCGCCAGATTTCGGCCCGAACCTCGGCGTCGGCGACGCCGGGCCGGAAGATCATGGAGAGCAGGTTCATCAGCGCGCGCCCGGCGGTGGGGTCGTTCGGAACAGGGGCGTCGCCGCCGCCGGCTTGGCCTTTTCCTGCTTCGGCTTGCGCGTTTCCTTGTTGGATCGCTTCTGACCCTTGGCCATGTCTCTGCTCCTACGGGCGTCGCAAGATTCGGGAGACCGAAAGATCCATCCCATCCAAATTTATCTGGCCCCACATGATGTAACATGGCGCCTGTACTTCAGGTAATGCTTTTGGACGGATTAGTAAGTTCCCGTGACGATAACGTCATCGACGCCGGGGATTTGGCGATCTTTTTCGGTATTATATTGTCGCAGAAGCAAGAGATGCATATTGCGAACGCCGGGGCGCGCGCACGACTTTCATCGGATCCGGCGAACGTAGCCGTCCTCGCCAAACCGCGGCTGGAGCAAGCGACGCGATGGTAGACCTCACCGACGTGGAGCTGCGGACCCTGCAACTTCTCGCCCAGAAGAAGGCCGGCGAGGCCGTCGCCTTCGTCAACATCGCGGCGGCGCGAACGCTGAGCGACCGCGGCCTGGCCGTGCGCAGCCACGAGGGGTGGGACATCACGTCCCTTGGAACCTCCGAACTCGCCCGGCGCGCCGACCCGCCGAGCGAGACGCCGCCGCCGCGCGATCTCCTCCGGTAGGCCGGGCGCGGGCCGCCGCGGCGCTCCGTGAACGTTCGGTAAGTTGGCGCGGGCCCCGGCGGCGCCTAGCGTGGCGTCACACGTTCCGGGGGAGTTACCGACATGACCGACCTCAGCCGCCGCGCGGCCTTGATCCTGGCCGGCGCGGCCGCCGCGGCGCCGGGCCTGGCCCTCGCCGCCGATCCCGCGCTGCCGACCACCTGGGATCTCACCCGCCTTTATCCCAGCGACGCCGCCTGGGAGGCGGAGCGCCAGGCCGTCGAGGCCGAACTACCACGCCTGCTGGCGTTCAAGGGCCGGCTCGGCGAGAGCGCCGCGACCTTCCGGGCGGCGTCGGAGGCCATTTCGGCGGTGGTGAAGCGGCAGCTCCGCCTCTTCGTTTACGCCACCCTCAAGGCCGACGAAGACCTGGGCGTCGCCGCCAACCAGGAGCGGCGCCAGACCGCCAACGCCCTCAACGCCAAGGTGGGCGAGGCCACGGCCTGGGTCAGTCCGGAAGTCTTGGCCATGGGCGCCGCGAAGGTGGGAGCCTTCCTGAAGTCCGACCCTGCGCTCGCCAAGTTCCGGTTCGGCTATGAGAGCACCCTGCGCCAGGCGCCCCACACCCTGGACGATGCCGGCGAGGCGCTGCTGGCGGCCGCGTCCAACCCGCTGAACGGGCCCCAGGCGATCCGCTCGCAGCTCGTCCTGACCGACATCCCCTGGCCCGAGGTCGAGGTATCGGGCCGGAAGCTGCGCCTGGACCTGCAGGGCTATAGCCAGGCGCGCGCCGCGCCGGACCGGGCCGAGCGCAAGAAGGTGTTCGACACCTTCTTCGGGACCTTCAAGCGCTATGAGTCCAGCCTGGGCGCGGCCCTCGGCGCCAAGATCGACGGCGATGTCTTCAACGCCCGGGCGCGCAAATATCCGACCGCGCTCGCGGCCGCCGTGGACGGCCCGAACATCCCCGAGTCGGTCTACCGGACCCTGGTGGCCGAGGCGAACCGCGGCCTGCCGATCCTGCATCGCTATTTCGATGTCCGCCGCCGGATGCTGGGCCTGCCCGACATGGCCTACTACGACCTCTATCCGCCGGTGACGAAGCTGGACGCCAAGTTCGACCTGGCCGCCTCGCGGCGCATCTCGCTCGAGGCCATGAAGCCGCTGGGCCCGGAATACGCCGAGGCGTTCGCTCGGGCGACGGCCGCGCCCTGGGTTCATGTCTATCCGCAGAAGGGCAAGGCCGCCGGCGCCTACGTCTTCGGCGCCGCCTATGACGTCCATCCCTACATGCTGCTGAACCACACGGACGACTACGAGAGCCTGTCGACCTACGCCCACGAGTGGGGCCACGCCATGCACACCCTGCTGGCGCAGAAGGCCCAGCCGTTCGAACTCGCCGGCTATCCCACCTTCACCGCCGAGGTCGCCTCGACGGTGAACGAGCAGCTCCTGGTCGCCCATATGCTGAAGGGCGCCAAGACCCGGGACGAGAGGCTGTTCTACCTGGATCGCGTCTGCGAGATGATGCGCGCCACCTTCTACCGCCAGACCATGTTCGCGGAGTTCGAGCTGGCGGCGCACGAGGCGGCGGAACGCGGCGAACCGCTGTCCGGCAAGCGGCTCAGCGCCATCTACCTCGACCTCCTGAAGCGCTACCACGGGCCGAAGGTGGCGGTGGAGGACACCTATGGGATCGAGTGGGCCTATCCCTCCCACTTCTTCAACTACAACTACTACGTCTATCAGTACGCGACGTCGGTGACCGCCGCGTCGGCCTTCGCCGAGCGGATCCTCACCGGCAAGGCGGCGGAGCGCGACGCCTACCTGGCGGTGCTCAAGGCCGGCGGCTCGGACTATCCGGTGGACGTTCTGAAGCGGGCCGGCGTCGACATGACCAGCCCCGAGCCCTACCGCACCCTCTTGGGCAAGTTCTCGCGCACCCTCGACGAGATGGAGACGCTGCTGGGCTAGTCGGTCGGCGGGGCGGCCCTAGGTAAACCGGTCGCCCAGGTAGACCCGGCGCACTTCCGGGTCGTCCACGATCTCGTCCGGGCTGCCCTCGAACAGCACCTCGCCCGCGTGGATGATCGACGCGCGGTCGATGATGTCGAGCGTTTCCCGGACGTTGTGGTCCGTAATCAGGATGCCGATGCCGCGCTGCTTCAGATAGGTGATCACCTGGCGGATGTCGGCGATGGCCAGGGGGTCGATGCCGGCGAACGGCTCGTCCAGCAGCATGAAGGACGGGTCGGAGGCCAGCGCCCGCGCGATTTCCACCCGCCGGCGCTCACCGCCCGACAGGGAGACGGCGGGCGCATTCCGCAGGTGCTCGATGTGCAGCTCCTCGAGGAGCTGGGTCACGGTCTCCCGGGCCTTCTTCTGGTCGCGCTGGCGCAGTTCGACCACGGCCATGACGTTTTCCCAGACGCTCATGCCGCGGAAGATCGACGTCTCCTGCGGCAGGTAGCCCACGCCCATCCGGGCGCGCTGGTACATCGGCTGGGCGGTGATGTTCTCGCCGTCCAGATAGATCGCGCCGTAGTCGGCCGGGATCAGGCCGGTGATCATGTAGAAGGTCGTCGTCTTGCCGGCGCCGTTGGGGCCCAGCAGGCCCGCGACCTCGCCGCGGCAGAGGCGCAGCGACACGCCCTTCACCACGGCCCGGCCGCGGAACGACTTGCCGATATTGTCGACGACAAGCCCCTCGGTCGGGATCGCGCCCTTGGCCTGGACCCGTTGCGGCGCGTTCACTTGGCGGCGCTCTGCTGCTTCTTCGACGGATAGAACACGCCGCGCGGGCGGGACTTGGCGTTGGTCCCGGTGGCGTTGCCGACCATGCGGCCTTCGCCGGTGTTGGTGTTGAACACCATGCGGCTGCCCCGCAGCACGTTCTGGCCCTGCACTGCGACCACGTCGCCGGTCAGGGTGACCGTCTCGGCCGAGGCATCGTAGGTCCCGGCGTCGCCGCGGACCCGCTGGTCCTTGCTGGTCACGTAATAGACCGAGCCCTCAGCCTCGATGCGGATCAGGTCGCCGCAGGCGCCCGTGCCGGTGGCCGACGAGGCGCCGGGCGTGGTTTCGAAGAAGGCGCGGATCACGTCGGCGCGCAGGCGGGCCTGGCCCTGAAGCGCCTCGGCCTTGCCCTTCCACACCGAGACGCAGGCCTTGTTCTGCACCTCGAGTTCGTCGGCGGTGATGTCCATGGGGCCGTCGGCGCCCGGGCCGAGGCTCTGGGCATGCGCCGCGCCGGCGGCCAGCAAGGCCGCGGCCAGGACGGAGCTTTTGACGAGAGACTTCATGACTGCCCTTGCGCTCGCCGCTACTTCTTCTTGGTTTCCAGGCGGGTGCGGACGCCGCCCTTGAAGACCATGCGCTCGCCCTTGCCGTATACGCCATAGGACTCTGCGCGGATTTCTCCAAGGCCACCAGCGCCCTGAATGGGGCCTGAACCGACGACCTCGCCGGTCTTGGTGTCGAAGAGTGAGGCGGCGGTCTCGAAGGCGTTCTTAGAGTCGGCCATGCGCACGCCGTTCGAAAGCTCGAGCTTGCCGTTCTGCTCGTGGAAGATGCCGTCGGCGCCGTTGATCCGCATCTCGTCCGGACCGCCTTCGTCCAGGACCAGGGCCGGCTTCTTCAGGATCACGCGCTGGTAGTCGAGCCGGTCGCGGATCGCCGAATCGGCGGTGAGCACGAACGACCGGCCCTTGTCGTCGCGGCCGATGAAGCGCGGGTTCATGAGGCGGATCGGTTCGTCGCCGGCCGGGGTGGATCGCGGCTGGGCGTTGAAGGTCGACCAGGCGACGCTGCCGATCAGGCCCAGGAAGATGAAGGCGATGAGGGCCGGCAGCAGGATCCGCAGCGTGCGGACCAGGCGCGAACGCCGCCGCCACCGCTCGAAGTCGGCGCGCCGCGGTTCGGCGAAGGGCTCGGACAGGGGGGCGCCGGCGGCGGTCATCGCGCTTATCTAGGTATGCGCGAAGATATCGGCATCCTCCCAGCCGGCCACGTCCAGCAGGGCGCGGTGCGGGAGGAATTCGAAACAGGCGCGGGCCAGGTGGTCGCGCCGCTCGCGAACCAGCATCTCGTCGAGGCGGGCGCGCAGGGCGTGCAGGTGCAGGACGTCGGAGGCCGCATAGGCGACCTGGTCATCCGACAGCTTGTCGGCGCCCCAGTCCGAGCTCTGCTGGGCCTTGGAGATGTCGACGCCGATCAGTTCCTTCGTCACGTCCTTGAGGCCGTGGCGGTCGGTGTAGGTGCGGGCGATCTTCGAGGCGATCTTGGTGCAGTAGACGGGGGCGGTCACGACCCCCAGATGCAGCCAGAACATGGCGATATCGAAGCGGCCGAAGTGGAAGATCTTCGTCACCGCCGGGTCGGTCAGCAGCCGCTTGAGGTTCGGCGCGTCGTAGGTCGCCCGGTCCAGCTTGACCACGTGGGCGTCGCCATTGCCGTCGGAAAGCTGCACCACGCAGAGGGGATCGCGGCCCAGCCGCAGGCCCATGGTCTCGGAATCGACCGCCACCGCCGACGCGTTCGCCAGCGCATCGGCCGGCAGGTCGCCATCATGCACGAATGTGGTCACGCGATTCCAAACTCCGACGTCGAACCCCCGGTTTATCTTAGGGGTGGTGCCCAGGAAAGGACTCGAACCTTCACGGCCGTTAAGCCACTGGCACCTGAAGCCAGCGCGTCTACCAATTCCGCCACCTGGGCCCCGTCCGTCGGATCGGGAGGCGGCTACATATGGCGCCGCCCCAGGCAGGTCAACGGGCCAATCTCGCGGCGCATTGCGAGGCGTCGCCGCATCGCCTAAACCGCACCCGTCTTCAGAGCCACAGGAGCGGCCGCGCCGCCATGCAGAACCTCGTCACCGTCTTTGGCGGCTCCGGCTTCGTCGGGACCCAGGCCGTGCGTTACCTGGCCAAGGCCGGCTGGCGGGTGCGGGTCGCCGTGCGCAACCCGAACCTGGCCTACAAGATGCGGCTGCTGGGCGACGTGGGTCAGATCGATGTGGTGCAGGCCAACCTGCGCAACGGCCCGTCGATCGAGCGCGCGCTGGAAGGCGCGACGGCCTCGCTGAACCTCGTCGGCGTCGGCTACGAGGCCGGCCGCCAGGGCTTCCAGGCGGTCCACGTCATGGGCGCCCGCAATGTGGCCGAGGCCGCGCGCGCCATGGGCCTGAGCCGCATCGTGCAGATGTCGGCCCTGGGCGCCGATGCGGAGTCGCCGTCCAAATACCTGCGCACCAAGGCTGAGGGCGAGGCGGCGGTCCGCGAGATCTATCCTGACGCCGTCGTGGCGCGGCCCTCGATCGTGTTCGGCACGGGCGACGGCTTCTTCAACAAGTTTGCGGGCATGGCGCAGATCAGCCCGGTGCTGCCGCTGATCGGCGGCGGCCAGACCCGCTTCCAGCCGGTTTTCGTCGGCGACCTGGGCCAGGCCCTGGCGCACATGGTCGTCACCGACGCCGCGGCGGGCCAGACGTATGAGCTCGGCGGGCCCTCGGTCTTCACGTTCAAGGAGCTGATGGAGCGGATTCTGGCCGAGACGGGCCAGCGCCGCCTCCTGCTGCCGATCCCGTTCCCCGTCGCCGCCCTGCTGGGCAAGGTGGGCGATGTGATGTCGGCGGTCGTTCCGCCGCCGGTCACCTCGGACCAGGTCGACGCGCTGCGGTCCGACAATGTGGTCAGCGGCCGCTATCCCGGCCTTGCCGAACTGGGCCTGTCACCGACCAGCCTGGAAGCCATCCTGCCCACCTACCTCTACGCCTACCGCAAGGGCGGGCAGTACGCCGACCAGGACGCCCGCGAGATGGAAGCCGGCCGCGCCTGAGCCGGCTCAGGTCAGCGTCAGCAGGGCCAGGCCGACCCCGCCGATGGCGATCCGCAGCCAGCCGAAGGGCGCCAGGCCGCGGCTGGTGACCACCGCCAGCATGGTGCGGATCACCACGAGGGCGACCACGAACGCCACCACGAAGCCGATGGCGATCAGCGGCATGGTGTCGGCCGTCAGCTGATCGCGGCTTTCCCAGGCGTCCAGCACGAAGGCGCCCAGCATGGTCGGGATCGCCAGGAAGAAGGTGAACTCGGCGGCAGCTCGCTTCTCGACGCCGAAGAGCATCCCGCCGACGATCGTCGCGCCCGACCGCGACACCCCGGGCACCATGGCCAGGACCTGGAACAGGCCGATGATCAGCGCCTTGACCAGCGGAAGCTTGAAGGCGTCATGGGCCACCGGCTGCGGCGCCATGCGGTCGACGAAGAGCAGAACGATCCCGCCTACGATCAGCGAGACACACTGGACCACCGGGCTGTCGAACAGCACCGCCTTGATGAAGTCGTGGAACAGCAGGCCGAGCACGATCGAAGGGATGAAGGCGACGATGACGCTCAGGGCGAACTTCCGCGCCTCGGGGTCGGTGGGCAAGCTGATCACCTGTTTCCAGAGCTTGCCGAAGTAGAGGGCGACCACGGCCAGGATGGCGCCCAGCTGGATCATCACCGCGAAGGTGTCCCAGAAGCCGCTGGGCAGGCCCATGGCCTGTTTGGCGAGGAGCATCATGCCCGTGGAGGAAACCGGGATGAACTCCGTCAGGCCCTCGATGACCCCGAGGATGACGGCATAGACCCAGTCCGGCAGCACGGCGGCACTCCATTGAAATGAACAGGGATGGGGTGCGGCGACTATGGTGAACATCTAGTTCATCTCAAAATTGGACTAATATCGCGCTGAGCGAAGGACGAATGGTCACAGCGGCGTCATCCGCCGTGCCTAATTGTCCGAAAATTGGACCACAGGCTTTTCGCGCAAGATTTTGCCCTCTAGATGGCCGCTGGACGGGAGAGGGCGCAGTTTCATGGCCGAGCGCATGCTGAAGTTCACGGTGACGCCGCGGGCGACGCCCGAAAAGCGGGCGGCCGAGGCGCGCGCCGGCGATTTCCACGAGATCTACCGCGACTTCATCGACGCCAAGGCGGCGGAGCAGGCCTCGCGCTGCTCGCAGTGCGGCGTGCCGTTCTGTCAGACCCACTGCCCGCTGCACAACAACATCCCCGACTGGCTGCGGATGACCGCCGAGGGCCGGCTGGAAGAGGCCTATGCCCTCAGCCAGGCGACCAATTCGATGCCGGAGATCTGCGGCCGCATCTGCCCGCAGGACCGCTTGTGCGAGGGCAACTGCGTCATCGAGCAGTCGGGCCACGGCACGGTCACCATCGGCTCGGTCGAGCGCTACCTGTCGGACAAGGCCTGGGAGATGGGCTGGGTGCGGCCGCTCGTGGCGGGCCCCGAGCGCGGCCAGTCGGTGGGGATCGTCGGCGCGGGCCCCGCGGGCCTGGCGGCGGCCGAGCGCCTGCGCGAGCTGGGCTATGCGGTCACCGTCTACGACCGCCACGACCGGCCGGGCGGCCTGCTGGTCTACGGCATCCCCGGCTTCAAGCTGGAGAAGGACGTGGTCGAACGCCGCACGCGCCGGCTGGCCGAGGGCGGCGTCGACTATGTGCTGGGCTTCGAAGTCGGACGGGACGCGAGCCTGGAGCAGCTGCGCGAGCGGCACGACAGCGTGCTGATCGCCACGGGGGTGTATGCGGCGCGCGACATGACCGTTCCGGGCTCCGGGTCGGCGGGCGTGGTGGCTGCGCTCGACTACCTGATCGCCTCCAACCGTAAAGGCATGGGCGACGCGGTCCCCGCGTTCGACAGCGGCGAACTGAACGCCACGGGCAAGGCCGTGGTGGTGGTCGGCGGCGGCGACACGGCGATGGATTGCGTGCGCACGGCGATCCGCCAGGGCGCGACCTCGGTCACCTGCCTCTATCGCCGGGACCGCGCCAACATGCCGGGCTCCGACCGCGAGGTGGCGAACGCCGAGGAGGAGGGCGTCGTCTTCGAATGGCTGGCCGCGCCGAAGGCCGTCAGCGGCGACGCCCTGAAGGCCGCGGGCCTGGTGGCCGCGCGCATGCGCCTGGGGCCGCCCGACGCCTCGGGCCGGCAAGCGCCGGAAGAGGTCGAGGGCGGCGATTTCGACCTGCGCGCCGACCTGGTGATCAAGGCCCTTGGCTTCGATCCCGAGGACCTGCCGACGGCCTTCGACGTCCCCGACCTGGCCACGACGCGCTGGGGCACGGTGAAGACCGACATGCGCAGCATGATGACCTCGATCCCCGGCGTCTTCGCCGCGGGCGACATCGTGCGCGGCGCCAGCCTGGTGGTCTGGGCGATCCGCGACGGACGCGACGCCGCCGAGGCCATCCACCGCTACCTGACGGCGCACGCCCGCGCCGACGCCCTCTTGCCCGCCGAGTGACGCCGATGACCGACGACATCCTCGCCCGCTACGAACGCGACCGGCAGCTGCTGCTGGAGGCCAACGGCGGCTACGACATCACCGCCCAGCATGACGCCTGCGGCGTGGGGCTGGTCTGCGCCATCGACGGCAAGCCGCGCCGCGAGGTGGTGGAGCTGGCCATCCGGGCGCTGAAGGCCGTCTGGCACCGGGGCGCGGTGGACGCCGACGGCAAGACCGGCGACGGCGCGGGGGTGCTGGTCTCGGTCCCGCAGGACTTCTTCGCCGCCCACGTCGAGCGCATCGGCCACGTGGTGCGGCCGGGCCCCATCGCCGTGGGCCAGGTGTTCCTGCCGCGCGTGGACCTGGGCGCCCAGGAGGCGGCCCGGACCATCGTGGAGTCCGAGGTGCTGCGCTTCGGCTTCTACATCTACGGCTGGCGGCAGGTGCCCACCGACACCTCGGTGATCGGCGAGAAGGCCAACGCCACCCGGCCCGAGATCGAGCAGATCATGCTCTCGCCCCCCAAGGGCATGGACGGCGAGGCGCTGGAGCGGGCGCTGTTCCTCTGCCGCAAGCGGATCGAGAAGCGGGTCGCCCAGGCAAACATCCAGCACTTCTACATCTGCTCCCTGTCGGCCCGGGCCCTGATCTACAAGGGCATGTTCCTGGCCGAGAGCATCGACGCCTTCTATCCCGACCTGACCGACCCGCGGTTCCAGGCGGCGGTGGCGATCTTCCACCAGCGCTATTCCACCAACACCTTCCCGGAATGGCGGCTGGCCCAGCCGTTCCGGATGCTGGCCCACAACGGCGAGATCAACACGCTGAAGGGCAACGTCAACTGGATGAAGAGCCACGAGATCCGCATGGCGGCCTCGGCGTTCGGCGACTACCAGGACGACATCAAGCCGGTGATCCAGCCCGGCGTCTCGGACTCCGCGGCCCTGGACAACACCTTCGAGGTGCTGGTCCGCGCGGGCCGCGACGCGCCCATGGCCAAGGCGCTGCTGATCCCGGAGGCGTGGAACACCCGCTCGGCCGAGCAGATGAAGCCGGCCCACCGGGCGCTCTACTCCTACTGCAACGCCGTCATGGAGCCGTGGGACGGCCCGGCGGCGATCTGCGCCAGCGACGGCCGCTGGGTGGTGGCCGGCAAGGACCGCAACGGCCTGCGCCCCCTGCGCGTGGCCCAGACGTCGGACGGCCTGCTGATCGTGGGCTCCGAGGCCGGCATGTGCCGGGTCGAGGAGAGCCGCATCGTGCGCAAGGCGCACATCGAGCCCGGCCGAATGCTCGCGATCGACCTGGTGGAGGGCCGGCTCTACGACGAAGAGGGCATCCTCGACCGGCTGGCCGCCCAGCACCCCTATGACCGCTGGCTCGGCAACATGGTGGATCTGGAGGAGAAGATCGGCCCCGGGCCGGAACCGCGCCTCTATGGCCGTGAGGAACTGGTGCGCCGCCAGGCCGCGGCCGGCATCACGCTCGAGGACCTGGAGCTGATTCTGGCCCCCATGGTGGAGGACGCGAAGGAAGCCGTCGGTTCGATGGGCGATGACACGCCGCTGGCGGTGCTGTCCGACGGCTACCGTCCCTTAAGCCACTTCTTCCGCCAGAACTTCAGCCAGGTGACCAACCCGCCCATCGACTCCCTGCGCGAGACGGCGGTGATGAGCCTGAAGACCCGGTTCAAGAACCTGGGCAACATCCTGGCCGAGAACGAGACCCAGGCCGACGTCTTCGTGATGGAAAGCCCGGTGCTGACCAACGGGATGTACAACCGGGTGGTCGAGGAGATCGGCGAGAAGAACGTCGCGCTGGTCGACTGCACCATGCCGATCCCGGCGGCCGACGCGCGGCCGGGCGATGCGCTGCGGGCCAACCTGGACCGCATCCGCGCCGAGGCCGAGGAGGCCGCGCTACGCGGCTGTTCCACCATCGTGCTCAGCGACATGGCGACGGGCGCCGACCGCGTGGCCCTGCCGATGATCCTGGCCACCGGCGGGGTGCATGCCTGGCTGGTGGGCAAGGGCCTGCGCTCGTACGTGTCGATCATCGTCCGCTCGGCCGAGTGCCTGGACACCCATGCCTATGCCGTCCTGGTGGGCGTGGGCGCGACAGCCGTGAACGCCTACCTGGCCCAGGAAAGCTATGTGGACCGGCTGGAGCGCGGCCTGACGGGCGAGCTGACGCTGCGCGACCTGTGCCTGAACCACAAGAAGGCGATCGAGGGCGGCCTGCTCAAGATCATCTCGAAGATGGGGATCTCGGTGATCTCCTCGTACCGCGGCGGCTACAACTTCGAAGCCGTCGGCCTGTCGCGCAGCCTGGTGGCCGAGTTCTTCCCCGGCATGCCCTCGCGCATCTCAGGCATCGGCCTGGCGGGCCTGGAGGCCAAGGCGGTCGAACTGCACCGCAAGGCCTGGGATCCGGCGGCGGTCAGCCTGCCCGTGGGCGGCTTCTACAAGGCGCGGCGCTCGGGCGAGGCCCACGCCTTCGAGGCGCGGATGATCCACACCCTCCAGCGCGCCTGCGATACCGGCGACTACCAGATCTACAAGCGCTTCGCGGACGGCATGCGCACCCTGCCGGCCATCCAACTCCGGGACCTACTGGACATCCGCCCCGACGCCAAGCCGGCGCCGCTGGAGGACGTCGAGAGCGTCAACGAGATCCGCAAGCGCTTCCTGACGCCGGGCATGAGCCTGGGGGCCCTGGGGCCCGAGGCGCATGGGGTGCTGAACATCGCCATGAACCGGATCGGCGCGAAGAGCGTCTCGGGCGAAGGGGGCGAGGATCGCAGCCGGTATCGCCCGCTGCCCAACGGCGACAATCCCAACTCGGCGGTGAAGCAGATCGCCTCGGGCCGGTTCGGCGTGACCGCCGAGTACCTGAACCAGTGCCGCGAGATCGAGATCAAGGTCAGCCAGGGCGCCAAGCCGGGCGAAGGCGGACAGCTGCCCGGGTTCAAGGTGACGGAGCTGATCGCCAAGCTGCGCCACGCGACGCCGGGGGTGATGCTGATCAGCCCGCCGCCGCACCACGACATCTATTCGATCGAGGACCTGGCGCAGCTCATCTACGACCTGAAGCAGATCAATCCCGACGCCCGGGTGACGGTGAAGCTGGTGTCGATGACCGGCATCGGCGCCATCGCCGCCGGCGTGGCCAAGGCCAAGGCGGACGTGATCCTGATCTCGGGCAACGTCGGGGGCACCGGCGCCTCGCCCCAGACCTCGATCAAGTACGCGGGCGGACCGTGGGAGATGGGCCTGTCCGAGGCCCACCAGGTGCTGACGCTGAACAACCTGCGCCACTTCGTGCGGCTGCGGGCGGACGGCGGCATCCGCACGGGCCGCGACGTGGTGATCGCGGCCATGCTGGGCGCCGAGGAGTTCGGGATCGGCACGGCCAGCCTGATCGCCATGGGCTGCATCATGGTGCGCCAGTGCCACTCCAACACCTGTCCGGTGGGGGTCTGCACCCAGGACGAGGCCTTGCGCGCCAAGTTCACCGGCACGCCCGAGAAGGTGATCAACCTCTTCACCTTCATCGCCGAGGAGGTGCGCGAGATCCTGGCCCGGATCGGCGCCCGCTCGCTGCAGGACGTGGTCGGCCGCACCGACCTGCTCATGCAGGTGAGCCGCGGCGGCGAGCACCTGGACGACCTGGACCTCAACCCGTTGCTGGTGAGGGCCGACCCCGGCGCCAACAAGCCTTATTGCACTGTGGCCGGGCGCAACGAGGTGCCCGACACGCTGGACGCCCAGATCGTCCGCGACGCCGCCCCGTTGCTGGAGCGCGGCGAGAAGATGCAGCTCACCTACACGGTGCAGAACACGGCCCGCGCCATCGGGACGCGGACGTCCTCGCACATGGTGCGCAAGTTCGGCCTGGACGGCCTGCAACCCGGCCACCTGACGGTGCAGCTCAAAGGCTCGGCGGGGCAGAGTCTGGGCGCCTTCGCGGTGCAGGGCCTGCGGCTGGAGGTGACCGGCGAGGCCAACGACTACGTGGGCAAGGGGCTTTCGGGCGCCACCATCGTGATCCGGCCCGCCCCGCAACTGGCCCAGCCGCACCGCAACGCCATCATCGGCAACACGGTGCTGTACGGGGCGACTTCGGGGCGGCTGTTCGCGGCGGGCTTGGCGGGTGAGCGGTTCGGCGTGCGGAACTCGGGGGCCACCGCGGTCATCGAGGGCTGCGGGGCGAACGGGCTGGAGTACATGACCGGCGGGACGGCGGTGATCCTGGGGCCGGTGGGCTTCAACTTCGCGGCCGGCATGACCGGCGGCATGGCGTTCGTCTACGACCCGAAGGACACCTTCCACCGGGTGCTGAACGCGGAGAGCGTGGTCACCTGCCGGCCCGGCAGCGCCCACTGGCAGGGCGTGCTGACGGCGCTGGTGGAGGAGCACCACCGCGAGACGGGCTCGGCCCTGGCCGGCGACCTACTGCGCAACTGGGACGTGGCCGTCGGGCGGTTCTGGCAGGTGTGCCCGAAGGAGATGGTCGGGCGGCTCGATCACGCGCTGGAGGCCGAAGAGCGGGTGCACGAGCGGGCTTGAGTGGGTCCCTCCCTTAATGGGGAGGGACAGACCGCGAGGCGGTCAGGGTGGGGAAGTCGGAGCCCTGGCTCTGACCTCCGCGCCTGATCCATACCGCCCCACCCTGCGCGCTGCGCGCGCTGTCCCTCCCCATTAAGGGAGGGACGGTTCAGGCTCCGGCCCCACGTACCTGGCCCTCGGCCGGATCAGCGAATCGGTCTGGCCCTGTTCGATGGCGTGGGCGATCCAGCCGGCGCAGCGGGCGACGCTGAAGAGGGCGAAGGGGGCGTCCGGGGGAAGCCGGAGCGCCTGGCTGGCGGCGATCAGGGTGAAGTCGACGTTGGGATCGAGGCCGGTGACCGCCTTCACCGCCGTCTGCAGTTTCGCGAGTTCGGGCGGCGGGGCGAAGCGGTCCAGCAGTGCGGCGGCCCGGGGATCGCCGTCGGGATAGAGGTTGTGGCCGAAGCCCGGCAAGGCGCGGTCGTCGGTGAGGCGGCCGGCGATGGCCTCGCGCGGGCCCATCTGGGCCGCTTCGGCGGCGAACTTGAGCACCGCGGCGGTGGCGCCGCCGTGGCGCGGGCCGGACAGGGTGGCGAGCCCGGCCAAGGCGGCCGCCGCCAGGGAGGCCCCCGTGGAGGCCGCGACCCGGGCGGCGAAGGCCGAGGCGTTGAGCTCGTGGTCGGCCACCAGCACCAGGATGCGGCGGATCAGGTCGGCGCCGGGACCGCCCGGCCCCTGCCCCCAGGCCAGGGCCAGTCTGTTGTGGATGGCGCCGCCGCCCACCTCGCCGGCGATGGCGTCGGTCAGGACGTCCAGCAGGGTCGCCGCCTCCACGGCCAGGGCCAGGGGCGCTCGGCCTCGCGCAGGCGGATCGACCGCGGCCCGCAGCGCCAGGGCCAGGTAGCCCCGTGTCCGCATGTCGGGCCCGGCGGGCGGTGGGGGCCGGTCGGTGCGCTTGAGCGCCGCGCCGTGGCCGCCGCGCAGGAGGCGGGCCACCGACTCCAGCGTCTCGGTGTCGGCAAGGCGGATGGCGTCGCGCCCCCGATAGTAGAGCCGCCCGCCGCTGACGGTGGTGATGGCGGAGGCCAGGACCGGCTCGCCCCAGGAGATGGCGCCGGCCGCCACGTCGGAGATCTTGCGGCTGCGGGACTTGCGCTCGGCCAGGGCGGCGATGTCGGCGGCGCGGTAGAGGCTGCGGCGCGGGTCGCCGGGGTCGGGGCGTACGCTGACCCGCCCCCGGCTGACGTAGGCGTAGAGGGTCTGGGGGCGCACGTTCAGGCGGGCCTGGGCCTCTTCGGCGGGGATCCAGTCGGGGGACGGCATATATTGATCATATTGATCAATCTTGATCTTTCAACCGCGGAGGCATTTCTAAGGGCCGGAACGCGAATTGGAGACCTGAGATGTCCGATGGATTGGAAGGCGTCGTCGCCGCCGAAACGGTGCTGAGCGAGGTGGACGGCGCCAACGGGCGGCTGATCATCCGGGGCCGATCGCTGGACGAGCTGGCCGGGCAAACGACCTTCGAGGACGCGGTGGGCCTGCTGTTCGGCGGCTTCTACCGTGACCTGCCGGCCGACGTCTGGGCGGCGCTGGGCCGGGCGCGAGCCGAGGTGTTCGCCGAGGTCTCGGCGCTGGACACCGGATTGCTGGACCGGACACCCATAGAGGCCATGCGCGCCCTGACCGCCCGGCTGGCCGACGGCGACGATGTGCGCACGGCCTTCCGCCTCCTGGCGGCGCCGGCGGTGTTCACGGCCGCCGTGGTCCGCGCCCAGGCGGGCGAGGCGCCGGTGGAGCCGGACCCATCCCTTCGCCACAGCGTCGACATCCTGCGCATGCTGCGGGGCGCACACCCCTCCAAGGCCGAGGCCGACGCGCTGGACACCTACCTCGTCACAGTCAGCGACCATGGGCTGAACGCCTCGACCTTCGCCGCGCGGGTCGTCGCCTCCACGCGGGCGGGCCTCACCTCGGCGGTGCTCGCGGGGGTCAGTGCGCTGAAGGGGCCGCTGCACGGCGGCGCGCCGGGGCCGGTGATCGAGATGCTGGACGAGATCGGCGAGCCCGCGAACGCCCGGGCCTGGATTGAGGCGGCCCTGGCCCGGGGGGACCGGCTGATGGGCTTCGGCCACCGGATCTACAAGGTGCGCGACCCCCGCGCCGACGCGCTGAAGACCGCGGTCCGGTGGCTGGACGCGCGGCAGGGCCGGCTGGAGTTCGCCGAGGCGGTGGAGGCCGCGGCCCTGGCGATCCTGCGCGAGCACAAGCCGGACCGGTCGCTGGAGACCAACGTCGAATTCTATACGGCGCTGCTGCTGGAGGCGCTCGACTTCCCGCCCAGCGCCTTCACCTGCGTCTTCGCCATGGGTCGGGTGGCCGGCTGGCTGGCCCACGCACGCGAACAGCTCGCCGGGGGACGGCTGATCCGGCCGGCCAGCGTCTATGTGGGGCCAATGCCCCGCAAGGCGGCCTGAGCCCTGCGAGTCGTTAGCGCTGGCGGCGCGCATCGCCGGCGCTAACTAGGGGGCCATGGCCGCGCCTGCCCGCCTCACCCCCGCCGAGACCGCCGTCCTGACCCGGCGGGTGACAATGCTGTCGGTGGCGACGGCGGCGGTGCTCGTGGTGATCAAGCTGGCGGCCTGGATCGCCTCGGACTCTACGGCGATGCTGGCGTCCATGGCCGACTCCGGGCTGGACCTGGTGGCCTCGCTGGCGACCGCCTTCGCGGTCCGCTACGCCGTGGCGCCGCCGGACGCCGAGCACCGGTTCGGGCACGGCAAGGCCGAGGCCTTCGCCAGTCTGCTGCAGGCCGGGCTGGTGTTCGCCTCCGCCGCCCTGATCGCGCGCGAGGCGGTAGGCGATTTCATGGAACCACACCCGCTGCGGCAAGAGGGCTGGGCGGTGGCGGTGATGGCGGTCTCGACCTTGCTGACGGGCGTGCTGATCACGGCCCAGACCCGCGTGCTGCGCAAGACCGCGTCGGTCGCCGTCTCCGGGGATCGCGCCCACTATGCGACGGACCTGGCGTCCAACCTGATCGCCCTGGCGGGGATCGCCGCCTCGGCCTGGCTGGGCATCAACGGGCTGGACGCGGCGGCGGCGCTGGTGATCGCCGCCCTGCTGCTGTGGGGCGCAGTCGGGGTGTTCCGCGAGGCGGCAGGCCAGCTGATGGACCGCGAGCTGCCGGATGCGGAGCGGGCCCAGATCGTGGCCCTAGCGACGGAGGACCCGCGGCTTACCGACGTGCACCAGCTGCGGACACGCGCCTCCGGTCCCTACGTCCACATCCAGATGCATGCCGACCTCGACCCGCAACTGACCCTCGAGGCGGCGCATGCGGTGATCGTGGCTGCGGAGAAGCGGATCCTCGCCGCCTTTCCGGCCGCGGACATCATCATCCACGCCGATCCGCGCGGCCGGGCGGAACCGCATGGCGGCGCATTCGCTGAAACCCCAGGCCCTTCAACGCAGTAAACGCGCCCTTAAGATCGAGGTCGTCTGTTGGCCTCCTACCGATTCGCGTATGAGGCGCGGCCCTTTCCGTACATACTGACATGACCGTCGAACGCACCCTCCACCACTTCCCGCTCGACCCGGCCTCGCGCCAGGTGCGCCTGGCGCTGGGCGAGAAGCGGCTGCCGTTCGCGGACGTGCAGGTGCGCTACTGGGAGCGGCCGCGCGAGCTGACCAAGATGAACCCGTCGGGCATGGTGCCGGTGCTGGTGGAGGCCGAAGCCGGACGCGCGCCGCTGGTGCTGTGCGAGCCGCTGGCCATCGTGGGCCACCTGGAGGACGCCTATCCCGACCCGCCGCTGCTGGCGCCGGACCCCGCCGAGCGGGCCGAGGCGCGGCGGCTGGTCACCTGGTTCGAGCGCAAGTTCGAGTTCGAGGCCTCGGGCTACATCCTGCACGAGAAGATCGAGAAGCGGCTCCTGGGCCTGGGGGCGCCGGAGCTGGCGAACCTGCGCCAGGGCAAGGAGGCGCTGAAGAACCACCTCTTCATGCTGGACGATCTCCTGCAGGCGCGGGAGTGGCTGGCGGGCAAGCGGCTGTCGCTGGCCGACTTCGCGGCGGCGGCGCATTTCTCGGTGATCGACTATTTCGGCGACATGCCGTGGCGCGAGTTCCCGGCCGTGAAGACGTGGTACATGAAGCTGAAGTCCCGGCCGGCGTTCCGGCCGCTGCTCAACGACCGCTGGCCGGGCCTGCACCCGGCCGGGCACTATGACGACCTCGACTTCTGACGCGCCCGAAGACCTGATCCGCGCCGAGGCGGCGGCGCTCGGCTTCGACCTCTGCCGCTTCACCGACATCGACGAGGCCTGGCCGGCGGCGGAGCGGCTGGAGGCGTTCGTGGGCGCGGGCCGGCACGGCGAGATGGCCTGGATGGCCGAGACGCTGGAGCGGCGCCGGCATCCGCGGGCCATGTGGGACGGCGCCCGCTCGGCCGTCGTGCTGGGCGTGAATTACGGCCCGGGCCACGATCCCCTGGCGGTGCTGGCCCAGCCGGACCGCGGCGCGATCAGCGTCTACGCCCAGGGCGACGACTACCACGAGGTGATCAAGGCGCGGCTGAAGGCGCTGGCGCGCTGGATGGTGGCCCGGGTCGGCGGCGAGCTGAAGGTGTTCGTCGACACCGCGCCTCTGCTGGAGAAACCGCTGGCGGCGCGGGCGGGCCTGGGCTGGCAGGGCAAGCACACCAACCTGGTCAGCCGCGAGTATGGCTCCTGGCTGTTCCTGGGCTCGATCCTGACGACGCTGGAGCTCGCGCCCGACCCGTTGGAGACGGCCGGCTGCGGGACCTGCCAGGCCTGCCTCGATGTCTGCCCGACGAACGCCTTCCCGGCGCCCTACCAGCTGGATGCCCGGCGCTGCATCTCGTATCTGACCATCGAGCTGAAGGGGCCGATCCCGCGCGAATTCCGGCCCGCGCTCGGCAACCGGATCTACGGCTGCGACGACTGCCTGGCGGTCTGCCCGTGGAACAAGTTCGCGCAAGCTGGACGCGAACAGAAACTGGCGGCGCGGGAGGCCCTGACGGCGCCCTCGCTGGCCGAGCTGGCCCGGTTGGACGATGCGGCGTTCCGGGCGCTGTTCTCCAAGAACCCGGTGAAGCGGATTGGCCGCGATCGCTTCGTCCGCAACGTGCTGTACGCCATCGGGAACAGCGGCGATCCGGCGCTCGCCGCGGAGGCCACGCGCCTGTTGGACGATCCCTCGCCGCTGGTGCGCGGGGCCGCCGTCTGGGCGCTGTGCCGGCTGGTGGACCCGGCGAGCTTTGCAGCGCTGCGGGCGGGCCGGGCCGGCGCGGAGGCCGATCCCGACGTCGCCCAAGAGTGGGCCGCCTAGAAGGCGACGGGGCCGAGGTCCTTCAGGCGCGGCAGCTTGGTGTCCTTGTCGGAAAGGAGCGGCTCGCCGTCCAGGGGCCAGGGGATGCCCAGGTCCGGGTCGTTCCAGATGACACCGCCCTCGTCGCCCGGCGAATAGGGCGCGTCGACCTTGTAGAAGATCTCGCACTCGGCGGTCAGGGTGCAGTAGCCGTGGGCGAACCCGCGCGGCACCCAGAGCTGCTCGCCGCCCTCGGCCGTCAGCTCGGCGCTGACCCACCGGCCGTAGGTGGCCGAGCCCGGCCGCACGTCCACCGCCACGTCGAAGATCGCGCCCCGCAGCGCCCGGATCAGCTTGCCCTGGGCGTTCGGCGATTTCTGGAAGTGCAGGCCGCGGATGATGCCCTTGGTCGAGCTGAAGGCCTGGTTGTCCTGCACGAACGTCGTGTCGGCCACGGTGCCGGCCAGGGCCTTCTGGCTCCACGTCTCGGAGAACCAGCCCCGCGCATCGCCATGGCGCTTCGGCGTGATAAGCAGGACGTCGGGGATGGCGAGCGGCGTGATCGTCATGGGCTTCCGGATCGTGTGGGATGTAGCTGTCGCATGGCGCAGCAGGACGACGAAGACAAGGCCGAACACCCGCCGCAGGTGACCGTCTGCGTGATCGCCTACAACTCGGGGCCGACCCTGCGCACCTGCCTGCAGCGGCTGGGCGCCCAGACGTTCCGCGATTTCGAAGCCCTGGTGATCGACAACGATTCGCCCGATCCGGGCGACGCGGCGATCGCGGCCGAGTTCCCGTGGGTGCGGCTGATCCGCAATACGGAGAACCTGGGCTTCACCGGCGCCGGCAACCAGGGCGCCCGGGAGGGGCGCGGCCGCTGGTACGTGCTGCTCAACCCGGACGCCTACGCGGAGCCCGACTGGCTGGCGAAGCTGGTCGAGGCGGCCGGGCGGCATCCGCAGGTCGCCTCCTTCACCTCGCGCCAGATGGTGGAGGGCGAGCCCGGGCTGCTGGACGGGCTGGGCGATGTGATGAGCATCACCGGCATCCCCTATCGCGGCGGCTATCTCAATCCCGACCAGGGCCAGGCGCGGGAGGGCGAGGTGTTCAGCCCGTGCGGCGCGGCGATGATGATCGACCGCCAGCTGTTCCTGGAGCTGGGCGGGTTCGACGAGGACTTCTTCTGCTACGGCGAGGACGTGGACCTGGGCTATCGCCTGCAGCTTGCCGGTGAGCCGACCCTGCTGGTCCCGGACGCCACCATCCACCACGTGGGCTCGGCCTCGTCGGGCGGGCGCAAGTCGGAGTTCGCGGTGTTCCACGGCACGCGCAACCGCTTCTGGGTGCTGTTCAAGAACACGCCGGCCTTGCTGCTGCCGCTGGTGGTCCCGCTGCACCTGGCGTCGCTGGTGCTGATCTACCTGAAGAAGGACAACCGCCCCCACATCCGGCTGATCCTGCGCGCGGTGGCGGCGGCGTTCGCGGGGGCGCCGAAGATGTTCCGCAGCCGCGCCGCGGTTCAGCGCCGGCGCAAGGCGGGCCTGGGCGAAATCTCCCGCGCCATGACCTGGAACCCCCGGGACCTCTCGGGCCGCCGCCCGGTAATCCGGCCGCTCAGGGCGCTTCGCTAGCCCATTCGATCAGTCGCCGCATGAAGAGGGCGCCGCGCTGCATCTGGGCGATCTCGACGAACTCGTCGGGCTGGTGGGCCTGATCGATGGAGCCCGGGCCGCAGATCACGGTCGAGAACCCGGCCTGCTGGAACTGGCCGGCCTCGGCGGCGAAGGCGACCACGCGGGGCGGCCCGTTGTCGCCAGCCATGCGGCGAGCGAAGGCCTCGGCGGCGCCGTCCGGTTCGGGTTGGAATGGCGGCACATTGGTGCGCAGCTCGACCACAACGCCGGCCTCGGGCGCGCGGGCCTTCAGGGCGCGGTCCAGCTCGGCGGCCTCGGCCAGGAACGGCGCCACGATCTCTTCCGGCGTGCGCGGGCCGGGCGAGCGGACGTCGAACACGAAGGTGCATTCGCGGGCGATGATGTTGTGCGCCGTGCCCCCGCTGACCATGCCGATGGTCAAGGTGGGTCCCTTGGGTGTGAAGGGCGAGGCGGGGTCGGCCTCGTCCCACAGGCGCGCCGAGAGCTGGTTCAGCGAGCTCATCAGCTTGACCGCCTCCATCACCGCCGACACGCCCAGGTGCGGCTGGCTGGAGTGGCACTCGCGGCCGGCGACGGTGACGTGGAAGGTGGCGATGCCCTTGTGGCCATTCACCGCCTCCATGTTGGTGGGCTCGCCGACCACCACCACCGCCGGCGGCGGCAGTTCGCGCCGGATGACCGCGATCATGCTAGGCGCGCCAAGACAGCCGATCTCCTCGTCGTAGGAGAAGGCCAGATGGACGGGCTTCTTCGCCGTCTTGGCGAGCTCCGGCGCGGCGGCGAGGGCGAGGGCCAGGAAGCCCTTCATGTCGCAGGTTCCGCGGCCGTAGAGGCGCTCGCCCTTCTCCGTCAGCTCGAACGGGTTGCTGGTCCAGGGCTGGCCGTCGACCGGCACCACGTCGGTGTGGCCGGACAGCACGACGCCACCGGCGATGACCGGGCCGATGGTGGCCATCAGGTTCGACTTGGAGCCGTCCGCGTTCGGTACTCGTCGGTGCGGGACGCCGAGGCCGCCCAAATAGCCCTCGACCCATTCGACCAGTTCGAGGTTCGAGCCGCGGGAAGTGGTGTCGAAGGCGACGAGTCGGGCCAGCAGGTCCCGGGCGGCGGGGTAGAGATCAGCGCTCATCGCCTAGGCATAGACCGGCAATCTCCGGCCTCACACCCCCGGCGCGCGGAAAGGACTCAGCCCTGCTGGATTCGCCCCGGGCCGGGCAGGACGTCGATCAGCTCGATCTTGAAGATCAGCGGCGAGCCGGGCGGGATCTGGCCGGCCGCGTCATTGCCGTAGCCCAGGTTCGAGGGAACGTAGAGGATCCACTCGTCGCCCGGGCGCATGAGCTGGAGGGCCTCCTGCCAGCCGGGGATCAGGCCCCGCAGCGGCATGGCGGCGGGCTGGCCGCGCTCGTACGAGCTGTCGAAGACCGAGCCGTCCTCCAGCTTGCCCTCGTAGTGGACCTTCACCTCGTCGGAGAGCTGGGGCTTCAGGCCCGTCTCGGGGCCCGAGCGCACCACCTTGTAGGCGAGGCCGGACGGCAGGACCTTCACGCCGGCTTCCTTGGCGGTCTTGTCCATGAACGCCTTGCTGGCGGCGGATTGTTCGGTCGGCGGCGCGGCGGCCGCGTCCTTGCCGGCCTTGGGCTGGCAAGCGGTAAGGGCCAGGGCGGCGGCCAGGAGGATCAGGGTGCGCTTCATCAGATCAGGTCCTCAGACGACGCGCGGCGGGTAGCCGCGTTCCCGCAGGGCGTCCATCACCTCCTGGGTGTGCTGGGCGTCGCGGGTCTCGATCATCACGTCGAACTCGGCGCCCTTGGCCGGCACGTCCAGCGCCAGGCGGTTGTGCGCCACCTCGATGATGTTGGCGCCCATCTGGCCGATGATCGCCGAAACGTTGGCCAGCAGGCCGGGGCGATCGTCGCCGATTATGCGCAGGCTGACGATGCGGCTCTCGCGCACCAGCTCGCGCGTCAGCACCGACGCCAGCAGGCGGGTGTCGATGTTGCCGCCGGTGATCACCAGGCCGCACTTCTTGCCGCGGAACCGCTCCGGATAGGCCAGCAGCGCCGCCAGCGAGGCCGCGCCGGCGCCCTCCACCACGGTCTTTTCGACATTGCAGTAGAGCGCGATGCCCCGCTCGAAGAACGGCTCCTCGATCAGCAGCACGTCGTCCAGCAACGGCCGGGCCACGGCATAGCTGAGGTCCCCCACGGCCTTGACGGCGATGCCCTCGGCGATGGTGGCGCCGCCGCCGCTCTGGGCCATCTGGACGCCGCGCATCTTGGCGGTGAACGAGGGGAACATGGCCGGCTCCAGGCCAATCACCTGGATGTCCTGCTTCAGGTGCTTGGCGGCCGTGGCCATGCCCGCGATGAGGCCGCCGCCGCCGATGGGGACCGGCAGGATCTCCAGGTCCGGCACGTCCTCCAGCATCTCCAGGGCCACGGTGCCCTGCCCGGCCATGACGTCCTCGTCGTTGAACGGGTGGACGAAGGTGAGTTCGCGCTCGTCGCAGAGCTTGCGGGCGGTGGCCGAGGCCTCATCGTAGCCGTCGCCGTCGATCACCACCTCGGCACCGTGGGCGCGGGTCTGCTGGACCTTCACGAAGGGCGTGCCCTTGGGCATGACGATGGTCACGGGGATGCCCAGCCGGGCGGCGTGATAGGCCAGCCCCTGGCTGTGGTTGCCGGCCGAGGCGGCGATCACGCCCCGCGAGCGCACGTTCTCGCCCAGCTGCAGCAGCTTGTTGAGCGCGCCGCGCTCCTTGTAGGCCGCCGTGAACTGGAGGTTCTCGAACTTCACCCAGACCTGGGCGCCGGTGATTTCGGACAGGGTCTTGGAGAAGCGGCACGGCGTGCGCTCGATATGACCCTTGAGCCGCGCTTGTGCGGCAAGGATGTCGTCGAAGGCGAGGGTCATGGGCGCGGCCGGCTGTTCGGAAAGGCGCGCAACCTAACGACGGCGAGGCTCTGCCGCAATGCAGCGGAGCCGGATGGCCTTGCCCCGCGACCATAGGCCCGGAATCAGGCTTTCTGGAAACCCGCCCTGCCCGCCAGCCGGTATGATCGCCCCCGTGCCCGATCCCCTCGCCCGACCCGCCCTGTTCCTCGACCGCGACGGCGTGCTCAACGAGGACCGCGGGTACGTCTATCGCTGGGAGGATTTCCGCTGGATCCCCGGCGCCCGCGAGACGGTGGCGACGTTCAACCGGGCCGGCTGGCTGGTGATCGTGGTGACCAACCAGTCCGGGGTCGGCCGCGGCTACTATTCCGAGGACGACATGCACGCCCTGCACGCGCGGATGCAGGCCGACCTGGCCGAGGTCGGCGGGCGCATCGACGCCTTCTATCACGCGCCCCAGCACCCCGAGGCGCCGGTGGAGGCCTATCGCCACCCCGACCCGCCGCTGCGCAAGCCGAACCCGGGAATGATCCTGCAGGCGCTGCAGGACTGGCCGATCGATGCGGAGGCCTCGCTGCTGGTCGGCGACAAGCCCTCCGACTTGGAGGCGGCCTTGCGGGCCGGCGTGCGGGCGGTGTTGTTCGAGGGCGGGGACCTCAAGGCCTTCCTGGCGAAGGAAGACCTGCTGCCCTGAGGGCCGTCGGTCAGCGGCCCTCCATCTGGACCAGCAGCCGTTCCAGGGCGTCCAGCTCGTCGGCCTCGCCCGGCGGCTTGTCCCAGCGGATGCGGCTGATGCGGGGAAAGCGCATGGCGACGCCCGACTTGTGCCGGGTCGAGCGCTGCAGGCCCTCGAAGGCGACCTCGAACACCAGGCCCTTGTGGGGCTCGGCGCGCACCGAGCGCACCGGGCCGAACCGCTCGACGGTGTTGTCGCGAACGAACTTGTCGATCTGCCGCAGCTCCTCGTCGGTAAAGCCGAAATAGGCCTTGCCCACGGGCGTCAGCGCCCGCTGGCCGAGCTCGTCCGCGTTCCAGACGCCGAAGGTGTAGTCCGAGTAGTAGCTGGACCGCTTTCCGTGGCCGCGCTGGGCGTACATCAGGACCGCGTCGATCAGGAACGGGTCGCGCTTCCACTTGAACCACGGCCCCTTGGGCCGGCCGGCGACGTAGGGCGCGTCCCACCGTTTCAGCATCAGGCCTTCGGCGACCTGGGGATCGCCCTCCGGCGGGGCGGCGCGCAGGTCGGCGACCTCGGCCCAGGTCTGGAACGGCTGCATGGGCGACAGGTCGATGCGCGGGCTGGCCTGGCGCGCCACGAAGGCCTCGAGCCGCCGGCGCCGTTCGGTGAGCGGCAGGCCGCGGGTGTCATCGGGGCCGTCCTGCAGCAGGTCGTAGGCGCGGATCGCGGCCGGATAGGCGGCCATCAGCTTGGCATCCACCGTCTTGCGGTTCAGCCGCTGCTGCAGGTCGGCGAAGGGCGCGACCCGGCCGTCGCGGATCACCAGCAGCTCCCCGTCGATCACCCCCTCGTCGTCGAGGGCGTCCAGGACGTCGGGAAAGGTGCGGGAGATGTCGTCCCCGGTGCGGGTGTAGAGTCGGCGCAGGCCGCCCTCGTGCGCCGCCTGCACCCGGATGCCGTCCCACTTCCACTCGGCAGCGTAGTCGACCGGGTCCAGCTTGGCGAAGTCCACCGCCTCGTCGATGGCCTGGGCCAGCATCACGGGCCGGAAGCGCGCCGGATTCTCCGCGGACGGCTTGTCCGAGCGGCCTTCCAGCCAGGCGAACAGGTCCTCGTACGGAGGATGCAGGGCGTGCCACAGCTCCTCGATCTCGGCCGGATCGACGCCGCCCATCTCCGCGGCCGCGCGCTTGGCGAGGCGGGCGGTCAGGCCCACGCGCAGGGCCCCCGTCATCAGCTTCAGCAGGGCCCAGCGCTCGCGCGGTTCGCGCATGGCGTCCAGCCAACCCTCGATCAGCCGCTGTACCTCCGGCCGGGTGGCGGTGCGCAGGGCCTCGATCACCTCGCTGAGCTCCGGCTCGCGGTTCGCGCCGGGCCGCGCGGGCCAGACCAGCGAGACGGCCTCGGCCAGGTCGCCCACGTAATCGTAGCTCCAGCGGAAGAGCTGCGGATCCATCCGCTCTTCCACCGCCTTGCGGATGAAGGCGGGCTTGGCGGCGTCGAAGCTGAGTTCGCCGGTCAGGGCCGCCAGAGCCCAGCCGCGGTCCGGGTCGGGCGTGTCGCGCAGGTAGTCGCGCACCATCGTCAACTTGGCGTTCCGCGAGGACGTCAGCGACAGGCGGTCGAGCAGTTCGGCGAAGGCGCGCACCGGCCCTACTCCTCCTCGTCTTCGTAGCCCACGAGGGCTAGGGCGCGGGCCGGGATGTCGTGCAGGCTGGCCCAGCGGGCCAGGGCCTCCTCGCGGCCGTGGGTGATCCAGAGCTCTCCCGGGCGCAGTTCATCGATCGTGGCGGTCAGCTCGTCCCAGTCGGCGTGGTCGGAGATCACCAGAGGGAGCTCCACGCCCTTCTGGCGGGCGCGGGCGCGGATCTGCATCCAGCCGGAGGCGAAGGCGGCGACGGGCTCGGGGAACCGGCGGCTCCAGCGGTCCTGCATGGCCGAGGGTGGGGCGACGATGATCTGGCCGGCGAACTCGGCCTTCTTGGCCGTGGTGGCCGGGGCCAGCGGGCCCAGGTCGATGCCGTGGCGCTCATAGAGGGCGTTCAGCCGCTCCAGCGCGCCGTGGACGTAGATTGTCCGGTCCCAGCCGGCCTCGCGCAGCAGGCGGATGATCCGCTGGGCCTTGCCCAGGGCATAGGCGCCGACGATGTGGCTGCGCTCCGGGAACTGGGCGACCGAGCGCAGCAGGCGGGCGACCTCCTCGCGGTCGTCGGGGTGGCGGAACACCGGCAGGCCGAACGTCGCCTCCGAGATGAAGACGTCGCAGGGGACGGGCTCGAACGGCGGGCATGTCGGGTCCCGGCGACGCTTGTAGTCCCCGCTGACGACCATGGTCAGGCCCTTCCATCGCACCACCGCCTGGGCGGATCCCAGAACGTGGCCGGCGGGGACCAGCGTCACCTCCACCTCGTCGCGGGCGATAGCCTCGCCGTAGGCGGCCGGCTGTCTGGCCTGAGCGAAGTCCGCCCCGTAGCGCTCACCCATGATGTCCAGGGTCTGCGGCGTCGCCAGTACGGCCCCATGGCCGGCGCGGGCGTGGTCGGCGTGGCCGTGGGTGATCACCGCCCGGTCCACCGGGCGCACGGGGTCGATGTAGAAGTCGCCGGGCGCGCAGTAGAGGCCCTCGGGCTTGGGGCAGAGAAGGTCCTGGGGCCGGATCATCGCTGTTCAATGTAGGGGCGCGGCGAAGGCTCCGCCCAGACCCTGGATCATTGACTTCCCCGCCCGTCAGTCCCTAGGCCGGTGGGCATGTCCGACTTCAACACTGCCCCGCTGCCCGAGCGGATGCTGATGGCGCCCCACGCCGACGCGCTGGGGCTCTCGCTGGTCTCCGTCGAGAAGGGTCGCGGCGTGATGTCCGCCCCGTGGCGCGAGGAGTTGGTGGGCGACCCTGAGACCGGGGTGATCGCCTCGGGCGTGGTCACGGCGCTGATCGACCACACCTGCGGCCTGGCGATCAATTCGGCCATGGGCGAGCTCACGCCCATCGCCACACTGGACCTGCGGATCGACTACCTGCGGCCCGCCGCGCCGCGGACGGGCGTCACCGCCGAGGCGCACGCCTACCGCCTGACCCGCACGGTCGGCTTCGTGCGCGCCGAGGCCTGGGATGTGGAGCGCGGCGACCTGGTGGCGACGGCCCAGGCGGCGTTCATGCTCAACACCCGCGCCCAGCCGCTGAAGGGCTGAGCCGATGGAGGACACCGCGATCCAGAGCCTCGACGCCTTCCTGCAGAAGGTGCCCTACGTCCGCTTCCTCGGCATGCGGGTGGAGCTGGCGGGCGACGAGATGACCGCCGTGCTGCCGTTCCAGCGGACGCTGATCGGCAACCCGATCCTGCCGGCCCTGCACGGCGGGGCGCTGGGGGCCTTCATGGAGCTGACCGCCCTGGCGCAGCTGTCGCTCGCCCAGCCCGGCCAGCGGGTGCCCAAGACCATCGACATCACCATCGAGTACCTGCGCTCGGGGCGGGCCCAGGACACCTACGCCCGGGCCATCCTGCGCAAGGTCGGCCGCCGGGTGGCCAATGTGCAGGTCGAGGCCTGGCAGGACAGCCGGGCCCAGCCGATCGCCGGGCTGACGGGGCACTTCCTGATGCGGAACGAAGAGCCCTAAGGCGCCGCCGCCCGCTCCTTGGCGATCTGGGCCAGGGCGGCCTGGGCCTTGGCCTCGGCGGCGGCGTCCTTGCGGTTGCGGGCCTCGATGAGCTGGCCGGTGGCCTCCATCTCGCGCACCGGGATCAGGTGGCTGTCGTCGGCGACGACGAAGGGCTTGGTCTGGATCTTTTCCAGGATCGCGCGCTGGCGGGCGGCCTCGGGCGTGTCGCCGACGCCATAGCTGAAGATGAAGTCGCCGAGCTTCTTGCGCAGCGCCGGG
This sequence comes from Phenylobacterium sp. RIFCSPHIGHO2_01_FULL_69_31, assembly GCF_001824475.1. GTDB lineage: Bacteria > Pseudomonadota > Alphaproteobacteria > Caulobacterales > Caulobacteraceae > Phenylobacterium. The sequence continues at coordinate 394,296 of NZ_MHXN01000014.1, read as the reverse complement.
TCCAGGTCCTTCCGCCAGACCAGCGGATCCTCCGGAATGCGCGGCGAGCGCCAGACGATCTCGACGTTCTTCAGCGTGTTGCGCGCCACGTCGGTGTCCAACAGTTTCAGCCGGTCCATGGAGGCGGTGTTGTTGGTGGCCGCGTCCAGCAGGCCGCCCGAGACCGAGAACAGATTGGTCTCGTGGTTGGCCGAACGGACGGTCTTGAAGCAGTTGGACGGGTCGAGGTTGCGCGGCGCGAACAGGTAGGTCATCGGCGCCAGGGTGCCTGAGGTGGACTTGGGGTCGCCCATGCCGAAGTTGAGCGTCCGGTCGCACTTCAGGATGCGGTCGAGGGTGAGACCCGAGCCGGCCTTGATGATGATCACCGCCTCGTAGCCGTCGATGCCGCTGGGGTTCACCGAGCGGGCGAAGACCTCGCCATTGGCGCGGCGCACGGCCTCCAAGCCCGACTGGTTGGTGAACCAGCCGAGGTCGGTCTGCCTGAACCGCATGGCCTCGATCAGGGCCGTGTAGTTCGAGCCGTAGAACGCCTTCACGGGCCGCCCCACCGCCTTGGACATGTCGGCGAGGAAGGGCGCCCAATCGGCCTCGGCGCTGGTCTGGCTCTCGGCCGACAGGATCGAGAAGACGATCTCCTTGCGCTCGGCCGCGGGCTGGGACTGGCCGCAGCCAGCCAGGACGGCGGCACCAGCGAGGGCGAGGATCAGTCTGCGGTTCATTTCGCCTCCACCGGCGGCAGCTTCATCGCCACCACCTCGCGTTTCGCGCGGCTGATCCCGAAGAGCACCCGGTCCGCGCTGCGGTCGAAGGCGATGGCCTGGCCCTCGACCGCAACCGGGATGGTGGCCACGTGCTTCAGCACCGAGCCGATCCGCGGCAGCTCCAGGACATAGACCTCCGGCAGGTCGTGGCCGGTGACGTACAGGCGGCCGTCCGCGCCCCAGGCCCCGCCGGAGGCGCTCTTCGGCTTGAACCGGGCCAGGACGCTGTCGGGGAAGGTCCAGACACCGGTCACCTTCCACTTGTCGTCATAGCGCAAGAGGGTGGTGAAGCGGTGGTCGCGGCCGGCCTGGCCGCCGCGGCCGTCGTAGTTGGCGAAACAGGCCCACCACCCGTCGGCCCGCCGGTCGACCCAGGTCAGGGAGCCCGGCTGCGGCGCGATGGCGATGGATCGCAGGTGGGTCATGGCCGCCGGGTCGAACACCTCCACCGAGCCCTGCATCGGCAGGCTGGGATAGTTCGAGCTGGCGCAGACCAGCTCCGGACCCATGACGGCGCAGGAGTTCAGGTGGGGGAAGGTCGCCGGATCGCCCGCCCAGGCGGCCACCTTCTGGCCGGTGGCGCGGTCGTACTTCGCGATGGTGGAGTTATCGACGGCGTAGATGAAGGCTGGGTCCACCGCCACGCCCTGGTTCGCCTCGGGCGCGGGCAGGCGCGATAGCGTCTCGGCCGGGCTGAGCGCCAGGACGGCGGCGGCCAGGAACTCAAGCATTGTTCAACCCCGCCCTGCCGTCCTCGACCACGAATTTCGCCAGGTCGCGGACGGGCGATTTGGGCGCCAGCGCATTCTCAACGCCGCGGAAGGTGACCGCGCATTCTCGGGCGGTGATGTCCACCAGGCCGTAGCCGCGGGTGTCTCCGTCGCCGAACCTGATCTGGGGGTTGATGGTCATCATGCCCTGGACGATCTCGCGTGAGCGGCCGAGCGAGCTAATCGAGCCGCCGACGAACTCGCTGGCGATCGGCTTGCCGCCCGGCTCCAGCGACAGGTCGGCGGCGAAGAACGTGTGGACGTCGCCGCCCAACACGACCGGGTTCGACACCTTGTGGTCCCGCCAGCCTTCCAGGATGCGGCGGCGGGTCTGGGCGTAGCCGTCCCAGCCATCGTTGCTGACCCGACCGTCAGGTGTGATCACCTCGTTCATCAGGGTCTGCTGCCCTAGCAGGTTCCAGAGGGCGGGCGTGTCGCGCAGCTGGCCGGACAGCCAGGCCTCCTGCCGCTCGCCCAGCAGCGACCGCTTCGGATCGCTGCGCTCGGGGCATGCGGCGGGGATCAGCTTGCCATTCGACTGGCCGTCGCAGCTACGGGGCGCCCGGAACTGGCGGTCGTCGAGGATCGCGAGCCGCGCCAGCCGCCCCCAGTCCACCGCCCGATAGAGACGCATGTCCGGGCCCACCGGCTTAACAGCCCGGCGCAGCGGCATGTTCTCGTAGTAGGCCTGGTAGGCGGCGGCCCGCCGCTGCAGGAACAGGGCGGCCGGCGGATTGGTGCGGTCCTGGTCGCCGCCGTAGTCGTTGGCGACCTCGTGGTCGTCCCACATGACTACCCAGGGCGCGGCCGCGTGGGCCGCCTGCAGGTCGGCGTCGGCCTTGTACCAGGCGTAGCGCTGGCGGTAGCTGGCGAGGTCGCGGGCCTCCACGGGCGGATGGTACCTCACGGCCTCCTTGGCCGCCGCCTTCTCGTAGATGTAGTCGCCCAGGAAGAGCACCAGATCCGGGTCTTCGTCGGCCAGATGCGCGTGCGCGGCGTAGAAGCCGGACTCGTATTTCTGGCAGGAGCCGTAGGCGATCCGCAGCCTGTCGACCCGGGCGTCGCGCTCAGGCGCCGTGCGGGTGCGGCCCACCGGGCTGGCGTGGCCGCCCGCGGTGAAGCGGTAGAAGTAGCGGCGGTCGGGCCTGAGGCCCGCGACCTCGACGTGGACCGAATGGCCGGCCTCGGCCACGGCCAGGGCCCGGCCGCGCCGCACCACCTTGCGCAGGCCCTCGTCCTCGGCGATCTCCCAGTCCACGCGGACCGGCGCGGCCCCCATTCCGCCGTCCATCGCCTGGGGATCGACGACCAGGCGCGTCCAGAGCACGACCCCGTCCGGCTCGGGCTCCCCCGAGGCGATCCCGACGCGGAACGGATAGTCGGCCAGCCGGGTCTGCGCGACGGCAGGTGTCCACGCCGCCGGCGACAGCGCCGCGCCGGCCAGGGCGGCGGCCTGGACGAGCAGGCGGCGACGGGTCGAGCCGTCTACCACCGCGCAGAGAGCCCCACGTAGTACGTGCGCTTGTAGCGCTCGTAGTTGGTGAGCCAGTCCTCGCGGCCCGCCTGGTACTCGCGCAGTTTCTCGTCGGTCAGGTTCTGCAGGTCCACGAACACCTCGATACGGTCGGTCACCGCATAGCTTACCTTGGCGTTCAGTCGGCGGTAGTCGTCATCGAAGGTGTCGGCGTCGGTGTTGCTGCCGATGGACTGCGGGGCCTTGCCCGTGTGGTGGTACGACAGCGCCGCCTCGATCCGACCCTTCTGGTAGAAGAGCTGGGCGCCCCAGAGCAGGTCGGACTGGCCGAGGAACGGCAGCTCGCCCCGGCCCGGAACGGTCAGTTCGGAGTCGGTGAAGGTGACGTTGCCCGACACCCCGAAGCCGCTCCAGAGCCCCGGCAGGAAGGTGAACTGCTGCTGGTACTGCAGCTCCACCCCACGGATCTCACCGTCCTCGGCGTTGCGCGGCTGGGTGTAGGCCAAACGGGTGAAGGTGCGGCCATCCAGCGTCACGCCGGTCTGGGTTTCGCGGAAGCTGAAGATCGGGTCCTCGATCCGTTTCAGGAACGCGCCCGCCGAGACGAGGCCGCCCGGGGCGAAGTACCATTCCACCGACAGGTCGAAGTTCTCGGACCGGAACGGCTTCAGGTCCACGTTGCCTTCGGAAAGATCGCCGTCCAGCGTGCCGTCCGGATTGGTCACGACGGTCAGCAGGCCGCCCGGACGCAGCTGCGGATACTGGGGCCGGCCGATGGTGTGGGTGTAGGCGGCGCGGGCCACCACGTCCTCGCGCGGCTCCCAGCGCAGGTGCAGGTTCGGCAGGAAGTCGCTGTACTCGCCCGACCGGGTCACCGGCTTGACCACACCGCCCGTGAGCAGGAACCCGCGGACGTCCGTCTCGGTCCGCTCCACACGCCAGCCGGCGAGGAGGCTCACCGCGCCGAAGTCGATATTGGCCATGGCGTAGCCAGCCAGCACGCGTTCGGTCAGGCTGTAGTCGCTCAGCGTGTCGTTGGAGAGGCTGGTCGAATTGTTCCGCACCATCCGGGGCCCGCCGAGGTTCGCCGCCGTGAAAGCCTTGATGGCCTCCTCGTCGATGACGAACTGGCTGACATAGGTCGCCTCGCCCAGGGACACGTCCATGTTCGGCCCCTGGAGACCGAAGTCGGCCAGGGTGAAGCGGTTGGCCGTGGTTCCGCGCTCGTAGATGTCGGTGCGGCCGTCGAACTTCTTGTCGGTCTCGCGGATCTTCGCGCCGATCTTGAAGAAGCTGTCCTCGCCGATGTCGATGTCGCGGCGCAGGTCGAAGCGGGCGGCCTTGTTGGTCTCCTCGCCGGTCTCGTCCTGGACGGTGTACTGCCGGAAGCCCAGGTCGCTCGCCGCCAGATTCCGGGGCGTGGCGGTGTACAGCAGGGGCTGCATGTCGAAGTCGACGGTGGCCGCGCCGCCCCGGAACAGCCACAGCTCGTTGGGCTCGATCAGCTCGTTGAAGCCCCACGAGACGTCGTAATCGATCCGCCAGGGCCCCCGCTCGTGCTCGGCCCCGAGCTGGAAGCTGGAGATCGACTTTTCCTTGTACTCGGTGCGGAGGTCCTGGCGGGCCTCGACGTTGCGGGCGACCCCGCCGGTCCCGGCGCTGTTCAGCGTGACGTTCGCGAGGTTGGAGGCGAAGTCGAGGCGGAAGCGCTGGCGGTACTCGTCCTCGGTGAAGCGCGACCACAGCCCGCGGAAATAGAACCGGCTGTCGTCGGAGGGCTTGTACTCCACCGTCCCGCTGACGCCGATGCGTTCGCGGTCGAGGGTGTAGTTCGTGTACTTCAGATTGATCGGCAAGCCGCCCCGCGCCACGCCGGGCACGGTGCGCCAGTCGTCCGGAAACAGGCCGTCAGACCGGTACTTGCGCTGGGAATAGCTGACGCCCAGCAACGCGCCCCAGTTCCCGATCACGCCGCCGAGCGTGAGGTCGCCCTGCACCGGGTACTTCTCGTTGAACTCCTGGTAGCCGACCTGGGCCCGGAGCTGGGCGATCCGATCCTGCCGCAGGTCGAACGGCGACTGGGTTACGAGGTTGATCGTGCCGCCGATGCCTTGGGCGTCACGGTCCGCCGTCACGGCCTTCAGCACCTCGAGCCGGCCGAGGAGCTGGCCGCTGATTACGTCCAGCGGAAGCGCCCGGCTGTCGCCGTCGGGATTGCCGACCTCGACACCGTTCAGCGTCACATTGTTCAGCGCCGAGGGGGTGCCGCGGATCGAGACATACCGGCCCTCCCCCTGGTCGTAGGCCACGCCGATGGCCGGCAGGCGTTCCAGGTTCTCGGCCACGTTCTTGTCCGCGAGCCGGCCGATGTCGTCGGCAGAGATGGCGTCCACGACGCCCAGGGCCTCGCGCTTCGTCTCGATGGCGCGCTGCTGCGACAGCCGCTGGCCGGTGACGACCAGTTCGTCCACCTGCTGCGCCGCGGCGGGACCCGCCGCCAGAACCGAGGCCAGCGCCAGGCCGCTTACCGAAGTCGTGAACCGTCGCATCCCATACCCCCCGTTCGACCAGACCCGGCGCGGCTTAGGGACCTCGCGTGTCAGACGCGTCACGCCCGCGCGATGATCGCGTGACAGCCCGCCGACCGATTGGGCTTGAGCCGGACCGCCAGGGGCGTTAGGCCGCCGCCATGTCGCAAGGCCCGAACCTCCGAGGACTTTCCCACAAGGCGCGCGAGGCCAAGAGCTGGCCGTTCGAACAGGCGCGCCTGCTGCTGGACCGCATCACGCGCCTGCGCCTGTCCGACGCGGAGCGCGACCTGGCCGCCGCCCTGTTCGCCCAGGGCAAGTTCGCCGAGGCGGTGCAGACCCTGCCCGCCCTGGCCAAGCCGGTGGTGTTCCAGTGCGGCTATGGCGCGTCCGGGCTGCCCCACCTCGGGACCTTCGGAGAGGCCACCCGGCCGACCATCGTGCGCAACGCCTTCCGGGCCCTGACCGAGGATGCGATCCCGACGCAGCTGATCGTCTTCTCCGACGACATGGACGGCCTGCGGAAGATCCCGGACAACGTGCCGAACAAGGCGATGCTGGAAGAGGACCGCGACAAGCCGGTGACCTCGGTCCGCGACCCGTTCGGCGAATACGAAAGCTTCGGCGCCCACAACAACGCCCGGCTGCGCGCGTTCCTGGACGGCTTCGGCTTCGAATACACCTTCATGTCGTCGACCGAGACCTACAAGTCGGGCCGGTTCGACGAGGTGCTGCTGCGCATCCTGGCCCGCTTCGACGCCATCCAGGCGATCATGCTGCCGACATTGGGCGAGGAACGACGGGCCACCTATTCCCCCTTCCTGCCGATCAGCCCGAAGACCGGCCGCGTGCTGCAGGCGCCGACCGTGGCCCGCGACGTGGAGAAGGGCACGATCACCTTCCCGGACGAGGACGGCGAGCTGACCGAGGTCCCGGTCACCGGCGGCCATGTGAAGCTGCAGTGGCGCCCCGACTGGGCCGCCCGCTGGACGGCGCTGGGCGTGGACTTCGAGGCCTCAGGCAAGGACCTGGTGGACTCGGTGCGCGTCTCGAACCGCATCGTGAAGGCCCTGGGCGCCGAGCCGCCCGAGGCGTTCCACTACGAGCTCTTCATGGACGAGAACAACACGAAGATCTCGAAGTCCAAGGGCAACGGCCTGACTATCGAGGAATGGCTGCGCTACGGCGCGCCCGAGAGCCTCACCTACTACATGTACCAGTCGCCCAAGTCGGCGAAGCGGCTCTTCTTCGACGTCATCCCCAAGGCGACGGACGAGTATCTGCAACAGCTCGACGCCCTGATCCGCAAGAAGGCGGAGGGGGACAATGCGGCCCAGCTCGACAACCCGGCCTGGCACGTCCATCACGGGGATCCGCCGGAAAAGGGCTCGCCGGTCAGCTTCTCGCTGCTGCTGAACCTGGTGTCCGCGGCGGACGCGTCGACCAAGGATCTGCTGTGGGCGTTCATCGCCCGCTACCTGCCGGGCGCCACGCCCCAGAGCGAGCCGCTGCTGGACCGCCTCGCGGGCTATGCGATCAACTACTACGAGGACTTCGTGAAGCCCTCGAAGCAGTTCCGGGCGCCGAGCGAACAGGAGCGCGGAGCCATGGAGGCCCTGGTCGCCAAGCTGAAGGCCCTGCCGCCGGGCGCCGACGCCGAGGCGATCCAAAACGAGGTGTTCGAGGTCGGCAAGGCGGCCGGATTCGAGCCGCTGCGCGCTTGGTTCTCCGCCCTCTACGAGGTGCTGCTGGGCCAGAGCCAGGGCCCGCGCTTCGGCTCCTTCGTGGCGATCTTCGGGGTCGACCGCACGGTGGACCTGATCGAGCGGGCGTTGGCCGGAGAGCTCACAAGCGCCTAGGACGCGTGCGGCGGCGTGTCGCGCCCCGGGTTAAGGCTTCGTCTTGGGCCGCGGCCCAAAATCCCCGGAAGTGACCGGGGGTGTACGCGTGACCGACGATCGTGAGTTCCAACGCCTGCAGAGCCTGCTGGACTACGGGGTGCTGGACACCGCTCCTGAGGGCGCTTTCGACCGGCTGACCAGCCTGGCGGCCCAGCTGTTCGACGCCCCGATGGCCCTGGTGAGCCTGATCGACGCCGATCGCCAGTGGTTCAAATCCAAACTGGGCCTGGACGACGACGAGACGGCGCGGGAACACGCTTTCTGCGCCCACGCTATCCAGATGGAGGCGCACGCGGTCATGGTCGTGGAAGACGCAAAGACCGACGCGCGATTCATCGACAACCCCTTCGTCACCGACGATCCGCACGTCCGCTTCTACGCCGGCGCGGTGCTGACAAGCCCGGAAGGCCATAACCTGGGGACCCTTTGCGTCATCGACGACAAGCCCCGCGAGCGTCCGAGCGAGACCGAATTGGCCCGCTTGAAGACATTGGCGGGTATCGTCGTCGATGAACTGGAACTGCGCCGCGCCCGACGGATCGCCGACCAGAAGCGCCGCAAGCTCGAACTGGCCGAGCACATGTCTGGCGTGGGGCACTGGCGGCTCCAGATCGACACGGGGGCGGTGACGTGGTCGGACGAGCTGTACCGTATCCACGGCGTGACCCGCGAAAGCTTCAATCCGGCGCTGGACGATGCGTTGGCGTTCTTCTCGCTGGACGACCAGGCCGCAATCTCCCAGCTCATCGTCGAGGCGATCGCGACGAGCCAGGGCTATGAGTTCGAGACCCAGATCCGGCGGCGCGACGGCGTTGTCCGCGACGTCGCCTGCAAGGCCGCTTGCGAGTCGGACGACAGAGACAAGGTCGTCGGCCTCATCGGCGTTTTCCAGGACATCACCGAGCGCAAGGCCCAGGAGCGCGCCCTCGCGGCCAGCGAGGCCCAGTATCGCCTGATCGCCGACAACGTGTCGGATCTGATCATGCAGTACGACTTGCGGGGGCGGATCACCTATGTCTCGCCCTCGGTGGTCGCGGTCACTGGCTACACCGCCCAGGATCTGTTGCACCGCCCGGCGCTGGACTTCGTGAACCCCGCAGACCGCAGCGAGGTCGAAATTGCCGTTGCCCGGCAGTTCGTCCAAGCGAGCAAGACATCCCCGAGCCCCGTCGAGTACCGCGGAATGCGTAAGGACGGCCGGGAGATCTGGCTGGAAGCGACACCGTCGGTATCCCGGGATCCGGTGACCGGCGCGATCTGCGGCGTAACCGATGTCATCCGAGATGTCACCGCCCGCAAGGCCATGGAGCAGGAGCTTCGCGACGCGCGCGCCGAGGCCGAGGCCGCCACCGCGGTGAAGTCCGAGTTTCTGGCGAACATGAGCCACGAACTCCGCACGCCCCTGACCAGCATTGTCGGCTTTACCCGGCTGGTGGAGGCCCAACCCGAACTGTCGGGGGTCAGTCGCGGCTTCGTGGAGCGGATCAGCTACGCGAGCCAGGCCCTGCTCTCGACCGTCAACGACGTGCTGGACTTCTCGAAGCTCGAGGCTGGACAGGTCACCATCGAGCCCCAGGCCGTCGACGTCGCCAAGCTGTGCCGGAACGCCCTGGACCTCTTCGCACCACAGGCTGGCGCGAAGGATCTTGCCCTCGCCTTCGAGAACTCGGCCCCGGAGGGTCTGGTCGTATCGCTGGATCCTGACCGCACGCGGCAGGTTCTGCTCAACCTGCTAGGCAATGCGGTCAAGTTCAGCGCCAGCGGCGGCGTCACACTCCGCCTTGCCCATGAGGGCGAGCGTCTGCGCATCGAGGTTCTCGACACCGGGCCAGGCCTGACGCCCGAGCAACAAGTCCGGCTGTTCCAGCGCTTCGCGGACGTCGACGGCTCGCTCAGCCGCAAGAACGGCGGCACGGGCCTCGGCCTCTCGATCTGCAAGGGGTTGATCGAGGCCATGGGCGGCGAGATCGGCGCCGCCTCGCGACGCGGCAAGGGCAGTCGCTTCTGGTTCGAGGTCCCGGCCGAGGCGGTCGAGCTACAGCTCGCGATGGCCATCGACGCCCGCCTCGGCCCTGGAGACGCGGCCGGTAGCGGCGCGCAGGTCCTGGTCGTCGACGACCATTCCGCGAACCGCGAGCTGGTCCGCCTGTTCCTGTCGGGCGTGGGGGTCGAGGTCACCGCTGTCGAGAGCGGCCGCTCGGCCATCGATGCGGCCGGCGCTGGAACATTCGACGCCATCCTGATGGATCTCAACATGCCTGGCATGGACGGCGTCACCGCCTGCCGGAGCATCCGTGAAGGCAACGGGCCCAACGCCACGACGCCGATCCTGGCCTTCACCGCGTCGGCCGAACACGAGATCGACCTGCCCGCCCTCACGGCAGCCGGCTTCGACGGGGTCGTCACCAAGCCGGTGGACCCCGGCGCCCTGATCGCGGCCGTGGCGCGCGCCACGGCGCTGGCCAGGGCCGCCGACGCCGAGACCTACCGCCGCGCCGGCTAGTCCTCGTCGCTGCCGATCGGCATGCCGGGCGGCGCTTCCGGCCGCCGCTTGGGCTGGGCCAGGACCCGGGCCAGTTCGTCCTTGTCGGTGAGCAGCGCCGCCAGGGTCAGGCGGTGGGCCCGGTCGGATGGCTCGGGGCCGGGCCCCGCCTTCAGCTTCACGGCGAGGTCGGCCAATCGCTGCGAAATCTCGGCCTTGGCTGCGGGGGAGACATCCGGCCGCCGCGAGGCGGCGGCCAACTCCAGCGCGGTGCGGCTCTGAATGCGGCGGGCGACCTCGGCCAGCCGGCCGGACGCCGGGGCGAAGGCCTGGGCCAGCAGACGGTCGACCACCTCGCCGACCCCGGGCTGGGCGGCGTCACGCCGATGCTGTTCGGTCAGCCGGGCCAGGCGGTCGGGCGCCAAGAGAGCGTCCAGCACCATGCCGGCCCCCACGTCGGCGGCGTTGAGGGCGTCGAACACCGGGCCGCCCGCGCCATCGAACACCTCGATCTGGTACTGGCGGTCGGTGTCTCCTGACTGGCCGGACGAGAGGTAGGGGATCAGCGCCTCGGGCGTGTCCAGGGCCTGGGGCGTCATGGCGGCGAGCAGGCCGGCCAGCGCCGCACGCTGCCGGGCCGCGGGGACCACCTCGGCCTTGGCCGACGGATCGCCCCGGACCGCGTAGCTGAAGTCGACCCCGCCCACGAGCTTGGCCGCCGCCTCGAGCTGGTAGCGGTGCAGCAGGTAGATGGGGACGTACTTGCGCTTCAGCGCCTGGGCCGGCTCGCCCGGGCGCAGGGCGTGGGGCCCGAACCGGTCGATCGCCACCCGCCGGACGGCCATGACGCGGGCCAGTTCGGCCACCGGCTCGTCGCCGTCGTCCCAGATCGCCGCATGGGGCTGGCCCGTGCCCACCGCCCGGGCGTCCTGGTCGGTGATGTAGCGCAGGGTCTGGGCCGCGCGGGCGGCTTTCGCGGCCAGGTCGCCGTCGCCGTACAGCCAGTCGACGGTGAAGGCGTCCCACTTGCCGACGCCCACGCCGTAGGCGTCGCTGAGGTCGATCTTCCCGTCCGTCAGTTTCACGCGCGGGGCGGGGTAGTCCATGACCGAGGCCCGGCCCTGGGTCGAAGCGGCGAAGTTGTGCGCAAAGCCCAGGGAATGGCCCACCTCGTGCGCCGAAAGCTGGCGGATGCGGGCCAGCGAGACCTGGATCGGATCGTTCGGCCCGCCCTTGCCGCTCTCGTCGGCTCCCACCAGGCCCTCGAAGATCAGCATGTCCTGGCGCACCCGCAGCGAGCCCAGCAGCACCGAGCCCTTCACGATCTCGCCGGTGCGCGGGTCGGTCACCGCCTGACCATAGGACCAGCCGCGGGTGGCGCGATTGACCCAGTTGATGACGCTGTAGCGCACGTCGAGGGGATCGGCGCCTTCCGGCATGATCTCGACGCGGTAGGCGTCCTTGAACCCGGCGGCCTCGAAGGCCTTGGCCCACCACTGGGCGCCTTCCTGCAGCGCCGTGCGGATCGGCTCGGGGGCGGCGCGATCGACATAGAAGACGATCGGCTTCTTGACGGTGGACACCGCGGCGGCGGGGTCGGTCTTCTCCAGGCGGAACCGCCGGGCGAGGCGCTGGACGATGTCCTGGTCGAGGGGAGCGGCGTAGTCCAGCACCAGGCCGTCGAAGGCGCCTGAGCGTGGGTCGAAGGCGCGCGGCTGATAGCCGGGCTCCGGCAGCTTCACCAGGCTATGGCGGACGGCCAGGGTGATCAGTTTCGGATCGGGCGCGATGTTGCGCGTCTCCGGGCCGGGGGTGTCGGAGGCGTAGGTCTGCAGCGCCTCGAACTCCACGTTCTCTGGGAAGACCTTCACCGCCGAGGTGTCGACCACCGAGAGGTCGCCGACCGGCTTGTAGCCGGCCTCGCCGGCCTGCTTCAGGGCGTCGGCGATGCCGATCACGTCCCGCGTCAGGAATGATGACAGATCGACCAGCAGACGCCCGTCCGGGAGAGTCGCCTCGACCTTGCCGGCCCAGACCACCGAGGTGGCGAAGGCCTCGCGGGCCGCGGCCTGTTCGGCGACGGGCGCGCCGGCGGCGCGGAAGCGGGTGTTCTCGAACTCGGCCAGCACCTTGCCGCCAACCTTGCGGAAAGCCAGCACCTGGGTATCGCCCAGGCGCGCACGGTCCAGGCCGACCGGCGCCGAGCCCAGCCCGGTCTTGAGCGCCGAGACGTAGAGGTAGCGGCCCGCGATCCCGTCGGCGTCGGGCTTCGGCAACGCCACCAGCACCCGCCCCTTGGCGGCGTCGGCGTAGACTAAGACCAACCCTTCCTGGCGCGCGAGCCCCGCGACGGGGTCCGTGGCGTCGCTCCTGGCCTTCGCGGCCGCCGGGCCGGCCAGCGCCAACAAGACGGCGCATCCCGCGCCGGCCAACCATACTCGCTTCACGGCAACCCCCACGACGAACAGGCGGCGAAGCTAGCCACACGGCGCGCCGGCGCCCAGGGGCTGTACGCCAACAGGCCGCCGCATTTCGCGCGATGCTCCGTCCGCGCCGGGAGGCCTCGTTTCACCGCAGCGTGAACGTCAGGCTCCCTTGACGTAAACGGAAAGCGAGGGCACCGTATTATCAACGATAACCTAAGGGAGGACGTCATCATGCCAACGGACCTGCGCCGTCCGGCCCGGACCTACACGATCCGGCAGCTGTGCCTTGAGTTCAAATGCACGCCCCGCGCCCTGCGCTTCTACGAGGACAAGGGCCTGCTCAATCCCGCCCGCGACGGGATGAACCGGGTCTATTCCTACCGCGACCGGGGCCGGCTGGTGCTGATCCTGCGCGGCAAGCGCGTGGGCCTGTCGCTCAGCGAGATCGGCGAGATCCTTGACCTCTACGAGGCGGACGACTCGGGCGCCCAGCAGGCGGCGAAGAGCCTGAAGAAGTTCCGCGAGCGCATCGTGGCGCTGGAGCAGCAGAAGCAGGACATCGACGCGGCCATCGACCAGCTCCGCGGCGGGATCACCGCCATGGAGAAGCGTCTGGCCAATACGCGCCCCGACCTGCTGCCCCGCGCCGCCGACTACGACCAGATGCTGCGCCGCCAGCTGGACGGCGCCGAGGCCTGAGCGCGCTCGGATGATGGCCGGGCGCGAGCCCGGCCATGACGGCTCGGGGGGAGCATGGTATCGGCGGGAAAACCTGCCGCCATTTCCTCTCGAGGTTTGCCCTCCATGACCTACCAGGCCCCTGTCCGGGACTACGCCTTCCTGTTGCGCGACGTGCTGCAGCTGGACCGCTACGCCAACCTGCCCGCCTTCGCCGACGCGTCGATGGACACCATCGACGCGATCCTGGACGAGGCCGGCAAGTTCACCTCGGAGGTCCTGGCGCCCCTGAACGGTGTAGGCGACAAGCAGGGCTGCGTCTGGAGCCCGGATTTCACGGTCAAGACGCCCGACGGGTTCAAGGACGCCTACGCCAAGCTGGTGGAGGGCGGCTGGCCGGCCCTGGGCTCGGACCCGGCCTATGGCGGCCAGGGGCTGCCGCACGTGGTCAACGTGGCTTTCTCCGAGATGAGCTCCTCGGCGAACATGGCCTTCTCGATGTACCCAGGCCTGACGCACGGCGCCTATTCGGCGATCCACGTGGGCGGGACGCAGGAGCAGAAGGACCTCTACCTGCCCAAGCTGGCCTCGTTCCAATGGGCCGGCACCATGAACCTGACCGAGCCGCACTGCGGCACGGACCTGGGGTTGCTGCGCACCAAGGCGGTTCCGCAGGGCGACGGTAGGTACAAGATCACGGGCCAGAAGATCTGGATCTCGGGTGGCGAGCAGGACCTGACCGAGAACATCGTCCACCTGGTGCTGGCCCGGATCGAGGGGGCGCCGCAGGGCACCCGGGGCATCAGCCTGTTCATCGTGCCGAAGTTCCTGCCGGACGCGGACGGCAATCCCGGCGAACGCAATTCGGTGAAATGCCTGGGCCTGGAAGAGAAGATGGGCATCCACGGCAACGCCACTTGTGTGATCAGCCACGAGGAGGCGACCGGCTGGCTCATTGGTGAAGAAAACCGCGGCCTGAACCTGATGTTCGTGATGATGAACGAGGCCCGGCTGGGCGTCGGCCTGCAGGGGATCGCCCAGGCCGAGGCCGCCTATCAGGCCGCCGCCGCCTTCGCCAAGGACCGGCTGCAGGGGCGCTCGCTCACCGGCCCGAAGAACGCCGACGGCCCGGCCGACCCGATCATCGTCCACCCCGACGTCCGCCGGATGCTGATGGACGCCAAGGCCATCGTCGAGGGCGGCCGCGCCTTCATGGCCTGGACCGCGCTGCACGGCGACCTCAGCCACGCCAGCCCGGACGAGGCGGTCCAGCAGAAGGGCCGCGACTACATGGCCCTGCTGACCCCGGTGGTGAAGGCGTTCCTGACCGATCGCGGCTTCAACGTCTGCTCGGACGCCATGCAGGTGCACGGGGGCTCGGGCTTCACCGAGCACTTCCCGGCCAGCCAGTACCTGCGCGACGTGCGTATCGCCCTGATCTACGAGGGCACCAACGGGGTCCAGGCGCTGGACCTGGTGGGCCGCAAGCTGGCGGCCGACGGCGGGCGCGGGGTGATGAGCTTCTTCGCCGAGCTGGACGCCTTCATCGCCGAGAACGAGAAGGACGAGGGCCTCAAGCCCTTCACCGCCGGTCTCGCCAAGGCCAAGGCGGAGCTGCAGGAGGCCACCATGTGGCTGATGCAGAACGGCCTGGCCAACCCCGACAACGCCGGCGCCGCCTCGACGGACTACCTGCAGCTCTTCGGCCTGACCGCGCTGGCCTACATGTGGAGCCTGCAGGCCAAGGCGGCCCTGGCCCGCATCGCCGGCGGCGACAAGGACCCCTTCTACGAGACCAAGCTGGTGGTCGGCCGCTACTACGTGGAACGGCTGTTGCCGGAGACGTCCAGCCGGCTTGCGAAGCTGAAGACCGGCTCCGATCTCATGATGAAGCTTCCTGCCGAAGCGTTCTGAGAAGGGGGATACCGTGGCGGCCTATCGCGCGACGATCGACTGGGTCCTGGCCGAGGGCGAGGACTTCCTGACCGGCCGCTACAGCCGCGGGCACCTGGTGGACTTCGCCGAGCATCGTATGCCGGCGACCTCCTCGCCGCACGTGGTGGGCAAGTGGGCGGTGAAGGGGGCGGTGGACCCGGAGGAGATGCTGGTCGCCTCGCTTTCCTCCTGCCACATGCTGACCTTCCTCCACATGGCCCGGCTGGAGGGCTTCACCGTCACCCGCTACCGCGACGCGGCCGAGGGCGTGATGGAGAAGAACGCGGCTGGCGTGTCCTGGGTCAGCAAGGTCACCCTCAGGCCCGAGATCGCGTACGCCGGCAAACGCCCCACGGAGGCGGAGGCCGAACACCTCCACCACCGCGCCCACGAGGAATGCTTCATCGCCAATTCGGTGAAGACCGAGGTGGTGGTGGAAGAGGTCGCGCCGGCTTAGGCCAGCAGGGCGGCGAGCCGGGCGTCCAGCGTGGCTGCGTCCTTCAGCTCGCACTCCCAGATCGTTTCGACGCGCCAGCCCAGCGCCGCCAGGGCCTCGCGGCCCCTTTCGTCGCGGGCGACGTTGCGGCCGACCTTGGCGACCCAGTACTCGCGGTTCCGCTTGGGCACCCGCGAACCGCGGGCGCAGTCGTGGCCGTGCCAGAAGCAGCCGTGGACGAAGATGGCCAGCCGGCGGCCCGGCAGGACGATGTCGGGGTTGCCCGGCAGGTCCTTGCGGTGGAGGCGGTAGCGGGCGCCGAGCTTGGTCAGCGCCCGGCGCACCGCCATCTCGGGGGCGGTGTTCCGCCCCTTCACCCGCCGCATGACCGCCGAGCGCTTCTCGGGGCCGTAGACGTCGGTGGCGCCGCTCAAAGTCCGTCGAACAGGGCGGTGGAGATGTAGCGTTCGGCGAAGCTGGGGATGATGGCGACGACCAGCTTGCCGGCCATCTCGTCGCGGCTGGCCAGGTCGAAGGCGGCGGTCAGCGCCGCGCCCGACGAGATGCCCACCGGGATGCCCTCTTCCTTGGCGACCCGCCGCGCCATGGCGAAGCTGTCCTCGTTGGTCACCTGGATGATCTCGTCGATGACGCCGCGGTCCAGAATCGAGGGGACGAAGCCGGCGCCGATGCCCTGGATCTTGTGCGGAGCCGGCGCGCCGCCGGACAGCACCGGCGAGGCGGCCGGCTCGACGGCCACCATCTTCAGCGACGGCTTGCGCGCCTTCAGCACCTGGCCGACGCCGGTGATCGTGCCACCGGTGCCCACGCCCGAGATCACCGCGTCCACGCGGCCCTCGGTGTCGTTCCAGATTTCCTCGGCGGTCGAGACCCGGTGGATCAACGGGTTGGCGGCATTGTCGAACTGCTGCGGCATCACCGCGCCGGGCGTCGCCTCGACGATCTCCCGGGCCCGGGCCACGGCGCCGGCCATCCCCTTCTCGGGCGGGGTCAGCTCCAGGGTGGCGCCCAGGATCAGCAGCATCTTGCGCCGCTCGATCGACATGCTCTCGGGCATGACCAGGGTGATCTTGTAACCCTTGGCTGCCGCCACGAAGGCCAGCGCGATGCCGGTGTTGCCCGAGGTGGGCTCCACGATCCGGCCGCCCGGCTTCAGGTTGCCCGTCGCCTCCAGCCATTCGACCATGGAGACGCCGATGCGGTCCTTGACCGACGCCAGCGGGTTGAAGAACTCGAGCTTGGCCACGACCTCGCCCTTGGGCTTGAGGGCGGCGGTCAGGTGCGGCAGCCGCACCAGCGGCGTGTCGCCGATCAGGTCCAGCACGGAGTCGTAGATCCGGCCCCGGCCCGAGCGCTTGTAGCGGGCGGCGGTGTAGGCCTTGTCGGGAGTGGCGTCGTCCATCGTGGACCTCGTGGCTTGAAGTTCGCGCCGAACCCTAAGCCTTCCGATGGGGATTGGAAGCGGCGAGCCGTGGGGCCGCCTATAGATTTACTCGGCCGCCATCACCGCCGCGGGGCGGAGTAAAGGCTCCAGCAGCTCGCCCGCCAGCCAGCGGACGACGGGGACCGCGACCCCGTCCCCGGCCACGTGCAGGGCGCCGGTCGTTGTGCGCGGCAGGACGTAGGCGTCCGGCAGGCCCATGAGGCGCGCCGCCTCGCGCGGGCTGAGGAGGCGCGAGCGGACCCGTCCCCCCTCCACCACTACGATGGACTGGCGCGAGGACCCGCCCCGCGGGGTCCGCAGGCAGCCGGCCAGGCCGTCGAACCGCACCTCGGCGCGCTGGGTCGGGCGGCCATGCTCGATGCGCGTCCTGCGGAAGACCGCGCCCACCGCACGCCCGGTCGCGGCGGCGAGGCGCGCCCGGTGCAGGGGGCCCATGAGGTCGATCAGGCGCGCTGTTTCCTCGGGCGAATGCCAGGGGACGGCGTCGTCGGGCTCCAGGAGCGCCGCCAGGTCGGTATTGCGCGCGGGCGGCGCGGCGAGGCGCCACCAGATCCAGTTGGCGGCGACCTCGGCCGGGAGCGCGGCCTGGGCCGCGCGGACGGCGCGGGTCTGAAAAGGACTGTCGCCCGTCAGGCCGGCGGGCGCCTCCCGAGCCGCGATCACGAAAACCCGCGGCCGGGATTGCGGCAGAAGGCTCGCCGCATCGATCTCCAGCGCCCCGAAGCGATAGCCGCGCGCGCCAAGCGCCGCGCCAAGCGCCGCGAAGTCGGCCCCGCCGTGTGAGGTGAGCAGGCCGACCACGTTTTCGATGACGATGATCCGGGGCGCGCGGCCGGCGTCGTCCAGCGCCTCCATCAGCCGCCAGAAGCCGAAGAACGCCGAGGAACGCCCGCCCGAAAGGCCCGCGCGGGCGCCGGCGAGGCTGAAGTCCTGGCAGGGGCTGGACGCCCAGGCGAGATCGGGGCAGCCGGGCAGGTCGTCCGCCGACAGCTTCCAGACATCGCCCTCGTGGAAGTGGTCCGCCGCGTCGGGGAAGTTGTCGCGATAGGTCGCCGCCTTCACGGCATCGAAGTCGTTGGCGAAGGCGCAGGACCAGCCGGCGCCCAGGCCCAGCCGGGCCATGCCGCCGCCTGCGAAGAACTCAAAGAAGGCGAAAGGCCGCGCCATGCCATGGACGCTAGCGTGATTTGCGCCAAGATCGCGAAGATGAAGACGCTGCCTGCCGCCCTCGCCGCCCTCCTCCTTGCCGCCTGCCAGCCGCAGGACCCGGAGGGCAAACCCGCGCCGCCGCCTGCGGACGCTCCGGCGACCGCCAACCCGGTGGGGACGACGATGGACATCTCCAAGCCCATCACAGCGCGCGGCACCGAGCCGTTCTGGGCGCTCAGCATCGACGGCAAGGCTTTTCGGCTGACCCGGCCGGATCGGCCCGACCTGACGGCCGAGGCGCCCGGGGCGGCCATCTCCGACGGCCGCGCCGTCTGGGTCGCAAAGACGCCGGATGGACGCCAGATGACAGTGACGCTCTATGCCAGCGAGTGCTCGGACGGCATGAGCGACCTCAAATATCCCATGAGCGCCGAGGTGGTGTTGCTGGATGAGGCGCTCCGCGGCTGCGCCGCGAAGACCGCCGAGCTGCCCCGCGAAGGCGGCTAGTCTTCCAGCTCGAGCATCTGGACCTGAGCCACCTGCTGGGCTTCCGCCTGGTGCGGCGCGGGCAGCGCGAAACCGACGGCCACGGCGGCCAGGGCGGCGAGCGCGATGAAGGCTTTGACGGACATGGTCTCCTCATCCGGATTTCTTCCGGGGCGGGCGTAGCAATCCCTCGCCCGAGGTCGGGTTCCCGCTTCGGCGCTTGACCGACCCGGCGTCACGGGGGGCAAGTACCCACAAAACACGGTACGGGAGACGCCCCATGGAGAAGGCCTTCGATCTCGTCGTGAGGGGCGGGACCGTCGTGGACGGGACCGGCGCGCCGCCGATCGAGGCGGACGTCGGGGTCAAGGACGGGCGCATCGCCGCCGTGGGCCGCATCGCCGGCGCAGGGGCCGAGGAAATCGACGCGCGGGGCAAGCTCGTCACCCCCGGCTTCGTCGACATACACACGCATTACGACGGCCAGGCCACCTGGGACCAGCGGATGCAGCCCTCCTCCTGGCACGGCGTGACCACGGTCGTCATGGGCAATTGCGGCGTTGGCTTCGCGCCCTGCCGCGGTGAGGACCACGACCGGCTCATCAGGCTGATGGAAGGCGTGGAGGACATCCCCTTTCCCGTGCTGAGCCAGGGCCTGCCGTGGAACTGGGAGAGCTATCCGGAGTATCTCGACAGCCTGGCGCGCCGGGCCTTCGACGTGGACATCGGCAGCCAGCTTCCGCACGCCGCCCTGCGGGTGTTCGTCATGGGCGAGCGGGGCGCCAACCGCGAGCCAGCGACGGAGGCCGACATCCACGCCATGGCGGCGATCGCCAAGCGCGCCATGGAGGCGGGCGCCATCGGCTTCGCCACTTCGCGCACGCTCAATCACCGCACTTCCGACGGCCAGCCGACCCCCACCCTGACGGCGGGCGAGGACGAGCTGACCGGCATCGCCATGGGCATGGCCGCCGCGGGGCGGGGCGTGCTGCAGGTGGTTTCCGACTTCCAGGACCCTGAAGCGGAATGGGCGATGCTGCGGCGCCTAGTGGAGACCTCGGGCCGGCCGCTGTCGTTCAGCCTGCTGCAGAGCCCCAAGGCGCCGCGCAGCTACCAGTTCCTGCTCGAGCGGTTGCGGGCCGCAAACCTGGACGGCCTGCAGATGCGGGCCCAGGTCGCCAGCCGGCCGGTGGGCATCCTGTTCGGCCTGGAGCTGACGCTGAACCCCTTCAGCCAGCACGCCGTCTATCGCGAGATCGCCGGCCGGCCACTGGCCGAGCGCGTCGCCGCCCTCCGCGACCCGTCGTTCCGCGCCCGCCTGCTCGGCGAGGAGATCGAGGCCCAGCGAAGCTTCGCCGGCAGCCAGCCGCGCAACTGGGCGGGCATGTTCCTCATGGGCGAGGACCCGGACTACGAGCCCACGGCCGACCAGACCGTCGCCGCGATGGCCGAGCGGACCGGACGCGATCCCGCCGAGATCGCCCTGGACCACATGCTGAGCCACGACGGCCGCGGCATGCTGTACCTGCCGTTCCTGAACTACGCCGACGGCAACCTGGACCCGGCCTACGAGATGCTGACGCACCCCGACTGCGTGCCCGGCCTGTCGGACGGTGGGGCCCATGTCGGCATGATCTGCGACGGCAGTTTCCCCACGACCAACCTGGTCCACTGGACCCGCGACCGAACGCGAGGGCCGAAGCTCAGCATCGAACGGATGATCAAGGCCCAATGCCGCGACACCGCCGAGACGGTGGGGCTGTTCGACCGCGGCGTGATCCAGGCGGGCTACCGCGCCGACCTCAACGTCATCGACTACGGGCGGCTGAAGCTGAAGGCGCCCGAGGTGGCGCACGACCTGCCGGCGGGCGGTCGGCGACTGATCCAGAGAGCGGAGGGCTATACGGCCACCATCCTCGCCGGTCAGGTGACCTATCGCGACGGCACGCCCACCGACGCCCTGCCGGGCCGTCTGCTGCGCGGAGGCCAAGCTGCGCCGGTGAGGCTGGCCGCGGAGTAGGGGTCGGGTTCCCGACGCTTCGGATTAGCCGTTCCTTCAACGATCTTAGGCATTAAGGCGAACCTGCCCGGAGTTCGCATGCCCGCCGTTTCCGCCCCCCGCACCCTGCACCGCCTGATCTACGCCAGCCGCCAGCGAGTTCCGGAGGCGGACCTTGACCACGAGGTCTCGCGCATCATCCAGGCGTCGATCCGCAATAATCGCGAGGCCGCCGTGACCGGCCTGCTGCTGATCCACGACGGATGGTTCATCCAGGCGCTGGAAGGGCCGGCCGAGGCGGTGATGACGACCTATGGCCGGATCGTGGACGATCCCCGCCACGATACGGCGAAGGTGCTGTCGGCCGGTCCGGCCGAGCGCCGGGAGTTCGCCGACTGGAACATGTGCGCCCGGCGGATGAGCCCGGGGGA
The DNA here is from genome assembly GCF_001824475.1 of Phenylobacterium sp. RIFCSPHIGHO2_01_FULL_69_31. Taxonomy (GTDB): domain Bacteria; phylum Pseudomonadota; class Alphaproteobacteria; order Caulobacterales; family Caulobacteraceae; genus Phenylobacterium. The sequence continues at coordinate 373,372 of NZ_MHXN01000014.1, read as the reverse complement.
CGATGCGATCCTCGACGCCTTGGAGCAGCGGCAGGCGTTCACGCCGGCGACGCTGTCGGACAAGTCCGCGCTGCGCCTGCTGAAGGCGGTGCGGGACATTCAGTCGCGGACCCGGCTGTCGGCCGCCGGATAGCGGGGAAAACCCGGAACGCCGCATGGCGCGGCCCGGCGGTGCGCGGCATATAGGCCCGATGAGTCCCGCCGCCGCCGAAGCCGAGATCGCCCCGCTGGACGCAGCGCGGGACATCCTGCGGCGGACCTTCGGCCACAGCGACTTCCGCGGCCTGCAGGCCGACGTGATCGCCGAGGTGCTGGCGGGCCGAAACGCCCTGGCCGTGCTGCCCACCGGCGGCGGCAAGAGCCTGTGCTACCAGATCCCCAGCCTCGTGCGGCCCGGCCTGGGGCTGGTGGTCTCGCCGCTCATCGCCCTGATGACCGACCAGGTCGCGGCGCTGGTGCAGTCGGGCGTGGCCGCCGCGCGGCTCGATTCCAACATCGAGATGGACGAGCGAGCCGAGACCTGGCGGCGGATCGAGGCCGGCGAGTTGGACCTGCTCTATGTCTCGCCCGAGGGTCTGATGCAGCCCTGGATGCTGGACCGGCTGAGCCGCACGCCGCTCGCCCTGATCGCCATCGACGAGGCGCACTGCGTCAGCCAGTGGGGCCACGACTTCCGGCCCGAGTACCGGATGCTGGGCCGGCTGGCCGACCTGTTTCCCACCGTGCCGCGCCTGGCCGTCACTGCGACCGCGGACGCCCGAACCCGCGACGACATCCGCGCCGAACTGCGGCTGGAGGGGTCGGCCGAGTTCGTGGCCAGCTTCGCCCGGCCCGAGCTGATCCTCTCGGCCGAGCGCAAGCGGGGCAACGTCGAGAAGAAGGTGGTCGAGCTGGTCACCGCCCGGCCCGGCCGGTCTGGTGTGGTCTATGCCGGATCGCGGGACAAGACGGAGAGCCTGGCCCAGGCGCTGCGGGACGCCGGCGTGCCGGCCCTGGCCTATCACGCCGGCCTCGACAAGCGGATCCGGGCGCAGCGGCTGGAGGAGTTCCTGGAGGCCGACGCCGCGGTGATGGTGGCGACGATCGCGTTCGGCATGGGGGTGGACAAGCCCGACGTCCGCTTCGTGATCCACGCCGACCCGCCGGCCGCCATCGAGGCCTACTGGCAGGAGGTCGGCCGCGCCGGGCGCGATGGCGACCCGGCGGAGGGCATCACCCTCTATGGCGCGGCGGACCTGTCCTGGGCGCTGCGCCGCATCGGCGAGCGGGACGTGGACGAGGCCGTCAAGCAGGCCCAGGTGCGCAAGGTGCGCCAGCTCTACGCCATGCTGGACGGCTCCGGGTGCCGGGCCGCCGCCGTGCGCCGCTATTTCGGCGAGGAGGGGGTCGAGCCCTGCGGCCAGTGCGACCTTTGCCTTGGGACCGTGGAGACCACCGACGCCACCGAGGCGGCGCAGAAGGCCCTTTCGGCCGCCCACCGGCTGCAGGGGCGCTATGGCCGCGGCCGGCTGGTCGATCACCTGCTAGGCAAGACCAAGGACGTGAGCGACTGGGAGGCCGGGCTTTCCACCTGGGGCATCGGCCAAGAACTGTCGGCGACCCAGTGGCGGGACCTTACCGAACAACTGCTGTTCGAGGGCCTGCTGCGCGAGGACCCCAACGACGGCCGGCCTCTGGTGGGCCTGGGCGACGCCGAGGCCGTCCGCGCCGTGTTCCGCGGGGAACAGCGGGTAGCGATGCGCAAGCAACCGGAGGGGCCCGAGGCGCGCGCCGCCACCCGCGGCCGCCGGAAGGGGCGCGAGGCCACCGTGGTCGGCGCCGGCGATCAGGCGCTGTTCGAGGCCCTGCGTGCCTGGCGGGCCTCCGAGGCCAAGGCCCAGCACGTGCCGCCCTACGTCATCTTCCACGACCGCACGCTGGCGGAGATCGCCGCCGCCAAACCCGGCTCCCGCGCCGCCCTCGCCCGCCTCAACGGCGTCGGCGAGGCCAAGCTCGCGCACTACGGCGAGGCGGTGCTGGAGGTGGTGGGCGGGTTTGCCTGAATTGAACATTCCTCCCCCGCCGGGGGAGGTGGCTCGGCGCTGAGCGCCGGGACGGAGGGGGTCCGCCACGATGTGGACAGACCCCCTCACCCGCTTTGCGGGAGCTCCCCCGGAGGGGGAGCAACTTCAGCCTAGAACTTCGTCTTCACTTCCACGCCGATGATGCGCGGGTCGTTCACGAAGCCGGTCAGGTTGTTGAAGTCGATGCCGCCTTCCAGCGACTTGTCGTTGGTGATGTTGCGGCCGAAGGCGGCCACTTCCCAACGCTCGCCCGGCGCGCGGTAGCCCAGACGCAGACCGCCTTCCAGCAGCTTGTCGTCGCTGAACTCGGCCGACTGGTAGAGGAAGAAGTTGACCTTGGAGCGGTAGGCCCAGTCGGTGAAGACGAAGATCTCGCCCTCGCCCACCGGCCACGAGTAGCCCGCCGTCACGTTGGCGATCCACTTGGGCGCATTCGGCAGGCTGTTGCCGTCGATGCGCACCGTGCCGGCGATCGGGCCCGCCGGATCCAGCACCGTGCAGCCGCCGCCGCAGGGCTGGGTGAACAGGTTCGGATCCTTGATCTCGGTGTTGTTGTACGAGAGGCCCGCCGTCAGGACGAGGCGGTCCACCGGCTCGGCCTCGGCGTTGAACTCGAAGCCGTAGCCCACCGCCTTGTCGGCGTTGAGCAGGCGGTTGAAGTTCGCGCCCCCGCCGACCGCGGTGATCTGCAGGTCGTTCGCGCGGTAATAGAACACGGCGGCGTCGAAGCGGGCGCGGGCGTTGGGCAGCGTGCCCTTCACGCCAGCCTCGTACGACATCACCGTCTCCTTGTCGGCGACCGACAGCGTGTCGCCGAACACCAGGCGGCCCTGGATCGATGGGGCGCGATAGCCGCGGGCCACGCGGGCGTAGACGTTCACGTCGTCGCTCACCGCATAGGTGGCGTTGACATTGAAGCTGACCTCGCTGGTGTCCGGGTTCGCACGCAGGATGGCCGTGGCCGGGGCGCCGAACGGCGACAGCGTGCGCTGGGCCAGGAAGTCCTTCTTGTCGTCGGAATAGCGGATGCCGCCGCCGACGTTCAGCCGCTCGCTGACGTCGTAGTCCAGGTTCGCGAACAGCGCCCAGCTCTCGCTCTTCTGGTTCTGATAGGCGTAGCCCTGCAGGGCGCCGCCAGCCAGGGTGTTGTAGTCGAAGCTGTCGATCTTGATGCTTTCATTGAAATAGAAAGCCCCGACGGTGTAGCCGAGCGGGCCGTTCTGGCCGGCCAGACGCACTTCCTGGGTGAACTGGCGGTGGAACGGGATGCCGTCCGCGCTTTCCGCCGGGAACGGGATGAAGCCCGGGCCGGAGGGCGGGGCGAAGACCGCGCCAAAGCCGCCGTCGATGTCGCCGCGCGAATAGGCGTCGACCCGCTCATAGGCGGTGATCGAGGTCAGGGTCGGCATGCCCTCGCCGAAGTCGTAGTCCAGCTTCAGGCTGGCGCCGGCGGACTCGATCTTCTGGACCGCGCGGCCCTGGGCGTCCTGGCTGATCTCGTCGCGCTTGAAGCCCGGGACGAAGTTGTTGGTGCCAGGCTGGATGATGTTGGCCCGGAAGACCCGCGGGGTGCCGTCCAGGTGCTGGTAGTGCAGGTTCAGCAGCGCCGAGAGGTCTTCGGTCGGGGTGAACAGCAGCTGGCCGCGGATGGCGAACTGGTCGTAGCCCTCGCTGTCGTTCTTCTTGGGGGTCAGGGTGTTGTCCACCCAGTTGTCGCGGTGCTGGTAGATGGCCGACAGGCGGCCGGCCAGCAGCCCCTCGACGATCGGGCCGGAGGCCGCGCCCTCGGCGTTGATCGTGGAATGGGTGGCGTAGGACGCCTGGGCGTAGCCTTCGAAGGTCTGGGTCGGCTTGGCGCTGTCGAACTTCAGCACGCCGGCAGGCGTGTTGCGGCCGAACAGGGTGCCTTGCGGGCCCTTCAGCACTTCGACCTGGTCGATGTCGAACAGCGGGAAGCCCTTCAGCACCGGGGTCTCGAGCACGACCTCGTCATAGACGAAGGAGACCGGCTGGCTGGCGTTCAGGTCGAAGTCGGTATTGCCCAGGCCGCGGATGTAGGGGCGCGGGAAGGTCCGGCCGAAGCTGGACTCCATGGTCAGGCTGGGGACGCGGGCCGAGAAGACCCGGATGTCGCCGCCGGAGGAGCGGATCGCGTCCAGCTTCTCGCCGCTCACCGCGGTCACCGCCAGCGGTACGTCGTTGATGTTCTCGGATTTCTTCTGGGCGGTGACCAGCACCTCGCCCACTTCGGTGTCGGCCTGAGCCGCCATGGCCGGGGACGTCAACGCAAACACAGTGACGGAGGCGCTGGCAGCCAACAGGGCGCGCAGCGACGCGGGCGTCTTCATGAGAGGACCTCTGGTTCTTCAGGCGACTGGGAGCTCGCCTTCCGAGGCCCTAGCTACACCACGCCGGGCGCTCGCGCGTGCGGTCTCGGCCGGTATGTCACAATTCTGTCGCGCAGCGTGATCGCGACGCAACAGTGTTGTGCGAACCTCAGGGCTTCACCACCGGGTACGATATGATCAGCGCGAGCTCGTCGGCGCCGGTCTGACGGATGCCCACCACCGCGCCCGTGTAGAGGTAGGCCGCCATACCCGGGGTCAGCCGCGCCTTCACGCCGTCGGAGACGACTTCGCCTTCGCCGGCCAGCACGTAGTAGACCTCGTCGTGGGCGATCGGGTGCGGGCCGATGGCCGCCCCCACGTGCAGCACGCGCTTGCGGAACTCCATGGTCCGGTTCGGCACGGCGTCGCTGATCCGGTAGGCGGTGCTCATCCCGATCGCGCCGTGCGGCGGCGGCTCCTGCCGCACCACCTTGGTCTCGTCGACGATGACGGCGGGCGGCGCGGCAGTGGCGGGGCCAGCGGCAAGGGCTGCAAGGAAAAGCGTGGCGGCGAGCAGGTTGCGCATGGGAATCCTCCGGGCCGCACCCTGAACCCGCGGCCCTCTGCTCCCAAGGAGAGAGCGCGCCCCGCGCCCTCAGTCCTTCGGGTCCGCGCCGTCCAAGCCCACACAGCAGGAGTCGGTGAGGTATGCCGCGAGGGCGGCCACCCGGGCGTAGTCGGCCGTGCAGATCACCTCCCGCCCCCGGCGCTCCTGGCGCACAAGGCCGGCGCGGGTGAGGGCCAGGAGGTGATGCGACAGGGTCGAGGCGGGCGTCGCCATCAGCCGGACAAGGTCGGTAACCTTGGCCCCCGGCTCGCCGGCCCGCACCAGCAGCCGGAACAGGCGCAGCCGTGTCGGGCTGCCCAGGGCGGCGAGCCCGGCGACGGCGTCGCGTTCAGGAAGGACCGACATACTGTCCGTGTAGGTCCCGCCTGGCCGGCCGGTCAATCGAGCCCGCCGCGTCAGCAGCAGGCCGGCGCCTCGGTCTTCGGAGCCGCGCCGCAGCAGGCCGTGGCCGATGCGTCCGCCGCGGGCGCGGCGGCGAGCAGTTCCGGATCCTCGCCGTAGGTGGTCGCCTCGCCGAAGGTGTAGAACGTCTCCCAGCGGACGCCGGCCGGGTCGTTGACCCAGCTCTTGTCCGACCGGGCATAGCAGCAGGCCGTGGCGGTCTGGTCGAACGTCTCGGCGCCCGCCGCCTTCAAGCGGCCGGCCAGCGCGGCCAGTTCTTCCGCCGTCTCCGTCTGGATGCCGACGTGGTCGACGCCGACCGCCGCCCCGCGCGCGGAGATGGCGAAATTCGCCAGCGGATCGTCGAGCTGCCACTTGGCGTAGTCGTCCTTCACCACCGTCGGCGGCGCGCCGAACAGGGTTTCGTAGAACTGCATCGACTGGGCGAGGTCGGGAACGCTCACGTGGAGGTGCATGCGCTTCATGGGACGTCTCCAAAGAACTACATTTCTGGTTTCTTCGAAGTATATCATGCCTACGGACTGTCAAGCCGTTTCTTTCGATAATTCTGCTATGATGGAATCATGGAAGTGAAATCCGCCGTCCCCCGCCTGTCCGCCCTGGCCCACGATGGCCGGCTCGCCGTGTTCCGATTGCTGGTCCAACGCGGCCCCGAGGGCCTGGCCGCCGGCGAGATCGCGCGGGCGCTGGGATCGCCGCCTAGCTCCCTTTCCGCGAACCTCAACATCCTGAGCCACGCGGGCCTGATCGCGTCGCGACGGGACGGTCGCTCGATCATCTACACAGCGAACTACGACGCCATGCGCGAGCTGCTGGCCTTCCTGATGGAAGACTGCTGCGGCGGAGCGCCGGAGATCTGCGCGCCCCTCGCCTCGATCGCCGGCCAGCGCTGCGAGGCCGCCCAGTGAGCAGCCAAGACGCGCCCCGGCCCATGTCGCGCTTCGAGCGGTTCCTCACTGTCTGGGTGGGCCTCTGCATCGTGACCGGCGTCGGGCTCGGCCATCTCTTCCCCGCCGCCTTCCAGGCCATCGGCGCGGCCGAGGTCGCCCGGGTGAACCTGCCGGTTGCGGGGCTGATCTGGCTGATGATCGTGCCGATGCTGATGAAGGTCGACTTCGGCGCCATGCGCGCGGTGAGCCGGCACTGGCGCGGCATCGGCGTCACCCTGTTCGTCAACTGGGCGGTGAAGCCGTTCTCCATGGCCGCCCTGGGCGCCATCTTCATCGGCTGGCTGTTCCGTCCCTACCTGCCGGCAGACCAGATCGACAGCTATGTCGCCGGACTGATCCTGCTGGCCGCCGCGCCGTGCACCGCCATGGTGTTCGTTTGGAGCAACCTGACCCGGGGCGAACCCAATTTCACGCTCAGCCAGGTGGCGGTGAACGACGCCATCATGATCGTGGCCTTCGCGCCGATCGTCGGCCTGCTGCTCGGCCTCTCGGCGATCACCGTCCCCTGGGAGACGCTGCTGCTGTCGGTGGGACTCTACATCGTCGTCCCGGTCGTCCTGGCCCAGCTCCTGCGCAAGGCCCTGCTGCGCCGCGGCGGGGAGGCGGAGCTGCAGCGGGTCCTGGCGCGGATCGGCCCCGTCTCGCTCACGGCCCTGCTCGCGACGCTGGTCCTGCTGTTCGGCTTCCAGGGCGAACAGATCCTCTCGCAGCCGGCGATCATCGCCATGCTGGCCGTGCCCATCCTGATCCAAGTCTATCTCAACGCGGGCCTTGCCTACCTGCTGAACCGGGCCACCGGCGAGGCGCATTGCGTCGCCGGCCCATCCGCCCTGATCGGCGCCAGCAACTTCTTCGAGCTCGCCGTCGCCGCCGCCATCAGCCTCTTCGGCTTCTCGTCGGGCGCGGCCCTGGCCACGGTGGTGGGCGTGCTGGTGGAGGTGCCGGTCATGCTGACCGTAGTGGCGATCGTGAACCGCAGCCGGGGCTGGTACGAGCGCGGCGCGGCGGTTCGCCGGGTGGCGGTGACGGAAAGCGGCGCCCCGCCGTCGAGATAAAAGCAGCCACGCAGACCATCGTCACCCGCTCGCCTGCGAAAGCATGCCCAGCGTGATCCCGGCCTGAGCCGTGATGGATAGGGTGCGCGGCCAGTTGAAGCGAACCAGTTCAGCGATGACCGCCGCGTCGCGCCCGGTCCGTTCCATTCGGTTGTGACGCGGTATGGCCAGGAGCACCGTCACCGCCAGCCCGACGGCGCCGGCGGCGATGTTCGCGGCGCTCATCCACGCGGCGACGGGCGGACCCCATAACGCCAACGGGATGGGGGCCAGGAAACTCGCAAAGCCCGGCAGGATGACCGGCAACGGAATGCGGCGGGAATAGAAGCGGTGATAGGCGACATACTCGGCCTCGCCGACCTTGGCGAAGAGGGGGTAGATGACGATCTGGCAAAACCAGATCTGCCCCAAGACCCAGAACACCAGGGCCACCCACCCGCTCAGAATCCATTGGTCGGCCATCATGGCGTCGCGCCCCGTCCAAGCGCCGCCGCCTGGCGCAGGCTGATGCCGTGGGCCAGCGGATCCGCATGACGGTGAACCAGCGCCCATCCCTCCGCGGAGCGGCGGTAGACCAGCGTCACCCGCAGGGCCCAGTCCTGCGCCGGCAGTCCCCCGACCTCCACGCGGGCGCGCTCGATCACGGCCAGCGTCGCCATATCGGCCCCTTTCCACGCGTGGACGAGCTGCTGCGTGAGCGACCCGTTCGCGAACAACGCACCGAGCGACGCCCAGGCCGCCTCGTTCGCAGGGCGGCGTGAGGGCTCACCGCCAAAGGGCGACATCAGCACGAAATCCTCGTCCAGGCGCAGGAGCGCCCGGTAGCGGTCGATGTCGCCCCGCATCAGCGCGTCGTTCGCACTTTCGGACATCCTGACGAGATCTGAGAGGGTCGGCTCCGCCGCGATAGCGGCTGGCGCAGCCGCTAGACCGCCTGCGCACACTGCGCGCCGGGATATGGACATGGTCTTGCTCCGTCTTGCGATGACGAAGGAATGGCCATGAAGCGCATTGCTGAATCCAATGATATGACTGCAGCGACATGCTGCATGAAATTGATCTATCCCGAGCGGACCTCAACCTGCTTGTGCTGTTCGAAGCGGTGCTGGAGGAACGCCACGTCGGTCGCGCGGCGCAGCGACTGAGCCTTTCGCCCTCGGCGGTCAGTCACGGCCTCGGCCGGCTGCGCCGGTTGCTGGGCGATCCTCTCTTCATTCGGACCCCCAGGGGCGTCACGCCCACGGATCGCGCGGTTCAGCTGGCGGAGCCCATCGCCGGGGTCCTGGCGGGTGCGCGCGGAGTTCTGGCCAGCGTCGCGCCGTTCGATCCTGCGAGCTCCCGCCGCCGCTTCGTCGTGGGCGCCCCGGACGGCGTGTCGGCGGTCATCGTACCGCCTCTGCTCACGCGGCTGAGGTCCACCGCCCCGCACATCGATCTCGGCGTACGGCAGTTGCTGCCGCTCGAAGGCGAGACGAACCCGGTCCGCGCCTGGCGCGGCGCCTTCGACGAGCTGGAAGCGCGGACCCTCGACATTGCCGTCATCCCCCTCGACGACATCCCCGTGCGCTTCCACCGGCAAGCCGTCTTCGAGGAGGATTTCGTCGCCGCCGTACGCATGGGACACCCGGCCGCAGACCGGCTCGACCTCGACGCCTATTGCGCCCTACCGCATCTGGTGGTGTCCGCCACAGGCGACCCCTACGGTTTCGTCGACGTCGTCCTGGCGCGCGAGGGCCGCGCGCGGCGGATCGCGCTCACCGCGCCGAATTTCATGTTCGCCCTGACCCTGGTGGCCGAGTCCGACATGGTGTGCGCCTTACCGCGGCGTTTTGCGGCGACATACGGACCAAGGTTCGGCGTGGTCGGCCTGGAGCCGCCTCTGCCGCTCGGCCGCTTCCGCCTCAACGCAACGGTTCCCCTCCCCGCCCTCGCCGACGCCGGACTGTCCTGGATGCTCGACCAGCTGGCTGAGGGATAGGGAGCCGAATCGCTCACATCCGTTCGCCGGGGAGGCGGCTCGCCTGTTTCAGCCAGTCGGTGAACTGCGCTTCGTCGATGGCGTCATCCTCACGGATGTCGAGATATCGGACCTGCTCGTGCTTGGATGCTCCGGGTGGCCGCGGATCGAGCGAGGCGCCCCGGAAGAAGGTGACCTTCACGTACTTGGTGAAGCAGTGGAAGCTCAGGAACCAGGCGTCCTTCTCCACGCCATAGAAGGGGGAGTTCCACTTCACCGCCTTCTGCACGCCGGGAACGGCGCCGACGATCAGCGCGTCGAGCCGTTCCCCGACGCGGCGCTTCCATCCCGGCATGGCGGCGATGTAGCGCTGGACGGGTTCGTCCCCATAGCCCTTGGGGATCTGCGGATTGCCCCCGGAGAGGAGCACCGGCTCGCCGTCCGCCGATCCCGATCGGTTATCAGCCTTCACCATCCGAGCCTCCCGTGCGTGTCTTCGCCATCTGCGAGAACTTCAGGTTTGAACGCTCTCGTCGCTAGCTTCAGACCGATGCAAAGACCCGCGGGACGCCTTGTCCACCCCCCTGGTCCGCGGAACGGATCGCGATGACCGATCCGGCGCTCGCCCGACAGCCGCCGACCGGCGCCGTCGTGCTGGCCGCCACGCCGCCATCGCCACGCGTCTGTCCTTGATGCCCCCGGTAAGATCGGTACTTTCCGAGGGGGGCTGGTGCTGCTTCGGAAAGCGCCGAAGCCGACCCTATCGGACGATCCGGACTGAGGCGGAGCAGATTATCCACGGGCGTCGGGAGTTGGGAGCCGCCATTGCGTTCGTCGCGATGGCGCTGGGCGGCGGCGACCCTGCCGCAGCCGCGTCGACGCGCGTGCGCTTCCACATCCAGCCGCAGCCGTATCCCGAAGCGCTGCTCGACCTGGCTCAGCAGGCGAACGTCACCCTGATCGGGGCAGCCGCCTGCCCGGGCGTCTCGCGCAGCCCGGTGGCCGGCGCTATGACCGTAGAGGAAGCGCTTTCGCGGCTGCTGGCCGGCGCGCCCTGCGACTGGAGAATGGTCGCTGCCGGCGCGGTGGAGATATCGCCCGCACGTCAGGCCGAGGTTGCGCAGACGCCGCCGCCGGCGCGGCCGGTCATCGTGGGTGAGCTGCTGGTGACCGCGACCAAGCGGGTTCGCGATTCGCGGGAGCTGGCCGTGGGCATCACGGCCATTCACCGGCGCCGCCTGCACGAGACCGGGGCCAGCGATCCCAGCGACGCGGCGGCCCAGATGGCGGGGGTGCTGACCACCAATCTCGGGCCGGGCCGGAACAAGCTGCTGCTGCGCGGCCTCTCGGACGGCGTGTTCACGGGGCGAGCCCGTTCGACGGTGGCGACCTACCTCGACGACCTCCCGGTGAACTACAACGCGCCCGACCCCAACCTCCGGCTGGTCGACGTCGAGCGCGTCGAGGTGGCGCGAGGGCCGCAGGGCGCACTGTATGGCGCCGGAGCCTTGTCCGGCGTCTACCGGATCGTCACCCGCAAACCGGACCTCGGCCAATGGTCGGCAGAGGCGCGGGTCACCGGCGCGACCACCAAGGGCGGCGGGCCCAGCGGCGCCGTCGAGGCCTACGTCAACGTCCCGATCGCGGGGGATACGGCGGGCCTGCGCCTGTCGGCCTACAACGAAGTGCAGGGCGGTTACCTCGACGACATCGTCCAGAACCGCAGCAACGTCGATCGCACCGAGCGCCAGGGGGGCCGGCTGACGCTGCTGGCGCAACCGCGGGAGGCCCTGTCGATCACCGTGACGGGCGCCGCCCAGCGGCTGCGCTCGGAGGACACGCACTACACGATCCGGGGGATCGGGCGGAAACGGGCGGTTCTGATCCCCGAGCCGCACGAGAACGACATCGAGCTGGTCACAGGGACGGCCCGGTACTCGTGGGGCGGCGCGGAGTTGACGTCCTCCACCGGCTTCGTGCGGCACGCCTACGGCAGCCTGTTCGACGCCACGCCCGTGCAGGAGACCTACACGGACGACGCCGAGACGCTGGCCTATTCCGAGCGTACGCGCACCAGGATGCTGGTGCAGGACATCGTGCTGACGTCCCGTGGCGCCTCGAAGCTGAAATGGCTGGCGGGACTCTACGCTTCGGAGGCGCGGCTGCGGTCCCCCAGCGAACTCCTGGCCCAGAACCCCGGCGAGCCCAACCAGTCCGTCTATTCCGAACGACGGCACGAGACGATCCGCGAGATCGCCGGCTATGCCGAGATATCCTACGAACCCGCCCCAGGCTGGATGCTGGCGCTCGGCGGGCGCCTGTACGACATCGAACGGCGGATCCGCTCGGACGTGGCGGCCGAACGCTTCGATCCCCGCAGCCAGGAGAGCCGCAACCACTACACGGGCATCTCCCCGAAGATTTCGCTGCAACGCCAATTCGGGAACGGCGATCTCGTCTACGTCGTCATCTCCGAAGGTTTCCGCCCAGGCGGCGTCAACACCGGCGGGGCGGAACCGCCGCCGAAGGCGCGGGAGACCTTCTCGTCGGACCGGCTGCGCAACTACGAACTGGGCCTGAAGCTGGAGCGTTTCGAGAACCGGCTGTCGCTGAGTTCGGCGCTCTACTACGACGTCTGGAAGGGCATCCAGACGGACCAGTTCCAGGAATCGGGCATCCCCTACACGACCAACGCCGGCGATGCGCACGTGCTGGGGCTGGAGGCCGAGGTCGCGTTCCGGACCGACAACGGATTCCTCGCCCAGCTGAACGGGCGGGTGTCGCGCACCCGGACGACCAAGGCCAACCTCGAGTTCACACCCGTCCTCGCCAAGAGCCTCCCCGGCTCGCCCCCGATTTCCGGAGGCGCCCTCATCAGCTACGAGCGCCCGGTTTTCGGCGACTGGACCATGCGGCTCGTCGGCCAGGCCATCTACGTGGGCCTGTCGCGCGTGTCATTCGACGCCCGCCTCCCCCGCACCGGGGGTTTCACGCAGACGCGGGTGCTGGGCGAGATCAGCCGCGATGGCCGCGGCGCGCAGGTGTTCGTCACCAATGCTCTCGACTCGTTCCGGGACACCTTCTCGTTCGGCAACCCGTTCACCGCGCCGCAGGCGCGCCAGATCACGCCACAACGGCCCGCCACCGTCGGCATGACCCTGTTCGCCTCGTTCTAGACGAATTCCCCGGCCGATGCGGGCGTCGGCCCGCCTCGCGTCAGACGTCGACTTCGGCGTCCAGCGCGTTTTCCTGGATGAACTCGCGGCGGGGTTCGACCAGGTCGCCCATGAGGCGGGTGAACATGTCGTCGGCGTCGTCGGCGTGGTTCACGCGGACCTGCAGCAGGGTGCGGGCCTCGACGTCCAGGGTGGTTTCCCACAGCTGCTCGGCGTTCATCTCGCCCAGGCCCTTGTAGCGCTGGATGGAGAGGCCCCGGCGGCCGTTGTCCATGACGGCGGCGACCAGGTCGAGGGGGCCGCGCACCTTGGCCGTGCGGTCCTTGCGGGTGAAGGTGGCCACGCCCGAGAACACCTGGGCCAGGTCCTTGGACCGTTCGGCGAGGCGGCGGGCGTCGGCAGCATGCAGCAGGAGCTCGTCCAGCACCACGCGCTCGGACACACCGCGCTTCACCCGGCTGAACGCGAAGCCGCCGGTGGCGGCCTTTTCGCCCGACCAGGGCCCGTCGCCCTCCTCGGCGTAGAGGTTGAGGCGCGCGGCGGCCGCGGCGGGATCGCCACCCTCGGCCAGGAGGCCCGCCATGGCCGCCTGTTCGATGGCGAAGGCCGGGGCGCGGGCGGCAAGGCGCTCGATATTGGCCTTGGCCCCGCGAGCGGTCTGCACCAGCGCCAGGAGATCGGCGCCGGTCAGGCGCTCGCCGCTGGGCAGGTCCAGGGTCGCGCCGTCGACGCCCTCGTCGATGAGGTAGATCTCGAGCTCGGCGTCGTCCTTCAGGTAGCGGACCGACTTGCCCTTGGCCGCCTTATAGAGCGGCGGCTGGGCGATATAGAGATAGCCGCGCTCGATCACCTCCGGCATCTGCCGGTAGAAGAAGGTGAGCAGCAGGGTGCGGATGTGGGCGCCGTCGACGTCGGCGTCCGTCATGATGACGATCTTGTGGTAGCGCAGCTTCTCGATGTCGAAGTCGTCGCGGCCGATCCCGGCGCCCAGGGCGGTGATGAGGGTGCCGACCTGTTCCGACGACAGCATCTTGTCGAACCGGGCGCGCTCCACGTTCAGGATCTTGCCGCGAAGGGGCAGGATGGCCTGGTTGTCGCGGTTGCGGGCCTGCTTGGCCGAGCCGCCGGCCGAGTCGCCCTCCACCAGGAAGATCTCGGACTTGGCCGGATCCTTCTCGGCGCAGTCGGCGAGCTTGCCGGGCAGGGAGGTGATGTCGAGCGCCGACTTGCGCCGGGTCAGTTCACGAGCCTTGCGCGCCGCCTCGCGGGCGGCGGCGGCTTCCGCGATCTTCTGGACGATCATCTTCGCTTCGTTCGGATGCTCCTCGAACCAGGTCGAGAGGCCCTCGGTTACGAGGTTTTCCACCGCCGGGCGGACTTCGGAACTGACCAGCTTGTCCTTGGTCTGGGATGAGAACTTGGGGTCCGGAACCTTGACCGACAGCACGCAGGTCAGGCCCTCTCGCGCGTCCTCGCCGCTGACCGAGACCTTCTCGCGCTTCGTTGTCCCTGAGCTCTCGGCATAGCCGGTGATGATCCGCGTCAGCGCCGAGCGGAAGGCCGCCAGGTGGGTGCCGCCGTCGCGCTGAGGGATGTTGTTCGTGAAGCAGAGGACGTTCTCGTGGTAGCCGTCGTTCCACCAGAGCGACAGGTCCAGCTCCACGTTCTCCTTCTTGCCCCGCACCACGATGGGCGTCTTCATCAGCGGGGTCTTGGCCTTGTCGAGGTGGCGCACGAACGCCTCGATGCCGCCCTCGTAGTGCATGACCTCCTCGAAGGGCTCGGCCTCGCGGAAGTCCTTCAGCCAGATGGTCACGCCCGAGTTCAGGAACGCCAGCTCCCGCAGGCGATGCTCCAGCGTCTTCCGGTCGAACTCGATGAAGGCGAAGGTCTGGGCCGAGGGGAAGAACGTGACCTCGGTGCCTGACAGGGGCAGGCCGTTCTCGCGCATCGGCGCGTCGCCGGTCTCCTTCAGCGGCGCCACGGAATCCCCGTGCCGGAACTCCATCTCGTAGCTCTTGCCGCCGCGATAGATCTTCAGCTTCAGGAACTCGGACAGGGCGTTCACCACCGAGACGCCCACGCCGTGTAGGCCGCCCGAGACCTTGTAGCTGTTCTGGTCGAACTTACCGCCCGCGTGCAGCTGGGTCATGATGACCTCGGCCGCCGAAACGCCCTCGCCCTCGTGGATGTCCACCGGGATGCCGCGGCCGTCGTCGGTGACGGTCACCGAACCGTCGGCGTTCAGGATCACCTCGACCCGCGTGGCCCAGCCGGCCAGGGTTTCGTCGATGGCGTTGTCCACCACCTCGTAGACCATGTGGTGCAGGCCCGAACCGTCGTCGGTGTCGCCGATGTACATGCCCGGACGCTTGCGCACCGCGTCCAGGCCCTTCAGCACCTTGATCGATTCCGCGCCGTATTCGGCCTGGCCGTTCGTCTCGTTCTCTTCGCTCATCTTGCGTCCAGCTGAGGCGCTGCGTTCCCGCGAGGGTTGGGCCGGGTGGCCGTGGCGCCCTATGGTGGTTCCGCGCGCTTCGCGCGGAGCCTGATGTCAGGTTTTCTATATAGGGTCTGGGGCTGATTCTGCACGTGTTTCGAGGACGCATTCCGGAGCGGGCGGGGCCCAGCACACGCATCAGAACCAGAGGCCGGGCGCTCAGCGCGTGCACGGTTGCCTTCGCCCTGGTTGGCGAGCCGGCCTTGGCCCAGTTTTCACTGGAGCCCGACTGGGCGCGCCGTCCGGATGCCGCCGAGATCAGCAGGCACTATCCACCGGTTCCTATGGCGCTGGGGATAGAGGGGCGGGCCGTGCTCTCGTGCGACGTCACCGCAACCGGCGCCCTTTCATCCTGCTCTGTGCCCGAAGAGGCGCCGAAAGGACTAGGGTTCCGCGCCGCTGCATTGCGCATGTCCGGCAGCTTCCAGATGCGACCCGGCATCGGCATGTCAGGGCGGACCCCTCATGGCGACGTCCGCATCCCGATCAATTTTCGACTTCCCGCATTGCCGCCAGCGCCCCCCACCCCGACGCTCCCGGCCGAAACCAAGGCCTTGGCGGCAAGGCTTGCGAAGGGGATCGATCCGGCTCCGGGCTTTCTCGCGCACTATGAACGTGAAGCGAAGAAGCTCGCCGCGGGCCGTTTCGGCGTCCCTCGTGAGGTCGGCGCCGAAGCCGGCGAGGCTCTGCTGATGGCGGCCCGGGCGAAGACTGTCGATCTGCAACAGGCGCTGGGCGCGGCCATTGCAGCTCGACTGAGCCCGGCGGAGTTGGCCGAGTTCGTGACCTTCGCCGAGAGCGATGTCGGGCGACGATGGTTGGCAGGGAATTCAGGCCAAAGCGCCGAGCTCAAGCGCCTCGGCCAGAACGACCAAGAGCGATTTCGGACCGAGGCTCACCGTTTGCTGTGCCAATCCCGCGATTGCTCAAGCGCCGCGGAACCGGCCCCCATGTCTCCACAAACTGCCAGCTCCGATCCAATCCTTTCCGGTGCGCCATGGTCGCAACGGCCGACGCTGACCGACACCCTGGCGGCATGGCCGGTTAGCTTTCTCTTCGGAATTGCTGGATGGTCGCGGCTCGACTGCACGGTGGGGCTCCAAGGTGCTCCCGAAGAGTGCGAGCTGGTTTATGAGAGCCCCCGCGGGCTAGGCGTCGAGGCGGCCGCGCGCGGGCTGGCGGAGCGATATCGAATCTCGGCCCAATCGCTCCCGGACTATGTCGGCAAGCGTGTGGCGATCCGTGAGCATTTCTTTGCGCTGGACGACGCCGAGACAGAACCGGTGGCGGCAGCAGCCAATCCGTCCGCGCGCCTGATGCTGGCGCGCCGGATCCTCGAATTTCAGGCCCAACGCGCCAAGCCGAGCAGGGACGCGGCAAACAGGAGTAGTCTGGCGACTATTCTGAAGCCGTTGGACCCTGCGCTGAGACAAGAAATGGAAACCGCGCTGCTCATGGCGAGCGATGCCAACATCGAGACGATGATCTCTGCCCGGGCGGCCTTCGTCGCCGAGCGATATGATGAGGTGGATCTCCAGAAGATCCTTCGGTTCGAAGAGAGTGTCGGGCCGGCGATCGAGCGCGTTCGGGCTGCCGGAGAGGAAGACGCTCAAGCCCGGGTCGCGCACATCGCTGAGGAGGTCTCCGCTGCGGCGCGAGATGCCTTCTGCAAGTCTCGCGACTGCACGGCTCCTACCTTCAATCAGCCGCGCCCGGAGAGCCCGCCGGCATCCACCTTGAACCCCTGAGCCCGACCGCTCAGGCCCTCGAACAACATCTCGTCGGTGCCGGTGAGGAAGGCCTGCAGACCGAGGGCCTCGATCTCGTCGAAGAGGGCGGCGCGGCGGCGGGCGTCGAGGTGGGCGGCCACTTCGTCCAGCAGCAGGATCGGCGACGGGGCCTGCGCGCGGGCGAGGCGGGCGGCCTGGGCCAGGACGAGATTCAGGATCAAAGCCTTCTGCTCGCCCGTGGAGCATTCGGCGGCGGCGCGGTCCTTTTCGGCGTGGATCACCGACAGGTCACCCCGGTGCGGGCCGGTGAGCGCGCGGCCGGCGGCGGCGTCCCGCCCGCGCGCGGCGGCCAGCGCGCGGGCCAGCCGGGCCTCGATGTCGGCGAACGCGGCGCCCTCGCCCGCCAGCTGCTCCCACTCCCCCGTGAGGGCGAGGCGCGCCTGCGGGAAGGGCCGCTCGCCGCGGGTGGCGATCTCGGCGGCCAGGGCGGAGAGGGTGCGGGCGCGGGCCTCGGCCATCAGCGTCCCGGCCTCGGCCAGGCGCGCCTCGAGCGCGTCGAGCCAGGCGGCGTCCGGCGGCCCGTCGGTCAAGAGGCGCATCCGCTCGCGCATCGCCTTCTCGTAGGCCTGGACGTGGGCGGCGTGGGCGGGCTCCGCGGCGAACACGAGACGGTCGAAGAAGCGGCGGCGGTCGGCGGCGCCTTCCAGGAACAGGCGGTCCTGGGCCGGGGTGAGCCAGACCTGGCGCACGTGCTCGGCCAGGCGGCCCGGCGGCGCGGGCTCGCCCTCCACCCGCACGATACGCCGCGAAGCGCCGGCCTGTTCGACCCCGGTGCCGAGGCGCGTCTCTTCCCCATCGGCCCGAAGCGTCACCGACACGGCCCAGGCGCGGCCTACGGCCTCGCCCGGCATCCGCCGGCCAACCTCGGCCAGGCTGGAGCCGCGCAGGCCGCGGCCGGGGATCAGGAAGCTGACCGCCTCCAGGAGGTTGGTCTTGCCGGCGCCGTTCGGCCCCGCCAGCCACACGGGCCGCCCGTCCAGCACGAGCTCGGCCGTCGCGTAGGACCGGAAGTCGGTCAGGGCCAGGCGTGTGAGGGCCGTCGAGGTCACTCGCGGCTCTTAGCGGGTTTCGCCGGCCAGGGCGAAGGGCCACGCCGTCATCCGTCCATGTCCGGATTCCGCCAGCGGCATGTCACGGCCCACCCCATATCGCCGTCCTGGGATCGAGATCAGTCAAAGGGGACCCCATGAACCAGACCGCCAAGGCCGAACGCTTCCGCAAGCTGCACGAGGGGCCCGACGTGCTGGTCCTGCCCAACGCCTGGGACGCCGCCAGCGCGGCGGTCATGGCCGACGCCGGGGCCAAGGCCGTGGCCACATCGTCCGCGGCGGTGGCCTGGGCGCACGGCTATCCGGACGGCGACGTCCTGCCGATGGACCTGGTCGTGGCGACGATCGCCGCGGCGGCAAAGGCGGCGGGCGAGGTTCCCCTGACCGCCGACATCGAGGGCGGCTTCACGGACGACCTGGACGCGCTGTCGGCCAACATCGCCCGCGTGATCGAGGCCGGCGCCGTGGGGATCAATATCGAGGACGGCGGCCGCGACCCGGCCCTGCACGCCCGCAAGATCGCCGCCGTGCGCGCGCAGGCCCAGCGGCAGGGCGCCTCCCTGTTCATCAACGCCCGCACCGACGTCTACCTCCGCGGGCTGGCCGAGGGCGAGGCGGCTTATGAGGAGTCGGTGAAGCGCGCGGCGCTCTACGCGGAGGCGGGCGCGGACGGGATCTTCGTTCCCGGCCCCGCCGATCCGACGCTGATCGGCCGGCTGGCGGCCGCGATCCCGAGGCCGCTGAATGTCATGGGCCGGACGGGCGTGCCGGCCGCAGCCGAGCTGAAGGCTCTGGGCGTCCGCCGCTTGAGCTCTGCGATCAGCCCCTTCCGCGTCGCCTACGCCGCTATGGGCCGCGCGGTGGAGGGCTTCCTGCGCGACGGCGACGCGGACGCCCTGTCCCGCGCCGGCGACGGCGCCCCGAACCTGCAGGGACGGTTCAGCCAGGGCAGCTGACCGACGCGCCGCGCGACAGGCGACGCACAGATCGGCCCCGCGCGGCAGATGACCTGCGGCGCGCGGGGCCCTATCTTGGGGCCATGACCGACACGCTCGACGCCGCCGCCCCGCCCCTTCCCGACGTCGACCGGCCGAACACCCAGGACGGCCCGGCGATCCGGCTCTACCTGGTGGACGGCTCGGGCTTCATCTTCCGCGCCTTCCACGCCTTGCCGCCCCTGACCCGCAAGACCGATGGCCTGCCGGTGGGCGCGGTCTCGGGCTTCTGCAACATGATCTGGAAGCTGCTGGTGGACATGAAGACGTCCGCCGAGGCGCCGACCCACCTGGCCGTGGTGTTCGACCATTCCGAGCAGACGTTCCGGAACAAGCTCTACGACAAGTACAAGGCCCACCGCCCGCCGCCGCCCGAGGACCTGGTCCCGCAGTTCCCGCTGGTGCGGGAAGCCACCAAAGCCTTTGGCGTCCCCTGCCTGGAACTGCCCGGCTACGAGGCCGACGATGTGATCGCCGCCTATGCCTGCAAGGTGCGCGACATGGGCGGCGAGGTGGTGATCGTCTCGTCCGACAAGGACCTGATGCAGCTGGTCGGCGAGCGCGTCTTCATGCTCGACACCATGAAGAACGTGAGGATCGGAATTGAACAGGTCGCCGAGAAGTTCGGCGTTACGCCGGACAAGGTCGTCGATGTGCAGGCGCTTTGCGGCGATTCGGTCGACAACGTGCCCGGGGCGCCCGGCATCGGCATCAAGACCGCCTCCGCCCTGATCAACGAATACGGCGACCTCGACACGCTTCTGGCCCGCGCCGGCGAGATCAAGCAGGAGAAGCGCCGCCAGACGCTGATCGAGTTTGCCGACCAGATCCGGCTCTCCCGCCAGCTGGTGCAGCTCGACTGCGACACCCCGCTGCCCGAGCCCATCGACGCGCTGGCGGTCGACGATCCCGATCCCGCCGAACTGCAGGCCTTCCTCGAGAAGATGGAGTTCCGCACCCTCGCCCGGCGGATCGGGGACGGCAAGGCAGGCTCGGCCGGCGGCATCGCCGCGCCGGCCACCCCGGCCCCCGAAGCCAAGGCCCGCCCGGCGCCGCAGCACGGCGCCATCGACGTTACCGCCTACCAGTGTGTCCGCGATCTCGACGCCCTCGACGCCTGGATCGCCCGGGCCTACGCCGCCGGGGTCGTGGCGTTCGACACCGAGACCGACGCCCTCAGCGCCACCAGCGCCAACCTGTGCGGGGTCAGCCTGGCGGTGGCGCCGGGCGAAGCCTGCTACATCCCCGTGGGCCACGCGCACGAAGGAGAGGGCGGCCTGGAGCTGGAGGCGCCCGCCGACCTGACCCAGGTCCCGATCGACGAGGCGCTGGCCCGCCTGAAGCCGCTGCTGGAGGACCCCGCGATCCTCAAGGTGGCCCAGAACGCCAAGTACGACATGGCCGTCCTCTCCCGCTATGGGATCGAGGTCGGTCCCGTCGACGACACCATGCTGATCTCGTTCACGCTCGAGGGCGGGCTGCACAAGAGCCACGGCATGGACGAGCTTTCCCTGCGCCTGCTCGAGCATCAGCCGATCAGCTTCAAGACCGTGGCGGGAACGGGCAAGGGGCAGAAGAGCTTCAAGCACGTCGAGCTCGGGACGGCGACCTGCTACGCTGCCGAGGACGCCGACGTCACCCTACGCATCTGGGAACACCTGAAGCCGCGGCTCGTGGAGGAGAAGCTTGCCACCGTCTACGAGACGGTCGAGCGGCCGATGCCCCAGGTGCTGGTCGAGATGGAGCTTGCGGGGATCAAGGTCGATCCCGAACGGCTGCGTCAGCTCTCCAACGACTTCTCGGTGCGCATGGCGGAGCTGGAGGCGGAGGCCCACCGCGCAGCCGGCCGGCCCTTCAACCTGGGCTCGCCCAAGCAGATCGGCGACATCCTGTTCAACGAGATGGGCATCGCCTCGGGCAAGACCACCGCCAAGGGCGCCCAGTCCACCGACGCCTCCCTGCTGGAGGACCTGGCGGCCCAGGGCCACGAGCTGCCGCGCATCCTGCTGGACTGGCGCCAGCTCTCGAAACTGAAGGGTACGTACACCGACAACCTGGTCGCCGCGATCAACCCCGCGACCAACCGCGTGCACACCTCCTACAGCCTGGCCGCCGCCACCACCGGCCGCCTCGCCTCCAGCGACCCGAACCTGCAGAACATCCCCATTCGGACGGAGGAAGGCCGCAAGATCCGCAAGTGCTTCATCGCCGAGCCGGGCAAGGTGCTGATCAGCGCCGACTATTCCCAGATCGAACTGCGGCTTCTGGCCCACATCGGCGACATTCCCCAGCTGAAGAAGGCCTTCGCCGACGGCCTGGACATCCACGCCATGACCGCCTCCGAGATGTTCGGCGTGCCGGTCGAGGGCATGCCCGCCGAGACCCGCCGCCGCGCCAAGGCGATCAATTTCGGCATCGTCTACGGGATTTCGGCCTTCGGCCTCGCCAACCAGCTCTCGATCCCGCGGGAGGAGGCCGGGGCCTATATCAAGACCTACTTCGAGCGCTTCCCCGGCATCCGGACCTACATGGACCGCATGCAGCAGCAGGTGCGCAGCCAGGCCTTCGTGACCACGATCTTCGGCCGCAAGGTCCACATCCCCGCCGCCCGCGGCAAGTCGCAGGCGGAGCGGGCCTTCGCCGACCGCGCGGCGATCAACGCCCCGATTCAGGGGGCGGCCGCCGACGTCATGCGCCGGGCCATGATCCGCATGCCGGGCGCCCTGCGCGATGCAGGGCTCACGGCGAAGATGCTGCTGCAGGTGCACGACGAATTGGTCTTCGAAGCCCCCGAGGCCGAGGCCGAGGCCGTCATCGCCGTCGCCCGCCGGATCATGGAGCGCGCCGCCGAGCCGGCCCTGCAGATCTCCGTACCGCTGGTCGTCGAAGCCCGCGCCGCCACCAACTGGGACGACGCGCACTGAGGGCCGGAGCCGCCATTCGGGCGGGTTAGACCGCCGTTCGAGGCGCCTGGTCTTCGTCTTCGCGGTCGTCCGCCACGGCGGCGATCTGGGTGTGAATCACCGACACCACGGTGCCGGGATGAGCGTCGGCTACCTGCACGCGGGCGTTCAGCTGGTGCGCGAGCGCATCGACGATGCTGGTGCCCAGCCCGGGCGTGGAGCTGGCGTTGTCCTTTGGCATGCCGACGCCGTCGTCGGCGACGGACAGCGTCCAGTTGGGCCCGCGGGAGTTGTAGCCCACCTCGATCCTGCCGGGGCGGCCGCCGGGAAAGGCGTGCTTCAGGCAGTTGATCACCAGTTCGGTCACGATCAGGCCGAGGCTCACCGAGGTGTCGGCGGCGCTCGTGCTGTCGTCGGCCTTCACCTCCAGCACGAGCTGGTCGTGATCGCGGATCATGGACGCGCCGATGCTGTCGCACAGCTTCTTGAAGTACGACCGCAGCTCCACGTCCTCGAGCCGTGAGGCGGAAAGTTCGTGCTGCAGGGCGGCCACCGACATTACCCGGTTGTGGGCGTCGGTGAGGTGAAGCCGCGTTTCGTTCGAACTGACCTTCCGAGCGCTCTGCAGGATCACGCTGGCGATGATCTGGAGGCTGTTGGCGACACGGTGCTGCATTTCCTGAAGCAGGATCGCCTTTTCCCGCAACAGGTCGTCCTTGAGCTTGGCGGCGAGGCGCGCATCCGTGACGTCCGCGATGGACAGAAGCACGTAGCGGTGAGCCGCGTCGCCGTAGTCG
>NZ_MHXN01000014.1:159853-350767 GCF_001824475.1 Phenylobacterium sp. RIFCSPHIGHO2_01_FULL_69_31 | reverse complement strand
CCCCCGCCGCTGCGCAAGTCCATCTCGTAGGCTTCGATCTCGGCATCGCCGGACGCCGTCGCATTAAGCAACGAGCGAAGCTGAGGGACATTCCATTCCCCGTCGCCGAGATCGAAGATCGATCGGCCGGCGGCGGAGGCGTCGATGTGGAAGGCGCGGAAGAACGTCGCGCTGGCCCCGATGACGCTGAGATCGCCGTCGAGCAGCACGAGCGGTGATGCGGCAGAGGCGACGATCGCGAGGGCCAGACCGTGCACCGCGTCGGGATGGAGCGCCATCGGCGTCCTTTCAGGTGGCCGGGAGCCCGCGAAGCGCAGACCGCAGCCGAGCGGATGCGCCGACACGGAAAGATAGTCCGCCGCGCCGTCCGCCATTTTGATTTGTATCACACTCAAGGCTGAACTGCGGCGTGTCGTTGGAGACCAAGCCGCTTGGACGCCCAAAGAAGAATCCGGAAGGAGAATTGCGGCGCCTGCCACGCCGAGCGGCGGCTTGCGAGGTTCTCCCCGATCTCCCGAGCGCGGGCGATGCGTTCGCCGACGGCGAGGTCGCGGTACTCGGGGCGGGTGGAAGCACTCGCTGGCATGCCGCTAAGCGCAACGCGGTAGTCACCGGCGACCTGCGGCGTGATCTCGGCGACACGGAGGAAGGCCGCAGGATCCGCAAGTGCTTCATCGCCGAGTCGGGCAAGGTGCTGATCAGCGCCGACTACTCCCAGATCGAGCTGCGCCTCTTGGCCCACATCGGCGACATCCCCCAGCTGAAGAAGGCCTTCGCCGACGGCCTGGACATCCACACCATGACCACTTCGGAGATGTTCGGCGTGCCGGTCGAGGGCATGCCCGCCGAGACCCGCCGCTGCGGACCTACATGGACCGTATGCAGCAGCAGGTGCTCGACGGACTGGTCTTCGAAGCCCCCGAGGCCGGGGCCGTCATCGCCGTCGCCCGCCGGATCATGGAGCGCGCCGCCGAGCCCGCCCTGCAGATCTCCGTGCCCCTGGTCGTCGAAGCCCGCGCGGCTGCCAACTGGGACGACGCGCCTGAGGCACATCAGCCGGCGAAAATATACCCTTCAGCGGTTGAATGCTGGGTTGGAAGATGGACGCCGAGCAGGGTGATGGAGTCGCCATTCGTGAAGCTGATCGTCAGGCCAGCCGTTCCACGGGCCAGGACTGGCTCCAGGCCAGCGAGCCTATAATCCATCAAGTCCAGAGCGTCGCCTTCTCTGAAATCCACGATCACATCATCTCCGGCGCCTTGGACAAAGACGAAGAGGTCGGCCCCCGGTCCTCCTGCTAGCCGGTCGGCGCCAGGGCCCCCATTTATGGTGTCGAGCCCCGCGTCGCCATTGATAGTATCCGCGCCACCTCGACCAAGAAGCGAGTTGTTCGACGGGCTGCCCTTCAGCACGTTGTTGAGTGCGTTGCCGGCACCGGCGCTAGCCGACCCCACGAGCTCCAAGTTCTCCACGTTGGCGGGCAGAGTCGCGTATGACGCGGTCCTGACGGTGTCCACGCCACCACCCGCCAACTCGACGATCTTGTCGCTAGGATCGATGATGTAGACGTCATTCCCATCGCCGCCGGCCAGAACGTCAGCGCCACCACCGCCATCGATCGTATCGGGGCCAAGGCTGCCCGCAATCGTGTTAACTCCGGCGTCGCCGACAAGAGTTCGAACGTCAGCCGGCGGCTCGGGCGACAGACGACTCTCCCAGAGCGCAGTGACGGCGGCGCCCGCGTCGCTTGCAAGCTCGATGACCGTATTGCCGGTTTGCGTTACGCGCGTGGAGTCCGCGGAGATCAGATAGACGTTGGAAACGTTACCCGACATGTCGACGTCATGCGCCGCAATCAGCCGTATGTAGGACTTCATGTCCGTGAATCCTTGGACGATGTTGTCTTCGACCTTCGCGCCCCGTGCACCCTGGACGTAGATGCCGTTGTACATGCCGCCACTGATCAAGTTCCCGCGAACCACGAGCCCCAAATAGGGCAAGATGTTCCCCGAATCCTGGATGAAGATGCCTTGGGCAACGTCGCCGGTTCCCCGATGAAATTCGTTATTCTCGATCAGAATGTTGCGAGCAGAGGCCGTTGTGTTGACGGTCCAGAATTGGATCGCATCGGGATGATCTCCGGCTGCAATGTGGAAATCACGAAAGCTATTTCCGGAGATCACCACGTCGGATGAACCTCCCCCCCGGATGCCGTCCATCCTCAGGTCGTGGAACCTGCTGTTGATCACAGCTAGGCCGTCAACGTTGAGGTGCGAAATTCCCGTAGTCAGCTGCTCGAATTCAGAGTTCGCAACCGAGACATTGCTGCTGTCCCGAATCAACATGCCGCTGGCGTCGTTTCGGGGATTGCCGTCCAAGCTGCCGTGGACTTGAAGCTTCGAAAACGCAACGTTTTGGCTTCCGGTCACGGTCACGGCCGTAGCTGTTGGCGCACCGCGGAACTCCACTTCCAGATTCTCGAATTTCAAGCCCGAGCTTTTGTTCACAGTGAGACCGGATAATACGGCCTGCTGTGAAGGATCTTGCGACGCGATCGTCACGCCGCTCGCGAATTGAAGGTTGCTTATGGCCAGTACGCCGTAGGCTCCGGGAGCCAAGAGGATCGTATCACCGCCCTTAGCCGCGGCGATAGCAGACGTAAGCGCGGAGTTCGTCGCGACGATCGTGATCATGCGTCCCTCAATTCGCCATCGGATTTAGCGCGGCTCTACGCCTTCTTAAGCGTTACTGGAAGAGCTCAACCCGCGTAAGCAGTTCGACACAAAATTGTCGCAATCAACAGTATGTGCGGATGGAAAGGCAATCTCCCGCGAGAAGAATTAGCAGCTCTTCTCGGCGCCTCCCAGTTTCCAGACGCGAACGCGTATCACATCCCTATATTTGCTACATTCATAGCCGCGAGACTCCGCTGCATCGCAACGCGGGCATAGGATTTGATTCCAGAGAGGTTCCTGGTGGAGCCGAGGGGAGACTCGCGGCGTCGGTATCTGACGGCTGCGTCTGACCGTCCTCGACCGGCAGACGGCTGGTGCTCTCGGGCTCTTCGTTGGGCATGTGCGCGACCGTGCGGATGATGTGCGTTCATTATCGGACGAGTCGCTTGAGCGAGGTGGCAGATGGGAGTTCGTCGAGGCTTTGAGGACGCTGTGCGGCCAGCCGACCACATCACCCAAGAGGAGTTGGAGGTGCTCTCTCCGCTCATTGGCGCGTTGGCGCGGATGGCGGCGAAGCAGCTTGCCGAGGAAGAGGCGCGGCTCGGAGAACACGCTCTCCAAGATCGTCGTTGAACGATAGCCGAGCGGCTCGATCCGCGAAGGCGACGACGAACTGGTCGAGCCAAACGTAGCTGATGCCACGATGGTGAGCCGCCATCCAGCCATCGAAGTTCGGGCGGTTGTCGGTGAACAGGAACACGTTGTGGTGCTCTGAGGGCTCCAGCCCTTGGGCATCGTTCAGGACGATCAAGAGGGCGTCGGCGTCGGCCATTGCGATCCATTGGGTGCGCGGTGACATCTCGACCCGGCTCACGATGCCGCTGTTGGCAATCTCGAAGGGGCACTGGTTGGGCGCCGAGGTGATCACGTAGTCGAAGTTCTGCCAGCCGGTCATGGCGCAGACCTCCGGCGAGGGCCGAACAGCACCATGCGGGCGACCCGCAGCGCGAGCAGCCACCGTCGCTCCTCGATCAGCCGCCGGAACACCGTGATCATGGCTCCGTCCGAGAGAGTTTTGGTGGTGGCCAAGTAGGACGCCGAGCGGCCTGCCCATCGGCGCGAGAAGTCCCTCTCGCTGGCCGTAAGGCCGAGCTTCTTGAAGGTGGAATACAGGTCGTTCATGGGCTCCTGATCGACCGAATGTGGCGGGCGATCAGATATTTAGTCGGGTCGCTCAGGCGGCTAACCGGTCACTTCAATTTAGGCCCAAGGGGGTCTGCCGTGCTAAATAGAAGACCATATCGTTCAGGGGTGAGATCGCGGTGACCCCGCCGCAAAACGGCAACCGGGACATTTAGACTAGAGGCGCGTGATGGTGCCGAGTCGCAGACCGGCTCCTATGAGGCAGAACGGCCAACGAGACGGGCTTCACCAGCCATAACAGGGGCGAGGTGGAGACGGCCGCTCGGCGAGCTACGGGCTCGTAAGAAGGCATCACCTAAAAGAGGATCGTTCCGTCTTTGCGATTTGACGACGACACATCCACCACGATGCCACAATCGCCGAAGAGCCTGCCGCCCAAGCTCAAGCCGCTTCCCATGGTGGTCGAGAACGCTGAACGGCTATCCCTACGTCTACCACGCCACCTCCCGCTTCGTTCATTTCTCGCCCCACGAGCTTGTGCGGAGGGCTTGGGGCGATCCAAACGAAGTGAAGATCGGCTCCTCCAACTTTGTGGGGTATTGGTCCGCCTTCGCCCTCCACTGGGGGCTTCGAATTTACGTCGAGTCCTTCCTTGCCTGTGCTGATCTGGCCAATTTCGATGGTGCTCGGCCGAGCACGCACGGCGAACTGCTCGCACTGATCGAAGCTTATGTTCCACCCGTGCCGATCATCACGCGAGAGGAACTCGAATGGCCGTGGTCCGATCAGAGTTGATCGCCATCAGGTGTGAAAGATCGAGCCCCGGATAGGAAACCTCTGCAATCGCTGCGCTCAGAGTTTCAACCCGGTAGCCACGGCCATAAGCCGCCGCCGTCTCCCCACCGTCCTTTCCATGGCCCGAAGCCCAGCCCCCGAGCGCGAGGGCAATTTCATGCTCGATGCGGGCTTCCCGTAGGGCATCTCGGTAGCAGTGGCGGAACGAGTGAAAGCAGGTCTTTGGCCGCGCCGCGCCCGACTTGGCCAGAAACCTCCGAAACCATTTCGAAAAGGGGTCGCTGAAGTAGCCCGTGCTACTGGCCTGAAGCTCGGGAAAGAGCTTCTTCCCGCCCGTCGCGCGGCGGGCGTCCACGAAGGCCAAAAAGCCGATGTCCCGTAAGGTCTGATGGATCGGAATCAGCCGTTCGCTGCTGGCGGTTTTGAGCCGCTTGTCGTCGGCCGCCACGCCGCCCGCGCTGACAGAGATGCAGTGCACGCCGTCGACGACTTCAATGTCGGCCACGTCCAGTTGACACGCTTCATTCAACCGAAGCCCGGAGAACAGCGCGAGCAATGGCACCCAAAACCGACCGCGACGGGGGCGCGCTGGACCCGGCGTAGCGTAGCCGTGCCAATCGTCCGCGCAGCCCGTGTAGAGTGGCGCGTCGAAGATCAGGCGTAGCTGGTCGTTCGAGAAGGGCAGCCGCTTGTCGCGGCGGCGGACGGGATCAACCACACGGAGCCCTCGCGCCGGGTTTCGATCAAGCCACCCCTCATTGACCGCGAAGTTGAAGAGCGTCCGCAGCTTCGTCATGTAGCCGTTCACCGACGCCGGGCTGAGCGTTGAGTTGAGCTTCTTGGCCTTGGCCATCTTGGCGGCCTGCACCGCAGTGAGCTTCGGAAACCGCTTGGTCGGGTTCGAGGGGAGCCAGCGGAGCACTTCGAGTAGCTCGCGGCAGGCTTCGCGCTCGATGCTCCGCAGCCGCCTGCCCCGGCCCCACACGTCGGTGACGATGCCCTTCAGGGCCTCGTAGTGCATCTCGGTCTTGCGGCTGCGCGCCTTCGCGGGATCGGCGAGGAAAAGCCGGAACATGTCGTCGATTGTCTTGTCGCCGGGCTCCTCGACAATCTTCGGCCCGGCCCGCACCGTTGTCGTCACCGGCACGCTCACGATGAGGGATTGGACATCGCGCCCCGCCCTGAACCTCTGCTCGAACTCCCATCCGACGATCCGAGCCTGCCTGATTGCCTCAGCCTTGTTGCCAGTTCCCAACGACCGCCAGAGGTGGGTCCGTCCGACCGTCTCCTGCACCGATCTCGGCACTCTGAGGCGAAGGTAGAAGACCCTTCCGCGCAAGATCAGGCCCGACTGTCGGCGCCGCGAGCGTGGTGCTGTCCGTGGCGACGGTGGAATGGGCCGTTCAGACGGTTTGTGAACCACACTGGTGCAGCAGCCCGACGGGCTAAAATCCCTTGCTCCGCAACGTCTTAGCTCATCGTCGAAGGGACGATTGTGAACCACGTTGGTGCAGCACGCGCGCGCAGAAGCGTCCGACGAGAGGGTTTCCCCCAAAGGGGTAGATTTGATTTTGTTGAAAAAATCAGCTTCGCCGGGGGTCCATCCCGCGAGGGATGGTGGAGCCGAGGGGAGTCGAACCCCTGACCTCCTCATTGCGAACGAGGCGCTCTACCAACTGAGCTACGGCCCCAGGAAGGCGCGGAATAAGGCGATCTCGCCCCCGCCTGTCAAGCCGGGATAATGAGCGTCGCCTTGTCACAGCCGCAAAGGCCGGTAGAACCGCCGCTATGATCAGCTTTTTCTACTTCGTGATCGACGGCCTGCTGGGGCTCCTGGTCCTGGCGATCATCGTCAGCGCGGTCCTGTCGTGGCTGGTGGCGTTCAACGTCATCAACCTGCGCAACCAGTTCGTCTATGGCGTGGCCCGGTTCCTGGACGCGGTGACCACGCCGGTCCTGCGGCCGTTCCAGCGGTTGATCCCGCCGCTGGGCGGCGTCGACATCAGCCCGATCATCGTGATCCTGATCCTCCAGGGCGCGCGCGCCTATCTGCTGCCGTGGCTGTTCCGGCCGCTGATCGGCCTGATCGGCTGACCCGCCTCGCCGTTCGAGTGACGCCCCGCGGGGGCCGCGACGCGGTCGACGGGTGGATGACCGACGCCGAGGGCCGGCCGGTCCTGAAGCTGCGGGTGAGCGCGGCGGCCGCCGATGGCGCCGCCAACGCCGCGGTGATCGCCCTGGTGGCCAAGACGCTGAAGCTTCCGAAGTCGGCGGTGCGTATCGCGAGCGGCGAGACGGCCCGCGTCAAGCGGCTGGAGATCGATGCGACGGGGGCCGACCTGGCCGCCGCGTTCGGGAACCCTCCCTGACATCAAATGTTATACCGGCGGTCATCCAACGACTTGCCTGTCGGATACGGATGGCCCGGATCGGCCCGGCCCACACCCCTGGCATCCCCCCCGACCGAGGTCGGGCCGATCTCCTCCCCGCACCTCTCCCCACCGCCGCGCAACCCGCGCTAAGCTCTTCCCATGTCCAGTTCCGATCCCTCCGGGCGGGCCGAGCTCGCCCGCCTCATCGCGGACGCCCAACGCGTCGTCATCTTCACAGGCGCGGGTATCTCCACAGAGAGCGGCATCCCCGACTTCCGCAGCCCCGGCGGGGTGTGGAGCAAGATGAAGCCGATCTACTTCCAGGACTTCGTCGCCAGCGAGGAACGCCGGCGGGAGGCGTGGGAGCGCGCCTTCACCGGCCGCGCGGGCTGGGTCGGACGCGAGCCCAATGCCGGACACATGGCCGTCGCCCGCCTCGTGGCCAGCGGCAAGGCCAGTGCGGTGATCACCCAGAACGTCGACAACCTGCACCAGGCCTCGGGCGTGCCCAGTGAGCGGATCATCGAGCTGCACGGCAACGCCAGCTACGCCGCGTGCCTGGAATGCGGCCTGCGCCACGAGCTGGAGGAGCTGAAGGCGCTGTACCAGGCCACGGGCGACCTGCCCGCCTGCCGGGACTGCGACGGCATCGTCAAGACGGCCACCATCTCGTTCGGCCAGGCCATGCCCGCCGAGCCGATGGCGCGCGCCGAGGCCGAGACGCTGGCCTGCGACCTCTTCCTGGTGCTGGGATCCTCGCTGGTGGTCTATCCCGCCGCCGGCTTCCCGATCATGGCCAAGCGGAACGGCGCCCGCCTCGCCATCGTCAACCGCGAGGCGACCGAACTCGACCCCTATGCCGACTTCGTGCTGCACGACGAGATCGGCCCGGTGATGACGGCGGCGGCGCCGGCCAACTAATTTCGCCCTCCGGTCGATTCGTCACACACGCGCCTTGTTCTTCGGGCTATGCGCTCCGCCGGATTCTCATCGGAGCCTTCTGTGATCAGACCTGCCGTCGCAGCCGCCCTTCTCGTCGCCCTCAGCGCCTGCAGCCAGGGCGGGGGCGGCAAGTCCAACTCCAGCGATCCCTACGCCGGGCTCGACAGCGAGATCCTGGCCTGGCGGACCGCCATCGAGGCCAGCCACCCCGCCTGCGCCAGCAAGGTCGAAGGCAAGGGCTGCCAAGACTTCCAGGTCATGTGCAAGGCGGCCCAGGACATCGGCGCCGACGAAGCCGCCAAGGGCGTGAAGGCCAAGGTCGTGGCCGCCATGACGTTCGCCGGCCGCAATCCCGACGGCTCGACCGGCAAGTCGGGGTCGTCGTTCGCCAACTTCTCCAAGACGGCCGACGCCTGGACCCGCACGGAGGCCAAGCCCGTCAACATGACGACCTGCGCGACGCTTTAGGCGCCGCGCGTCCCGACGACCTTGCGCACCTGCGCCGCCTGGCGCCGGGCCACGGGCACCTCGGCGCCGGATTGCAGCACGACGGCGGCGGGCCCCCCGGGCCGCCGGGCCAGGCGCACGATCCGGTCGCGGCGAACCAGCGCGCCGCGGTGCACCCGCACGAAGTCGGCGGGATCCAGCTCGGACTGCAGCGTTCGGATCGGCTTGCGGACCAGGAAGCTGCGCCCGCGGCTGTGGATGCGGACATAGTCCCGCTCGGCCTCGATCCAGTCGATATGACTGACCGGTATACGCACCCGATCGCCCCGGTCCGGCGCCCAGATCTCCTCGGCGAAGCCCGGCTCTGCGGGCGCCGCCGGCCGGGCGTCGCCGGCGCGCAGGGCGGCCACCACCCCTTCCAGCTCCGCGATCCGGGAGTTCGCCACGCGCGATTGCAGGCGCAGCCGGGCCCGCTCCAGGGCCTCGTGCAACCGGTCGAACTCCACGGGCTTCAAGAGGTAGTCCACCGCCGCCAGTTCGAAGGCGTCGGCGGCGAAGCGGCTGAAGGCGGTGACGAAGATGAAGGCCGGCGCCTGCGCGGGGTCGATCGCGCGCGCCAGTTCCAGCCCCGACAACCCCGGCATGCGGATGTCGAGCAGGACCACGTCGATACCGCCGCGCCGGATCAGGGCCAGGGCATCGGCGCCGTTGGTCGCCTGGCCTACGACCTCGGCGCCCTCCGCCTTGTCGATCGCCATCTGCAGGCGCCGCAGCGCCGGGGGCTCGTCGTCCACGAGGGCGACGCGCAGGGCCCGCACGGGGGCCGGGCTGATGCTGCCTTGGATCATATCCGCTCCAGGGGGATTTCGACCGACGCGAGGAAGCCGTGCGGCAGGCGGGGTCCGCAGGTGAGCGCCGCGGCCTTGCCGTAGATCAGGTCCAGCCGCCGCCGCACGTTCTCGAGCCCGAGGCCGAGCTTGGGCGTGGTCTGGCCCGTCGTATCGCCACCGTCGTCGGTGACCGTCAGCCGCAGCCGGCCGTTCGCCGCCTCGGCCCTGATCTCGATGGTGACGGTCTCATTCGACCGCGCGACGCCGTACTTGACCGCATTCTCGACCAGCGGCTGCAGGATCAGGCTGGGGGCGAGCGCGTCCCGCAGGTCGGCGGGGATCGTCTCCACATAGTTCAGCCGGTCCTCGAAGCGCGCCTGCTCGATCAGCAAGTACTGGCGCTGGGCCTCGATCTCGTCGGAGAGCGGGCCCTTGTCCGGCATCTCCTTTTCAAGCGTGTGGCGCAGGAAGCTGGATAGCGAGAGCACCACCCGCTCCGCCCGCTCGTTCTCCTTGGCCAGGATCAGGGAGCTGAGCGCGTTCAGGGTGTTGAACAGGAAGTGCGGATTGATCTGGTAGCGCAGCATCCGGTTCTGCGCGTCCATGGCCAGGGCCTGGGAGGCCACTAGGCGGAGGTTCTTCTCCTTCAGCTCCTCCTCGTAGCGGATGGCGAAGTAGAGCGCGCACCACGAGATGAAGGTCCAGAAGAACATGGAGGCGGTGTAGGCCAGCGAGACCGGCGACAGCGGTTCGACGCTCCACATCGGAAGAACCAGGTAGAAGACCGCATAGTTGACGATGGAGTAGGCGAAGCCGCCGATCACCGACATCAGCACGGCGGCGACGATGCGGCGCCACATCGGCTGCTCGGCCAGGGCCGACAGGATCCGCCCGATCAGCAGGCATGCCAGGAAGCCGAACACCGCCATGCCCAGGCGCCGAACCGCCATGTCGCCGGCGTGCGGCGCCGGGTCGGCCAGCATCCGGGCGGTGACGATGAGATAGGTCAGCGACCAGAGGACGAAATTGGCGATGAGATAGTTGTTCGGACGCGGCAGCCGCATGCACCCTTCCCCACCGGTCACATTCTGTAGAAAACCGGTGACAGACCAAGGCCGCTTGTCGACACACCGTCACCGTTCGCCGCATTTCGCCCCGTTCGGCGGCCCATTCATCCCCCTTCGCCGCATTTCGCATGAAGACTTTCGCCGTCTCGGCATGCTTGGCCGGCGAGTTCGTGTGCTCGTGCGTTGCTGAGGGGGAATTCGTCGTGGCCGTGCGTCCGCCATCACTGAGGGCCATCGCCGCCTTCGAAGCCGCGGCAAGGCACGAAAGCTTCACCAAGGCCGCCGACGAGCTCAACCTGACCCAGAGCGCCATCAGCCACGCGATCCGCTCGCTCGAAGTGCGGCTCGGCGTGGACCTGTTCGAGCGGTTCGGCCGCAACGTGTCGCTCACCGAGCCCGGCCGCGCGTTCGTGAGCCGCCTGCGCCTTTCCCTCAACCTGATTTCCGAGGCCTTCGAGACGCCGGTGCGGCCGGGCCGTACGCGCCTGGTGGTCGCGGCCACAGCCGGCATCGCTGAGCGCGTGCTCGCGACGCGCCTCCCGGGCTTCCTGGCCGGACATCCCGACCGCGAACTGGAGCTGCGCACCGTGACCGGCGCGTCCGAAGTGAATGCCGGCGAGGCGGACGTGGCCGTTCTCTATGGCGCAGGCGCCTGCGCCGGCCTCACCCAGCGCCGGCTGGCCGGAGAAGCGCTGTTCCCCGTCGCCGCGCCGTCGGCCGACCTGCCGCGGCGTCCGGAGGAGCTGGTGCACGCGCCGCTGATCCATCAGCCCGAGCATCCCTGGCGGCTCTGGCTGGAGCAGGTGGGCCTGGGCGAGCTGCCGACCCACGCCACGCTGACGGCCGACAGTCCGATGGCCGCGCTGGAGCTGGCGCGAAACGGCGCGGGGGTCTGCCTCGCCCGCGGGCTGCTGGTCCGCGACGATCTGCGGACCGGGCGGCTGGTCCGCCTGTTCGACGCCGAGGCGCCGCTGCGCGAGGACTACACCGCCGTGTGGAATCCCGCCTCGCCGCGCGCCGAGGTCATCCGGCCGTTCGTCGACTGGCTGGCCGCGACCCTCGACCCCGGCCCCGCCCCGGCCCTGCACGCCGCCTGAAACGGCAACGCTTCGCCGTCCCGCGCGTTCGCGGCGGTGGAGCGTGCATGCATTTCCAGATCAAGGCCGACCTGACCTACCGCTTCGCCGAGCGCTGCGAAGTGCTGCTGCTGCTGGAGGCCGCCCGCGCGGCCGACCAGGCGGTGCATCGCGAGCAGCTGACGATCTCGCCACCGATCGGCATCTCCCGCCTGGACGACTCGGTCACAGGGGAGCGGCGGGTCGTGTTCACGGCGGAGCGCGAGGTCCGCATCGCCTACGAAGCCGAGGTGGAGGTGCTGGCCCGCGACGCGGCGCTGGCGGGAATGCCGGCCGCGCCGATCCGCGATCTGCCGGGCGAGGCCCTGCGCTATCTTCGCGCCAGCCGCTACTGCCCGTCCGACCGGTTCGAGCGCTTCGTGGAGCGCGAGTTCGGCGGGCTGGCCGGCGGGGACAAGGTGGCCGCCATCCTGGACTGGATCTCGGGCCACATGGACTACCGCGCGGGGGTCAGCGACGCGGCCTCCACCGCGCTGGACACGTTCGTTGATCGCGCGGGCGTGTGCCGGGATTACGCCCATCTGGCCATCGCCCTCTGCCGCGCTGCCGACATCCCGGCGCGGGCCGTCAGCGCCTATGCGTGGAAGCTGACGCCGCCGGACCTCCACGCCGTCGTGGAGGTCTACCTCGGCGGACGTTGGCGGCTGGTCGACCCGACCGCGAAGGCGCCGGTCGACGGCCTGGTGCGTGTGGCCACCGGCCTGGACGCCGCCGACATCGCGTTCATGACCATCTTCGGCCGCGCCGACCTGGTCTCGCAGGCGTTCGCGGTACGCAAGAGCTAGTGGGGTGCCGCCCGGGCGCCCGGCGGCTCGGGCAAGGCGTCGTAGTACTCGGCCAGGCTACGGTACTCGGCGGCGACCCGTTCGAACTGCTCGCGGCCGCAGCCCGGTGCGGACTCTTCGGCGAGCCGCTGAACCCGGTCCGCTTCCGCCCGATAGTATTCCGTCCGCCGCACGCGCTCGATCCTTGAGGCTGAGCCACGGGAAGCGTCTTGCGGGGCTGCGGTTCCGCGGAGCTGCAAAAGAAAAGGCCCCGCTCGCGCGGGGCCAGTGTCGAGGACGCGAGAGGCGCCTTCGGCTCGCCCGGCCCGGATGACCACATCCGGGCCGGGCTTGCTCGGGTTCGACTTAGAAGTCGGCGGTCAGGCCGATGAACAGGTAGCGGCCGAAGGCGTCATAGACCTGCGGCCAGGTGTTGCCGTTGCAGGGCCCGCTCGGGCAGTTCGACGAACCGTTGAGCGGCGGGTCCTTATCGAACAGATTGTTCACGCCCGCCCGGAAGTTGAGGTTGTCGCGCATCGTCCAGGACGCCGTCAGGTCGAAGTAGTCGCGCGAGGCGAGCGTCTTGTCCGTGGCGTACTGCAGGCCCGGGTTGTTGAGCTGCGGATGGTCGTCGTAGGCGTCCAGCGTGACCTTGTCGAAGTGGCGCCATTGCAGCGTCATCGAGAAGTCGTGGAACCACTCGCCGTACTCCAGCGGGGTGTTCCAGGTCACGCGGGCCTTGTGGCGCCACTTCGGGTTGGGGGCGGTGAAGCCGCCCGCGACCGAGCAGATGGTGCCGTAGAGACCGGCGCAGTCGAACGGCTCGTCGCCGCGCAGGGCCTGGGATTCCAGCCGGTCGAGATAGGTCCCGACGAAGTTGAACCCGAGGCTGCCCATGTTCTCGATCCCGAGGTCGTCGAACGAGATCCGGTAGCCGGCGTTGAAATCGACGCCGGACGTGCGCAGCGAGCCGATGTTCACCGTCTGGTCGATCACATAGCCCTGGTTCGACAGCCACAGCGAGCCTTCGGCGTCGCGGTGCACCAGGTCGCAGAACTGCGGGCTGAGCGTCTGGACGCAGCGGTTGACGATCAGGTCCGCCCCGATCGGCGCGATGTAGTCGTCGACCTTGATGTCGAAGTAGTCCACCGAGACGTTGAAGCCCGGCAGGAACGACGGCTGCCACACCACGCCCAGGGTGTAGGCGTCCGAGGTTTCCGGATCGAGGTTCTGGTTGCCCGCGAACCGGCCGTTGTACTGGGCGGCGGGGTTCGCTTCGATGGCCAGGACCTGGGCGGTCGTCAGACCGAAGGCCTGGGCGCAGCGGGCGACCAGCGGATCGCTGGCGGCCAGGCCGGCGCAGGGATCCTGCGTGCCGTCGAGCGCCACGTTCTGCGGGCTGAACAGCTCCAGGACGTGCGGCGCACGGACGGCGCGGTTGTAGCCACCGCGGATCCGCAGGCCGTCGATGGGCTCCCAGTCGCCGGCCAGCTTGTAGGTCTCGGTCGTGCCGATCGAGGAATAGTCGGAGTAGCGGAAGGCCGTCTCCAGGGTCAGGGACTTCGCCCAGGGCGCGTCCTGCACCAGCGGGATCCGGGCCTCGGCGAAGACTTCATAGACGTCGAAGCTGCCGTTAACCGGCGGCGCCGCCCCGCCCGCGCCGTTGAGCTGTCCGGACGACGAGACGTAGTCCGACGCAAAGTCCAAGGTCTCGCGGCGGTACTCGGCGCCGATGGAAATGCCCACGCCGTCAGTGGACCAGGGCGTCTTCACGCCGTACTCGGTGAGGTCACCGCCCAGCGAGAAGTTCACGATGCGCTCGAACAGGTTGCCGCCGGTATAGCTGGGGGTTTCCAGATAGTTCAGCGCGTCCTGGGTCACGCCGCCCAGCTGCATGATGTTGTAGGGCACGCAGGCTGGGTCGCTGCCGTCGACCACGGACTGACAGGTCGGCACGCCGTTCACGGAGACCACGTTCAGGGCGTTGTTGATCGCCCCGGTGCGGAAGAAGCCTTCCAGCGTCTGGTTGAACGAGACGCGGCCGTACTGCATCGCGAAGTCGTAGTTCCAGTTGTCGTTCAGGTCACCCTTCAGCCCGATCACATAGCGGTACTGCTGGTGCTGGGTCTGGCCCTGGCGGCCTTCACCTTCGACGTTTCGGCGGGAGATGGTGCCGGTGAAGGTGCCGCCCGGGTTGCTGGCGCAGGTGCCGCCGCCCGAGGCCGCCGTGGCGTTCAGCAGGCCGCGCTGCTGGGCCGAGAGGAACGGGTTGGCGCAGTTGACCGAGAACGTGCCGGCGAAGATGCCGCCCGCCGCGATCTGATAGGTCGACGTGTCGTCCATGAACATCACGTCGGCGTAGGCCGTGGCCCAGTCGTTGATCTCGTAGTTCGCGAACGCGCCCAGCACGTACCGGTCATCGGGACGCTGGTAGTAGTTCTGCGGGCCGAAGTTGTAGACGTCGCGGGTGCTGACGCGCGGGCGGAACGTGTTGCCCGGCCCGGTGATGTCCACCACAAAGCTGCCGAAGCGCGCCGGGAAGGCGGTGCCCGAGCCGCCGCAGCCGGCGTCGAGGAAGGTGTCGCCCGAGTTCAGGGTACAGGCCGAGAAGTCGCGGTTGCCCTGCAGGATGGGCTCGACGTGACGGTAGCCGGCGTAGGCGGTGACGTTGCCCTTGCCGTCCGGCGAATTGACCCCCATCACCAAGGTGACCTGCGAGGACTCCCCGTCGCGGACATTGTCCTTCGGCAGCTGGAAGAACTCCGGGCTCGCCGCCGTCGCCGCGCGGGCGCGCACCACGTCGGCGATCGCATTGCCGTTGTCGTGCTGGTAGATGCCGTACTGGGCATCGACGCGCACGCCCTCGAAGTTCTTGGCCATGATGAAGTTGACGACGCCGCCGACGGCGTCGGCGCCGTACACGGCCGAGGCGCCGCCCGTCAGCACGTCAACGCGCTCGATCAGGGCGGTCGGGATGAAGTTGATGTCGGCCGCCAGCGAGCCGCCGAGGGTGTTCGGCGTGCCGGGCATCAGGCGGCGGCCGTCGATCAGGACCAGGGTGCGGGTCGCGCCGAGGCCGCGGAGGCTGACCGTGGCGGTGCCCGTGGAGCCGTTCGAGAGCGCCGAACCCTGGGCCGCGAAGGCCTGGGGCAGGCTGTTGATCATGTCCTCGACGCGGGTCACGCCCGTCGCCTTGATTTCCGCTGCGCTCACCGCGGTGACCGGGCTGACGCTCTCCAGGTTCGGCGACGGAATGCGCGTCCCGGTGACGACGACTTCCGACACCTCGTCGCCGCCCGTCTGAGCCGCCACGGGACTGGCGAAGCCCAGCAAGGCCGCGCCACAGATCATCGAAGACGCCAGAAGGCGCTCACGCGTTCTCTTGATGCTCAAGGTCTAGATCCTCCAGCGGCCGATGGCGTGCGCGCCCGGCCGATCCCCACATGAAAGCCGGCCCCCAGCGCGACCGGAGGAGCCGGACGCGCGCCCGAGCGCCGCTGGAGAAGAACTATTGTCGCGGCGAACCGCCCTTTACTGAATTTCTCTTATCGGATGGATGAGGTGAATTCATACCATCGGGAACAAGGCGCCCGTATCAGGACGGCCAAAGTTGCACCAACTGTCACAAAAACAATGAGATACGTGTCTCCGCGAGCGCCGCGGCAAGCACGATCCGACCCTCACCGCGCCGTCGGAGGGGCAAGTTATTCGTGGAAGAATGTTGCATAAAGAAGACAGCGGTTGACCTCACCATCAATTGTCACAGTCGGACGACGCATGAAGTGTATTCATGTGAAGTATGACGAGAAGTCGTCATCAAATTTCTACCTGACGGTCTAAAGTCCTCGCGAGCCAGGTTGTACGCCTGCGGCCCAGCTTCCGAATGGACGTCCCATGACCGCCCTCGCCTTTGAATTCGCCGCCGGTGCGGCGCCTGCCCGGCCTCACGTCGCGCAAGGATCGCCCCGGGTCCTCTGGATCGACGCCGACGCCGAGGCCATCGAGGCCGGCCTGGAGATGCTGCGGCGCCACGGCTTCGAAGTGGCCCGCGCCGACTCGGCGGCGGAGGCCCAGCCGACCCTGGACGGCGACGGCTGCGACCTCGTGATCCTCGAGACGGCCCTGCCGGACGCCGACGGCCTGGCGCTGTGCCGGAAGCTCTCGGAGGCCGAGACCGCGCCGGTGCTGGTCGTGGCCCGTGCGGCCGACACCCTGGACCGCGTGGCGGGGCTGGAGTTCGGGGCCGACGACGTCCTGCCCAAGACCACCCACCCGCTGGAGCTCCTGGCCAAGGTGCGGGCGCTGCTTAGACGCGCCGCGCGGCAGGCGCGCCGCACGGCCCAGGCCACGCTTGAAACCTGGCGGTTCGACGCCGAGCTCGGCTACGTGACCGCCCCGTCCGGACGCACTGTGCGGCTGAGCCCCGCGGACGCCGCGCTGCTGCGGGCGCTGGCGGCCCGGCCGGGGGTGGTGCTGCCGCGGGATGCGCTCGTGGCCCTGCTGCACGGCGAGGGATCGAGCACCGGGGGGCGGTCGATCGACGCGCGGGTCGCGCGCCTCCGCCGCACGCTCTCGGCCTGCGACGGCGCGGGGGACATGATCAAGACCCTGCGCGGCGGCGGCTATCTGTTCCAGGCACAGGTCACCGCACGGACCGGCCTGGCCGCCTGAGGCCGCACCAGTCAGGCCGGGACGCCCCTCCGCGACAGGTCCGAGATCAGTCCGAACAGTTCTGCCGCCTCGACCGGCTTGCGCAGCACGCCGTCCGCGCCGGCGTCGAGGTAGCGGTCGATG
The DNA here is from genome assembly GCF_001824475.1 of Phenylobacterium sp. RIFCSPHIGHO2_01_FULL_69_31. Taxonomy (GTDB): domain Bacteria; phylum Pseudomonadota; class Alphaproteobacteria; order Caulobacterales; family Caulobacteraceae; genus Phenylobacterium. The sequence continues at coordinate 333,802 of NZ_MHXN01000014.1, read as the reverse complement.
TCCTCCGCCGCCACATTGGCCGTCAGCATCCAGATGGGCGTGCGCACGCCCGCCTCGGCGGCGCGGATGGCGCGCACGGCTTCCGGCCCGCTCATCACCGGCATGTTGGCGTCCATGAGCACCAGGTCGAAGAGCTCCGCGCCCCATTCGGTCAGCGCCTGGGCGCCGTCCTCGGCAAAGGTGAGATCCACGCCGGCGCCGTCCAGCAGCGCGGCCAGCACGCGCCGATTGGCGGCGTTGTCCTCGGCCGCCAGCACGCGCAGCCGCCGGCCCTCGCCCGCGGCGCCGGCGGGCAGTTCGGGCGCTGGCGCGTGGCGCGGCGCCCGGAAGGCGAACCAGAACACCGCGCCCGGCTCCCCCTCGCGCACGCCCGGCGGATCGTCGACGCCGACTTCGCCCTCCATGAGCGCGATGTTCGCCGCGCAGGCCGCCAGGCCCAGCCCGCTGTCGCCGACCATCCGCCCACGCGCGGTCTGGTCGAACGCTTCGAAGCTCAGCGCCCGCTCCTGTGGCGGGACGCGCGGGCCGGTGTCGCGCACCTCGACGAGCACGCCCAGGTCGCCGCCCTGGACGACGCCGGCGAGGCGAAGCGCCACCCGCCCGCCGGTGGGCGTGGCCTTCAGCGCGCTGGAGACCAGGCTGACGAGGGTCTGCTCCAGCTTGGCCGCGTCGGCCAGGACGCCGAAATCCAGCGACGGATCGGCGTCTTCGAACACGAGGTCCACCCCGATCGCCGTCGCGTGACCGCGCCAGACGCCGATCACAGCCTGCGACAGCCGTCGCAGGTCGAACGGCGTCGGGGTCAGGTGTGCGACACCCGCCGCGGCGGCGGCCAGGTCCAGGATCCCGTCCAGCATCCGGCTGAGCTGTTGCCCGCCCTCCACGAGGCCCCGCGCCAGGTCGGCCTGCGGCGGGCTGAGCGGCTGGCGGCGCAGCGCCTGGGCGAAGCCGAGCACGGCGTTCAGGGGCGTGCGGATCTCGTGGCTGGCCACCGCGAGCAGGCGGGTCTTGGCGCGGGTGGCCGCCTTGGCCTCTTCCACAGCTTGGCACAGGGCCAGGTTCTTGCGGATCAGGGCCTGCATCGCGCGCGTCAGCGCCCGGTCGGTGGCTTGCTGGCGCCAGGTGACCATCAGCACCGCCACCACGAACAGGAGCATGGCGAGGGCATAGTGGTTGCCCGCCAGCGGCGCGCCCGTGCCGAGGGCGATCCACAGCAGGGTGGCCGCGGGCGGCGCGATCCCGATGACGTAGCTGACCCGGCTGATATGCACGCGCAGCGCGGCGAACAGCAGGACGCAGATGGCGAGAAGGGCCGCCTCGACCTGCATCTCGGGCTCGCCGTAGAGCCGGATCCTGACCGCCAGCCAGCAGGCGTTGGCGACCAGCAGCAGCATCAGGACATCCGACTGCCAGCGCAGCCGCCGGGAGGCCGCCGTGCGGTCCGGATGACGCATGGCGATCTCGGTGGCGATCAGCAGCGCGAAGTAGAGGGCGAATTCCAGGAGCCCGAGCACGGCCATGCGCCACGGCGTGAAGGCGGCAAGCAGCGCCACGAAGGCCCCTACCAGGGCCAGGCGCGTCAGGGCGACGGTACGCGAATACCGAATGTAACCGTCCGGATGGGCGACGTCCGCCGTCGGCTCAAGCATATTCGTCCCGTCCCCCGATCGGTGGCCGGCACCAAGCATAGGTTGAGGCGAGTCGCACCGCCCCTCGCCCGGAGCGCGAGAAAAGCTGAGCTCTAGACGGCGAGAGGCGAACTCCGCTCCGAACGCGTCGAGAAAGCCGGGCGGCGCCGGGGCCGAGCTTCAGCTCACCCTGGTGACCACCAGGCCGCCGTCACGCGACTCGACGGCCCATTGGCGGTCGGGCGCATGCTTGCGCAGCGTCTTGAAACAAAGCCGGCGCAGGCTCACGAAGCACGAGGCGCCCGGTCGAAGGTTGAGCAGGCGCTCGGTGACCGGACCATAGGCTTTGGACATGTCCCCTCGGGAGCCTCACTTCATGGTGGGGATGACGAACGCGCTGTCCTCCACCGCGCCCTCGGGCCAGCGGGCGGTGATGGTCTTGGTCTTCGTGTAGAAGCGCACGCCTTCCATGCCGTGCTGGTTGACGTCGCCGAAGGCGCTGCGCTTCCAGCCGCCGAAGGTGTGGTAGGCCACCGGCACCGGGATCGGCACGTTGATGCCCACCATGCCCACCTGGACGCGGGCGGCGAACTCGCGGGCGGCGCGGCCGTTGCGGGTGAAGATGGCGACCCCGTTCCCGTACTGGTGGGACGACGGCAGATCCAGCGCCTCCTCGAAGCTCTCGGCGCGGACGATCTGCAGCACCGGGCCGAAGATCTCCTCGTTGTAGGTCTTCATGCCCTTCTTCACGCCGTCGAACAGCGAGGGGCCGATGAAGAAGCCCTTCTCGTAGCCCTGGAGCGAGAAACCCCGGCCGTCGACCACCAGCTCGGCGCCTTCGTCGACGCCGGTCTGGATGTAGTCGCTGATCTTCTGCTTGTGCGCCTGGCTGACCACCGGGCCGTACTGGGCGGCGGTGTCGGTGGAGATCCCGACCTTCAGCGTCTCCAGCTCGGCGAGGACGCGCTCACGGACCTCGTCCGCGGTCTTCTTGCCGACCGGGACCACCACCGGCAGCGCCATGCAGCGTTCGCCGGCCGAGCCGTACGCGGCGCCGATGATGTCCTTGGTCGCCTGCTCCAGGTCGGCGTCGGGCAGGATGATCCCGTGGTTCTTGGCCCCGCCCATGGCCTGGACGCGCTTACCGGCCGCCGTGCCGCGGCTGTAGACGTAGTGGGCGATATCTGAGCTGCCGACGAAGCTGACGGCCTTGATGTCCGGATGGTCCAGGATGGCGTCGACGGCAGCCTTGTCGCCGTGGATCACGTTCAGCACCCCGGCCGGCGCCCCCGCCTCCATCATCAGTTCCGCCAGCTTCACCGGGACGGTCGGGTCCTTCTCGGAGGGCTTCAGGATGAAGGTGTTGCCCGTGGCGATGGCGATGCCGAACATCCACATCGGGATCATGGCCGGGAAGTTGAACGGCGTGATGCCCGCCGCCACGCCCAGCGGCTGGCGCATCGAGTAGACGTCGATGCCCGGACCGGCGCCCTCGGTGTATTCGCCTTTCAAGGCATGCGGGATGCCGCAGGCGAACTCGATCACCTCCAGGCCCCGCTGGATGTCGCCCTTGCTGTCGGCGATCACCTTGCCATGCTCGGACGACAGGATTTCCGCCAAGGCGTCCATGTCGCGCTCGATCAGGCGCTTGAACTCGAACATCACCCGCGCCCGCCGCTGCGGGTTAACCAGCGCCCAGGTCTGCTGCGCCCGCACCGCCGATTGGACCGCCCGGTCGACCTCGGCGTCCGTCGCGAACTGGACGCGCGCCTGGACCTCGCCGGTGTTGGGGTTGAACACGTCGCCGTAGCGGCCCGAGGCGCCGGTGAAGGCCGCGCCGTCGATGAAATGGGTGATCTCTCGCATGGCCCTGGCCTAGCCGTTCTCTCGCCGTCGTCCCATTGCATTGTTGCACGATCGATAGCGCGATATTGCAACGACGATGTTCGACTGGGACGACCTGCGCATCTTCCTCGGCGCTGCGCGCGCGGGGTCCCTCGGGGCCGGCGCCCAGCGGCTGGGGATCGACACCGCCACCGTCGGCCGGCGGGTGGCGCGGCTGGAGACGGCGCTGAAGTCGACGCTGTTCGTCCGTTCGTCCACCGGGCTGCTGCTCACCTCGGCCGGCGCCCAGCTGTTCGACATCGCGCTCGACGCCGAGCAGGCGATGGAGACCGCGGCCCGCGTGACCCGCCCCGACCTGGTCGCAGGGACGGTCCGCATCAGCACCGCCGAGGGCTTCGGGTCCGCGGTGCTGGCCCCCGCCTTGCCGCAGCTCGCCGCGGCGCGCCCGGGCCTGCGCGTGGAGCTGGCGGCCCACGCCGGCTTCCTTTCACCGAGCCGGCGGGAGGTGGACATGGCGATCACACTCAGCCCGCCCGACGGCCAGCGTCTCGTGGTCGAGCCGCTCACCGGCTACCAGCTCGCGCTCTACGCGGCGCCCGCCTACCTCGATCGGACGGGGCGGCCCGCGAGCGTCGAGGATTTGGCTGGGCTCCAGATCGTCGGGTACATCGACGACCTGCTCTACGCGTCCGAGCTGCGGTACCTGGACGAGGTTTCGCCGGGCCTCACCGCCACGCTCGCCAGCTCCTCGATCCAGGCCCAGCGCGAGATGATCGCCGCCGCCGGCGGCGTGGGCGTCCTGCCCTGCTTCCTCGCCGCCGGCCTGGAGCGGGTGCTGCCGGACGTCGTCATCGAGCGCCGCTTCTGGTTGAGCACCCACCGCGAGGTGCACGACGCCGCGCGGATGCGGGTCGTCAGGGCCTGGCTGCGCGACCTCGTGGAGGCCAAGCGCCACGACCTGCGGCCCTGCTGGTACGGCTCAGGCGCCGATACCGTCGCGGCCTTCTGTCCGCGCCCAGGGCGCGAGAGAGCCCAGCCGCCCCTGCGCTGACCCGATCCATGCGTCGACCGGGTCGAGAACCGACAGTCGCTTCCTCAGGGCTAGCGCCGGCTTCTCGACGCCGTACCAGGAGAATGCGGCGAAGAGGGTGACCAGGGGCACCGCGAGCGCCAGGTTCAGGTACCAATGGTGCGTCCACGCGCCGAGGCTGGCCACCGTCTGCTGAACGGCGAAGCCGTAGAGGAAGATGCCGTAGCTGAAGTCGCCGAGGGCCACGATGGGCGTGCTCCGCGGCTGCTGAAGACCCAGGTAGGCGACCGCATAGGCGATCGGCAGTGCGGCCAGGGCGTCGCCCAGGGGCACGAGCATGAGGGCGACGCTCACGGCCGCTGCGATCGCCGCGAGCCATCCGCTGAACGGGACGCGGTCGCGGAGCCGGAACAGCACAACGCCCCACAGGAAGCTCATCACGAGGAGCCGGCCGGAGAACACGCCGCCAAGCTCCGGAAGCGGGCTTCCGAAGACGATGGGCTGATAGGTAATCGCCATCAGCGCCAGCTGCAGGCCGGTTACGGCGGCAAGCATCAGCACGGGGCGGCGGACCAGGCCTAGGGCGGCGAGCGCCGCAAGGGCGGCGTAGCATTCCAGTTCGTAGGGGATGGTCCAGAGCTGGCCGTTGACGATCCTGGGAATGGGATTGGTCTCGAACAATCCCGGCAGGTCGAAATGGATGATCCCGAAGACGTTGAGGAAATACTCGTGGAACTCGCCGTCCGACAGATAGGCGGCAAGGCCGACCGTGGTCAGCAGCGGGCCCAGGATGAGGGCGGAAAGAAGCACCTCGACCCCCAGCGCGGGCATGATCCGGATGGCCCGGAGCGCGGCGAACCGCAACAGCGAGGTGTTCCGCTCGAGGCTGCCGGCGACAAGGAACCCGCTCAGGGCGAAAAAGGCGGGCAGGATGAATGCAACCGTCGGCCGCGCCCAGCCGCCCAGGACCATGGTCTCGAACGGCTTGCCGTAGCTGATCGGGAAGCTGTGCCAGACCATCACCGCGAGCGCGAGGCCGATCCGCAGGTAGTCGAATCCGGTCGTACGACCGCCGGTTTCGGCCACGCGCTGGCCGATCGTGCGCGCCCCGCCCTCTGATGACGTCATTTGCCGCTCCCCCGCCGGAAGCTAGGCAGTGCCGGCGCCAGCACGTCAAGCACCAGTGTTATGCGGACTCGACGCCGTCGCGCCTGCCTCGTCTTGAGGCGCCGGCCGTCACGTGACGGCTACATCCTAGCCGGCCACGCGAGAAGCGCCGGGCTACGGCCGCGTTGGGATCCTGCGAGTAGGGAAGAATGGTGCCGCCTAGGTGACTCGAACACCTGACCTACGCATTACGAATGCGCCGCTCTACCGGCTGAGCTAAGGCGGCTCCTGTCCGGGGACGCGGGCTTTTACCCGCAACCTCCCGATTTGCAAAGCGTCACGCGGTCACGCCCATCCGGTCGCGCCAGAAGGCGGCCAGGGCCTCGAGGAAGGCGGCGCGGCTCCACTGGGCGGCGGTCTGGGCCGCGGCGTGGCGCATCAGCGCCTGGGCTCCCCCGTCCTGCTCGGCGAGGGTCACCGCACGCACCAGGGCATGGGCGGCGGCCTCGCAGTCGTCCTCATCCACCCAGATCCCGTTGACGGGCGTGGCGAACTCGCGCGCGCCGATGCCGGTGAAGCCCGCCAGCAGGCACTCGCACGACATGGCCTCCAGCGTTGTCAGGCTGAGCGCCTCCATCCGCGCAAGGCTCAGGAACACCGAGGCGCGGCCCATGATGGCGGCGACCTCGGCCTCGGTGCAGGTCTCCATGACCTCCCAGCGCCAGGACGCCGCCTCGGGATGCAGCCGCTCGAACATGTAGCGGATGGCCGCCTGCTCCACCTTGCGATGCCGCGGAGAGCAGGCGATCAGCTGCTCCTTGGGCGCCGGGCGGAAGATGCGTTCGTCGGCGAAGCCCGGCACGATCGAGATCAGGTCGTAGTCGAAGAAGCGCGCGATCAGCCCCGCGACGCCGACGCCGCAGGCCATGAAGTTGCGGTACTGCGGCCGAAGCTCGGTCGGCAAGGCGGCCAGGCCGTAGCTCGCGAGCGCATAGGGGTTCTGGCAGAAGATGACCTTGCGGTTCGGCAGGGCCGCGGCCTGCCGCATCGCCTCGGGAGAGTCTTCCGGCAGGACCAGGATGTCGTCGGGGCCGAGCGGGACGGAGGCGTCCTCGGTGGGGGCCTGATGGTCGAACCACGTCGGGGGCGGGGTGTGGGGCGGGCGGCGTACCACGGCGTCGAAGCCCAGGGCGCAGAGGCCCTCCACGTGCCGGAAGATCATCTTGTTGCCGCCCGACTTCGAGCCGGCGTAAGGCGTCAGATAGACGATCCGCGTCATGGCTGGCGTCGGCCGCGCGGTCCCGTCCGGCGCGGGGGGCCCGGCGGGGTCTCGGGTTCCTGGTAGCCCTCGTCCACCGGATAGAACGCCGGCTCGGCCAGCATCGGCCCGGCGTCCGCATAGGCGATCGGCAGTTCGGGCAGCTCGCGGAGGCTGCGCTCGCGCCGCTCGAGCCGGGGGTGCAGCAGCTCGCCGGTTTCCGCGAAGGCGATGGCCAGACGGGCCCAGTCCTGGGCGTGGTAGGCGAAGGGGCGGCCCTCCGGGTCGAGGTCGGACCAGTCCGGTTCCGGCGGCGCGTTCATCCCCTGGGCCAGCCACATCCGCGCCTCGTCGATGGCCCCAGCCGCATAGGCGGCCCGCGCCAGGAGGCCGGCGACGCGGGCGGTGACGGGCTCTCCCTCCAGCGCCTTGGCCGCCTCGCGCGCCGCCGGGGCGTCGCCGGCGACGAGGGCCTGTTCCACGTACAGCAGCAGGCTTTCGCGGTGGGCGGGGTTCACGGCGGCCAGCTGGCCCAGACGCTGCGCGCGTTCCCGCGGCGTCTCGTCGGTCTTGAGGTCGCGGTACGCCAGCCACAGGGCCGGATGCGGGGCCGCGCGCCAGGCGTTCTCGATCAGGGCGGCGGCGCGCCCCATCTTGCCGTCCTCGGCGAGCAGGCGCGCGGCCATCACCACGCCCGGCGCGAAGCCCGGCTGCAGACGGGCGGCCTCGGTCGCCTGGTCCAGGGCGATGCCCCGCGCCTTCGGCTCGGGCGCATGTTCGAGCTGCGCCGCCGAGGCGGCCAGCAAGGCGGCGCGGGCGCGCTCGGCCACCACCGGCGGGACGATCTTGCGGTCGAGGGCGCCCTTCACCAGCGCCAGGGCGCCATCCCAGTCGGCGGTCTCCAGCCGCGACTCCAGGATCGCGCGCCAGGCCCAGCGGGCGGTGCGGGCCTCGCCATAGGCCTCCTGGGCATGACGCAGCGCCGTCTCCCGCGCGCCCTGCGCCAGGGCGATCTGCATCAGGCCCCTGTGCCCCGCCAGCCGCATCTCCGGGAAGCCCAGCATGGCGGTATAGGCCGCCTGCGCCTGGGCCATGTCGCCGGCCGCCTCCGCCGCCTGGGCGGCCAGCACGCGCACCAGGCCAGGGGCCTCCGCGGCGATCTCGGCCGCCTTCTTCGACAGCCGAAGCGCCTCGGACCCGTCGCCCGCGGCCACCGCCAGGAAGCCGCGCGCCAGTACGTCGTAGGATTGGCGCCGCCGCGCCTCGGCCCGCGCCCGCTCGGCCCGGCGGGGCGCCTCCAGGGCCCAGAGGATCGTCCGCCAGACCACGGCCGCGAACAGGCCGAAGCCCAGGGCGAGCAGGATCGCCGCGGCGGCCGTGGCGTCGGCGCGCCAGCCCAGCCAGACGACCGTCGCCCGGCCGGGATCGCCGCTCAGCGCCAGGGCCCCCACCGCGACGGCGGCGATCAGGATCAGGACCACGCCGGCGCGGATCATGCGGGCGGCCTCGGCGCCTGCAGCGCGCGGACGGCGCGGGCGCGCAGGGACGCCACCTCGCGGTCGACCTGGGCGCGGCGTTCCGCCTGCTCCCGCCACGGCGCCAGGGCGTCGCGCGCCCGCGGAGGCAGGGCCTCCAGGGTCTTCAGGGCGGCCACGACCTGGCCTTCCTCCAGCGCCAGCTCCGCCCGGCGAAGGATCGCGTCCGGCGTGGCGCCGTCTGTCTCGTCGACCCGTCGCACCGTAACGATCTTGGCCGCGGCATAGGCGATGCGCTGCCCAAGGTCGGCCTGTTCGGGCGGCTTGCGGGCGCGCCGCGCCGCCTTGGCGGCATAGGGCGCAAAGCTCGCGGCGAGCGCCGTCCGGCTGGGCGCGCCCGTCTGGGCCAAGCGGGTCAGGGCCGCGAGTTCCGGCAGGCCGGGCGTAGTGGCCTTGAGGGCGGCGAGCTCCCGGTCGAACGGCCGCGACCCCTGGCTGGCCTCAACCAGTTGCGCGGCGGCCAGGGCGGCGGCGGCGGCCTCGGTCGTACGCGCGCCCTGGCTCTCGAGCATGGCGATCCGCGCGTTCAGGCGGGCCACCTCCTCGGCCGCCGGCGAGGCCATCACCACGGGCAGGGCGGCGGGCGGCGGCGGTGCAGCCACGGTGGCGACGTCGTTGCTGGCGCTGGGCGCCCGCGGTCGCTCGGGCAACAGCTTCGGCGCCAGGAGGGCGACGGCCGCCCCGGCCAGTACGCACAGGACCCCGAAAGCGACCATCGCCCAAACGCCGGACCCCGCCAGCGACCGAGGCCGATATTCGGCCGGGTCCCTGGGCAGGTCGGGCTCGGTGGCGCTCATCGCTCAGGGCCGCCGGTCGATCAGGTTGAGCAGCGCCGCTTCGAGCGGGAAGGGGGGGAAGGCCTTGCCCGCCAGCCGCGTGCGCGCGAGCGGCCTCACCACCGCTTTCGAGAGACCGAGCGCGCGCAGGCCGGGCGCGGGGTGCGTCTTCAGCAGCCGGGCCAGCACCTGGGCCGCGCGCGGAGAGTGGAGCAGGACGGCGTCGCTTCGTGTCAGGGCCTCGGCATCGGCGGGCGCAAGCTCCACAGGGGCTGTTTCGTAGAGGATGAGCCGCCGGGCCTCGACGCCCTGTCGCTCGAGGGCGCCGGCCAGGTCGCCGGCCGGCTCGGCTGCGCCCGGATGCAGGACGGCGCCGCGCAGCTCGCCGCGCCGCGCCGCGATGCCCTCGGCGAGCGCCTCGACGTCGCCGTCCGCGGACAGCACCGATTTGAACCCCGCGGCCCGGGCGGCCTGGGCCGTGGCCGCGCCCACCGCGAACACCTTCAGTCCCCGCTCGCCGCTGGCGTCGGCGAAGGCGCGCACGCCGTTGGCGCTGGTGAAGGCCAGCGCGGCCACGCCGTCCAGGTCGATGCGCACGTCGGGCAGAACGCTCACCGCCAGGAGTGGGGCGACCACCGCGTCGTGCCCCATCGCACGCACCCGCTCGGCGGTGACGTCGGCGCCCGGCTGGGCGCGGGTGATCCAGATTCGCTGCCTGCGGCCCGCCATCAGGCGATCCTGTTATCCGACCCGTCCTGCTTCACCAACGACGATGCGGCCCGCCGCGGCCTTGTTCAACGCCGCAGTTTCCAAGCGTGGCTATAAGGCCTCAGAGGACGATGGTGTCGCCCGCCTCGTCCTTGATCGCCTGGCCCAGTGAGAAGCCCAGGTCCCTGGCCGACCTTAGCGGATCCGACAGCTGCGAGATTTCGGTGTCGCCCGCGTGGCGGAAACGCGCGCTGCCGCCGGGCGACAGGGCCTCGACGATGAGCTGGATCGAGCCCCCTTCCAGCCAGGCGTGGGCGCCGATGGGCGTCTTGCAGGACCCCTCCAGGGCGACCAGGGCGCCGCGCTCGGCGGTGACGCAGAGCGTGGTGGTCTCGCAGCGCAGGCCGGCCACCCAGGGCAGGTCGCGGTCCGCCTCGCGGGTCTCGATGGCCAGGGCCCCCTGACCGGGCGCCGGCGGGGCCTCCTTGGGGTCGATGAGGCTCTTGGGCAGGTCGCCCAGGCCCAGCCGGCGGAGGCCCGCGTAGGCGAGCAGGATCGCATCGGCCTCGCCCGCCGCCAGCTTGGCGAGGCGGGTGTCCACATTGCCGCGCAGCATCTGCACGTCGAGGTCGGGGCGGCGGTACAGCGACTGGGCCTGGCGCCGCAGGCTCGCGGTGCCAAGCTTCGCGCCCTGCGAAAGGTCCTCGAGCGTGAGGGGGCCGCGGCTCAGGAAGGCGTCGCGCGGGTCCTCCCGCTCGGGGATCGCGGCGATGCAGAGGCCGGGGGGCAGCTCGGCCGGCACGTCTTTCATCGAATGGATCGCGCAGTCGATGCGACCCTCGATCAGCGCCTCCTCGATCTCCTTGGTGAAGAGGCCCTTGCCGCCGATTTCCAGCAGCCGGCGGTCCTGCACCCGGTCGCCGGTGGTGGTGATCACCGTCAGCGGCGCCACCGCCTCGACCGCGGCCGGATCGGCGGGGTCGGCGCCGAGGGCGGCGGCGATGCGGCGCTGCATATGGCCGGCCTGGGCGAGGCTGAGCTTGGACCCGCGGGCGCCGATGCGGACCTGGCCGGGGTTGGCGGGCGGTTGCGAAGGCACGGTGGGCGGTCTACCTCGGGATAAGGAAACGTAGCAGGCCTGCTACAGTAGCAACCTGCCACCGGCAACCGGATGACCCTCAGCCTCACCGTCCTTGGACTGGAAACCAGCTGCGACGAAACCGCCGCGGCGGTCGTGCGCCGGCACGCGGACGGCCGCGCCGAGGTGCTGAGCTCGATCGTCGGCAGCCAGATCGCCGAGCACGCCCCCTTTGGCGGCGTGGTGCCCGAGATCGCCGCGCGCGCCCATGTGGAGACCGTCGATTCTATCGCCGAGACCGCGCTGGCCGAGGCGGGCCTGGGCTACGAGGACCTGGACGGCGTGGCGGCGACGGCCGGACCCGGCCTGGTTGGCGGGGTGATGGTGGGCCTGTCGTTCGGCAAGGCCGTCGCCCTGGCGCGCGGCCTGCCCCTGGTGGCGGTCAATCACCTTGAGGGCCATGCGGTTTCGGCGCGGCTGGGCGCGGACCTGCCCTACCCCTTCCTTCTGCTGCTGGTGTCGGGCGGGCATTGCCAGCTCCTGAGCGTGGACGGCATCGGGGCCTGCCGCCGCCTCGGCTCCACCATCGACGACGCGGCCGGCGAGGCCTTCGACAAGATCGCCAAGGCGATGGGGCTTCCCTATCCCGGCGGGCCGGCGCTCGAGCGGCTGGCGGCCGGCGGCGACCCCGAGGCCTTCCAGCTTCCGCGCATGCTGCTGGGCCGTAAGGATTGCGACTTCTCGTTCTCCGGCCTCAAGACGGCCGCCGCCCGGCTGGCCGAGGGCGTGGCGACCGACGACCAGCGCCGCGACCTGGCCGCCGCCGTCCAGGCCGCCATCGCCGGCCAGCTGGCCGAGAAGTCGGACCGCGCCATGAAGGCCTATGCCGAGGAGCACGGCGGCCGCGACCTGCGCTTCGTCGTCGCCGGCGGCGTCGCGGCCAACCGGACCGTCCGCGCGCGGTTGGAGGAGGCCGCCGCCAGGCGCGGCTTCAGCTTCGCCGCCCCGCCCCTGGCCTACTGCACCGACAACGCCGCGATGATCGCCCTCGCCGGCGCCGAGCGCCTGGCGGCCGGGATCTCCGACCCGCTCGACGCCGTAGCCCGGCCGCGCTGGCCACTGGACGAAGCGGCCGCGAACGCCAATCCCACCCACAAGGCCGGCCGCAAGGGAGCGAAGGCATGACCACCGCAGGGGTGATCGGCGGCGGCGCCTGGGGCACCGCCCTGGCCCAGGTCTGCGCGCGGGCCGGGCGCGACGTCATCCTCTGGGCGCGCGAGCCCGAGGTCGTGGCGGCGATCAACGCCGCCCACGAGAACGCGACCTTCCTGAAGGGGGTGCCGCTGGAGCCCTCCATCCGCGCCACGGGAGACCTGGCCGACCTGGCTGCCTGCGACCTGGTGCTGGCCGTGCCGCCGGCCCAGCACATGCGGGCGACGCTGACGGCGTTCGCCCCCTACGCCCGGGACGGCCTGCCCATCCTGCTCTGCTCGAAGGGGATCGAGCAGGGCTCGCTGAAGCTGATGACCGAGGTTCTCGCCGAGACGATCCCGCACGCCGCGCCCGCCGTGCTCTCGGGCCCCAGCTTCGCGGGCGAGGTGGCCCGCGGACTGCCCACCGCCGTGACCTTGGCCTGCCCGGAAGACGGCTGCGCCGAGGATCTGGCCGAGGCCATCGCCACACCGACGTTCCGGCCCTACTTCGCCACCGACATGATCGGCGCCGAAGCGGGCGGGGCGGTGAAGAACGTCCTGGCCATCGCCTGCGGTATCGTCGAGGGCCGCGGTCTCGGCCGCTCGGCCCACGCGGCCCTGATCACCCGCGGCTTCTCGGAGCTCACCCGCATCGCCGTGGCTTTGGGGGGCGAGGCCGAGACCGTCGCCGGCCTCTGCGGCCTGGGGGACCTGGTGCTCACCTGCTCCAGCCCGCAGTCGCGCAACATGAGCGTCGGCCTGGCGCTGGGCGCGGGTCAGACGCTGGAGGAGGCGCTGGCCGGCAAGCTGTCGGTGGCCGAAGGCGTCGCCTCCGCGCCCGCCGTGCGTCAGCTGGCGCGCAAGCTCGGCGTCGAGACCCCGATCTGCGAGGCGGTGGCCGCCATCCTGGCGGGCGAGACCGGCGTCGACGACGCCATCCGCGGCCTGCTCTCAAGACCGCTCCGAGAGGAAAACTGAATGCCGACGTTCGTCCTGCACTGCCTCGACAAGCCCGACTCCCTGGGCCTGCGCATGGCGACCCGCGAGCGGCACCTGGCCTATGTGCAGAGCCGCGCCGGCGACGTGAAGATCGCAGGTCCCATGTTCGACGATGCGGGCGGCATGGCCGGCTCGATGTTCATCCTGGACGTGGCCGACAAGGCGGCCGCCGAGGCGTTCAATGCCGCCGACCCCTACACCCAGGCCGGCCTTTGGCGTCAGGTCGAGCTGAACGCGGTGAAGATCACGTTTGGCCAGATCTGAGAGCGACAATCCCGCCCGCCCGCCGGCGGGCGTCCGCCTCTGTGCGCTGGACGAGATCAAGGACCCCGGCGGCAAGTCGTTCCGCTTCCGGGACGGCTCGCGCATGTTCGCCGGCTTCGTTCTCCGTGAGGGCGGTCAGGCGCGCGGCTTCGTCGACAGCTGCCCCCACGCCGGCTGGCCCCTGGCGCCCATGGACGACCGCTACCTCACCCGCGACGCCCGCCACATCCTGTGCGCCGGCCACGGAGCGCTGTTCACCCTGGACGGCCTCTGCGTGGCGGGACCGTGCACGGACGAGCGGCTGACGGACTGGCCGGTCGAGGTGCGCGGGGGCGAGGTCTGGACAGCGTAATTCCTTCCCTTGATGGGGAGGGACAGGCGACGAAGTCGCCAGGGTGGGGGCTGCACGACCGGGCTCGGAGCCTGGTCGGTGATTTCCCACCCGTCTGCTTGCTTCGCGCGCAGCCACCCTCCCCATGCAGGGGAGGGAAGGGATCAGCCCGGCCCCGTCTCCGCATCGAACGCCGCCACGTCCTGCAGCAGCGACGCCGCCGCCTGCTTGACCAGCTCGCCGCCCTTCTCGGGCGTGGCGAGGCCGGGGTCGGACCCCATGCGGCCGTCGGCGTAGCGGGCGCGGAAGTCGTGGGCCTCGCGGATCGGGCCGGTGGGCGCGATCTGCGGGGCGTAGTTCGCCGACTTGATCGAGTCCGGATAGGCCCACTGGGTCACGGCGATCTCGGAGGGCGTCGCATGGCTGCCGTGGCCCACCGGGAACTGGCGGTTGGCGAGGGCGGTGACCCCCGCCAGGTCCCACCAGTTCTTGAGCTTGCAGGCGAAGCCGCGGTTGCGGCCCGCATAGCTGGCCTCGGCGTACAGTTCGGAGAACGCCGCCTCGATGGTGGCGACGTTCCCGCCATGGCCGTTCAGGAAATAGAGCTTCTCGAAGCCGGCATGGCTGAGGCTGCGGCACCAGTCGCCGATCGCCAGCATGAAAGTCGATGGGCGCAGCGCGATGGTGCCCGGGAAGTCCAGGTGGTGCTGGGCCATCCCGATGTTGAACGTCGGCGCCACGATGATGTCGCCGGTTTTCTCGGCCTCATGGGCGATGATCTCGGGGCAGAGCCAGTCGGTGCCTAAAAGCCCTGTCGGCCCATGCTGTTCGTTCGAACCGATCGGAATGACGACAGTCTTGGATCGACCGAGGAAGCCCTCGACCTCGGCCCAGGTGGAAAGGTGCAGCAGCATGGGGAAGCCTTCGACTGGGAGGACTGATCGCCCCCTCCATAGGGTCTGCCGGCGCCTACAGTAAATTCCGAACTGGTTCAGCCGCCGGCGCTGGCGACCTCGATGCGCAGGTCCATGGCCTTCATCCCGACCAGCCGCCAGCGGCCGCCGGCCTTGGGGTCGTCGCCCTTGGCGAAGGTCAGCAGGCAATCTTCGGGAGCCTCGGCGTCGCGCAGGCAGACGTGCTTCTTGTCGACGACCTTCATCAGGGGCGCCACCTCGCTCGCCGTGGGGGCTTGGGCCGGGCGCTGGCCCGAGGCGTCCACGACGCGGAGGGCGTCCGGGCTGATCATCCGGTCCAGGGCGAATTCCGACGGGCCGCCGTCCACCTCCAGCGCGGTGCTACGCGCCAGTTCGGCCACCTGGCGACGGACGTCGTCGCGCACCGCGGGCCGGTCGATCTCGGCCTCGAACGCCACCCGATCATCGGCCAGCGCCGCCGCCAGCAGCCGGCTGGCGCTCTCGCTCGCCGCCTTCGGCGCCTTGTCGCCGCAGGACGACAGGCCCACGGCCGCGAGCGCGAGGATCATGGAAGCACGGAGCATCCGCGCAGAATCGCGCCGCGTCCGAGTCGCCGCAAGCGGAGCCGTCCCGGCGCAGCCGATTCTTCGCTGCGCCGCAACGTCGCGCACGGCGATCGGCGAGGCTTGAGGTTGCGCGACCGCGGCCGCACGGATACTCGACCGGGAGCGATCCTTCGGAGGTTCAGTCGTGTCCGACGGCGAGGTTTTCCCGGTTCCCCAGGAATGGGCCGAAAAGGCCCTGATGAACGCCGACGCGTACGACGCTGCGGTGCGGCGCGAGGACGCCGACTCGGAAGGCTACTGGCGCGACATCGGCAATCGCCTGGACTGGATCCAGCCCTTCACCGAGGTGAAGGACGTCTCGTTCGACAAGCACACCTTCCGCATCCGCTGGTTCGCCGACGGGGTGCTGAACGTCTCGGCCAACTGCCTGGACCGCCACCTCAAGTCCAACGGCGACACCGTCGCGCTCATCTGGGAGAGCGACGACGGCCAGACCTACGACGCCCTGACCTACAAGCAGCTCCACGCCGAGGTCTGCCGCTGGGCCAATGTGCTGAAGGCCAAGGGCGTCAAGAAGGGCGACCGGGTCACCATCTACCTGCCGATGATCCCGGCGGCGGCGGCGTCGATGCTGGCCTGCTCGCGGATCGGCGCGATCCATTCGGTCGTCTTCGGCGGCTTCTCGCCCGATAGCCTCGCCGGCCGCATCCAGGACTGCGACTCCAAGGTGGTCATCACCGCTGACGAAGGCCTGCGCGGCGGCAAGATCGTGCCGCTGAAGCTGAACGTCGACGAGGCGCTGCAGTCCTGCCCCGGCGTGACCGACGTCATCGTAGTCAAGCGCACCGGCGGGAACGTGCCGATGACCGCCGGCCGCGACGCCTATTTCTCGGACCTGAAGCAGACGGTCTCGACCGACTGCGAACCCGAGCCGATGAACGCGGAGGACCCGCTGTTCATCCTCTACACCTCGGGCTCGACCGGCAAGCCCAAGGGCGCGCTGCATACCACTGGGGGGTATCTGGCCTGGGCCTCGTGGACTCATGAAGTTGTGTTCGACTACAGGCCGGGCGAGGTGTTTTGGTGCACCGCCGACGTGGGCTGGGTGACCGGCCACAGCTACGTGGTCTACGGTCCCCTGGCCAACGGCGCGACCAGCCTGATGTTCGAGGGCGTCCCCAACTTCCCGACCTCGTCGCGGTTCTGGGACGTCTGCGACAAGCACAAGGTCGAGATCTTCTATACCGCGCCGACGGCCCTTCGGGCGCTGATGCGCGAAGGCGACCTGCCCGTGCTGCGGACCAGCCGCAAGTCGATCCGCCTCTTGGGCACGGTGGGCGAGCCGATCAATCCCGAGGCCTGGCTCTGGTATCACCGCGTGGTGGGCGAGGGCCGCTGCCCGATCGTCGACACCTGGTGGCAGACCGAGACCGGCGCCTGCCTGATGAGCCCGCTGCCGGGCGCCCATGCCCTGAAGCCGGGATCGTGCGCCAAGCCGCTGCCGGGCGTGAAGCCGCAGCTGGTGGACGCCGAGGGCCAGGAGCTGTTCGGCGCCGTCAGCGGCAACCTCTGCATCACCGACAGCTGGCCGGGCCAGATGCGCACGGTCTATGGCGACCACCAGCGCTTCATCGACACCTATTTCACCACCTACCCCGGCAAGTACTTCACCGGCGACGGCGCCCGCCGGGACGCCGACGGCTACTACTGGATCACCGGCCGGGTGGACGACGTCATCAACGTCTCCGGTCACCGCCTGGGCACCGCCGAGATCGAGAGCGCGCTGGTGAGCCACCCCGCCGTCGCCGAGGCCGCGGTCGTGGGCTATCCGCACGACATCAAAGGCCAGGGCATCTACTGCTACGTGACGCTCAAGGTCGGGATCGAGGCCACCGACGCCCTGATGGCTGACCTGCGCACCCACGTCCGGCACGAGATCGGGCCCTTCGCGGCGCCGGACGTGATCCAGTTCGCGCCGGGCCTACCCAAGACGCGCTCGGGCAAGATCATGCGCCGGATCCTGCGCAAGATCGCCGAGGACGACCTCTCCAACCTGGGCGACACGTCCACCCTGGCCGAACCCGCCGTGGTCGACGACCTGGTGAAGAACCGCGCGTCCCGGAAGGGCGACGACGAGGTGGTGGTGGCCGGCAAGCGCTTCTCGTGCGCCGAGCTGGAGACCACGCTCAAGAGCCACGGCGCGGTGGCCGACGCCTCCATCGTCGGCGTGCCCGACGCGCACAAGGGCGAGGTCCTCTGGGCGTTCGTGGAGCCGGACCCCGAGATCATGGCCTCTGACGTCCTGGGCGCCGAGCTGAAAGGCTTCCTGCGCCGGGAGATCGGCGAGGCGGCGGCCCCCGCCCACGTGATCTTCGGCCCCCTGCCCAAGACGCTGGCGGGCGCCGTCGTGCGGCCGGTCCTGCGGCGCATCGCCGAGAAGGGCGATCCGGGCGACGTCTCGGGTCTGGCCGATCGGGCCGTGGCCGCGCACCTGGCGAAGCTGCGGGCCGACGCCCTGAGCTGATGTCCGTAGAGCTCCCGCACGGCCTGCGGGCCGCCATCGATCGGGAGCTCTCGGGCGCATCCCGCCGCGACCTGGCCGAACGCACGGCGGCGACCACGGAGGCCTATCGCGCGGGCCGCGGATCGTCGGCCGTGATCAAGGGCCGCGACGACGCCCTGGCCTACGCCCTGGCCCGGCTGCCCGCGACCTATGCCGCGAACGCGGCGGTTTTCGCCGAAGCTGAAGCGCGGGCGCCGGACTTTTCGCCGCGGTCCCTGCTGGACGCGGGCTGCGGCCCCGGTGGCGGAAGCTGGGCCGCGGCCGAGGCCTGGCCGGCCCTCGAGCGCATCACCTGGTTCGACGCCAGCGCCCCCTTCCTCGAGATGGCAAGGCGCCTGGCGGCCGAGGCGCCCAGCCCGGTCCGTACGGCGGAGACGCAGAGCGGGGACCTGACGGCCGGGCCGTTCCCGAAGGCCGATCTCGTCCTGGCCAGCTACGCCCTGGCCGAGATTTCGCCCGCGGCGCAGGCGGGCGTGGTGCGCCGCCTGTGGGAGGCCTGCGACGGCCTGCTGGCGCTGGTCGAACCGGGGACGCCGGCCGGCTACGCGCGGATTCTCGCCGCCCGCGACGAGATCATCGCCGCCGGGGCCCGCATCCTGGCCCCCTGCCCTCACCACGGCCCGTGCCCCCTAACGGCCCCCGACTGGTGCCACTTCAACGTTCGCCTGCCCCGCTCGCGCGACCACCGGCTGGCCAAGGGCGCCGAGGTTCCGTTCGAGGACGAGAAGTTCGCCTACCTGCTGGCGGCCCGCCCGGCCGTCATCGGGAGCGCAGCGGCCGCCCGCATCCTGGCGCGCCCCCGCGCCGGAAAGCCCGGGATCGCGTTCAAGCTCTGCGGCGAGGGGGGTCTGGAGCAGCGGCTCGTGCTCCGCCGGGACAAGCCCGCACACGCCGTCGCGCGGCGGCTGGACTGGGGATCAGCTTGGCCATAGGCCATGTTTTCGCCCTTCGGTTACGCGAGGGACAAGCGTTCGGGGCCGACGCGTAAACGGGATGCCATGCCGCGGAGTTTTGCGGTCGCGCAGGGTCTGCGCCGACGAGAATTGATGGCCATGGCGCCGGCGGCGCTCATGGCGGCCGGCTGGGCGCCCAGCAGCGCCATCGGCGAGATGGTGCGAAAGCGGGCGCGCGATCTCGCCCGCGCGCGCTACCGCCCGGCCGACCGGCCCCTCCAGCCCGCCCTCGCGAACCTCAGCTACGACGCCTATCGCGACGTGCGCTTCCGCCCGGAGCGGGCCATCTGGCGCCACCAAGGCCTGCCCTTCCAGCTGCAGATGTTCCACCGCGGCGGCCTGTTCAAGGATCCCGTCGACCTGTTCGAAGCCGACCGCGGCTCGGCCCGGCCAATCCGGTTCTCGGAAGACCTCTTCACCTACGGCGCCCAGAAGCCCGGCCCCCTGCCCGTCGACCTGGGGTTCGCGGGCTTCCGCGTCCACACATCGATGGAGGTCCCGGGCCGCTTCGACGAACTGGTGGCCTTCCTGGGCGCCAGCTACTTCCGCGCGGTGGCCCGAGGCGTGAGCTATGGCCTCTCGGCCCGGGGCCTGGCCTTGGGGTCGGGCGAGCCGGGCGAGGAGTTTCCCGCCTTCCGCGCCTTCTGGGTCGAGCGGCCCGCCCCGGCCGCCCGCAGCATCGTGATCCACGCCCTGCTGGACAGCGCCTCGACCACGGGAGCCTTCCGTTTCGACGTGACGCCCGGGGCGCTGACCACCACGGAGGTGGAGGCGCGCCTGTTCCCCCGCCGCCCGCTGGCCGCGGCCGGGATCGCCCCGCTCACCAGCATGTACCTGTTCGGTCCGGAGCAGCCCCGCCGCTACGACGACTTCCGGCCCGAGGTGCACGACAGCGACGGCCTGCTGACCGACGACGGGCGCGGCCAGCGCATCTGGCGACCGCTGGTCCACACCCCGGCCACCCGGCTTTCGGACCTCGACGCCGGCCCCGCCCGGGGCTTCGGCCTGCTGCAGCGCCAGCGGGCGTTCGACGCCTACCACGACCTCGAGGCCAACTATCACCTGCGGCCCGGCGCCTGGGTGCAGCCGCTGGAGGGCTTCGGCCGCGGAAGCGTCCGGCTGGTGGAGCTGGGCGCGCGCAGCGAGGCCGAGGACAATATCGTGGCCATGTGGCGGCCGGCCGAGCCCCTGGCCGCCGGTCGCGAGCACCGCTTCCGCTACCGGCTCACCTGGGGCGCCTCGCCCGAGCCCGCGACCCGGCTCGCCCGGGCCGTGGCCTGGCGCACCGGTCATGGCCACGACCCCTCCCGCCGCCGGTTCCTGGTGGACTTCGCGCCTGTCCCCGCCATCGGGCTGGACGGCGTCCAGGCCCAGGCCAGCGCCACGGCGGGAGGCATCCGGGTGGAAACGGTGCAGCCGAACGCCTCAATCGCAGGCGCCCGGGTGAGTTTCGAGCTGGATCCCGCGGGCGCCAAGAACAGCGACCTGCGGGTGACGTTGATGCGGGCTGGAACGCCCATTTCGGAAACGTGGATGTATCGATGGCTAGCGTAGCGCGGCGCGTACCGGGAGCCGCGCCTGTGAAGGCCGCGGAGCCCTTTTTCCAGTCCCTGCCGCCCATGGCGCGCCTGGGCATGCCGGAGCAGGACCTGCAGTCCGCGCCGGGCCGGCTGGCGCCCCTGATGGACGTGCGAGGCCGGCGCATCGCGGTGTTCGGGGCCACGGGCGCAGCCACGGCCGCGGCCGGCGCGGTCATGGCGATCCTTCTGGCGGCGGGCGGCTTCACGGCCCTCGACGCCTGCGCCTTCGTGCTGTTCCTCGTGCTGTTCGGCTGGACGGCGTTCGGCTTCGTCAGCGCCACGGCGGGCTTCTGCGTACAGTGGCGGGCGACGCGGCCGCGGCGCGCCGACCCACAGCCGGTGATCCTCACGCGGACGGCCTTGCTGATGCCGACTTACAACGAGGACCCGGGGCGGGTCCTGGCCGCCGTGCAGGCGATCCGCGAGGATCTGGTGCGGCTGGAGGTGTCCGAGCTCTACGACATCTTCCTGCTCTCCGACACGCGGGACGAGGCCACCGCGCGCAACGAGGTCGTCGGCCTGCTGCGGGCCCGCGCCCGCCTCGGGCCCGACGCGCGCCTGTTCTACCGACGCCGCCCGCAGAACACCGATCGCAAGGCCGGCAACGTCGCCGACTGGGTCCGTCGGTTCGGCGCCGCCTACGAGGCCATGATCATCCTCGACGCCGACAGCCTGATGAGCGCCGACACCATCGTCCGGCTGACCGCCGAGATGGAGGCCGACCCCAAGCTCGGACTGTTGCAGACCGCCCCGACCCTGGTGGGCGCCGAGACGCTGTTCGCCCGGCTCCAGCAGTTCGCCGCCCGGACCTATGGCGGGATGCTGGCCGCCGGCCAGGACTGGTGGTCCGGCGCCGAGGGCAACTACTGGGGACACAACGCCATCATCCGCGTGAAGGCCTTCGCCGCCTGCGCGGGCCTTCCCCACCTGCCCGGCCGCCGTCCCTTCGGCGGCCACATCATGAGCCACGACTTCGTCGAGGCCGCCCTGCTGCGCCGCGGGGGCTGGGCCGTGCGGCTCAACACCCGCCTGGGCGGCAGCTATGAGGAGGCGCCGCCCACCATCGTCGACATGGCCCGCCGCGACCGCCGCTGGTGCCAGGGCAACCTCCAGCATCTGGGCGTCATCGGGGCCGCAGGCCTGCATTGGATCAGCCGCCTGCACCTGCTGCGCGGGATCCTCTCCTACGTCACCTCCCCGCTCTGGCTGCTGCTGGTGGGCTTCGGCGCCACCGCCTGGCTGGGCCAGATCGGCGAGGCGGTGCGGGTCGACGGCAACGCCGCCGTCTGGCTGTTCGCCGTCACCCTGGGCCTCCTGATCGCACCCAAGCTGATGGCCGGCGTCCTGGCGATGCGCGAACGGACCGTGTCCGGCGTGCGCCGAACCCTTCGGCTATGGGCCGGCATGGCGGTGGAGGTCAGCCTCAGCGCCCTCGTGGCGCCGGTGCTCATGCTGATGCAGAGCGCCGCGGTGTTCGACGTCCTGATCGGTCGCGACTCCGGGTGGAACGCCCAGCAGCGCGATGCGGGCCGCCTGTCCCGTGGCGAGGCCTGGCGCTCGCACCGGGGGCACGTCCTGATCGGCCTGGCCGGCGCGGTGATCGCCTGGCTGCTGGATCCGGCGATCTTCTGGTGGACCAGTCCGGTGTCGCTGGGCCTGTTCCTGTCGGCGCCGCTGTCGCTGCTGCTGGCCCGCACGGATCTCGGCCACCTGTCCCGCACCCTGGGCCTGCTGGTCACGCCGGAGGAACGCCACGTGCCGCCGGTGGTCGCCCGGGCCGTCGAGCTGCGCGCCCTATACGACCGCGAACAGGCCTCGCGCCTGGAGATCGAGCGGGTGATGCGCGCCCCGGTGCCCGTGCACCAGCCGGAAGTCCGCGGCTACGACGCCTTCGCGCCCCGCGCGCAGGCCGCTTAGTCGAGGCTCGGCCGCCTAGCCGACGCTCTTCGTTGGGAAGGGCACCACCGTGGCGGCGTCCTCGGCCAGGCGCAGGCGGCCGCGCTCTTCGGACCTGCGCAGCTCCTGCTGCAGGTGGGGCGCCATGAAGTCGATGAAGGCGCGCACCCTGGGCGTATCCTTGAGCTCGCGGCGGGTCACGATCCACGAGCTGGAACGCCCCTCCTCGATGATGTCCGAGCAGCGGACGAGGTCGCGGTCTGCGTCGGCGATGGTGCAGGGCAGGGCGCCGATGCCCAGCCCGGCCTTCACCGCGTACATCAGGCTGCCCATGCTGTTTGAGCGGGTGATCGGCGGCTTGCCGCCGGCGTGCTGCATCATCCAGGTGGCGCCCGGCAGCTCGCCCATCTCGGTGGTCACGTCGATCAGGTCGTGGTCCTTCAGGCCTTCCGGCGAGGCGGGGACGCCGCGCCGGCTGGCATAGTCGCGGCTGCAGTACAGCGCCATCTCATGGTCGCCGATCTTGCGCGCCACCAGATCCGAAACCTCCAGCGCCTTGGTCGTGCGGATCGCCAGGTCGGCCTCGCCGGCCTGGAGGTCCAGCTGCCGATCGGTGATCACCAGGTCGACCTGGACATCCGGATGCACCTTGCGGAACTCGACCAGGGCCGGGATGACCATGGTGTTCGCCACGAGTTCGTTGGTGGTGAACCGCAACGCGCCCGAAACGCCGCGCATCTGGCTGGCCGCGTGGTTGGCGAAGCGGATCGCCGCCCGCTCGACCCCCTCGGCCTCGACGATCAGCGATTGGCCGGCCTCGGTCAGGCGGCTGCCGGTCTGGCCACGCTCGAACAGCTTGAAGCCCAGGTCATGTTCCAGGCTCTCGATCCGCCGCGCGACGGTGGTCTGGTTGACGCCCAGCGCCTTCGACGCGGCCAGCGTCGAGCCGCCGCGCGCCACGGCCAGGAACGCCTTGAGGTCATTCCAGTCGAACATGGCGCCATTCTGCGGTTGTGCAGACCCTTCCTGCAAGAGCGCTGATTGCCGGGGCGCAGGCGAGGGCCGATCCTTTCTCCCCCTCGGCGGCGGCGATCCCGCCCAGATGACATCCTCGTAAGCTTCCGGCGCGGCGGTTGGGTGCTAGACAGGCCTGACCTTGCCCCAAACGGGATGCTCCATGCTCCGCACGTTCCGCGCCGCCGGCCTCGCCGTCCTCCTCGCCACCACGGCCCTCGCGCCCGCTGCGCTTCCCGGCCTCGCCCAGGCGGCGGAAGTCCCGCCCATCAAGTTCACCTCGCGGACCCTGCCCAACGGCCTGAAGGTCTATGCCTCTCTCGACCGCTCGACCCCGAACGTCTCGGTGCAGGTCTGGTACGGCGTCGGTTCCAAGGACGACCCGCAGGGCCGCTCGGGCTTCGCACACCTCTTCGAACACCTGATGTTCAAGGCCACGCGCAACATGCCGTCGGAGACGTTCGACCGCATGACCGAGGACGTAGGCGGGTTCAACAACGCCTCCACCGCCGACGACTTCACCGACTACTTCGAAGTGGTGCCCGCCAACCACCTGGAGCGGCTGATCTGGGCCGAGGCCGATCGGATGAGCACGCTGGTGGTCGACGAGGCGGTGTTCAAGTCCGAGCGCGACGTGGTGAAGGAGGAGCTGCGCCAGCGGGTGCTGGCCTCGCCCTACGGCCGGCTGATGGCGCTGTACCTGCCCCAGGCCAGCTACACGACCCACCCCTACAAGCGGCCGGGGATCGGCTCCATCGAGGAGCTGGACGCGGCCACCGTCGACGACGTCCGGGCGTTCCACCGCACCTATTACCGCCCGGACAACGCGGCCCTGGTCGTCGTCGGCAACTTCGATCCCGCGAGGCTTGACGCCTGGGTCGACCGCTACTTCGGCCCCCTGAAGAATCCGGACCAGCCCCTGCCCCGGGTCAAGGTGAAGGAGCCGCCGCGCACCAAGGCGGGCGTGTTCGACGGCTATGGCCCCAATGTGCCGCTGCCGGCGGTGGTGCTCTCGTGGCAGGGCGCTGCCGCGTCGGATCCCGACGCCCCGGCGCTGAAGGTGCTGGACGCCATCCTGTCGGCCGGCAAGTCGTCGCGGCTCTACAACAGCCTGGTCTATGACAAGCAGATCGCGGTGGAGGCGTTCTCCAACGCCGATCTGCCCCAGGACCCCGGCCTGTTCATGGTCGGCGCCATCATGTCGAACGGCAAGACCATCGCCGATGGGGAGGCCGCCCTGCTGGCCGAGGTAAAGCGCCTGCGCGACGCCCCGCCCACCGCCGCCGAACTGACCGAGGCCAAGAACGAGCTGTTGGCCGGCGCCCTGCGGTCTCGCGAGACGATCGAGGGGCGTGGAAGCGCGATCGGCTATGCGCTGACCGTGGACGGCGACGCCAACGCGGTGAACACGGAACTGGCGGAACTGCAGGCGGTGACCGCGGCCGATGTCCAGCGGGTGGCGGCCAAGTACCTGGCCGAAGACCGCCGCATGACGATCCGCTATCGCCCTGAGAGCGAGCGCCCCAAGGGCGAGGCCACGCCGCCGGCCCCGCCGCCGCCGAAGCAGGTGGCCACGTACGACGGCCCCGTTTTCACCCTCGCGCCTGAGGCCGAGCGCGTGAAGCCCCCGGGCATCGGCGAACCGATCCAGCCGGTCCTGCCCAAGCCGGCGGAGCGCGTGCTGGACAATGGGTTGCGCGTGATCGTGGCCCGATCCTCCGACCTGCCGCTGGTCACCGCCGACCTCACCGTCAAGACCGGCGCCTGGGCCGACCCGCAAGGTCTCGCCGGCGCCGCCAACATGATGGCCGGCATGCTGACCGAGGGGACGAAGACCCGTTCGGCGCAACAGATCGCCAGCGAGGTCGAGAGCCTGGGGGCCAGCCTCTCGTCCGGCGGCGGCCTCGAGTCCTCGTCGGTCACGCTTTCGGCCATGCCCGACAAGCTGCCAGCAGCCCTGGCGATCATGGCGGACGTGACCCAGAACCCGGCCTTCGCCGCCGAGGAGCTGGATCGCCAGCGCGAACAGGCCCTGGATGGCCTGCGCGTCGCCTATCAGCAGCCGGGCTCCGTGGCGGGCTTCGCCGCAGCGCCGGTGATCTACGGCGGCACCCCGTTCGGCCATGCGCCCCAGGGCACGCCCGAGTCCCTGGCCCGCATGAAGACGACCGACCTGGCGACGCTCCACGCGGCCTGGTTCCGGCCGGACAACGCCGTCCTCGTCCTGACCGGCGACATCTCCGCGGAGCAGGGCTTCGCGCTGGCGCAGACCGCCTTTGGCGGGTGGCGCAAGCCCGCCTCCCCCCTGGCCCCGACGCCCGCGATCAGGCCCGCCGGCAAGCCGCGCGCCATCGCCATCGACATCCCGGGCACCGGACAGGCGTCGGTGAACGTCATGAAGCCGGCCATCGCGCGGGACGATCCGGACTATTACCCGGCGATGGTGGCGACGACGGTGCTGGGGGGCGGCTATTCGGCCCGCCTGAACCAGGAAATCCGCATCAAGCGCGGCCTGTCCTACGGCGCCCGCGCCAGCCTCTCGACCGCGCGCACCACGGGGTCGTTCCGCGCCAGCGCCCAGACCAAGAACGAGTCGGCCCCCGAGGTGCTGGACCTGATCAACGCCGAACTCACCAAGCTCGCCGCCACGCCGGCCGGAGCCGACGAGCTGAAGGCGCGCAAGTCGGTGCTGGTTGGCGACTACGGGCGCGATCTGGCGACGTCCGGCGGCCTGGCGGACATTCTCGGCAACCTCGCCCTCTACGGCGTCTCGCTGGACGAGATCGGCCGCTACACCGCCAAGGTCGAGGCCGTCGACGCGGCCCAGGTGCAGGCGTTCGCCCGGCGCGCCTTCGACCCCGCCCAGGCCAGCGTGGTCGTCGCCGGCGACGCCAAGGCGTTCACGGCCGCCCTGAAAGCCAAGCTGCCGACTCTGGAGGTGATCCCGGTCGGGGAGCTCGACCTGGAGAGCCCCACGCTGCGGAAGAAGTAGGCGAGGGTCAGGCCCGCACGTCCCGCCGCCGCCTCAGCCGCGCGCCCAGCAGGCCGAAGCCGAGGATCATGAGCGCCCACGTCCCGGGCTCCGGCACCGGCGTCGTCGGCGGCGGGCCCACCGGGGGGCCGATTGGCGGCTCCACGCCGGGCGGAAACACCGGCGGCTGGTCGATGGGCGGCACGACCGGCGGAGGCGTCACAGTCGGGGGCTCTTCGCCCGGGGGCGTCACCGGGGGCTCGCCCGTGGGCGGCTCCGTGACCGGCGGAAAGACAGGGGGCGGCTCTTCCCCGGGCGGTGCGATGGGCGGGCTCACCGGGTTGCCGGGCGTGCCAGGGCTGATGAGGACCGGCCCCTCGTCGCCGGGTCCCGGCGAGACTATGAAAGGCGGCGCGAAGGTCCCGGCGTCGGGCCCGGGCGCCGGGGCCTCGGGCTCCAGGGGCGCGCGGGCCATGGCCAGCCTCAGCGGCGCGATCGGCGCGGCGGCGGGGCCGGTCTCGCAGATCGTGGCCGACACCAGAGCGTAGGAAAGCGGCGTCGCCAATCGGGCCGCCGCGACGGGCATCGGGGTGGGCGTTGGATAGACCCGGGCCGGCTTCGCCACGGCGACGCGACGCGCGACCGGCGCCTTCTTGCGTGCGGGGCGATGCACGGCGGCCTTGCGAACGGGGCGGGCTTTGCGAACCGCAGGGCCGCTGGCCTTGACGACCCGCGGCTTGGCCGCCGCCGCCGGGCGCGGCTTGGGCGCGCTGCGCAGCATCGCCGCGCGGTACTTGGGCGCCGAGGGCGCGGCGGGCGAGGCCATCGGCACGCGGCTCATCCGCTCCACGCAGTCCTGCGCCCGCGCGCCGTCAGGGAAGACCAGAACGCCACAGAGCACCGCCAACGCCAGCGCCCGGAACCGCCGCGACGCCCAAGATGCGCCGCCTGAACAGATGAGACCCGCCATTCTGGCGAGCCAAAGCCGCCGTAGGCGTGGCTGTTCCCACGGCACGGCTTGCGCGGCGATCAATAAAACTGTGACGAAACTTTCGGGGAGTCAGCGGGTTATGAGCGACTTCCCACGCAGGAATTCACCCCACGCGCGAAGTCCAGCGGCTCGAATCGGATTCTCTCGCCATTAGCGCGAGTCCGGCGGCGATGGACTCCAGCTCCGCGCCCGTCTCGATCCGCCCGGCTTCGAACCGGCGATGGAAGATCGCCCGCACGGCCGGCACCAGGGAGGACCCGCCCGTCAGGAACACCCGGTCCACTCCCTGCGGCGTGAGGCCAGCGTCGGCAAGCGCCGCATCCACGGCGGTCTCGATCTGGCCCAGCTCCGGCGCGATCCACCCCTCGAAGGTCGAGCGCGGCACCTCGCGCACGATGCTGATGGAGCCCGCCTCGAACCGGAACTCCGCGACCTCCTGCGACGACAGCGCTTCCTTGAGCCGGGAGACGGCGCGGTAGAGCCGGTAGCCGTAGTTCTCGTCCAGGGTCTCGATCAGCCGGGCGATTTTCTCCGGCTCCACCGCGTCGCGCTCGAGCCGGCGGATCTCGCGCATGTCGCGGCTGGCCCGCATGAGCGCCAGCTGGTCCCAGCGGGCGAAGGCGGCATAGTAGCGGTTGGGCGTCGGCAGCACCTTGCCCATGGAGGTGTAGCTCGACCCCTTGCCCAGCTCGGGCGAAACCAGGTTGTCGATGATCCGATAGTCGAACGCATCGCCCGCCACACCCACGCCCGCCCGGCCCAGCGGAATGGCCCGCATGGCTCCGGCCTGACGCTCGAAGCGGATGATCGAGAAGTCCGAGGTGCCGCCGCCGAAGTCGCCGACCAGCACCGTGGCGTCGTGGTCCAGCTCGCGGGCGAAGAAGAAGGCGGCGCCCACGGGCTCGTACGCATAGAGCACCTCCTTCACGCCCATCCGATGAAAGGCCGTCTCGTACCGCGAGAGCGCGAGGCCCTCATTGGGAGACCCGCCCACGAACTTCACCGGCCGGCCCACGATCACCCGCTCCGGCAGCCCCCCGAGCTCCGCCCCAGCATAGTCGCGGACCTTCAGCAGGAAGGTGGAGAGCAGGTCTTCGAACCGATAGCGCCGGCCCAGGATCTGGGTCTCGGTGAAGCTCTCCTGGGCCGCGAAGCTCTTGAAGGACTGGATGAACCGGGTCTCGGCCGGATCCTCCACATAGGCCTCGATCGCCCAGGGCCCGGCCGCGATCGACCGCTCGCTGGGCGCGTCCGGCGGCGCGTAGAACGACAGGCACGAGCGGAAGGCGAACAGCTCGCCCTCGGGCGCCGGAAACCGCACCAGGCGCGCGGGGCCGCTCTCGTCGGCCAGCGACAGGACGGTGTTGGTGGTCCCGAAATCGATGCCGAGACTGTAGGGCGTACTTCGACCGTTCATCGGCCGTGCTCCTTGTGCCGGGGAGGGACGACGGATCGCCCGCCCCCCGCTCGGCGCACGACCTCAGAACAGCGGCGCGAGGCCCCGCATCATTCGGACAGCTCCGCCAGCGGACGGTCGTAGGCGCAC
Source organism: Phenylobacterium sp. RIFCSPHIGHO2_01_FULL_69_31 (assembly GCF_001824475.1). Classification (GTDB taxonomy): domain Bacteria; phylum Pseudomonadota; class Alphaproteobacteria; order Caulobacterales; family Caulobacteraceae; genus Phenylobacterium. The sequence goes on along the minus strand of NZ_MHXN01000014.1, from coordinate 305,056 downwards.
ATGGTGGCCATGTTCAGGATCTTGGACACCGACGCACCCAGCGGGCAGATCTGCACCGGCTTGGACAGGCCCAGCAGGATCGGCCCCAGCACCTCGGCCCCGCCCAGCGACTTCACCAGCTGGGTCGAGATCGCGGCCGAGTGGATCGCCGGCATGATCAGCACATTGGCCGGGCCGGTCAGCCGCATGAACGGATAGGCGCCGCGGCTTTCCGGATCCAGCGCCAGCTCCGGCGGCATCTCGCCCTCATATTCGAAGTCGATGCCCTCCATCTCGTCCAGCATGGCGACGGCGTCGCGCACCCGCTCCGAGCGCTCGCCCATCGGATTGCCGAAGGTGGAATAGCTCATGAAGGCGACGCGCGGCTCGTAGCCCAGGGTCCGGACCGCGCGGGCGGCCTCGATCCCGATCTCCACCAGCTCCTCCGCCACCGGCATCTCGGTGACGTTGGTGTCGGCGATGAACAGGGTGTGGCCCTTGGCCATGACCACGCTCATCCCGATCACCCGGCCGTCGGGCGCGGGGTCGATGACGTTGAGCACCTCTTCCAGCACCTGGTCGAAGTTGCGGGTCACGCCGGTGACCATGCCGTCGGCGTGGCCCAGGGCGACCAGGGCCGCGCCGAAGCTGTTGCGGTCCTGGTTGATCAGGCGCTGGACGTCGCGGCGCAGGTAGCCCTCGCGCTGCAGACGCCCGTAGAGGTAGTCCACCGAGGCCTGGTTGTGGTGCGAGACCCGCGCGTTCAGCACCTCGATATTGGCCTCGGCCGGGTCGAGGCCCGCCGCGCGCATGTTCTCGTGCACCAGCTCTTCGCGGCCCACCAGGATCGCCTTGCCCAGGCCCTGGGTCTGGAAGGCGTAGGCGGCGCGGATGACGCTCTGCTCCTCGCCCTCGGCGAAGACGATGGTCTTCTGCGGCCCGCTCAGCACCACCCCCTGCAGCTTCTGCAGGAAGGCGGCGGTGGGATCCATCCGCTGCGCCAGCGAGGCGCGGTAGGCGTCCATGTCCGCGATGGGCTTGCGGGCCACCCCGGTGTCCATGGCCGCCTGGGCGACGAACGGCGGGATGTAGGCGAGCAGCCGCGGGTCGAAGGGCGTGGGGATGATGTACTCGGGCCCGAACTTCAGCTGGGCGCCGTGGTAGGCCGCGGCCACCTCGTCCGGCACGTCTTCCCGCGCCAGCATCGCCAGGGCGTTCGCCGTGGCGATCTTCATCTCCATGTTGATCTGCCGAGCGCGCACGTCCAGCGCCCCGCGGAACAGGTAGGGGAAGGCCAGCACGTTGTTGACCTGGTTGGGATAGTCGCTGCGCCCGGTGGCCACGATGGCGTCGGGACGAACCTCGTAGACCTCCTCCGGGGTGATCTCGGGGTCCGGATTGGCCATGGCGAAGATGATCGGCCGCGGGGCCATGGTTGCGACCAGGTCCTTGGTCAGGGCCCCCTTGGCCGAGACGCCGATGAACACGTCCGCGCCGACCAGCGCTTCGGCCAGGGTCCGCTTGTCGGTCTCGACCGCGTGGGCGGACTTCCATTGGTTCATGTCGTCCTGGCGGCCGCGGTACAGCACGCCCTTGCGGTCGACGGCGATGACGTTCTCCGGCTTCACGCCCATCGCCTTGATCAGGCCCAGGGTGGCGATGCCCGCCGCGCCGGGGCCGTTCAGCACGACCTTCACTTCCGACAGCTTGCGGCCGGTGATCTCGCAGGCGTTGATCAGGCCCGCCGAGCAGATGATGGCGGTGCCGTGCTGGTCGTCGTGGAAGACCGGGATGTCGAGCAGTTCCTGCAGCTCGGTCTCGATCCGGAAGCAGTCGGGGGACCGGATGTCTTCCAGGTTGATGCCGCCGTAGGTGACGCCGATGTTCTTGACCACGGTGATGATCTCGTCGGGGTCGGTGCAGCTCATCTCCACGTCGATGGCGTCCACGTCGGCGAAGCGCTTGAAGAGCACGCCCTTGCCTTCCATCACCGGCTTCGAGGCCAGCGCGCCCAGGTTGCCCAGGCCGAGGATCGCCGTGCCGTTCGAGATCACGGCTACCAGGTTGCCCTTGGACGTGTACTCGTAGGCCAGCTCGGGATCCTTCGCGATCGCCAGCACCGGCACGGCCACGCCCGGGGAGTAGGCCAGGCTGAGGTCCCGCTGGGTGCTCATCGGCTTGGTCGCCGTGACACCGATCTTCCCGGGCGTCGGGTAGCGGTGGAAGCTCAGCGCCTCCTCGTCCGTGAAGGTGCGTTTCTCGACCTGATCCATGCGCGCTTTGCCCCGTCCCCCGGGCTCTGTCTGAAAAGAAGCGCCAACCTATAGACCCGGACCCAGGCGGACAACGCTTCCCGCGGCCATGAGTCACGCAAGGGGAGCTTCAGCGTGAGGAACCATCACCGGCGCTATGGGTTGTGTGATGCCGGGTGCGGGGGCGCGCATATGGGAGCATGCATGCCTATGAATAAACGCCTTGCCTTCGCCGCCGCTGCGGCGCTCGCCCTGACCTCCGCGCCGGCCCTGGCGCAGAGCACGCAGGCCGATCCCGCGACGCCGCCCTCCACGGCCGCGACGCCTGCCACGCCGGCCACCCCGGCGACGCCCGCGGAACCCGGTGTCTCGTCGGCCACGCCGGCGACCCCCGCGACGGCCGCAACGCCGCCCGCTGACGACACGGCCACCACCTCGACGGGCACGAGCGCCACGGGCGCTGCCGCGGCCAGCGCCTCGGCGTCCGGCGCGGACGTCAGCGTCACCACCGGCATGGACGTGAAGGACAACACCGGCGCGACCATCGGCAAGGTCTCGGACGTCAAGACCGGCGCCGACGGCAAGAAGACCGCCACCATCAAGATGGGCGCCGACACCTTCGCGGTCGACACCTCCAGCCTCGCCGTCGATGGCGGCGCGGCCACGGTCAACGCCACCCAGGCCGAGATCAAGGGCATGCTGAAGAAGAAGTAGTCTCTTCGGCGAAGCCTGAACGAGGGCGGCCGGCCTGGCCGCCCTTTTTCATGCGTGCGGCGCGGGCCCGCAGATCAGCGCCACCGCCCCGCGCCCGATCGCCTTCAGCTCCGGGCCGCCGACACCCGTTCGGGCCCGCACGGCCAGGGTGTGGAACGTGGCGCTGGCCATGGGCCCCGCCACGGCCGGCGTAATCCCGGGCGCCAGCTCGGCCGCGCTGCGCTGGAACCGGGCGGTGAAGGCCGCATCCGTCTCGGCGATGAACCGGGAAAGCAGGTCCCGCGCCGCCGGATCGTCCACGGCCTGGGTGACCGCGGTGCCGATCAGGAAGCAGCCGCGCTGACCGACCTCGCCCGCGCGATAGATGTCGACAGTCCGGTCGAAGATCACCTGAAGGATCTGGCGCAGCGGAATCTCCGTCGCCAGCGCGGCCGAGAGCGCGGCGCCAGCCTCCCGCCGCGAGCGGTCCAGCGCGGCCATGTAGAGGGCGTGCTTGTCCCCGAACGCCGCATAGAGGCTCGGCCGGTTCAGGCCGGTCGCGGCGGCCAGGTCGTCCAGTGAGGTGGCGGCGTAGCCCAGGTTCCAGAACACGGCGCGGGCGCGGTCCAGCACCTCGTCCGGATCGAACGAGCGCGGCCGGCCCCGGGGCTTCGCCTCTTTTTGTACCATTCCGCAAAGAATCCTTGACCGCCGCTATTTTGTGCGAAACGGTACGAATATCAACCAGCGCCTCGGGAGGATCCCATGGACATCTATTTCTCGCCGCTCGCCTGCTCGTTGGCCAGCCGCATCACACTGTACGAAAGCGGCCAGGACGCCACCTTCCAGAAGGTCGACACCAAGGCCGGCCGCACGGCCTCGGGCGAGGACTATCGCCGGATCAACCCCAAGGGCCTTGTGCCCGCGCTCCGCACGGACGACGGCCTCGTGCTCACCGAGAACGCGGCGATCCTGCAGTACCTCGCCGACCGGAAACCCGAGGCGGGCCTCGCCCCCTCGGGCTTCGCCCGCTACCAGCTCCAGCAATGGCTGAGCTTCATCGGCTCGGAGCTGCACAAGACGGTGTTCACGCCGCTGCTCAGCCCCACCTGGCCGGCGGACGGCAAGGCGAAGGCGAAAGAGGACGCGGCCTCGCGCCTGGCCTATTTGAACCAGCACCTGACCGGACGCGAATGGCTGCTGGACGACTTCAGCGTCGCCGACGCCTATCTGGCCGCGGTGCTCAACTGGAACATGGCCGTGAAGCTGGACTTCTCGCCCTACCCGGCCCTCCAGGCCTACCAGCAGCGGCTCGCGGGCCGACCGGCCGTGGGCAAGGCGATGCAGGAAGAATTCGCCCTCTTCCAGCCAGCATGAAAAAGGCGGCGCATCGCGCCGCCCTTAAGCGAACCGCAGAAGGCGCAGAATGCGCAGAAGGGTGGTCGCCCGACCTTCTGCGTTCTTCCGCATTTTCTGCGGTTTAAGGCCTGCGGCTTAGCCGATCATGTCCTTGACGGTGTCGCGCTCGCCGATCAGCTCGTCGTTGGTGATCTTGATCTTCGACTTGGCGAAGTCGTCCATCTCGTAGGACATGATCACCTCATAGGCGCCCGGCGCGGTGGTCTTCACCGGCATGCCGGCCCAGACGCCCTCGGCGAAGCCGTAGCGGCCCTCGCTGGACACCGCCACCGAGTGGATCGCGCCCGGGGTCGACAGGTCGCGGACGTGGTCGATCAGGGCGTTGGCCGCCGACGCCGCCGAGGACTGGCCGCGGGCGTCGATGATCGCCGCCCCGCGCTTGCCCACCGTCGGCAGGTATTCGGTCTCGAGCCAGGCACGGTCGGTGATCACGTCGGTGACCGCCTTGCCGCCGATCTTGGCGTGGGTGAAGTCGGCGAACATCGTCGGGCTGTGGTTGCCGTAGATGAACAGGTCGCTGACCTCGTTGATCGACACGCCGGCCTTCTTGGCCAGCTGGGCGCGGCCGCGGTTCTCGTCCAGGCGCACCATGGCGGTGAAGCGGTCGGCGGTCAGGCGCTTGGCCTGGCTGGCGGCGATCATCACGTTGGTGTTGCAGGGGTTGCCCACCACCGCGATGCGGGCGTCGTCGGCGGCGACCTTGTCGATCGACTGGCCCTGCGCGATGAAGATCTTGCCGTTGTCCTTCAGGAGGTCGGCGCGCTCCATGCCGGGGCCTCGGGGCTTGGAGCCCACCAGCAGGCACCAGTTGGCGTCCTTGAACGCCACGTCGGCGTCGCCGGTCAGCACCATGTCCTGCAGCAGCGGGAAGGCGCAGTCTTCCAGTTCCATGGCGACGCCCTTCAGCGCCTTCTGGGGGCCTTCCACCGGGATCTCCAGCAGTTGCAGGATCACCGGCTGGTCCTTGCCCAGCATCTCGCCCGAGGCGATGCGGAACAGCAGGGCGTAACCGATGTTGCCGGCCGCGCCGGTGACCGCCACGCGAATGGGCTTCTTCGCCATGATACTGCTCCGTGTTGAAATGTCGGCGGGTCCGTAGCCCGTTGACGCCCATGCTGCAATGCCGCACGCGCTATCGGCGATGTTCGAGCTGCACCCCGCCTTCCCGCCGACCTCCGAAGCGCTGGGCGACCTCGCGCTCAGCCATGTCCGCCTGCAGGCGGACGCGCGCTATGCCTGGGTCGTCCTGATCCCGCGCATCGCGGGGGCGCGCGAACTAGAGGACCTGTCCGCGAACGACCGCGCCGCCCTGATGGAAGAGATCGTGCGCGCCGGGGCCGCGGTCCGGGCCGTGGGCGCCGCCCTCGTGCGCCCCATCGAGAAGCTCAACGTCGGCCAGCTGGGCAACGTCACACCCCAGCTTCACGTCCATATCGTCGGCCGCCGCGCTGACGATCCCGCCTGGCCGGGCCCCGTCTGGGGCGTGGGGACGGCGGAGGCCTATGCGCCGGACGCCCTGGTCCAGGCGATCGCCGCGGCGAAAGAGGCCCTGGGCCTGTAACCACCTTTGGCTAGCGCCGGATCAGGCTCACCGTCTCGCGCCGTCCGCCTTCGACGAGCTCGCCGGACCAGCGGTCGCCCTGCGGATGCAGCTCCGCCACGATCCCGTCGGCGAACCGGAACGTCAGCCGGCCGCCCGTCCGCTCCACGATGTCGAAGAAGCCGTAGGCGTCCAGCGCCCCGCTTCGCCGCAGATCGCGCCAGGCGCCCTCCACGGCCCCGTTGCGGTCGGTGAGCTGCAGGGCATACAGCGCCTGTCCGCCCGCCGAGAGCGTCCAGCCGCCGTCCATCGGCCCTTGAAAGCCCTGCACGGACGCCGCCGACGAACGCAGCCGGCTGTCGTAGGCCGCTTCGGTGGGCGTCGCCGGCGCGTCGGGATTCTTGCCGGTCTCATGGACGAAGACGGGCGCGGTCAGGGTCGGGTGCGGAGGCGGAACATAGGGGCGGTAGGGTTGCGGGCCGGCCGGCAGTCCCGGGTCCTGTTCCGCGTTCGGCGAGACGGACGTGTCCTCCGCCTCCTCGACGTCGGCGTCCTTGGGCAGCGGGCGCAGCAGCGCGTCGATCGGATCCTGGGCGGGCTGCGATCGCGCCGCGGGCGCCGCCAGCACCACCAGGCCGAGGGCCAATCCCGCCGCGGCCCGCCTCATGCGGCTTCCCGCGCGGCGATCGCCTCGGCGACCGACAGCAGCCGCTTCGCCTCGGCGAAGTGCAGCCGCTCCACCATGCGCCCCTCGACCTTCAGTACGCCCCGGCCGGCATTTTCCGGCTGTTCGAACGCGCTCACGACGGTCCGGGCCCAGGCCAAGGCGTCGGGATCGGGCGTGAAGGCGGCATTGGCGGGCTCGACCTGGGTCGGATGGATCAGGGTCTTGCCGTCGAAACCGAAGGCGGCCGACTGGGCGCACTGGCGCGCGAGACCCTCGGCGTCGGCGATCTCGTTGAACACCCCGTCCAGGATCGCCAGCCGGTGCGCGCGGGCGGCCATCAGGGCCAACGACAACGCCGTCACCAGCGGCTCGCGATCCACAGTGAGGACGCACCGCATCTCCTTGGCCAGGTCGTTCGACCCGATCACCCAGGCGTCAACGCCCACGTTCACGGATTCCACGCCGAGGGCGTCCAGCCGGAACAACGCCGCGCAGGTTTCGATCATCGCCCAGATCGGCAGGCCCTCGCCCAGTCGCGCCCGCGCCGCGGACAGGTCCTCGGGCGTCGAGACCTTGGGGATCAGCACGGCGTCCGGCCGCGCCGCGACCGCCGCCGCCAGGTCTTCCTCGCCCCAGGGGGTGTCCAGGCCGTTCACGCGGATGACCACCTCGCGACCCCCGAAGCCGCCGGCCTTCACCGCCTCGACCGCGCCGGCCCGGGCCTCCGCCTTGGCGTCGGGCGCGACCGCGTCCTCCAGGTCCAGGATCACCACGTCGCACGGCAGGGCGCGCGCCTTGTCCACCGCCCGCGCGTTGGACGCCGGCAGGTAGAGCGCGCTGCGGCGGGGGCGGGCGATGCGGTTCATGTGGACAGCGGCTCCTTCGCGCATTGGCGATACGCAGGTTCTAGCGTTTAGGATGTGCCCATGGCTACGCGCCCGATCCGCTACGACGCCGGCGCCCGGAACGTCCTCGGCGGCGAACTGGTCCCCTGTTCGCTGGACCCGGTGACCGGGTTCTTCCGCAATGGCTGCTGCGAGACCGGCCCGCACGACGTGGGCATGCACACGGTCTGCGCCGTGATGACGGCCGAATTCCTCAGCTATTCCAGGAGCGTGGGCAACGACCTGTCCACGCCCCGGCCCGACCTCGGCTTCACCGGACTGAAGCCCGGCGACCGCTGGTGCCTGTGCGCCCCGCGCTGGAAGGAAGCCCTGGATTCCGGCGCCGCCCCGCAGGTGGTCCTGGAGAGCACCCACGAGGAGACCCTGGCCATCGTGCCGCTGGGCGTCCTCAAGGACCACGCGGTCAAGGCTTGACGATCTCCACGGCCCATTGACCCGGCGCGCGGCGCGCGGGAACTAGCGTTGGCCCGCCGGAAACCTGGAGAGACCGTCCTGTCCGCAGCCCCCATCAAGATCGCCGTCGCCGGCGCGCTGGGCCGCATGGGCCAGGCGGTGACCGCCGCCGTGCAGGCCGATCCGACGCTCGATCTCGTGGCCCGTTTCGACCGTCCCGAGGCCGAGGGCCAGGGTCTGGTCACAGCGGATGAGGCGCTGGCCGCCGCGGCCGTCGTCATCGACTTCACCACCCCCGCCGCCTCCGCCGCCCTGGCGCAGCGGGCAGGCCAACGCGGCGTCGCCCTGGTGATCGGCGCCACGGGCGCCACCGACGACCAGCGGGCGGCCATCGCCAGCGCCGCGACACAGATCCCCATCGTCTTCGCCGGCAACTACTCGCTGGGCCTCAACATGCTCATGGGCCTCGTCGCCCAGGCGGCCCGGGCGCTGCCGGCCGAGACCTACGACATCGAGATCTTCGAGGCCCACCACCGGCACAAGGTCGACGCCCCGTCGGGTACGGCCCTGATGCTGGGCGAGGCCGCGGCCAAGGGGCGCGGCGTCAGCCTCTCGCAGGTCGCCCGCCGCGCGCGCGACGGCATCACCGGCGAGCGGCCGGTGAACGAGATCGGCTTCTCGGTGCTGCGCGGCGGCGGCATCGTCGGCGAGCACAGCGTCACCTTCGCCGCCGACGACGAGATCCTGACCCTCAGCCATTCGGCCCGCGACCGGGGACTGTTCGCCCGCGGCGCGGTGGCCGCGGCCCGCTGGGTCGCCGGCCGGCCGCCGGGACTCTACGACATGCAGGACGTGCTGGGTTTCGCGAAGGCCTGACCGCGATGGGTGAGTTCCTCGACCAGGACGCCACCAGCCAGCTCATCGCCCTGGCCTCCAAGCGCGTCTCGGCGGTGGAGCTGCTGAAGGCGGCTCTCGCCCGCCACGCCCAGACGCACGGCGACCTGAACGCCGTGGTGGCCGCCGATCCGGAGCGGGCGCTGGAGCGCGCCCGGGCGCTCGACGACGCTCGCGCGCGCGGCGAACCCCTGGGGCCGCTGGCCGGCCTGCCGATGACGGTGAAGGACACGTTCGACGTCTCGGGCATGGCCGCGTCCTCCGGCCTGCCCGAACTGCGCCGCCGGATGACCGAGGACGCCGCCGCCGTGGGCCATGCCCGGCGGGCCGGCGCGATCGTCTGGGGCAAGACCAACGTGCCCGTCATGGCCGCCGACTGGCAGAGCGCCAACGCCCTCTATGGCGCCACGAACAATCCCTGGGACCTCAAGCGGACGCCCGGCGGCTCGTCGGGCGGCGCGGCGGCGGCGCTGGCGGCGCGGGTGACGCCGCTGGAGATCGGGTCCGACATCGGCGGGTCCCTGCGCGTCCCCGCCAGCTTCTGCGGCGTGTTCAGCCACAAGCCGACCTGGGGACTGGTCAGCCAGCGCGGCCACGTCCCGCCCAGCCCCGGCTCCCACGCCGAACGCGACCTGAACGTCATCGGCCCGATGGCGCGGTCCGCCCGGGATCTGCGCCTGCTGCTGTCCGTCATCGAGAACGGCCCCCGCGCGCCCAAGGCCGATCCCGCCTACCTGAAGGAGACCCGGATCGGTCTCTGGCTCGACGACCCGCTCTGTCCGCTCGATTCCGAGGTGCGCGGCGTGATCCAGGCCTTCGCCGATCAGCTGCGCGAGGCCGGCGTCGAGGTCGAGACGATACCCAGCCCGGTCGACATGCGCGCCCTGCTGCACGCCTACATGACCCTGCTGGGCGGGGTGCTGGGCGAGGACCTGCCGCCAAAAACGCTGCGCGGCATGGAGCGGATGCGCTTTCTGACGCGCGGCCAGGTCGAACGAGCCGGTCCGCTGTCCAACGCCGCCATGGTCATGGCCTACACCGCCCGGCACACGGAGTGGATGGCCGCCGATGCGGTGCGGGCCCGCCTGCGCACCGAGATCGCGGGCGCGTTCGAAGGCTGGCACGCGATCCTGGCGCCCATCGCCCCGGTGGCCGCCTTCCCGCACGACCGGCGCGCCTTCCAGCGGCGCACCCTCGCCACCTCCGACGGCCGGACGCTGCCCTACAACGCAATGCTCACCTGGATCTCGGTGGCGACGGCCCTGCGCCTGCCCGCCACCGCCGTACCCGTCGGGTTCACCGCCGGCGGCCTGCCCGTGGGCGCCCAGCTCATCGGCCCCCACGCGGGCGACGCCCGCACCCTCGCCATCGCCCAGGCCATCGACGAGAACATCCGCGGCTACGTCGCCCCGCCCCTGTAAGCCTTAGCCCTCCGCCAGCTCCACCCACACCGCCGCATGGTCGCTGGCGCCGGCCCGGGCCCGAAACGCCCGGTCGACGCCGGCGCCGCTTAGCCGCGACGCGACGCCAGGGCTCAGCAGCAGGTGGTCGATCCTAAGGCCGGCGTCGCGCTCCAGGGCGCCGCGCCAGTACTTCCAGAAGGTGTAGATCGTCTCGTCCGGGAACTGCGCCCGCAGTGCGTCGGTCCAGCCCTGCGCCAGCAGTCGCGCGTAGGACGCCCGCACCTCGGTGTGGAACAGGGCGTCGTCCAGCCAGCGCTCGGGCGCATAGACGTCCCGCGGCTCGGGGATGATGTTGAAGTCGCCGGCCAGCACCACCGGCTGGCCGGTGGCGAGCAGGCCTTCGGCATGCTGTTCCAGCCGGGCCAGCCAGGCCTTCTTGAACTCGAACTTCGGCCCCGGCTGCGGATTGCCGTTCGGGGCGTAGAGCGAGGCGACCAGCACCCCGTTCACGGCGGCCTCGACATAGCGGCTCTGGATGTCGCCCCGATCGCCGGGCAGGCCCCGCCGCGTCTCGATGGGCAAGCGTCCCCTGGCCAGGATGGCCACGCCGTTCCAGCGGCTCTGGCCATGCCACACGGCCTCATAGCCGGCCCGGCGCAGCGCGGCCGCGGGGAACTTCTCCTCCGGCGCCTTCAGCTCCTGCAGGCAGACGACGTCGGGCCGAGTCTCCTCCAGCCACGCCAGGAGGGTGTCCAGCCGGCCGTTGACGCCGTTCACATTGTAGGTGGCTATCCGCACGCAGGGGTGAGAACCGCTGCAGGCGGAGCTTGTTCCTTGCGGTCAGCTGGAGCCGGTGGAGCCGAAGCCGCCGGCGCCACGCGCGGTCTCGTCCAGGCTGGCGACCTCGGCCCAGGTCGCCTGGACCACCGGGGCGACCACCAGCTGGGCGATGCGGTCGCCCCGGCGGATCGTGAAGGCCTCGGGGCCGTGGTTGATCAGGATGACCTTCACCTCGCCTCGATAGTCGGCGTCCACCGTGCCGGGGCTGTTCAGGCAGGTGATCCCCGACTTCAACGCCAGGCCCGAGCGCGGCCGCACCTGGGCCTCGAAGCCCGCGGGCAGGGCAAAGGCCAGCCCCGTCGGCACTGCGTGGCGGTCGCCGGGGCGCAGGATCACCGGCTCGTCCTCGGGCACCGCCGCGCGCAGGTCCATGCCCGCCGCCTGCGAGGTCTCATAGGCCGGCAGCGGGATGCCCTCGCCGTGCGGCAGGCGGGTGATCGGGACGGTGGGCGACACTCAGAATTCCTCGGCGATGCGGGCGGCGAGCCGGCGGGCGACCTCGCCCTTGGCCATGCGGTCCCATCGCTCGATTCCACCCTTGGAGACTATGGCCACGGCGTTCTGGTCGCCGCCCATCGTCCCCTCGACGCTGACGTCGTTGGCCACGATCCAGTCGCAGCCCTTTCGCTCAAGCTTGGCCTGGGCGTAGGCCTCCACGTCGTTCGTCTCCGCGGCGAAGCCCACCACCAGCTTCGGCCGGGCGGCGGCCTTGGACAGGGTGGCCAGGATGTCGGGGTTCTCGACGAGGGCGATGGCCGGCGGGCCGCCCGCGCCCTTCTTGATCTTGCCGCTCCCGACCGCCTCGGGCCGCCAGTCGGCCACTGCCGCGACGCAGACAGCGATGTCGGCGGGCAGCGCCGCCTCGCACGCAGCCAGCATCTCGCGCGCCGTCTCGATGTTCACCCGCTTTACGCCGGGCGGAGCCGTCAGGGCGGTGGGCCCGCTGACGAGCGTCACCTCCGCGCCCAGCGCCGCCAGGGCCGAGGCGATGGCGTAGCCCTGCTTGCCGGACGAGCGGTTGCTGAGGAACCGCACCGGATCGATGGGCTCGGCCGTCGGGCCCGCGGTGACGATCGCGCGCCGGCCCGCCAACGGCCGCGCCGCCGCGCCGCCGAGCGCGGTGAGGATCGCCGCGAGGATCGCCGGCGGCTCGGCCATCCGCCCCGGCCCGAACTCGCCGCAGGCCATGGCGCCCTCGTCGGGCCCCACGAACAGCACGCCGTCCGCCTTCAGCCGCTCGAAGTTCCGGCGGGTCGCCGCGTGTTCCCACATCCGCACGTTCATCGCCGGCGCCATCAGCACGGGCTTGTCGGTGGCCAGGATCGTGGTCGAGGCCAGGTCGCCCGCGAGGCCGTTGGCGGCCTTGGCCATCAGGTCGGCGGTGGCCGGCGCGACCACCACCAGGTCCGCCGAGCGGCTGAGCTCGATATGGCCCATCTCCGCCTCGTCGGTGAGGCTGAAGAGCTCGGAATAGACCTTGTCCTCGCTCAGGGCCGAAAGGCTCAGCGGCGTGACGAACTCATGGCCCGCCTTGGTCAGGATCGGTCGCACCGCGATGCCCGCCTTGCGCAGCAGCCGGGTCAGTTCCAGCGCCTTGTAGGCCGCGATCCCGCCGCCGACGATGAGGAGAACCCGTTGCTCGGCCAAGGCCCGACACCCCGTCAAAGAGGGCTCCGATGTAGGTCATCCGGCGGGACTCGACAAACGCCACAGCTTGTGTTCATTCTTTGTTCCAGCTCGACCATAAGACGGAACACGAGATGGCTAAATCGACGATTGCAAAGGCGGCCCTGCTGCTGGCCGGCGCGACCCTGATCCTCGCCGCCTGCGACAATGGCCCCTCGGCCGTGGCGCAGAAGCAGGCCGCCGGAACCCAGATGGCCGCCAGCGCCGACGACGCCGGGGCGGACGCCAGCTTCCGCAGCCGCGATGGCGAGCGCGAGGATCGCCGGCGCGAACCGGTCCCGGAGGTCGATGGCAAGCCGATGTGGTCGGCCAGCCGCCGATACTCCGCCCAGGAGAACGCCCAGCGCGCCTTCGACCGCAACGGCCGCGCGTTCGGCGCCGACAACGTCGATGCGTTCGTGGAGAAGGCCCACAGCTTCGTCTCGAACCCGCCCAAGGGGACCCTGACGCTCACCCGCAACAACGGTGACAGGCTGTTCTACGACCCCAAGGGCAATGTCTTCGCCGTCGCCAGCAAGGCGGGCGCGCCCCGCACCATGTTCAAGCCCGACGAAGGCATGGCCTACTGGGAAGAACAGAAGGCCCGCGAGGCCCGCCGGCAGGCCTCCCGCCGCACCCGCGACGACGACGAGGCCTAAAGACTGCCAGGGACTGAGGCGATCCCTTCTCCTCACCCGTAGGGGGAGGGGGACCGCCCGAAGGGTGGTGGAGGGGGAAACGCCCCATCCGCCGAGCTCGTGGCAAAGCCCCCTCCACCATGCTCCGCATGGTCCCCCTCCCCAATGGGTGAAGAGGATCAGCCAGAAAGCCGCCCCGCCAACTCCTCACAGCCGCTAAACGTGGAGGCTCTGCCTTCGCCGGCGGGAAGGCTCTACGCGAGCCACCCCCCGGCCAGGAACGCCACGCCCGAGACCAGCGCGCCCAGGGCGAACCAGAGGAAGGCGTTGCTCCTCGGCGGCTCGGCTTCGACGACGGCGACGGGCTGGGTCATCCGCGCGATGTTGCGCAGCGCGGTCTCGGCTTCGCCCGCGAACTGCTTCACCCGGCTGACGGGCGAGAGTTCCCGGGCGATCCAGCGGCGGACGACCGGCTCGGAGGCGGCCCAGATGTCGTGCTCGGGATCGATCCGCCGGGCCACGCCCTCCACCGTCATCATGGTCTTCTGCAGCAGCACCAGCTCGGGCCGCAGGTGCATGTCGTAGAGGGCGGTGATCTCGAAGAGCTGGGTCAGCACCCGGCTCATGGCCACGGCGTTGGCGCGCTGGCCGAATACCGGCTCGCCCACCGCACGCAGGGCCTGGGCGAAGGCCGCCACGCTGTGGTGGCTCGGCACATAGCCGGCGTCGAAGTGCACCTGGGCCACGCGCGGGTAGTCCCGCTGCAGGAAGCCCCAGAGGATCTCGGCCAGGTAGCGCCGCTCGACCGCGCCCAGCCGGCCCATGATGCCGAAGTCCACCGCCTGCAGCCGCGCCGGGGCCGCCGCGAACAGGTTCCCCTCGTGCAGGTCGGCATGGAAGACGCCGTGGTCCAGCGCCTGGGCCAGGAACGCGCGGGTCAGGTTGTCGGCCAGCACCTTGCGGTCCAGTCCCGGCTGGCTCAGCGCCGCCTCGTCGGACAGGGCAAGGCCCTCGGCCCATTCCAGGGTGAGGACGCGCTTGCCCACCCCCTCCCACAGAACGCGCGGCGCGGACATGTAGCCATCCTTGGCCATGACCTCGGCGAGCTCGTCCGCGCCGGCCGCCTCGAGCCGCAGGTCCAGCTCCAGCTCGGTGGCCCGCACCACCGTGTCGGCGAACTTCACCGGCTCCAGCCGGCGGATCGGCGGGGCCCAGCGCTGCAGCAGGCGCGCGGCCAGCTCCAGGACGGCCGAGTCCGCCGCCACGCGGCGCTCGATGCCCGGGCGCAGCACCTTCACCGCCACCCGCCGGCCGTCGGCGAGTGTCGCGTCATGCGCCTGGGCGAGGGAGGCCGCCGCCACCGGCTCGCCGAAACGGGCGAACACCTCGTCCACCGGCCGGCCCAGCTCTTGCGCGACGATGGTCCGGGCCACGGCCATCGGGAACGGGGGCAGCCGGTCCTTCAGATGCCCGAGGTCCTCGGCGAACTGGCGTCCGAAGATGTCGCCGCGTGTGGACAGCAGCTGGCCCAGCTTGATCGCCACGGGCCCCAGCCCCTCCAGCGAGCGCGCCAGCCGCTCCCCCGGGCGTCCCTGGCGCCGGGTGGCGAACAGCCGAAGCGTATCGGCCAGCACCCGGACCGCGGGGGAATAGAAGGCGTCGAGCTCGCGCGGCAGCAGGGCGTCGTTGCGGACCAGTGTCCACCCGGCCCCGAACAGCCGACCATAGGCGCCCAGCGAGGCCATCGAGCCTAGATCGCCCGCCCGGTGTGCATGGCCGCCACGCCGCCCGAGAAGTTCGTCCAGCCCACCTGGCTGAAGCCCGCCTCCGCGATCATCGCGGCGAACGCCTTCTGGTCGGGGAACCGCCGGATGCTCTCCACGAGGTACTGGTAGCTCTCGCGGTCGTTGGCCACGCGGGCCCCGATCTCGGGGATCACCTTGAACGAATAGGCGTCGTAGGCGGCGCGCAGCGCCTCGGTCGTGGGCCGCGAGAACTCCAGGCAGATGAACCGCCCGCCCGGCTTCAGCACGCGCCGGGCTTCGCGCAGCGCCGCGGGAATGTCGGTCACGTTGCGGATGCCGAAGCTGATCACATAGGCGTCGGCGCAGCCCTCCGGCAGCGGCAGCCGCTGCGCGTCGCCCACGGCCCAGGCCATCTCGGGCAGCGAGCCCTTTTCGCGGCCCGCCATGATCATCTCGGCGTTGTAGTCGACCACGAAGACCTTCGCGTCCGCCCCGCCCCGCCGCTCCTGGGCCCGCCGGGCCAGCTTGGCGAAGCGCCGCGCCATGTCGCCGGTGCCGCCGGCGCAGTCGACGATGACCTCGCCCGGCTGCGGATTGAGCCGCGCCGCCACCGCGTCCTTCCAGAGCCGGTGCACGCCCCCGCTCATCAGGTCGTTCATGAGGTCGTAGCGCTTCGCCACGCGGTCGAAGACGCCGCGCACGAGGCCCGCCTTCTCGGAGGCGTCGACGTCGCGGAAGCCGAAGGTGGCCGAAGGTCCCGTCATGCGGCGTCTTTAGCGGGTGGGGCCTTGGCGCGCCAGCGATGGCGTGCCAAGCGGAAGCGCATGCCTGAATTGCCCGAAGTCGAGACGGTGCGGGGCGGCCTGGCGCCCGTGCTGGAAGGCCATCGGCTGGCGCGCGTGGAGGCGCGGCGGCCGGACCTGCGCTTCCCTCTGCCGCCCAACTTCGTGCAGTTCCTCACCGGCGCCACGATCGAGAAGCTGGAACGGCGCGCCAAATACCTCCTGGCCCGCCTGGATCGCGAGGACACCCTGGTGATGCACCTGGGCATGAGCGGCCGGTTCGAGATCGCCCGGCCCGAGGCCTCCAGCCGTCCGGGACAGTTCCACTACGCGCCCGACCCGGACCCCAAGCACGCCCACATCGTCTTCGAGACCGAGGCCGGGGCGCGGGTGACCTATTACGACCCTCGCCGATTCGGCTACATGGCCCTGGTCAACACGGCGACCCTGCACCTGCACCCCTGGTTCGCCGGCCTCGGGCCCGAGCCGCTGTCCGACGCCTTCGACGCCGCCCACCTCAAGGCCGCCTTCGCGAACCGCCGGCAAGGGCCGAAGACGCTGCTTCTCGACCAGAAGATCGTCGCGGGCCTCGGCAACATCTACGTTTGCGAGGCGCTGAACCGCGCCCGGATCTCGCCGTTCAAGCCGGCGGGGCGGATCAGCGGCCGGCGCCTCGAAAAACTCGCCCCCGAGATCAAGGCGGTCCTGCAGGAAGCGATCGCCGCGGGCGGCTCCACCTTGCGCGACTTCGCCCAGGCCGACGGGGCGTTGGGCTATTTCCAGCATCGCTTCCGCACCTACGACCGCGAGGGCCAACCCTGCTGCAACACCGGTTGCCGCGGGATCATCGACCGCGAGGTCCAGGCCGGCCGCTCCACCTTCTTCTGCCCGGTCTGCCAGACGTGAGCCCCTCCAAAGTGAAGCGTATCCTGACGGGGCTCTGCGCCGCCCTCCTCTCCCTCGCCGCCATCGCCGCGCCGGCCCGCGCCGCGCCGCCTGTCTGGGTGGTGAAGGACGCCGATTCCGAAATGCTGCTGTTCGGGTCGATCCACGTGCTGCCGCCGGGCCTCGCATGGCGCCCCGCCGCGCTGGACGCCGGGCTGAAGCGCGCCGACGACCTCTGGTTCGAGCTGCCCGCCGGCCCCGCGGCCGAGCAGGAGATCAGCCGCCTGGCGGCCTCGACCGGCGTCCTGCCGCCCGGACAGTCGCTGTTCACCCTGCTCACGCCCAAGGACGCCCAGTTGCTGCTCCGCGCGGCCGAGGGCCTGGGCGTGGACAAGACGACCCTCGATCGGCTGGAGCCGTGGCTGGCCGAGGTGGCCATCGCGGCCGCCGCCTACCGGGCCGCCGGCGCCGACACCCAGTTCGGCGTGGAGAAGATGGTGGAGGCCGCCGCGCCGCCGCGCGTCCGCCGCCAGGCGCTGGAAACGCCCGCCGAGCAGCTCAGCCTCTTCGACCAGTCGCCCCTCGCCGAACAGATCGCCTCCCTGAACCAGACCGTCCGCGAGCTGCAGGAGGACCCCGAGGGCTACAACAAGCTGGTCCGCGCCTGGCTCGCAGGGGACGTGACCACTCTGGACCAGGAAGCGCTGGAGCCCATGCGCCAGGCCTCTCCTGGGGTCTTCCAGCGCCTGGTGACCGACCGCAACGCCCGCTGGGTCGTGGAGCTGGACGGGCGGCTCAAGGGCAAGGGCCGAACCGTGGTCGTCGTGGGCGTCGGCCACCTGGTCGGCGCGGACGGCCTTCCCGCCCGGCTGCGGGCGCTTGGCTATTCGGTCACGGGGCCGTAAGTCGCTCCCACCTGACCGGAGCGCCCCATGAGCTATGAGACCCTGATCGTCGAGACGCCCAGCGCGGGCGTGACCCTGATCCGCCTGAACCGGCCCGAGGCGCTGAACGCGCTGAACAGCCAGGTTTTGGGCGAGCTTTCGGCCGCCCTGGACGCCGCTGAGGCCGACGAAGCGGTGCGCTGCGTGGTGCTCACCGGTTCGGATCGCGCCTTTGCCGCCGGCGCCGACATCAAGGAGATGTCGGACAAGTCCTACGCCCAGATGTTCGCCTCGAACTTCTTCGGCGCCGCGGGTCGGCGCGTGGAGCAGTTCCGCAAGCCGGTGATCGCGGCGGTGGCCGGCTACGCCCTGGGCGGCGGCTGCGAGCTGGCCATGCTCTGCGACTTCATCATCGCCGCCGAGACGGCGAAGTTCGGCCAGCCCGAGATCAACCTCGGCGTCATGCCCGGCATCGGCGGCACCCAGCGCCTGCCCCGGGCCGTGGGCAAGGCCAAGGCCATGGACATGGTCCTGACCGCCCGGATGATGGACGCGGCCGAGGCCGAGCGCGCGGGCCTGGTCTCGCGGATCGTGCCGGCCGACAAGCTGCTGGACGAGGCCCTGGCCGCCGCCGCCAAGATCGCCGCCCAGTCGCCCCTGGCGGTTATGATGAACAAGGAACTGGTGAACGCCGCCTTCGAGACCACCCTGGCCACCGGCGTGTCCATGGAGCGGCGGCTGTTCCACTCCCTGTTCGCCTTCGAGGACCAGAAGGAGGGCATGGCCGCCTTCGTCGAGAAGCGGAAGCCCGACTTCAAGGGCAGGTAGGCCGCGGCGAGATGGCGCCGAAGCGGCATTGACCCGCCCGGCCTGTTTCAGTATATCCGCGCCTCCAATTTCGCCCGCCGGCCAACCGGCGGGTGCTACCCGTTTCGAGAGCAGTTCCGAATGGCCAACACGCCCGGCTCCAAGAAGGCGGTCCGCAAGATCGCCCGCCGCACCGAAGTCAACACCGCCCGTCGTTCGCGCGTGCGCACCTTCCTGCGCAAGTTCGAAGAGGCTGTGACCTCGGGCGACGCCGGCGCCGCCAAGGACGCCTTCGTGAAGGCTCAGTCCGAGCTGATGCGCGCCGTCGGCAAGGGCGTGGTGCACAAGAACACCGGCTCGCGGAAGGTCTCGCGCCTGGCCGCTCAGCTCAAGAAGATGTCGGCGGCCTGATCGCCCCGGCCGCGGGCCTGCAGGGCCGGCGACAAGCTTGAGCGTAGGGGGCGTCATTCCCCCTCTTCGCCTCTAGGAATTCTGATCAGCGGCGCCCTCGCGGGCGCTGCTTTTTTGTGCGCGGAAATTGGCTTGCGGATGCGTCGCCTGCGACCGATTTGCTCAGCCTCCGCACACGGTTTTGGGGCTTTCCCTTGGACTGAAAAGGGTCCCCCGCGAGTCAACAGAAATAAGTCTCGACGCCGCAAAGAATCACCGTTGACCCCCTAGGCCCCCTCATTAGTGTCGGGGGTCTTACAGGCGTCTTTGACTTGATCCCGGCGGAAACCGGGACGGCGGCGGACCACATGTGTTCGGCGAATAAGAGCCTGTTTGTGTTGAATAAATAGGTAGTCAGGGGGTTCGGGGCCCTGCCTGCCAGCATGGAACGATGGGGTTGCTAGGAATGACGAGCGGGGGGGCTGCGGGAGCTATGGCAAGCGCGCCGGCATTGGCCGTGTGGGGCAAGACCTGCCAGGTTCTCAAGCGCGAGCTGGGCGACGCGACCTTTGGGTCCTGGCTGGGTCAGGCGGCCCTGCGCGAGTCCGGCGACGAAGTTTGCGTCGTGGCGGCTACGGGGGTGGCGCGCGACTGGATTCGGCACAATGCTTGGCGCCGGATCGGCGAGATCTGGGCGCAGAACGACCCCCTGGGTCGGCGCCTGGACCTGAAGTCCCGCATGGAGGTCGAGGCGGTGTCCATGGCCGCCCGCCCGCCGATCGCGGCCAACGGCCCGGCTCCGCGCGCGGCGGTGGCCCAGGCGGCCCCGCAAACGGCCGCCCAGACGGCGCAGGTGTTCGAGATCGAGGTGGAAGCCGTGGCCCCCGTCGCCGCCCGCCAGGGACGTCTCCAGGGCCTTCAGGAGCGCTATTCGTTCGACACCTTCGTGTCGGGGCCCGCCAACGAGTTCGCCTTCGCCGTGGCGCGCCGCGTCGCGTCCTGGGCCGATGGCCACTTCAACCCGGTCGTCTTCCATGGCCCGTACGGCTTCGGGAAGACCCACCTCCTCAACGCCCTGGCCTGGGAGGCCCTGCGCGCCTGCCCCGACAAGCGCGTGGTCTACCTGTCGGCCGAACGGTTCACCTCGACCTTCGTGAAGGCGCTGCAGGACAAGCAGACCGCCGCCTTCAAGGACGAACTTCG
Organism: Phenylobacterium sp. RIFCSPHIGHO2_01_FULL_69_31; assembly: GCF_001824475.1. GTDB lineage: Bacteria > Pseudomonadota > Alphaproteobacteria > Caulobacterales > Caulobacteraceae > Phenylobacterium. The sequence continues at coordinate 285,072 of NZ_MHXN01000014.1, read as the reverse complement.
CAACGCCGACCTGCTGCTGATCGACGACGTCCACTTCGTGGCCGGCAAGACCCAGACCCAGGAAGAGCTGTTCCACACGCTCATCGCCCTGGTCGAGGACGGCCGCCGCGTGGTGCTGACCGCCGACCGCTCGCCCACCGAACTCAGCGAGATGGAGCCGCGCCTGCGCTCGCACCTGCAGGCCGGCCTGGTCTGCGGCATCGAGCCGGCCGACCGCACCCTCCGGCTGGGGATCCTGGAGCGCAAGCTGCACACCCTGGCCGCCCAGGGCGGCTTCCACCCCGCCGCACGGCCCGAAGTGCTCCAGTTCCTGGCCGACCGCTTCACCGACAGCGTGCGCGAGCTGGAGGGGGCCCTCAACACCCTGGTGGCCCGCGTGGGCGGCGAGATCGCCCGCCTCACCCTGGACGAGGCCCAGGCCATCCTGCGGCCCCACCTGTCGGTGACCGAGCGCAAGGTGACCGTGGACATGATCCAGAAGGTCGTGGCCGAGCACTATGCGCTCAAGCAGGCCGACCTGATCTCCGAGCGCCGCGCCCGCGCGGTGGCCCGCCCCCGGCAGGTGGCCATGTGGCTGGCCAAGCAGATCACCACGCGCTCCCTGCCCGACATCGGCCGCCGCTTCGGCGGGCGTGACCACACCACCGTCCTGCACGCCGTGCGCCGCATCGAGGCGCTGAAGGGCGAAGACGCCACGATCGCCCGCGACGTGGACGTCCTGCTGCGCAAGCTGCGCGGCTGAACACGCCTTTTGTGGGGAGCGCTGACGGAGGGCCCGCCGCAAGGCGGGCCCTTTGCCGTTCCGGCCGCCCAGCAAACCTCGCTCCGCCGCGAGGAAATATGATGATCATCATATAAAAGTATGACCGCCCCTGCCTTGAGGGCTGAGGGGCTCCGTTTCCATCTGACTACGCATCGCCGGCGACTGTTCGATCGGCAGGAGATGCGAGATGAGCGACAAGATTTCCAAGGGCGCGGCGCTGGTGACCGGCGCCTCGAGCGGCATCGGCGCGGTGTACGCCGACCGCCTGGCAAAGCGGGGCTACGACCTGATCCTTGCGGCCCGCGACGAGGGCCGGATGAACGCCCTGGCCGCCCGGCTCCGCGCCGAGACCGGCGTGAAGGTGGACGTGGTCCGCGCCGACCTCACCCAGCGCGACGACCTGGCGCGGCTCGAGACCCGCCTCCGCGAGGACGCCAGCGTGACCCTGCTCGTCAACAATGCCGGCGCGGCGCTGTTCGGCAGCTTCACGGACAGCGGCCCCGACAGACTGGAGGACCTGATCCAGCTGAACGTCGTCGCCGTGACCCGACTGGCCCACGCCGCCGCCACCGGCTTCGGGCCGCGCGGGCGCGGAACCATCGTCAACATCGCCTCGATCGTCGGCCTGGCCCCCGAACTGTTCCCCGGCTCGGTCTATGGCGCCACCAAGGCGTACGTCACCTACCTCACCCAAACCCTGCACGCCGCCCTGGCGCCGCAGGGCCTTACCTTCCAGGCGGTCCTGCCGGGCGCGACGCGCACCGAGATCTGGGACCGTTCGGGCCACGGCCTGGCCAACGTCCCCGACGAGATCCTGATGCCCGTGGACGAACTGGTGGACGCCGCCCTGGCCGGACTGGACGCCGGCGAGCTGGTGACCATCCCTTCCCTCCCCGACCCGGCGGACTGGGCCGCCCTCGAGGCGGCGCGCCAGAAGCTGGGGCCGAACCTGTCGGCCAAGCGCCCGGCCGCCCGCTACGGCGTCAAGGTCGCCGAACCCGCTTAAGTCCAACGAAAAGGGCGGCCGCATCGCTGCGGCCGCCCTCGTCATCTCAGCCCAGGCTGCCGGCGTTTAGGCGTCGGCGGTTTCGGCCTGCTTGGCGGACAGGTCCTCGCCGGTCTCCTGGTCGACGACCTTCATGGAGAGGCGGGTCTTGCCGCGGTCGTCGAAGCCCAGGAGCTTCACCTTGACCGCCTGGCCTTCCTGCAGGACGTCCGAGACCTTGTTCACGCGCTCGTTGGCGATCTGGCTCACGTGGACCAGGCCGTCCTTGGCGCCGAAGAAGTTCACGAAGGCGCCGAAGTCGACGATCTTGACCACCTTGCCGGTGTAGATCGCACCGATTTCCGGCTCCGAGGCGATGGACTTGATCCACTCCTTGGCCGCGTCGATCTTCGACTGCTCGGCGGCCGCGATCTTAATCGTGCCGTCTTCGCCGATGTCGATCTTGGCGCCGGTCTCGGCGGTGATCTCGCGGATCACCTTGCCGCCCGAGCCGATCACTTCGCGGATCTTGTCGACCGCGATCTTGATGGTCTCGATCTTCGGCGCGAACTCGCCCAGCTCGGCGCGAGGCGCCTCCATGGCCTTGTTCATTTCATTGAGGATGTGGTCACGGCCGCCCTTCGCCTGCGCGAGGGCCTGCTTCATGATCTCCTCGGTGATGCCGGCGATCTTGATGTCCATCTGCAGCGACGTGATGCCGTCGGACGTGCCGGCGACCTTGAAGTCCATGTCGCCGAGGTGGTCTTCGTCGCCCAGGATGTCCGAGAGAACGGCGAAGCCGTCGCTCTCCAGGATCAGGCCCATGGCGATGCCCGACACCGGCTTCTTCAGCGGCACGCCGGCGTCCATCAGGGCCAGCGAGGAGCCGCAGACCGAGGCCATCGACGAGGAGCCGTTGGACTCGAAGATCTCCGAGACCAGGCGGATCGTGTAGGGGAACTCTTCGTAGGGCGGCAGCATCGGGCGGATCGCCCGCCACGCCAGCTTGCCGTGACCCACTTCGCGGCGGCCCGGCGCGCCCATGCGGCCCGTTTCCCCGACCGAGAAGGGGGGGAAATTGTAGTGAAGCATGAACTTCTCATAGTACTTGCCGTCGAGGGCATCGATGAGCTGTTCGTCGTCGCCGGTGCCCAGCGTCGCCACGACCAGGGCCTGGGTCTCGCCGCGGGTGAACAGCGCCGAGCCGTGGGCCCGGGGCAGCACGCCCACTTCCGAGACGATCTGGCGGACCTGGTCGACCTTGCGGCCGTCGATCCGGATGCCGGTGTCGAGGATCGAGCGACGGACCACGTCCGCCTCCAGTTCCTTGAACACGCCGCCCAGCTTGTCGGCGGCGATGCCGTTCGGGTTGGCATCGGACTTGCCGAAGTGACCCACGGCCTTGTCCTTGGCGGCGCTGAGGGCCGCGTGGCGCTCGGTCTTGCCGGTGATCTTGTAGGCCGCGGCCAGGTCCTTGCCGATCAGCTTCTTCACGTCCGCCTTGATGGCGTCGGTGTCGTCCGGCGTGAACTCGAACGGCTCCTTGGCGGAGTGCTCGGCCAGCTCGATGATCGCGTCGATCACCGCCTGCATGCCCTTGTGCGCGAAAGTGACGCCGCCCAGGACTTCGTCTTCCGACAGCTCCTGGATCTCGGACTCCACCATCATCACGGCGTCCTGGGTGCCGGCGACCACCAGGTCCATCCGGCTTTCCTTCATCTGGTCGGTCGTCGGGTTCAGGACGTACTCGCCGTCGATGAAGCCGACGCGCGCGGCGCCGATCGGGCCCATGAAGGGGGCGCCGGAGATCACCAGGGCGGCCGAGGCGGCGACCAGGGCGACGATGTCGGGATCGTTCTCGAGGTCATGCGCCAGCACCGTGGTGACGACCTGGACCTCGTTCTTGAAGCCTTTCACGAACAGCGGGCGGATCGGACGGTCGATCAGGCGGCTGGTGAGGGTTTCCTTCTGCGAGGGAGCGCCCTCGCGGCGGGGGAAGCTGCCGGGGATCTTGCCCGCGGCGTAGAACTTCTCCTGGTAGTTCACGGTAAGCGGGAAGAAGTCCTGACCGGGCTTGGCGCTCTTGGCGTAGACGGCGGTCGCCAGGACCATGGTCTCGCCGTAGGTGGCCAGGACGGCGCCGTCGGCCTGACGAGCCATGCGGCCGGTTTCGAGCGTCAGCGTCTTGCCGCCCCACTCGATGGTCTTGCGTTTGATATCGAACATTTCTGCTTCTTTCTCGTCCCGCGGGCGTATTCCCGACGGGGGCGGACAGGGGATCGGTCTTCCGAAATCCTCTCCAATGGCACAGGCGGTGAGGATCTCGTCCGACCCTCGGCGTGTGTGGGGGAACTCACGCCCCCCGGTCGCCGCATGGATCCCCCGGCCTGTGACGGAGGAGCAGCCTCAAATGAGAAACGGACCCGGTTTCCTGGCGGGAAACGGGTCCGTTCGAAGAACTAGCGACGCAGGCCGAGCTTCTCGATGAGCGCCTGATAGCGGGCCGCGTCGGCCTTCTTCAGGTGGTCGAGGAGCGAACGACGGGCGGAGACCAGCTTCAGCAGGCCCCGGCGCGAGTGGTTGTCCTTCTTGTGCGTCTTGAAGTGCTCGGTGAGGTTCGCAATCCGTTCGGACATGATCGCCACTTGCACTTCGGCGCTGCCCGTGTCCGCGTCGCCGCGGGCATGGGTCTTGATGACTTCGGCTTTACGTTCGGCCGTGATCGACATCGGGTTTCTCCGCTCTCAAAGATTGAAGACGCGCGAGGGTTCGAGCCGTCCCGCACGCATCTCGCAGAGCGCCACCATCGACCCGCCCGACATGGCTGAAACGGTTCTTGAGCCCGGCTTGAGCCCGGCCTTGACCGCTTCCACCTGTCGGGGAACGAGAACGATCGATCGTCCCTGCTTTAATCGAAAAGCGTCTTCATCGGTCACGGCGAGCACCGGGATGTCGTCCAGTGCCGTCTCGACCGGAAGCAGGGCCTCCGATTGGCGGGCCTTATGCCCTAAATCCTCAAGCAATTCCAGTGCGACCGCCGATTGCTCCGTGAACCGCCCCACACGCGTGCGGCGAAGCGCGCTCACGTGGCCGCAGGCCCCGAGCGCCTCGGCGATGTCGCGGACCAGGGCGCGGACGTAGGTGCCCTTGCCGCAGTCCACCTCCAGGTTGACGTGGTCCGGATCCTCGGCGTCCACCACACGGGCGTCGAACACGTTCACTTTGCGCGAGGCCAGCTCGACGGTCTCGCCCGCGCGGGCCAGGTCATAGGCGCGCTCGCCGTCCACCTTGATCGCGGAATAGGCCGGCGGAACCTGGTCGATCTCGCCGACGAAGCGCGGCAGCACGGCCTGCACCTGGGCGATCGTCGGCCGCACGTCGGACTCGGCGATGGTCTCGCCCTCGCGGTCATAGGTCGCAGTCGTGCGGCCCCAGGCGATGGTGAAGCGGTACGACTTGTCGGCGTCCACCAGGAACGGGACGGTCTTGGTGGCTTCGCCCAGGGCGATCGGCAGGATGCCGGTGGCCAGCGGGTCCAGCGTTCCGGCATGGCCCGCCTTCTGCGCGTCGAACAGACGTCGGATCCGGCCGACCGCGTGGGTCGAGGTCAGGTCGTAGGGTTTGTCGAGGTTGATCCAGCCCGAAATGGCCTGGCCCCGCTTGCGGCGGGCCATCAGTCCTCGTCCTTCCAGGAATCGGAGGGGGCGTCCGGGGTCAGGTCCTGGCGCACGCGCGGATCGTCGAACAGGCGCGCCATCCGCGCCGCCTCGTTGAAGCTCTCGTCGTGGCGGAAGTGGACGTCGGGCGTGAAGCGCATGTCGATCATCCGGCCCAGGTGGCCGCGCACGAACTTCGAGTGCCTGTTCAGCGCCTTGACCACTTCGTCGGCATTCTCGCCGCCCAGGGGCTCGACGAAGACGGTGGCGTGGCGCAGGTCCGGGTTCATCCGCACCTCGGTGACGGTCACCGAGACGCCGGCCAGCACCGGATCGTTGATCTCTTCCTCGCGGAAGATCTCGACCAGGGCGTGGCGAACCAGTTCGCCGGCGCGCAGCTGCCGCTGCGACGGGCCCTGCGGCGCGGCGCGGCCATTGGAGGGAGAACGTTTCATGGGGATCAGCCTTCGCAACCCTGCCGGGCGGATCGGACGCCCGCGCAGGAAAGCGCGGGCTTCTAGTCGCGCGCCGTCCGATTGTCCAGCGCGGCGCCCCCCGATCGCTTCGCGAGCTCTCCCGAAAGGGGAGCATCTACGGCGTGAGATCCTCCCCCTCCTGGGGAGGTCCCGAGCGCAGCGAGGGGGCGGGGGTTCACGCCCCCGTCCTCTCCTTGAAGAACGCGATCACCCGCTGTTCGGCGGCCTTCGTCGGGCCATCCTCCTTCAGGTGCAGCGTCAGGACCGAGTGTGGCGGGATGATCGCCGGCGCGGCGTCCTCGTCCTCGAGTTCGATGGCTTCAAAGCGGTCGCCCAGCTCGCGGCGATAGGTCTCGAAGCGCGCGTCCGGGACCAGCTTGTCGCTCTTAAACCGCAGGCCCAGCACCGACAGGTCCTCGCCCGCCAGTCGGCCTTTCACGCACGACAGCTCCTGCGGGGACACGCCAATCTGCGCCGCGCCCTTTTTGCTGATCGGCAGGGACGGCTGCGACAGCACGGGCGCAACCATCGACGGATCGGTCATCATCGCCAGGGCGAAGCCACCGGTGAAGCACATGCCGACCGCACCCACGCCCTTGCCGCCGCACTCCGCATGGGCCTTGCGCGACAGCGCCCGCAGCCAGTCGGCCACCGGGCTCGAGCGGTCGCCTCGCCAGACGTAGAATTCGCGCCGGATGCACAGCACGCCCAGCGCCGTCGCCAGGGTGTAGCCTCGGCTGACCGGCTTGCCCGGCGTGCCGAAGAGGCTTGGGCAGAAGACGGTCATCCCCGCCTCGGCCACCCGGTCGGCGAAGCGGACCACCAGGGGGTGCAGACCCGGCATCTCATGCATCACGATCACCGCCGGCCCGGAACCGCGGCGATAGACGGGATAGGTTCGCCCAGCGTGGGTGAAGTCGAACTTGTCGTACGCGGCCAGCGCGTCGTCGTGCCCCATGCCCATCCCCCCTGTTCGGAGGGAGCTTAAGCCGATCAGCGCTTGAGGCGCAGCATCGAAAGGTCGCCCTCGAAGCCCGACAGCTTCCAGCGGCCGTCCGGCGCCTTGGCGAAGATCAGCAGGCAGGGCCCGTCCTTCTTGGTCACCGCGCAGACGCGACTGTCCGGCAGCTCGCGCAGCATGGTCGAGATGCCGATCGGCCCGGGGATCTTCATGTCGGGCCGATAGCCGTAATAGTCGGCCACCGCGCGGAAGACGCCGGGCTGCACCAGCGCCTCGCCGGCCAGTTCGGCCAGGCCCGGCGCCAGGATGGCGGCCAGGCCCATGGGCACGCGCCCGTCCCTGGACGCCTCCGCCACCAGCCGCTGCTGGATCTCGCGCTTCAGGGCCGGACGGTCCACCAGCGTCTCGAAGGTGGCGGCATCGCCATCGCGGATCGAGATCAGCAGCGCATGGACGTCACCGGCCGCGTCGAGCTTCTGCACCGTCGCGCAGGCGGACAGGGTGAGGGCCATCAGAGCGATCAGGAACGCGCGCATGTCATTCTCCAGGTTACAGGCTGCGCCTTGGCGCCCTCATCCCATGTCGATTCCGAACCGCGCATGAACGGTCCAGACGGGCCCTCGGCGCCCGCGCGTCCAGAACGGCCGGCAAGCAACCGACGAAAAGGCCTCCCCCGTTTCCGGAGGAGGCCTTCGCAACTGCGCTGACGACAAAGCGGACGCTAGAGCGACCGCTTCACCTCCTCGAGGTTGAAGCACTCGATAACGTCGCCCGGCTTGATGTCCTGGAAGCCCTGGAACGCCATGCCGCACTCCTGGCCGGACGGGACCTCGTTGACCTCGTCCTTGAAGCGCTTGAGCGTCTGGAGGACCCCCAGTTCCAGCACCACCACATCCTGGCGGATGATCCGGACGCGCGCGCCCTTGCGGACCACGCCCTCGGTGACCCGGCAGCCCGCGACCCGGCCAACCTTCGAGATATCGAAGGCTTGCAGGACCTCGGCGTTGCCCAGGAAGGTTTCGCGCTGGATCGGCGCCAGCATGCCCGAGAGCACGCCTTTGATGTCGTCGATCAGATCGTAGATGATCGAGTAGTAGCGGATCTCGACGCCTTCGCGCTCGGCCAGCGCCTGCGCCTGCTTCGAGGCGCGGACGTTGAAGCCAAGGATCGGCGAACCGGCGCCCTTGGCCAGCATGACGTCGCTCTCGCTGATGGCGCCCGCGCCCGACAGGATGATCCGCGCACGAACCTCCTCGTGCGCCAGTTTCTCCAGCGACCCGATGATGGCTTCGGCGGAACCCTGCACGTCGGCCTTGATGATGACCGGCAGTTCCGAGACCTTCTTGTCGGCCAGCTTGGCCATCATGTCGGCCAGGCTCGCGCTCTGGACCGGCGCGCCGGCCTTTTCGCGCTTCACGCGGATCCGGTACTCGGTCAGCTCGCGGGCCCGGGCGTCGTTCTCCACGACGGCGAAGGGCTCGCCCGGGGCGGGCGTGCCGTCCAGGCCGAGGATCTCCACCGGGACCGAGGGGCCAGCCTCGTCCAGCTGCTCGCCGCGCTCGTTCAGCAGGGCGCGAACCCGGCCGAACGTGTCGCCGGCCACGACGATGTCGCCGCGCTTCAGCGTGCCGCGCTTGACCAGCACGGTCGAGACGGCGCCACGGCCGCGGTCCAGCTTGGCCTCGATGACGACGCCGTCCGCGGTGCGGTCGGGGTTCGCCTTAAGGTCCAGCACCTCGGCCTGCAGCAGGATGGCCTCGATCAGGTCGTCCAGGCCCATCTTCTGGGTGGCCGAGACCTCGATGGCCTGGGTGTCGCCGCCCAGGCTTTCCACCACGATCTCGTGCTGCAGCAGCTCGTTGATGACGCGGGTCGGATCGGCGCCGGGTTTGTCGATCTTGTTGATCGCCACGATGATCGGGGCCCCAGCGGCCTTGGCGTGATTGATCGCCTCGATCGTCTGCGGCATCACGCCGTCGTCGGCGGCCACAACCAGCACCACGATGTCGGTCACATTGGCGCCCCGCATCCGCATGGCGGAGAAGGCGGCGTGGCCGGGGGTGTCGAGGAAGGTGACCTTCTCGCCGCTTTCCAGGCGCACCTGATAAGCGCCGATGTGCTGGGTGATCCCGCCGTGTTCGCCCGCGACCACGTCGGTGGAGCGCAGGGCGTCGAGCAACGAGGTCTTGCCGTGGTCGACGTGGCCCATGACGGTCACGACGGCCGGACGCGGCGCCAGGTGATCGTCCACGTCCTCGGCGCCGATGAAGCCTTCTTCAACATCAGCCTCGGACACGCGCTTCACGGTGTGGCCGAACTCGGTGGCCACCAGTTCGGCGGTGTCGTTGTCGATGACGTCGTTGATCTTCAGCATCACGCCCTGACGCATCAGGAACTTGATGATCTCGACGCCGCGCGTGGCCATCCGGTTGGCGAGCTCGCCCACCGTGATCACGTCGGGGATGACGACTTCGCGGGCCACGCGGGCCTGCTCCTGGACGCCACCCTTGCGCTTCTCGCGCTCACGCTCGCGGGCGCGGCGGACCGAAGCGAGCGAGCGCATCCGCTCTGCGCCCTCGGCGTCGCCGGCCACGGTCTGGATCGTCAGGCGGCCTTCACGGCGCATCGGCGCGCCCTTGGCGCGGCTGATCGCCTTGCCGGGGCCGGCGTCGCGGCGACGGTCGTCCTCGTCCGGACGGCGGTCCATCGCAGCGCCGCCGGGACGCGGAGCCTGGCGCGCGGCGCGCTGGACTTCGGGCGTGCCGGTCCGGGGACCGCCGGGACCACGCGGGCCGCCAGGGCCGCGGGGACCGCCGGGTGCCGGACGGGGGGCCAGGGCCGAATAGCGAACGGTGCCGCCCTCGGGACGCGGAGCGCCGCCCTGGGGCGGACCACGGTCGTCGCGCCGCGGCGGACCGCGATCGTCCCGCGGCGGGCGCGGGCCGTCGGCGCGAGGCGCACGCTGGCCGAAGTTGGCGTTCTCGTAGCGGCCCTGGGGCCGCTCGGGACGGTAGGTGGTCGTGGTCGGACGATCGTCACGGCGATCGTGCGACGGCTGATAGGTGCGGGTCTGGCCGGCCGGCGGGGGGCCGGAAGGGGCCTGGGGACGCGGCGCGGGCGCGGCGGCCTGCGCCGGCGGAGCGGCGGCCTGGACCGGAGGCGGCGGCGCGGCCGCCGGAGCGGGGGCGGCCGGAGCCGGGGCCGCAGCCTGGGCAGCGGGCGGGGGGGTCAGGGGGGCCTGCGGCGCCGCAGCGGCCGGCGGGGCGGCCGGGGCCTGAGCCGCGGCCTGGGCGGCGCGGGCGGCCTCGGCCTCGGCGCGGGCGCGCTCTTCGCGGGCGCGGCGCTCGGCCTCCTGCTGGGCCTGGGCGGCGCGAGCAGCTTCGATCACGCGTTGGCGGGCGGCGCGCTCTTCGGGCGAGAGGCCGTCGTTCGGCTGGGCGGGGCGCTGGCCCTGCGGCGGGGCGGCGGGGCGCTGCGGCGGCTCGAACACGCGGCGCTCGGCGTTGGACGGAGCGGCCAGATTGCCGCCGCCGGCCGCGTGGGGACGCGCCCGCTTGGTCTCGACGACCACCGTCTTCGTCCGGCCGTGGCTGAAGCTCTGCTTCACCGTGCCCGAGCTGACGGACCCGCCGGTGCGGGGCTTCAGCGTGAGGGGCTTACGGCCGTTGTTGTTGTCTTCGCTCATTCGCTCGCTTTACTCAGCCCCGGGCGGATCCCGGTCATCCATCTCAAAACGTCGCCTGCCTCAAACGAGGAGAGGCGGAAAGCCTCATGGCTCCCGCTTGGCCTCGACAGGCTCCTCGCGCCAATCCTCAGGAAGGAGCGGACTGAACCCCGCCAGGCGTCGGACATCTTCGGCCCAACGCTCGGCGGCTCGCCCCGCAAGGAAGGCGGTGTGTATCACATTCTCCAGCCCTAAGGCCAAACCCAATTCGGCGGCGCCGAAGACGCCCACCACGCCGGGGGCCGGGGAAGCTTTGCGGGCCAGCGCCATGATCTTGCGCCGCCCATCGGCCGCGCCGTCGGTCGCTTCGATCAGCCAGGCGGCCTTGCCCGACGAAATGGCGGAGGAAACTTTCTCGAACCCGGAGGTAAGGTCGCCGGCGCGGCGCGCAAGCCCCAGGCCCGACAAAAGCCGGACCCGCAGCAGGGCTTCGACCTGATCGGCCAGGTCGGGCGGCGCCGCGACCTTGGCCTTGGCGGCCCGCGCGAATAGGCCCTTTTTCGCGGCCGCCGTCACCGAAGCGCGGTCGGCCGCCACCCACATGCCGCGGCCGGGCAGTTTGCGCGCCAGGTCGGGGACCGCCTGGCCGTCGGGGCCCGTCACGAAGCGGATCAGCCGCGCCTCTTCCATCACCTCGCCGGACACGATGTCGCGCCGTTCGCGCGACGCCGCGGCGAGGGTGGGATGGGGCCTAGCGGCGGATGTCTCCACGACGGGTCACCTCACCGACCTTACGCGTCGCGCGCTTCGCCGGCCATTTCGGCCTCGGCGAACGCTTCGTCGCTGGGTTCGGCTTCGCCGTCGGCCTCAGCCGCGACCTCTTCCTCGACAGGCTCCGGCTCCGGGGGAGCCTCGACCCAGCCCATGGCGATCCGGGCGCGCATGATCAGCAGCTCGGCGTCGGCCGGCTCCAGGTTGAAGCTCTCCAGGATGCCGGGCTCGCGCACACGCTCGCCGTTCTTGCTCTCGAACCAGCCGCGCAGATCGTCCGGCACCAGGCCGGCCAGGTCCTCGATGGTCTTCACGTCGCCCTGGCCGAGGGCCACGGCCATCGGCAGGGTGATCCCTTCGATCTCGAGCAGGCTGTCCTCGACCCCCAGCTCCTTGCGCTTGGCGTCGTACTCGGCGGCTTCCTTGTCCAGATACTCCTGGGCGCGGGCCTGGATCTCGGCGCCGGTGTCCTCATCGAAGCCCTCGATCGAGGCGATCTCCGAGACATCGACGTAGGCCACGTCCTCGACCGAGGCGAAACCCTCGGTGACCAGCAGCTGGGCGATGACCTCGTCCACGTCCAGGGCTTCCTGGAAGAGGGCCGTGCGCTCGGCGAACTCGCGCTGGCGACGCTCGCTTTCCTGGCTCTCGGTCATGATGTCGATCTGCCAGCCGGTCAGCTGGGAGGCCAGGCGGACGTTCTGGCCGCGGCGGCCGATGGCCAGCGACAGCTGCTCGTCGGGCACCACCACTTCGACCCGCTCGTCCTCCTCGTCCATCACGACCTTGGAGACTTCGGCCGGCGCCAGGGCGTTGACGATGAAGGTCGCCTCGTCCTGGCTCCACTGGATGATGTCGATCTTCTCGCCCTGCAGCTCGGCCACCACCGCCTGCACGCGGCTGCCGCGCATGCCGACGCAGGCGCCGACGGGGTCGATGGAGCTGTCGTTGGAGATGACCGCCATCTTGGCGCGGCTGCCCGGGTCGCGGGCCACGGCCCGGATCTCGATGACCCCGTCGTACACTTCCGGCACTTCCTGGGCGAACAGCTTGGCCATGAAGCCGCCATGGGCGCGGCTCAGCAGGATTTGCGGGCCCTTGGTCTCGCGGCGGACGTCGTAGATGTAGCAGCGGATCCGGTCGCCGATATTGAAGTTCTCGCGCGGGATCGACTGGTCGCGCCGCATGATGCCTTCGCCGCGGCCCAGGTCGACGACCACGTTGCCGTATTCGACGCGCTTGACCGTGCCGTTGACGATCTCACCCACACGGTCCTTGTACTCTTCGTACTGGCGCTCGCGCTCGGCGTCGCGGACCTTACCCATCACAACCTGGCGGGCCATCTGGGTCTGCACGCGGCCGAACTCGAAGGGCGGCAGCAGTTCCTCGTAGGTCTTGCCGACCACCGCATCCTTGTCGCGGCGCTTGGCGTCGGCCAGGCGCAGGATGCCCGGCGGCTCTTCGACCGGCAGCTCATTGCCCTCTTCGTCGACCCCGCCGCCGAACACGGCGTCGTCGGACACGACGGTCACCACGCGCTTGATCGTCGTCTCGCCGGTCTTCGGATCGATGTGGACGCGGATGTCGTGCTCGGCGCCGTAGCGCGAGCGGGCGCCCTTCTGGATCGCCTCTTCGATCGCCTCGATGACGATCTCCTTGTCGATCGACTTCTCGCGGGCCACCGCTTCGGCGATCTGCAGGAGTTCAAGCCGGTTGGCCGAAATGCCGGTCAGGCTCATGGGGTTCTTCCCTCTACTCGGTCGTCTGTTGTTCGGATGCGAGGCGGGCGGCGCGGCTGGCGGCCCCCCGCTTCATGAGTTCGTCGTTCAGCACCAGCTTGGCCTCGACGATCCAGGCGAAGGGGATCATGGCCGTGGCCTCCTCCCCCTCCAGGTCGATTCCGACCTGGTCGCCTTCGATCCCGGCCAGCACGCCGCGGAAACGCTTGCGCCCCTCGGCCAGCCGGTCCAGTTCGATCTTCACCTCGAAGCCCTCGTGGGCCTCGAAGTCGGACAGGCGGGTCAGGGGCCGGTCGATCCCCGGCGACGACACCTCCAGCAGATACTCCCCGCTGATCGGGTCAGCGGCGTCCATGACCTCGGAGACGGCGCGGCTGAGGCGTGCGCAATCCTCGACGTTCATGTCGCCATCGGAGGGGCGCTCGGCCATGATCTGCAGCTTCCGGCGCTCGTTCCCACCCATCAGGCGCAGGCGGACGATGGCATAGCCCGCCGCCTCGGCCACGGGGTCGAGCAGCTCCAGAAGTTTCAGATCCTCAGCGGTCTTCCCGCGCATGCCAAGCCTGGGCCCTAGTAAAGAAAAAAGCGGCCGGGCCGGAGCCCGCCGCTCGTAGGCGCCATACAGCGCTAACGGACGATGTTGAGGGATATATAGCCGGCGATCAGGGACTTGTCAGCCCTATTGCGACTCGTCCCCCTTCCCTCGCGCCGCCGGATGGGCCACAGAGCGCGCCTTCCTTTGTGTGTCTCGCGAAAGACCATCCTCCCATGGACCTCTCCAAGATTCCCGTCGGCAAGAACCCGCCGTACGACGTCAACGCTCTCATCGAGATCCCGCAGGGCGGCGAACCGGTGAAGTACGAGATCGACAAGGAAAGCGGCGCGATCTTCGTCGACCGCTTCCTGCACACAGCGATGTTCTACCCGGGCAACTACGGCTTCATCCCGCACACCCTGGCCGACGATGGCGACCCGATGGACATCATCGTGGTGGGCCCGACGCCGGTGGTGCCGGGCGCGATCATCCGCGCGCGGCCGGTGGGCGCCCTGATCATGCGCGACGAGGCGGGTGGCGACGAAAAGGTCCTGGCCGTGCCGGTGGACGCGCTGCACCCCTTCTACGCGGGCGTGGACAGCTGGCGGTCGCTGCCGGCCATCCTGACCGAGCAGATCGCCCACTTCTTCAAGCACTACAAGGACCTGGAGAAGGGCAAGAGCGTCGAGATCGTCCGCTGGGCCGATCCGGAAGAGGCCGGCGAACTGATCCGCCAGTCAATCGAAGCCTACCGGGTCGCCAACGCCGGCTAATTGCGGGCGAAGTCGAGGAAGACCGGCGCGCAATCGCCCAGGCGCTTCTCCTCGTAGCGGGTGGTGATGTGGTCGGCCGGCGGGATCCGCCAGTCGTCCGCACGCCCCGCCGTCCAGGCGAAGGCCGGATGGGCGAGGAAGCGCTCAAGGGCCTGGTCCACGTAGCTCGCCACGTCGCTGGCGAAGCGCAGCCGCCCGCCAGGGCGCAGGGTCCGGGCGAGCTCGCTCACCAGCTCCGGCTGCACGAGGCGTCGCTTCTGCTGGCGGGTCTTGGGCCAAGGATCTGGAAACAGGATGAAGACCCGCGCCAGGCTGGCGTCGGGCAGCCTGGCGATGAGATCGCGCACGTCGCCGTCATGCAGCCGGACATTCTCCAGACCCTGCTCGTCGATGTGGCGCACCGCGCTGGCGACCCCGTTCACGAAGGGCTCGGCGCCGATGATCAGGACGTCCGGCGCGCGCCCGGCCTGGGCCGCCATGTGTTCGCCGCCGCCGAAGCCGATCTCCAGCCAAGCCTCCCGGGCGCCGGGCATCAGCGCCGCCGGCGCGATGGGGCCCGCCGGGACGCGTAGGCTGGGCAGGCGCGCCTCCATCAGCGCGGCCTGGCGCGGCTTGATCGGCCGCGACTTCAGACGGCCGAACGAGCGGAGCGGCGGGTGGTGGTCGGACATCCGCAGGCTCTAGCGCAGAGCGTCGACGATCGCGATAGCGACAGCCGCCGAAAGCCCGACCCAGACGAGCCCGACGGCGATCGCCGCAGCTTTGCTGATCGGGCGTCTCGCGGCCGCCTCCGCCTCTTTGCGATGCGCGGCGAGCACCTCGGCCGGGATCAACCGAAGCGCCAGCCAGAGACCGGCCGGAACCAGGATGAGATCGTCGAGGTAGCCGAGCACGGGCACGAAGTCGGGGATGAGGTCGATAGGCGAGAACGCGTAAGCCGCCACGACGATCGCGACGGCCTTGGCGTACCAGGGCGTCCGCGGATCTCGGGCCGCGAGCCAGACGGCGTGGGCGTCACGCTTCAGCGCGAACGCCCAGGCCCGCAGGCCCATCAGGCCAGCGACTTCAATTGCTCGGTCAGGTCGGTCTTCTCCCAGGAGAAGCCGCCTTCGTTGTCGGGCTGGCGACCGAAGTGGCCGTAGGCGGCCGTCCGCGCGTAGATCGGACGGTTCAGCTGCAGGTGCTCGCGGATCGCCCGCGGCGTGGCGCCGCCGATCATCTGCGGCAGGGCCAGTTCCAGCTTCGCCGGGTCGACTTCGCCCGTGCCGTGCAGATCGACGTAGAAGCTCAGCGGATTGGCCACGCCAATGGCGTAGCTGATCTGGATCGTGCACTTCCGCGCCAGGCCCGCGGCGACGACGTTCTTGGCCAGGTAGCGGCAGGCGTAGGCGGCGGAGCGGTCGACCTTGGTCGGGTCCTTGCCCGAGAAGGCGCCGCCGCCGTGCGGGCTGGCGCCGCCGTAGGTGTCGACGATGATCTTACGGCCGGTCAGGCCCGCGTCGCCGTCCGGCCCGCCGATCTCGAAACGGCCGGTCGGATTGATGTGCCACTTGGTCTTCTTGGTGATCAGGCCGGCCGGGATGACGCTCTCGACGTAAGGCTTGATCACGCCTTCCAGGCGCTTCGGCGTGGCGATGTGCAGGCCCATGCGCTTCTTGTGCTGGGTCGAGACCACGATCTGCAGGATCTCGACCGGCCGGCCGTCCTCATACCGCACCGTGACCTGGCTCTTGGCGTCCGGCTCGAGCACCGCGCACTCGCCCGAGTGGCGGACTTCGGCCAGCTTCCGCAGGATGTCGTGGCTGTACTGCAGGGTCGCCGGCATCAGCGCCGGCGTCTCGTCGCAGGCGTAGCCGAACATGATCCCCTGGTCGCCCGCGCCTTCGTCCTTCTTGTCGGAGGCGTCGACGCCCTGGGCGATGTGGGCCGACTGTTCGTGCAGGTGGCAGGCGTACTTCGCCTTGTTCCAGTGGAAGCCCTTCTGCTCGTAGCCGATGTCCTTGATCGCGGCGCGGACCTTGGGCTCCAGCGACTTCACGATTTCCTTGGTCAGGGCCTTGTTCTCGGCCTTGGAGGCGCCCGGCTTGCCCGCGCGGACTTCGCCGGCCAGCACGATCCGGTTGGTGGTCACCAGGGTCTCGCACGCCACCCGGGCCTGCGGCTCGACGCTGAGGAACGCGTCGACGACGGTGTCCGAGATGCGGTCGGCCACCTTGTCGGGATGACCCTCGGACACGCTTTCGCTGGTGAAGATGTAGCTGGAACGGCTCAAGGGCTAGGCTCCGGAGAAGGACGCGGCATGGATGACGGCCGGCAAGTAGGTCGCTCGCCTATAAAGAAATCCTTATGTGGCGCCAAGGCTAGGTCCCCTGATCGGCGAGTGTGCGCGGTCGCCGCCGACGGCCGGCGAGCCAGGCGCCGGCGGACAGGGCGAGCAAGCCTGCGAAGGCGGCATCCCCGACCCGGCTGTAGATCGTCCGCGGGCCAGGCGCGGGCAGGCGCGCGTCGATGACCCCGAACTGACCCAGGCCGAGCATCTTGCCTGCGACGATCCGCCCCTGCGGGTCGATCACCGCGGAGACGCCGGTCGGCGTGGAGCGTACGATCGGCAAGCCCTGCTCGATGGCGCGATAGCTGGCGATGTTGAGGTGCTGCCAGGGTCCGCTGGTGCGGCCGAACCAGGCGTCGTTCGACACATTCAGGATCCAGGCCGGCCGTTCCCCGCCGGCGCCAAGACCCGGGAACAGGGCTTCGTAGCAGATCAGCGGCTGCACCGCGGGCATGCCTTCCACCACCAGCGGACGAGGCGGGGGCCCGGCGGTGAAATCGTCGGGCATGTGGACCAGGGCCCGGATTCCCAGACGCCCGGCGAGATCGCCCAGCGGCATGAACTCGCCGAACGGCACGAGCCGGAACTTGTCGTAGTAGCCCGCCACACGCAGCGCGGCGTCCTCGCGCCGGAACGCCACCAAGGTGTTGAAGTAGCGATAGGCGCCGCGGCCGTCGGGCTCGGCCCGGTTGGCGCCCATCAGCAGGATCTGCCCCGGTCGCACCGCATCGCGCAGGCGCGGCGCGTAGGGTGAGCCATCGGCGATCAGGTCATCGATCACCGCCGGCAGGGCGCCTTCCGGCCAGATCACCACGTCGGGAGGCCGCGCGGCGGGCCGCCGGGTCAGGTCCTCGTAGGCCGAGAACACCAGGTCAAGGTTTTCGGGCTTCCACTTGTCCTTCTGGTCGATGTTGGCCTGAACCACGCGGATTACCGGCGCGTCGGCCGCATAGGTCGTCCGCGCTGCGGCGGCGAGGCGGCCCGCGCCACCCGCGTAGAGGATCGTCAGGCCGATGCCAGCTGCCACAAGCATCGCCGCCTGCGCGGAGCGTCGGACCGAAAGCATCAGGGTCGCCGGCGTCGCGGCGAGGGCCAGGGTGATCCA
Organism: Phenylobacterium sp. RIFCSPHIGHO2_01_FULL_69_31; assembly: GCF_001824475.1. Classification (GTDB taxonomy): domain Bacteria; phylum Pseudomonadota; class Alphaproteobacteria; order Caulobacterales; family Caulobacteraceae; genus Phenylobacterium. The sequence continues at coordinate 267,315 of NZ_MHXN01000014.1, read as the reverse complement.
GGTCAGCCCGTACACGCCCACCACGGCCGCCGCCTGGGACGGGGCGCTGCCGGCGCGCCAGGCCTCGCCCACCAGGTTCCACGGGAAGCCGGTCAGGATGTGGCCGCGCAGCCATTCGGCAGCGGCGAAGACCCCAGCGAAGACCAGCACCTTCCACGCGCTGCGGGGCCGCAGCGCCCGATAGGCGAGGCCGGCAAGTCCCCAGAACAGGGCCAGCCCGCCGCCCATCAGCACGACCGCGAACGGCGCCATCCAGCCGTAGATCGCCGCGTCGACGAGGAAGGGTTCGCCGATCCACCACGTGGAGAGACCGAAATAGCCAAGGCCCGCCAGCCAGCCCATCAGGAAGGCCTGCCGCAGCGGCTTCGGGCCCTGCACCGTCTCCAGCCGCAACAGGACGAGGCTGAATCCCAACAGGCCGAACGCAAGGCCGAACGGCGGATGCGCCAGCCCCGCGGCCAGGCCGCCCAGGAGCGCCGTCACTGGGGCATACCAGCGGGATCGCGCCACTCAGGCCTCGGCGGGGGCTTCGGCCACGGGCGCCCGGCGGACCCGAACGCGCTTCACGCGCCGGGGGTCGGCCGCCAGCACCTCGAGCAGGTAGCCGTCGGGATGCTCGATCCGCTCGCGTCGCTGGGGCACGCGCCCGGCCAAGGCGTTGACCAGGCCGGCGACCGTGTCGATTTCTTCGTCGAGGTCCTCTGGCGCAAGGTCGGCGCCGTCGCCGATGGCGTGCTCGAGCTCCTCCAGGGGCGCGCGGCCGTCGACGATCCAGCCCTCGTCGTCGGCAACGATGGGCAGGTAGGCCTGGTCGCTCTCCTCGTCGTGCTCGTCGGAGATGTCGCCGACCAGGGTTTCCAGCAGGTCCTCGAGCGTCACGAGGCCATCGACCCCGCCGAACTCGTCGATGACCAGGGCCATGTGAATGCGCTTGGCCCGCATGGTGGTCAGCAGGCGCTCGGCGGCCATCGACGGCGGCACGTAGAGAACCTCCCGGACCAGGTGGCGCCGGCCGGCCAGGACATGGTCGTCCGGCTTGGGCTGGCGCGACTTGCTGGCGAGCAGCTTGAACACGTCCTTCACGTGGACGACGCCCACCGGCTCGTCCAGCGTCTCCTTGTACACCGGCATCCGGCTATGCTCGGCGTCCACGAAGCGTGCGATCAGCTCGGCGAATGTGCAGCCCCGCTCGATGCCCACGATGTCCGCTCGCGGCTTCATCACGTCCTCGACCCGAAGGTCCTGGAACGCGCGCGCCTGGCTGACCAGCTCGCCGCCGGTTTCGCTCAAAGGCTCGGGAGCCTCGTCGGCGGCCGCCTCGGCGGTGCGCCGGAAGAGATCGAACAGGCCGAGGAGCCCGCGCCTGCGTCGGCGCGGGCTCTGTCGACTAGGAGGTTCGGGGTCGTTCATGCTCTCCTTCACCGGCCGCATAGGGGTCTGGGACGCCCAGACCGGCCAGCACCGCACGCTCAAGGCCTTCCATGGCCTCGGCCTCATCATCGCCGATGTGATCGTATCCGAGAAGATGCAGAACGCCGTGGACCGTCAGGTGCTGCAAATGGTGGCTGAGCGGCTTGCCCTGCTCGGCCGCCTCCCGGGCGCAGACCCCATAGGCCAGGGCCACGTCGCCCAGGTGCTCCTCGGGATTGGCGGGTGCGGGAAACGACAGCACGTTGGTGGCCGAATCCTTGCCCCGGAACCGGTCGTTGAGCTCACGCACCGACTCGTCGTCGGTCAGCAGAAGCGTGACGGCCCCCGCGGTCCCCTCACGCGCCAGCGCCGCCTCCGCCGCCTGGCGCACGACCGCTTCCGCCTCGGGAAGGGCCGCGGTCCACGACGGGTCCTCGACCTCGATGTCGATCAAACCGTGCGTCCGCGCTTGGCCGCATCGGCGTCGTATGCGTTCACGATCCGCTCGACCAGCGGGTGACGCACCACGTCTTCCGAGGAGAAGCGGACGACGCCGATGCCCCGGACGCCTTCCAGTAGGCCCACGGCATGGGCCAGGCCGCTGTCGCCGGGGTTGGGCAGATCGATCTGGGTCGGGTCGCCCGTCACGGCCATGCGCGAGCCCTCGCCCAGGCGGGTCAGCACCATTTTCATCTGGGCGCGGCTGGCGTTCTGGGCCTCATCGACGATGACGAAGGCGTGGCTGAGCGTCCGGCCGCGCAGGAAGGCGATCGGGGCCACCTCGATCTCGCCCTTCTCGCGCCGCCGGCGAAGCTGCTCAGCGCCGAGGATATCGGTCAGCGCCTCCCAGACCGGCGCCATGTAGGGATCGACCTTTTCGTTCATGTCGCCCGGCAGAAAGCCCAGGCGCTCGCCGGCCTCCACCGCGGGACGCGACACGATCAGGCGATCCACCGCCCCGCGTAGCAACATGCCCGCGCCATGGGCGACGGCCAGGAAGGTCTTGCCGGTGCCGGCCGGCCCAAGGCCGAACACCAGCTCGCACTGGCCGAGGGCGTCGAGGTACTTGGCCTGGGTGGCGGTCTTGGGGGCCACCTGCCCGCGGCGGCCGACCGGCAGGTTCGCCGCGCCGGGCGCGCCGGGCCCCGAACGCGCCTGGCCGATGGCGACGCGGACGTCCGCCTCCTCGATCTCCAGGCCCTGGTCGGCGCGCTCGGCGATGGTCTGCACCGCCTTCTTGGCCTGGCCGCGCGCCTTGGCGTCGCCGGACAGCGAGACCCCGCCGCCGGGCGTCTCGACCAGCACGCCGAACGCGTCCTCGATCAAGGCGGCGTGACGGCTGTTGGCGCCCGCCACCGCGCGGACGGCGGCGTCGGACAGGGCGATGAATTCGGGAGCTCGGCTCAAGCGGTTTCCAGTTCAAGCACGCCGGCCAGGCTGTTCTGGGCGGCGCTTTCCACCTTCACCGGAACGATCTGGCCCAACATCCGATCCGGGGCCGTCACGTGGACCGCCTGGAGGTAGGGGCTCTTGCCCACCAGTTGGCCGGGATGGCGGCCGGTCTTCTCGAAAAGCACCGCCAGCGTGCGGCCCGCCTGGGCGCGATTGAAGGCCAGGCGCTGTTCGTCCAGCAGGGCGTTGAGGCGCGCCAGCCGCTCGTCCTTGACCTCCTCGGCCACCTGACCCGGCATGGCCGCCGCCGGCGTGCCCGGGCGGCGGGAGTATTTGAACGAGAAGCAGCTGGCGTAGTTCGCCTCGCGGACCAGCTGCAACGTGGCCTCGAAGTCGGCGTCCCGCTCGCCGGGGAAGCCGACGATGAAGTCGCCCGACAGCGCGATGTCGGGCCGCGCGGCGCGCACTTTCTCGACCAGGCGCAGGTAGCTCTCGGCCGTGTGGGCGCGGTTCATGGCCTTGAGGATCTTATCCGATCCCGCCTGCACCGGCAGGTGCAGATAGGGCATCAGGGCCTCGACCTCCGCATGGGCGGCGATCAGGGCGGCGTCCATGTCGCGCGGGTGGCTGGTCGTGTAGCGGATGCGGTCCAGGCCGGGGATGTTCGCCAGGCGGCGAACCAGGCCGGCCAGGCCGCCTTCGGCGCCGTCGTAGGCGTTGACGTTCTGACCCAGCAGGGTGACCTCGCGCACGCCCTGTTCGGCCAGGCTGCGCGCCTCGGCCTCGATGTCCGCCGCCGGGCGCGACCACTCGCCACCACGGGTGTAGGGGACCACGCAGAAGGTGCAGAACTTGTCGCAGCCTTCTTGGACCGTGAGGAAGGCCGAGACGCCCGTGGGCCGGCGCGTGGCGGCGAGCACGTCGAACTTCTCGTTGGGCGCGAAGTCCGCGGCCAGCCGTTCGCCGCGGGCGCGATGGGCGCGCGCGATCAGTTCTGGAAGCTGGTGATAGGCCTGCGGCCCGACGACCAGGTCCACCGCGGGCTGGCGGCGCATGATCTCCTCGCCCTCGGCCTGGGCCACGCAGCCCGCCACGGCGATGGTCATCCGCGCGCCGCCCTCGGCGAGGCGCTCGTCGCGCATCTCGCGCAGCTTGCCGAGCTCGGAATAGACCTTCTCGGTGGCCTTCTCCCGGATGTGGCAGGTGTTCAGCACCACCAGGTCGGCGCCCGCCGGATCGTCGGTCATGCCGTAGCCCAGCGGGCTGAGCACGTCGGCCATCCGCTCGCTGTCATAGACGTTCATCTGACAGCCGTAGGTCTTGATGTAGAGGCGCTTCGAGGGCGCTTGCTCGGACATGGCCGGGGTTATGGGGTTGCAGGCGGGGCGGCGCAAGTTACGGCGGCGGCCAGCCCGGTCCACACGTGACAGGAATTTAATCGCCGCCGCCGCCTCCGCACGCACCAGACGCGGCCTCCTACCGATCAGGATGGGGAGACTGATGATGCGTCGGCGTTGGTTGCATTTGGCGGCGGTCGCGGCCCTGGCCGCCCTACCCGGGCTGGCGATCGGCCAGGAGGCGCCGCCTGCAAGCGCGTGCCACTTCGGCGCCTATCGCTTTGCGGATGGAAGCCATCTGGTCATCGATTCCAGCGACGAACCGAACCTCCGCTACCGGCGCATGGACGGCGTGAGCGGCAAGCTCTTTCGCGTCGACGAGGGCCGCTACGAGGGCGGAGCCGGCTGGGCGGTCCGCGAGCCCGTCACGGTCAAGGCGCATCTCGACGCCTGCAGCGAAGGACGGCTTGCGATGCAGCAGGGGGCCGGCCCGGTGATGGAAGCGCGCCGCGTGCCGTTGCCGACGCACCCGATCACCTTCCAGAGCGGCGCAGAGCGGCTTTACGGAGAGCTGGTCCTGCCGGCGGAAGGGCCGCCCAGGGCGGTCGTCGTGCTGCAGTACGGGTCGGGCCGCGAGTCCGCCGTCTACAACAACTATGTCCAGCACCTGCTGCCGCTGAAGGGCGTCGGCGTCTTCGTCTTCGACAAGCGCGGCACGGGGCGTTCCACGGGCGGCTACAGCGCCGACTTTCCGGTCCTGGCGGACGACATGGCGGCGGCGATCGACGCCGTACGGGCCCGGCCCGAGCTGGCCGGCATCCCGCTGGGCGTGATGGGCGAGAGCCAGGGCGGCTGGGTCGCCCCCTTGGCGGCCAACCGCCGGCCCGTGGACTTCGTCGTGGTCAGCTATGGCCTTGCCGTGAGCCCCGTCGAGGAGGACCGGTCCGAGGTCGCCGCCAGCGTCCGCGCCTTCGGTCCCGTCGCGCTCGCCCGCGCCCAGGCCCTGCACGACGCCGCGACACGGGTCGTCGCCAGCCGGTTCCGCGAGGGCCTGCCCGAGCTCGAGCGCCTGAAGGCCCTCAACGCACAGGAGCCCTGGATCGCGAACATCGGCGGCGACTACACGAGCCTGCTCGTCGCCACACCGGCGGCAGACATCGGGAAGGTGCGGGCCGCGTTCGACTTCCCCATCGACTTCACCTACGAGCCCCGCCCCGCCCTGGCTGGCCTATGGGCGCCGTCGCTCTGGATTCTCGCGGGCCGTGACACCGAGGCGCCGCACGAAAGCACGCGGGCGGTCCTCAGGCAGTTGCACGCCCAGGGCTCGCCCATCGACATCGCGATCTTCCCACAGGCGGACCACGGCATGATCGAGCGGGAGGCCGGGCGCGTATCCCCCGGCTATTACGACCTGCTCGCCGACTGGATCAGCACCCGGCGGCTGACGCGGACCTACGGTGACGCCAAGCTGATCCCGCGGCGCTGACCGCGCTCACTCCTCGATCGGCATCCCGTAGAGCTCGAGCCGGTGGTCCACGAGCTTGTAGCCGAGCTTCTTGGCGATCGCGATCTGCAGCGCCTCGATCTCTTCGTCCACGAACTCGACGACCTTGCCGGTCTTCATGTCGATCAGGTGGTCGTGGTGGTCCTCGCTATGCTCTTCGTAGCGCGAGCGGCCGTCCCGGAAGTCGAGGCGGTCGATGATCCCGGCTTCCTCGAAGAGGCGCACGGTCCGGTAGACGGTGGCGATCGAGATGTGCGGGTCGACGGCGTGGGCCCGGCGGTGCAGCTCTTCCACATCGGGATGGTCGGTGGCCTGGGAGAGCACGCGCGCGATCACGCGGCGCTGCTCCGTCATGCGCATGTTCTTCTCGAGGCAAAGTTTCTCGATGCGGTCCGACACGTGGGCCTCTCTTCGTTCACGTAGAGGATAGGTCTAGTCAGGTCCGGATGTAAGGTCGAGACGCATGACGAGCGCATCGGCGCGGCCGTCGGCGCCGCGATCGTAATAGCCCCGGCGCAGGCCGGCCCGGTAGAAGCCGAGACGCTCGTACAGCGCCACGGCGCCGGCGTTGCCCACATCGACCTCGAGGAACACCGCCCGTGCGCCGGTCTGGCGCGCCACGCCGAGCGCCGCCGTCATCAGCGCCTGGCCCACGCCGCGGCGGCGCGCCCAGGGGGCCACGCCGACGGTGAGGATCTCCGCCTCGCCGGCCACGGTCCGGCAGATCAGCACGCCGGCCGGGTCCTCTGCCCGCACGACGAATCCGAACACGCCGGTCCCGCCATCCAGCAGGGCGTCGAAGTCCGCCTCGTCCCAGGGCTTGTCGAAGGCCTGGGCATGGACGGCGGCCATGTCCGGCGCGTCGGCCGCGCTTGCGGCGGTCAGCTCCATGGGTCGATTCCGCCAGGCAGCTTGGCGTCCGGCGCGCGAAGGTAGAGTGGGCGGATCGGCGCGGGGGGCCGTGCGGCGGCCAGGCGCGCCACGGCGCGGGCGTCGCAGCCTTCCGGCGTCAGGATGTGCGCGCCCGGCGCCGCTTCGGCCAGCAACGGCGCGCCTGAGCCGACCAGGGTCAGGGCCCGCCCCATGGCGAGCTCGGCCAGCCGGGCCGCGGCCGTGCCGACCGGCAGGACATCGGGCGCCATCAAGGCGTGGCCGTCGTCGAAGACCTGGAGATAGAGCTGGTCCCGCCGGGCGTCGATGACGGCGGCGACCAGCCCCTGCGCCTCCGCGGCCAGCGCTTCCAGCGATCCCACGCCCACGGCCGGGACTCCAAGCGCCGAGGCGAGCCCCTTGGCGAAGGCGACGCCTACCCGCAGGCCGGTGAACGAGCCCGGTCCGACCGTGGCGCCGATCCGTTGCAGCTTGGAGAACGGAAGGCCGGCGTCGGCCATGACGGCCTTGGCCATCGGAGCCAGTCGCTCCTGGTGGCCGCGCGCCATCGCCTCGGACGCGTACGCGAGCACCGTCTCGCCATCGAGCACGGCGACCGAACAGGCGTTGAGGCAGGTGTCGAGCCCGAGGACGATCATGGGGGGGGGCGTAGCGGATGCGCGGCCGCTCGGGAAGCGGTCGCGCTTGGCCCCCGCCCTTACAGCGCCTGTTCGACCGCGGTGACTTCCGGGACGTAGTGCTTGAGCATGTTCTCGACCCCCGCCTTCAGCGTCGCGGAGGATGACGGGCAGCCGGAGCAGGCACCGCGCATGTTCAGCCACACCACGCCGGTCTCGACGTCGAAGCGGTTGAACAGGATGTCGCCGCCGTCCTGGGCCACCGCCGGGCGGATGCGGGTGTCCAGCAGGTCCTTGATCTCGGCCACGATCTGGGCGGTCTCGCCCTCGTAGACGCCGTCGTCATGGCCGCCTGCGTCGCTATCGCTCTCGTCCGCGAACAACGGCCGGCCCGAGGTGAAGTGATCCATGATGGCGGCCAGGATCGGCGCCTTCATGAGGGGCCAGTCCACCGAGGCGTGCTTGCCCACGGTGATGAAGTCGGGGCCATAGAACACCCGGGTCACGCCCATGATCTCGAACAGTTCGGCGGCCAGCGGCGAGGCGGCAGCCTCCTCCGGGGTGCGGAAATCGCGCGTGCCGTCGCCCAGCACGGTCTTCCCGGGCAGGAACTTCAGGACCTCGGGGTTCGGCGTGGCTTCGGTCTGAATGAACATGGCAGGAGATGTGGCGTCTGGCGGGGTCGGACGCAATAGCGCCAAAGGTCACGCCAGGTCGGTGATTTCCTCGTCGGTGAGGTCGCCGGGGACGATGGTGATCGGCACCTTGCGGCTGCCGAACTTCACGCCGTCCTTGGCGATGGCGGCGACCAGCGGACCGGGGCCGCGCCCCCCGACGGCGGCGGCCAGCACCATGACCTTGATGTCCGGGTCGTCCGACAGCACCTGCTTCAGGGCGGCGCGGGTGGAATCGGCCTCCTTGATCAGGAACTCGGGCGCGAGGCCCGTCTCGGCCTGGACGTACTCCGCCGTCTGCTGCAGCGAGGCTTCGGCTTCCTGCCGCTGCTGGCGGGCGATCTCGTCGCGGACGCCGGACCAATGCTCGAACACGGCAGGCTCGATCACCTTGAGGAGCGCCACATAGCCGCCCGTCGAGCGCGCACGGCGACAGGCAAAGCGGAGCGCCGCCTGGAACTCCGCCGTGTCGTCGGCCACCACGAGGAACTTGCGCCGGTTGCTCATGGGCGGAACCTGCGCTGCGGCGGGCGGGGAGGCAAGATCGCAGGGGCTGACAGCCTCAGCCCGCCCAGTAACCCACAAGCTTCTTGACCTCGGCCACCGTGGGCGCAGCGAGTTCTCGCGCTCGGCTCGCACCGTCGGCCAGGATCCGGTCGATCTCGGCGGGATCGGCCAGCAGCCGACGCATCTCGCCGCCGATCGGGCCCATGACCGACACGGCCAGGTCCGCCAGCTTCGGCTTGAACGCCCCGAAGCCCTGGCCGGCGAACTCGGCCAGCACCTGGGCCTCGCTCTGGCCGGCGAGGGCGGCGTAGATGGTCACCAGGTTCTTGGCCTCGGCGCGGCCCTCCAGCCCTTCCATCGTCTCGGGCAACGGGTCCGGATCGGTGCGGGCCTTGCGGACCTTCTGCGAGATGGCGTCGGCGTCGTCGGTCAGGTTGATGCGCGAATTGTCCGACGGATCGGACTTGCTCATCTTGGCCGTCCCGTCGCGCAGGCTCATCACCCGGGCGCCGGGGCCCTGGGTCAGGGGTTCGGGCAGCGGGAAGTAGCCCGGCGCCGAGAAGTCGTTGTTGAACTTCTGGGCGATGTCGCGAGTCAGCTCCAGATGCTGCTTCTGGTCGTCGCCGACCGGCACCTTGGTGGCCTTGTAGACGAGGATGTCGGCCGCCTGGAGGACCGGGTAGGTGTAGAGCCCGACGCTCTCGCGCTCCTTGTGTTTGCCGGCCTTGTCCTTGAACTGGGTCATCCGATCGAGCCAGCCGAGGCGGGCGACGCAGTTGAACACCCAGGCCAGTTCGGCGTGCTCCGGCACCGCCGACTGGGCGAAGATGGTCGCGACCTTGGGATCGAGCCCGGTGGCCAGGTAGGCCGCGGCGATCTCGCGGACCTGCTGTTTCAGCTTCGCCGGCTCCTGCCACACCGTGATGGCGTGCATGTCGGCCACGAAGATGAAGGTCGGGATTTCGTGCTGGAGGCGCGCGAACTTCACCAGGGCGCCCAGGTAGTTGCCCAGGTGCAGGTCGCCGGTGGGCTGGACGCCGGAAAGCACGCGTTCGGGGCCCGCGTAAGGGGCCGGAGCTTGGTCGGTCATGATGGTGGCTTCTCTAGGGAACGGACAGGCGGGCGCAAGCCCGGTTTTCACGGATGGGCGGTCAGCGCCATCGCCAGGTGAGACGTTCGAAAGCCATGCAGGAGCCGATAGCGCCGCCGGGCCGTCAGGGCAAGTCGGCGGGCGGCGCGGCCACATCGCCCTTGCGCCGGCGGAAGGCGGCGCGAGCCTCGCGGGGCGTCACGCCGCCGAAGGCGAACAGCAGGACGGGATAGAGCGCCGCGCCCGCCAGGCAGACGAGAAGCACCGCGATCTCCTTGGTCCCATGCCGCAGCATCGACGCCAGCGGCGCCTCCAGGGCCGGCCGGAAGTGCGAGGCCAGCGCCACGGCCACGCCCATGCCGACGCTGGCCAGAGTGACGCGCACAACCTTGCCCACCGCCCGCTTCGACGGCGTCCAGATGGATTTCGCGCGGAGATAGGCCACCATCTGAAAGACGGTGATCCACGACGCCGCGGCGGTCGCGAAGGCGATCCCCTGGAACCCCATCGTGAAGAACAGCGCCACGCCCAGCGCGATATTCACGGCTACTGAGATCAGCGAGTAAACCATGGGGTTGCGCGTGTCGCCGCGGGCGAAGAACGCCGGCTGCAGGATCTTGATCAGCACGAAGGCCGGGACGCCCCAGCCGTAGTGGAACAGCAGCTTCGCCGAATCCAAGGCGTCCTGGCTGGTGAAGGCGCCGCGGGTGAAGAACCCGTCGGTCAGGTAATAAGGCATGCCCATGAGGGCCGCGGCGGCCGGCAGGCTGAGCGCCAGGCCGAACACCACCGCCTGGTCCATGGCGCCCTGGGCGTCGTCCTTGTCCTCGACCTGGAGCGCGGTGGAGAGACGCGGCAAGAGGGCCACGCCGATGGCCACGCCCACCAGGCTGAGCGGCAGCTGGTAGAACCGCTCGGCCACGTTCAGCCACACCCGCATGCCCGCCACCTGGCTGGCCAGCATGGCCGAGATGAACAGGTTGATCTGGGTGGCGCTGGAGGCGATCACGCCAGGGACCATCCGGCGGAGCATCGTCTTCACCTGCCCGGTCAGCCGCAGGTGGCGCGGATGGATGCGGGCGCCCGAGCGGTGCGCGCCCCACCAGCAGAGCGCCGCCTGGCTGACCCCCGCGACCAGGACGCCCCAAGAGGCGGCGTAGGCGGCGGTGGTCGGGTCCTTCTGCGGCAGGACGGCGGCCAGCATCACCACGTTCAGCAGCGTGGGATAGAAGCCGTAGATGATGAAGCGCCCGCGCGCCTGCAGCGTGCCGGCGAACAGGGCCGCGATCACCATGCAGGGCAGGTAGGGCATGGTGATCTGGGTCAGGATCACGGCCAGCTTGAACTTGGCCGGGTCCTCCAGGAACCCATAGCTGTAGACCGTCATGATCCACGGCATGGCGAGCTGGCAGGCGATGGTGATGGCAATGGTCACGGCCGCCATCGTCGCCAGGGCGTCGGCGGCGAAGCGGTCGGCCGCCTCCTTGCCCTCGGCCACCAACCGCTTGGCGTAGTCGGGCACGAAGGCCGCGGCGAAGGCGCCTTCGGCGAACATCCGCCGGAACAGGTTCGGGAAAGCCAGCGCGGTGTAGTAGGCGTCGGCGGCGATGGTCTGGCTGGCGCCCAGCCGCGCGGTGATCGCCAGGTCCCGCGCCAGCCCCAGGAACCGGCTGACCAGCGTCAGGCCCGAGAAGATCGCCGACGAGCGGAGGAGGCCGCCCTTCTTGGCGGGAGGCTGGGCGTCGGCGGGGGTCTCGGTCACGGAGGCCTAGGTCGGCTGCGTCGGGAAGCGCGTCAACCTAGCCGCTCGCCGGGATGCAGGCGTGTGGAATCTCGATGCAGCCTCAGCCGGTGAGGCGCCGGATGTCGGGCCAGAGATAGGCCACCTCGTGCAGCATGGCCCCGCCTGGCCCCGCTTCCATCCGCGCAGGCTCGGCCTCCCCGCCCAGGTGCTCGTAGAACCCGCGGGCGGCGACGTTGTCCCGCAGCACCGAAACCATCAGCGACAAGGCCCCGCGCGCCGCGAGCGTCCGGGCGGTTTCCGTCAGCAGGCGCGCGCCGAGCCCTCGGCCCTGGGCGGCCCGTAGGAGATAGAGGGTCGCCACTTCGGCCTCGCCTGCCCGCTTGCGGCGCGATGGTCCCGCCTGGGCGTAGCCGACGATGCCGGCCCGGTCCGCGGCGGCCAGGGTCACGTCGTCCGGGCCGGGATGCAGCAAGGCGCGCGCGAAGCGGCGCGCGTGGCTCGGCTCCGACATCCGGGCCAGGTAAGCGTCCGGCAGCAGCCCGCGATAGGTCTCGCGCCACGCCGCGACGTGGACGCGGGCCAGCGCCTCGGCGTCCGCGGGGCCGGCGGGAAACACGACGAACTGCGTATCGACGCTGCCGTGGGCCATCTATCCACAGCTTGGCGCTCGCGCGTTGCCGTTCAAGGGGGTGCGGGACGCGGGGCATCCCGTTAACGTCCGCCGTTCCATGAACGCCCAGGTCGCCACCGCCACGCCCGATCCCGCCGCCGGCGCCACGCCGGTGATGGCGCAGTACTTCGAGGCCAAGGCCCGCCAGCCCGACGCGCTGGTGTTCTTCCGCATGGGCGATTTCTACGAGCTCTTCTTCGAGGACGCTCAGAAGGCGGCCGCGGTGCTGGGCATCACCCTGACCGCCCGCGGCAACCACGGCGGCAATCCGATCCCCATGGCCGGCGTCCCCGCCCACGCCATGGAAGCCTACCTGGCCAAGCTGGTCCGCGCCGGGTTCAAGGTGGCGCTCTGCGACCAGATGGAAGATCCCGCCGAGGCCAAACGGCGGGGCGGTTCCAAGGCGGTGGTCCGGCGCGACGTGACCCGCGTGGTCACCCCCGGCACCCTCACCGAGGATGGCCTGCTGGATGCGCGCGGCGCCAACCGCCTGGCCGCCGTGGCGGTGCGCGCGGGCGCGGCGGCGGTGGCCAGCGTGGAGCTCTCCACCGGGGAGGTGGAATGCCTGGCGGTGACGGTGGCCGGCCTGGCCTCGGCCCTGGCGGCGCTGGGACCCTCCGAGGTGCTGGTCCCGGACCGCCTCTTCGCCGACGAGGCGGTGTCCGCGGCGCTGAAGCAGGGCGGCGGGTTCGTCCAGCCCATGCCCAGCGCCCTCGCTGAGCCCGGCGCGTCCGAGACGCGGCTGAAGCGACTCTATGGCGTCGAGACCCTGGACGGCTTCGGCCAGCTTTCGGGCGCCGAAGTCTCGGCCCTGGGCCTCATCGCCGCGCACCTGGAAACTACCCAGGCCGGCCGGATGCCGGCCCTCTCCGCCCCTCGCCGCGCGGGCGAGGCCGACGTGATGGTCATTGACCCGGCCACGCGCGCCAGCCTGGAGATCGAGAAGTCCACCTCCGGCGCCCGGGACGGCTCGCTGCTGTCGGCCGTCGACCGCACCGTGACAGCGCCCGGCGCCCGGTTGCTTGCCGCCCGTCTGGCGCGGCCGCTGCTGGACCCCGCCGCCATTGACGCGCGCCTGGACGCGGTGGCCTGGTTCTGCGCCCACCGCGGGCAGCGCCAGAGGCTGCGCGAGACGCTGAAGGGCTTGCCCGACATGGCCCGGGCGCTCAGCCGCCTGGCCCTGGGCCGCGGCGGGCCGCGGGACCTGGGCGCCCTGCGCGATGGGCTGAACGCCGGCGGCGCGGTCTGCCAGCTGTTCAGCGACACCAAGGATCCGCTGCTGACCCTGCCGGCCGAGACCGCCCAAGCGCTCGGCGCCTTGCATCTGGCCCACACGCCGGACCTCGCCGCCTTCCGCGACCTGCTGGTCCAGGGGCTGGGCGGTGACCTGCCGGCGCTGACCCGCGACGGCGGCTTCGTGGCCGACGGCGTGCGGCCGGAGCTGGACCAGGCCCGCGCGCTTCGCGACGACAGCCGCCGCGTGATCCTGGCCCTGGAGGCCCGGCTTGCAGCCGAAAGCGGCGTGGCGCTGAAGGTCCGGCACAACGCCGTCCTCGGCTATTTCGTCGAGACCACCGCCAAGGCGGCGGAGCCGCTGATGCAGGCGCCGCTCAATGCGACCTTCATCCACCGGCAGACCCTGGCCAACCAGGTGCGCTTCACCACCGTCGAGCTCGCCGAATTGGACGCCAAGATCGCCCAGGCCGCCGAGCGGGCGCTGGCCATCGAGCTCGACACCTTCGAGGCCTGGCGCGCCGCCGCTACAGGCGTCGCTGCCGCCATCCAGGCCGCCGCGCAGGCCGCGGCTACGCTCGATGTCGCCGCCGCCCTGGCGGAGTGGGCCGACGACGTCGGCGCGACCCGCCCGATCGTCGACCGCTCCACCGCCTTCGAGGCCGAGGCCGCCCGCCACCCGGTGGTCGAGAACGCCGTCCGCCGCGCCGGCGAAGCCTTCACCCCCAACGACTGCCGCCTGGACGGCTCGGGCGTCGGGGCGGCGCGCCTGTCGCTGGTGACCGGGCCGAACATGGCCGGTAAGTCCACCTTCCTGCGCCAGAACGCCCTGCTGGCGGTGCTCGCCCAGGCCGGTTGCTTCGTGCCTGCCAGGCGCCTACGCATCGGCGTCGTCGACCGCCTGTTCAGCCGGGTCGGCGCGGGCGACGATCTGGCCCGCGGCCGCTCGACGTTCATGATGGAGATGGTGGAGACCGCCGCCATCCTGAGCCAGGCGACGCCGCGCAGCCTGGTGATCCTGGACGAGATCGGCCGCGGCACGGCGACCTACGACGGCCTGGCTATCGCCTGGGCCTGCGCCGAGGCCCTGCACGAGACCAACCGCTGCCGGGCGCTGTTCGCCACGCACTACCATGAGCTGGCGGTCCTGGAGGGTCGGCTCCCCTACGTGTCCAACCTCAGTCTGAAGGCCAAGGAGTGGAACGGGGACCTGATCTTCCTGCATGAGGCAGGCCCCGGACCGGCCGACCGGTCCTATGGGGTCCAGGTAGCCAAGCTCGCCGGCGTCCCTGCGCCGGTGGTGAGCCGCGCCCGCCAGGTGCTGGAGCGCCTGGAACGCGAGGCGGCCGGCCCGGCCAACCTCGACGACCTGCCCCTGTTCGCCGCCGTCGCCGAGCCGGAGGCCAAGTTCGGCCCCAGCAAGGTGGAGGAAGCCCTGCAGGTCCTCGACGTCGACGGCATGAGCCCCCGCGAGGCGATGGACGCGCTTTATCGCCTCAAGGGACTGCTGGGCTGAGGGTGGCGGCTCTGAAGGCCCTGATGGTCGACGTGGACGGGGTGGTGATCCGTCCTCGCCCCGGCGGCTGGGCGGCAGACCTGGAGGCCGACCTCGGCCTCTCGCCAGCCGTGCTGCATGACCAGTTCTTCGGGCCGCATTGGGCGGACATCGTGCTGGGCCGCGCAGGCTTGCACGAGCGGCTGGGACCCGTCCTCGCGGAGCACGCGCCGCACCTCACCAGCCACGACCTGGCCGCCTACTGGTTCGAGAAGGATGCCGAGCTCGACGAGACGCTGCTGGCCGACCTCGCCGCCCTGCGCGCCCGCGGGGTCCAGTTGCACCTGGCGACCATCCAGGAGCATGAGCGGGCGGCCTACCTATGGGACACACTGGGGCTCCGCGACCGGTTCGACGCCATGCACTACGCCGCCGACATGGGCTGCCGGAAATCTGAGGCTGCGTTCTACAAGATGGTCGAGGCGCGGACCGGCTTCCGGGCCGAAGACCTGGCCCTGCTCGACGACACGCCCGCCAATGTCGACGCCGCACGCGCTGCGGGCTGGGGCTCGGTGCTGTGGACCGGCGCGGCGCCGCTGGCAGACGTGCTGGCGACGCACGGTTTCGCCTGACGCCGGCTGCGCTCAGCTTTCCCGCGCCGGGCGCGGTTTCCGCCGCTTGCGGGTCACGACCGTCACCGTAAACGCCGAGCCGGCCCGCGCCTTGAGCCGCTTGCGCGCGGCGTCCGCCAGGCCCGACTTGCCCGTGCTGACCGTGGGGGTCGGGGCGGCTGACTTGGTCTTGCCGGGCGCGAGGCCGTGACGCTTGCGCGCACGCTCGTCCTGGCCCGCCTGCTCGGCGCGGCTCTGGGCCGTCCGGGCGGTGAGGTCCTTGATCAGCGCCTTGCCCTTGCGCGTGCGGCCGGTCAGCGAGGGGGCGATGTAGCTGTTGGCGTTCCAGCCCACCGGGGTAGAGCCGCCCCGATACGATCCTCTGCCCATGATCTACGCCAACTCTCGAACGCGGAGCGCGGGCATAGCGGGCCGTCCGCCCAGGGAAAAGCGCGAACCTCCTGCGCGCGTTAACGAACTCGCCTATATGCGTACTGCGCCATGCCGACCCGCCTGAAACCCACCCGCCTGGAATATGTCGTCGACGGCGTGCGGCTGCGCGCCCAGCTGTCGGCGGCGGCCCTGGAGCACCTGGGCGACGAGACGGCCCAGCGCAAGGCGGCGCTGGACATCCTGAAGGCGGCGCTGTTCCGCGGCCGAATGATCGCCAAGGAGCGGCTGGAGAACGGCGCCGGCGGGATCGAGACCGCGCGCCTCCTGTCCGGCGTCACCGACGAGGTGGTTTCGGCGCTCTACGACTTCACCACTGTCCACGTGTTCCGGGCCCGCAACCCCACCGAGGGCGAGCGTCTGGCGCTGATGGCGGTGGGCGGCTACGGGCGCGGGACCCTCGCGCCCTACTCCGACATCGATCTGCTGTTCGTCCGGCCCTACAAGCAGACCGCCCATACCGAGAGCGTGATCGAGTTCATGCTCTACGCCCTCTGGGACCTGGGCTTCAAAGTGGGTCACGCCTCGCGGACCATCGAGGAGTGCATCAAGCTCGCCCGCGAGGACTTCACGATCCGCACCTCGATCCTGGAGGCGCGGCGGCTGACCGGTGACGAAAGCCTCGCCAACGACCTGGTCCGCCGGTTCCAGACCGACGTGGTCAAGGGCACGGGCGCGGAATTCGTGGCCGCCAAGCTGAAGGAGCGGGACGAGCGTCACGCGCGCGCCGGCGCCAGCCGCTACATGGTCGAGCCCAACATCAAGGAGGGCAAGGGCGGCCTGCGCGACCTGAACACGCTGTTCTGGATCGCCCAGTACCTGCATCCCGGCCAGTCCATCGAGAAGGTGCTGCAGCTCGAGATGTTCGCCCGCCGCGAGGTGCGCGCCTTCATCAAGGCCACGGACTTCCTGTGGGCGGTGCGCGCGCACCTGCACTTCACGACCGGGCGTCCCGAGGAGCGCCTGACCTTCGACCTGCAGCCCGAGATCGCGCGGCGGATGGGCTATGGCGACCGCGGCGACGCGCCGGCGGTCGAGCGGTTCATGCGCCGCTACTTCCTGATCGCCAAGGACGTGGGCGCCCTGACCCGCGTGTTCGCCGCCAAGCTGGAGGCCGACCAGGTGAAGATGGCCCCCAAGGGCATCAGCCGCTTCATTCCGGGTCGCACGGTGAAGCGCAAGCCGCTGGACGAGCCCGGCTTCCACGAGGTGGGCGGGCGCCTGGACGTCGACCCGGACATCTTTGAGCAGGACCCGATCAACCTCCTGCGGATGTTCCGGATCGCCGACCAGCGGAACCTGGACCTGCACCCCGACGCGTTCACCGCCGCGTCGCGGTCGATCCACCTGATCACGTCGGCCGTGCGCCGCGACCGCCACGCGGCGAAGGTGTTCCTCGACATCCTGGCGCGCGGGCGCGACCCGCGCACGACCCTGACCCTGATGACCGAGGCGGGCGTCCTGGGCCGCTACCTGCCCGAGTACGGGCGGATCGTCGCTCAGATGCAGTTCAACATGTACCACTCGTACACGGTGGACGAGCACACCCTGCGCGCCGTGGGCGTCATCGCCGACATCGCCGCGGGCCGCCTGGCCGAGGACCATCCGCTGGCGGTCCAGGTCACGCCGCTGATCGCCGACCGCGAGGCGCTGTTCCTGGCCATGCTGCTGCACGACACCGGCAAGGGCGGGGCTGGCGGCCAGGAGGTCGCGGGGGCTCGCGCCGCCCGGCAGGCGTGTGAGCGCCTCGGCCTGGAGCGCTCGAAGATCGAGCTGGTCGCCTGGCTGGTCGAGCACCACCTGGTGATGAGCGACTATGCCCAGAAGCGCGACGTGTCCGACCCCCGCACGGTGTCGGACTTCGCCCGCATCGTGCAGACGCCCGAGCGCCTGCGCCTGCTGCTGGTCCTGACCGTGGCCGACATCCGCGCGGTGGGGCCGGGCGTGTGGAACGGCTGGAAGGGTCAGCTGATGCGCGAGCTCTATTCGGCCACCGAGGCGGTATTCCGCGGCGGCCGGGGCTCGGACGCCGCCGCCGCCCTGCGCCGCTACCAGGAGAACGCCGCCTACGACGCCCGCGTGCGCCTCGCCAAGGCCCAGCCGGGCGCCGAGACCTGGGGCGACGCCATGGAGGACGCCTACTTCACGGCCTTTACGGACGCGGAGGTACAGACCCACGCCCGCCTCGCGGCCCTGGCCTCGGCCGCCGGCGCGGGCGGAGCTGCGGAGTGCCGGATCCGCGCCGACCTCAACGCTTCGGAGGTCGTGGTGGCCGCCACCGACCGCTCGCGGCTGTTCGTGGACCTGGCGGAGGCGATCACGGCCGCGGGGGCCAACATCGTCGGCGCGCGCGTCTTCACCTCCAACGCCGGCCAGGCGCTGGACGTCTTCTACGTGCAGGACATCACCGGCCAGCCGTTCGGCGCCACCGACGACCGTGTGCTGAAGCGATTGGCTGAAAGCCTGGCGGGCGCCGCGCGGGGCGAGCCCCACGGCCGCGAGCCGCGCCGCCAGGACCTGGGCCGGGCGGCCGCCTTCACGATCACGCCCACCGTCATGCTGGACAACGAGGCGTCCGAGACCTCGACCGTCGTCGAGGCGTCTGGCCGCGACCGACCGGGCCTGCTCGCCGCCTTGGCGCGGACCCTGTCGGACGCGGGGCTGGAGATTACCTCCGCCCACATCGACGGCTATGGCGAACGGGCCGTGGACGCCTTCTATGTGGTGGACGAGGCCGGCGCGAAACTGAGCGATACCCGCAAGGGCAATGCGCTGAAGGCGGCGCTGCTTTCGGCGCTGAACGCCAGCGAGACCGAGGCCGGCCAGGCGCGCCGCGCCAACCTTCCACGAGCGCGCGCCAGCGTCGCACGCTAACGATTGGACTTGCGTTTGGGCGCGATGAGGCGTCCAAGGGCCGCCATTTCGCGCCTGAAGCGCGACTAAGGACTTTCCATGCCTTTTCCGACCACCCATCCGGCGCTGGCCCAGGCGCTCGGCGCCCAGGGCTATCGTGAGCCCACCCCCGTGCAGGAGGCCGTTCTGGCCGCCGAGCCCGGCCGCGACCTGCTGGTCTCGGCGCAGACCGGATCGGGCAAGACCGTTGCCTTCGGCCTGGCGGCCGCCGAGCCGCTGCTCGGCGAGGCGGCGCGTTTCGACCGCGCGGCGGCCCCCCTGGCCCTGGTAATCGCCCCCACCCGCGAGCTGGCCCTGCAGGTCAGCCGCGAGCTGGAATGGCTTTACCGCGAAGCCGGGGCCGTCATCGCCACCTGCGTCGGCGGGATGGACGCGCGGCGCGAGCAGCGGGCGCTGGCCATGGGCTCGCACATCGTGGTCGGCACGCCGGGCCGCCTGCGCGACCACCTGGAGCGGGGCAACCTGGACCTCGGCTCGCTGAAGGTCGTGGTGCTCGACGAGGCCGACGAGATGCTCGACATGGGCTTCCGCGAGGATCTCGAGGAGATCCTGGACACCACGCCGGCCGAACGCCGCACCTTCCTGTTCTCGGCCACGATCGCCAAGGAGATCGCCTCCCTGGCCAAGCGCTACCAGCGCGACGCCGTGCGCATCGACACCATCCGCCGCGACGAGGCCCACGGGGACATCGAGTATCGCGCCGTCCGCGTGGCGCCGAACGAGGTGGAGAACGCGGTGGTCAACCTGCTGCGCTACTTCGAGAGCCCCGGCGCCCTGATCTTCTGCGCCACCCGCGAGCGGGTGCGGCACCTCTACGGCAGCCTACGCGAGCGGGGCTTCGCGGTCGTCCAGCTTTCGGGAGAGCTGTCGCAGAAGGAGCGGTCGGATGCGCTGCAGTCCCTGCGCGACGGCCACGCCCGGGCCTGCATCGCCACCGACGTGGCGGCCCGCGGCCTCGACCTGCCCGAGCTGGGGCTGGTGATCCACGCCGACCTACCGTCGAACACCGCCGCGCTCCTGCACCGCAGCGGCCGGACGGGCCGCGCTGGGCGCAAGGGCACCTCGGTGGTCCTCGTGCCGCACACCAAGCGCCGCCAGGCCGAGCGGCTGCTGCAGCTCGCCAAGCTGGACGTCGAATGGTCGGGGGCGCCGCTGGCCGAGGAGATCCGCGCCAAGGATCAGGCCCGCCTGCTGGAGAGCCCGCTGCTGACCGAGGAGCCCAGCCCGGAAGACCTGGAGCTGGCCAAGCGCATCCTGGCCGACCGCAGCCCCGAGGCCGTTGCCGCCGCCCTGATCCGCCTCCACCGCTCGCGCCTGCCCGAGCCGGAGGAGATGTTCGGCGACGTGCCCAGCCACGACCGCGGCGCCGACCGGGGACCGCGCCCGCCGCGGCCCGAACGCGCGCCCCGCGACGAGCTGCCCGGCGTCAGCGACGGAACCTGGTTCCGCCTGCCGGTCGGCCGCTCGAAGAACGCCGACCCCAAGTGGCTGGTGCCGCTGATCTGCCGCCTCGGCCACGTGACGAAGAAGGACATCGGGGTCATTCGGATCTTCGACCACGAGACCAAGTTCGAAATCAGCAAGGAGGCCGAACCGCGCTTCCGCGAGGCGGTGAAGGCTGCCGCCGACGCCGGCGAGATCCGGATCAACCCGGGCAGCCCGCCCGGCGCCGCACCCGAACGGTCAGGCCCACGCCCGCCCCGGCGAGATGGCCCTCATCCCGCGGGGCCCCGTCCCGCCGGCCCGCGTTCGGCCGGCCCCCGGCCCGGCGGTCCGCGCAAGGATGGCCCGCCCCGTAAGGGTCCCCCGCCCAAGCGCGGGAAGGGAAAGCCGAACCAGGGCGGCTTCTAGCCTTTAGGCCTCGACCTTCGGCGCCGAGGTGAGCGAGACGAACACGTCCTCCAGGTCCGGGTCCTCGGTCGAGATGTCCCGGATGTGCAGGCCGGCGGCGCGGATGGCCGCCAGCACCTGTTCGACGCTGGACTGGCCGGTGCGATAGGTCACCGAGAACCCGCCGGACTTCAGGAGCTTGGTCTCGAATCCCGGCAGGTTCGGCGCGGCGGGCAAGGGCTCCTCGGGCGTCACCAGCACCATCCGGGTGTCCATCCGGCGCAGCAGCGTGGTGGTGGGCTCGCACGCTACGACCTGGCCGCGGTTGATGATCGCGATCTGGTCGCAGAGCTCCTGGGCCTCTTCCAGGTAGTGGGTCGTGAGCACGATGGTCACGCCCTTGCGGTTCAGCTCCAGCACATAGTTCCAGAGCTGCTTGCGCAGCTCCACGTCCACGCCGGCGGTGGGCTCGTCCAGGATCAGCACCGGCGGGTTGTGCACCATGGCCTTGGCGACCATCAGCCGGCGCTTCATGCCCCCTGAGAGCTGGCGGACATAGGCCTTGGACTTGTCGGCCAGGCCCAGGGCGGCCAGCAACTCGTCCGAGCGCCGCTCGGACTTCGGCACGGCGTACATGCCGGCGGCGACCTCCAGGGCTTCCTTGGGCGTGAAGAATGGGTCGGCGGCGATTTCCTGCGGCACCACGCCGATGGCGGCGCGGGCGTCGCGCGGTGACTTGTCGATGTCGCGGCCCCAGATCGAGACCGTGCCCGAGGTCTTCTGGCAGAGGCCGGCCAGGATGTTGATGAAGGTCGACTTGCCGGCCCCGTTCGGCCCCAGCAGGCCGAAGATCGAGCCGCGGGGGATCGCCAGGTCCAGGCCCTTCAGCGCCTGCATCTCCGGCGTGGTCTTGGTGGCGGCGTAGGTCTTGACGAGGTTCTTGGCCTCGATCGCGTATTCCGGAAGGTCCATGTCGTCCTGTCGTTGACGGCGAAAGCCGCGCTCGCATACCTAGGCGCGCGCCGACCCTGCGCCAAGCGGGCGGCCCTCAAGGTAACGAAGATCATGGCCCGTAAAGCTGTCGCGAAGCCCAAAGTCGAACCGGCGCCCGCCAAGCCGGCGCTCATCGTGGACGCGAACCCGCCCGAGGTGATCGTCGTCCGGACCGGCCGCATCGCCTGCGACGGCGTCGGCGGCGCCCTGGGTCATCCGCGCGTCTGGCTGGAGATGGGCGAGGCGACCTTCGTCGAGTGCCCGTACTGCGATCGCCGCTTCGTGCTGGCGGCCGGCAGCGAGGGCCCGGAGGATGAACGCCTGGCGCCCGGCGTCTACGAAGGCCCGCACGGACACTGAGGCCAATTCCTCCCCCCGATGGGGGAGCAATTCGTCCGTCAAACCCGGAGCGGCATCAGGATGTACTGGACGTCCGCATCGCCCGGGTCGAGGACCAGGGCCGGATCGTTCGGGCCGCCGAAGCGCAGCTCCATCGAGCCGCCCGAGATCTGGTCCGTGATGTCCAGCAAGTAGCGGGCGTTGAACGACAGCTCGAAGGGCTCGCCGTCGTAGTCGATCTCCAGCTCTTCCACCGCCTGGCCGGCTTCCATGTTGCGGACGGTCAGGACCACCCGCCCCGACTCGATGGCCATCCGGACCGAGCGGCTCTTCTCCGCCGAGATGGTCGCCACGCGGTCCACCGCCTGGGCGAAGAGCTTGGCGTCGACCATGACCGTGCGGTTGTTGTCCTTGGGGATGACCCGCGCGTAGTCGGGGAAGTTGCCGTCGATGACCTTTGAGGTCAGGGCCGCGCCGCTCATCTCCAGCCGCACCTTCTGGGGGCTGATCTGCAGGGTGACGTTCTCGCCTGCGTCCTCCAGCAGGCGGCGCAGTTCGCCGATGGTCTTGCGGGGCACGATGACGCCCGGCGTGCCCGAGGCGCCTTCCGGCGCGGCCATGTCGGCCAAGGCCAGGCGCGAGCCGTCGGTGGCCACGGCGCGCAGGCGCGGGCTGCCGTCCACCACCACCGTGTGAACATAGAGACCGTTCAGATAGTAGCGGGTCTCCTCGGCCGAGATCGCAAAGCGGGTCTTGTCGATCAGGCGGATGAGGTCGTTCACGTCGACCTCCATCTGGCCCGAGAAACCCTCGGCCGACATCACCGGGAAGTCCCCCGCCGGCAGGACCGGCAGGTTGAACCGCGAGCGGCCGGCCGCCACCGTCAGGCGCGGATCCTCACCCGTGAAACTCAGCGAGACGTCGGCGCCCTCGGGCAGCTTGCGCACGATCTCGTAGAGGGTGTGCGCCGGCGCGGTGATCTGGCCGGGCTGGTCCACCTGGGCCATGGCCTCGTCGATGATCTCGAGGTCGAGGTCCGTCGCAGAGAAGGTCAGCCGGTCCCGTTCGGCCGACAGCAGCACATTCGACAGGATCGGGATGGTGTTCCGGCGCTCGACGGCGCTTTGCACGTGTCCCAGCGCGCGGAGCAGCGCGGCGCGTTCGATCGTAAGCTTCATTTCGGTCCCGGCTCGCCAATCGCCCGCCGTCGGCGAATCACCCGTGCCGGCGTGCGCCCCGAAAAGAGGGGACTTGCGACATTAGCGAAATCGCAACGCTGTGAAAGAGCGAGGCGGCCTCGCCCACAGCAAAACGCCCCACGGAGGCCGCGGGGCGTATCGCTGACGTCACGAAACCGCGGTCAGGCGCGGGTATCGACCGACCCGCCGGCGTCGGCGCCCTCGTCGGAGGCATAGGGATTGGCCCCACCCTCGGGCTTCGGTGCGCCAGCGACCTTCGCCGCCACAACCACCATGGCGGGGCGGACCAGCCGCCCGAGCAACTCATAGCCCGGTTGCAGGACCTGGATCACCCCGCCCGGCTCCACGTCCGTCCCGGGCTGTTCCATCATCGCCTGATGCTTGTGGGGATCGAACTTCTCGCCCTTGGCCGGGTCGATCTTCTTCAGGCCGTTGTTCTCGAAGGCGCTCTGCAACGCCTTGGACGTCATCTCGACGCCGACGATGAAGTTCTTCGCCGGGCCATCGACGTCCGCGGGAACCGAAGCCAGGGCACGGTCGAAATTGTCCGCCACGCCCAGCAGGTCGCGGGCGAACTTGGTGATGGCGTAGGCCCGGGCGTCGTTCATCTCGCGCTCGGCCCGGCGCTTGGTGTTCTCGGCGTCGGCGGCGTAGCGAAGCACCTGCTCCTTCAGCGCCTGGACTTCGGCCAGCAGCGCCGGCGCATCGGCATCCGTGCCGTCCGCGGCGTCGAGGTCGGCGGGCGTGTTGTCTTCGGACATAGCTGTCGTCGTATCCCTAAGTGTTCATCACCTGGCCAAGCACCCGGGCAGTGTAATCCACCAACGGTATGATCCTGGCATAGTTCAGTCGGGCGGGGCCGATCACGCCGATCGCACCCACGACTTTCTGGGCGCCCGTCATATAGGGCGCGGCGATCACAGCGGAACCCGAAAGGGAAAAGAGTCGCGTTTCCGCGCCGATGAAGATCCGCACCCCCTCGCCGTCGCGGACCCCGTCCAGCAGTTGGATCAACTGTTCCTTCTGCTCCAGGTCCTCGAACAGGGACCGGACGCGCTCGAGATCCTCCAGGGTGTCGCGGTCCTCCAGCAGGTTGGCCCGGCCCCGCACGATCAGCGCCCGCTCCTCGGCCTCGCCGCCGCCCCAGGCCGCCAGCCCGTCCTCGACAAGCTTGGCGGCGGTCGCGTCCAGCTCCTGGCGGGCGCGATCCAGTTCGGTGCGCAGGTCGGCCTTGGCTTCGCCCAGGGTGCGGCCGCGCAGGCGGGCATTGAGGAAGTTGGAAGCCTCCTGCAGCGCCGACGGGGTCACGCCGGCGGGCAGGCGGATCAGCCGGTTCTCCACCGCCCCGTCGTCGAAGACCATGATCGCGAGCGTACGGTCGCCCGAGAGCTGGACGAACTCCACGTGGGTCACGCCTGCATCGCGCATCGGCGTCACGACCACGCCGGCGCCGCCGGCCAGACCCGAGAGGATCTTCGAGGCCTCGTTCAGCGCGTCCTCGTAGTTGCGCCCGTGCGCCTTCAGCCGCGCCTCGATGTTGCGCCGCTCCTCGTCGCCGACGTCGCCCACCTCCATCAGCCCGTCGACGAACAGCCGCAGGCCCGCGTGCGTGGGCAGCCGCCCGGCGCTGACATGCGGCGCGCCCAGAAGACCGAGCTGGGTCAGATCCTGCATGGTGTTGCGGATCGAGGCCGGCGACAGCGAGACCCCGGCCTTCGAAAGGGTGCGCGAGCCAACCGGCTCGCCGGTTTCAAGATAGCTTTCCACGATCCGGCGGAAGATCTCCCGAGCCCGGGAGTCCATGTCGGTGAGCGTGGGCCCATGCGAGAACAGCGTCGGTGGCACGGCGGTTTTCAGCGGCCTCTCTGGCCCATGGACGGCGTCATCGCGATCTAGGATAAGCGCGGCCCGAACCGGCGCAAGCCGCACCCGAAAGACCCTCGCACATGCGCCCGTCCGAACGCACCCCCGATCTGCTGCGCCCGATCACCCTGGAGACGGGCGTCACCCGCTATGCGGAAGGCTCGTGCCTGATCACCGCGGGCCACACCAAGGTGCTGGTGACCGCCAGCCTGGAAGAGGGCGTTCCCGGATTCCTGCGCGGCAAGGGCCAGGGCTGGGTCACCGCCGAATACGGCATGCTGCCCCGCGCCACCCACACCCGCGGCCGCCGCGAGGCCGCCCAGGGCAAGCAGTCGGGCCGCACCCAGGAGATCCAGCGCCTGATCGGCCGCTCGATGCGCGCGGTCATCGACCTGAAAGCGTTGGGCGAACGCCAGATCACCCTGGACTGCGACGTGCTGCAGGCGGACGGCGGCACCCGCACGGCGTCGATCACCGGGGCCTGGGTCGCGCTGCGGCTGGCCACGAAGTACCTGCTCGACGAGGGCGTGATCGCGACCGACCCGATCCTGGACCAGGTGGCGGCGGTGAGCTGCGGGATCTTCACCGGCACGCCGGTGCTGGACCTGGACTACGAAGAGGATTCCAACGCCGAGGCCGACGCGAACTTCGTGCTGACCGGCTCGGGCGACATCGTCGAGATCCAGGCGACCGGCGAGAAGCGCGGCTTCAGCCAAGCCGAATTCGAGGCCCTATTCTCGCTGGCCCGCAAGGGCATCGGCGAGCTGTGCGAAATGCAGCGGGCTGCAACGGCCTGAGCCGACTCGGAATCGAAAACGGCGCCGCCCGGGCAGGGACGGCGCCGCTTGCGTTCTCGGACCCCGGCCGTCGCCTACGGCGAGACCGGGCCCTGTTGGATCAGAAGAACACGTTGAAGCGCATCGCCGAAGCCGGCAGGCGCTCGAGTTCGCGCGCCAGCGGGGCGAACATCGCGTCGAGGAACTTTTCGATCAGGGCGACCATCTGCGTCACTCCATTGTGCAGTGCAATGTAGCTGGGCAGATAGGCTCTTCCCTCGCGGGATTCAATGATTTCCCGTCTCGATGAATAAATCTGCGCTGCAATGCCGCATGGTCCGATTGCGGCGCAGCATCCTGCGCGGCCGGAGCCTATTCCCCCTCGTCGTCGAGGAACCCGTCGTCGGGGCCGGCCTCGTACACGAGGAGGTCACCGGGCTGGCAGTCCAGTTCGCGGCAGAGGGCGGCCAGGGTCGAGAAGCGCACAGCGCGGGCCTTGCCGGTCTTCAGGATCGACAGGTTGGCGATGGTGACGCCCACGCGGTCGGCCAGCTCGGTCAGCGACATGCGTCGCTCAAGCAGCACGCGGTCGAGGCTTACACGGATCGGCATCGGGCGGACCTAGATCGTGAGTTCGGCTTCGCGGCGCAGGCGGGCGCCTTCGCGGAACACCTCCGCGAGCACGAAGACCACGAGGACGGAGAACCAGGCGGTGAGGCTCATGCTGGGTTCGATCCGGTTGACGCCCGGAAGGAGCCACGCGCTGACGGCCCAGAAGGCGTAGCGCCCCAGTTCCAGCCCCGCCAGCATCAGGCCGATCAGGCGCAGGCGCGCCACGTTGTCGGGGTGGAAGGGGTCGCCGGCGGTCAGGGTGGCGAAGATGCGCCGGAGCGATCCCACGATGACCAGGATGCCCGCGAGGTAGAGCGCGGCGGCCAGGAGGCCGCTGGTGATGGATGAACCGTTGGTCGCCAGCTCGCCCAGGGCGCTGTCCCGCGCGATCGCGCCGGGGTCGGTGGCCCGTGTGAGGTTGGCGAGGAGATCGGGGTTGAAGCTCAGCAGCAGCGCCGCGAGCGTTATCAGCGAGAGTGCGGCGACGCCGATCCAGAGGGCTGCGAAGACCACATCCAGAATGATCTTCAGAAAGCTCGAAACCGAACCCGGACCCAAGGCGCGCATGCCTGACGAACTCCCCCTGCGTGGCCGTCTGGATCCGCCGCGGCGTGGCCGTTCAGGCCAGGGCCGGGGCGGATCGGACGATCCTCATAAGCTCAAGGACCGGAGTCTTAGAGGAAGGCGGCGCGGGCGGCGATGCTGAGGATCGGCATGGCGGCCAGGACGACAACGAAGGTCATGGCGGCGCGGTCGAGTTGGTTCATGACATTGGCGAACATTTTCAGTCTCTTTCGGTTTGCTGCGCTGCAGCGTTGGGTGGTTCAGGACCCGTCGTCCTGATGTGATTATCGATACGCCCACATCGATTTTCGATCACGTGAATATCGAGTAACGATATTAAACTTTTGCAATGCAACACGCCGGGCCGCGGGTAATGTCCGCGCCCTGTGAGAGTGCGGAGCAGATCATGTCCCTGAAGCTGGAGCCGGGCGCCCGACTGGTGGTGGCGACCCACAACCCGGGCAAGGTGCGCGAGCTGATCGAGATCCTGGACGGCCGCTTCGACTTGGTCGCGGCGGGCGAGCTGGGCCTGCTGGAGCCCGACGAGACCGAGACGACCTTCGCGGGCAACGCCCTGCTCAAGGCCCGAGCGGCGGCCGACGCCTCCGGCCTGATCGCCCTCGCCGACGACTCGGGGCTGTCGGTGACGGCGCTGGACGGCGCGCCCGGCATCTTCTCGGCGCGATGGGCCGGGCCGGAAAAGGACTTCGCCATGGCCATGCGGAAGGTCGAGGAACGGCTGGAGGAAGTGGGCGCCGACGACTACTCGGCCTGGTTCACCTCGGCCCTGGCCGTCGCCTGGCCGCACGGTCCCGCCGTGGTGGTCGAGGGCCGGGTGGACGGGACGCTGACCTTCCCCCCGCGCGGCGACAAGGGCTTCGGCTACGACCCGATCTTCCTGCCGGAAGGCCACGACATCACCTTTGGTCAGATGGCGCCCATCTCGAAGGACGCCATGAGCCACCGGGCACGCGCCTTCGCCAAGCTCAAGGCTGCCCTGCTTTGACCGTCCCGCTCGGGGTCTATGTCCACTGGCCCTATTGCGCGCGCATCTGTCCCTACTGCGACTTCAACGTCTTCAAGGCCAAGGGCCGGGACGCCGAGGCGGCGGCGCTCGCGCGCGCCATCGTCGCCGACCTGGAGGCGCAGCGGGCGCTGACCGGGCCGCGCGAGCTGGTCTCGGTGTTCTTCGGTGGCGGCACGCCGTCGCTGATGGATCCGGCGTGGACCGCGGAGATCCTGGAGGCGGCCCAGCGCCTATGGACGCCCGCCGCGGACCTTGAGGTGAGCCTCGAAGCGAACCCCACCGACGCCGAGGCCGGCCGGTTCGCCGCCCTTGCCGAGGCCGGTGTGAACCGGCTGTCCCTGGGCCTTCAGGCGCTGGACGACGCGGCGCTGAGGTTCCTGGGCCGCAATCACGACGCCGCCGAGGGCCGGCGGGCGGCGGAGGCGGCGGCGCGCGCCTTCCCGCGCCTGTCGCTGGACCTGATCTACGCGCTGCCCGGCCAGACCGCGGACGCCTGGTCCGAAGAGCTGAGAGCCGCCATCGCCCTCGGCGCCGAGCACCTGTCGCCCTATCAGCTGACCATCGAGCAGGGCACCGCCTTCGATCGCGCGGTGCGGCGCGGAACGTTCACACCGCCCGACGAGGACCTCGCCGCCGACCTCTACGAGACCACCCAGGCCACCCTCGAAGCCCAGGGCTTCCAGGCCTACGAGGTGTCGAACCACGCCCGCGGCGAGGCGGCACGCTCGCGCCACAACCTCGTCTACTGGAAAGGCTGGGACTACGTCGGCGCCGGCCCCGGCGCCCACGGCCGTCTGACGCTCGGCGGGGTGCGTGAAGCGACCACCGCCGCCGACCGCCCGGCCGACTACATTCGCCGCGTCGCGGAGAGGGGGACCGGCTTCGCGGATCGGGAGGCCTTGAGCCCGATGGCCGCCGCCGAGGAGCGGGTGTTGCTGGGCCTGCGCATCGCCGAGGGCGTCCCCTTCGCGGAACTCGCCGCCCTGGGTCTCGGACCCGCACACCCCAGGGTCCGCCGCCTCGTGGAGCTCGGCCTCGTGGCCGACGATCCATTCCGCCTGCGGGCGACCCCGGCAGGCCGGCAGGTTCTGGACCGGCTGACCGCCGAACTGGCCGCCGGTTGACCCCGGAAGGCGGCGCGGAACACCCGATCCTGGGGTCACATGCAACCCTGGCGGCTCGATCTCGGTTGCGCCTGCAATGGTCGCTGAGCTTGCCTTTGCGCGCCGGAGCGGCGAACCCTCCCGCCATGGCCCGCGCCCTGCCCACCCCCGCCTTCGACGAAGCCCCGCTGGCGCCCGGGCTCTATGTGGTGGCGACGCCGATCGGGAACCTGCGCGACATCACGCTTCGCGCGCTGGACGTGCTGCACCAGGCCGACCTGATCCTGGCCGAAGACACCCGGGTCACCGGCAAGCTGCTGGCCGCCTTCGGCATCAAGGGCCGGATGGAGCGCCACGACGAGCACGCCGCCGATCGGGTCCGGCCCCGGGTGCTGGCGGCGCTGGCCGAGGGGCAGCGGGTGGCGATCGTCTCCGACGCCGGAACGCCGCTGATCTCGGACCCCGGCTACCGGCTGGTGCGCGAGGCGGCGGAGGCGGGGCATCGCGTGGTCCCGATTCCCGGGGCTTCGGCGCTTCTGGCCGGCCTGTCCGCCGCCGGCCTGCCGACGGACCGGTTCCTGTTCGTGGGCTTCCCGCCGCCGAAGAGCGCGGCGCGGCGCACCTTCCTGGCCGAGTTCGCCGGCGTGCGCGCCACCCTGGTCTTCTTCGAGGGCGGCTCGCGCCTCGCCGACAGCCTGGCCGACATGGCCGCAGTGCTGGGCGACCGCGAGGCGGTGGTCTGCCGCGAGCTCACCAAGCTGTACGAGACCTTCTACCGCGGACCGCTTTCGGGGCTCGCCGCAGACCCGAAGCTGGACGCGCCCAAAGGCGAGATCGTGATCCTGGTGGCCCCGGGCCGCGAGGTCGAAGCGACGCCGGCCGACGCCGACGCGGCGCTGGCCGATGCGCTGTCGCGCCTGAAGCCCGCGGACGCCGCGGCCGAGGTGGCAAAGGCGCTGGGCCTGCCGCGACGCGACCTCTACCGCCGGGCGCTGGAGCTGAAGCGGTGAATGTTCGCGCGGCCCGGGGCGCGGCGGCGCGGCTCTCGGGCCGGCGCGCCGAGGCCTGGGCCGCCGCCTGGCTGATGGCCAAGGGCTACCGCATCCTGGGCTTCCGGCTGAAGACGCCCCAGGCGGAGATCGACCTCCTGGCTAAGCGCGGGCCGGTGCTCGCCGTCGTGGAGGTGAAGAGCCGCACCAGCCTGGAGGCGGCGCTGGAGACCGTCACCCTCGACCAGCGCGACCGCCTGCGGCGCGCAGGCGCCGCCCTCGCGGCCAATCGGCCCGCCCTCGCAGCCTGCACGGTCCGCCTGGATCTACTTGCCCTCGCCCCGGGCAAGCTTCCTAGGCATATTCCCGATGCCTGGAAGGGGGACTGAGGCCGGGATGGATCGCGAAGAGGCCGAGAACATCCTGTCGGAAGCCGGGAGCGCCCCCGAAGGCGCCTTCCCGTTGCTGGAGGCCGCCATCGCCTGCGCTATCCACGAGGATCCGACCCGGGATCCCGCGGCGGCGCGCGAAATGGCGGCGATTAGCGTCGAACGCCTGGCCGAGCGGCTGAAGCGCGAGAGCCCGGAGGAAGCGATCGCCGAGACCATGGCCGGCGACATGGGCCTGTCCGGCGACCTGTTCACCATCGAGGACCCGGAGAACGCGGACGTGATCTCGGTCGCCAGCCGCCGCAAGGGCCTGGCCGTGACCATCGCCCTCTTCTACCTGCACGCGGCGCGCAAGTGCGGGTTGACCTTGCAGGGCGTCGACTTCCCGGGCCACTTCCTGCTGCGGATCGAGACCGACGAGGGGCCGCTGGCGCTGGACCCGTTCTCGGAAGGCCGGGTGGTGCTGCCGTCGGAGCTCACGCGCCGCGCCCTGCATGCGGGGCTCACCCCCAACGTCGCCGACCGGCTCGACCGGCTCATGGCGCCCGTGAGCGACCGGGCGGTGCTGCTGCGCCTGCAGAACATCATGTTCGCCAACGCCAGCGCCTACGGCGATTTCGCCCGCGCCGAGCGGGCGGCCCTGCGCCGGGCCCTGCTGGATCCCACCGACCACCGCCCGTGGCTCGACGTGGCCGCCGCCCGGGAGGGCCAGGGGGCGCTGGCCGGAGCCCTGGTCGCCCTGCAGCGCGCCACGGCCCTCGATGGCGGCGCCGCCCTCGCGGCCCGCGCCCAGCGAGAACGCGTGCGGCTGCGGCTGAACTGACGGGCAGCTTGGCTGGCGCTCGGCGCTCGGACCCCCTATGTCGGCGGGGCCATTCCCCGAGGAGCCGCGCATGTCCCTGAAGGTCGCCGTCCAGATGGACCCCATCGAAGGGATCAACATCGAGGGCGACACCAGCTTCCTGATGATGGAATCGGCCCAGGCGCGCGGCCACTCCCTGTTCGTCTACCTGACCACGACGCTGGCGATGGAGAACGGCCGCATCTTCGCCCGCGGCCGCGATGTGACGGTCCAGCGGGTGAAGGGCGACCACGCCCGGCTGGGCGAGATGCGGAAGGTCGAGCTCAGCGAATTCGACGTGGTGCTGATGCGCCAGGATCCGCCGTTCGACATGCACTACATCGACGCCACCTTCTTCCTGGAAGCGATCCACCCGAAGACCCTGGTGGTCAACAACCCGGCCGAGGTGCGCAGCGCGCCGGAGAAGCTGTTCGTCACCAAGTTCCCGGACCTGCAGCCGCCGACCCTGATCACCTGGGATCGGGCCGCCATCCTCGACTTCCGCGCGGAGCACGGCGACATCGTGCTGAAGCCGCTGAACGGCCGCGGCGGCTCGGGCGTGACCCGCCACCTCAAGGACGATCCGAACCTCGACACCCTGCTGGAGCTGCACGCCGAGCTCGGGCGCGAGCCGGTGATCGTGCAGAAATTCCTTCCGTCGGTGACCCGCGGCGACAAGCGGATCCTGCTGATCGACGGCGAGCCGGTCGGCGCCATCAACCGCGTGCCGGCCAAGGGCCAGATCCGGTCCAACCTGGCGGTAGGGGGCGAGGCCCAGCCCGTAGAGCTGTCGGCGCGCGACCGCGAGATCTGCGCCGCCATCGGGCCGGAGCTCAAGGCCCGGGGCCTGATCTTCGTCGGCATCGACGTGATCGGCGAGTGGCTGACCGAGATCAACGTGACCTCTCCCACGGGCGCCGTGGCGCTGAAGCGCTTCACCGGCATCGATGCCACGGAGGTGATGTGGCGCCGGATTGAGGCGCTACGCGCATAGGTTTAGATTGTCGTCTAAGATATGTCCGGAAGTTACGGAAACGTCTTACTTTCCCCATAAGTTCGTTTTTTGTTCTTGATCCGAGCCAGGCCGTGTGCTGGGTTGTGGATAACTTGAGGCGGACCACAAGGGGTTGAGGGATGTCGGCGCGGGTGGTGACCCTGGCCTTCCGGGGCGTCGAAGCGGTGCGCGTCGACGTGCAGGTCCAGTTCACCGGCGGCGAGCAGAAGTTCTTCCTCGTCGGCATGGGCGACAAGGCCGTGTCCGAGAGCCGCGAACGGGTCCGCGCGGCCTTCCAGGGCCTGGGCCTGGCCCTGCCCGCCCGCCGCATCATCGCCAACCTGGCCCCCGCGGATCTGCCGAAGGAGGGCAGCCATTACGACCTCCCGATCGCCCTCGCCATCATGGCTGCGATGGGGATCATCCCGCCCGATGCGCTGGAGGACTGGGCGGCGGTGGGCGAACTGGCGCTGGACGGCCGGATCACGCCGGTGGCCGGCGCCCTGCCCGCGGCGGTGGCGGCGGGCGGACTCGGCCTGGGGCTGATCTGTCCCGAAGCCTGCGGCCCGGAGGCGGCGTGGGCCGGCGACACCCGGGTGCTGGCGGCGCCGTCCCTGATCGCCCTCGTGAACCATTTCCGTGGGACCCAGATCCTGTCGCAGCCCAAGGCCGGCGACATGCTGGACGGCGAGCGGGTGCCCGACCTGCGCGACGTCAAGGGCCAGGAGAACGCCAAGCGCGCGCTCGAGATCGCCGCGGCCGGGGGCCACAACCTCTGCTTCGTGGGGCCGCCCGGGTCGGGCAAGTCCATGATGGCTGCGCGCCTGCCCGGCCTGCTGCCGCCGCTGACCCCGGCCGAGCTGCTGGAAACCTCGATGATCCATTCGGTGGCCGGGCTGATCGCCAAGGGACAGCTCAGCCGCGCGCGCCCCTTCCGAACGCCGCACCACTCCGCCAGCATGGCCGCCCTGACTGGCGGCGGCCTCCGGGCCAAGCCCGGCGAGGTCAGTTTGGCGCACAACGGCGTGCTGTTCCTGGACGAACTGCCGGAGTTCGGCGCCCAGGCGCTGGACAGCCTGCGCCAGCCGCTGGAGACCGGCGAGGTGGTGGTGGCGCGCGCCAACGCCCACGTCCGCTATCCCGCGCGCTTCCAGCTGGTGGCCGCCATGAACCCGTGTCGCTGCGGCCACGGCGGCGCGGGCCGCGGCGCCTGCGGCCGGGCTCCGCGCTGTCAGACCGACTATCAGGCGCGGATCTCCGGTCCGCTGATGGATCGCATCGACCTCCAGGTGGAGGTTCCGCCGGTCACCGCCGCGGACATGGCCCTGCCGCCGCCCGCGGAGGGCACGGCCGAGGCGTCCGCCCGGGTGCTGCAGGCGCGGGCGATGCAGGCGGACCGCGCCGCCGGGACCGATGGCGCGCCGCTCAACGCGCAGGCCGAGGGCGATTTCCTGGACGCCATCGCAGACCTCGACGCACCTGCGCGCGCCTTGCTGGCCAAGGCCGCCGAACAGGGTGGGCTTTCAGCGCGCGGCTGGACGCGGACCCTGCGTCTGGCGCGCACCATTGCGGACCTGGAAGGGTCGGGCCCAGTGCGCCGGGTCCACATCGCCGAGGCGCTGATCTACCGCCGGGTGGCGCCCGGGACGTCGCTGTCCGGCATGGCTTCGATCTCCGCATAGCGCCGCGGCGCGGTCCAGGCGCCGTAGCCGATCGCCGCGATCACCAGATAGCCCCAGATGATACCGGCGGTCTGATAGGCCCATCCGGAGACACCGGAATCGAGGGCGACGGCCACATGGGTCGCGACCGCAAGCAGTTGGAAGGCCCCCGAGAAGAGCGGCCAATATCGCCGGCTCTTGAGCGCGATGCCGAACAGCAGGCCGAGGAGCGCGACATCGATGATCATTACAGACCACTGGATGTCGCGGGCGCCCGCCCGGAACGCGACGAGGGTGAGCGCCCAGGCGGCGAGATAGCCTGCCGCCGCCAGGCGCTCCACATCACGACCCCGCCAGGCCGCCAGAGCGCAGACGCTCATCAGCGCTGTGGGCCAGACGAATGGCGGAAGCTGATAGGTCGTCAAGGAAGGCGGCCCCCGGAGTTGCCGAGGGCCGCAATGTGGCAGACGTCAGGGCGAGTTGGAAACAGCCGCCGCCCTCAGGAGGCGATGCGCAGGCTCCGCATGCGGACCCGCTCGACCTGCAGGCCCTCAGGCGGCGGCTTGTCTCCGCCTTCCCCGGCCATCCTCACCGCCCCCAGGCCGATCTGGCCCTGGACCACGCTGAGTTCCTTGTGGGTCTCAACGATCGCGCGACGGGCCTGGGCGAGGGCCGTGATGGCCTGGCTGGCGCGCTCCACGGCGTCCTGGCCGATGAGGGCCGAGGCGCCGGCCGCCTTGCGCAGCGCGGGCATCACCCCGGCGAGCTGGGCGGTCTTGGACAGGGCCGCGTCGATCGCGGCTTCGGCTTCGAACAGCGCGCCAGCGACTTGCTCGGCGGCCATGCGGCGTTCTTTGAGCATGAGTTCTCTCCATGCGCGGCGTGGTCACGGCGCGCTTCGATTGTTGCGTAACTGGGTTTCCTGGCCGTTCAGGCCTTTAGTAAACTGGCCGCCAGGTCGTTCAGGTAATGAAGCCCGGCCAGCATCCCTCCGAACGCGAGGGCCGTGACCAGGGCGATCCCGACGATCGCGCCGAGCCGGAGCGCGGGGCTCAGCTCGTTGCGGCGGGTCCAGCTTCCGGCTCGCCCTTGAAGTTCTCGTCCAGGAGAACCCAGGTCAGGCAGAGGATTTCCCGAAGCACCATTTCCGGCGGCTTGAACGGCGCCAGTTTCCGCGTGGCGGACACCAGGTGCCGCGCCATCTCGGCCTGCGTCGGCGTCGCCGAGAGATCGACGAGCTGCCGCTCGAGCTGCGTCCAGGAGAAGCCGGGAAGAAGCTCCTCCCGCTTCGCCAGGGCCGGCCATCGCGCCTCGAAGTCGTCGATCTCCCGGCGAAGGCGAAGCGCCCTCCCAACCACCGCTCTGTTCTCGAAACCCGGCTGCTGACCCATCGGACGCCTCATCAGTTGACGCCTCATCGGGCCAAGGTTGAGGCGGCGCGTCTGTCCTGATCGCGTCGTGTCCTGATTCAATCAGGACAGGATTGACCTCCACGTCACGGAGGAGCTTGGCCGCCTTGAAGCGGTCGTCGACGCCCAGCTTTCGGCGGGCGCGGTCGCAATAGGTATCCACCGACGTCTTCGACATCCCGAGCTCGCGGGCGATCTGCTTGGAGCTCAGGTGCTGGTCCACGAGGCGCAGGCAATCGCGCTCTCTCTGCGTCAGAAGCTCGACAGGGTTCATGACGCCCCCCCAAAGCGCACTACGGACCTCGCTCGACAGTAAACGACGGCTTCGGCGCGGCGTCTACTTGGTCGGGGACAAAACAGCGGTTCGCGTTGTTTTGTAGCATATCCGACGCTCGCTTGACTCACCGTTAAGCCGTTGGCCCTAAGCCTTCCCGGCCATGCGCAGACCGTCTCGACCCCTGTCCGAGCGCCGACCCAACCGCGCCCAGATCAGCGCGGAACAGCTCGCGTCGCTGAGCCATGAATTCCGTACCCCGCTGAACGGGGTGCTGGGGATGGCCCGCCTGCTGGAGGGGACCAAGCTCACCGCCGAGCAGAAGGCCTATGTGTCGGCGCTCCACGACAGCGGCCAACACCTGCTGACCCTCGTGAACGACGTCCTGGACTACGCCAAGCTCGGCGCCGGCCGCGTTGAGCTGCACCCGGCGCCCATGGAGGTCGAGGGACTGTTGCGCAGCGTCGCCGAGCTCCTGTCTCCGCGGGCTCGTGAGAAGGGCGTCGAGATCGCCTGGGCGGCGCCGCCCGCACCGGCCGCCGTCCACGCCGACGAGGGGCGCCTGCGCCAGATCCTGCTCAATTTCGCCGGAAACGCCGTCAAGTTCACCGACACCGGCGGCGTTCTGATCGCAGCGTCCTCGCCCGAACCCGGTCGCCTGCGCCTCCGCGTCGAGGACACCGGCCCCGGCGTGTCGCAGAGCGACCGCGAACGCATCTTCGAGGAATTCGCCCAGGCCGAGGCCGCACACGCCGACCTCGGCGGCGCAGGCCTGGGGCTCGCCATCGCGCGGCGGCTCGCGCGCGCCATGGGCGGCGAGGTGGGCGTCGAAACCGCACCTGGCGGCGGCGCCTGCTTCTGGTTCGAGGCGGCGTTTCCGACCATCCCGGCGGTCATACCCACGCGGCCTCTCGAGGGCCGGACGGTGGGGATCGCTTCGCCCAATCCGGTGGTCCGCGAAGCCGCGCGACTGCAGATCGAGGCCTGCGGCGGCGAGGTGGTCGCCACGGCCGCCCTGCCGGAAGCCATCGCCCGCACACGCCCGGGCGACGTGATCCTGGTGGACGCCAGCCTGGCCGCGGCGAACGGCGCCCTGCGGCCCCCGCTCCAGCGCCACGCCATCGTCCTGCTGGCCCCGGACGAGCGCGAGCGCCTCGCCCGCTATCGCCGCGCCGGATTCGCCGGCTACCTCATCAAGCCGCTGCGCCGCGCCTCGCTGGCCGAGCGTGTGCTGATCGCGGCAGGCGCCGCCGCCGACCCGAGCCAGCCCGCCCAGGTGGACGAACGCGTCGCGACGGCCGCCGCCCCGGGCGCACGGATCCTGCTTGTCGAGGACAACCCCATCAACGCCCTGCTCGCCAAGGCCCTGCTCAATCGCGAGGGCTGCGAAGTGGAGCACGCTGTCGGCGGCGCCGAGGCCTTGGCGGCGGCCGAGGTCGGCGTCTTCGACCTGGTCCTGATGGACATGCGGATGCCGGGCCTCTCCGGCGAGGAAACGGCCCGGCGGATGCGCGCGGGCGGGATCAAGACCCCGATCGTCGCCCTCACCGCCAACGCCTTCGAGGACGACCGCCACGCCTGCCTCGCCGCCGGCATGGACGACTTCCTGGTGAAGCCGCTGTCGCCCGACGCCCTGCGCGCCGCGCTGACCCGCTGGACCGTCTCCGCCTTGCCGAAGCCGGCGGCGCGCGCCAAGTTCGGCTGAGCGGAGCCCCGGGGGGCTCCCCTTCCGGAGACCCCATGAGCGCTGAAGCGGAACCGAGGCGGAGCGCGCTGTCGGCCATCGCGGTCTTCTTCGAGCGCCGGGCCCTGGTGATGCTGGCCCTGGGTTTCGCCTCCGGCCTGCCGAACCTGCTTATCTTCGACACCCTGTCCCTGTGGCTGCGCGAGGCGGGCCTGTCGCTGAAGGTCATCTCGATCTTCGCGCTCGCCACGCTCAGCTATTCGCTGAAGTTCCTCTGGGCGCCGCTGATCGACCGCACCCAGGTGCCCGGCCTCACCCGGCTTCTCGGCCATCGCCGCAGCTGGATGATCGTGCTGCAGGTCCTGCTGATGCTGGGCCTGTGGCTGATCTCGGGCGTCGACCCCGCGACGAACCTGGCGCTGATGGCGGCCTTCGCAGCCTTCGTCGCCTTTGTGTCCGCCACCCAGGACATCGTCATCGACGCTTGGCGCATCGAAGCCGCCGAGGTCGAGAAACAGGGCGCCATGGCCGCCGCCTACCAGTGGGGCTACCGCGTCGCGATGATCGTGGCGGGCGCAGCCCCCCTTTTGCTGGCCGAGGCCTACGGCTGGAGCGCCTCCTACGCCGTGATGGCCGGGCTGATGCTGCTGGGCGTGGCCGGCGTCCTGGGCGCGCCGCGCGAGAAAGTCCACGCGGTGCGGCCGATCCACGCCGAGGGTGTCCCCAGCCGGCCGGCGCTGGAGCTGCCCGAATGGATCGCGCGCCTGGCGGTCTTCGCCCTGGGCGCCCTGCTCTTGGGAACGGGCCTGGCGGCCGACGCCTCGCTGCTGGCGGCGGGCCTCTCCGCCATCGGCCTGCCGGACGCGGGCCTCGCCCTCACCGATGCCTGGGCGATGAAGCCACAGGGGGTCTATTTCCAGCTCGCCGCGGTCGCGGCGGGTCTGGCCGTCATTGTGCTGGCGGTCTGCCCGATCCCAGGGCTGAAGACCCGGCCCGGCGTCTATCTGTTCGCCGCCCTGGGCGAGCCGCTGGCCGACTTCCTACGGCGCTACAAGGGGGTGGCGGCGCTGATCCTGGCGCTGATCTGCCTCTACCGGCTGTCGGACTTCGTGCTGAACATCATGAACCCGTTCTATGCCGACCTCGGCTTCACCAAGGTGGAGATCGCGGAGGCCCGCAAGGTGTTCGGCGTCGTGATGACGGTGATCGGCGTGGGCCTTGGCGGCTTTTCCGTAGCCCGGCTGGGCATGATGCGGGCCCTGGTGGTGGGCGCCTTCGCCGGCCCCCTGAGCAATCTGGCGTTCGCCTGGCTGGCCACCCAGGGACCGCAGCTCTGGGCCCTCTTCGTAGCGATCGGTATCGACAACATCGCCGGCGGCATCGCGGGCACCTGCCTGATCGCCTACATGTCCAGCCTGACCTCCGCCGGCTTCACCGCGACCCAGTATGCGCTGTTCTCGTCGCTCTACGCCCTGCCGGGGAAACTGGTCGCCTCGCAGTCCGGGCG
Source organism: Phenylobacterium sp. RIFCSPHIGHO2_01_FULL_69_31 (assembly GCF_001824475.1). Lineage (GTDB taxonomy): Bacteria > Pseudomonadota > Alphaproteobacteria > Caulobacterales > Caulobacteraceae > Phenylobacterium. The sequence goes on along the minus strand of NZ_MHXN01000014.1, from coordinate 228,723 downwards.
CATCGTGGAGTCGTCCGCCGCCTCGGCCGACGCGGGCGGCGCGTTCGGCGGGCTGAAGGCGCTGTTCGTCCGCCTGCCCCCCGAGGCGTATGCGGGCGCCATGGAGAAGTCGCAGGTGACGCCGGCGGCGCTGGGAGCCGGGTATCTGGTCTTTTTCCTCTACTCGGCGCTGGTCGGCGTGGCGGCCGTGATCCTGGCCTTCCTGGTGGCCCGCCGGCAGCCGGCGGCCGAGCGCGACTAGTTGTCGAGGCAGACCACCTGGGCCACCTGCAACTCGCGGCGCAAGTCGTCGGCCACATAGAAATAGTTCTGCGGCGTGATGGACTCGCCCACCGCGGCGGTATCGGCGCGGCGGTTGCTGGCGGCCAACGTGGCGCGGACGATCTCCGGCGCCGTGGTGTAGATGCGTCCCCGCCGCGGGCTCTCGGCGATGGTGACGCCCAACACCCGACCCTGGGCGTCGAGCGCCGGGGCGCCTGACAGACCGCCCAGGGTGCCCTGCAAGCCCTCGGTCCGCCCGGTCTCGGCCCAGACCAGCACCGGCTCGGTCCGCGCCCCGTGACCGCGCACGACCAGGTTCTCGCGGCCCAGCAGCCTGGAGCTGGCCTCCCCGGGCTCGCCCTGCGGGAAGCCGGGGTGGAAGGCCCGCTGGCCGCGCTTCAAGGGTTCGGCCAGCGCCAGGGGTAGCGGCGCCGATCCGCCCTCGGTGAACAGCAGCGCCGCCTCCCCGCGCGGATCGACGCGGACGTTCACCGCGACACCGGTCTCCGGGCCCACGACGATCGCCGCCCGCTTGCAGCCGTCGACCACGTGGCGGGCCGTCAGCCAGACCCCGGCGCGGGCGATGGAAAAGGCGGTTCCGGCGGCGGGACCGCCAGTGTCCGGCACATCCACGACAACCGAAGGGTCGAAGGGAGATGCAGGGCCCAGCGCCTCGCCCAGCGGGTCGGCGCCCTTGGGCGGCGGCGGCGGCGCGTCGGTGCGCTCGTCTCGGCCCAGGGCGGCGAACAGCAGCGCCACCACGATCGCGGCATAGACCACCCAGTCCGGCAGCCGCGGAAAGCGCATCCTAGCTGCGCGCCGCCGCGATGATCAGGGCGGTGGCGACTTTCGCTCCCACCAGCAGGGCCGCGGCCGACATCTCTCCCTCCTGGATCCGGCGCGGGAGGCCGCGCAGAAGCATGTCCACCAGCCGGAAGACCAGGAGCTGGACCACCACGGTCACCGCGCCCCACAGCCCGATCTCGATGACGTTGGTCGAAGCCCGGAGCGAGGCCGACAGCGGGATCGCAAGGCCCAGCAGCACGCCGCCCAGCGACACGGCCGCCGCCGTGTTGCCCTCGCGGATGAGGGTGATCTCCTTGTGTGGGGTCAGCAGCACATAGAGCGCCGCCGCCGCGAACAGGATCAGCACGGTCACCCCGGCGTGCGCCAGGAATACCGGGAAGCCGGAGGCGAAGGCCTGGATCTCAGGCGAAGGTATCGGCATGGACGCGTCCCCGTTACTGCGGGCGCAGGGTTACCACAGCGGCGCTTCTATTCCGAAGCTTCGGCCGCGGCCTTGCGGCGCGCCGACGCACGCAGCTTCTCGCTCTCGCTCTTCAGCTGCCCACAAGCGGCGAGGATGTCGCGGCCGCGCGGCGTGCGGATCGGCGAGGCGTAGCCGCCGCGGTTCAGGATCGCCGCGAACTGCTCGATGGTGGACCAGGAGGAGCATTCGTACTCGGTCCCCGGCCAGGGATTGAACGGGATCAGGTTGATCTTGGCCGGGATGCCCTTGAGCAGTTGGACCAGGGCCTTGGCCTCGGCCGGGCTGTCGTTGACGCCCTTCAGCATCACATATTCGAAGGTCACCCGCTTGGCGTTGCCGAGGCCTGGATAGGCGCGGATGCCGTCCATCAGCTCCTTCAGCGGGTACTTCTTGTTGAGCGGCACCAGCTTCTCGCGCAGCTCGTCGTTGGTGGCGTGCAGCGAGATGGCCAGCATGGCCTGGGTCTTCTCGCCGAGCGCCTGGAGCTGCGGCACGACGCCGGAGGTCGACACGGTGATCCGCCGCCGGGAGATGGCGATCCCCTCGTTGTCGGCGATGATGTCGATGGCCTGGGCCACGTTATCCAGATTGTAGAGCGGCTCGCCCATGCCCATGAACACGATGTTCGAGAGCCGGCGATCCTCCTTGGGCGAGGGCCATTCGCTAAGGTCGTCCCGGGCGACCTGGACCTGGGCCACGATCTCGGCCGCGGTCAGGTTGCGCACCAGCGCCTGGGTGCCCGTGTGGCAGAACGTGCAGTTCAGGGTGCAGCCGACCTGCGAGCTGACGCACAGCGCCCCGGCCCGGCCCACGTCGGGAATGTAGACGGTCTCGACCTCGATCCCCGGGCCCATGCGGATCAGCCACTTGCGGGTGCCGTCCTTCGACACCTGGCGCTCCACCACTTCCGGGCGGGCCAGGCTGAAGGCCCCGGCCAGGGCCGCGCGGGTCTCCTTAGCGACGTCGGTCATCTGGGCGAAGTCGGTGACGCCGTAGTGATGCATCCAGCGCCACAGCTGGCTGGCGCGCATCTTGGCCTTGTCCTTCGGCACGACGCCCGCGTCCACCAGCGCGGCCGCCAGCTCGGTGCGGCTGAGGCCCGTCAGGTTTGTTGGGGCCGTCGCAGTAGTGGGCCGGGCCGGCGCGCGGCTGAGATCGAGGGTCACGCCCAAGGAATTCGGTCCTTCTGGAGAGCGGCGAATATAGGTGACACGGGGCCCGTCACCAAATCGCTGCCGCCGGACCCGTCGCCGCAGGCGTTGACGGGGGTCAAGGCGCTGCTCGCCCTCGGGTGGGAGGAACGGGCGACGCGACAGGAGGCCCCCGCATGCTCTCACGCCGAACGGTGGCGCTTGGCCTGGCCGCCGCGCCCCTGGCCGCCTGCGGATCGAGCGGGTCCTATCGCGACGCCGCCACCTCGACTTGGCGGCTGATCGAGCCCAACGGGCCGGGCCTTCCGGCGCGGGCGCTGGTGCATGCCGCGACGCTGGCGGCGAACAGCCACAACACCCAACCCTGGCGGTTCGCGGTCGAGGGCCAGGCGATCCGGATCCAGCCGGATTTCACGCGGCGAACACCGGTGGTCGATCCCGACGATCATCACCTGTTCGCGAGCCTGGGCTGCGCAGCGGAGACGCTGCTTCAGGCCGCGCCCCACTACGGCTGGCGGGGGCAGATCGAGAGCTTCGACCGGAGTGGCGGTGTGCGCCTGGCGTTAGAACGCACCGCACGGCCGGACGGAGGTCTGGCCCCCGCGATTCCCCGCCGGGCTTCGACACGGGGCGACTACGACGGTCGGCCGGCGCCCGTCGCCGTCCTCCAGGCCCTGCAGCGCGCAGGCCCGGGCACGGTGGACACGGTGCTCATCACCGACGGCGCGCGCCTCGAGCAGGCCACGGAGTTCATCGTCCGCGGCAATGCGACCCAGGTTCGCAGCCCCGCTTTCCGCCGCGAGCTGAAGGCCTGGATCCGCTTCGACGGCGCCGAGGCTGCGCGCCACCGCGACGGGCTCTATGCCGCATCGTCTGGCAATCCCACGCTGCCCCGGGCGCTGGGAGCGCTGGCGTTCGACCTGGCGTTCACCGAGGCCGGAGAGACCGACAAGATCGTCCGCCAGATGCGCAGCTCGGCGGGGCTTGCGGTGTTCTCCGCAGGCACGAACGACCCCCGCGGGTGGCTCGAGGCGGGCCGCGCCTACACCCGCTTTGCCTTGACGGCTGAGATGGCCGGCCTGCGGACCGCCTTTCTCAACCAGCCCGTGGAGGACGCCGCCACCCGCGGCCCGTTCGCCGCCTGGCTGGGAACATCGGGCCGCCGCCCGGACCTGGTCGTCCGGTTCGGCCAGGGGCCAGGCCTGCCGCGATCCCTTCGGCGGCCGGTCCGCGACGTGCTTTCCGCCTGAGCCGCGCCCGACAGGCTTCAAACATCCGTTCGACTTGGTTAGGGTCGCGCCGCAAATCGCCAGACCAACCGGGAGAGACGTCCATGAAAGCACTTCTGAGCAAGGCCGTCGGCGGCCCGGAGACCCTGGTGCTGGAGGACGTGCCCTCGCCGGAGGCCAAGCCCGGCCAGGCGGTGGTCCAGGTGAAGGCCATCGGGGTCAACTTCCCCGACGTGCTGATCATCGAGGACAAGTACCAGTTCAAGCCCGAGCGGCCCTTCTCGCCCGGCGGCGAGATCAGCGGGATCGTCAAGTCCGTCGGCGAGGGCGTGACCCACGTGAAGCCGGGCGACCGGGTGCTGGGCAACACGGGCTGGGGCGGCATGGCCGAGGAGCTGGCCCTGGAGGCCGCCCGGCTGGTGAAGATCCCCGATTCCATGCCCTTCGAAGACGCCGCCGCCTTCATCATGACCTACGGCACCAGCTGGCACGCCCTGAAGGACCGGGCGAACCTGCAGGCCGGGCAGTCGCTGCTCGTGCTGGGCGCCGCGGGCGGCGTCGGCCTGGCGGCCGTCGAGTTGGGCAAGGCCATGGGCGCCAATGTGATCGCCGCCGCCTCCAGCCAGGAGAAGGTCGACCTGTGCCTCAGCCGCGGGGCGAAGTCCGGCGTGGTCTATCCCAAGGGACCGTTCGACCGTGATGGACAGAAGGCGCTGGCGGCGCTGTTCAAGGACGCCACCGGCCCGAACGGCGCCGACGTGATCTATGACGCCATTGGCGACGCCTATGCCGAACCGGCGCTGCGCTCCATCGCCTGGGAGGGCAAGTACCTCGTGGTCGGCTTCGCGGCGGGCGAGATCCCCAAGATCCCGCTGAACCTGGCCCTGCTGAAGGGTTGCGAGATCGTCGGCGTGTTCTGGGGCGCCTGGGTGGGCAAGAACCCGAAGAAGCACCAGGAGAGCGTCGCCGAGCTCCTGCAGATGTACGCCGACGGCAAGATCAAGCCGCACGTGTCCGAGACTTTCCCCCTGGCCGAGGCGTCCAAGGCCATCGCCCACCTCGCCAGCCGCAAGGCCATGGGCAAGGTCGTGGTCACCGTCTGACGGCTATGGCGAGGGCGGTCCGCCGCCCCCGCCGAAGTCGAAGCCCGGGTCGCGCGGCTTGCCGCCGCCGAGGGTCCAGACGAGGCCGATGGAAATCCCCCGCGTGTCGACACTCTGCGAGAGCCGCCGGGTCAGGCTCGGGGTGTCGACGACCTCCGTGTAGGAGAAGGTGTCCAGGGCGTCCTGGATGGTCACCAGGCCGGAGATCCGACCGTTGAATTTGTGGCGGTAGCCGATGTTCAGCATGCCCGCCGGCTTGATGTAGCCCTGGGCGGTCAGCCGCCTGGCGTTGGCGAAGCCGCTGACCTGGATCAGGTCGTCGGGCGTCACCTGCCAACTCAGGCTCGCCCGGCCGGACACCGTCACCGTGGAGCGCCTGTCCGTCAGCCCTTGGGCCGAGCCGTCGAGCTCGTTCCAGTAGAGGTTGCTGCTGACGTTGTAGGTGAGTCTGGGACCTAGCCGGCCATTGGCCACCAGTTCCAGCCCGCCCGCCCGCGTCTGGGCCACGTTGTCCCGGGTGATCAGGAAGACGCCGCCGCCCAGGTCGCGGGTGACGTCCGACAGCACCCGGTCGTTCTCGCGGTAGTACAGGGTCGCCAGGTAGTTGGCGGGGCTCTTCCGGTACTGCCAGCCCAGCTCGTACGACCGGGTCTGCTGCGGCTTCAGGTTCGGGTTGCCGGACCTGTAGGTCACGGGGTCGAGCAGGAACGGGAAAGGGTTGTAGACATCCGGATCCGGCCGCTGGACGCGTTCGCTGTAGCTGGCCGTGAAGGTCTGGGTGTCGGTGGCCTTCCACGACAGGTGCAGGCTTGGATAGGCGCGGGCGCTGTCGTTCTCGTCCTTTCGGTTCAGCGTCGCCTGGGTGAGGTCGATGCGGGAGTCCTCCAGCCGCAGCCCCGCCAGCACCGTCACATCGCCGATCGGCCGCTCATAGGTGACATAGGCCTGGCTGAGCAGCTGCTCGAACTTGAATAGGCTGGTGAGCGACGGGTCCGGGTTTGTGGGGGGCGACGCCGATCCCCGAAACCCGAGGTTGTGCTGGCTGTTGTCGTCGCGCTGGACGTCGAAGCCCAGCTTCAGCGTCGAGCCGTCGGCGAAGGGGCGGACGTAGTCGCCCTTGAGCTGGACCTGCTGGTAGTCGTTGTAGGTCGGCTGGTCGTCGAAGGCCTCGCCCGCCATCGGCAGCCGGGTGAACGTGGCGCCCGTGCGCCGGCGGTCATAGTCGGTGGCCTCGTAGCTCAGGCTCAGCGACACCTCGTGGCCCTCGCCCTCGAGCTTGCGGCGCAGGCTGGTGGTGAGTTCGCGGTTGAACCGTTTCTGGCGGACGCTGGTCTGGCGGTCGAACACCTCTGCCAGCACGCCCAGACCATCGCGCCGCTCGGTGTGCGTGAGGCTGTCGAGGTCGAAGCGAAAGCGCTGCAGGCGCAACTCGCCGCTCAGGCGGGTGTCGGCGTCGAGATCGTAGTCCGCACTGGCCCTGCCGCCGATCAGCTCGACCGTGACGTGGTTCACGCCCGCGACCGCCGTGTCGGCGAGGAGGCCCGTCGCCGGGTCGAGCCGGGAGCGCTCCTCGCGGGTCTGCTGCTTCTGCGGGTCGTGGCGGAAGAAGGCGTCGGCCGAGACGCTCAGGTCCTTGCCGTTGTAGCCGGTGCTGGCGCTGGCGAAGACCCGCTCGCTGGTCCCGGCAGTGAGCCGGGCCGAGCCGGTCTGACCCGCGCCCTTGGCCTTCTTGGTGATCAGGTTGATGACCCCGGCCGTCCCGTCGGCGCGGAACTCGGCCGAAGGATTGGTGATCACCTCGACCCGTTCGATCCGATCGGCCGGCAGGGCCTGGAGCGCCTGGCCCTTGCCTTCGCCCCGGAACTGACCCGAGGGCTTGCCGTCGATGAGGATGGTGACGTTCGGGTCGCCGCGCAGGGCGACGTTGCCGTTCACGTCGACGTCCACGGAGGGGACGTTGCGCAGCGCGTCCCCGATGGAGCCGCTCTGGGCCTGGAGGTCCGAGGCGACGCTGTAGCTGCGCCGGTCGATGGACGCCTGCACCGCCGGCGCCTGGCCGGTGACCACCACCTCGCCCACGGTTCCCGCGGGCGGCGGCTTCCGCGCCGGGTCCGGGGGCGTTTGCGCCAGGACGGCCGTGGGGAGGAGGGCGACCGTCGCCAGCCAGATCAGCCTCTTTCGCATCACCCCCTCCAACATGAACGCAAAGTCACTGGCCCCGAGGACCGATCCAGCTCAGGATACAGCTGTACTTTCGTCCAAAATACACGTGTATTTTTGGTAAGGCGGAGGATTGGGCTTGGCCGTGAAGATCTCGGGCGCCGAGAGCCAGATCATGGAGGCGCTGTGGCGGAAGGGCCCACTGACCCCCGACGGCATCGTCGACGAGGTCGGCGAGGCGCACGGGTGGGCGCCGGGCACGGTGAAGACGCTGATCACCCGGCTGCTGCGCAAAAAGGCCATCGAGGGCCGGCGCGAAGCCGAGGGTTACCTCTACCGCCCACTGCTCAGCCGCACCGACTATGTTCAATCCGAGAGCCAGAGCCTGGTGGACCGGCTGTTCGACGGCGAGGTCGCGCCCCTGGTCGCCCATTTCGCCGAGCACCGCGCCCTGACGCCCAAGGACATCCAGGTGCTGAAGAAGCTAATCTCGGATCTCGAAGATGAGTGACGCCCTGCTCATCCTCGGCGCCGCGAACCTGGCGGCGGCCGTCGCCGTGGCGCTGGTCCTGATCCTGCGCAGACCGGCGCGGAAGCTGTTCGGTCCGCGGATCGCCTACGGCCTCTGGCTGCTGGTTCCCCTGGCCGCCCTGGGCATGCTGCTACCGGCCCGCGTCGAGACCGTGACCGTCCGAGCGACCCCGGGATCGACGGCGCAGGCCTCTTCGTTGGCGGCGCAAGGCGTCTCGCCGAACGTGCCCGACGCCCCGTTCGACGGCTGGGGCCTCGTCATGGGCCTGTGGATCGCCGGCATCCTCGCCCACCTGGCCTGGATCGCGTTGCGGCAGGCGCAGTTCGGCCGCGACGCCGAGGCCGGTCTCGCCGGGCCGGCGGCGGTGGGCGTGCTGCGGCCGCGCGTCGTCACGCCGTCCGACTTCAGCCGTCGCTATTCCCCGCGCGAACAGTTCATCGTGCTGGCGCACGAGGAGACCCACATCGTCCGCCACGACACGCGCATCAACGCCTTCGTGGCCGCCGCCCGCTGCGTCAACTGGTTCAATCCGATGCTGCATGTGCTGCAACGGTTCCTGCGGATCGACCAGGAACTGGCCTGCGACGCCCAGGTGATCGCCAGGCATCCGAAGGTGCGCCGCTCCTACGCCGAGGCCATGCTGAAGACCCAGCTCGCCACGCGTCCGCTGCCCTTGGGATGTTACTGGTTGCCCGCCCGGGCCCATCCGCTGGCCGAGCGCATCCGGCTGCTCTCCCGCACTGCCCCCAGTGCGCGCGACCAGGCGCTGGGCCTGACGTTGCTGACCGCCCTGACCCTTGCGGTCATGGGTTCGGCCTGGTCCGTGAAGCCCGTCCGCGTCCATGTCGTCGAGCTGCCCACGGTCGCCCTGCACCGGGCGCCTGTCTCGATCGCCGCCGCGCCCGCGGAGGTCCCGTCGCCAATCGCGAGCCCGGCGGCGGCAACGGCCCCGGCCGCCATTCCCGCCCTGCCCTCGACGCCGGACGCGGTGCTCACAGAAGCGCAGGCCGACGCCCAGGCCGCGCCCATGCCGCCGGACGTCGTCGAACCCACAGTGCGCCTGCCCCGCCAACGCCGGATCTATGCCGTCGCCGAACGGTCCTCGGTGGAGCCCGGCTCGGCCGTCCGCCTGGTCGCCACCGCGCTCGATCCCGAAGGTCGCCCGCTCGCGGCCGACTTCACCGCGTTCGGCTCCCAACGCGAATACCGGATGGGCGCCTTCGTGAACTCCGGAAGCCGGCAGAGCCTGTTCACCAGCGTCGTCCAGCGTGGCGAGCGCCTCTGGGTGACGGCCAGCCTGAACCGCCGCTTCCGGGGCGACGAGGTGGGGACGATCGAGATGCGGTCGGGCGAGACCCGGGACCTCGTTCTGCCCAATGGCCAGGTGGTCACGCTGACGCCGACGCTGCGCACCGAAACCCCGGAAGAGATCGCCGGCGCCATGGAGCCCAGGGGCCGGGATCTTGAGGATGCCTGGCGTTTCTACCGCCGACGCTGCGGCGAAGGGGGCTGCTGATCCGGGTTGCCGCTGGGTCCGCTCGCCCTTACTGATCGATGATAACCAACACGAGGGGGAGACGGCGATGGCGGGCAGACTCGAAGGCAAGGTCGCGGTGATCACCGGCGGGGTGTCGGGGATCGGCCTGGGCACGGTGGAGCTGTTCGTGGCCGAGGGCGCGAAGGTGGTCGCCGCGGATATCCAGGACGAAAAGGGCGCCATGCTGGAGCAGCGGTTCCCGGGCCGGGTCCGCTACGCCCACTGCGACGTTACCAAGGAGGCCGAGATCAAGGCCGCCCTCGACCTGGCGGCCAGCGAGTTCGGCGGCCTGGACATCCTGTTCAACAACGCCGGCATCTCGGACGCCATGCGCGAGATCCCCACCATCGAGGCCGAGACCTGGAGCTGGATCTACGACGTCCTGGTCCGCGGGCCGGCCTTGGGCATGAAGCACGCTGTGCCGCTGATGCTGGCTAGGGGCGGCGGGGCCATCGTCAACACGGCGTCGATCGCGGGTCTCCAGGCCGGCTATGGCCCCATCGCCTATTCCTCGGCCAAGGCGGCGGTGATCCACATGTGCCGGGTGGCCGCCGCCCAGCTCAGCCCGCAGAAGATCCGCGTCAACGCCATCTGCCCCGGCCTGATCGCCACCTCGATCTTCGGCGCTTCCTTCGGCCTGCCGCGCGCCGTCGCCGACCAGATGGCCGCCCAGGTCGTCGAGAATGCGCCCAAGGTGCAGCCCGTGCCCAAGGCCGGCCTGCCGGAGGACATCGCCCAGGCCGCGCTTTACCTCGCGTCCGACGCCTCGGCCTTCGTGACGGGCACGCACCTGGTGGTCGACGGCGGCATCACCGTCGGCCCGCGGCATAGCTGGGACGCCACCGGACCTTCGCCGTTCGCCGAGCTGTTCGGGGACCTCGCGCCGCCGCAACCCGCCCAGTCGTGACCGGCGCGGGCGCACAGTCCTCCGGCAATCCCGGCCTGTCGCCCAACCTCCAGGGCGCGCTCTGGATGCTGCTGTCGGCCGTCACCTTTTCGGTGATGACCACGCTGATCAAGTTCCTGGGCGACGACTATCCGGCGGCGCTGCAGACCTTCTACCGCCAGGCGGCCGGCGTCGCGATTCTGCTGCCGGTCATCCTGCGGCACCGCGGCGCCGCCTTCGCCACCAGCCGGCCCGGCATCCTGATCTTCCGGTCTCTGGCCGGGACGGTGGGCGTGATCCTCTCATTCTACGCCTTCCAGAAGATGCCGCTGGCGGACGCCAACGCCCTGTCCTTCACCCGCACCCTCTGGCTGGTGCCGCTGGCGGCCCTGATCGTGAAGGAGCCGGTCGGGCCCTTGCGCATCGGCGCAGCGCTGTTCGGCTTTGTGGGGGTGCTGGTGATGGTCCGGCCCGGCGCGGGCGGCGAGTTCGCCATCGGTCTGCCGGCGCTGGCCATGCTGGCCTCCGCCCTGCTGTTCGCCTTCACGGTGACCGGCATGAAGGTCCTGACCCGCGACCATTCTACCACCGTGATCCTGGTCTGGTCGGCGGTGCTGGGTTTCGTGCTGTCGATCCCGGGGGCGATCCTGACCTGGCGCGTGCCCGAGCCCACGGACCTCCTGCTGCTATGCCTCATGGGCGTGATCGCGACGGTCAACCAGGCCTGCTACATCAAGGGCATGTCGCTGGGCGATGCAGGCGCCATGGCCCCCATCGACTACACGCGGCTGGTCTTCACCGCCGCCATCGGCTTCTTCCTGTTCGCCGAGATCCCCGGCGTCTGGACCATCGCCGGCGCCGCCATCGTCGTGGCCTCCACCCTCTTCATCACGATCCGCGAGCAGCAGATCGCGCGGTCGGCCCGGCTCTCCGCAGAGCCCGACGCACGCTGAGGAGGGTCAGTCCCCGCGCAGCCGCTCGATGTCGCGCTTGGCGGCCAGCTTGTGGCGGGGTTTCAGGTTGCGGCCGAGCAGGGCCAGCAGGGCGGTGAAGACCGCCGCGTCGTCGGTGTAGCCGAGGCCCGCGATGAAGTCGGGGACCGCATCCACGGGCATCACGAAATAGGCCAGGGCGGCCAGCATCATCCCCTTGGCCGCCAGCGGCGTCTCGTCGTCCTTGGCGCAGTACCAGACCGACAGGGCCTCCTTGGCGAAGGGGACCTTGGCCGCCACCCGGCGCATCTTGGGCCAGAAACCTTCGTCGACCCGCTGCTCGTTCAGCTTCATCACGGCCGGGACCAGCGCGCGGCTGGGCGCGATCTCGGCCTCGGGATCGAAGCTGACGTCGGGTGACACTTTTTTGCGGGCGCTCATCAGGCTAAGCCTTCGCCGAATTCACTTACGCCATCATATGGGAGCGAAGCGTCCATGGAACTCAATTCATCCGTCGCGGCGGTGGTCACGGGCGGCGCCTCGGGCCTCGGCGAGGCCACGGTCCGCGCCCTGGCGGAAAAGGGCGTCAAGGTCGCCATCTTCGACATGAACGAGGCCAAGGGCGAGGCCGTTGCCAAGGAGATTGGCGGCGTCTTCTGCAAGTGCAACGTCACGTCGGAAGAAGAAGTCGACGCCGCCTTCGCCAAGGCCCGCGCGGCCCACGGCCAGGAGCGGATCCTGGTGAACTGCGCCGGCACGGGCAACGCGTTCAAGACCGCCAGCCGCGACAAGGCCACCGGCGAGACCAAGCACTTCCCGCTCGACGCCTTCAACTGGATCATCCAGATCAACCTGGTCGGCACCTTCCGCTGCATCGCCAAGTCGGCGAAGGGCATGCTGGACCTGGAGCCGATCAACGGCGAGCGCGGCGCGATCGTGAACACCGCCTCGGTGGCGGCCGAGGACGGCCAGATGGGCCAGGCGGCCTATTCGGCATCGAAGGGCGGCGTGGTCGGCATGACCTTGCCCATCGCCCGCGACCTGGCCGGCGACGGCATCCGGGTGAACACCATCCTGCCCGGCATCTTCGAGACCCCGCTGATGGCCGGCGCCCCGCCGCAGGTGAAGGAAGCCCTGGCCGCCTCGGTGCCGTTCCCCAAGCGCCTGGGCCAGGCGCCGGAATACGCGCAGCTGGCGCTGACCATGATCACCAACGGCTACTTCAACGGCGAGGACGTCCGCCTGGACGGCGCCATCCGCATGGCGCCGCGCTAAGCGGCCACGCCGCCACCGAAACAATCGAGCCCTCGCGAAAGCGGGGGCTCTTTTGTTTGGGCAGCCGAAACTTTTCTAATACCGCCGCCGACGCGTCGGCCGGCTTCCGCCTGCAAGGCCGCCCAGGACGCCGCGGATCAGTTCGCGGCCGACCTGGCTGCCGATGGTGCGCAGCATCGACTTCGCAAAGGCCTCGCCCATGCTCTGGCGGTTCGAGGCCCTCGCGCGCGGCGCGGGCTGGCCTGAGGCCTCGTCCCCTTCCCAAGATCCGCGGCGCGGCGCGGGCGCCTCCGGCTCGGGCTCGGCCTTCTGCTGCAGCATTTCGTAGGCGGACTGGCGGTCGACCACCTGGTCGTAGACCCCGCGGACCGGGCTGGCGGCCAAGACCGCCGTCCGCTCCGCCGGCTGCAGCGGCCCGAGCCGGGAGGCGGGGGGCCGGATCAGCGTCTTCTGCACCACGGTGGGGGCGCCCTTCTCGTCCAGCACGGAGACCAGGGCCTCGCCGACGCCCAGGCCCTGGATCGCCTCGGCGGTGTCGAAGGCGGGGTTGGTGCGGAAGCTCTCGGCCGCCGCCCGCAAGCCCTTCTGATCGGCCGGGGTGTAGGCGCGCAGGGCGTGCTGGATGCGGTTGCCCAGCTGGCCCAGCACCGTGTCCGGGATGTCGGCGGGGTTCTGGGTGACGAAATAGACGCCGACGCCCTTGGAGCGGATCAGGCGCACCACCTGCTCCACCTTCTCCAGCAGGGCCTTGGGCGCGTCGCGGAACAGGAGGTGCGCCTCGTCGAAGAAGAAGGCCAGGCGCGGTTTCTCAGGGTCGCCCACCTCGGGCAGCTCCTCGAACAGCTCGCTCATCAGCCAGAGCAGGAAGGTTGCGTAGAGCCGGGGGCTGGCGATCAGCCTGTTGGCGGCCAGGATGTTCACATAGCCGCGGCCCGACGGATCGGTCCGCATCAGGTCCGAAAGCGCCAGCGCCGGCTCGCCGAAGATGTTGGTCCCGCCTTCGGTCTCCAGCACCAGCAGGTTGCGCTGGATCGTGGCGATGGTGGTGGGCGAGATGTTGCCGTAGCGGGCCGAGAGTTCCTTGGCGTTCTCGGAGGCGTAGGTCAGGGCCGCCTGCAGGTCCTTGAGGTCCAGCAGCAAGAGGCCCTCCTCGTCGGCGGCGCGGAACACCACCATCAGGACGCCTTCCTGGACGTCGTTGAGCTCCAGCATCCGCGAGATCAGCAGCGGCCCCATCTCCGAGACGGTGGCGCGGATCGGATGGCCGGACTCGCCGAACAGGTCCCAGAACACCGTCGGCGCGGCGGCCGGGGTCAGGGCGAGGTTCATGGTCTGGGCGCGAGCGAGCATCTTCTCGTTCGGGGCGCCGAGGGCTGCGATCCCGGAGAGGTCGCCCTTCACGTCGGCGGCGAAGACGGGCACGCCCGCATCCGACAGGCCCTGGGCCAGGATCTGCAAGGTGACCGTCTTGCCGGTCCCCGTCGCGCCGGCCACGAGTCCGTGGCGGTTGGCGCGGTTCAGCAGAAGCTGCTCCGGATGGTCAGAGAACCCGATCAGCACGCCGTTGTCGGCCATCTTCCACTCCTGGTTTCCCGTCATCACTACGCACGCCGCGTCACGGGCTCAACGGCGCCGTTCCGCTCGCCACGGGGAGCAGGCGGGAAGGACGCGGGCCGGCACGCGACATCGTTGCCGAAAACTGCCCGGTGCGGGGCAAATTCGCTCCCCTTTTCAGCGCAGACAGGGTAGAGCACACCCGATTTGACGGCGACGCCGACGCCGCCGACATTGCCGCCGAGCCATCCTCCCGAAAGCGTGCATGCCCGTCCCCGCCGCCGATCCGGTCTCGCGAAACGCCCTGGTGATCCTGGCGACCATCGCGGCCGGCGCCGTCCTCTACATGCTGTCCGACATCCTGACGCCGCTGGCGCTGGCCATGTTCCTGGCGGTGATGATCGACGGGTTCGCCCGCGTGCTGCAGGCTCGCCTTCCGGGGGTCGGAGCCCGCGCCGCGGTGCCGCTGGCGGTCGTGCTGTCGGTGGTGATCTTCGGCGGCGCGGCGTTCTTCATCGCCGACAATGCGACGAGTTTCGCCAGCCAGCTGATCACCTATACGCCGAAGCTCAACGGGCTGATCGCCCGCATCGCCGGCCTCGTCGGCATGGATGTGCCGCCGACCCTGACCCAGCTGATCCAGCAGGTGGACCCCGCGAGCCACCTGGGCCAGGTGGCCCGGGGGCTGCAGAGCTTCGCCTCAACGGCGGCCTTCGTCCTGGTGTACCTGGGCTTCATCCTGGCGTCCCGGCGCGGCTGGGAGCGCAAGGCAGTCAGCCTGTTCGCCACCCGCGACGAGCGCCAGGAGGCGGTGGGCGCCTTCCTGCGCATCCGCAACGGCGTCGAGCAGTACCTGTGGGTGCAGACGGTGACGGGCCTGATGATCGCCGTGGCCTCGTGGCTCGCCATGGCCGCCGTCGGCCTCGACAACGCCCTGTTCTGGGCGATCCTGATCTTCATGGCCTCGTACATCCCCGTGGTCGGGGGAATCGTGGCCGTCGCCCTGCCGCCGATCTTCGCCCTCGTCCAGTTCGACGGGCTCTGGCAGGCCATCGTGCTGTTCGCCGTGCTGCAGGTGATCGGCATGTTCGTCGGCAATGTGATCCAGCCCCGGATGCAGGGCCGAAGCCTCAACATGGACCCGATCGTGCTCCTGCTGGCCCTGGCCTTCTGGAGCGTGATCTGGGGGCTGCCCGGCGCCTTCCTCTCCACGCCGCTCACCACCGTGATGATGGTGATCCTGGCCCAGTTCGCCGGCACCCGCTGGATCGCGGTCCTGCTATCCGCCGACGGCGACCCGGGGCAGCTGAAGCAGCATTTGGCCGACGACCCGTCCGCCGGCGGGCCGTCTCGGGGCGCCCCCAAGACCTCTTCAAAGACGGCCGCAAAGCCGGTCGCGAAACGCGGTTCACGATCTTGAGAGCTGGGACTTCAACTGTGCTGACCCCCTCCCTATCTACTGTTGGCTGGACGACACATTCGTCTGGCGGGTGCGTCCGTTTCCCAACCCCGCGGGCGCAGCGAGCACCCAGCATTCCGTCGCTCCCCCACGACGGAAGCACGCGGCGCCGGACACTCTCCTCCGGCGCCGTTCTCGCGTCTGGTGCGGAGGAGCGGCAATGAGCCGCTCTCCCCGCGCCGGATCAGGGCTGGCCAAGTCCCTTCAGACCGAACTCCAGGATGATGCGGCTTCGGCCGGCGTGAAGGCCTTCGCCAAGCAGGCCGCCGACGACGCCCAGCCCGACGAGCTGCCCGAGCTGTCGGCCGCCGACCTCGCCCGCAATCTCGCCGACTTCTGGCGCTTCGCCGAGCGCCGACGCGGCCGCGCGCCTCAGATCCGCATCGCCGCCGCCACGGGCGCCGAACTGGATCGGCTGGAGATCGTCCAGGACGACGCCCCGTTCCTGGTGGACAGCATCATGGGCGAGATCGCCGACCAGGGCCTGTCGGTCCGGGCGATGTTCCACCCGATCGTCGAGGTCCAGCGCGACCGCAGCGGCCAGCGCGGCGCCTCCGGGACGGCCCGGCGCGAGTCGATGATCCAGGTCTTCCTGGAGAACATCGGCCCCGACCGCGAGCGCGCCCTGCTCGAAGGGGTCAAGGCGACCCTGGCCGATGTCCGCGCGGCGGTGGAGGACTTCCCCGCCATGCTGGCGCTGATGTCCAAATCGTCCGCCGAGCTGGCCGAGACCGGCAAGGCGCGGCCCGACGAGATCGAGTTCCTGGAATGGCTGCACGCCCAGCACTTCGTGTTCCTGGGCGCCCGCGTCTATGAGTATCCGCGCCTGAAGAGCGGCGAATACGCGGCCGAGGAGCCCGTCTACCAGGCCAAGGACGGCCTGGGCGTGCTGCGCGACCCCGACCGCACGGTGCTGCGGCGGGCGAACGAGCCGGCGGTGCTGATGAGCGCGGTCAAGGACCGCATCGTGCGCGACCCGGCGGTGACCATCGCCAAGTCCAACGTAAAGAGCCGGGTGCACCGGCGCGGCTACATGGATTACGTCGGCATCAAGCGCTACGGCGAGGATGGCCGGCCCACGGGTGAGGTCCGCTTCGTGGGCCTGTTCACCGCCGAAGCCTACGACCAGCCCGCCGGCGCCGTGCCGCTGGTCCGCGAGAAGGTCGCCCGGGTGATGAAGCGGGCCGGCGCCGCGCCCGGCAGCTACAACGAGAAGCGCCTCAAGAACATCGTCGAGAACCACCCCCGCGACGAGCTGTTCCAGGTCAGCGAGGACGAGCTCCTCGGCATGGCCATGGGCATCCTGCACCTTTCGGACCGCCCGCGGGTGAAGCTGTTCGAACGCCGCGACCCGTTCGACCGGTTCGCCTCGGTGCTGCTGTTCGTGCCGCGCGACCGCTACGACTCCGACCTGCGCAAACGGGCCGGCGAGCTGCTGACCGAGGCCTATGGCGGCCGGCTGTCGGCCTACTATCCCAGCTTCAACGACACGCCGCTGGCGCGCGTCCACTTCATTATCGGCTTCACCCCCGGCCAGCACCGCAACCCGGACCTGCGCAAAGTCGAGGCCGAGATCGCCGAGGCGGCGCGCACCTGGGAGGACCGCTTCGACGCCGCGGTGCGAGCGAGCGGTCGTGATCCCGACGCCGTGGCCGAGATGGTCGCGCGCTATCGCGAGGCCTTCCCGGCCGGCTACCGCGACCGTTTCGATGCGGCCGAAGCCCTCGCCGACACGGCCGAGTTCGAGGCCTTCGCTGAGGGCCAGGCGATCCGCGTGCGCGCCTATCGCACCCCTTCCGACAGCCCGCTGCACTTCCGGTTCAAACTGTACCGCCCGGGTGAGCCGGCCCCCCTGGCCGATGTCCTGCCGATCCTCGAGAGCATGGGCCTGAAGGCCCTGGCCGAGGCCGGCTTCAAGGTGACGCCGGAGGGCCAACCGGCGGTCTGGGTGCACGACTTCGAGATCGAGGATCCGCGTGGCGGCAACCTGGTCTTCGCCGACATCAAGGACGTGTTCGAGGACGCCGTGGCCGCGGTCTGGACCGGCCGCACCGAGAACGACGGGTTCAACCGCCTGGTGATGGAGCTCTCCATTCCCTGGCGCGACGCCGCCCTGGTCCGGGCCCTGGCGCGCTATCGCCAGCAGTCCGGCCTGGATCCGTCGCAGCGGGTGCAGGAACAGGCGCTGTCGAACCATCCGGGCGTCACCCGCCTGATCCTCGACCTGTTCCGCATCAAGTTCGATCCGGCGATCGCCGCCGACCTCGACGCGCGTCGTGCGCAGGCCGAGGCGGTGATGGCCGAGATCGTCGAGGCGCTGCAGCTGGTCGAAAGCCTGGACGACGACCGCGTGCTGCGCCGCCTGGCGCTGCTGGTCGGCGCCATCCAGCGGACCAACTTCTACCAGCGCGCCGGCGACGGGGCGGTGAAGCCCTACATCTCGTTCAAGGTGGCCAGCGGCGAGCTCGCCGACCTGCCCGCGCCCAAGCCGTTCCGCGAGATCTTCATCTGGTCCACCCAGGTCGAAGGCGTGCACCTGCGCTTCGGGCCGGTGGCCCGCGGCGGCCTGCGCTGGTCGGACCGGCGCGACGACTTCCGCACCGAGGTGCTGGGTCTGGTGAAGGCGCAGCAGGTGAAGAACGCGGTGATCGTGCCCGTTGGCTCCAAGGGCGGCTTCTATCCGAAGCAGCTGCCCAAGGGCTCGCCCGACGCCGTCCGCGCCGAGGCCATCGCGGCCTACAAGACCTTCCTCTCGGGCCTGCTCGACATCACCGACAACCTGGATGCGGCCGGCAAGGTCATCCGGCCCGACAGCGTGATCGCCCACGACGGCGACGACCCCTATCTGGTGGTGGCCGCCGACAAGGGCACCGCCACCTTCTCGGACATCGCCAACGGGGTCGCCGAGTCCTACGGCTTCTGGTTGGGCGACGCCTTCGCCTCCGGCGGGTCGGTCGGCTACGACCACAAGGCCATGGGCATCACCGCCCGCGGCGCCTGGGAAGCCGTGAAGCGGCACTTCCGCGAGATGGGCAAGGACATCCAGTCCGAACCCTTCACCGTGGTCGGTTGCGGCGACATGTCGGGCGACGTGTTCGGCAACGGCATGCTGCTGTCTCGCTGCATCCGCCTGCAGGCCGCGTTCGACCACCGCGACATCTTCCTGGACCCCGACCCCGACCCGGCGAAGAGCTATGCCGAGCGCGAACGCATGTTCGCCCTGCCGCGCTCGTCCTGGCAGGACTACGACAAGAAGAAGATCAGCAAGGGCGGCGGGGTCTTCTCGCGCGCGCTCAAGTCGATCCCGCTGTCGCCGGAGGTGCGGCGGTTCCTCGGGACCGAGGCCGAAGCCCTGTCGCCCAGCGAGGTCATCAACCTGATCCTCAAGGCGCCGGCCGAGCTGCTCTACCTCGGCGGCATCGGCACCTATGTGAAGGCCAGGACCGAGTCCCACATGGACGCGGGCGACAAGGCCAACGACGCCGTGCGCGTCAACGGCGCGGACCTGCGGGTCAAGGTCGTCGGCGAGGGCGCGAACCTGGGCCTGACCCAGGCCGGCCGCATCGAGTTCGCCGCCGCCGGGGGCCGGGTCGAGACCGACGCCATCGACAACTCCGCGGGCGTCGACAGCTCGGACCACGAGGTGAACATCAAGATCACCACGGGGATCCTGGAACGGCAGGGCAAGCTCAGCCGCGCCCAGCGCAACAAGCTGCTCCCGACCATGACCGACGACGTGGCCCGCCACGTCCTGGTCCACAACTACGACCAGACCCTGGCCCTCTCCCTGCTGGAGATGGACTCGGCGGGCGAGCTGGAACCGCACGCGCGGTTCATGTCCGAGCTGGAGCAGGCCGGCCGCCTGGACCGGGCGGTCGAGGGCCTGCCCGACGCCATGGAGATCGCCGAACGGCTGAAGTCCGGGCGCGGCCTGCTGCGGCCCGAGCTGGCCGTGCTGCTGGCCTATGGCAAACTGGAGCTGAAGCGGGAGATCGTCGCCAGCCACGCCACCCGGGACCCCTTCTTCGAGAGCCGGCTGGAGGCCTACTTCCCCAAGCCGCTGCGCAAGTACAAGGACGCCATCCGCGCCCACCGCCTGCGGCCCGACATCATCGCGACCGTGATCGCCAACGACATGATCAACCGCTGCGGGCCCAGCTTCCCGTCGCGGACCATGACGTCGGCCGGTTGCGACGTGGTGGCGCTGACCGCCGGCTACGAGGCCGCCAAACAGGCCCTGGATTTCGAGACGCTGTGGGCACAGGTCGAGGCGCTGGACCTCAAGATCCCGGCCTCGGGCCAGATGGCGCTGTTCCGCCGCCTGGTCACCGGCCTGCGGGGCGCCACCTTCTGGCTGGCGCGCCGTGCTGGGCGTGAGGGGCTGACGGTGGCCGAGCTGACGGCGCAGTACGTTCCTGGGTTCCGTCGCCTCCAGGGCCTGATCCCGGAGATCCTGTCGCCGGTGGAGTGCGGCCAATTCGACGACCGCGTCCGCCAGTTGCAGGACGCCGGGGCGCCAGCGGCGCAGGCGCGGGCGGTCGCCGCCCTCGGCTTCCTCACCACCGCCGCCGACCTGGTGGACCTGGCCGAGGCGTCGAGCTGGCCGCTGCAGAACGTGGCCCGGCTCTACTACGCCACCGGCGCGGCCTTCGCCTTCGACCGGTTGCGGGCGGCGGCCGGGGAGTTCCGCGCCGGCGACATCTTCGAACGGACGGCGCTGCGCCGGCTGATCGAGGACCTGCTGACCGAACAGACCCAGCTCACGCGGGCCATCATGTCATTCTCGGGCGGCGCGCAGGCGGGCGACGACGACATTCACGCCCGCAGCGCGGTGTCGGCCTGGGCGGCGCTGCGGCCGGAGCAGTCGCGGGCGGCGACGCGCACGGTCGACGAGATCGAGGCCGGCGGCGGCGGATGGACGTTCGCCAAGCTCACCATCGCCAACGCGGCCCTGCGTGAACTGGCCGCCGAGGCGGCGAGCGGGCGCAAGCGGCGGAGCTGAGCCGGACGTTCCACCTCCGCCGCCCTGGGGAGGCGCCCGCATCGGGGTGCGGGGCGTCGCTGAGAGGCCGGTCGGGGGAACCCGGCCGGTGCGGCGGCGGAGGCGGGTCCGGGGCCACGGGGAAAATTGCGGCCCCTGGATCGGCGTCAGCCCGATGACCGTGCCCGCCGCGGGCCTTGGCCGCACGCCCCGTGCGATGGACGCCGCCCTTGCGTCGACGAACGACCTCAGGCCGTGGCGTTGAGACCCAGCCGTGCGAGGACCGCCTTCACATAGGTGGGGCCCACCGCGACGTTCACGCCATCGCGCAGCACGAGTGCGATCAGGCCCTTCCCCAGACGCTGCACCTCCTGGACCCGGCTGAGGTTCACGAAGGCCGAGCGGTGGACGCGGGTCAGCATCGTGGGGTCGAGCATTTCCTCGAGCGCGGTCATGGTCAGCCGGTGGATGTGGCTGCGCGTGGGGGTGTGCAGCAGCACATAGTCCCGCGCCGCCTCGATCCAGTCGAGGTCTGCGGCCGAGACCCGCACGTGGCCGTTGCGCCCCGGCACCCAGAACGACACGGCCTCGGCCGCCACCGGCGGGACCTCAGGCGGCGCTTCGCGCAGGGCGCGGCGCCGGCGGGCCCGCTCCACCGCCTGGCGCAGCCGGTCGAAACGCACCGGCTTCAGCAGATAGTCGGCCGCTTCCACGTCGAAGGCGTCGGCGCCGTACATCTCGAACGCGGTGACGAAGACGATTTCCGGGCGCTCGTCGGCCGGCAGCGTCGCGGCCACCGACAGGCCGCTGCGTTCCGGCATCTGGATGTCCAGCATGACGAGGTCGGGGGTCAGCGCCTGGATCTGCTCCAGGGCCTCGCGCCCGTTGCGCGCCACGCCGACGACCTCGACCCCCGAGATCTGCTCGAACAGCGCCTGCAGCCGCTCCAGCGCGGCGGGCTCGTCGTCCACCAGCAGCACGCGCATATCAGGCCACCCGCCGCGCCGCTTTCGGCTTCAGCGTCCGGATCAGCGGCATCCGAACCATCGCGAGGAATCCCCGCTCGCGCGCCGTGGTCTGGAGCACGCCGCGCGGGCCGTACAGGACCTCGAGCCGCTGGCGGATGTTCTTCAGGCCGACGCCGCCGCCCTGGGCCGGCTCGCCCAGCCGCTCAGCGTCGTCCTCGACCAGCACCACCAGGTCGTCGCCATCGCGCGCGACCTCGAGGCGGACGGTGACCGCGCCGGTGGCGCGCGAGACCCCGTGCTTGACCGCGTTTTCGATCAGCGGCTGCAGGATGAAGCTGGGCACCACGGCGCCGCGCAGGTCGTCGGGACACGAGAAATCCACGCCCAGCCGGTCGCGGAAGCGGACGCTCTCGATCTCCAGATAGGCCTGGATGTTGGCCAGCTCGTCCTCCAGCGGGATCATCCCTTCCGGATCGGCCGCCAGCGTCACCCGCAGGAAGCCGGCCAGCTTCTCCAGCATGTCCTCCGCCTCGGCGTTACGCTTGGTGATGACGGCGGACGAGACGGCGTTCAGGGTGTTGAACAGGAAGTGGGGGTTGAGCTGGTAGCGGAGCGCGGCGAGCCGGGCGGCGGTGGCCTGGCCCTCGGCCTCGGCCGCGGCGGTGCGGGCGTCGGCAAGCTGGCGCTCGTGCTCCAGCAGCGCCCGGTTGGCCTGCAGCATCATGTAGAACGCCCCCAGCAGCCCATACATCCACGACAGGCCGAATAGGTTGCTGATACCCCGAAACACCAGGCGCTGGTTGGCAAGCTGCGCCGCGGCGGGGTCGATCAGGTCGCGCAGTGCGCCGCCGAGGGTCAGGTCGGCCAGCGAGTTCACCGCCCCGCAGGTCAGGGCCAGCCCGACCAGCGCCCCGTAGCGGACCGCCGCCGACCGATGTCGCAGCCGCGCCATCACCCGGTAGACGATCAGCGACAGGCCGCAGCCGACCACCGCGATGAGCAGGACGCTGGCGCCCACCGCTGCGTTGGCCCGGCCGTCGATGGCGATCGGCAGCAGGTTGAAGACGATGTCGAGGCCCCACACCGCCAGGGTCAGCCAAAGGGCCTGGCGGGCGGTCTTGCGGTCGATCTCGCGGATGAAGGCGGCTGGCATTGCGGCGACCATAGCGCAGGCGTGGGGTCCGGACGCCAGGGTTCGTCGCAGGCTCGTCCGGTCCGGTCGAAAGGCCGGTGGGTCCGCGAGCCGCCCTGGTCGGCGTCCCGCCGGGGTTCGTCGATGCGGCGCAGGCGGACCGGCGCAGGTCGCCCGGCGGCTGACGGCGCCCCGACCGCCCGTCAGTTTCGCCGCGATCCCAGCAACAGACGGAGTAACAGCGTGCGTAAGCTTGTTTCCCTCGCCGCCCTGGCCTGTGCGGCCTCCATGGCCACCGGCGCCGAGGCGGCCCAGATCTTTCGGCAGAACTTCTCGGGCGGGCTCACCGCGCAAGAGCAGGTGAGCGGCAACTTCCGGGTCGGCAACGGCATCGTCGGCCACGCGACGGGCGGCTACCGGGACTACGAGTACTCCTTCTACCAGCTCTCGCTGGACCTGACGCAGTACCTCGACGCCCTGCTGGTGTTCGACTTCGACATCGTCTCGGAAGCCCGCTACGACGGCTTCAACGTCGTGGCCTCGGACACCGGCGTGTTCGAGCCCAAGGCGGGCCTGCTGTCGCCCATCACGGCCGGCGTCTACGCGCCGATGAGCAACAACCTCTCCCGGCTCGGGGACACCGGCGTCTCCGGGACGAAGGCCGGCCGGGCCACCTTCGACCTGAGCCAGTTCGCTGGCGGGACCGTGGACCTGCGCTTCCAGTTCCAGTCCGACTACTTCGCCACCGGGCGGGGCCTGCAGCTCGACAATCTCGTCGTCACCGGCACGCCGGTGGCCGGGGTTCCCGAGCCCGCCACCTGGGCGATGATGATCTTGGGCTTCGGCGCGGCCGGCTCGGTCCTCCGCCGCCGTCGGATGGCCCTGGCCTAGCTTCCCAGCCGGAACGGCACCGTGCGGCGCTCGTGCTTGGGCACGCTGAGCCGCCGGTCCACCGGCGGGAAGGCCCGCTGGGCGCAGTCGTCGCGCTCGCAGATCCGGCAGCTGACCCCGATCGGCGCGGCGGGCCCCTTGAGGTCCAGACCTTCGGAATAGACCAGCTCATGGGCGTGGGCGATCTCGCAGCCGAAGCCCAGCACATAGCGGCGGTCGGGCGCCAAGTAGCTCTCCGACCGCTTCACCACCGCCCGCGCTACGCAGAGGTAGCGGTCGCCGTCCGGCATGGACGCCACCTGCACCAGGAACCGGTCCGGCGAGGCCACCGCGTCGTGCACGTTCCACAGCGGGCAGGCGCCGCCGAACCGGGCGAACCGGAACCGCGTGGCGCTGTGCCGCTTGGTGATGTTTCCCGCATAGTCCAGCCGCACGAAATAGAATGGCACCCCCCGCTGGCCCGGACGCTGGAGGGTGGAGAGCCGGTGGCACACCTGCTCCAGGCTGGCCCCGAAGTGGGCGGCGAGCTGCTCCACGTCGTGCCGCTGCTCCCGCGCCGCGGCCGCGAACCGGCGGTAGGGCGTCAGGAGGGCGCCGGCGGCGTAGTTGCCCAGGCCGATGCGGCAGACGTCCACCGCCTCCGGGCTCTTGAACCGCGCGTCGCTGAGCTCGGCCTCGATGATGTCCGAGAGGTTCGCCACCGCCACGTGGAACGCCATCTGGAAGGCCCGGGTGGCGGCGGGCTGGGCGGTGTTCAGCCACAGCTCGTGCACGGCCGGGTCGTAGCGGCGCATCACGTCGCCCAGCGGCGCATAGCGCACACGCACGCCCAGCCGCTCGCGCAGGTACATTTCCAGCAGCATGTCCGCCGACGCCGGCTGGTCCAGGCCGATCTCCTGGGCCAGGTCCTCGGCCGCCCGGTCCAGGCTGTCGATGTAGTTGTCCTTGAAGTGGAAGAAGTCGCGGACCTCTTCGTAGGGCAGCAGCGAGCTGGCCGACATGGCCTCGTCCAGGGCCACCGCCTCCTCGGTCAGCTTCAGGCGCTCGGCCAGGCGGTGGTTGGCGCGGTGCAGGTCCAGGAACCGGCGGGCCAGCCCCGGCGACTGCTGGGCCACCTGGCGCAGCTCGCTGAGCGGGATGGGAACCTCGGCCGAGCCGCTCTCGGCCACGGCCTCCCGCAGGTCCGCCAGCAGGCGCTGGTCGCCATCGGCCTCGAAGGTTTCGGCCGGGACGCCGAAGGTCTCGATCAGGCCCATCAGCACGCGGTCGGTGACCGGCCGCTGGTTGGCCTCGATCTGGGAAAGATAACTCACCGAGATGCCGAGCTTGCGGGCGCAGGCCTCCAGCCGCCATCCGTTCCGGGCGCGCAAGCTGCGCACCTTGGGTCCGACGAAGAGCTTGTATCGCATTTTACAATTTCACAAATGCGGCGCCCGCGAAGGCCAACTCTTCGCACGATGTCATTTGAGCTGCGAGGGAAAATAGCGCGTATTCCGCGGCGAGTGTTCCGGAGCGTCGCCTCGCAGGCCCCGTACAACTTCACTGGCTTGTGTAGATCTCCGGTCTCCAACGGGATGGAAGCCATGACCAGAGAGAACATCCACCACCTGCCCCGGCTCGGCATGTCGGGCGCCATGCGCCTGTTCGGCCTGACCGCCCGCGCGCTGCGCTTCTATGAGGAAAAGGGGCTGGTCGAGGCCCGCCGCGACCGGCTGAACGCCCGCTACTACGACCCCGTCGCCCGCGGCCGGCTGGAATGGATCGCCCGCCTGCGCAAGGCCGGCGTCTCACTGCCCGACATCGAAGAGGTGCTCAGCGCCGACGAGGACGGCCGCGGCCACGACTGCGCCCTACGCAAGCTGGAACGCCGCCGCGAGGCGCTGACCGCCGAGCTCGGCCAGCTGGACGAGGTGCTGGCCGATCTCCAGACGCCGCGCACCGAAGGCGCCGCCCGCAGGCTGGGACGCTCGATCTAACACCTACTGGGATGTCGTCCCGGTTGGCGCCGCCAACCGGGACGATGGCTTTAGTGCCGGAAGACCCGCACGCCGGTGAACACCATGGCTAGGCCGCGGTCGTCGGCGGCCGCGATGACCTTGTCGTCGCCGATGGAGCCGCCGGGCTGGATCACCGCGGTGCACCCCGCGTCCGCCGCCTGGATGAGGCCGTCCGGGAACGGGAAGAACGCTTCCGACGCACAGGCCGAGCCCCTCAGATCCAGGCCGAAGTCCGCGGCCCTGAGGGCGGCGATCCGAGCCGAGTCCTTTCGGTTCATCTGGCCGGCGCCGACGCCCAGGGTCTGGCCCGCGCGGGCATAGACGATGGCGTTCGACTTCACGTGCTTGGCGATGGTGAAGGCGAACAGCATGTCCCGCACCTCCTCGTCCGTCGGCGCGCGCTTGGTCACCACCGTCAGGTCCGCGGGCGTCAGGCGAGCCGCATCACGGCTCTGCACCAGGAAGCCGCCGGCCACCGAGCGGAAGGTGTTCCCGGCCGCCGCCGGGTCGGGCAGGCCGCCGGTGGTCAGCAGGCGCACGTTCTTCTTCTTCGCAAACAGCGCCACGGCGTCCGGATCGGCGTCCGGAGCGATCACCACCTCGGTGAAGATCTCCAGGATCTTTGCGGCCGTGGCGGCGTCCAGCGTCGAGTTCAGCGCCACGATGCCGCCGAACGCGCTGGTGGGGTCGCACGCCAGCGCCCGGTCGTAGGCCTCCGCCATCGAGGCGCCGGTGGCGACCCCGCACGGATTGGCGTGCTTGATGATCGCGCAGGCGGGGCCGCTCGCCGGGTCAAACTCGGCGATCAGCTCGAAGGCCGCGTCGGTGTCGTTGATGTTGTTGTAGCTCAGCTCCTTGCCCTGGAGCTGCCGGGCCGTGGCGACGCCCGTCCGGGGGTTCGGGAAGCGGTAAAAGGCGGCCGACTGGTGCGGGTTCTCGCCGTAGCGCATCGTCTGGACAAGCTCGCCGGCGAAGGCCAGGCGCTTCGGCGCGGTCTCGCCCAGGGCGCCCGCGAACCAGGTCGAGATCGCCGCGTCATAGGCCGCCGTCCGGCCATAGGCCCGCGCCGCCAGGGTCTTGCGCAAGGCCAGAGATGTCGCCCCGCCGTCCGCCAGCTCGGCCAGCACCTCGGCCATATCGGTCGGATCGGTGCAGATGGCGACGTAGCCGTGGTTTTTCGCCGCCGATCGGATCATCGCCGGCCCGCCGATGTCGATGTTCTCGACGCAGGTCTCGTAGTCGCCGCCGGCGGCCACCGTCTGCTCGAAGGGGTAGAGGTTGACGTAGACGAGGTCGATCGCGCCGATCCCGTGCTCGTCCATGGCCACCCTGTGGGCGGGGGCGTCGCGCACGCCCAGGAGGCCGCCGTGGACCACCGGATGCAGGGTCTTCACCCGGCCGTCCATCATCTCCGGGAAGCCCGTCAGGTCGGCCACGTCCTTCACCGGCAGACCCGCGTCGGCGATCGCCTTGCGGGTGCCGCCGGTGGAGACCAGCTCGACGCCGAGCGCCGCCAGCTTCTGGGCCGCCTCGATCAGGCCGGTCTTGTCGGACACCGAGATCAGGGCGCGGCGGACCACGACCTTGTCGGGCGAGGGCGGGAAATCGGGGGCTGCGGGCACGGCATTCTCCTCTGAGGTTCGATCAGGAAAATGCCCAGGCGCGCGGCGGTCTGCAGTCCGCGCTCCCCGGTGGTCGCCCACCTTTAGTCGCCAGTCACGCGGAATGGGCGCGCCTTACGCCTGCGCCTTCGGCCCGTCAATCTGCTGGCGGGCCGGCGCGAGCTTCCACCGCACCCGGGCGCCGGAGTCCGCCCGCCGCTGGCCCCGCAGCACGAGCTGCAGGCCCCGCCCGCCGGCCAGAGGTTCCAAAGCGATGTCGAGGGCGTCGTTACGCAGGATCCACCCCTCGTGGCCGCTGATCGGACGCAGCAGCACGCTCCGCCTGTCCTGCGACACCAGCGCCTGCACGCCGGGGTGCAGCGGGAAGCGCAGGGCGTAGGGGACGAAGTGCCGGCCGTCGGGACCCTGCGCCCGGGCGGTGGGCGTCAACCGGTCCTCGCCCCGCAGCTCGCCGGCCTGGGTGTCGAGGTAGAGCCGCCGCTGGTGCACCAGCCCGTGCTTCGCCATCCAGCCATGGTGCGCGAGATCCAGCCACACGGCGCCGGGAGCCTCGTGCCGCTGGGCGTTCACCGCTGCGGCGGGCGCGGCCAGGCGCGCACCCAACACCCGGGCGGGAAAGCCCCGCAGCACGCGCGCGTCAGGCAGTTCGCCCACCTCGACCGTGCAGGCGCTGGCGATCCCCCGCCCGGCGCCCGCGTCGATCAGCCGGCGGCCGCCCACCAGCACCTGCATCGCCAGCGGCTGGTCGCAGGCGTGCTCGCTCCAGGCGCCGCGGGGCGGCGGGGCGGCGTCCGCCACGATTTCCAATGTGCGCGCCTCGAGCCGCTGGTAGCCGCCGAGGTCGTTGGCCGCCGGACGGTCGCCGGTCTCGTCCTGTGCGCGGGCCGCCGCCACATAGGACGCCGAACGCGCCGCCCCGCCGTGAAAAGCCGCGAGGGCTCCATCGGCCAGGGTGAAGAAGCGCACGGTCGCGGCCAGGCGGTCGATCGCCCGCTGCACGGCGTCGGGAGCGGCCAGGCCGCGCTGGACCATGGCCTCGTCGAGGGTCTGCAGATCGAACAGCAGCTCCAGCGCCAGGTCGGGGCGGCGCGAGGCGTGGCCGCCCTCGGCCCCGACGGTCAGGTCCAGCGCGCGGCCCAGCTTGCCCAGCGCCCGGTCCAGCAGCCGCTTGCCTGCCGGCCCGCGCAGGGAGACCCCAGCCACCGCCGCGCAAGCCGCCCGCTCGGCCGCCGTCGCCACGCTGCCCGGCCCCAGGAGGTCGCGCGCCTGCCGGGCCAGGTCGCCGGCGATCTTCGCCGTCTCGGCCTCGGACGCACGGGCAGCCAGCAGCGGCCCCGCGCAGGCCAGGTTGAACACCCGGCGCGCCATGACCTCCGGCGCCCAGGAAAACGCGTTCCAGGTTCCGAATACCCGGCGCCAGTCCAGCACCAGGCGCAGGGCCTCGGCCGCCCCCTCCGGGCCGGCGGCGATCAGGTCGGGCAGCCAGTCGAACCGGTGCAGGGCCTCGGCGAAGGCCTTCGTCGGGCTGGGACGGTCCCAGGGATCCCCCCGCACGCCCACCACCAAGGTCACGCCGTCGTGGACGAAGGCGCCGGCCAGGATGGCGCGGCCGGCCTCAGCGTCCGCCGGGCGGAAGTCGCGCGGCTGCAGGCTAAAGCCGGTGGGCCGCGGCCGGGCGGTAAGCCATCGGTTGAGGGCCGCGCTGCGCCACTCCTCCGTCAGGATCCGCCCGCCGCCGACGACCAGGGCCCGCGCCAGGTGGCG
The DNA here is from genome assembly GCF_001824475.1 of Phenylobacterium sp. RIFCSPHIGHO2_01_FULL_69_31. Lineage (GTDB taxonomy): Bacteria > Pseudomonadota > Alphaproteobacteria > Caulobacterales > Caulobacteraceae > Phenylobacterium. The sequence goes on along the minus strand of NZ_MHXN01000014.1, from coordinate 200,019 downwards.
GCCGGGAAGCGGTGGCGCGCGGAGCCCGGCCAAGGGCGGCTCAGCCCCGGAGGGCGGCGATGTTGGCGGCGTAAAGCTCCGCCCCGCCGCGGAAGACGGCGGTTCCGGCCACCAGGGCCGTGGCCCCCGCGGCGATGCACAGGGGCGCGGTCTCAGGCGTGACCCCGCCGTCCACCTCGAGCGGGATGTCCCGGCCCTCGGCGTCGATCATCTTCCGCAGCGCCTCGATCTTGCGAAGCTGGGAGTGCATGAACGTCTGGCCGCCGAAGCCCGGGTTGATCGACATGACCAGGATCAGGTCGATCTCGTCCATCATCCACTGGATCACCGACGGGTCGGTCGAGGGGTTGAACACCACGCCGGCCTTCGCCCCCAGCTTGCGGATCTGCTTCAGCGTCCGGTTCAGGTGTGGCCCCGCCTCGGGGTGGACGCTGACGTAGTCGGCCCCGGCGTTCACGAAGGCCTCGATATACGGGTCGGCCGGGGCGATCATCAGGTGGCAGTCGAACGGGATCTTGGCATGTGGCCGCAGCGCCTTCACCACGTCCGGCCCGATCGTGATGTTCGGCACGAAGTGGCCGTCCATCACGTCCACATGCACCCAGTCGGCGCCGGCGGCCTCGATGGCGGCAACCTCCTCCCCCAGCCGCGCGAAGTCGGAGGCGAGGATCGAAGGGGCGATGATGGTCCTGCTGGCCATGGTTCCGCTTAGCCTGATGCGGGCCCTACTGCCAATCACGCGTGGCAGCGAAGGCCCATGACGCCGCGCTCACGCCTGCCGCCTCATCCGGGCGACGTAGAAGCCGTCCGTCCCGCCCGCGCGATGTTGCGGCAGGATCCGCAGGGTCCCGTCCGCGCGCAGGCTGGCCTCGGGCGCCCCGCCTTCGCCGGGCGTCATCGGCTCGAGGGCGAAGTCGGGATGGCGCGACAGGAAGGTAGCCACCTGGCCTTCGCCCTCCTCCAGCTCCAGCGAGCAGACGCAGTAGACCAGCCGGCCGCCGGGCTTCACCCGCCTGGCGGCGCTGGCCAGCAGCCGGGTCTGGACGCTGGAGAGCTTGGGGATGTCCGCCGGGCTCGCCACCCACAGCATGTCGGGGTGGCGGCGGAAGGTGCCGGTGGCCGAGCAGGGCGCGTCCAGCAGCACGCCGTCGAAGGTCCGCCCGTCGCTCCAGTCCGCACCGTCGGCGACCACCACCTCGGCGGTGAGCCCGGTGCGGGCGAGGTTCTCGGACACCCGCTTGATGCGGCCGGCCGAGCGGTCGAGGGCGGTTACCTTCGCGCCCGCCTCGGCGAGCTGTAGCGTCTTGCCACCCGGCGCGGCGCACATGTCCAGCGCAGTCTCTCCGGCCTTCACCCCCAGTAGCCGCGCGGGGATGGCGGCCGAGGCGTCCTGCACCCACCAGCGGCCTTCGGCGAAGCCGGGCCACGTCGAGACCTCGCCCTTCAGCCCCACGCGCAGGCTGCCGCCCGGCAGGGGCTCGGCCTCCAGCGCGGACGCCAGGTCGCCCGCGTCAGCCTTGGGCGTCACATCGGTCGCAGGCTCCGCGCCGATCAGGGCGGCGATGGCGGCGGCGTTGTCCGGGCCATAGGCGGCACGCCACCGTGCGGCCAGCCAGGTGGGCGCCATCAGGTCGGGATCGTCGAGGTTCGGCGGCTCGCGCGTCAGGCCGCGCAGCACGGCGTTGACCAGTCCTTTCAGCGCCGCCCCGCCCTTCTGGGCGGCGGCCAGATCGACCGTCGCCCCCACCGCCGCGTGCGCCGGCGTCTTCAGCACCAGCAGCTGGGCCGCGCCCAGGCGCAGCACGTTCACGATCCGCTCGGGCGGCGCCTTCTTCAGTCGCGCCTGCAGGGCGGTGTCGATGGGTCCCAGCCAGCGCAGGGTGGCCATCACCAGGGCGCGGGCGAAAGCGCGGTCCCGCGGCTCCAGCGCCGCGAGGGCCGGGTGCGAAAGCCCTTCGTCCAGACCCGCCCGCCGCGACAGGGCGGTGGTCAGGAGGTCGAGGGCGGCGGCGCGTGCGGGCAGGCCGCGGACGTCTTCAGGCGTATCGGTCGAAGTCACGGCGGCGGCGTGCCCTCTTGGGCCGGCGCGCGCAAGGGATTAGATCAAGGGCATGGACGATCTCCCGCCCAACGCCGCCCCCGACAAGGCGCTGACGCCCGCCGCCCGCCGCGCCCTGGAAGAGGCCGCCGCCCGCCACGCCGCCGAGGCTGAGGCCGCCCGCGCCTATGAAGAAGGCGGCCCCAAGGGCCCCGAGCCCACCCGCTTTGGCGACTGGGAGCGCAAGGGCATCGCGGTGGATTTTTGATTGCTCCCCCGTCGGGGGAGCTGTCGGCGAATGCCGACTGAGGGGGTCTTCAACGGCCCTGGAGACCCCCCTTCCCTTCGGGCCGCCTCCCCCGACGGGGAGGAAGCGGCTCGTTAAACCCCTAGCATCTCCGCCGCCACGCGCCGGGCGGCGGCCTGGGGATCGTTGGCGGCGGTGATGGGACGGCCGCAGACGATGTGGCTGGCGCCGGCCTTCAGGGCGTCGGAGGGTGTCGCGGCGCGCGCCTGGTCGTTCTTGGCGGCCCAGTCGGGGCGTACGCCCGGGGTCACCACGAGGAAGTCCTTGCCGCCGAGCTTGCGCGCCAGCTCGGCCTCGTGCGGGCTGGCGATCACCCCGTCGCAGCCGGCGGCAATGGCCTGGTGGATGCGGCGCTCGACCAGGGCGCGGGCGGTCTCGTGGTAGCCGGTCTCGATCAGGTCTTCGTCCGTCAGGCTGGTCAGCACGGTCACGGCGAGGATTTTGAGGTTCGACGCCCCCCGGCCCCGCACCGCCGAGGCCATCACCTGGGGCTCGCCGTGCACCGTCAGGAAGTCGCAGCCCGAGCCGGCCAGCACCGCGGTCGCGCGCTGCACCGTGGTGCCGATGTCGTGCAGCTTCCAGTCCAGGAACACCTGCTTGCCGGCCGCCTTCAGCTCGCGGGCCAGGGTCATGCCCTCGCCGCCGGCGAACAGCTCCAGGCCGACCTTGTAGAAGGCGACGGCCTCGCCCAGGGCCTCGACCATCGCCCGCGCCTCGGCCACCGAGGGCAGGTCCAGCGGAATGATCAGGCGCGGATCGGCCTTCACGGACGGTTGCGCGAGCACGGTTGCGGCGGCCATGGTTCTGGCTCCGGGTTGGGCGGCAGGGTGGCCCGCCGTCTTCGAATTGGGCTAAGACCCTGACATGAGCCAGGCCGAGTTCGCGGTCAACTTCTTCGTCGCCCTGTTCGCCCTGATCGACCCGGTCGGGAACGTCCCGCTGTTTGCCGCCGCGACGGCCGGCGCGAAATCGCGCGATCGGGCGTGGATCTCGCTCTACATCTCGCTCTTCGTCCTGGGCTTCCTGACGCTGTTCTACTTCTCGGGCCTCAGCCTGCTGGAGTTCTTCGGCATCTCGCTGCCCGCGTTCCGCATCGCCGGCGGCATCATCCTGTTCCTGCTGGGGCTGGAGATGGCCCGCGACGACTTCACCGCCACCTTCACCGAGGCCGCGGACGCGCCGGTCGTCACGGGGCGCGCCTATGTCCGCAAGCGGTTCGAGCGGATGATCGTGCCCTTCGCCATGCCGCTGCTGATCGGTCCGGGCGCGATCTCCACCGTGGTGATCTATGCCAGCCAGGCCCGCAGCTTCGGCCTGCAGGGCGCCGCCATCGGCGTGGGCGTCATCGGCGGGGTGGCGCTGGCCACCTTCCTGTCGTTCCTGGCGACGCCGATCATCACCAGGATCCTGGGCCGGATCGGCCTGACCATCGTGGTCCGGGTTCTGGGGCTGATCCTCTGCGCCCTGGCGATCCAGTTCATCCTGGCCGGCTTCGCCGAGAGCACCACCGGCTTCATCCGCCCCGGCGTCGCCAACCCCTACGGGCACTAGAGCTTGCGGAAGCGGCTGCCCTGCGACGCCATCAGGCCCAGGACCCAGTCCTCCGGCACGGCCTTCGCGATGGCGGCGATGGCCTTGTTGGGCGCACCAGGAACGCAGACGGCGCGGTTGGCCTCCACCGCCTCGTAGCCCGCCGCGGCGACCTCGTCGGCGCCCATCCAGAGCCAGGCCGGCGTGGACGAACTGGCCAGCTCACGGGTGCCGTTCACGTCGTGGAATTCGGACCAGGTGAAGCCCGGGCACAGGGCCGAGACGTGAACGCCGTCCCCGGCGACTTCCAGGTGCAGACTCTGGGAGAACCGCACCAGGAACGCCTTCGACGCGGCGTAGAGCGTGTGGCCGGCCGCCGGCGGGACCAGCCCCGCCAGGGAGGCGACGTTGACGATCCGCCCGAACCGGCGCTGCCGCATTCCGCCCAGCACCCGGTGCGCCAGTTCGCAGGACGCCGTGGTCATGACCTGGATGAAGGCGGCCTGGTCCTTCCAGAGCGTCTCGCCGTAGCCGCCGGGCAGGCCGTAGCCGGCGTTGTTCACCAGGCAGTCCACGGTGCGGCCGTGCGCGGTCAGGTGGTCCAGGATGTCGCCCGGCGCCTCGGGCTCGGCGAGGTCGGCGGCCACCGTCAGGGTCTGGACGCCCCAGCGCAGCCGGATCTCCTCGGCCAGGGCGTCCAGGCGCTCGATCCGTCGGGCGGTGAGCGCCAGGTCGTACCCGTGGCTGGCCAGGATACGGGCGAAGGCGGCCCCGATGCCTGCCGACGCGCCGGTCACGAGCGCCAGTTTTCGATCCATTCCGGGCCCCCGAACCGTTCGCGTCGAAACTAGAGCGACAGTCGCCCCGTTCAAGGCGCAAGCTGGGCTGCGACACCTGCGACGGAGGTCGTGCGATTGTACGCCGTTCGGATTGGGTGTATTCGCGCCCGCCGCGACGGCATCGGGCCGCGAACGAGGGTCTTTCGGGACCCTTCGGAGATATTGGATGGCTGATCCGTCGGTCGACGCTCAAAAGGCGTCCGAAGACACGTCGCAATCCCAGAACGGGCACGGCTCGAAGAAGGAAGGATTCTGGGCGCTGGCGCTCGGGTCCGTCGGCGTGGTGTTCGGCGACATCGGCACCAGCCCGCTCTACGCCATGCGCGAGGCCCTGGGGCACAGCCGCGGCGGCGGCGGCGGCGAGATGGCCGTCCTGGGCGTGGTCTCGCTGATCACCTGGGCCCTGATCCTGATCGTGACGATCAAGTACGTCGTCTTCCTGATGCGCGCCGACAACAAGGGCGAGGGCGGCACCCTGGCCCTGATGGCCTTGGCCCAGCGGGTCAGCCCCGGCGGGCGCTCGCGGATCATCTTCTTCCTGGGAGTCCTCGGCGCGGCGCTGTTCTACGGCGACGGCATCATCACGCCGGCGGTCTCGGTGCTGGGCGCCGTGGAGGGGCTCAGGGACGCGCCGGGCGTGCCGGCGCGCGCCGGCGACCTGGTGCTGCCGATCTCGGCGTTCATCCTGATCTGCCTGTTCCTGGTGCAGTCGCGCGGCACGGCCAGCATGGCCAGGTTCTTCGGGCCCATAACCGCCGTGTGGTTCCTGACCCTGGCCGGCCTCGGCCTGCTCCACATTTCGGACGACTTCTCGATCCTGCGCGCCGTGTCGCCGCACTACGGCGTCATGTTCCTGATCGACAACGGTTTTCTGGGCTTCATCATCCTGGGCAGCGTCTTCCTGGCGGTGACCGGCGCCGAGGCGCTGTACGCCGACATGGGGCACTTCGGGAAAGGACCGATCCGCGTGGCGTGGCTGGGCCTCTGCCTGCCGGCCCTGGTCCTGAACTACTTCGGCCAGGGCGCCCTGGTGCTGGCGCACCCGGAGTCCCGCGCCAACCCCTTCTTCGACATGATCCCCGAGGTCGCCTACTGGCCCGTCCTGCTGCTGGCGACCCTGGCCGCCATCATCGCCAGCCAGGCGGTGATCACCGGCGCCTTCTCCATGACCCAGCAGGCGGTATCGCTCGGACTGTTCCCGCGCATCGACATCCGGCGGACGTCCGAAACCCAGGCCGGCCAGATCTATGTCCCGCAGGTGAACACCTTCCTGCTGGTGGGCGTCCTGGTGCTGCTGGTGATGTTCCGCACCTCGTCGAACCTGGCCTCGGCCTACGGCATCGCGGTCACCGGCTCGATGTTCGTCGACACCCTGCTGTTCTTCTACATCGTGCGGTACATGTGGAAGCGGCCGGTCTGGCAGGCTGCGGGCGCCTCGCTCGCCTTCGGCGCCCTGGACGTGGTCTTCATCACGTCCAACCTCCTGAAGTTCTTCGACGGCGCCTGGCTGCCCCTCGTCCTGGGCGCGGCCCTGGTGGTGATCATGTGGACCTGGACCCGCGGCGCCCAGATCCTCACCGACAAGACGCGGCGCGACAGCGTTTCGCTCACTGAGCTTGCCGACATCCTCAAGGCGCGCGCGCCGCACCGGGCGCCGGGCACGGCGATCTTCCTGACGAGCGATCCGGACACCGCCCCGGTCGCGCTGATGCACAACCTCAAGCACAACAAGGTGCTGCACGAGAAGAACATTATCCTGTCGGTGCACACCGCCGAGACGCCGCGGGTCAGCGACGACAACCGCGTGCGGATCGAGCCGGTGAACGAGGACTTCAAGAAGGTCATCATCGGCTACGGCTTCATGGAGCAGCCGAACGTGCCCAAGGCCCTGGGCCTGTGCCGCAAGCAGGGGCTGAAGTTCGACATCATGGCCACGTCGTTCTTCTTAGGGAGGCGCAGCGTGGTCCCCTCCGCCCAATCGGGCATGCCGCTCTGGCAGGACAAGCTGTTCATTTTCCTGATGAAGAACGCCGCCAACCCGACCGACTTCTACAAGATCCCGCCGGGCCGCGTGGTCGAGATGGGGACCCAGGTCACCGTCTAGATGCTCACCGCCCTGCACTTCATCGCCGACGGCCTGTGGATCGTCGCCATGGCCCTGATCGCCTCCACCAGCCGGGGCGCGCTGAAGCGCGTGCCGGCCGACGCGAGGATGCCGATGCAGTGGGGCAAGGATGGCCGTCCCACCTGGCGGCTGGCCCGCAACGTCGCCCTGGGCGCGATGTTCGGCACGCCGCTGGTGCTGGGCCTTGCGCTGTCGGCCCTGTCGCGGCTGGCGGTCCACGACCTGCAGTCGGCGGTCATCCTCTTCCTCACGCGCGCCCTGCTGGCGGGGCTGTTCGCCGTGGTGTGCCTGACATGGCTGCGAGGCAGTCTGCGCACGCTGGAGGACGAGGGCGTGGTTTCGCCTTGAACCCTCGGGCCGCCTGCCCTTAAAGGCGCGACGTCTCCGCTTCTCTCCGAAGGCTCCCAACCCCATGGCCGACATCAAGAAGGTCGTCCTCGCCTATTCCGGCGGGCTCGACAGCTCCACCATCGTCAAGTGGCTGCAGACCGAGCTGGGCGCCGAGGTGGCGACCTTCACGGCCGACCTGGGCCAGGGGGAGGAGGTCGAGCCGGCGCGTCACAAGGCCATCACCCTGGGCGTGAAGCCGGAATACGCCTTCGTCGAGGACGTGCGGGAGGAGTTCGTCCGCGACTACGTCTTCCCGATGTTCCGCGCCAACACGGTCTACGAGGGCCAGTACCTGCTCGGCACCTCGATCGCCCGGCCCCTGATCGCCAAGAAGCAGATCGAGATCGCCCGGAAGATCGGCGCCGACGCGGTGGCCCACGGCGCGACCGGCAAGGGCAACGACCAGGTCCGCTTCGAGATCGCCTACTACGCCCTGGAGCCCGACATCCACGTGGTGGCGCCCTGGCGCGAGTGGGACTTCAAGAGCCGCGAGGCGCTGCTGGACTTCGCCGAGAAGCACCAGATCCCGATCACCAAGGACAAGCGCGGCGAGGCGCCGTTCAGCGTCGACGCCAACCTGCTGCACTCCTCCTCTGAGGGGAAGGTGCTCGAGGACCCGGCGGTCGAAGCGCCCGAGTTCGTCCACCAGCGCACGATCAGCCCCGAGGATGCGCCGGACAAGCCGACCGTCTTCACCATGGATTTCGAGAACGGCGATCCCGTGGCCATCGACGGCGAGAAGCTGTCGCCGGCCGCGCTGCTGACCAAGCTGAACCAGCTGGGCCACGACAACGGCGTCGGCCGCCTCGACCTGGTGGAAAACCGCTACGTCGGCATGAAGTCGCGCGGCGTCTACGAGACCCCCGGCGGCACGATCCTGCTCCACGCCCACCGCGGCATGGAATCGATCACCCTCGACCGCGGGGCCATGCACCTGAAGGACGAGCTGATGCCGAAGTACGCATCGCTCATCTACAACGGCTTCTGGTTCGCCCCCGAGCGCGAGATGCTGCAGGCGGCCATCGACCTCTCGCAGAAGAACGTCACCGGCCAGGTGCGGGTGAAGCTCTACAAGGGCGGCGTGACCGTGATCGGCCGCACCAGCCCCTATTCGCTGTACGACCAGGAGCTGGTCACCTTCGAAGAGGGCAAGGTCGCCTACGACCACCGCGACGCGGCGGGCTTCATCAAGCTCAACGCCCTGCGCCTGCGCGTGGCCGCCAAGCGCGACAAGCGCAGCGGTTAGGTTTCCAGCCGGTTGTAAGGGTACTGGTCGCGGATCTCGGCCTGGAAGAAGCGGCCCTTTGAGTCCGCGTCCAGGAACGAGCGATGCACCTCGCCCGGCACGCCCACATAGATGTAGCGCTCGCCGCTGGCGAAGCGGACGAGCAGCTTCTCGTGGTCCTGGTCGTAGTCGATGGCCTGGATGGCCGTGGATTCGACGTCCATCGGCAGTCTCCCAAGGGCTGTTCGCCCCGTAGAACGCGCGGCGCGATCCAATCGGTTCCCCCGGGACGCATAAGGCGCCACTGTCGCGGCAACGGCGGCGCTTGTTCGCCGCGGGCTCGGGAGGCCTCATGCAAAGTCACGCCTACGTCGCGATCGTCAGCCTGCTGGCGCTGCTGGTCTACTTCTGGATGGGGCTCCAGGTGGGCAAGGCCCGCGCCAAGTGCGGGATCCAGGCGCCGACGATGACCGGCGATCCCGTGCTGGAGCGTACGATCCGCGCGCACCACAACACCCTGGAATGGCTGCCGCTGTTTCTCGTGCCCCTCTGGCTGTTTGCCGTCTACTGGAGCGATCTCTGGGCGGCCGTGATCGGGCTGGCCTGGATCGTGGGCCGCATCGTCTACCAGCTGGGCTATGTGGCCGACCCCAAGAAGCGCGAGGCCGGCTTCCTGATCCAGGCCCTGGCCGTCGCCGTACTGCTGTTCGGAGCCCTCGGCCGCCTCGTCTATGTGCTGGCGGTGACGGGCTGATTGATACGCCGCAACCACAATTGCGGCGAAGTGTTGTGAAATATAAGTTCGCCCAAGAGGGGCTGTTCGAGTTCGAGATCCGACAATGTCAAGGAAATCAGCCGCTTTCGTCGTCGCCCTGGCCCTGTCGGCCGGGCTCGCCGCCTGTGCGACGCCGACGCCTTACCAGCCCAACGTCAAGGGGCAGTCGACCGCCGGGGGTTATTCCGAGATCCGGTTGGAGCCCAACCGCTATCGCGTGAACTTCATGGGCAACTCTTTGACCAGCCGCGAGACGGTGGAGGGGTATCTCCTCTTCCGCGCCGCCGAGCTGACGGTCGAGAGCGGCTACGACTGGTTCGCCATCGTCGACCGCGACACCGACAAGAAGACCCAGACCTACGTCGAGCCCGATCCCTTCTACCGGCCCTGGTACGGATCCTACGGCTTCTGGCGGCCGTCGTGGCGGTATTACGGCAGCGGCTATGGCTGGCGCGGCTGGGATCCCTTCTGGGGCGACCCCTTCTGGGCCGACCGCGTCGATGTCCGCACCGTCGAGCGTTTCGAGGCCTCGGCCGAGATCGTGATGCAGAAGGGGGCCAAGCCCGCCGACGACGTCCGGGCCTTCGACGCCCGCGCCGTCATCGAGAACCTGAAGCCGCGGGTTCAGTACCCCGAACCCCGGCGCTGAGGCCGACGCTTTCCCCCCGCCGCCCGGCGACGGAGGGAAGGCGCGACATCGACCCGCACGCCCGGCGCCTCCAAGCGCGCCCTTCCAACGAATAAAGAGAATGTTCCGCGAATCCGCCGGCTTGCCGTTTGCAAGCGGCGCCGTATCGGATTTTCGGGTACTGTGAAGGTTGGGCTGGAGGGTGGAAGTCATGCGTAGGGCGTCGTCGCCCCGTGTCGGCCGTTGGCCGAAGCGCCGCTGGAAGGCGGTGTTCGCGGCGGTCGTGATCAACGTCGTGGCGGTCAACGGGGCCTGGGCGGCCCAGCGCGTCGCCCTCATCGTCGGCGTCTCCAAGTACGACAAGGTCCCGAGCCTGGCGAACCCGGCCAAGGACGCCCGGCTGGTGCAGACCACCCTGCAGAAGCTGGGCTTCCAGGTGAAGGTGCTGACGGACCCCAACCGCAACCAGCTGATCGAGGGCCTGGGCGAGTTCGAGGAGGACGCCAAGGGTTCGGAGGCGGCGGTCATCTACTACGCCGGCCACGGCGCGATGATCGATGGCGTCAACTACCTGCTTCCCAAGGACGCCCTCAGCACGAACAAGTCGGCCCTGACCGGCACCTCCGTCGAGTCCGCCCGCCTGGGCCAGGCGATGATGGGCGCCAAGGCCGTGCGCCTGATCATCCTGGACGCCTGCCGCAACAATCCCACCGCCACCCGCAGCATCGGCGGCAACAGCCGGGGCCTCGCCCGCGAGACCGGCCCTACCAGCGTCGCCGTCGTCACCCTGATGGCTGCCGGGCCCGGCCAGGTGGCCCAGGACGGCGCGGGCGGGGCCGCCAACAGCCCGTTCGCCATCGCCCTGACCCAGGCCCTCACCCGGCCCGGCATCACCGTAGGCGAGCTGCCCAGCTACGTGCAGGCCGAGGTCGAGCGGATGACCGAGGGCGAGCAGACGCCCGACCTGCAGGGCATCTGGCCCAATGTGCACTGGAGCTTCGACCCCAACGGTCCGGTCAAGTCCGCCGCGGCCAGCGGCGCCGACCTCACCAAGATCAAGTGGGAGAAGGACCAGGTCTTCTGGAACACGGTCAAGGATTCGGACGATCCGGCCGACTTCAGGGCCTATATGGAGGCCCAGGACCGCGGCGAGATCACCGGCTCCTTCCGCAAGCTCGCCGCCAACCGGATCCGGGCGCTCGAGAGACTGCCCGCCGGCTCGTTCCAGGTGGCGTCGCGCTCGGCCCAGCCCGGGCAGGACCTGGTGGTCAGCGCCCGCGAGGCCTTCGCCCGCGGGGATTACGCCGCCGCCGCCCGCGACTGGAACACCGCCGCCAAGGCCGGCAACGGCGCGGCCATGTACAACCTCGGCGTCATGTCGCTCACGGGCAAGGGCGCGCCCAAGGACGCCGCCGCCGCCGCGCGCTGGTTCAAGGCCTCCGCCGACGCCGGCCATTCGGGCGGCATGGTCAACTGGGCCCTGTGCCGCCTGAACGGCTTCGGCACAGCCAAGGACGAACGCGACGGGTTCGGCTGGCTGCAGAAGGCGTCCGACAAGGGCTCGGCCACCGCCATGGGCATGCTGGCCGAGGCCTATCTGCGCGGCCGCGGCGTGGCCCAGGATCCGCGCCAAGCGGCCGGATGGCTGCAGAAGGCGGTGGACGCCGGCGACGGTCCTTCAATCGCCCAGCTCGGCGACCTCTACGAGCGCGGCCAGGGCGTGCCGCGCGATCCGCGGCGGGCGTTCACCCTCTACGAGCGGGCGGCCGTGGCCGGCGACACCGACGCCATGGTGCGCCTGGGCTACGCCTACGAGGACGGCGAGGCGGTGGCCAAGGACGAGGTCCAGGCGGCCACCTGGTACCAACGCGCCGCCGAGGCCGGCAACAGCGAGGGGATGTCCAGCCTGGCCGTCATGCTCGAAAGCGGTAGCGGACTACCGCAGGACTATGCGCGCGCCGCAGAATACTATCGGTTGGCCGCAAACGCCGGTGACGCCCGCGGCTATCTTGGCCTAGGCAGCATGACCGCGCGTGGGGCGGGCGTGCGGGCCAATCCGGCCGAGGCGGTGCGGCTGTTCCAGGCCGCCGCCGACCGGGGCAGCGCGCTCGCCATGCGAAACCTCGGCATCATGTACGAGACCGGCCAGGGCGTGCGCGCCGACCGGAAGAAGGCGATCGACTACTACCGCAAGGCGCTTGCGGCCGGCGACCAGGACGCTCGCGGCGAACTGGAACGGCTCGGGGCCGAAAGCTAGACGACGGGAAGACGGGGGACGACGATGGAAACGCTTCGCAACGCACGCCGCCTGCGTATGGCGGTCAGCGCTGTCGCGCTGCTCAGCCTGACGGTGCAGCCGGTCATGGCCCAGGGCAAGGGCGGCAAGGACGCGGTGCTCAATGCCTGCGCGGCCCAGCGGGCGCCGCTGCAGAAGCTCGACAAGGAGTACGACGACCTCAAGAAGTCGAAGATGAGCGCCGCCATCGGCGAGGGTCTGAAGACCGGCGCCATGGTGCTGGCCAAGGGCGTGGCCAGCGGCGGGTTCGGACGCGGCGGCGGCGGCTTCGGCAGCGGCTTCGGCGGCGGCCTGGGCGGCATGGGCAACCTGATGGGCGCCGTGGGCGGCATGGCTATGCAGAGCGCGGCGCAGCAGCAGGCGGGTGGCGGCCAGGCTCCATCCGGCGGCGCCTCGCTGATGTTCGGCCAGGACATGCTGACCGGCGCCATGGGCCTCAATGTGCCGGGCGTCAGCGGCTACGGCGGCTTCGGCGGCAGCGGCGGCGACAGCATGAAGGCCTATGCCGCGCTCGCCGTGCTGGTGGCCATCGTCGCCACCGCCGACGCCTACGCCAAGCTCAAGGAGCAGGAGGCGGGCGGCGACCTGAAGAAGGCCTCGTTCAACATCGACCAGGACGCCGGCCGGCAGCTGGCCGTGAGCCGGTCCATCGCCGACAACGGCGCGGCCTTGGTGGAGTGCCGCTCGGCGCAGCTCACCGACATCAACAACCGCCTGGCCACCGCCAGCAACGACAAGGATCGCAAGGCGATCCGACGCGAGCGCACCGAGCTGACCAGCGCGCTCAAGAAGGACATCGACCTCACCGGCGGCGTGGTCGAGCAGCATACGGGCATGGCCAAGACCTTCACCCAGGGCCGGGCCATGACGGACGGCACGTCCGAGGCCGAGGTCCTGGGCTCCCAGGCGCCGGCCTATGCCGCGGCGCCGGCGGTGACCAAGCTGTCGATGCCCAAGGGCTCGGGCGCGGGCGCGTCGGGCGAGGCGCCGTCCACCGCCCCGGCCGCGGCCCCGCCGGCCCTGGTGACGGTGAAGGCGGCCGTCGTCCGCTCGGCGCCGGTGGCGTCCGCCGCGCCCGTGAAGAGCCTGCCCGTCGGCAGCGCCCTGCAGGCCAAGGTGGCCGCCGCCGACGGCGGCTGGTGGGAAGTCGATGTGGGCGGCCAGACGGGCTATGTCCGCGCCTCGGAAGTCGGCCCGCCGGGATCCGCCCCCGCCGCGCCGGTCCAGACCGCCGCCAAGGGCGGGGCTCGCGGTAAGGCCGCCGCCGCCCGCCCCGCGCCGCCGCCGCCGCCCGCCCCGGTCGGCCCCAGCAACATCCGCGCCTACAACCAGTCGGTCATCGCCGCCCGCGACAACGGCAAGGGACGCCTCGCGACCCTGATGACCGACATCCAGACGGCGGAGCGCCGCGAGTCGGTCCTCTACGCTTGGCTCTCGAACTTCGGGCTGGGTTAAGCGGCCAACGCCTGCCGCCGGCGCGCCAGCAAGGCGTCGGCGCAGGCGTAGGTGCGGGCGTTGTCCACGTCGATGGCGTGCGATCCGTCCGCAAGCACCACCGGTTCGACCCGCAGCCCGAAGCCGCGGGAAACCCGTCGGAGCGCGCCGCGCAGGGTCAGCCGTCCCAGCAGCATCAGGGCCAGGTTGACGGGCCCCAGCGCGGCGATCATCCGCAGCGGCTTCTTGGCGAACTGCCCACCGCTGCGAAAGCTCTCCGCCGCCCGCAGCGCGCCGGCGCCGGCCAGGGCGTAGAGGTTGCAGTTGGAATAGGCGTCGTCGGCGAAGCGGTAGAACCGGCGCTGTCCTTCCGGATGCGCGGCCAGCACCGCGGCCCGCGTCGCCACGGCCAGGGTCACGTCCGCCCCGCCCGCCAGCTGGGCCAGCACGGCCCGCACCGCGCCCGGCGTCAGCAGCACGTTGTCCGACGTCGTGATGAGCATCGGGCCGCCGACCCCGACCGCGGCGGCATGGACGCTGTCGGCCAGGTTGTCGGCGGCGGTCACGAAGTCCACCGGCGCGCCGCGGGGCATGGCCTCGGCGATGGCCGCTTCAGCCTGCGGCTCCACGACGATGCGGATCCGGGTGAGGCTGGGCGTCGCGAGCAGGGCGTCGACCACGTGGCGGACCAGCGGCGCCCCCTGGATCGGCGCCAGGCTCTTGTTCGCCACGCCCGCCTCGGCGGCCAGGGGATCGACGCGCCCGTCCCGCTGGGCGGCCAGCACGATCGCCGTGAACGGCGGGACGTCAGGCCGCGACATCGAGCCGCTGTCCCAAGAGGCCCTGGCGGCGCAGGCTCTCGGCCAGGATGGTCTCGATCAACTCGCCGTGGCTCCAGCCGATCTGGGCGGCCGCCATGGAGATGGTCTTCCGGGACCAGAGATTGCAGTTGAGGTTCACCTCCAGGAACTGGATCGCGCCCGTGGTCACGTCGATCCGGAACTCGAACCGCCCGTAGTCGAAGGGCGTGAACTCCCGCATCATCTCGCGGGCCCGCTCTTCGACGACCGCCAGCACCTGCGGGTCAGCCAGGGGCCGGATCTCGTAGGCCTGGCCGGCGGTGAGGTTGCGCTTCTCCTGGTAGGTGCGCAGCAGGGCCGGATCGGCCTGCTCGACGATGTGGGTCGGCAGGATCACCGGCGCACCGTCGACGGTGACGACCGAGACCTCGATATCGTGGCCCGCGATGAAAGGTTCGACGAGGGCGTCGTGGCCCTCCTCCTGCAGGCGGATGACCGCGGACTGGACGCCCGCCCAGTCGTAGGCGTCGCCGACGCCCCAGCTGGCCGAGCTGGCGTTCGGCTTGATCACATAGCGCTCGGCTGTCGGGACCTGCGCCTGCTCGACCGGCGCGCCCTGGCGGAAGATGGCCCACGGCGCGGTCGGGATACCCCGGGCCAGGGCGGCGCGCTTGCTGAGATGCTTGTCGTCGGCCAGGCCGCGCAGGATCGGGCTGGCGCCCAGGTACGGGACGCCCTGCCGCTCACAGAGGAGGGGCAGCATCATCTCGGAGTTGAGGAAGCCGCCGCGGTTCAGGAGCGGAAAGACGAAGTCCACCAGCGGCTCGTCGAACAGCACCCGGTAGTCGTCGGCCAGCATCAGGTTCAGGCCCATCGCCTCCAGCGTGGAGCGCATCTCGCGGTGATAGGTGGCGTGGGTCCCGTCTTCCGGGTGCAAGCCGCCCTCCCAGCGGGCGTGCTTGGCGATGAACAGGATCCGGAGGGCGCGCTTGAGGCTCGCCGGAATGCTTCGCGGCGTCGGGTGACGGCTCATCGGATTCTCCCACATCCGTGGACCGGCGAGCGGTCGGCTCCCCATGGCCGACTCCGGGACGACGGGCCTTCCTGTACTGACGTACCGGCCCGGCGTGACGTCTCCGCTACGCTTTGTTGGCAAGATGATGAGCGAGCAGCTCGCCATAGCGGCCCTCGCCCAGGCCCCGGCGCGCGGCGCGCTGGGGCATCAGGACACCGGGCTTGCCGTTGCCCTCGATCAGCAGCGGGCCCTCCGGCGTCATGGCGATGTCCCAGCCGATGAGGGCGTAGTCGGCGAAGGCCTCCGCATGGGCCCGCACGGCCAGCGCCTTCACGCCCGTCCAGTCGGGGAGCCTGCGGCCCAGGATCGGGGCGCCCGTCACCGGATGTCTTTCATGATCGCCCCCGCCATAGCCCTTGCAGGCGAGACCCAAGGCGCCATCCTCTAGGTCGACTGACGAGATCAGGCCGCCGGCCTTCATGTTGTCCACGCGGGCCGCGGGATCGGAGGCGAAGCGGAACGTCGCGCTGACGACCTCGGGGACGCCCGCCTCGTCCAGGATGGTCACGACCCGGACGGTGGGCAGGGCGTCCAGCGCGAGGTCGGACAGGGCCGGATGGGTGGCTATGCGCGGCTGAACCACCAGGGTCCCGCGCGCCGTCTTGAGGGTCGCGGGCAGCCGCGCGGCCAGGTCGGCGGCGTCCGCGAAGGCGCCCAGCAGGGTCAGGCCGTCGCCGCCTTCGCCGTACGCCGGCTTGGCGACCAGCTCGCGGCCCGCTGGATCGGCGCCGGGCGCCAGCCGATCCCGCGCGACGATGGCCACGATCTCGGGATGCGGCAGACCGGCGGCCCGGCACCGGTCGTAGAACAGCGCCTTGTCGGCCAGGGCGCAGCCCGCGGTCCAGCCGAGAGGATTGATGCGCTTGTTGAGCGCCGCGTCCTCGAAGCGGCGGATATAGCCGTCCAGCGCCGCGGCCTCCTCGATCCGGAAGAGAGCCACGTCCTGCGGGTCGGCGAACCGCGCCCGGGCGATCTCGATGGCCCGCGCCCGCCAGCTCTCCTCCAGGCCAAACTTCCGCTGCACCTTGCGGGCCCGCCACGGGATCCAGGCGCGGAAGCCCAGGCCGACGGCAGCGTCCAGGGCGGCGCGCAACGGCCCCCGCGTCGCCCGTCGCTGGCGATAATGCTCGGCCAGGAAGCCGCCGCTCACGGGGGCCAGCACCCCCGGATAGATCGCGTAGGCCTTCTTGAGGAAGTAGAGCCGGTCATACCCCATCCGGCGGCCCTAGCATCGGATTGTTACAATCACCCGGTAGCGCACGTGACACAGGGCCGGAGCCGCCGATGCGCCACGTCTACCTTTATGTCCACGACCTGCGTTCGAGCGGCGTGGTGCGCAACGCCCTTGATTTCGCAAAGCGGCTGTCGCAGGACCATCCGACAACCCTCGTCGCCGGCTATGGCCAGGGGTTCTTCGCCGAGGAAGCCGTGCGAGGCCCGTTCCGGCTGAAGATCCTGGCCGGGCGGGAGGGCGCGCTGGGACGCGGCGTCGCCGCCCTGCGGCTGCGCGCCTGGCTTTCGAAGCAGCCGGGCGGCGTCCTGATGTCGGTGGGCAACATGGGCCACTGGACGCCGTTCCTGGCCTGCCAGGGCCTGCGCCACATCGCCCGCATCTACTGCATCAGCAACGAGGTGGCGCGGGATGACGGCTTGAAGAGCCGGCTCCGCCTGGCCTGGATGGCGGCGCTTGTGCGGGACGCGGCGCGGATCGTCGTCGTCGGCCGCGCGCTGCGGCGCCTGCCGCTGTTCGCGCGCGCCATCGAGACCGGACGGGCAGCCGAGCTGCCGAACGGTGTCGACAAGGCCCAGGCGACGCGGCTCTCCCGCGCCCCCGCGCCGCATCCGTGGCTGGAGGAGCCGGTCCCCGTCGTGCTGGGCATCGGGCGGCTGCGGCCGCAAAAGAACTTCGACCTGCTGATCGAGGCGATGGGCCGGGCGCGCGCCAGCCGCCGCCTGCGCCTGGCGATCATCGGTGGCGGCGCGGACGAGGAACGGGAACGGCTGGCGAGGCTGGCCCGGGCCGCGGGCCTGGATCAGGACTTCCTGCTGGCGGGCGAGACCGACAATGTCTTCGCCTGGCTGTCGCGGGCGGCCGTGTTCGCCCTGCCGTCGCGGTGGGAGACCTCGTCCCTGGCCCTGCTCGAAGCTCTGGCGGCCGGAACACCGGTGGTGGCCTCGCGGCTGGCGGGGGACGCCGCCCTGGTGCTGGATGAGGGCCGCTATGGGCTGCTCTTCGATGGCGACGACCCGGACGCCCTGGCGCAGGCGGTGCTGGCCCAGGCGCAGGCGCCGGTCCGTCCCGGCGAGCGCGCGCTGGCCTACGACCTCAGCCTTACGAACGACCTCTACGCGGGACTGGTGGACGAGGTTCTCGCTCGCGGGATACGCAGCGCCTGATGTGCGAACGGCGGCCCGAAGGCCGCCGCTGGATCGCCGATCAGCTTGAATTTGGAGCGGGCGAGGCGATTCGAACGCCCGACCCCAACCTTGGCAAGGTTGTGCTCTACCCCTGAGCTACGCCCGCGCTCCGTAGGGGCGATAGTCAGCCCCAAATGCGAGAGGCGGCCTTATGGCAGACGGCCTCTGCGTTTGCAAGCGGGCCGAAGCGGCATTTTTTAAGGTCGCCCGACCCGCCTGCGCCGACCCTGTTCTAACGGAACTTCGGCGCCTTCAGCCGGCGCTTGTTGACGTGGCCCTCCGGGGCGTCCGCCTTCACTTCCTCCGGGTACTCGCCCTTGAAGTAGTAGCGTTGCCAAGCCTCCTTGGTGGCTTCGGGGTCGCCGCGGAAGATGCGCTGGTTGAACTCGCTGCGATGCTTCTCCCAGACGTCGTACTGGTGGCGCAGCTCCGGGTCGGAATCCATGCGGCGGATCACCGGCTGGATCTCGTGCAGCGTGTGGTCCTGCAGCAGAGTGATGAAGCAGAAGGGCTCGCCCTTCTCGAACCGCACCCGGCCGGGGCGGGTGAAGATCCAGTTCATCGTGAAGGGAAAGGGCAGCCAGTCGGTCTCGACCACGCCGGCGAGCGGCTGAATCCCGTCCTTCACGTGGTTCGGCGGGCCCATGGCCATCATCGACCAGCCGGGCGGCGTGCGGAACAGGTAGCCGGGGTGCAGCGTCAGCACGCCATGGCTGAAGTGGCTGGTGGCCAGCCGGTGGAAGTCCGGGTTGGGGTAATCCGGCTTAAGGGTCAGGTCGGACTGCATCAGCCCGCCGTTCCATTCGGCCGTGAATGCGACGGGGCAGAGGATTTCCCAGCCGGACGAGTTGGCCATGTTGAGCGGCAGACACCGGTAGGGATGCCGTGCGGTGAAGGCGTCCATCCAGGCCCGCTGCGGGCGGCCCGGCACGATTTCCGGGGGCCGCTCGGTGGTGGGGAAGCACTCAAGTTCCATGGACCCTCGCTCTTGCTACTCGCGAGACCCTTAAGCGCGGCCCTGGCGGTCCGTCCAGTGGACGAGCTCGGCCCCAGACATGGAAAAACCCCGGCCGCTCGCGCGACCGGGGCTGTTCCTTTGCCCTGGAAACCCGAAGGTTCCCGAGAGGCGTATGCTTAGGCCAGAGCCGCCTTGCGTCGACGGAGCATGGCGCCAGCGCCGCCGAAGCCCATGATCATCAGGGCCCAGGTGCCGGGTTCCGGAACCGCCAGCGAGCCAGCGAGGCCGTCGAACTCGAACGAGTTTTGGGCAGATTCGAAGGTGATCGAATTCACGCCCATGCCGCCGAAATCGTAATAGACGCGGTAGCCCAGCGTCCGGTCGCCATTGCCGTCGGGCGAGCCGCCCCAAATCTGATCGCCGGTGAGGATCTGGGAGGTGCCGTTGCGGAAGTTGAACGTCACCTTGTTGAAGAAGTCCGGCGAGCCCATGTAGAAGCTGAACGAGGTCAGAGCGTAACCGTTTTCGCCAGAGAACGTCGCGGAGCCGCCAGCCGGCACCGACAGATAGTCGGTCGGATCCACGTAGATCGTGTTGCCATCGCTCGTGACCGGCACGCCGCCATCAGCGAGCGGAAGCGGCGGCGGAGCGGAGGTGTTGATCGGATCGGGCGTCGTCGTGACTTCGATGCCGCCCGAGAACGAAACGTTCGTGTTCGCGATCCCGTCGAAATCGTAGAGCATCGTCTGACCGTGGGCGGCAAGCGTGCTGCCGTACAGGTCATTCTGCACCGTGTCGCTCACCGTGACGGCGGCGTTCGCGGCCGAGGCCGCAGCGAGGATACCAAACGCGGCGGAAGCCGCGGCAAGCGTACGAATCTTCATCTTGTCTTCCCCAACGTCTGGCCCCCACCACATGTCGGAGGCGACCTTCAGACTTAACAATATATGAATGCCAAGCGCTCTGCGACTCGATTCGCCTAACAAGCGTATGTCAGAAAGAAGCGCCGTGGTTTCAACCGGTTGGTGTCAAGTCGCCCCGGTGGCCCAGGGTCGATTCGTCGCACGGCGCAGCTTTGTTATGACGGGGTCTATGAAGCGCTGCAACGATCTTCTTGCGTTCCTGTCGGATCACCGAATCCAGGCCGTCACGCATGAGCACCCCGCCGTCTTCACCGTGGACGAGGGCGAGGACATCAAGGCCCGGATCCCAGGCGCCCACACCAAGAACCTGTTCCTCAAGGACGCCAAGGGCCAGCTCTGGCTGATCTCGGCCGAGGGGCGCGCCCGCATCGACCTGAAGCGGCTTCACACGGTGATCGGCTCGGCCCGCCTCTCGTTCGGCAGCGCCGAGCTCATGGGCGAGACCCTTGGCGTCACCCCGGGCTCGGTGACCGCCTTCGGCCTGATCAACGACAACGACCGCCGCGTCCGCTTCGTGCTGGACCGGACGCTGGCCGAGGCCGACCGACTCAACTTCCACCCGCTGACCAACACCGCCACGACCACGGTCACGCGCGACGGGTTCCGCGCCTTCCTGGCCGCACTGGATGTCCGGCCGATCATCGTGGATTTCGCCGCGATGACGCGCATCGACTAGCGCCGGGCCCCTGTTGCGACCATCTTGGCAAAAGGACGTTAGAGACCAAGTGACAGGGGACTTTCGGGCATGACCCTCATTGGGGAAACCCAAGGCGCGCCGGCCGCCGCCGATCTGATCAAGGACGCCACCGACGCGAGCTTCATCGCCGACGTCGTGGAAGCCTCGAAGACCACGCCGGTCATCGTCGACTTCTGGGCGACGTGGTGCGGCCCGTGCCGCCAGCTCGGCCCGGCCCTGGAGAAGGCCGTGCTCGCCGCCAAGGGCGCTGTGAAGCTGGTCAAGGTCGACATCGACGCCAACCCCGCCTACGCGGGCCAGCTGCGGGTGCAGTCGATCCCGGCCGTGTTCGCGTTCGTCGATGGCCGGCCCGTGGACGGCTTCATGGGCGCTCTGCCCGACAGCCAGGTGAAACAGTTCGTCGACCGCCTGGCCAAGCAGGGCGGCGCCTCGCCCATCGACGAGCTGTTGGGCATGGCGAAGGAGTCGCTGGAGCTGGGCGACGCCGGCGGGGCGGCCCAGGCCTACGCCCAGGCGCTGCAGATGGACCCGACCCACGTCAAGGCGATCGGCGGCATGGCGCGCGTGCTGCAGCAGGCCGGCGACCTGGACCAGGCGCGCGAGGTGCTGGAGATGGCGCCGCCGGACGCAAAGGATCCCGACATCGATGCGGTGCGCGCCGCGCTGGCGCTGGCGGACCAGGCCCCCTCCGAGACGGCGGTGTTCGAGGCCCGGATCCTGGCCGACGCCGACGACCACGAGGCGCGGCTCGAGTACGCCAAGGCGCTCGCCGCCTCCGGGCAGATGCACGAGGCGGTCGACCAGCTCATCGAGAGCATCCGCCGCGACCGGGAGTGGAACGATCAGGCCGCCCGCAAGCAGCTTCTCACCATCTTCGAAGCCGCCGGACCCATGTCCGACGTCGCCAAACAGGGCCGGCGCAAGCTCTCGACCATCCTGTTCAGCTGAGGCGCGATGGCTCCCTACCGTCAGCTTTCCGACCTGCCGCAATTGATCCCGGTGTTCCCGCTGGACGGGGCCCTGCTGCTCCCCGGCGGCGAGCTGCCTCTGCAAATCTTCGAGCCGCGCTACCTGAACATGGTCGACGACGCCATGGCCGGCGACCGGGTGATCGGGATGATCCAGACCCGGGGCGGCAGCCGGGCCCGCCCGAAGCTCTCGGACGTCGGCTGCCTGGGCCGGATCACCAGCTACGCCGAGACGTCCGATGGCCGGTACATGATCACCCTGACCGGCGTCTGCCGCTTCGAGGCGGGCGAGGAGCTGGACCTGCGGCTGCCCTATCGCCAGCTGCGGGCGAACTACGAGCGCTTCCGGGTCGACCTCGCGGACGAGGAGGCGGGCGCGACCGAGGCCGCCCGCGCCCGGTTCGCGACGGCGCTGAAGCGCTACCTCAATCGCCGCGAACTGGACATCGACTGGGAGACCGCCAGCGAGGCTCCGCTGGAAGCGCTGGTCAACAGCCTGTGCATGGGCCTGCCCTTCGAGCCCGCCGAGAAGCAGGCCTTCCTGGAGGCGCCCGACTTGGCCAGCCGGTTCGAGGTGCTGACCACCCTTCTCGAGATCGACGCCTCCGATCCGGATGACGAGCCCCATCAGCTGCAGTAGAGGGACGCCATGAGCGATCCTGCGCCCGCCCTCGACGTCGATCCCCGCCTGTTGGAGGTCCTGGTCTGTCCGGTCACCCGCGGACCGCTGGCCTACGACCGCGCCCGGCAGGAGCTCATCAGCAAGGGCGCGCGCCTGGCCTATCCGATCCGGGACGGCGTGCCGATCATGCTGCCCGAGGAAGCCCGCCCGCTGGGCGAGGGCGAGTAGCTACAGCGCCTCGCCGCGCAGCAACCGGGGCAGGTCGCCCACCGCGCCCCCGGCCTCGTGCATGAAGAACCGCCGCGCCGGGGCGATCCTGTTCACCGCCGCCATGCCGGCGCCGCGCGCGATGCGAAGCAGCGGGTTGTCGTTGGAAAACAGCCGGACGAAGGCGTCCATCCCGGCCGAGAGCGTCACCGTATCGAAGCGGCGCCAGGCCGCGTAGCGCTCCAGCACGACCTCCGAGCCGATGTCCTCGCCCACGCGGACCGCATCGACCAGGACCTCGGCGAGGGCGGCTGCGCCCTTGAGGCCCAGATTCAGGCCCTGGCCTGCGATCGGGTGCACCCCGTGGGCGGCGTCGCCCAGCAGCGCCACCCGCGGCGCCGCGAACCGCTCGGCGAGCTGGAGGCTTAAGGGGTAGGTGAAGACCGGCCCCTCGATGGCGACGGCGCCCAGGAATTCGCCAAACCGCCGCTCCAGGTGCGCCTGGAACACCTCGGGCCGCGCGCCGGCCAGGGCGGCGCCGCGGGCCGTGCTTTCCGTCCAGACCAGGCTGGCGCGATCGTCCGTCAGCGGCAGGATCGCGAAAGGTCCGCCCGGCAGGAAGTACTCATGCGCCACGCCCTGGTGAGGGCGCTCCAGCCGCACGGTCGCGACCACGCCGGTCTGGCGATAGTCCCAGCCGATGGCGCCGATGCCGGCTGCTGTCCGGATCACCGAGCCCCGGCCCTCGGCGCCGACGGTGAGGGGCGCACGCAGGACCCGCCCGTCGGCCAGGGTGACCTCGGCGAGACGGGGGCCGAAGGTCGCGCCGGTGACGCGCGCGGGGGCCAGCACCTCGATCCCGGCGGCCTCCACCGCCGCCGCGAGCGCTACGCGGGTGCGGCGGTTCTCCAGCAGGTAGCCCAAGGGCTCGCCGTCCGAACGGTCGGCGATCTCGCCGGAGTAGAAGCGCAGGAAGAACGGCAGCGGACCGCCGGACGCCGCGCCGGGTGTCGTCGCATCGGTGACCAGGATCTGCTCGATCCGCTGGGCATGCGGCTCCATCGCCTCGCCGAGATCCAGCGCCTTCCACTGGCGGAACGCGGCATAGGCGATCGCCGAGGCGCGCCCGTCGAAGGTCGGCGCCAGCTGGGCGTCGAAGGCCACCGGATCGATCAGGATCGGCTTCAGGCCCGCCCTCGCCAGGGACAGGGCAAGGGTCGCGCCGGCGATGCCGGCGCCCGCGATGATGACGTCTGCGTCCTGGCTCATGGCAGGGATAGGCCACGAAACCCGGCCCGGCGTCCAGCGGGCGCCTCGACGATCCGGAATGATGGACACCCGCGTCCATTCTTCACTTGCCGCTAACGCGGGCGAGGCATATCTCGAGACAGGGATTGGACCGCAGAGTCCACTTTTCGTTCGAGAGGCGTTCGCCGAATGGCTGGTATGCCGAGAGGCCGCATCGTTCCCCTCGCCGCCGGGGGTCTGGCGGCCGTAGCCGTCGCCGTGGGCGGCGGGCTCTGGTGGCTGGACCGCCAGAAGTACGAGACCACCGACAACGCGTTCGTGGCGGCCGACAAGGTGACGGTCGCGCCCCTGGTGGACGGCTACGTGGCCGAGGTGCTGGTCGACGACAACCAAGCCGTCAGTCCCGGGCAGGTGCTGGTCCGGATCGATCCCGCGACCTTGCGGGCGCGTCTGGCCCAGGCCGAGGCCAACGCCCGGGCCCTTGAAGCGGCCGTCAGCGCGGTCGACGACAAGGCCCGGCTGGAGCAGGCGATGATCGCTCAGCGCGCGGCGGCGGTCGACAGCGCCCAGGCCCAGGCCAAGTGGGCCGACAGCGAGTTGAAGCGCTACGGGTCGCTCGCGGGCGAGGGCTGGGTGTCGCCGCAGCGGGCGCAGACCGCAAGGACGGCCCAGGAGCAGGCGGTGGCCGCCGTGACCCAGGCCCGCGCGGCCCTCGAGGCCGAGCGTCGCACCGCCCAGTCGCTGGGCTCGGCCCGCGAGCAGAGCGTGGCCCAGGCCGCCGCCGCCCGGGCCGCCGCCGAACAGACCCGCATCGATCTCTCGAGGACTGAGATCCGAGCCCCAGTGGCCGGCGTCGTCGGCGCTCGCGCCGTGCGGGTCGGCCAGTACGTGCGGCCCGGCGGCGCCCTGATGAGCATCGTGCCGCTCGCCGACGCCTATGTGGTGGCGAACTTCAAGGAGACGCAGGTCTCGCGCCTCCGGATCGGCCAGCCCGTGGAGATCCACGCCGACGCCTTCGGCGACACCGCCATCAAGGGCCGGATCGACAGCTTCGCCCCGGCCACCGGCGCCGAGTTCGCCCTGATCCCGGTGGAGAACGCCGTCGGCAACTTCACCAAGATCACCCAGCGCCTGCCGGTCCGCATCGCGATCGACCGGAACCAGAAGCTGGCCGGCGGCCTGCGGCCCGGGCTGTCGCTGAAGGTGAAGGTGGACGTGACCCGCGACACCGGCCCCGCGTTCGCCGAGGCCGGCCAGACCCCCGAGCGCTTCGCCCGCCAGGGCGCCCAGAACTAGTCCCGTGACCGACGCGGTCCTTCCCCCCGACCCGGCCCGGGCCCGGAAGCCCGAGGCCCCCGCCGTGCTGGGCGCGGACGGATCGCACGTCGACTGGGTGAAGGTGTTCCTGGGCTTCGGCGGGATGGTGATCGGCCAGTTCATGGCCATGCTCGACATCCAGATCGTCGCCAGCTCCCTGGTCCAGATCCAGTCGGGGATCGGGGCCACGGCCGACGAGATCAGCTGGGTGCAGACGATCTACCTCCTGGCCGAGGTCGTGATCATGCCGCTCACGGCCTACCTGACCAAGATGTGGGGCACGCGGTCGTTCTATGTGATCGCCGTGATCGGCTTCATCGCCACGTCGGTGGCGGTGGGCCTGTCGTCCTCGGTGGCGATGATGATCGTCTTCCGCGCGCTGCAGGGCCTGTTCGCCGGGGCCATGATCCCGCCCGTCTTCGCCACCGCCATGACGGTCTTCCCGCCCGAGCGCCGCATCACCGCCAACGTCATCGTCGGTCTGATCGTCACCCTTTCCTCGACCATCGGCCCCACGCTGGGCGGCCACCTCACCGACCTGCTGAGCTGGCGCTGGCTGTTCTTCATCAACATCCCGGTGGGGATGCTGGTGATCTTCCTCGTCGGGCGCTACGCCAACTTCGACAAGGGCGACCCCAGCCTCTCGCGAGGCATCGACTGGTGGGGCCTGGGCCTCATGACCGTGTTCCTGCTCTCGATGCAGTACGTGCTCGAGGAGGGCAGCAGCGAGGGCTGGTTCGAGGACGGCATCATCCTGTGGCTCACGGTCCTGGCCGTCCTGACCGGCGTCGCCTTCATCTGGCGCCAGCTCACCTACTGGCAGCCGATCGTGTCCCTCGCGCCGTTCCGCGACCGCAACTTCAGCCTCGGCATCGTGATGACCTTCGTCACCGGCGTCAGCCTGTTCGGCGGCACGTTCCTGATGCCGATCTTCCTGGGACAGGTGCGGGGCTTCTCGTCGGCCGAGGTGGGCAACACCATGCTCGTCTCGGGCCTGACCATGTTCCTCTCCGCGCCGATCGCCGGCCGCTTCGTCCGCATGGTGGACGCGCGGATCGCCATGATCGGCGGCTTCGCCCTGGCCGCCTGGGCGATCCAGCTGGGGGTGCGCGTCACCGACGAGTGGGGCTTCAACGAGTTCTTCGTGCTGCAGGTGGCCCGCGGCCTGGGCACCATGGTCGCCATGATCGCGGCCCAGCAGATGAGCGTCGCCTCCCTGCCGGTCACGATGATGAAGGACGCCTCCGGACTCATAAACCTGGTGCGCAACGTCGCCGGAGCCATCGGCCTGGCCATGCTGACCACCATCCTCAGCCACCAGGGCGCCATCCACTACATGGACTTGGCCAGCGCCGCCGGGCAGGCGAACGCCTCCAGCGCCGCCTTGCTCGACGGCCTCACCGCCATGATGACCGAGGGCGGCGTGGCCGACCCCGAAGGCACGGCCCGCAAGGCGATGAGCGCCATGCTCCACCGCCAGGCGGCGGTGCTCAGCTTCGGCGACGCCTTCGCGGTGCTGGCCCTGGCCTGCTGGGTCGCCGTCGGCCTCGCCTTCTTCGCGCGGCCCGGTCCGGCGATGCCGGGGCCCTCGGAGGGCGGAGGCCACTGACATGCCGCGCATCGCCGGCCAGATCGACGTCTCCAAAAACGAGGCGATCCTGGACGCCGCCATTGAGGTGTTCGCCGAGCGCGGCGTGACGGCTTCGATGGAGGACATCGCCCGCCGCGCCTGCGTCTCCAAGCAGACCATCTACAATCACTACGGGTCGAAGGCGGACCTGGTCCGGGCGGTGATGGACCGCCGCGTCCACGAGATCACCGCGTCGCTGGACGCCCCCAGCTCGGTCGAGCGCCCGGGCGCGGCCCTGGCCGAGTTCGCGCGCGTGCTGCTGCAGGCGGTCATGCGTCCGCAGGGCCCGGCCTTCCTGCGCATGGCGATGCTCGGGGTCTCCGAGATGCCCGAGGTGGCGGCGGCGATCTACGAGGCCGGCGCCCGGGCCAGCCGCCAGCGGCTCGCCGCGTTCCTACAGCTGGAGACCGACGCCGGCCGCCTCGCCTGCCCCGATCCGATGCAGGCGGCGGAGTTCTTCGCCGGCATGGTGCTGGGGTCGCTGCAGATGGCCACCCTGCTGGGCGTCGACCCGCACCTCGACGAAGCAAGGATCGACCACATCGCCACCGAGGCCGCGGCCCGCTTCATGCGCGCCTACGCGCCCTGAGGCGGCCTGAGGGCGGCCTGGCGCCTAGCCCTCGCCGTCCTCGTCGTCCGAAAAGCCCATGATGTGGAAGCCGGCGTCGACGTGGATAACCTCGCCGGTCGTCGACTTGCCGAGATCCGACATCAGCCACAGGGCCGCGCCGGCCACGCCCTCCATGGAGGTGTCTTCCTTCATGGCCGAGAGCGAGCGGCCTTTTGCCAGCATGCCGCGGCCGCCGGAGATGCCGGCCAGCGAGAGCGTCTTCATGGCGCCGGGCGAGAGGGCGTTCACCCGGATGCCCTTGGGCCCCAGGTCGCGGGCCGCATAGCGGGTCGCCGCCTCCAGCGCCGCCTTCGCCACGCCCATGGTGTTGTAGTTCGGGATCGCCCGCTCCGAGCCCATGTAGGTCAGGGTCACGATCGAGCCGCCCGCCTCGGGCATCAGCGCGGCCGCGCGCCGGGCGCAGTCGACGAAGCTGAAGGCCGAGATGTTCATCGCGCGCAGGAAGCCTTCGCGCGTCGTGTTGTCCACGAAGCTGCCCTTCAGCTCGTCCTTGTTGGCGAAGGCGATGGCGTGGAGGAAGAAGTCGATCTGGCCGAAGGTCTTGGCCACCGCGCCGAAGGCCTCGTCCATGGAGGCGTCGTCGGTGACGTCGGCCGCGACGATCAGCTTGGCGTTCACGCTTTCGGCCAGCGGCGTCACGCGGCGTTCCATGCCCGGCAGGTGCATGAAGGCCAGGTCCGCGCCCTGGGCAGCCAGCTGGCTGGCGATGCCCCACGCGATGGACTGGTGGTTGGCGACCCCGGTGATGACCCCCCGCTTGCCCTTCATCAGGGTTCCGGTCGGCATCTGATAATCGTCGGCCACGTGGTGTTCTCCCATCCGTCGTTGGGCGGTTTGTGGCCGATCCCCCTTCCCATGTCGAGGATGTGGAGGGCGCGGCGGCGCTACCTCCGATCCACGGCGAAGGGGCCGAAGGCCTGTTGGACGGGCATGATCTCCAGGGTGTTGACGTTGATGTGGGCCGGGAGCTTCAGCACGCTCTCGCACACGAGGGCTACGTCGTCGGCGCTCATAGCCTGGACGCCCTGGTAGACCTTGCCGGCCGCGTCGGCGTCGCCCTTGAACCGGACCACCGAGAACTCGGTCTCGGCCATGCCGGGCTCGATGGACGTGACCCGCACCTTCGCGCCCAGAAGGTCGGCGCGCAGGTTCAGCGAGAACTGGCGCACGAAGCTCTTGGTCGCGCCGTACACATTGCCGCCGGGATAGGGATAGTTGGCGGCCACGGACGAGATGTTGAGGATGTCGCCGCGGTCGCGGGCCACCATGCCGGGCAGGACGGCGCGGGTGATGCGCACGAGGCCGGTCACGTTGGTGGCGATCATGGTCTCCCAGTCGCTCAGCGCCGCCTCGTGGGCCTTGTTCAGGCCCAGGGCCAGGCCGGCGTTGTTGTAGAGGATGTCAATCGCCTCGAAGGCGGCCGGCAGACTCGGGAGCAAGGCTTCGACCGACGCCGCGTCGGTGACGTCGAGTTCGCGGGTGAGCAGGCGGTCGGTCCCGAGCTCGGCGGCGAGGGCTGCCAGGCGCTCGGCCCGGCGGCCGGTGGCGATCACCCGCCCGCCCGCGGCGATCAGCCGACGGGTCATGGCCTCGCCGAAGCCGGAGGTGGCGCCCGTCACCAGGGCGATGCGCCCGTCAGCCCACGTCTCGCTCATCATCCCACCTTCGCCACGGAATCCACGATCTGCGCCGCCGCCTGCGGGCCGATGAGGCGCTCCACGATCCAGGCGGCCAGGTCCTGGGTGGCCAGGCAGCCGCCGCCGGTGGCGACATTGCCGTGGATCACCAGGGGCCGGCGCTCGGTGCGCACGCCCATCGCCTCGAGCTCGGCGAAGACGCTGGGATAGGTGGTTGCGCTCAGCCCTTCAAGCAGCCCCAGGGCGGCCAGGATCAGGACGCCGGAATCGATGGCGGCGATGAGCTGCCGGGACGGGTCGAGCCGGAGGGACGAAAGGAAGGCCGGATCCTTGATCTTCAGGCGGCTGCCGGGACCGCTGACGATGAAGACCGCATCGGCGCCCTCGGCCCAGGACAGCGGCTCGTGCCGGTCGATGGCGAGGCCGGAGTAGGAGG
Source organism: Phenylobacterium sp. RIFCSPHIGHO2_01_FULL_69_31 (assembly GCF_001824475.1). Classification (GTDB taxonomy): domain Bacteria; phylum Pseudomonadota; class Alphaproteobacteria; order Caulobacterales; family Caulobacteraceae; genus Phenylobacterium. The sequence continues at coordinate 170,865 of NZ_MHXN01000014.1, read as the reverse complement.
CGAAGCGCGCACGGTCGGCGCAGATCCGCACGTCCCACTCCCCGTCGAAGGCGGCGTAGGTGGGGTCCTTGACGCGGTAGAACAGGTCCCAGGGCATGAACAGGTCCACGTCCGTGAACCCTTCGAACCCGATCATGGCGATCTTCATGCGCGGCCTCCAACCCTGCTGACGGCCTCAGTTGGGGCGGCGGGCGCCCGGGCCGTGAGAGCCAGTTCCGCGGGCGTGGACTTCGGCCTATCCTGCGAGGCCATGAGCCGGCCGCTCTACATGGACGCCGAGATCAAGCCGAACCGCTCGCTGTCCGAGCGGGGGTTCGTGATTCTCATCTCGATCATCACGGCGGCCAACGTCGCCTCGGCGGTGGTGTTCATCCGCATGGGCGCGCACTACGTCGTGCCCTTCCTGGGCCTGGACGTGCTGGCGGTGGTGGTGGCCTTCGCGGTGAGCTTCCGGGCCGGCAAGGTGATCGAGCGCGTGCAGGTCAGCCCGACGCAGGTGCGGATCACCCGTGAAACGCCCAAGGACATCCGGGTGATCTGGGAAAGCCCCACAGCCTTCACGCGCGTCGCCACGGTGCGCGACGAGGAGGATCGAGTGATGGCGCTGACCCTCAGGCTCTCCGGGCGGGAGACCGCCGTGGCCGCAGCCTTGAGCCCCGGCGAGCGCGGCGAGTTCGCCAGGGCCCTGGAAGATGCCATCTGGCGCGCGAGGCGCGGGGCTATCTGACCTGGGCCGGAGCGCCCGAGACAGCCGCCTTCAGTTCGGCCAGGCGGCGGTCGTCGGCGGGATGGGTGGAGATCACCTCGGGCGGCTTGCCGGCGGCCTCTGCCCGGGCCGCCATCCGCTCCCAGAAGCGCACCGCGGCGGTTGGGTCCATGCCGGCCTTGCGCATCAGGTCGACGCCCACGCGGTCGGCCTCCAGTTCGTGCCGGCGCGAATAGGGCAGGATGACCCCGAACATGGCGCCCATGCCGAGGGCCGCGCCGATCTCGTCGGCGTACTGGCCGGCGTCCTCGGCGATCAGGCGCTCGATGATGGCGACGCTGGCCTGGACCGCCAGTTCCTGGCTCACCCGCTCCGCGGAATGGCGCGCGATCACGTGGCCCACCTCGTGCCCGAGCACGGAGCCGACCTCCTCGTCGCTTTGGGCGAACTCCAGCAGGCCGCGGAAGAACCCGACCTTGCCGTTGGGCAGGACGAAGGCGTTGAACTCGGGGCTGTCCAGCACCGTGAACGACCAGTCGAGGTCGGTGCGGCCGGCGGCCTTCACCAGCGGCGCGCCGATCCGCGCCAGGCGGGCGTGGGCCGCGGGGTCGGCCACCGGCGGGATCTTGGCGGACATCTCCGCCCAGGCCTGGTCGGCGAGGGTGGCGAGCTGGCCGTCGTCCACGACAACGAACTGCCGGCGCCCCGTGGCCGCGTTCTCGCTGCAGCCGGCGAGGGCGGACGCCCCCAGCGCCGCCATGAAGCCCCGGCGCGACAGTCCCCAGCAGGCGGCGCACATCTAGAGGATGAACTTGCTGAGGTCGGCGTTGCCCGCCAGTTCGCCCACCCGGCCCTGCACATAGGCCGCGTCGATGACGATGGTCTCGCCGGTGCGGTCGGCGGCCGTGAAGCTGATCTCCTCCATCACCTTCTCCAGCACCGTCTGCAGCCGCCGGGCGCCGATGTTCTCCACCGAGCCGTTCACCGCCACCGCGGCGTCGGCCAGGGCGTCGTAGGCGTCCTCCGTGAAGCTCAGGGTCACCCCTTCGGTGGCCAGCAGGGCCTGGTGCTGGCGGACCAGGTTGGCCTCGGGCTCCACCAGGATCCGGCGCATGTCCTCGCGGGTCAGGGCCTTCAGCTCCACGCGGATCGGCAGGCGGCCCTGCAGCTCGGGCAAAAGGTCGGACGGCTTGGCCACGTGGAAGGCGCCGGAGGCGATGAACAGGATGTGGTCGGTCTTAACCGGCCCGTACTTGGTGGAGACGGTGGTGCCCTCGATCAGCGGCAGCAGGTCGCGCTGTACGCCCTCGCGGCTGACGTCGGCCCCGGCGCGCTCTCGGCTGGAGGCCACCTTGTCGATCTCGTCCAGGAAGACGATGCCCTGGTTCTCGGCCAAGGACAGGGCTTCGGTGGTCAGGGCCTCCTGGTCGACCAGCTTGTCGCTCTCCTCGGCGATCAGCGGCGCCCAGGCGCCGGAGACGCTGGTCTTGTGGGTCTTGGTGCGGCCGCCGAAGGCCTTGCCGAACATCTCGCCGATGTTGAGCATGCCCATGTTGGGCTGGCCCGGGATCTCCATCATCGGCATGGACGGCCCGCTGTCGGCGAGCTGCAGCTCCACCTCCTTGTCGTCCAGCTCGCCGGCGCGGAGCTTCTTGCGGAAGCTCTCCCGCGCGGCGGTGGAGCCGGGGCCGGTTAGGGCGTCGAGGATCCGCTCCTCGGCGGCGGCCTCCGCGCGGGCGCGGACGCCCGCCCGCCGCTTCTCGCGCACCATGGCGATGGCGCTTTCCACCAGGTCGCGGACGATCTGGTCCACGTCGCGGCCGACATAGCCCACCTCGGTGAACTTCGTGGCCTCGACCTTCAGGAACGGCGCCTGGGCCAGCTTCGCCAGGCGGCGGGCGATCTCGGTCTTGCCGACGCCCGTGGGGCCGATCATCAGGATGTTCTTCGGCGTGACCTCGTCGCGCAGGTCGTCCGGCACGCGCCGGCGGCGCCAGCGGTTGCGCAGGGCGACGGCCACGGCCTTCTTCGCCTCATGCTGTCCGACGATGTAGCGGTCGAGTTCGGAGACGATCTCGCGGGGGGAAAATTCGGTCATGTCGGCCGCTAGATAGTCACGAAGCGGGCGGTGCGACAGCCTCTGCCTGAACCGGGGGCGCCTGGAGGGGCGGGGCGGCGAGCAGTTCGTCGAACAGCAGCCGCCATCCGCCCGCGTCGTTGCGCCAGATCCGCACGTAGTGGCCGCGCTGTTCGGCCCCGCCGGCCGTCCAGCGCGCCGCGCCATAGGTCCAGGCCATATCCCCGGCGCTGGAGGCCTGGCCGCCCAGGGGGGCGAAGGCGATCGACGTGGCGCGGGTGGCGAGCTCGGCCTCCAGATCCGCGCGGCCGGTCGGCGGTTTGCGGCGCGAGCCGACGATGCGCCCGTCGTCCGCCACCACGGACAGGAACGCGGCCTGCACGTCGGTCTTCGCCGCGGCGTGCAGGGCGATCTCGGCCTTCATCACCTGGTCCATGGCCTTAGCCGAGGAGCCGGCCTGGTGGGCGGCGGGCCGGGCGTAGGCCACGTCCGACCCTTTCGGCGCGGCGCCGGTCTGGTCGCTGGGCGGGCCGCCGTCGAACAGCCACTTCCACGACCCGTCCGGCTGCTTGGCCCAGACCGTGAAGTAGTAGCCGCCCGGCTTGCCGTCGGCGGTGTAGGGGCCGGTGGTGAAGCCGAGGTCGCCCGAGCGGGCGATCCCCGCCCACAGGGGCCACCAGGCCAGCTCTACGCCTTTCGGCCGCGGCTGGCTGTAGACCGCCTTGGCCAGCAGCGGTTCGGGCGCGAACACGATGCCGTCGGGGGCCGAATGCTTCAGGAAGCTGGCCTGCACGCCCAGCGCCTGGCCGTCGGCCGCGAAGGCCCGCTCGGCGGCGACGACCGGCGCCGGGGTCACCGGCGCGGCAAGGGCAGGGAAGGCGAGGAAGGCCGCGATCAGGGCGACGCTAGAGGACCTCAACCGTCAGTTCTCCATTGGTGTAGACGCAGATGTCTGCGGCGATACCCATGGCTTTGCGTGCGACCGTCTCGGCGTCCAGGCCGTTTACGTCCAACAGCGCCCTGGCTGCTGCGAACGCATAGTTCCCGCCGGAGCCGATGGCGGCGACGCCGTATTCCGGCTCCAGCACGTCGCCGACGCCGGTCACGGTGAAGATCTGGTCCTTGTCGGCGACGAGCAGCATGGCCTCGAGCCGCCGCAGGTAGCGGTCGGTCCGCCAGTCCTTCGCCAGGTCCACGCAGGCGCGGGCGAGCTGTTCCGGATACTGCTCCAGCTTGGCCTCGAGCCGCTCGATCAGGGTGAAGGCGTCGGCGGTGGAGCCGGCGAAGCCCGCGATGACCCGGCCGCCGGCCAATTTGCGGACCTTCTTGGCGGTCCCCTTGACGATGGTCTGGCCCATGGACACCTGGCCGTCGCCGGCCACGACGGTCTTGCCGCCCTTGCGCACCGCCAGGATGGTGGTCCCGTGCCAATCGGGGAAGGCTGAGCTATTCGACATCCGGGCGATGTGAGCAGCGCGCCGGCCGAGGTCAAGGGAATGACATTCGACGACGAGGAGATCGAACGCTACGCCCGGCACCTGGTGCTGCGCGAGGTGGGCGGTCCGGGACAGCAGAAACTGAAGGCGTCCAGTGTGCTGATCGTCGGCGCGGGCGGCCTGGGCGCCCCCGTGGCGCTGTACCTGGCGGCGGCGGGCGTGGGCACCATCATCCTGGCCGATCCCGACGACGTCGACCGCTCGAACCTGCAGCGGCAGGTGATCTACGCTGAGGACGACCTGGGGCGGCCCAAGGTGGATGCGGCGGCCGACCGGCTGGCGGCGCTCAACCCGCATGTGTTCGTGGCGGGATTCCAGGGCGCGTTCGACGCCTCCACCGCCGACCAGCTCGTCGAGGGCGTAGACCTGGTGCTGGATGGCACCGACGACTTCGCAACCCGATACTGCGTCAACGACGCCTGCGTGCGCCACGGCAAGCCGTTGGTCTCGGGCGCCATCGGCCGCTGGACAGGCCAGGTGGGGGTGTTCGGCCGCCAGCCCTGCTACCGCTGCCTCGTGCCCGAGATCCCGCCCGACGCCGAAACGTGCGTAGCGGTGGGGGTGGTGGGCGCGCTGGCGGGCGTGATCGGCTCGATGATGGCGCTGGAGGCGGTTAAGCTGATCGTGGGCGCCGGCGAGCCGCTGGCGGGCCGCCTGCTGATCTACGACGCCCTGGCGGCGGAGACGCGGACGGTGCGGGTGGCCGGGGATCCCGACTGTCCGGTCTGCGGGGGCGCCGCCGCCTAGATGTGCTTGCCGATGAAGGCGGTCGCGGTTTCCAGCACCGTCTTCCATGTGGCGTCGGACCAGCCCCGGTGGCCTTCGCCTTTCAGCTCGACGAGATCGCACGTCTTGCCGGCGGCCTTCAGGGCCTTGGCCATCAGGCGCGACTGTTTGGGGTCGACGATGGTGTCCTCGGTCCCGTGGATCAGCAGCACCGGCGCCTGGATCTCGGCCACGCGGCGCGCGGGGGAGGCGCGGATCAGCAGGTCCTCGTCGGCGCGCGGGTCGCCCATGGACGCGCGCCAGTAGGCATAGGTCGGCGAATCCACCCCGTCCTCCCGGCGGGAGAAGGCCAGGCTCTCGATCAGGTCCGCGTCCCCGGCGATGGAGACCACCGCCCGATAGAGATCCGGCCGCCGCACGGCGCCCATCAGGGCCGAGTAGCCGCCATAGCTGGCGCCCAGGATCGCCAGCCGCTTCGGGTCGGCCCGGCCCGCGGCGACGAGCTGGTCGACGGCGTCCTCCACGTCCGCCTGCATGCGGTCGGCCCACTGGCGGCGGCCCTGCTCGGCGAACGCCCGCCCGTAGCCGCCGGAGCCGCGGAAGTTCGGCTGCAGCACCAGCCAGCCGCGCGCCGCCAGGGCCTGGGCGGTCAGGTCGTAGTCCAGATAGTCGCGCACCTCCGGTCCGCCGTGCGGCATGACCACCATGGGCAGCGGCTTGCCCGCCGCCTGGATCGGGACAGTCAGGTAGGCGGGGATCTCGGCCCCGTCGCGCGTGCGGACCTTCAGCGCCTCGCCCTTGGCCAGCCGGTCGGGCGTGAGCCACGGCTTGCAATGGCCGACATATTCCAGCCGCCGCGTCTGGCGGTCGTAGACCTGGAACGAGCCGGGCTCCTGCGGACCCGTGGCGCGGAACAGCATCCGCTTGTGGGCGACGTCGATGTCGTAGAGCTGGACGTTGCAGGTGTTCTTCAGGGCGGCGTTCACGGCCCGGAAGTGCGGGGCCAGCGCCGGGTCGGCGAATTCGTAGTTGAGCCGGTCGTCCCAGTAGGCGCTGGCCACCAGCTTGAGGTTCTCGTCGACGAAGCACGTCTCGAAGTCGCGATCCGGGCGCTCGGCGATCACGTCGCCGAACGTCTGGCTGGCCAGGTCGAAGGTGCGGATCACGCTGGTGTCGCGGCCCTCCATGCGCTGGCAGACCAGGAACACGCCCGCCTCGGGGGTCGGGCCCACCACGTCGAAATCGGGCAGCTTCTTGCCCTCGGTGAACCGCGACTTGCGGATCAGCTTCCAGTCCTTCTCGCCGGGGGCGCGGCCATAGACCCACCCGATCGTCCCACGGGCGTTGGAGTCCATCCGCAGCATCGGAACGCCGCCCTGGGTCAGCCAGAAGTCGGTGGCCGCCACGCCCTGTTCCACCAGTTCGGCGGCGCCGGTGTAGACGTCCACCTGGAACAGGCCATAGGCGCCGCGGCTGTCGTTCCAGGCCTGCATCAGCACCCGGCGCGGATCGTCCTTCAGGTAATCCACCACCCGCGAGGCGTCGAAGCCGCGGCGCAGCACCGAGCGCGATCCAGCGAACATCACCACCGGGTCCTGGCCCTTCAGGTCGACCGAGATCACCCGCTTCACCGGCACGGGCACGAAGGTGTCGTAGAACCAGAGGCCGTAGGGCTGGCCCTTCTCGTCCTTGTGGAAGGTGATCCAGATCAGCAGCCGCTCGTTGTTGGCCCACTCCACGTGGCTGACCGATTGTTCGCCGATGACGGCCGCGTCGGGTCGCGCCGAGAGGTCTGCCAGGCGCGAGAGCGTGACGTAGGCGTTCTTCTTCCCGTCCTTGACCTGGGTGCGCAGGATCGCCAGCTGCTCGCCGTCGGGCGAGATCGCGGCGTCGTGAACATCGGGCTCGCGCAGCAGCTCGTCGATGCTGGGCGGCGTCGGGGCCGCGCCGGCCGCCTGCGCCGCAACGGGCGCCATCGCCGCGGCGGCGAGCATCGCGCGGCGCGTCAGCATGGTCCGAACGGAAGTCGCAGGCGCATTGAACGCCGATGCTTGAGCGTCGCGCGAGCGCCCGTCAATGGCGCCGGGGCGCACGGAGGCCGGCGTCGCCGTGGCAACAGTTTGTCACGATCGGTCACGCGCCGCTCACAGGCCGGCGCCGTCCCCGCAGGAAGGTCCCGCTCCCCCGAGTGAGGAGTATCCCATGCCGTCCTTTCCGAACGCCGCCCCCCGCCGGCTGACCTCGCGCCTGCTGGCCGCCGGCGCCACGCTGGCCCTCGCGGCGCCGGCCGCCGCCCAGGAAGCTTCGCCCTACGGCCGCATGGTGGTGTTCGGCGACAGCATCTCGGATGGGGGCGCCTATGGGGCCAAGGCGCCCGCCGGGGCGGGCAGCTTCACGACCAATCCCGATCCGGTGTGGGTGGAGGTCATCGCCTCCGGCATCGGCCTGCCGCTTACGACGCACGTCGCGGGGGGCGACAACTACGCCGAAGGCGGCGCGCGAGTGAAGGAGCCCAGGCCCGATGCGCCCGGCGACCTGCCACGCACGCCGGTGGTCAACCAGATCGACGCCTTCCTGGCCAAGGGCGGGACCTTCGACCCCGGCACCCTCGTGGTCATCCAGGGCGGCGGCAACGACGTCTTCGCCACCCAGACCAATGGGCTGGGCTTCACGCCCATCGACCTCGCGATCCTGGATCAGGCCGCCCTCGACCTCGCGGCGCAGGTCAAGCGCGTCGAGGACGCGGGCTCGGCGACCATCGTCTCCGTTAGCGTGCCCAAGTTCGAGGTCTTCAACAGTCGCTACCGGTCCGCCCTGGCAGCCACCGGGGCCAATGTCCTCTATTTCGACGTGGCGGCCCTGATCGCCGAGATCGAGACCAATCCGGGCGAGTTCGGCATCGTGAACACCACCGACCGCGCCTGCCGCGGCACGGCGCTGGACTCGTTCCGCTGCCTGCCCGGGACCTACGTGACGCCCGACGCCAACCGCACCTATCTCTACGCGGACAACGTCCACTTCACCGGCGTGGTGCACGAGATCGAGGGCGACGCCGTGCTGGCGACCCTGCGCGCCCCGAGCCAGGTGGGCCAGCTTCCGTTCACGGCGCACGCGATCATGCGCTCCACCCAGGACGGCCTCGCCGAGTTCGCGCGCGCCGAGCCGGGCCGCGGCGGCGGCTGGACCCTGTTCGGCTGGGCGGAGGGCGGCCAGTTCGACATTGACACGCGGGCCCGCGCCAGCGGCCTGGACGGCGACACCGCCGCCGCCACCGCGGGCGCCATGCGGACGGTGCGCCCGGGGATCAGCGTGGGCGGGGCCTTCAGCTGGAGCCAGACGGATGGGGAGTTCGGCAGCGACACCGGCGGCTTCGACCTGCGCACCGTGACGGTGACGGCGATGGCCCGGGTCGAGCGCGGCCCGTTCGACGCCGCCCTGCACGCCGCCTATGGCGACCTGGCGTTCGACGACGTCGAGCGGCGCGTGGTGCTGGGCCCGGCCGAGCGGATCGAGGCCGGCGACACCAACGGGCGGATGTGGTCGGCCGGCGCCGAGGTCGGGCTGACCCGGCAGGCGGGCGACTTCACGGTGCGGCCGCTGGCCGGGCTGCGCTACGAGCACGTCACCGTGGGCGCCTATGCCGAAGCCGGCGCGCGATCGACCCAGATCACGTTCGGCAAGCAGACCGTGGAGAGCCTGACGGCTTCGCTCGGCGCCCAGGTGGGCTGGGCCGCGACGGAGACCGCCCGGCCGTTCGCGCGGCTGAGCTATGAGGCCGACCTCCTGGACGAGGCCCAGTGGCTGACGATCACGCCCAGTGGCGCGCCGGTCTCGTTCACCAGCGAGACGTTCCGGCCAGACGACAGCTATTTCGCCTACGCGGTCGGCGTGACGGCCGAACTGCAGGCCGGGCTCTCCGGCAGCCTGCTCGTGTCCGCGACGTTCGGGCGCGGGGCGATGGACTCGGCGGCGCTGCGCGCCGGCGTGCGCGGGCGGTTCTGACTTAGGCCCCCTGCAGTCGAACGGTGGCGCGCAGCCCGCCCTCGGGCCGGTTCTCGAGGGTGAGGCTGCCGCCCTGGCTCTCGGCCAGCCCCTCCACGATCGCGAGCCCCAAGCCCGCGCCTCCCGTGCCACGGCCGCGCGAGGGCTCCAGGCGCTCGAAGGGCTGGGTGAGGCGGGCGAGAGCCGCGGGCGGCGCGCCAGGCCCATCGTCCTCCACGGCCAGGGCCACGGTCTCGCCCTCCCGCCAGGCCCGCAGCCGCGCGCTGCCGCCGTAGCGGACCGCGTTGTCGACCAGGTTGTCGACGATCCGGTGCAGGGCGATGGGCGAGGCGCGGACGCACAGCGGCCCGCCGGGCGGGGTGGCGTCGGACACCGGCTGGCCCAGCTCGCTGCGGCGCTGGACCAGGGCGGCGAACTCGGCGCGGACGTCCAGGATCTCGGCCTCGCCGCCGGGCGCCCGCGTGGCGTCCCGGGCGAACAGCAGGGCGTCGTCGACCAGCTGGCCCATCTCCTCCAGGTCGGCGATGGCGCGGGCCTGCTGGTCCGGATCGGCGATGAACTCGGCGCGCAGCCGCAGGCGGGTCAGGTAGGTGCGCAGGTCGTGGGCGATGGCCGCCAGCATGCGGGTCCGGTCGTCGAGCAGGCCGCGCACCCGGTGCTTCAGTTCGTTGAGCGCCGACGACAGGTCCCGCACCTCGCGCACCCCCCGCTCGGGCAGGTCGGGGGCATGGACGTCGTCGGCGATGCTGCGGGCGGCCCGGGCGAGGCGGCGCACCGGCCGGATGGTCCACAGGCTGACCGACAGCACGCCCAGCATCACCGCCAAGGCCGCCAGGGCGAAGACGTAGGCGCGCTCGGTGACCCGCTGCACCAGGGTCTGGTTGCGCTGGACGATCATCACCTCGCCCGTGCGCAGGCCGACGAGCAGGCGGATGCGGCCCTTGGAGGGTTGATCGCGCCGGACCTGGATCCGGAAGGGGCGATCTTCAAGGTCCCGGCCGTAGCGATCGAAGAAGCGGGCGAGGCGCGGGACCCGCTCGGCCGCCTCGCCGTTCGGCTCGATGGGGAAGCCTTCCACGACCTCGACCGCCATCGGGCCGCGGTTGAGGGCGTCCGCCACCAGGGGCCGGACGTCGGGCGGGGCCGCTTCCAGCGCCCGGGCCATCGCCGCGGCGTCGCGGGCGGAAGGCAGGCGAAAGACCAGGGGTCGGCCGTCCGGCCAGATCACCACCGCCAGGACCGCCGCCTGCAGCAGCACCAGCCCGATGGTCATCACCAGGGCCAGGCGCAGGGCCAGGCTGTCCCGCAGGCGCGGCATCAGCTCTTGGCGACGGGCAGGGCGAAGAGGTAGCCGCCGCCCCGGATGGTCCGGATCACGGTCGGCGCCCGGAAATCGTCCCGCAGCTTGCGGCGCAGCCGGCTGAGCTGGACATCGATGGTGCGGTCGAAGGGCGTAGCGTCCCGGCCCCGCGTCCAGTCCAGCAGCTGTTCGCGGGTGAGGACCCGCTGCGGATGGGTCACGAAGGCCAGCAGCAGGTCGAACTCCCCGCCCGTCAGCTCCACCTCCTCGTCCTGCGGGTCGGTCAGGCGGCGTGCCGGGGCGTCGAGGGTCCAGCCGCCGAAACGGTAGGTCTCGCGCGGCATCGGGCGCGCGGTGCTGTGCGCCTCGCGCGTGCGACGCAGGACCGCGCGCACCCGGGCCACCAGCTCCCGGGGGTTGAACGGCTTGGCCACATAGTCGTCGGCCCCCAGCTCCAGGCCCAGGATCCGGTCGATGTCGTCGCCCTTGGCGGTGACCATGATCACCGGCGTCTGCACCGGCGCGTTGCGCAGCCGCCGGCAGATGGACAGGCCATCCTCGCCCGGCAGCATCAGGTCCAGCAGCACCAGGTCGACCCGCCGCCGCTCGAGCAGCCGGTCCAGCTCCTCGCCCCGGGCGCAGGTCGCCACGTCGAACCCCTCGCGGGTCAGGAGGCCGTCCACCAGGAGGCGGATCTCAGGGTCG
>NZ_MHXN01000014.1:0-159846 GCF_001824475.1 Phenylobacterium sp. RIFCSPHIGHO2_01_FULL_69_31 | reverse complement strand
TCGCCGACTAGTTCGCAGACCCGCCGCGGCCGCGGAAGCCGCAAACGGACGCGGTTACACTTCGTCACAAACCGGCGCCCCGGGTTCATGGGCCAACCAAACCGCGGCGCGAGAACGGAGATGTCCTAACACACGGAGTTTCCCATGCGTCCCCAACTTCTCCTCGCCTGTGCGGCGCTCTGCCTCGTGGCGACCGCCGCCGAAGCCGCCGGCAGCCGCAGCGGCTCGCGTTCGGTCCAGGGCCGGTTTGGCCACGGCTACGTCGCCAGCGGCGCCGTCAACTGGGGGAACGGGGCGGTGACCCGCCAGGGCCAGCGCACGTTCAACAACGGCATGAGCCAGTCCGGCTGGAGCACCCTCTACCGCACCGACGACGGCTATACCCGCAGCCGCAGCGCCTCCGGCTCGGGCGGCCGCGCGATCAACGCCACCAAGGATGTCTCGTTCGACGACGGCAGCGTGACCGTGAACCGGTCGGGCAGCACCGCCTCGGGCGACAGCTGGTCGCGTTCGCGCACCTGGCCGCGGCCCGACTAATGCGCCGCGCCCCCATCCTCATCGCCGCCCTTCTGGCAGGAGCGGCCCTCACCGGCTCGGCGTCGGCCCGAGAGCGGCTCGACCCTATGGAAATGCTGGAGAAATCCGACGCGAACCGCGACGGCGCCATCAGCCGGGCGGAATTCATCGACGCGCGGCGGGCCCGCTTCGCCAAGATGGACCGCAACCGCGACGGCTACTTCTCTGACGACGACCTGCCCCGCATGGTTCGCAAGCGGGCGGGGGAGAAGGTGGACCGGGTCGTCCAGGCCCTGGACTCCAACCGCGACGGCCGGCTCAGCCGCCTCGAGTTCGTGGACGGGCCGACCCGGCTGTTCGACCTGGGCGACGCCGACCGCAACGGCCTGATCGACCGCTATGAAATGGACCGCCTGCGCCAAAGGGCGGCGGCGCGAAGGGGCTAGGTCAGAGCATCTGCGGCAGGACGCGGTCGGGCGGCCGGTGGCCGTCCATCCACGTCTTGATGTTGATGATCACCTTCTCGCCCATGTCGACGCGGGCCTCGACGGTGGCCGAGCCCATGTGGGGTAGCAGCACCGCATTTGGCAGCTTCAGGAGCTTGGGATTGATCCGCGGCTCCTGTTCGAACACGTCGAGGCCCGCGCCGGCGATCTTGCCCTCAGCCAGGAGGTCGGCCAGGGCCTGTTCGTCGATGATGCTGCCGCGCGCGGTGTTGATCACGATCGCGTGCGGCTGCAGCAGCTTCAGCCGCCGCGCCGACAGAAGGTGGAAGCTGGCCGGATTGGCCGGCGCGTGCACCGTCACGATGTCTACCCGGGCCAGCATCTGGTCGAGGCTGTCCCAGTAGGTCGCCTCGAGCTCGTCGGCCACCACGTGGCTGACGGGCTTGCGGTTGTGGTAGTGGATCTGCAGGCCGAAGGCCCTGGCGCGGCGGGCCACGGCCGATCCGATCCGCCCCATCCCGATGATCCCCAGCCGCTTGCCGGTGATGCGCCGGCCCAGCATCCAGGTGGGCGCCCAGCCTGTGAATTCGCCCGCCTGCACGGCGTTGGCCCCCTCGATCACCCGCCGCAGCGTGGCCATCATCAGGGTCAGCGTGAGGTCAGCGGTGTCCTCGGTCAGCACGCCGGGCGTGTTGGTCACCACGATCCCGCGGGCGTTGGCCGCGGCCACGTCGATGTGGTCCACGCCGGCCCCGAAATTGGCGATCAGCTTCAGCCGCTCCCCGGCCTTTTCGATCAGCCCGGCGTCGATCTTGTCGGTGATGGTCGAGGCGAGCACGTCGCAGCGGCCCACCGCCTCGATGAGCGCCTTGCGGGTGAACGGCTCGTCCGAAACGTTGAGTTCGGTGTCGAACAGCTCGCGCATCCGGGTCTCGACCGAGTCCGGCAGTTTGCGCGTGACGATGACTTTCGGCTTGCGGGCGGGCATGTGCCTACGGGAAAAAGGGTGCGTTTCCTGCGCCGCTCCTGGCGCGTCGAATTGCGGAACCCTTAGCAAAGGGGCCCGGCACGGCCAAGGCGAGGCCGGTCCTTTAGGGGTGCGGATTGGGGTCGAGGTCCAGGCTGAAGGCGGCGCCGGTCATCTTGGCGCTCATGCTGGCGGCCTTGCCGGCGGCCCAGCAGGCGGCGTGGGCGGCCGACCGCCCCACGCCCTCGGGCTATCCGGTGCCGCGCTACGTCACGCTCAAGTTCGGCAAGGTCAACGCCCGCTCCGGCCCCGGGGACGATCATCGGCTGCTGTGGGTCTACCGCACGCGGGGCCTGCCGGTGCAGGTTGTGGCCGAGACGGCGGAGTGGCGCCGGGTGTGCGATCCCGAGGGGGGCCTGGCCTGGGTGCACAAGCGGGTCACCGACGGCCGGCGCGGCGTGATCAACACCCTGAACCGGCCCGCGCCCCTGCTGCGCAAGCCAAAGGCGGGGGCGGAACCGGCGGCCTACCTCAACGTTCGCGCCATGGCCAGCCTCACCCGTTGCGAGAAGGGCTGGTGCAAGGTGAAGACCGACGGCGCCACCGGCTGGGTGCGCCAGGGGACCCTTTGGGGAACGTCCGAAGCCCTGCAATGTCGTTGAGGCGAGCTTGCCCCCTGTGCTAGGCCCGGCCCTCCTGAAGAACCAAGGCTTCCTCGAATGACCGACGCAGCAACCCGGCCCTCCAGCTACACGCGCGACGAGTTGCTGGCGTGCGGCCGCGGCGAGATGTTCGGCGCGGGCAACGCCCAGCTGCCGGCGCCGCCCATGCTGATGTTCGACCGGATCACCGAGATCAACGGGACCGGCGGCGCGCACGGCAAGGGCTATGTCGAGGCCGAGCTGGATATCCGCGACGACCTCTGGTTCTTCGCCTGCCATTTCATCGGCGATCCCGTGATGCCGGGCTGCCTCGGCCTGGACGCCATGTGGCAGCTCGTGGGCTTCTTCCTCGGATGGTCGGGGGCGCCGGGCCGCGGCCGCGCCCTGGGCGTGGGCGAGGTCAAGTTCACCGGCCAGGTCACCCCGAAGATCCAGAAGGTCACCTACAAGGTCGACCTGAAGCGTGTGATCATGCGCAAACTCGTGATGGGCGTGGGCGACGGGGTTCTCCTCGCCGACGGCAAGCCCATCTATGAAGCCAGCGACCTGCGGGTCGGCCTGTTCAAGCCGGAAGACCTGGCCTGAGCCGGGCGGCAATCGGAGGAGACACTCTAATGCGGCGCGTGGCCGTCACCGGGATGGGGATCGTCTCGTCCATCGGGAACAACACCAATGAGGTGCTGGCGTCCCTACGCGAAGCCAGGTCCGGCATCAGCGCGGCGCCCGAATACGCGGAGCTGGGCTTCCGCTGCCAGGTGCATGCCGCCCCGGACATCGACTGGGAATCCATGGTCGACCGGCGTGCTGCGCGGTTCCTGGCCCAGGGCACGGCCTATGGCCACATCGCCATGGAACAGGCGATCGCGGACTCCGGCCTCGAAGACGGCGAGGTCTCCGATGAACGCACCGGCCTGATCGTCGGCGCCGGCGGACCGTCTACCCGCACCATCGTCGAGGCCGCCGCCACGGCGCGCGAGCGCGGCCCCAAGCGGGTCGGCCCCTTTGCTGTGCCCAAGGCCATGAGCTCGGGCGCCTCGGCGACCCTGGCCACCTGGTTCAAGATCCGCGGCCTGAATTTCTCCATCAGCTCGGCCTGCGCCACCTCGGCCCACTGCATCGGGGTCGGCTACGAGCAGATCCTGATGGGCAAGCAGGACGTGGTATTCGCCGGCGGGGTCGAGGAGCTGGACTGGACGCTCAGCGTCATGTTCGACGCCATGGGCGCCATGAGCTCGAACTTCAACGACCGGCCGGCCGTCGCCAGCCGCGCCTACGACCGCGACCGGGACGGCTTCGTCATCGCCGGCGGCGCGGGTGTGGTGGTGCTGGAGGAGATGGAGCGGGCCAAGGCGCGCGGGGCCAAGATCTACGGCGAGATCGTGGGCTATGCGGCCAATTCCGACGGCTACGACATGGTGGCCCCCTCGGGCGAGGGCGCCGCGCGCTGCATGAAGCTGGCCATGTCCACCATCGGCGACCGGACCATCGACTATCTGAACCCGCACGGCACCTCGACGCCCGTGGGCGACCAGAAGGAGATGGAGGCCGTGCGCGCCGTCTTCGGCGACAAGGCGCCGCTGATCTCGTCGACCAAGAGCCTGACCGGGCACTCGCTGGGCGCCGCTGGCGCGCAGGAGGCGATCTACAGCCTGCTGATGCTCAACAACGGCTTCGTGGCCGAGAGCGCCCACATCGAGAACCTGGATCCGGCCTTCGCCGACCTGCCCATCGTGCGCAAGCGCGAGGACCGGCAGATGGAGACCGTGATGAGCAACAGCTTCGGGTTCGGCGGCACCAACGGCTGCCTGGTGATGTCGCGGGTCTAGGCCCGTGGCCGAGCCGGCGTACCCGCGTCCGCCCGACAAGCCCCAGGACTACGAGTGCTGCAAGCGCGGCTGCTGCCCGTGCATCTTCGACTACTATTACGACGCCCTGGAGCGCTGGGAGACCCGCATCCGCGCCCTGGGCGGCGATCCGGCGCAGGTGCTGGCGGCGCAGGCCCAGCGTTAGACGCGCCGCGTCATCCGGTTTCCCGTGCCGCGAAACCGGGATGACAAGCTTGGGAGGCGCAAGGCAGTTTGCCGGCGATGGCCAGGCCCCCCGTCCGCAGGAAGCTCAAGCCCGCCGAGACGGCGCGGATCGCCGAGCTGTTCGAGCGGTTCGAGACTTATGAATCCGACCCGCGGACCGAGCTGAACTACGCCAGCCCCTACGAACTGGTCGTGGCGGTGGCGCTGTCTGCCCAGGCCACCGACGTCTCGGTCAACAAGGCCACGGCGAAGCTGTTCGCGGTGGCCGACACGCCGCAGAAGATGCTGGCGCTCGGCGAGGCGGGCCTGAAGCCGTTCATCTCGTCCATCGGCCTCTACAACATGAAGGCCAAGAACGTGATCCGGATGGCCGAGATCCTCATCGCGGAGCATGGCGGCGAGGTGCCCCTGGACCGTGAGGCGCTGCAGGCCCTGCCCGGCGTCGGCCGCAAGACCGCTTCGGTGGTGCTGAACGAGCTGCGCATCGAGCCTGCCATCGCCGTCGACACCCACGTGTTCCGCGTCTCGCACCGCCTGGGCCTCTCCGTCGGCAAGACGCCCGACAAGGTGGAGGCCGACCTGATGGCCATCGTGCCCGAGCCCTACCTGACCCGCGCCCACCATTGGCTGATCCTGCACGGCCGCTATGTCTGCACGGCCCGCCGGCCCAAGTGCGCCGAATGCCAGGTGGCGGATCTCTGCCCCTCGCGGCATCTGTTCCTGGCCGCATGAGCGCGCCGCGGCTTCCCCTCACCGCCCTGCGGGTCTTCGAGGCGGCGGCGCGGCACGAGAGCTTCCTGCAGGCGGCCGAGGAGCTGGCCATCACGCCGGGAGCCGTCAGCCGGCAGATCAAGGCGCTGGAGACCGAGCTGGCCGTGCGCCTGTTCGAGCGCTTTAACCGAGCGGTGCGGCTCACCGAGACCGGCAGGCGCCTGGCCACCGGCGTCCGCCAGGGCCTGAGCCTGATGGAAGAGGCGGTCGCCGAGGTGCGCAGCACCCGGCCCGGCGTGCTCGCCGTCACCGCCATGCATTCGTTCGCCGCCCGCTGGCTGGTGCCGCGCCTGCACCTCTTCAACGAGCGGCATCCCGATATCCAGGTGCTGGTGGCCGCCTCCGACGCCGCTGTGGACCTGGTGCGCGACCGCTACGACGTGGCGATCCGGTTCGGCCGCGGCCCCTATCCCGGCCTGCACGCCAAGAAGCTGGTGTCCCTGTTCATGTTCCCGGTGTGCAGCCCACGCCTGCTGGAACACACGCGGCTTGAGACCCCCCACGACCTGGCGAACACCCACCTGCTGGCCGACGTCTACCTGGCGCAGGGCGAGCCGCATTGGGGCGACTGGCTGGCGCAGGCCGGGGCGCCGGAGGTGGAGTGGCGGCGGGGACAACAGTTCTCCAACGTCTACCTGGCCATCGAGGCGGCGATCGCTGGACGCGGCGTGGCGCTCGGCGAGCGGGCCCTGGTGCTGGACGAACTGGCTACGGGGCGGCTGGTGAAGCCCTTCGATGTCGAGCTGCGCAGCCCGTTCAGCCAGTGGATCCTCAGCCTGCCGGAAAAGGCCGACCGGCCCGACATCCGCAAGTTCCGCAACTGGCTGCTGGCCCAGGCGGACGCCGACGGGCTGGAGCGATTCGAGTGATCTGGGATCAACTGAACAGCCGACTTCTCCTTTGTCGGCTCAGCTCGTTCGGCGTTTAAGACGGTCATCCGAAGCCTCCCTCCCCAGGAGCTCCCCATGACCAGCCATTGCCTCGACGACGCCCGCCTCGACGCCACCCAACGCCACCTTCACGACGCCGTCGTCGGCGTGGTTGTGGCGGTGGTGTTCATCCTGCCCGCCGCGCTCGCTGTTTTCGCGTTGCTGTAGCGGCCCCGTTCGCCAGGGCTGCGCTCCGCAACGCGCAGCTCCTGCAACTGCGGAAGGCGTGGCCGGCGGCCATTGTGAGCCGGCTGCGCCTTCCGCCCTTTTTCGACCTACACGATCACGTGGGGCACGAAGCGGCTGAGGTTCTTGGTGACCCGGCTGCGGTCCTCGCGGATGCCGACCCCCGCCGGCTCGTCGCCCACGATCCAGGCGCCGACCACGGGGTAGTTCCCGTCGAAGGGCGTCAGGGGGTGCAGGGCCTGGCGGATGTGGCCCTCCTCGCCGTAGCCCTGGTCCAGCACCTTGGCCCTGCGGCCCTCGTCCACCAGCTCGATGTTGGCGCCCTCGCGGCTGAACAGCGGCTTCCTCACATAGGACCGGCCTAGCTCCGCCGCCCGCGGATCCTCCTCGAAGAAGGCTGGCAGCAGGTTCGGGTGGCCGGCGTGGCGCGCCCAGAGCAGCGGCAGCATCCCCTTGTTGGACAGGATCGCCTTCCAGGCCGGCTCGAGGAACCGCGTCTTAGAGCCCTTGATCTTGCTGGCGTAGTCCTCGCGGAACATCTCCTCCCACGGGTACAGCTTGAAGATCGCCTGGATGATGTAGTTGTCCTGATCGACGAAGCGGCCGTCGGCGTCGAGGCCGATGCTCTCGATCGGCACGAACTTCGGCTCGATCCCCGCCTGGCCGGCGATATCCTCCAGGTACTTCACGGTCTGGCGGTCCTCGACCGTGTCCGGATCGCTGGCGAAGTGGACGAAGCCACCGGTGGGGAAGATGGCCGCGAACCGCTGCTCCAGCTTCTCGTGCAGGCTGTTGAACTGGTCGGCGTTGGCCGGCAGGGCGCCCGCGGCGATCATGTCCTCCAGCCAGATCCACTGGAAGGTTCCGGTCTCGTAGATGCTGGTGGGCGTGTCGGCGTTGTACTCGAAGAGCTTCGCCGCGCCCGTCCCGTCGTAGGCGAAGTCGAAGCGGCCGTAGAGCGTCGGGTCCTTGCGCGCCCAGCTCTCGGCTACGTCGTCGCGGGAGGCCTCCGGTATGGCCAGCTTGGCCATCAGCGCCTCGCTCTTCACCACCTCGTCCACGAGGTCGAGGCACATGGCGTGCAGCTCGCGCGCCGGCCCCTCGATGCCGTCTTCGATCTCGGGAAGGGTGAACTGGTAGTAGGCCCGCTCGTCCCAGTACCGGGCGCCGTCCAGGTGGCGCCAGGTGAAGCCGAGCGCCTCGGCCTTCTGGTCCCAGCCGGGGCGCTCGGTCGTCGTGATGCGTTTCACCGGAGCCTCAGCTCTCCGCGTCGCGTTTGGCGGGCACGGGCTGGGCCTCGATCTGCAGGCGAGGCGCCTCGATCTGCAACGGTTCCTGCTTGGGCGCCTTCAGGCGGGCCAGGACGTCGTTGGCCGAGGAATGCCCCGGCAGGATGCCCGCGGCCTTCAGCTTGGCGTCGAGGTCGGCGCCGGTGCGGCGGTCCTCGAGTTCCCCCGCGGCCTTGAACTTCTCGTCAGCGATCGCCTGGCGCTCCTTGATGCGCTTGAGACTGTCGGCCGCCGAGCCCAGGCGAGAGGCGGCGCCGGCGCCCTGGTTGGCCACCGCGGCCTGGGCGCGCTGGACGCTGTCGTTCACCTTCACCACGTCGATCTCGCGGCGCAGGTTTTCGACCCGCTGCTGGGTCTGGGCGATCGTCTGGTGCATGCGTTCCTCGGCGGCGCGCATGTCGGCGAGCTGGGGCGTCTTGGTCCCGACGTCGGTCTCCAGCTCCGAGATCCGCTGGGCCACTTCCAGCGCCAGGGCCTCGTCGCCCTTCTCCAGCGCCGCACGCGCCGAGCTCTCGTAGCGGCCGGCCATGTCCTGCAGGCCCTGCAGCTCCTTCTCCAGCATCCGGCGCTTGGCCACCAGCGTCGCCAGGTCGTCCCGGGCGCGGCCCAGGGCGTTGTCGGCGTCGCGGATCTCCTGATCCAGGATGCGCAGGGCGTTGGCGTCCACCACCGCCGCGCCGGCCTCGTGCGCCGTGCCGCGGAACAGGGTGATCAGCTTCGTGAAGATCGACATGGGATGTTCCTCAGGCCGCGGCGGCGAAGTTTTCGCGCAGCTCGTCCGCCGCCCGGATGGCGTTTTCGGCCAGCATGCGCAGCTCGATGATCACCGTCTGCAAGGTGGTCTTGCAGGTCAGCTCGCCGAAGATCTCATAGTAGTCGCGTCCGGCCACGGTGGTGATGCCGAAGTTCGAGAGCGGCACCAGCTTCTGCGCCTTGAGGAGGAAGACGTTGAACGCCGCCTGGTCCTTCTGTTCGTCGACCGGCCACATCAGCGCGGACACGACGATTTGTTCGGCTCCCACGGAGAGGAAGATCGGCAGGTCGCCGAACTCGTGCATGGTGATCTGCAGCACGGGCTCGGCCCCCTCCAGCACGCGGGCGGTCAGTTCGCCGTCGCGCAACAGGCGGGTTTCCGTGAGCGCTTGCGCAAGACTCTGCACCGACCAATCGGTGTCGATGACATGGTCCATCTGGAAAGGTCCCTGCGGAGGGTCTGGGTTTTTCATCAGCGCCGGTCCGCGGCTCGACGCTGTGATAATGGCTCGTGCTGCGGCCTGGACATCCGACTTGGCCGCCGGGGGAACCCAGAGCTCAAGCTTCACGAGCCCGAGACGCTGGCGCTCTTCGCGCCAGAGCCGGGTCCGTTCCGCGGGGCTCAGGCCCGCTGCCTTTTCCTTCGGCCTACGCATTCATGGTACACATACGCGTATGTTTGACACCTCGCAACATGGGACTATAGTCCAGCGCCAACAAGGCAGGATGACGTGATTTTTCGCGGACTGTTCGGCGGACGCAAGGACGAGGCTCGCGCTTCGGCCGTTCCGGTGGTGCGCAACGTCACGATCGGGCGCAGCGTACGCCTCGATCCCCTGGCCTGGCGCCGCTATGGCGCCGACACCAAGGTGCAGCTCCGCGCCGACGCCCTGCCCATCGTGGCCCAGGGGCTGATCGACCTGGGCGCCGACGGTTTCGTCCACCGGTTCTATACCGACGACGACCTGATGCTGCAGATGGTCAGCCCCGATCCGGAAGGGCAGCAGGCCGACGATTTCACCCTCTTCGTGCCTTGGGCCAGCGCCTATCCGCCCGACGCCCGGGCGCGGCGGCAGTGGGCCGACCGGCTGCGCGCCCGCACATTCGCCCACGACGACCTGCCCGAGTACCGCCGGTTCTGGTTCGGCGACGCCGACGAGCGCCAGGACCCGGTCAGCTTCTGGGAGGAGGTGTTCGACGATCGCGAGGGCCGGCATGTGCGCCGCATCTACCAGACCTGTATGCTCTTCGCGCGCGATCTGCCGGGCGAGGGGCGCGAGCTGCTGCTGGCGATCGAGATGGAGCCTGAGGCCGGGGACCTGACTCATGAGATCATGGTCGGCATTCCGCTGAACGTTGGAGAATTCGAAGCATGATCGCGTTCGACCCCGCCACCTTCGCCGCCGGGGCGCTCAGCTTCGCCCTGGCGTTCCTGGCCGCCGGCGGCTTCACCCTGATCTTCAAGGCGATCTACCGCTGGATCACGCCACACGACGAGGGGGCCCTGATCCGCTCCGGCAACATGGCCGCGGCCGTCGCCCTTGGCGGGGCGCTGCTGGGCTACGTCATCCCGCTGGCCTCGGCCCTGGCCCACACCGCGACCCTGCCCGAGTTCGTGGCCTGGGCGATCCTGGCGGGCGTGATCCAGATCGTGACCTTCTGGGTCGTGCGCCGCGTGGCCCTGCCCGACGTCTCCGCCCGCATCGAGCGGGGCGAGATGTCCACGGCCCTTTACCTGCTCTCGATCTCGCTCGCGGTCGGCATCCTGAACGCCGCCTGCATGACGGCGTAAGGCCATGAAGCGTTCCCGCAAACTGGTCCTCACCACCCTGATGGCGGCGGGCGGCGTTTCGCTCACCGCCTGCGGCGACAGCCCCGCCGAAGCCGTCATCGACCAGGGCAAGCCCACCGATGCCTACGCCTACCAGTCGCTTCAGGAGTGCCTGGACAAGAACGAGGTGCCCGACAGCGCCTGCGAGACCGCCCAGAAGAACGCCAAGGACGACGAGAACGCCGAGGCCCGCTACGCCGACTCCAAGACCTGCGAGGAGGTCTATGGCCCCGGCCAGTGCGTTCCGCGCTCCAGCGTGGGCGGCCAGGGCTCGTTCTGGGGGCCGCTGGTCGCCGGCTTTGTGGTCGGCCGGATGCTGGACGGCGGCTGGGGCGGCCGCGGCCTCTACCGCGACTGGCGGGACGGCGGCTTCTACACGCCGAACGGCGGCCGGGTCTGGACCGACTATTCCACGGGCCGCACCCGCATCGGCCAGCGCAGCTTCGACCCGCCCGACCTCGCCCGCGGCCCCGACAAGGTCATGACCCGCTCCTCCGTCATCAGCCGCGGCGGCTTCGGCGGCCGCATGGCCAGCCGCAGCTATTCCAGCGGCAAGAGCTGGGGGGGATGACACCCGCCGGGTGAGCCTGTAAGCCGCCAGCCTGCGCCCAAGGGGATTTCCGCCAGCAATGCCCGAGCTTTACGACGTCGCCGCGATCGGCAACGCCATCGTCGACGTGATCGCGCCGGCCACGGACGCCTTCCTGGCGGAGAACGGCCTGACCAAGGGCGCCATGATGCTGGTCGACCCCAAGGCCAGCGCGGCCCTCTATTCGAAGATGGCCCAGGCGGTGGAGGCCTCGGGCGGCTCGGCGGCCAACACCATCGCGGGCCTGGCCAGCTTCGGCGGCAAGGGCGCCTTCATGGGCAAGGTGGCCGACGACCAGCTGGGCCGCGTCTTCGCGCACGACATGCGCGCCATCGGCGCTCGGTTCGAGAACAAGCCCCTGGTGGGCGGGCCGGCCACCGCCGTCTCGATGATCAACGTGACCCCCGACGCCCAGCGCACCATGTGCACCTTCCTGGGCGCCTCGGTGGAGTTCACCGACGAGGACGTGGACCAGGAGACGGTCGAGGCCTCCAAGGTCGTCTACCTCGAGGGCTACCTGTTCGACGCCGAAGCCGCCCGGCGCGCCTTCGCCAAGGCCGCCGCCTTCGCCCACGGCGCGGGCCGCAAGATCGCCCTGACGCTGTCCGACAGCTTCGTGGTCGAGCGCCACCGCGGGGGCTTGCGCGGCTTCATCGAGAACCAGGTGGACATCCTGTTCGCCAACGAGGCCGAGCTCCTGGCGCTGTACGAGACCCCCGACTTCGACGAGGCCTGCGAGCAGCTGCTGCGCCACTGCGACCTGGCCGCCGTCACCCGCAGCGAAAAGGGCTCGGTCGTGCTTTCCAAGGGCGAGACCCTGCACATTGCCGCCGAGCCTGTGGAAAAAGTCGTGGACACCACCGGCGCGGGCGACCAATACGCGGCCGGGTTCCTCTTCGGCCTCTCCCAGGGGCGGTCGCTGCACGACTGCGGCCGGCTGGCCTCGCTCGCGGCCGCCGAGGTGATCTCGCACTACGGGCCGCGGCCGCAGGTCTCCCTCAAGGACCTGGCCGCCTCCAAGGGACTTTAAAGGATGAGCCGCAAGGCCGAAGTCGTCCGCAACACCAAGGAGACCCAGATCCGCGTGGCCGTGGACCTGGACGGTGTCGGCAATGCCAAGGTCTCGACCGGGATCGGCTTCTTCGACCACATGCTGGACAGCTTCGCCCGTCACGGCGGCATCGACATCGAGGTCGAGACCAAGGGCGACCTGCACATCGACATGCACCACACGGTGGAAGACACCGGCATCGTCCTCGGCCGGGCGATCAAGGAAGCCCTGGACGGTTTCAAGGGCATCCGCCGCTTCGGGCACGCCTATATCCCGATGGACGAGACCCTGAGCCGCTGCGCCATCGACTTCTCGAACCGGCCCTACCTGATCTGGAAGGTCGAGTTCCGGACGCCCAAGGTCGGCGACATGGACACCGAGCTGTTCAAGGAATTCCACCACGCCTTCGCCATGAACGGCGGCGCCTGCGTGCACCTCGAGACCCTCTACGGCGCCAACAGCCACCACATCGCCGAGAGCGGTTTCAAGGCCCTCGCCCGGGCGGTCCGCCAGGCGGTGGAGATCGACCCCAAGACCCACGGCCACGCCCCCTCCACCAAGGGCGTGCTCTAGGAACATCCTATGCAGAGCGTCGCCCTGATCGACTACGGGTCGGGCAACCTTCGCTCGGCCGAAAAGGCCCTGGTCCGCGCCGCGGCCGGGACCGCGGACATCGTCGTGACCAACGATCCCGACACCGTGGCCCGGGCTGACCGCATCGTCCTGCCGGGCGTCGGCGCCTTCGCCGCCTGCATGTCCGCGCTCAGCGAGCGGACCGGGGTCATCGAGGCCATGAACGCCGCCGTGAAGGACCGCGGCGTTCCGTTCCTCGGCATCTGCGTCGGCATGCAGTTGATGGCCAGCCGCGGCCTGGAGTTCGGCGAGACGCCGGGCCTGGGCTGGATCGCGGCCGACGTGCGCCGGATCCAGCCGTCGGACCCTTCGCTGAAGGTGCCGCACATGGGCTGGAACACCCTGGACGTGGTCTCCGACCTGCCGATGTTCGCCGGGCCCAAGGCGGGCCTGCCAGTCTATTTCACCCACTCCTTCGCCATGTTCCCGGAAGACTCCCGCGACGTGGCGGCCTATGTGGACCACGGCGGGCGGTTCCCTGCGGCCGTGGCCCGGGACAACCTCGCCGGGGTGCAGTTCCACCCCGAAAAATCACAAGCCGCCGGCCTGAACATCCTGGCCGGCTTCCTGGAGTGGCGCCCTTGATCCTCTACCCCGCCATCGACCTGAAGGACGGCCAGTGCGTCCGGGTCCTGCACGGCGACCTCTCCACGGCCACCGTCTTCAACACCGAACCCGCGGCCCAGGCGAAGAGCTTCGTGGACGCCGGCTTCCACTGGATCCACGTGGTCGACCTGAACGGCGCGGTCCAGGGCAAGGCCGTCAACGGCTCGGCCGTCGAGGCCATCCTGTCCTCGGTCTCGGTGCCGGTGCAGTTGGGCGGCGGCATCCGCACGCTCAAGGACATGGAGCGCTGGATCGAGGCGGGCGTCAGCCGCGTGATCCTCGGCACGGTGGCGGTGAAGGAGCCGAAGATCGTGCTGGAGGCCGCCAAGCGCTGGCCCGAGCAGATCGCCGTCAGCGTCGACGTGCGCAAGGGCAAGGTGGCCGTCGACGGCTGGACCGCCGACAGCGACCTGGACGCCATCACCGTGGCCAAGCGGTTCGAGGACGCCGGCGTCGCCGCCCTCATCGTCACCGACATCGACCGCGACGGCACCGTCATGGGCTTCAACGTCGAGGCGTTCGGCACCATGGCCGACGCCGTCTCCATCCCCGTGATCGCCGCCGGGGGCCTGGCCACCGTGGACGACATCGCCAAGCTGAAGGCGCGCAAGGGCGTGCCGGTGGCCGGCGCGGTCCTGGGCCGGGCGCTCTACAACGGCGCCATCGACCCCGCCGAGGCCCTCGAGGTCGCGGCGTGAGCAGTGGCCTTAAGGTCCGGGTCATCCCCTGCCTGGACGTGAAGGACGGCCGGGTGGTGAAGGGGGTCCAGTTCGTCAACCTGGTGGACGCCGGCGATCCGGTGGAACAGGCCCAGGCCTATGACGCCGCCGGGGCCGACGAGCTGATGTTCCTGGACATCACCGCCAGCCACGAGAACCGCGGCACGATCCTGGACGTGGTGGCCCGCACGGCCGACGTCTGCTTCATGCCCCTGTCGGTGGGCGGCGGCATCCGCTCGGTGGACGACGCGCGTCGCCTGCTGCTGGCCGGGGCCGACAAGATCTCGATCATGACCGCCGCGGTGAACGACCGCGACGTGGTGGCCCGCTGCGCCGACGCCTTCGGCAGCCAGGCCGTGGTGGTCTCGGTGGATGCGAAGAAGGTCGGCGAGCACTGGGAGGTGTTCACCCACGGCGGGCGCAACGCCGCGGGCCTGAACGCGGTGGACTACGCCGTCGAGGTGGTGGCCAAGGGCGCGGGCGAGATTCTCTTGACCTCCATGGATCGCGACGGCGCCAAGACCGGCTACGATCTCGAGCTGCTGCGCGCCGTCACCTCGGCGGTGGGCGTGCCCGTGATCGCCTCGGGCGGCGCGGGAAACACGCGGCACCTGATCGAGGCGGTGCAGGCCGGCGCCGACGCCGTACTGGCCGCGTCGATCTTCCACTTCGGCGAGATCACCATCGGCCAAGCCAAGGCCGCCATGGCCGCGGCCGGCATCCCCGTCCGCCTCTCGGAGCTCGCCGCCTGATGACCCGCTTCGCCCAGGTGATCGACCGCCTCGCCGCCACCATCGAAAGCCGCCGCGGCGGCGACACTTCCACGTCCTACACCGCCCAGCTGCTGGGCGACCTGGACCGCGCCGCCAAGAAGATGGGAGAGGAGGCGGTCGAGACCGTCATCGCCGCCGCCCAGGGCGACCGCGATGCCCTCACCGCCGAAAGCGCCGACCTCATCTATCACTGGCTGGTGGTCATCGCCGCCGCGGGCGTCAGCCTCGAAGAGGTCGCCGAGAGACTCGAGGCCCGCGAAGGAACGTCGGGCCTCACCGAAAAGGCCGCGCGGGCGCGGTAGTTCCTCCCCCTTCGGGGGAGGTGGCGCGAAGCGCCGGAGGGGGTCCGCTCAGAAGCCTGGATCGTCATCCCGCGCCGCTGAGATGATCGTCCGAACGGCGTCGTCGACATCTTCGAGCCCCAGGCTGGCCGAGATCCGCAAGGTCCGGATACCCTTCGCCGCGAGCCAGATGTCCCTAGCTTCGTCCGCTTCCGGCCGCCGCCCCATGCTGTGCGAGTCCCCGTCCACCTCAACGCACAAGGGTATGCTGGCGCAGTAGAAGTCGAGGATGTACGGACCTATCGGGTGCTGCCTTCGGAATTTCAGCCCATCGGCCTTGGCGCCTTTAAGCGCCCGCCAGAGCAGGCCTTCCGGCAAGGTCAGATTGCGGCGAAGGAACTTCGCGAAATCTCGCGTTTCGCTCGGGGCATCCATGACTCGAACATATCAGGAACACGCTCTGCTGGGGACCCCCTCAGTCAGCTTCGCCGACAGCCCCCCCATGGGGAGCAACGTTGAAGGTCACCCTCGCGCCTTGCGCTTCAGCGCCACGTACAGCGCGCCAGCGCCGCCGTGGTGGCGGGCGGCTTCGGAGAGGCCGGCGACCACATGGGCCAGGTGGGGCGCGGCCAGCCAGTCGGGCACGCGCTTGCGCAGGACCCCGTCGCCCTGGACGCCCTTGCCGGTGATCACCAGCACCGCGCGCCAGCCGTTATCGAAGGCGCGGAGCACGAACGCCTCCAGGGCCGCCCGCGCCCGATCCTGGGTCATGCCGTGCAGGTCGATGCGCGCGCCGATCTCCTCGCGCTCCCGGGCGATGCGGTGGCGGCGATTGGGCTCGATGCCCTCCAGCGCCTCGCGCAGGCGCTGCCGGGCTTCCTCGGCGCGCTTGGGCTCGATCCGCGCCGGGGCGTCGAGGGTCTGGGGCGCGGGTTTCCTCGGCGTGCTGCGGCCGGGCAAGGGATGGACGGTGGCGGCCACCATCGACCAGATCTTCTGCTCCTCCGGCTTCAGCGGGCGTTTCATGGCCGCGGGACCAGCCGGTAGAGCCGCAGGGTGTGGCGCACCCGCCCTGCCTCGGCCCCGGCCGCAACCCCTTCGCCCAGGTATAGATCGGCGCGTACCTGGCCCTTGATCGCCCCGCCCGTATCCAGGGCGGTAGCCAGGCGCCGATAGGCCGGGAAGGCGCCGGCCAGCAGCGGCGCCTCGGCGTCGATCCACAAGAGGTCGCCCATGCCGTGGAAGGCGGGATCCACCGCCACCGCCCGGCCCGCCGGCAGCGGGATGCTGGCGGCCCCCACCGGCGGCTTGCCGTCGTCGGGCGTGAGCCGGAAGAAGACGTAGCGGGGGTTCAGCCGCATCACCTCGTCGGCGGCCGGGCCGCGGTGGGCGGCCAGCCAGTTCCGGATCGCATCGCCCGAGGTGTTGTCCCTTGCCAGCAGCCCACGGTCACGCATGGGGTTGGCGATGCCGGCGAAGGCCTGGCCGTTGTTGGCCGCGTAGAGCGCCTTGGCCCGCGTCCCGTCCTCGAAGGTCAGGACGCCCGAACCCTGAACCTGCAGGAAGAACAGCTCCTCGGGCCGCATCCAAGCCAACGGCCGGTCGATTGGCGTCGCCTCGATGGCCGCGCGATCGGGGTAGGGCTCGGCCGAGCCGTCGGGCAGGGTGCGCAGCACGATGCCGCCGTCGGCCACCACCAGGTCGGCCGGCTTGGGCCGCACCGGTGCGCTGAATTCCGCATCGGGGCGGCGGCGCGCCTCATAGACCGGCGCGAAATAGGCGGTCAGGACGCCGTCGGCGGATCCCAGCCGCTCGGCGCGGAAAGCCCGCTCGAGGAACGCCCGTCCATCGCCGCGGGCGATGGGGCCGAGGGCGCGGGCGCGCGCGCACAGGTCGGCCAGGGCGCGGTCGCGGCTGCCGTGGCAGGTCGCCCGCCAGGCTTCGAAGGCGCCGTCGTGGTCCTCTGCCGCCCATCCGGGCAGTTGCGGCAGCTCGACCACCCGCGGCGGCTCAGGCGGCGGGGAGGGCCGGGGCGCCGGCGCGGGAAGCGGGGGATAGCCCGGCGGAATCGGCCCGTGCTCGTACGGCGTGGCGCAGGCGGCCACCGCCAGGGCCGCAAAAGCAGCCGCGACAACCCCCCAGCGCATGCGGAACTCAGGCCTCGGCGGCGTCGACGTGGACCAGGGTCCAGTTGGGATCGCGGCTCTTCAGGCGGCGCTCGAACGTCCACAGCTCGGCGGTGCGGCGGTCGTCGACGCCTTCGCCTTCCGGACCCTTGGTGCGGCTGCGGAACTCCGCCAGGAAGCGCACGGTCACCTGCGCCAGGTCGCCTTGGACAACTTGCGCCTTCTCCAGGTCCGCCCGGGGCGGATGGAAGAACTCGACCGTTTCGCTGCGGCCCTCGGCGGCACGCTGGTCGATCACGGCCTCGAAGCTGGAAAGCACCCCCGGCGCCAGCAGGTTGCCCAGCGTCGCCTTGTCGCCCTCGGCGAACGCCTTAACGATCATCTCGTAGGCGCCCTTCGCCCCGGCCAGGAAATGGCCCATGTCGAAGGACGGGTCCTTGGCCTTGATGGCGGCCAGGCCGGTCAGTTCGACGCCGTCGTCGATGGGGTCGGCCAGCCGCTCGGGCGGGCGCACCGGGCCGGTCGCGGCTTCCACCGCCGGACGGTCCTCGGGCTGGCGCCCGACCCGCCGGCCCAGCACCGAATAGAGCTGGTACAGCACGATGACGGCGAGGCCGGCGAAAATGATCAGTTCCAGGACTTGCAACGCAGGGCTTTCGGAGGTGGCTGGGCTTCAGGGACCTTATACGCTCAATACCTCAATATAGTCCGCAGGAACGCCCGCGTCAGGGGCGGCGTTGCATCACCCTGGGCGCCATGATAGCCGCTCGGCCCTAACGAGCGCGATCCTCGCGTTCCGCGTGAAGAGAAATTCCGTCCGATCATGAGCGAAATCGACCTCGGCGCCGGCGCGCCTCCGGCCCAGGGCGGCGAGCCCGGCATCCGCATCCTGGCCCAGTTCATCCGCGACCTCTCGTTCGAGAACCCGCGTGCGCCCGACGCCCTGCGTCCCAGCCAGGACCAGCCGCAGATCGATCTCAACGTCGAGATGAACGCCCGTGGCCGCGAAGACGGCCTGTTCGAGGTGGACCTGAAGCTGTCGGCCCGCGCCGGCCGCACCGACGGCGCCCTGTTCCACGTCGAGCTGCTCTACGGCGGCGTTTTCCAGATCGGCGGCGTGCCGGCCGAGGAGATGGAGCCGGTGCTGCTGATCGAGTGCCCGCGCTACCTCTTCCCCTTCGCCCGCCGGATCATCGCCGAGGTCAGCTCCGAAGGCGGCTTCCCGCCCTTCCTGCTGGATCCCATCGACTTCGCCGGCGTCTACGCGGCGCGCAAGGCCCAGGGCGAGCCCCAGGTCGGCCACGCTTAAGACCTTCGGAAGGGGACGGCGGCCTTAGAGCCCGAACCGTCCCCAGAGGTCCTCGCCCTTCACCTTTTCGCGAATGAACGAGGCGTGGAGGGCCCGCTCTTCTTCGGTGGAGCGGGGGGCCAGCGGCCGGGGCCGGGCGCCGTATTCGTTGCGGCTGGCCACCGCCACGGCGTTGACCATGGTCACGCTCGACAGCTCCAGGCGCCGCTCGCGGCCGCCCTTCAGCTCCAGATAGACCGCCGCCAGCAGCTTGGCGTCGATCAAGGCGCCGTGCTTCTCGCGCTCGCTGAGCGAGACCTTGAAGCGCTTGCAGAGCGCGTCCAGCGAGTTGTGCATGCCGGGGAACCGCTGCTTGGCCAAGGCCAGGGTGTCGATCCAGCGGTGTTCGGGCAGGTGGTCGCGGCGGCAGTTCGCCAGTTCCCAGTTGATGAAGCCGCGGTCGAAAGCGGCGTTGTGGGCGATCAGCGGCGCATCGCCCACGAAATCGAGGAAGGCGTCCACGACCTCGGGATGTTCGAACCGGGGCTTGCCGCGCAGGAACGCCGCCGACAGGCCGTGCACCTTCTCGGCCTCGGCCGGCATGTCGCGGCAGGGGTCGATATAGACGTGGAAGCTGCGGCCGGTGGGCACGAAGCTCTCGATCTCCAGCGCCGCCAGTTCCACCAGCCGGTCGCCGGTGGCGGGGTCGAACCCGGTGGTTTCAGTGTCGAGGACGATCTCGCGGGCCATGCCCCTTGATGGCCCGGTTCGCGCTGGAATTTCAACTGCGAAGCAGCCGGCGCGACAGATCACCGCCAAGAGGCCAAGGACGCGAACGGGCCGAGCCCGCCCTTGGTGAACTTGGCGTCTTGGCGGTCGTCCTAAGGCGCTTTCGCGTTCCGGAGATCGGCCACGATGGCCGCCACCTGCTCGCGGGCCGCCTCCAGGCCACGGCCGGTGTCGACGACGTAGTGGGCGCGAGCGCGCTTCTCGGCGTCGGCCATCTGCTGGGCCAGGATGGCGTCCAGGCGCTCCGGGGTCATGCCGGGGCGGGCCAGCACCCGCTCGCGCTGCATTTCGGGCGGCGCCGAGACGACCACCACCGCCTCCACATTGGCGTCGCCGCCGGTCTCGTACAGCAGGGGCACGTCCAGCACGACCATGTCGGCGCCCTGTTCCTCGGCCGCCTTGAAGAACCCCACCCGGTCGCGGCCCACCAGCGGGTGGACGATGGCGTTGAGGCGCTTCAGTTCGTCCGGCTGGCCCAGGACCCGCTTGCGCAGTTCTTCCCGGTCGACCCGGCCGTCCTTCACCACACCGGGAAACGCCTCGCCCACCGGCTCCACGGCGGCCCCGCCCTGATCGTAGAGATCGTGCACCGCCGCGTCGGCGTCGTAGACCGGGATGCCCAGGTCGCGGAACATCGCCGCGGTGGTCGACTTGCCCATGCCGATGGACCCGGTCAGGCCGATAATCCTCATCCGTTCAAAACCTTAAGGGCCAAGCCCCGCACGTCCACGCCCGGCGGCGGCGCGCCGAACAGGGCCTCGAACGAGGGCTCGGCCTGGCGGACCAGCATCTCCAGTCCATCGACCGTGCGGCGTCCCAGGGCCTGGGCCTGGGCGAGGAAGGGCGTGACCAGCGGCTTGTAGAACATGTCCATGACCACCGCGCCCGGGGGCGTCGCCTCCAGCGGTACGTCCAGCCCCTGGCCCGGCGACATGCCGGCCGCGGTGGCGTTGATCACCGCGATCGCCCCCGCGAAGGCCTCGCCGGCGTCCGCCAGCGCGCCTGCGACCACCTTCGGGCCGAGGTCCGACGCCAGGTCCTGCGCCTTGGAAACCGTGCGGTTCAAGACGCGCACCTCCGGCGTGCCGGCCAGCAGCAGGGCCGCGGCCGCCCCCCGCGCCGCGCCGCCCGCGCCCAGCACCACCACCGGCCCGGCCGCCGGGTCGAAGCCCTTAGACTGCGCCGCGAACGCCCCCAGGAGGCCGATCCCGTCGGTATTGTCGGCCCGGATCCGGCCGTCGGTCTCGAACACCAGCAGGTTCGCCGCTCCGGCCAGCCGGGCCCGGGCGCTGGCCTCATCGGCCGCGGCGAGGGCCTGCTCCTTGAACGGCACGGTCACGTTGACGCCGCGGATCGCCCCGCCGCCGCGCTGGCCCTCCACGAAGGCCGCGAAGACCTCCGGTCGGGGGGCGAAGGCGACATAGACCCCGTCGATCCCCGCCGCCTCGAGCCAGGCGTTGTGCAGGATCGGCGAGAGGGAGTGGGCGATGGGCTGGCCCACCACCCCCGCCACCACGGTGCGGGCGCTGATCATGCCGTCAGCTCGCCATGTCGCCGCAGCAGGTCCATCAGGCCCATC
The DNA here is from genome assembly GCF_001824475.1 of Phenylobacterium sp. RIFCSPHIGHO2_01_FULL_69_31. Classification (GTDB taxonomy): domain Bacteria; phylum Pseudomonadota; class Alphaproteobacteria; order Caulobacterales; family Caulobacteraceae; genus Phenylobacterium. The sequence goes on along the minus strand of NZ_MHXN01000014.1, from coordinate 139,032 downwards.
AGCGGCAGGCCCAGGATGGCGAAATAGTCACCCTCGATCTTCGAGAACAGCTGGGCCCCCGGCCCCTCCAACCGATAGCAGCCCACCGAGCCGAGGGCGTGCGGCCCCTCTGCCGCCAGGTATTCCTCCAGGAAGGCGTCGGAGAAGTCGCGCATGGTCAGCTGCGCCGTCACCAGCTCGCGCCAGATCGGGGCGCCGTCCTTGGCCACCACCACGGCCGAGTGCAGCTTGTGCGTCTTGCCGCGCAGCAGGGTCAGCCGTTCCCGGGCCGCCGCAATGTCGTCGGCCTTGTCGTAAAGCACGCCCTCCAGGTCCAGGGTTTGGTCGGAGCCGATGACCAGCCCCGGACGGGCGCGGGAGACGCGGATCGCCTTCAGCTCAGCCAGGGCGTCGGCGATCTCGCGCGGCCCGTGGCCCTCGGCCAGCAGCGAAGCCTTGGCCGAGTCCTCGTCGACGCCGGCCACGGTCGCCTCGTAGACCACGCCGGCCCCGTCCAGGACGGCGCGGCGGGCGGCGCTCTTGGACGCCAGGATCACCGTCATCCCAGCACCTCGACCTGGCCGTGCCCGCGGGACAGCAGGTTCAGCACCGCCGCGGCCGTCTCCTCCACCGACCGCCGCGTGACGTCGATGGTGGGGAAGCCATGGCGCTCGTACAGCCGGCGCGCCGCGATGATCTCGTCGCGCACCGCGTCCTGGTCGATGTAGGTCGACTCCCGGTTCTCGTTCAGGCTGAGCAGCCGGTTGCGGCGGATCTGGATCAGCCGGTCTGGCGAGATCAGCAGGCCGACGATCAGGGTGTTGTTCAGCTGGAACAGCTTCTCCGGCAGAGGCCGGCCCGGCACCAGCGGCACGTTCGCCGCCCGCACGCCCCGGTGGGCCAGGTAGATGCAGGTCGGCGTCTTCGAGGTCCGCGAGACGCCCAGCAGCACCACGTCCGCCTGGTCCAGGTCCTGCCCGCCCTGACCGTCGTCGTGGCCGATGGCGTAGTTCAGGGCGTCCATCCGATTGAAATAGTCGTTGTCCAGCCGCAGGTGCGCGCCCACCCGCGAGGTGGTGGCAGCTCCCAGGTAGCGCTGCATGGCGCTGACCAGCGGGTCCAGGGCCGGCAGACACGGCATGTCCATCCGCCGGCAGCCTTCTTCCAGCGCCTCGCGCAGCTTCTCGTCGACGATGGTGTGCAGGACGATGCCCGGCGCCTCCTCGATGTCGCCCAGCGCCCGGTCCAGTTGCCGCTGCGAGCGGACCAGGGCGTAGATGTGCTCGATGGGCAGGACGTTCTCGAAGCGCGCGCACACCGCGCGCGCCATGGCGTTCAGCGTCTCCCCCGTGGAGTCCGACACCAGGTGGACGTGGAAGTAGGTCGCGAGTCTGGGCGGCGGCGAGTTCGGCAAGGGCGCTCCGAAAATATGCCTGGGGACGGAAGCTGTGGATTCACTCTTAGCGAAGCTGGACGGCGATGGGGATAGATCGTCGCCAAATCCGGTGCGGAGGGCGCCCCGGGGGAACACGAGGACGGAAAGGGCCGTTAACCATCTCTTAACCCCCAGGCCTGGCCGCCGGGGCGCCGTTTGCCGGGCGCGGGTGGGGGCAAGTCGGGATCCCGCGCGGCGCCCGCTGTTCTCCCCCCAATCGTTACCGAATTCTTAATGCGCCGCAGAGGGAGCCTAGGCCGGTTCCCCGCGATTCACAGGGCCTCACAGGGTGTGCCGCCAGCCGGGGACAGGGTGGGGACGACCGGGGGATTGTCAAAGGATCGTCAAGGTTTTCCCCGCTGCCGACAGGCCCTACTTCCCCCGCTCCAATCCTTTTCAAGACTCTTTCTATTTGAAGGGAAGAAGGGCTGGGCGGGTCGCACTTGAGCGTTCGGTAAGGGCAGGCTTTAAGTCCCCCATGACGACCGAGACCCCCCGCCTCCTGCGCGTGCTCGCCGGAGAGACCCTGGACCGCCCGCCGGTGTGGTTCATGCGCCAGGCCGGACGGTCGCTGCCCGAGTACCGGGAGCTGCGCAGCCGCGCGCCCGACTTCATCGCCTTCTGCTTCGACCCCGAGATGGCGGCCGAGGCGACGATGCAGCCCATGCGGCGCTTCCCCATGGACGCCGCCATCGTCTTCGCCGACATCCTGCTGATCCCGCTGGCCCTCGGCCAGGATGTCTGGTTCGAGGCCGGGGAGGGGCCCCGGCTGGGCCCACTGCCGCCGATCGGGGCGCTGCAAGACGCCATCGAGGGCTCCACCGCAAAGCTCGCCAACATCGGCGAGACGCTCAGCCGGGTGCGCGCCGAGCTGGAGCCCGAGCGGGCGCTGATCGGGTTCGCCGGCGCCCCCTGGACGGTGGCCACATACATGCTGGAGGGCCGGGGCTCCCAGCGCGAGGCCGCCCGCACCTACGCCTACCGCCATCCGGACGAGTTGGACGCCCTGCTCGACGTGCTGGTGGAGGCTACGGCCCGCTACCTCGTGATGCAGGCCAAGGCCGGCGCCCAGGCGCTGAAGCTGTTCGAGAGCTGGGCCGATAACCTGGCCGAGGACGTCTTCGAACGCATCGTCATCGGCCCGCACCGGCGGATCGTGGAGAAGGTCCGCGCCGCCGGGGTCGACACGCCGTTCATCGGCTTCCCCCGCAGCGCCGGCGCCCTGGTGGAGCGCTACGCCGCCGAGGTTCCGGTCCAGGCGGTCGCCCTCGACACCCAGGCCAGCGCCGCCCTGGGCCGCCGGATCCAGGCGGGCGGCCAGGCCATCCAGGGCGCCCTCGACAACCTCCTGCTGCTCGCCGGCGGACCGGCGCTGGACGCCCGGGTGGACACCCTGTTGCAGCAGTGGGGCGAGGGCCCCTACATCTTCAACCTCGGCCACGGCGTCATGCCCGCTACGCCCGTGGAACACATCGCCCGGGTGGTGGAGCGCGTCACCGGCAAGCCCGCCAAGGCCATGGCGGCGGCATGAGCAAGCTGGCCGTCGTCCTTTTCAACCTGGGCGGGCCGGACAGCCTGGACGCCGTCCGGCCGTTCCTGTTCAACCTGTTCCGCGACCCGGCGATCATCCAGCTGCCGGCCGTGGCGCGCTATCCGCTGGCGGCGCTGATCTCCACCACCCGCACCAAGACCGCCCAGGCCAACTACGCCATCATGGGCGGCCGCTCGCCGCTGCTGCCCGAGACCGAGGCGCAAGCCGTGATGCTCGATGCAGCGCTGAAGCAGCAGGGTCACGAAGCGCGCGTCTTCATCGCCATGCGCTACTGGAAGCCGTTCGCCGACCAGACAGCCAAGGAGGTCGAGGCCTACGCGCCGGACGAGATCGTCCTGCTGCCGCTCTACCCCCAGTATTCGACCACCACCTCGGGCTCCTCGCTCAAGGACTGGGCGCGGGCCTACAAGGGGCCGGGGCGGGTGCGGACGGTCTGCTGCTATCCGACCTCCCAAGGCTTGGCGCAGGCCCATGCCGCCGAGATCCGCCGCGTCTGGGACGCCTGGGTCCGGCCGGAGCTGAAGGCCGACCCATCGCAGGTGCGGCTCCTATTCTCGGCCCACGGCCTGCCGCAGCAGGTGGTGGACGGGGGCGATCCCTACGAGGCGCAGGTCGAGGCCACGGCCGCGGCGGTGGCGGCCCTCCTGCCCGAATTCACCGACTGGCAGGTCTGCTACCAGAGCCGGGTCGGCCGGCTGAAATGGCTGGAGCCCTCCACCACGGACGCGCTCCACCAAGTGGCCAAGGATCGCAAGGGCGCCATCGTCTGCCCGATCGCCTTCGTCTCCGAGCATGTGGAGACCCTGGTCGAGCTCGATACCGAATACGGCGAGCTGGCCGACCACCTGAAGATCTACCCCTACCTGCGGGCCCGCACGCCCGGGGTCGGGGCGCCGTTCATCGGCGAGTTGGCCCGGGCGGTGACAGAGGCCCTGCCGCGCGAGGGGATCGCCCCGCACGGCCCGTGGACCTGCCCCACGGGCCTTGGCAAGTGCGCCTGCCGGGGAGACAAGGCGGCATGAACTGGTTCGACCTGCTTCGCGGCCTGCACATCATCGCGGTGATCGCCTGGATGGCGGGGATGATGTACCTGCCCCGCCTGTTCGCCTACCACACCGAGACGGCGCCGCCGGCCAGCGAGTTCGACGCGCACTTCCAGGTCTGGGAGCGCAAGCTCTTGAAGATCATCATCAATCCGTCGATGAGCCTGACCTGGATCTTGGGCGTCAGCCTGATCCTCTGGCACGTCTACGCCGCCAAGGAGGGATGGAGCTTCCTCCTGCAGCCGTGGATGATGGTGAAGCTGGCGGCGGTGATCTTCCTCTCCGCTTGGCACGGCTTCCTCGCCGGCTCGTACAAGAAGTTCGTGGCCGGCCAGCGCCCGAAGTCCGCGAAGTTCTGGCGCGCCACCAACGAGCTCCCGTTCCTCGCCGCCGTCGTGGCCGTGCTGGCCGTCACCCTTCAGTTCTGGGCGCGATAGCCTATCTATAAATTGCTCCCCCTTGGGGGAGCTGTCGGCAAGGCCGACTGAGGGGGCTTCCACTCAGAACGTTCGATTTTGAGCTGAAGCCCCTTCGGCGCTTCGCCTCTCCCGAAGGGGAGGAACACTTGACCCGCCCCCTCGGACGTGGTTCCCCTCAGCAACGCGTCGGCCTCCGGCGCGCCCCGCCTTTTTCCGGCTCCACGCACCGCGTGTCGCAGCCGGCTCCCAGACGAAGTTGAACATCGGCGCTTCCCGGCGCCCACAGACTAACCCGCCCGCACCCGGACTCCGTCCGGTGGCGCGCGAATTCCAAAGTGAAATCAATGCAAGACGAACCCAACAACGACATTCCCGAGACCGAGGTCGAAACCCTCGGCGAGACCCTCGAGCCCCAGCTGGCCGCCGAAGCCGCTGCTGAGGACGCCGCCGGCGAGCCCGAGAACGACGAGCCCAGCGAGGCCTCCAAGGCCATCGCCGCCATGGGGCTCACCCGCATGAGCCTGCAGGAGCTGAAGGACAAGTCGCCCGCCGACCTCCTGGCCTTCGCCGAGCAGCTGGAGATTGAATCCGCGAACTCCATGCGCAAGCAGGACATGATGTTCGCGATCCTGAAGGTGCTGGCCGAAGAGGGCGTCGCCATCTCCGGCTCGGGCACCCTGGAAGTGGTGCAGGACGGCTTCGGCTTCCTGCGCTCGCCGGAAGCCAACTACCTGCCGGGCCCCGACGACATCTATGTCAGCCCCTCCCAGATCCGGAAGTTCGGCCTGCGCACCGGCGACACGGTCGACGGCGAGGTCCGCGCGCCGCGCGAGGGCGAGCGCTACTTCGCCCTGGTGAAGGTGGACCTGACCAACTTCGAAAGCCCCGACGCGGTGCGTCACAAGGTGCTGTTCGACAACCTGACGCCGCTCTATCCGGACCAGCGGTTCAAGATGGAGATCGACGATCCGACCCTGAAGGACCGCTCCGGCCGGGTCATCGACATCGTCGCGCCGCTGGGCAAGGGCCAGCGCTGCCTGATCACCGCCCCGCCGCGGGTCGGCAAGACGGTGATGCTGCAGAACATCGCCAAGTCGATCGAGACCAACCACCCCGAGTGCTATCTCATCGTGCTGCTGATCGACGAGCGGCCGGAAGAAGTGACGGACATGCAGCGGACCGTGAAGGGCGAGGTCATCTCCTCCACCTTCGACGAGCCCGCCACCCGCCACGTCCAGGTCGCCGAGATGGTGATCGAAAAGGCCAAGCGCCTGGTCGAGCACAAGCGGGACGTCGTGATCCTGCTGGACTCGGTCACCCGCCTCGGCCGCGCCTACAACACTGTGGTCCCGTCCTCGGGCAAGGTGCTGACCGGCGGTGTCGACGCCAACGCCCTGCAGCGCCCCAAGCGCTTCTTCGGCGCGGCGCGGAACATCGAGGAGGGCGGCTCGCTGACGATCATCGCCACGGCCCTGATCGACACCGGCTCGCGGATGGACGAAGTCATCTTCGAAGAGTTCAAGGGCACCGGTAACTCGGAAATCGTCCTGGACCGCAAGGTCGCGGACAAGCGCATCTATCCGGCCATCGACGTGCTGAAGTCCGGCACCCGGAAGGAAGAGCTGATCACCGAAAAGACCAACCTGCAGAAGACCTACATCCTGCGGCGGATCCTGAACCCCATGGGCGCCCAGGACGCGATCGAGTTCCTGCTCGACAAGCTGCGGCAGTCGAAGAACAACGACGACTTCTTCCAGTCGATGAACACCTGACCGCCGGTCGGGCCATCGCGGACCGGATTGGGGCTCCCGGCGACGGGGGCCCTTTTTCGTGAGCGAACGACGGTGTTTCGTGCGCGGAAAAACCCAATTGATTCAAGGGTCGGCCGGGCAAATCGGCCCTGTGGCGAAATTGGAGCGCAAAGGCGTAGGGTTGCCCGTTTCCCTGCGCGAGAGCGGCGCCAATCGAGGCGTGTACCGGCGCGCCTTCCCACCCGCGGTAGCACCACGGCCATACCGGTATTACGAGCTTCACTGTTTCACGTGAAACACAGCGGCGCTATTCCTCCCCCCTGGGGGAGGGGGACCACGAAGTGGGGGGGTCACCCCCACCGCCTCGCGCGCCCACCGTCTCGCCCCTCCGGTCCAATCCGCCTCCCCCGCTTCCGCAGGGGAGGAGTGATGCCCACCCGCGCGCCTCCCCCGTGCAACAGGGGAGGTGGTGGCAAAGCCGACGGAGGGGGCGTCAGCCGCTCACGGAATCAGCAAGCTCGCCCCGACCGTCGCCCGGCCCTCCAGCGCCTCGTGCGCCTGCCGCGCCTCGGCCAACCCAAACGTCTGGCCGATCTCGATCTTCACCTGGCCCGACCGGATCACGTCGAACAGGGCGGCGGCCGACGCCTCCAGCTCCTCGGTGGTGACGATGTAGTCGAACAGCGTCGGCCGGGTCAGGTACAGCGACCCGCCCTGGGCCAGCCGCGCCGGCGGGAAGGGCGGAACCGGACCCGAGGCGTTGCCGAAGCTGACGAACAGGCCCCGGCGCGCCAGGCTGGCGAGGGTGCCCTCGAAAGTGTCCTTGCCCACCGAGTCATAGGCCACCGGCACGCCCTTGCCGCCGGTGATCCGCCGGACCTCGGCGGCGACATCCTGCTCGCGATAGAGGATCACATGATCGGCGCCCAGCTGCCGGGCCTTGGCGGCCTTGGCCTCGGATCCCACGGTGGCGATCACCTCGGCGCCCAGGGCCTTCAGCCACTGGGTCATGATCTGGCCCACGCCGCCCACGGCCGCATGCACCAGCACCGTCTCGCCGGCCTTCACCGGATAGGTCCGGCGGATGAAGGCCTCGGTGGTCATGCCCTTCAGGAGCACGGCCGCCGCGGTCCGGGCGTCGATGTCGTCCGGCAGCTTCACCAGCCGGTCCGCCGCCACGACATTCGCCTCGGCATAGGCGCCGAAGCCGCCGGAGTAGGCGACCCGGTCCCCGACCTTAACGCGCGTAACGCCCTCACCGACCGCATCCACCACGCCCGCCGCTTCGCCGCCCGGAATGCAGGGCAGCTTCACCGGGTAGAGGCCCGTGCGGTGGTAGGTGTCGATGAAGTTGATCCCGATGGCCTCGTGGCGCACCCGCGCCTGGCCGGGTTTCGGCTCAGGGGTGTCGACGTCCACGACCTCCAGGACCTCGGGGCCGCCGGTCTTTTCGAAGCGAATCGCGCGCATCAGCCGATCGTCCGCTGGAAGAACTGCAGGGTGCGGCCGCCTGCCAGCTTGGCGTCGGCCTCGTCGTAGTGCTCCCCGCCCACCCGGGCGAAGGCGTGGTCGCGGCCGGGATAGGTGTGGATCTCGATCTGCGGATGGTCCTTCAGCGCCTGCAGGATGACGGCCTGGGCCTCCTTGGGCACGAATTGGTCCTCTTCGGCGATGTGGAGAAGGAGGGGGCGGGTCAACTTCTCGGCCTCGGCCACCCGGCTCTCCAGGCCCACGCCGTAGTAGGAGACGGCGGCGTCCACGTCGGTGCGGGTGGCGGTGAGGAAGGCGAGCTGGCCGCCCAGGCAGAAGCCCACGGCGCCCACCTTGCCGTCGCAGCCGGCGTCGGCGCGGATGGTCTTGATGGTGGCCTGGATGTCCTTCACGCCCTGGTCGACGTCGAAGGCGTTGAAGAGTTCGAAGGCCCGCTTCCACTCGGCTTCGGACTGGTCGGTGATGTCGATGTCGGGCTCGATCCGCCAGAAGAGGTCGGGGCAGACGGCCAGGTAGCCCTGGGCCGCGAGGCCGTCGGTGATGTCGCGCATCACCTGGTTCACGCCGAAGATCTCCTGGATCACAACGACCGCCGGAGCCTTCGCCGCGGCCGGCCGGGCCACGTAGGCCGAAAACGCGCCGTCCGGCGTTGTGATGCTGATGCGTTCGCCCATGTTTCGTCCTCGTTCGTTACTGCGTCGGCAGCGGGTACTAGCGCACATCCGCGGCTCACGGCCATATGGTCGCCGAGCATAGAGAGGGCCAGACGTCATGAAGATGACCATCGAGGTGGATTGCACCCCGGAGGAAGCCCGGCGGTTCATGGGCCTGCCGGACGTGAGCGCGCTGAACGACCATCTGGTCAGCGAGATGAGCAAGCGCGTCGACGCCAACATCAACATGCTCAACCCGGAGGAGTTCATGAAGAACTGGATGACCTTCGGGACCGGGGCCCAGGAACAGTTCCGCAAGTTCATGGAAGCCGCGACGACCCGGAAATGACCGATACGATCTACGCGCCGGCCACGGCTGCGGGCCGTGCGGCGGTGGCGGTGGTGCGGGTCTCGGGGCCGTGGACCCGCGCGGCGGTGAGGGCGCTCGCCGGCGCTGTCCCCCCGCCGCGACGGGCGAGCCTGAAGACCCTGCGCAATGCGGACGGGGAGGCGATCGACCAGGCCCTGGTGCTCTTTTTCGCCGGCCCGGAGAGCTACACCGGCGAGGACGCGGCGGAGTTTCACGTGCACGGCGGGACGGCGGTGGTGGGCGCCGTGATCGAAGCGCTGCGGACCCTGGACCTGCGGCTGGCCGAACCCGGGGAGTTCACCCGCCGGGCCTTCGAGCACGGGAAGCTCGACCTGGCCCAGGCGGAGGGCGTGGCCGACCTCATCGACGCCGAGACCGAGGCCCAGCGCCGCCAGGCCCTGGAACAGCTCGGCGGGCGGCTGTCGGACGTCCAGGCGCGCTGGACCGAGGCGCTGCTGGAGGCTCTCGCCATGCTGGAGGCCGCCGTCGACTTTCCGGACGAGGAGGTGCCCCAGGACGTCGCCGCCCGCGCGCGGCCTGTGCTGGAACACCTGGTCGCCGAGCTGGAGATCGCGGCGGCCGACGCGGAGCGGGGCGAGCGGATTCGCGAGGGCTATCGCATCGCCCTGATCGGCGCGCCCAACGCCGGGAAGAGCACCCTGCTGAACGCCCTGGCGGGCCGGGACGCCGCCATCGTCACCGCCACCCCCGGGACCACGCGGGACATCATCGAGGTCCCGATGGTGCTGGCCGGCTACAAGGCGCTGATGGCCGACACCGCGGGTCTGCGCGAGACCGGCGACGAGATCGAGGCTGAGGGGGTGCGCCGCGCCCGGGCCTGGGCCGCGGCCGCCGACTTGCGGCTCTGGCTGGTGGACGGATCGTCAGGCGAGACGGGCGCGGTCCCGATGGAGCTGCGGCCCGGCGACCTGTGCCTGATCACCAAGCGGGACCTGCCGGTGGGGCCGGCCGGCGCCTGGGCCGCGGGTCAAGCCAAGCGGCTGAGCCTCGCCGTCGCCGAGGTCACCGCCAAGGGCCCCGGCGACCTGGACTGGATCCGCGGCGTGCTGGAAGAACGGATCGTGGAGGCCCTGGAGGGCGCCGAGCCCCCAGCCGCCACCCGGCTTCGCCACCAGGAACTTCTCACCGAGGCCGCCGATCGTCTGCGCCACGCCCTGGCCCAGGACGAACACCTGGAACTGGCCGCCGAGGACGTCCGCCTGGCCGCCCGCGCCCTCGACCGCATCACCGGCCGCATCGACCCCGAACAGGTCCTCGGCCGCATCTTCTCTACGTTCTGCATCGGGAAATAGCCCTACGCCCCCTCAGGCGGCTGCGCCGCCAGCTCCCCCGCGGGGGAGCAACTGGGTGGAGCGACGCCTCAAGCGGGCCAAGACAACTCCCCAGTTCCTCCCCCCTCTGGGGGAGGGGGACCACGAAATGGTGGAGGTGGTCGCCCGCTCCGCTGCGCAGCCAGGAACTTCCGCCAGCATGTCAGGCAACTGAGCAACTTCCCCCTGCGCCACTGTTTCACGTGAAACACCCCGGGCTTTCCCCTATATGCACCCCCGCATGACCTGGGATGTGATCGTCATCGGCGGAGGGCACGCCGGCTGCGAAGCGGCGGCCGCGGCGGCGCGGTTCGGCGCGCGCACCCTGCTGCTCACCCACAAGCTCGAAACCATCGGAGAGATGAGCTGCAACCCGGCCATCGGCGGCCTCGGCAAGGGCCACCTTGTCCGCGAGATCGACGCCCTGGACGGCGTCATGGGCCGCCTGGCCGATGTGGCCGGCATCCAGTTCCGGATGCTGAACCGCTCTAAGGGCGCCGCCGTGCGCGGGCCGCGCAGCCAGATCGACCGGCGGCTGTATCGCGAAGCCATGCAGGCCGAGCTGGCCGCGACACCCAACCTGGAAATCCGGGCCGAGGCGGTCGAGGACCTGATCGTCGCGGACGGCGTCGTCGCCGGGGCGGTCGGCGCCAGCGGGACCGAATACAGCGCGGGGCGCGTGGTCCTGACCACCGGCACGTTCCTGAAGGGCGTGATCCACCAAGGCGAGCAGCGCATCCCGGCCGGCCGGATTGGCGATGCCCCGGCCATCGGCCTCGCGGACCGGCTCTATGCCTCGGGCCTGCGGATGGGCCGGCTGAAGACCGGCACCCCGGCGCGCCTCGACGGCTCCACCATCGCTTGGGACGCGCTCGAGATGCAGGACGCGGACGCCGAGCCGATCCCGTTCTCGTTCCTGACGGATGCGATCACGACGCCCCAGGTCCAGTGCGGCATCACCTACACCACGGAAGAGACCCACCGGATCATCGCCGAGCGGCTGACGGAATCGGCGGTCTATGGCGGCCGGGTGTCGGGGAAAGGGCCGCGCTACTGCCCCTCCATCGAGGACAAGGTCGTCCGCTTCCGCGACAAGACCAGCCACCAGATCTTCCTCGAGCCCGAGGGCCTGGACGACACCACGGTCTATCCGAACGGCATCTCCACCTCGGTGTCGGCTGAGACCCAGGATCTGTTCCTGCGCACCATCCCCGGCCTGGAGCAGGTGGTTGTGAAGCGGCACGGCTACGCCATCGAATACGACTACGTCGATCCCCGCGAGCTGTTCCCGACCCTGGAGGTCAAGCGCCTGCCGGGCCTCTACCTCGCCGGTCAGATCAACGGCACGACCGGCTACGAGGAGGCGGGCGCGCAAGGACTGGTCGCCGGCCTGAACGCGGCGAGGGCGGCCTCCGGCGCCGACCCGGCCCAGTTCGCGCGCGATGAGGCCTACATCGGCGTCCTGATCGACGACCTCGTCACCCGGGGCGTCACCGAACCCTATCGGATGTTCACCAGCCGGGCTGAGTTCCGCCTGACCCTGCGCGCCGACAACGCCGACCAGCGGCTGTCGGGCAAGGGCGTCGCCCTCGGCGTCGTCGGCTCCCGCCGGGCCGAAGCGTTTCACGTGAAACACGCGGAACTCGCCGCCGCCCGCGCCGAAGCCGCCAATCTGACCCTCACCCCTTCCGCCGCCGCCAAGGCCGGCTTGCCGGTCAAGGCCGACGGCCAGCGCCGCAACCTCGTCGAGCTGCTGGCCTACCCGACCATCGACTTCGATGGCCTGGCGAAGATCTGGCCGCAGATCGCCGCCTGGTCGCCGGCCGTGCGCGAGCAGATCGAGATCGACGCCTCCTACGCCGGCTACCTCGACCGCCAGGCCGCCGACGCCGAGGCCTTCCGCCGCGACGAGGATCTGCGCCTCCCAGCCCCTCTGGACTACGCCGCAATCGGCGGCCTCTCCAACGAGGTGCGCGAGAAGCTGGCCGCCGTCCGCCCGCTGACCCTGGGCCAGGCCGCCCGCATCGAAGGCCTGACCCCGGGCGCCCTGACCGCGCTCCTGGCCTACGTCCGCCGCCGCGCCGCCTGACCGGATGACCCAGTCGCAACCCCCAATTCCTCCCCCCTTGGGGGACGGCAACCATCCGCAGGATGGTGGAGGGGGTCCTCCACAGACGACGCTAGGATCTCGCGTCACGGACGCCGCGTCCTTCGCCCGGGCGGCCAAGGCCACACCCGAGCAGATCCCCGACCTGACCCGCTTCCTCGAGCTGCTCACCGAGGGCAATGCGGTGATGAACCTGGTCGGCCCCGCCACGATCCCCGACTTCTGGAACCGCCACGCCTGGGACTCGGCCCAGCTCTTCCGCCTGGCCCCCGAGGCCCTCACCTGGGCCGACCTCGGGGCGGGTGCCGGCTTCCCAGGCCTGGTGCTCGCGATCCTCGGCAAGGGGCGGCCCGGCTTCCACGTCCACCTGGTGGAGAGCATGGCCAAACGCTGCCGCTTCCTCGCCCAGGTGGTGGCCGAGCTCGACCTGCCCGCCACGGTTCACAACGAAAGGGCGGAAAACCTCACCCTGGCTGTGGACATCGTCACCGCCCGCGCTTGCGCCCCGCTTCACAGACTGTTGGGGTATGCCCGGCCATACTTGCAGTCGGGGGCGCAGGGCCTGTTCCTCAAGGGGCAAGATGTGGTGGCGGACATGTCCGAGGCCGCAAGATATTGGGAATACGAGGCGGATGTCGTACCGTCGCTGAGTGACGAGAGAGGCCGTATCGTGCGTGTGAGGAGGCTAGGGCGTGTCCGCAAGGTCTGACCGGGGACTACGCGTGCTGGTCGTCGCCAACCAGAAGGGTGGCGTCGGCAAGACGACCACGGCCATCAACCTCGGCACGGCCCTGGCCGCCGTGGGCGAGAAGGTGTTGCTGGTCGACAGCGACCCCCAAGGCAACGCCTCCACGGGCCTGGGCGTGGGCCGGGCGCTGCGCAAGAAGACCCTCTACGACGTTCTGATGGGCGAGAAGCCGCTGCTGGAGGCCGTGGTGAAGACCTCGGTGCCCGGCCTCGACCTGATCCCCTCCGACCCCGACCTCTCCGGCGTAGAGCTGGAACTCGGCCAGCAGGCCCGCCGCTCGTTCAAGCTGCGCGACGCCATCGCCCCGATCCGCTCGACCGGCGCGTACACCTACGTCCTCATCGACTGCCCGCCGTCGCTGAACCTCCTGACCGTCAACGCCATGGCCGCCGCCAACGCGGTGCTGGTGCCCCTGCAGTGCGAGTTCTTCGCCCTGGAAGGCCTCTCCCAGCTGATGCGGACCATCGACCTGGTGCGGGGCAGCCTCAACCCGGCCCTGGAGCTCCAGGGCGTGGTCCTCACCATGTACGACCGCCGCAACTCGCTCTCCGAACAGGTGGCCAGCGACGTTCGCGCCCACTTCGGCGAGGCGGTCTATCAGACGGTGATCCCGCGGAACGTCCGCGTCTCCGAGGCCCCGTCGTTCGGCAAGCCGGCCCTGGTCTATGACCTCAAGTGCGCCGGCAGCCAGGCCTATCTGAAACTGGCGCGCGAGGTCGTCCTCAGGGAGCGCAAGCGCCGCGCCAGCCAAACCATGGAACTGAGCTGAAGATGGCGGAGAACCGCAGGGGACTGGGCCGCGGCCTGTCGGCGTTGCTGGGCGAATCCGAGGAGATCGCGCACGCCGCCGATCCGGCCGCCGGGGTCCGTGAGATCCCGATCGAGCTGATCCACCGCAACCCCGAACAGCCCCGCCAGACCTTCGCCGAGCCCGAGCTGGCCGAGCTGGCCGACTCGATCCGCGACAAGGGCGTGCTGCAGCCGATCCTGGTGCGGCCGTCCAAGCGCACCGCGGGCGAGTTCGAGATCGTCGCCGGCGAGCGCCGCTGGCGCGCGGCGCAGCGGGCGGGCCTCTCGGCCATCCCGGCCCTGGTGCGTGAGCTGGGCGACGTCGAGGCGTTCGAGATCGCCATCATCGAGAACATCCAGCGGGCCGACCTGAACCCGATGGAAGAGGCGCGGGCCTATTCCGCCCTGATGGGCCAGCTCCAGATCACCCAGGAGGAGGCCGCAAAGCGGGTGGGCAAGTCGCGCAGCCACGTGGCCAACACCCTGCGGCTGATGCAGCTGCCCCAGGGCGTCCAGGACCACCTGGTGGCCGGGCGCCTGACCGCCGGCCACGCCCGGGCGCTTCTGACCGCCGACAACGCCGAGCAGCTCGCCGACCGGATCGTGGAGCACGGGCTGACGGTGCGCGACGCCGAGGCCCTGACCCGCGGCGGCGGCGAGGCGCCGAAGAAGGCCTCGGGCCCGCGCAAGGCCAAGGACGCCGACACGGCCTCGCTGGAGGTCGACCTCGAGGACGCTCTCGGCATGAGCGTCGACATCGCCGACCGCGGCGGCGCGGGCGAGGTGAAGATCCGCTACGCCAGCCTCGAACAGCTCGACGAGATCTGCCGCCGCCTGATGCGCCGCTAGAGCCCCAGCCGCCGCGCGCGGCCGGCGATGGTCAGGGCCAGGCGCTCGGCGATGAGGCGGTCGGGGGAGCCGGCGGTCTTGCAGGCCTTGTCCGCCGCCAGCACCTCCGGCTGGATGCGATCCAGTTCGTCCAGCGACCAGGACCGCGCCTGGCGCAGGAACTCCCGCTCCTGCTTCCAGAACACGCCCGAGGCCTTGGCTGCTTCCTGCAGGCCCGCACCGTTCTTGTGGAGCGTCAGCACGCGGCGCAGCTTGCCGAGGTGCATGCCGATCGCGCGGACGGCGGCCGGGCCGGCCTCGCCCTCCTGCGCCGCCCGGCGCAGGCCCGCCTGCGCCTCGCCGAGGCGCCCGCCGAAGGCGTCGGCCGCGGCGTCGAACAGCGAGGATTCCGGCTCCACGCCCAGGAAGGGCTCCAGGTCCGCCGGCGTGGCCGTGGTCCCGCTGCCGGGGCCGAGGTACAGCGCCAACCGCTCGATCTCCTGGCGCGCCACGCCCCGCTCCTTGGGCAGGCGGCCCACGAACAGCTGCAGGGCGTCGGCGTTCAGCGCCACCTGGTCCTTGGCCAGCAGCTCGCGGACCAGCCGCGCCACGTCGCCGGGTTCGTCCTCGTAGCAGGGGATGGCGGCGGCCGCGTTCGCCTTCTCGGCGGCCTTGCGCAAGGCGGACTCGCGGCCGAGGTTGCCGGCCTCGATCAGGAAGAAGGCGTCGGGGTTGAGCTCGCCCTTGGCGTGGCGGTCCAGCGCCTCGGCGGCCAGCTTGTCGGCGGCCGGCTTCTCGGCGGTAAGGCGCAGGCGGACCAGCCGGCGGCCGCCCATCAGCGACTGGGCGGCGAGCTCGCCCTCCAGCCGCCCGCCGTCGTCGGCCAGGTCCTGTTCGGTCAGCAGCGAGACGTCGAAGGGATCGTCGGGATTGGGGACCAGCTTGCCGGCCAACTGGTGGCCGCGGTCGCGCACCACGCCCATGTCGCGGCCATAGATCAGGGCGGCGCGGATGGCGGGATCGGGTTTCCCGAGGAAGCGCTCGATGTCCGGCCGCTTCGAGAGGATCATCTAGTTGGCGCGGGCGACCTTGGCCCCGTTGGCCAGCCAGACGGCCAGCTCGAGCTGGATGCGCCGGGCCGCTTCCTCGGCCGCCCGGTCCTGGGCGTCCTGCTGGGCCGAGATCGAGGCGTAGGGCTGGTCGGCGCTGTCGTAGGTGAGCTCGACCCGCACCTGGCCCTGCTTGGCCACCGCGCGGGACTTGGCGTCGCGCAGGGCGTAGGCGGCGGTCAGCACGTATTCGTAGCGCGTGGCCACATTGTCGATCCGCACCCCGCGCGGATACCGCGCCTCGCCCAGGCTGAGGTCCATGGTGTAGGCAGGGGCCGCCGAATGGTCCTTGGCGAAGGCGTCGTCCAGGTGCTGGCGGATCAGGTAGCCGGTCCGGCCGGACGGGGCCAGAACCTGGATCGAGGCCAGATTCTTCACCACCTCGGGCTGGGCGTACAGCGGCTGGAAGCCGGCGCAGCCGCCGAGCGCGAGGGCCGAAACCAGGGCGAGGGCGAGGAACCTGCTCATGCGGCCACGATATTCACGATCCGGTCCTTGACCACAATGATCTTGCGGATCGTCAGGCCCTCCAGGCGCTGGGCGATCTCCGGATCGGCCATCAGGATCTTCTCGACCTCGGCCTGCTCGGCGCCCGCGGGGGCGGTGATCTCGCCCCGGCGCTTGCCGTTCACCTGCACGGGCAACACCTTCACCGCATCCTCGGTCAGGGCCGGGTCGAAGGTGGGCCAGGGGGCCTCGACCACCAAACCCGGGCCGCCGATCCGGGCCCAGCATTCCTCGGCCAGGTGCGGCGTGAAGGGGGCGATCAGCCGGGCGAAGGCGGACAGGGCCTCCTGGCGCGCCGCCAGCACGGCCGGCGTCGCGCCCTTGGCCGGATTGGCCTTCAGCAGGTTCAGGAATTCGTACAGCCGCGCGATGCCCGAGTTGAAGCGGAAGGTGTCGATCGCCTCGGTCACCTGCTTCGTCAGCTTGTGAGTGGCGCGGCGCAGCTCGTCGTCCGGCTCGGCCGTCGTGACGTCCTGCGGCTGGCTGTCGAATTCGTCCCAGACGCGGTTCACGAACCGCCACGAGCCCTGGACCCCGCCACTTGTCCACTGCACGTCGCGCTCGGCCGGGCTGTCGCTCAGCACGAACAGGCGCGCGGCGTCGACGCCATAGACCTCGAAGATCTCCTCGGGGGCGACCGTGTTCTTCTTGGACTTCGACATCTTCTCGATGTCGCCGATCACCAGCGGCTCCCCGCTGCCGACCATGACGGCGCGACGGGTATTGCCCTCGGTCAGCAGCTCCACGTCCTTGGGCTCGACCCAATCCCCGCTCTGCCGGCGATAGGTCTCGTGGGTGACCATGCCTTGGGTGAACAGGCCCGCGAACGGCTCGCGCACCGACAACTGGCCGTCGTCGGCCAGGGCCTTGGTGATGAAGCGGGCGTACAAGAGGTGCAGCACGGCGTGCTCGATGCCGCCGATGTACTGGTCCACCGGCAGCCAATAGTCCGCCGCCGCCTTGTCGATCGGCTCGGCCGCCTCGGGGTTGGCGAAGCGCGCGAAGTACCAGGAGCTGTCCACGAAGGTGTCCAGCGTATCGGTCTCGCGCGTGGCCGGCCCGCCGCACTTGGGACAGGTGGCGTGCTTCCACGTCGGGTGCCGCTCCAGGGCGTTGCCCGACTTGCCGAACTCGATGTCGGCGGGGTGGGTGACCGGCAGCTGGTCCTTAGGCACGGGGACCACCCCGTCTTTCTCACAGTGGACCACCGGGATCGGGCAACCCCAGGCCCGCTGGCGCGAGACGCCCCAGTCGCGCAGGCGGAACACCGTCGCGCCCTCGCCGTCGCCCTGGCCCTCGATCCGGGCGATGGCGGCGGCCTTGGCGGCCTCGATGTCCATCCCGTCCAGGAAGCCGGAATTGTAGATGGTTCCGGGGCCCGTATAGGCCTCGGTCCCGATCTCGAACGTGGCCGGGTCCTCACCGGGCGGCAGCACCACGGGCCGCACGGGCTGGCCGTACTTGCGGGCGAAATCCAGGTCGCGCTGGTCGTGGGCCGGGCAGGCGAAGATCGCGCCCGTGCCGTAGTCCATCAGGATGAAGTTCGCGATCCAGACCGGCAGCTCCCAGTTCGGGTCGAACGGGTGCTTCACGCGCAGGCCGGTGTCGTAGCCGGTCTTCTCGGCGGTCTCGATCTCGGCCTCGGTGGCCGCGCCCTTGCGGCATTCCTCGATATAGGCCGCCGCCTTCGGGTCGCGCGCCGCCACCTCCGCCGCCAGCGGGTGGTCGGCGGCGATGCCGACAAAGCTCGCCCCGAACAGGGTGTCCGGACGGGTGGTGTAGACCTCCAGCCCCTCCGGCCGGTCCTCGCCGGCGAAGTGGAACTTGAACCGCAGGCCCTTGGACCGGCCGATCCAGTTCTCCTGCATCACCCGGACCTTCTCGGGCCAGCGGTCCAGGGCCTGCAGGTCGTCGGTCAGCTGGTCGGCATAGTCGGTGATCCGCATGGACCACTGGTTCAGCTTGCGCTTCTCCACGACGGCGCCCGAGCGCCAGCCACGGCCGTCCACCACCTGTTCGTTGGCCAGCACGGTCTGGTCCACCGGGTCCCAGTTGACCAGGCTCTCCTTGCGATAGACCAGGCCCCGGGCGAACAGGTCCAGGAACCAGGCCTGCTGCTTGCCGTAGTATTCCACGTCGCAGGTGGCGAACTCGCGGGACCAGTCGATCGACAGGCCCAGCTCCTTCAGCTCGGCCCGCATCCGGGCGATATTGTCGTAGGTCCAGCCCTTGGGATCGACCCCCCGCTCCATGGCGGCGTTCTCGGCGGGCAGGCCGAAGGCGTCCCACCCCATCGGGTGCAGAACCGAGAAGCCCCGGGCGCGCTTGAAGCGGGCGATGACGTCGCCCATCGAATAGTTGCGCACATGGCCCATGTGCAGGCGTCCCGACGGGTATGGGAACATCTCCAGCACATAGTATTTGGGCTTCGACGGGTCGGCGACCGCGCGGAAGCTGTCGGCGTCGGTCCACGCCTTGCGCCACTTCGGCTCGGTCTCTTTCGGATTGTAGCGGGCCATGACGGGCCTTTGGACTGGAGTTGGAGTTCCGGTCAACCGTTCCTCCCCCAGCGCGCACTGCGCGCGGTGTGGGGGAGGTGGGTCGAGGCGAAGCCTTGAGCCGGAGCGGGTTTCATCCCCGGCCGCCAGGCTACGGCGGAAGCCCCCTCAGTCGGCCTCCGCCGACAGCTCCCTCCCGGACCGCTTTCCGGTCCGACCCCCGGCCAAAGGCTCCACCCCCAAAGGGGGTGGAAGGGGGAGCAATGGGAGCTTCAGCCCCGGATGTTCGAAAGTCGAAGCTGGCGGGCCCGGGTCAGGATCGAATTCTCGATGTCCGTCTCGGTCTGGCCGGCCGTCGGCTGGTCCACCCAATTGCCGCTGGCGTCGCGCAGCTGCTTGAAGACCGCCACGTTCAGGCCGTCGGCGCGCAGGCGCGAGTCCAGGATGTAGACCGTGCACTTGAAGCGCTCGTCCGGCTTCTCAGGGTTTGTGTACCAGTCGGTCACGATCACGCCGCCGTAAGGGTCGGCCGAGGCCAGGGGCATGAACGACAGCGTGTCGAGCGTCGCGCGCCACAGGTAGCCGTTGACGCCGATCGCCGCGGCGTTGTCGCCCGACGAGCGGACCTTGGCTGATTTTCCGCCGCCCAGCGGGTTGGGGATGCTCCCGCAGGCCCCCACCGCCACGACGCTCAGCGCCGTGGCCGCGATCATCAAGCCACGCATCCGGTTACCGCGCACAAACGGCATATGTATCCGTCTCCATAGATTTCCGCAGCGCAAGCGCCACGGCGCCGCCCCGCGCCGGCTGCCTCTATAACAATGCGTTGTGAGGCGCCAAACAGGAATCGCGTGCCCCGGGCGCCACACAACCGAACCATCTTATCGTTAACGGAGCCCGCGAGAGGGGAGTCCCGTTGACCCGCAAATGTCGCCGCCCTTAATTCGGCGGCAATCGCGGTGCTGTATTCCTCAGGGGGCAGGTCGCGAATGGTGACCGTTGGGGCTATATAGAGTTCGATGTCCACACGCCGCATCAGCGTCGTCCTCGCCGCGTCCGCGCTGATCAGCGCGGCGGCCGGCGGTGCGTACGCGGCGGACAAGTCCCCTAAGCCCATGGACTTCACCGTCAAGTCCGAGCCGATCACGGTCGCGCCGAACGCCGGCCGCAATATGCGGTTCGACGCCTCGAAGGGTCGCTTCGGCCTGATGCTCGGCATCCAGCAGCCCGACGGCCGCCCGGCCACGCCGAACGACGTCTCCGCCGGGGCCTACTTCCGGATCACGCCCTCCGTTCGCGTCGGCGGCTCGGTGGCTCTCGGCGACCAGGACCTGACGCCGCAGCGGAACCAGGCCCGGCCCGCCGACCAGCCGAAGGTCCGGCTCGAGTCCACCTTCAAGTTCTAAGGCCGTCCACGGCCGCCAGTCCGATGAGGCCCGTGTCCAGGAGGCGTCGGGCCGTTTTGCTGTTTATGCCCCCCAGCGCATAGGCCGGCCGCCCCGCGGCGCGGACCCTGGCGGCCAGGCGGATCGGGCCCAGCGCCGCGCCCGCCGACGCACTCTTCGACGGGAACGCCACCGAAATCACCACCGCATCGGCCTCTCCCCTTCGCGCGGCGGCCAGGGAATGCGCCGCCGAGGTCACCAGCCATTGCGGATGCGCGCGCTTCACGGCCCCGGCGCGATGCGCGATGCGCTCCGGCAGGTGGACGCCGTCCGCGCCGATCTGGATTGCGAGTGGAATGTCGAGACCGATCAGCAGCTTGAGCCCCCGGGAACGGGCGATGTCGCGCAACCGGCGGGCCTGCGCCTCGGCGTCGGGGGCGCCGAAGTGGCGGTAGACGATGGCGCTTCCGCGCGGAAGGCCCGCGGCGATCGCTTCCGGATCGGGCGTCCGGCGCGGGTCGGTGAAGAACAGCAGGGCGGGCAAGGCCTTCCGCAGCCGCCGCCGCGCCGGTAAGAGCCGGGCCGTACGCTGCAAGGTCCAGAACCCGGAAATGTCCGCCGCTCCCAATGCCGAAGGCTACGCCGACGTGGTGGCCCGGATCGCCCGCGCCGCGCAAGCCGCCGGACGCGATCCGAACGAGGTGACCCTGGTGGCCGTCTCCAAGACCCAGCCCTGGGAAGCCATCGAGCCCGTGCTGGCCGCCGGCCAGAAGGTGTTCGGCGAGAACCGGGTGCAGGAGGCGATGTCCCGCTGGGCCGGGAAGGCCGAAGGGCTGACGCTTCACCTGATCGGCCCCTTGCAGACCAACAAGGCGAAGGAGGCGGTGGCCTTCTTCGACGTGATCGAGAGCCTCGATCGGGAAAAGCTGGCCCGGTCGCTGGCGGACGAGGCGCAGAAGCAGGGCCGGGCGCCCCGCCTCTACGTCCAGGTGAACACCGGCGAGGAGCCGCAGAAGGCCGGGATCCTGCCCCCCGACGCCGACGCCTTCATCGCCCTCTGCCGCCAGACCTACGGCCTGCAGCCGGAGGGGCTGATGTGCATTCCGCCCGCCGACGAGCCGCCGGGGCCGCACTTCGCCCTGCTCGCGAAGATCGCCGCCCGCAACGGGCTCTCGAAGCTGTCCATGGGCATGAGCGGCGACTTCGAGACCGCCATCCGGTTCGGCGCCACCAGCGTGCGGGTCGGCTCCGCGGTGTTCGGGGCTAGGTCTTAGGCCGCGGCCACAGCTGATCGGCCGGCACGCCCAGGACGCCGGCCGCGGCCGGATGCAGCGATGCGGGCGCGAGCCGGCCGGCCTTCACCGCCCCCGCCATCCAGGTCTCGATGCGCCCGCCGGTGCGATCGTAGCCGTCGGCCTTCAGCAGGCCGTAGAGGCCCGCGGCCAGGACGTGCATGCCCTCGTCGGCCTTCGCCCAGCGCTCCGCGGGCGGCCGGGCGACGCCCAGGCGGTCGGAGACGATCTGGTCCAGGGCCTGAACGGTGTCCTCGTTGAGGATGCCTTCCATCGAGTTGTAGCCGAACGCGGGGTCGTGCTCCTTCAGGATGCGGACCATCAACGGATCGGCCTCCAGCGCGGCGATGGCGGCCTTGGCGGTCGGCCCCTCCATGGCGAACGGCGGATGCAGGATCTCGTGGGCGGCGATGCGGATCGTCAGGTCGTCCGGATAGTCCACGTGGCTCAGGAACCGCTGGCCCTGGATCCGCGTGCCGTGTGGCTTGGAGAACCACAGCAGGATGACCTCGATCTCCGGCTCCAGCGCGCGGCCGATCAGCCGCTCCTGCTCGGCGATCACGTCGAGGGCCGCCAGCCGCGCCGACAGCGCCGCGACCCGAGGCTCCAGCTTCGCCCGCAGGAACGTCTGGCGGAACGCCGGGAACCCCGCCGTCTTCAGGCCGGCGAGGACGGCCAGCAGGTCCGCGCGGGAGGCGAGGAACCCTTCCCAGCTCTCCTGATCCCAATACGGGCTCGCCGCATATGCCGGCCGCACCCGGGCCTCAGCCTCGCGCACCGCCAAGGACACGTCGTCCAGTGTGGCATCCGAAGCGCCCGACAGTAGGGTGCAGAGACCGGGAGCAAGCAGTGAGCCCTTCGCATCGGCCGCGGCCTGCAAGCGGTCCAGCGCCGCCTGGGCGGACGAGGGGAAGGCCGGCCGGAACGCCGCCAGCTCGGCCTCGTAGTAGCGCGTGTAGAGCGGTTTGCCCGACAAGGGACCCAGGAAGCAGAGGGCGTCGAACCCCTCCGAGGCGCGCACCTTCCATCGGGTGCGGCCTGCGGCGAGTGCGGGAATGGGCAGGGCGGCGGCCGTGGCGGCGGCCATGAGCTGGCGTCGGTTCATGCGCCGACCCTGGCCGGGGTTCAGGCGGCCGTCTTGAACGGACTTGATGCGCGCCAGGCGCCCGGGGTGCGGCCCGTGACGGCGGCCACGGCGCGGGTCATGTGCGCCTGGTCCGCGAAGCCGCGATCAACGGCGATCGCGGCCAGGGGCGCGGCCGAGTGGGCCGCATCCGCCGCCGCGGCGCGCGCGCGGGCCTCCAGGCCGAAGCGCTGCGGGGCCACGCCGAAGACCTTGCGGAAGCCGCGCGACAGGTGCTCGACGGACAGGTTGCGCGCCGCCGCCCACGCTCGAAGCCCGGCCGGCCGCATGGCGAGCAGCCGGGCCAGGTCGTCGGGCCAGTCGCCGTCCACGGGCGGCGCGACGGCGAAGTCCGCCGCCAGCAGGGCCGCCGCGGCGTTCGGGTCCTGCTCGGCGGCGCGGACGATCAGGTCTGGATCGCCGACCCGGCCGAAGCCCGCCGGCAACGGACCCAGCAGCGGCAGGTTCAGCACCACGGCGCCCCGGCCGGGGACGCGGTTCAGATGCGCCTCGAAGGGATGGTGGACGATGACGTCGCCCGCCGCGACGCGCCGCCGCCCGGCCTCGCCCGCCTCCTCGTAGCCGCCGGACAGCACCACCGCGAGGTAGCCCTCGGCGTGGCGGTGCCGGGCCAGCTCGCCGCCGGCCAGCACCTGGCGGAGCGGCGGGTGGCTCATATGGCGCGGATCTCCACCGCATCGCCCGGCCGGGCCGAATCCAGCAGATCCTCCAGGTCCTCGCGCTTGACGGCCACGCAGCCTTCGGTGGGCGGATAGCCCGGCTTGCAGATGTGCAGGAAGATCGCCGAGCCCCGGCCGGGGACGGGCGGATCGTCGTTGTGCCCCAGCACCACCACGATGTCGTAGACGCCGTCCTCGCGCCACAGCCGCTCGGCGCTGGCGGGGTAGGGCAGCTTGACGTGGCGGTTGTATTCCGGGTCCGCCGGGTCGTCGCACCACCCGTCATCCTCGGTCATGGCCCGCACCCGCAGCTCGCAGGCCGGCGGCGGACCGCGGTCGGGGCGATAGATCACCTCGCGGATCGGCCAGACACCCGCGGGGGACGCCCCGTCGCCCTCGCGCTTCTGCGCCGCGGGAACCACGCCAGCGGGACCCAGCGCGCAGCGGACGCGACGCTCGCCGACGTCGAGCCAGCCGTCGGAGGTGGCGACGAAGATCAATGGAACCTCGATTCCCTTTGCGGCGAACCCAACAGATGGTGTTTGTTGCCGCTTATGGCTCAACGCAAGACCCTCCTCATCGTCGACGACGACCAGGACCTTCGCGGGGCGATCGCCGAACAGCTGCAGGCCGAGGGCTTCGACACCGTCGAGGCGGCCACCGCGGGTGACGGCGTGCGCCAGGCGCGGGAGGCCAAACCCGACCTGATCCTGCTGGACGTCGACCTGCCCGACATGGACGGGCGCGAGGCGTGCAAGCGGATGCGGGAGGACGGCGTGACGACGCCGGTCATCATGCTGACCGCCGCGGACACCGACGACGACACGGTCCGGGGCCTGGATTCGGGCGCCAACGACTACGTCACCAAGCCCTACAAGTTCGCGGTGCTGCTGGCCCGCATCCGGGCCCAACTGCGCGACTACGAGCATTCGGAAGGCGCCGTCTTCCGCCTGGGCGCCTACGAATTCCGCCCCGCCGCCAAGATGCTGGTGGACGAGAAGGGCAAGAAGATCCGCCTGACGGAGAAAGAGACCAACATCCTGAAGTACCTCTACCGAGCTGGCGAAAAGGCCGTGTCGCGCGAGGAGCTGCTGGCCGAGGTCTGGGGCTACAACGCCGGGGTCACCACCCACACCCTCGAAACCCACGTCTATCGCCTGCGCCAGAAGATCGAGCCCGACCCGGCGAACGCCCGCCTGCTGCTGACCGAGCAGGGCGGCTACAAGCTGGCGCCCTAAAGCAGCAGGTCCGCGCTGACCGGCGCGTGGTCGCTGGGGCGCTCCCAGGCGCGGACGTCGTCGTGGACGCGGCTGGCGGGAGCGCCGAGGCGCCAGGCGGCCTCGCGCAGGCCGGGCGTCACCAGGATGTGGTCAAGGCGCAGGCCGCGGTTCGACTGGCGGAAGTCGGCGGCGCGATAGCTCCACCACGAGGCCAGCTTGGTCGGCTCGGGCGTCGTGGACCGCGTCAGGTCGATGAAGCCCAGCGAAGCCTCCAGCCTGCGGAACGCCTCGATCTCCACCGGCGTGTGGCTGACGATCTTGGACATGTACTTGTGGTTCCAGACGTCGAACTCACCTGGCGCAACGTTGAGGTCGCCCACGATGGCCAGCGGCGCCTTAGGGTCGCGCTTGGCGAGCTCGGCGGTCAGCTTCTCGTAGAAGTCCAGCTTGTGGTCGAACTTCGGGTTCTGGGTGCGGTCGGGCACGTCGCCGCCGGCCGGAATGTAGAAGTTGTGGACCTCGACGCCGGCGATGATCCCGCCGACGCAACGGGCGTGCTTCTCCCGGCAGACGTCCAGGGGCGGAGCGTCCTCAATCGGCAGGCGCGAGGCGATGGCCACCCCGTGCCAGCCCTTCTGGCCGGCGATCTTCAGGTAGGGCAGGCCCATCTCCTTGAAGGCGTTCACCGGGAACTCGCCCTCGCGGCACTTGATCTCCTGCATGCAGAGGATGTCGGGCGCCTGTTCATGGACGAAGCGGGCCGCCTGTTCCGCGCGCAGCCGGACGGAGTTAACGTTCCAGGTGCAGATTCGAAGTCGCATGGCCGCTCTCTAGACCAAAAAGAAAGCCCGGGCGCTTGGCGTGCGCCCGGGCCGTATGAGTTGTCTCTCATGCCGCCGCCGGGAGGGGATAGGTTCCGGCACGGGTTTCGTCGACACGACCGGCGCGCCGACGACGTAGTGATAATATCGCCACAGTATGACAGAAAGTCAAAGGTCTTTCACGGCGCAGCTTGCCTGTGTCAGCTAGGACACGGTTTTTGCAACCTAAACTTTTCCTCGGCCGGGGTTCTTGGGACGCGGGTCCTTCAGGACGAAGAGCGAGCGGTCCAGACCCGATGTCCGTTGCAGTCCCTGGAGCTGGACCCGGGTCGGGCGCTGCTGGGCGTCGGTGACCGTCCAGCCCGCCAGGGCCAGGGGCGTGTCGGTGAAGGTGAGGGTGATCTGTCCCGCGGTCTCCTTCTTGCCGTCGCGCGCCGTGATCGAAAACCCGTCGGCCATCCGCGAGACCCGCGTGATCGTCACGCCTCGGTCCAGGCGGATGGTGCGGGCCAGGAACAGCGACAGGGGCGTAGCGGCCAGGGGATACTGGTCGAAGGTCTTCAGCCGCTTGTCCTGCACCGAGACCACGCCACCGTCCGAGACGACCAGGAGGCCCGAGGGGGCGTCGTAGGCGAAGCGGGCTTTTCCCGGCCGCTTCATGAACAGCTGGCCGGTGGTGGCGCGGCCGCGGGCGTCGGTCTGCACGAACCGCGCCTTGGCTTCGTCCAGGCCCTCCAGATAGGCCACCGCGCGAGCCACGAGGGCCTGGTCGGCGGCGGATAACCCGGTCTGCGCCAGCGCCGGGCCGGCCAGCGGGGCCGCGGCGAGCGCCAGGGTGAGGCTGCGTCGAGTGAAGGTCATGCTTGCTCCGTAACGTGCCGAAGGCTTATCGCGCCAGAGGGGCGGCAATGGGGCCAGCGGCAACGCTTTGCCCGCAGGAGGTGTTCCTTGGGCATGATCGAGGACCTGGAACGTCGGATGGCGGAGGCGGCCGAGGCCGGCGACTTCGAAACGGCCGCCCTGCTGCGCGACGCCATCGCCCGCATCCGCTCTGGCGAGAGTGGCTTGCGCGAACAGAAGCCCGGCCGCATGGGCCTGGGGTCGAGCCAGGAGCGCTATGTGGCGGATCCCAGCAAGCCGCTCCCGAAGAAGCCGGACCCCATGACCGCGGGACACAAACCCGGCGGCCGCCGCTCGA
Organism: Phenylobacterium sp. RIFCSPHIGHO2_01_FULL_69_31; assembly: GCF_001824475.1. Taxonomy (GTDB): domain Bacteria; phylum Pseudomonadota; class Alphaproteobacteria; order Caulobacterales; family Caulobacteraceae; genus Phenylobacterium. The sequence goes on along the minus strand of NZ_MHXN01000014.1, from coordinate 112,703 downwards.
AGGGTTAGGGCGCCGCGCTCACCAGGATTTCGCGCTTGCCGGCGTGGTTGGCGGGGCCGACGACCCCCTCCTGCTCCATGCGTTCGATCAGCGATGCGGCCCGGTTGTAGCCGATCTGCAGGCGGCGCTGGATGTAGCTGGTGGACGCCTTGCCATCGCGGGTGACCACGGCCACGGCCCGGTCGTAGAGGTCGTTGCCCTCCCCGTCCCCGCCGCCGAAGCCCAGGTCGCCCTCCTCGCCCTCCTCGTCGCCGCCGGCGGTGACTTCCTCGAGGTAGCTGGGCGTTCCCTGGTCGCGCAGGAACTTCGCCACGGCCTCGACCTCGCCGTCGGACACGAACGGGCCGTGCAGGCGGGTGATGCGGCCGCCGCCGGCCATGTAGAGCATGTCACCCTGACCCAGCAGCTGTTCGGCCCCCTGCTCGCCCAGGATGGTGCGGGAATCGATCTTGGAGGTGACCTGGAAGCTGATCCGGGTCGGGAAGTTGGCCTTGATAGTGCCGGTGATGACGTCCACCGAGGGGCGCTGGGTGGCCATGATCAGGTGGATGCCGGCGGCGCGGGCCATCTGCGCCAGCCGCTGGACGGCGCCTTCGATGTCCTTGCCGGCCACCATCATCAGGTCGGCGACCTCGTCGATGATCACGACCAGGTACGGCATCGGCTCGGGCCGGATCTTCTCGCTCTCGTAGGTGGCGCGGCCGGCCTCGTCGAAACCGGTCTGAACGGTCCGCTCGAAGTGCTCGCCCTTGGCCAAGGCCTCCCGGGCTCGCTCGTTGTAGGAGGCCACGTTGCGGACGCCGATCTTGGACATCCGGCGATAACGGTCCTCCATCTCCCGCACGGTCCACTTCAGCGCGACGATGGCCTTTTTCGGATCGGTCACCACCGGCGCCAGCAGGTGCGGGATGCCGTCGTAGACGCTGAGCTCCAGCATCTTCGGGTCGATCATGATCAGCCGGCACTGCTCAGGCGGCAGGCGGTAGAGGATCGACAGGATCATGGCGTTGACGCCCACCGACTTGCCCGAGCCGGTGGTGCCGGCGATCAGGAGGTGGGGCATCTTGGCCAGGTCGGCGATGTAGGGCTCGCCGCCGATGGTCTCGCCGAGCACGACGGGCAGCGACTGGCCGCCGCGCTCGTACTCCGGCGCCGCCAGCAGCTCGCGCAGGTAAACCGTCTCGCGCCGCTGATTGGGCAGCTCGATGCCGATGGCGTTGCGGCCGGGCACCACCGAGACGCGGGCCGAGGCCACGCTCATGGACCGGGCGATGTCGTCGCTCAGCGCCACGACCCGGGCCGACTTCACGCCAGCGGCGGGCACCAGTTCGTAGAGCGTGACCACGGGGCCGGGGCGGATCTGGTCCACCTGGCCGCGGACGCCGAACTCGGCCAGCACGCTTTCGAGGAGCTGGGCGTTCTGGCGCAGGGCGCCTTCGTCGTACTGGGCGGCGCGGGCGGGCGCCTTGGTCAGCATCGACAGTTCGGGCAGCTGGAAGCCGCCGTCCTGAGCGAAGGCGAAGGTGGCCTGGGCCTCCTTCTGCTCGCGCACGCTTTCCTTCGGCGCGGGCTTGGGCGCCTTGACCTGCAGGACGGGTCCGTCGCCAGCGGCCGCGACCGGTAGCGGCGCGAGGACGGGGCCGTCGTCGAACGCGTCCTCCGCGGGCGCCGCCTTGGCCTTGCGGCGCGCCACCTTGGCGGCCCCGACGGGCTCGGGCTTGGCCGCCTTCAGCCGGGGTTTGGGTGTCAAAGCGTGGGTCAGGCCGTCGGCGATCCCGCGGACATCCAGGCGCGAGAGGCCCAGGCCGTAGCCATAGGCGACGATCCCGGCGGCGGTCAGGACCGTTCCGGCGATTGCGGTTCCGAAGGCCAGGCGCGCGTATTCGATCAGGCCGGCGAAGCCGCCGAGCAGGGCATCCCCCCAGAAGCCGCCCAGGCCCTTGGCCAGGGGCCAGGCGGCGGGCGTCGGAGCCCAGGACAGGGCGCCGGCGAGCGCCAGGACGCCCAGGGTCCCGATCGCGGCGCGCAACCGAAGCCGCGCCCGGCTGGCGTCCGGCTCGGGATCGGCGACGCGGGCCAGGCCGCAGGTGACGATCAGCAGGGCCGCAAGACCCGCGGCCACGCCCAGCGATTGCACGCCGATGTCGGCCAGCACTGCGCCCCCGCCGCCGAGGGCGTTGGTGGGCTGAGTCGGCCCCGCGGCGTTCAGGCTAGGATCGGCGGCGTTATAGGTCGCGAAGGCGGCGGCCAGGGCCGCGCCGAACGCCGCGACGAGCCCTCCGCGCATCCGGGCCGTCGCCGGATGGCTCCAGGTGAGCCAGGCGATGTGGAGCGCAAGCTCGCCACCGGTTTTCCGCGCCACCCGCGCCATGCGCCCAAGGTCTCCCAGACTCGACTCACCCCCTGTTTGCGGCAGGGACCGTTAATCGCGCGTTTACCGTGATGCCCGGACGTTGCGATCGCCCTTTCTTGCGGCGCGCGGGCGCACTAGGTTCGCGACCATGAACTGGTCCATGCCCCGTCCCGTGCTGCAGGTGGTGGCCGCCGGCCTCGTGACCGCGTGCCTCGGCGCCTTCGCGCTGGGCGCCATCACCGCGCCGGCCCGTAGCCGCCTGCCCGGCGAGCGGGTTCCGGGCGAAGCTGGCCAGGTGCTGGAGGCGCAGGAAGCCAAGCCGCTCACCGACGAGCGCATCATCGGCGCCGCCCAGGACGAGCAGGAGCTGACGCCGGAAGAGCAGGCCAGGCTCGAGGAAGAGAAGAAGGCCAAGGCCGAAGCCGCCGCCCTCGCCAAGGCCGAGGCCGAGAAGGGCGCTCCCGCGGGTCCGGAATCGGCCCCGGTCATCGCGCCTCCGGCCCCGACGGAGAAGGCGGAGGCGGCCCCCGCCCCGCCCCCGCCGAAGATCGAAGAGCCGGTGTTCTGATCGTTCCTCCCCGACGGGGAGGCGCGGCTCAAACGCCGTTCTTCTTGAAGAAGGCCAGCATCTTGGCCCAGGCGTCCTCGGCGGCTTCCTTCCCGTAAGAGGGCCGGTAATCGGCATGGAAGCCGTGCTGGGCGCCCGGATAGACGATGATGTCGCTGCCCGACTTGCCGGCGGACTTCAGCGCCGCCTTCATCTTCTCCACGTCGGCCAGCGGGATGCCGTTGTCCTTTTCGGCATAGAGACCCAGCACGGGCGCCTTCAGGTCGGCGGCCAGGTCGATCGGGTTCTTGTTGCCCGGATCCGGCTGGGACATGCCGTTCGACAGGCGACCGTACCACGCCACGCCGGCCTTGAAGTCGCTGGATCGGGCGCAGGTCTCCCAGACAACCGAGCCGCCCCAGCAGAAGCCTGTGATCCCCATAAGGGAAGCGTCGGCGAACGGTTGGGCTTTGAGGTAGGTCACCGCGGCGGCCACGTCGCCGGCGACCTGAGCGTCGGTGGCGGTGGCGACGATCTTCAGGATCGCCGGGAAGTCGGTCATGGTCGACGGGTCGCCGGCGCGCACGAAGAAGTCCGGGGCGATGACCGCATAGCCCAGCTTCGCCAGGCGCCGCGCGGTGTCGCGGATGTACTCGTGCAGGCCGAAGATCTCGGAGATCAGCACCACGCAGGGGAACTTCCCCGCCTTCGCCGGCCGGGCGATGAAGGCCGGGATCTCGCGATCCGGCGCCTTGATCTGAACCATGCTCTGCACGAGGCCCATGCCGTCGGTCTTGATGGGCTCGGCGTTCGCCGACCAGGCGGCCAGCGCATAGCCCCCGGTGAGGGCGAGCGTCAGGCCGCGGCGGGACAGATGGACGTCCTCGGGGCGGGTGCCGTCCGGGCGGGTGAGCGTGACCATGGCGGTGTCCTTGGCTGGGGAATTGCGGGATGCTCGCCACGGAACCGAGAGCCCCGCCCCGCGTCAACCGCATGATGAGCACCGGCCGTACGAAACCGTTCCGTCTTCGGCGCCTCACCGCCGGCGAGCGCACCCTCGCGGCCGAGATGTTCGGCGCGGCGCTGGATACGGACCGGGTCCGCGTGCTGGCGGTCCCTTTCTGGAGCCGGGCTTTCGTCGCGGGTCCCAGCCTGGTGGTGTGGCCCGCCGCGACGCTTCCGCCGGACTTCTCCGCCCCGGGCGTCCCGCTCGGGCTTCAGGGGGTGTTCGTGCACGAACTGACCCACGTCTGGCAGGCCCAGAACGGGATTTCGCTGATTTTGGCAAAGATCAAGGCGGGCGACAGCGCCGCCGCCTATGCCTACGACCTTGCGGGCGACCGGGAGTTCGCGGCGATGAACATCGAGCAGCAGGCCATGGTGGTGGAGCACGCCTTCCTCGCCTCGCGGGGCGACCAGACGCCGCATCCGGCCGAGCTCTACGCCGCGGTCAGCGTCCACTGGAGGCAAAGCTGAGTCATGTCCCTGATCGTATTGGGGGCTTTCACACTTGCAGCCCCCGCAATTTCCCCCATATCGGCACTCGACGCTGGTCACCGCAAACCTAACGACGGTGACCGGACGGGAGACATAATCGAACCGGGGGCGTCGCAATCCCGCGGGCGCTTCATTAGAAGGCCCCACCGCGACGTTCGCCAAGCAAGGAGCGAGTAGACCTAGGCTATGAGCAAGATCATCGGCATCGACCTCGGCACGACCAACTCGTGCGTGGCCATCATGGACGGCAAGACGCCGAAAGTGATCGAGAACGCCGAAGGCGCGCGGACCACCCCTTCGGTGGTGGCCTTCATGGACGACGGCGAGAAGCTGGTGGGCCAGCCCGCCAAGCGTCAGGCCGTCACCAATCCGACCAACACCCTCTTTGCGATCAAGCGGCTGATCGGCCGCAACTTCTCCGACCCGATGGTCGAGAAGGACAAGGGCATGGTGCCCTATGAGATCGTCAAGGGCGGCAACGGCGACGCCTGGGTCCGCGCCCATGGGAAGGACTATTCCCCGCAGCAGGTGTCGGCCTTCATCCTTCAGAAGATGAAGGAAGCGGCCGAGCAGCACCTCGGCGAGAAGGTCGAAAAGGCGGTGATCACCGTCCCGGCCTACTTCAACGACGCCCAGCGCCAGGCCACCAAGGACGCCGGCAAGATCGCCGGCCTGGAAGTGCTGCGCATCATCAACGAGCCGACGGCCGCCGCGCTGGCCTACGGGCTCGAGAAGAACGACGGCAAGAAGATCGCGGTCTACGACCTGGGCGGCGGCACCTTCGACGTCTCGATCCTGGAGATCGGCGACGGCGTCTTCGAGGTGAAGTCGACCAACGGCGACACCTTCCTGGGCGGCGAGGACTTCGACCTGCGGATCGTCGACTATCTGGCTGACGAGTTCAAAAAGGAACAGGGCGTCGACCTGCGCAAGGACAAGCTCGCCCTGCAGCGCCTGAAGGAAGAGGCTGAAAAGGCCAAGAAGGAACTCTCCAGCGTCACCCAGTACGAGGTGAACCTGCCCTTCATCAGCATGAACGCGTCCGGCCCGCTGCACCTGAACGTGAAGCTGTCGCGCGCCAAGCTGGAAGCCCTGGTCGAGGACCTGATCAAGAAGACGGTCGGCCCCTGCGAGCAGGCGCTGAAGGATGCGGGCCTGAAGAAGTCCGACATCGACGAGGTGATCCTGGTCGGCGGCATGACCCGCATGCCCAAGGTCGTCGAGACCGTGAAGGAGTTCTTCGGCCGTGAGCCCCACAAAGGCGTGAACCCGGACGAGGTCGTGGCCCTGGGCGCCGCGGTCCAGGCCGGCGTGCTGGGCGGCGAGGTCAAGGACGTCCTGCTGCTGGACGTCACGCCGCTGACCCTGGGCATCGAGACCCTGGGTGGCGTGTTCACCCCGCTGATCGAGCGCAACACGACGATCCCGACCAAGCGGTCCCAGACCTTCTCGACCGCGGACGACAACCAGTCGGCCGTGACGATCCGGGTCTTCCAGGGCGAACGCCCGATGGCGGCCGACAACAAGATGCTGGGCCAGTTCGACCTGGTCGGCATCCCGCCGGCGCCGCGCGGCGTGCCGCAGGTCGAGGTGACCTTCGACATCGACGCCAACGGCATCGTGAACGTCTCGGCCCGCGACAAGGCTACCTCCAAGGAGCAGTCGATCCGCATCCAGGCCAATGGCGGCCTCTCCGACGCGGACATCGACGCCATGGTCAAGGAAGCCGAGTCCAACAAGGCCGACGACGAGAAGCGCAAGGCGGCGGTCGAGGCCAAGAACCAGGCCGACGCGATCATCCATTCGTCCGAGAAGGCCCTCGCCGAGCACGGCGACAAGGTCTCCGAGGCCGAGCGGACCGCCATTCAGACGGCGCTGGACGACCTGAAGGGGTCGCTGGAGTCGGGTGATGCGGAAGCGATCTCGGCGAAGACCCAGACCCTCATCCAGGCTTCGATGAAGCTTGGCGAGGCGATGTACAAGTCCCAGCAGGGCGACGCCGACGGCGCCTCGGCGTCGGACACGGGCGCCGCCTCGGACGACGTCGTCGACGCCGAATTCGAGGAAGTCGACGGCGACGGCAAGAAGTCGGCGTGACAACGCGCCCCATGGTTCCGGAGAACGTGAAATGCGATCACGGACCATGGGGACGTCGCCGCCGCCTTCGCGGGACGCAAGCGCCGAAAAGCGCTGTATCTTTGAAGGGATACCCCCCGGTCACTCGGCTGTGTTAAGCCTTGCAGACGGCCGGGGGGCCACCCACCTCAACTCACAACAGTTTCAGAGCTTCTGACGTTTCCATGCGGGACTATTACGAGATCCTGGGCGTCGAGCGCGGTTGCGACGAGAACGCGCTGAAGGCCGCCTTCCGCAAGCAGGCGATGGAGCACCATCCCGACCGCAATGGCGGCTGCGAGGAGGCGTCCGGCCGCTTCAAGGAAGTCAACGAGGCCTATTCCGTCCTCAGCGATCCGCAGAAGCGCGCGGCCTACGACCGCTTCGGCCATGCCGGCGTCAACGGCCAAGGCGGGTTCGGCGGCGGCAACGGCCAGTTCCACGACGTGCACGACATCTTCAACGAGGTGTTTGGCGACGTCTTCGGCGACATGTTCGGCGGCCGGGGCGGCCAGCGGCAGCGCGGCGGGCCCGCGCGCGGGTCGGACCTGCGCTACGACCTGGAGATCACCCTCGAGCAGGCCTATGCGGGCGCCGAGGTCGAGATCACCATTCCGATCACCATGGCCTGCGAGACCTGCGAGGGCTCGGGCGCCAAGCCCGGCACCGCGCCGACCCAGTGCACCACCTGCCATGGCGCCGGCCGCGTGCGGGCGAGCCAGGGCTTCTTCTCCATCGAACGCGCCTGCCCCCGATGCGGCGGCTCGGGCCAGATGGTCATGGACCCCTGCACGGACTGCCGGGGCGCCGGGCACGTGCGCAAGCAGAAGACCCTGGCCGTGCGCATCCCGGCGGGCGTCGACGACGGTGCGCGCATCCGGCTCGCCGGCGAGGGCGATGCGGGCCAGCGCGGCGGACCGCGCGGCGACCTCTACATCTTCGTCTCCGTGGCGCCGCACGAGCTCTTCGAGCGCGACGGCCTCGACCTGCTCTGCACGGTGCCGGTGCCGATGTGCGTCGCGGCCCTCGGCGGCGAGATCGAGGCGCCTTGCCTGCTGGGCGGCGAAACGTGCGACGGCGCCTGCAAGATCGAGGTCAAGGTCCCGGAAGGCGCCCAGACCGGCAAGACGGTGCGCGTAAAGGGCCGCGGCATGCCCTCGCTCCGCTCGCGCGAGCGCGGCGACCTGGTGGTCGAGCTGTTCGTCGAGACGCCCACCAAGCTGACGGCCCGCCAGAAGGAGCTGATGCGCGAGCTCGCCGACATCTGCAGCGAGCAGCAGCATCCCAAGGCCGCCGGCTTCCTGGGCAAGGCCAAGAAGTTCTGGAGCGCGGCCGCCGGGCAGGCGTAGCGTCGCCTACTTCTTCGGCCGGTACGCCACGAGCACATTGCCCGCCTGCTGCCCGAAGCTCGCGTAGCCCGAGCCGATGAACAGCAGGCCGCCGCCCGCGAACGGGCCTGCCGCATCGATCGACCCACCCGCACCGGCCACCTTGTTCACGCCCTGGAACGGGACCGCCGTGTCGTGCGTCGCCAGGAGCTTGCCGCTGGCCGCTTCGAACACATAGACGCGCCCGTCCAGCCCCCCGACCACGACGGCGCCGTCGATCACGACGGGCGGCGCCGAGATTCCGAACTTGCCCGCACAGCTGGGGACCCGGGCTTGGCGGCCGTTTGCGCAGTCAGGCGTCGCCTTCCACGACCAGGCGACCTTCCCCGTCGCCGCGTCCACGGCGTAGAGCCCCGCGGCATTATCTTTCTCCGGCACGTTCGGGTCGGCGATGGGCACGTAGACCCTCTTCTCATCGGCGGCGATGCCCCAGTGGACGCCGCCCAGCGCCGTGCCCTTGCCGAACTGCGTGTGCCAGACCTTCCGGCCCTGGGTGTCGAGGGCCCAGACGTCGCCCGATTTCTGCCCGCCCAGGATCAGGGTCTTGCCTCGCCCGCGCCAGATCACCGGGCCGCCGCCGAAGTCGTGGTCGCGCAGTACGCTGCCTTCAGCGGCGAAGAAGCAGTTCGGGCCCGGCGGCCGCCCGCCGGTCGGCGAGCCGATGGGGCACGACATGTTCCACACGTCGTTCTCCAGGGCCTGGAATACCCACTTCTGCCTGCCCGTCGCCAGGTCGATGGCGACCATGGCGTCGCTGGTGTTCGTCGCGGGCGGCGAGGTGTTCTCGCCGGTCGAGGCGTAGACGACGCCGGCCTTCAGATCCACCGACGGGCTAGACCAGATCGGCGCGCCGGAGGGGCCATAGGTTTCGACCCCTTGCGAGGTCTTGCGGCCCAGCGGCTTGGCGTCGGGCATGGTGTGCCAGGTCCACAGGACCTTGCCGTCGGCGGCGTTCAGCAGCGCCACGGCCCCGTGCGCCTTGCAGCATTCGAAGGTCGGCCGCATGGAGTTGGCCACGTCGATCGCCGAGATCGGCACGACGATCTTGTCGCCCGCGAAGATCGGCGAGCCCGAGAGCGGCACCGTCTTGTCGTGCCGGGGATCGACCTTCCAGGCGACCTTGCCCGTCTTGGCCTCGAAGGCGATCAGCTGGCCCAGCCCATCCCCCCCGACCACGGCCCAGGGTCCGTCCTTGCCCAGCCGGCCGTAGGCGAGACTGGCGCGCACGCCGCCTGGCGTCGCCCACTTCACGCAGCCGGTCTGGGTGTCCAGCGCCACGACATAGCCGGCCTGCCCGGCCGGATAGAAGAGGGTGTCGCCCACGACCACGCCCTGGCCGCGCAGGCCGGAGGTCCGGGGCATGACGAAGGACCACGCCACCTCCAGCTTGGCGAGGTCGCGGGTGTTGAGCCCGGCCTGGGCCGCGCTCATCCGGCGGGTGTTGTCCGTATCGACCCCGAAGCCCACCTGCGCCGGCCGCGCCGTCAGGTTCACCGCCTGGCGGTCGGCGGGGCAGCGGTTGTCGTCGATCCACCCGGTCCCCTGCGGGCCCTCGGGCGCGGCCAGGTAGCTCACCACGTCGCGGATCTGCCGCCGGTCCATGCCATCGCCGATCGGCTTCATGACGCCGGTGGTCAGGGCTGCCGTCAGCGTCTGGGCGCTCATCTTGCGCAGCGAGGCCACGGCGGCTGCCCGGCTGCCCGCCTCGGGCGCGCTGTGGCAGCCCGCGCAGAACTGGTCGTAGACGGCCTTGCCGGGGTGCTCGACGACGTCCGTGGCCTGCGCCTGGGCGAGGTTCGCGACGCCAATCCCGGTCAGGGCCGTCGCGACGGTCAGCGCGCCCACGCTTGCGAATGGCTTCCAGACGCCCATGAGTTTCCCCCAAAACATACCGGTCATTCGACCGCATTCTGAGGGCGGAAGCTACTCCTGGCGCGCTCCGGGCGAATTGCCCCGCTGAAATCCGACGCGAGCGGTTTGCGGCGGCGCGCCCTTTCGGCTAGAGACACCCTCCGCTGAAGACGCACCCGTAGCTCAGCTGGATAGAGCGTTGCCCTCCGAAGGCAAAGGTCACACGTTCGAATCGTGTCGGGTGCGCCACTCCTCCCTATCCTCTAGCCGCCCTTGCCTTCCGGGTAGACGGCGTCGTGAGCGTGCGGCTGGGCGTGCCCGTGGGTGCGGAGGTAGCGTTCGTCTAGTTCCGCGATGATCTGCTCGCCGCGCTCCTTGCCCACCAGCGTCAGCAGCGCGTCGATCTTCGCCTCCGTCCGGTCGTCGTTCTCCTTGGAGGAGGGCGACCCGACGTAGAGGAAGTAGGCCAGGCCCACGACCTGCCAGAGCAGTTGCAGGAACTCCGACTGCCAATTCTCGAAGGTGTCGCGTCCCATCTCCATCAGGTAGGGACCGAGCTGTGCGACTTCGCCGTGCGCCTTCTGTTCGTCGACGAAGGCGAACCAGCCGAACAGCCAGTGCAGCAGGAACGACCCGAGGAAGAACCCGGCGGTCAGCCAGGCATAGGCATAGCGCTTCATCGAAGATCCTCCGTTCTGGTGCGCGCAACACCACCGGGCGAAGCCGGTTCCGCGGTTGACGGGCGCACCGCGGCGTATCCCCAGTGCTCCCGCCGAGAAGAGGGCCGCCTTCGAGCGGAAGGTTACCGCTGGCGGCGTCGACCGGCGGTCCTGGGTGGGGGCCCTGAAGGACCTCTCCACCGAAGCGGGGCTGCCCCAGGCCTGTTGCCCGGCCGCAACAACTCGCCCCACAAGCGTGGCCACTCGCGCAAGCCGGCTGCCATTACGACGTTTTTTTGACTACGCCTGCGCCACAAACAGGCAGCGACACAAGCTGCAGTTGCGGAAGGACGTCGTCATGAATAACCGGAAGTTTGCATTGAGCGTGCGCGCCAGCGCCCTCGCCCTCCTGATTGGCCTGCCCGCCGGTCAAGCCGTGGGCGCCGAGGCCGAGACCGAGGTGCAGGAACTGGTCGTCACCGCGCGGAAGCGGGACGAGCAACTGATCGACGTGCCGTTCTCGGTGGCCGCCCAGAGCGAAGCCGTGATGCGCAGCCGCGGCATCACCAACGTGGAAGAGCTGTCGCGCACCGTGGCGAGCTTCTCGGTCCAGAACCTCGGCCCCGGCCAGAGCCAGGTCGCCATCCGCGGCATCTCCGCCGGCCAGATCGTTCGCGACCAGCCGGGCGTGAAGGAACAGGTGGGCGTCTACCTGGACGAATCCGTGATCTCGATGTCGCTGTTCACGCCGGACCTCGACCTGTTCGACCTGAACCGGGTTGAGGTGCTGCGCGGTCCCCAGGGCACGCTGTTCGGATCCGGCTCGCTCTCGGGCACGGTCCGCTACATCACCAATCAGCCGGACCTCGGCGCGTTCTCGGGCACGATCGAGGCGACCGCGTCGACGGTCACCGGCGGCTCGACGGGGGGCAACCTCAAGGGCTCGGTGAACATGCCGCTGAGCGAGCAGGCGGCGCTTCGCCTGACCGCCTATGTGGAGAAGTTCCCGGGCTTCATCGACGCCGTCCAGCCCGACGGCAGCGTGGACAAGGACGTCAACGACGGCGAGCGCTACGGCTTCCGCGCCGCCCTGCTGTTCAAGCCGACCGAGAACCTGTCGATCACCCCGCGGGTGCTCTACCAAAAGATCGACGTCGACGGATTCAACCGCGTCGACATCTTCAACATCCTCGGCAACGAGTTCACCACCACCCGCCCGCGCGTGCAGTTGGGCGGCACCAAGCAGTTCACCCAGCTCAAGGAGAAGTTCGAGGACGAGTTCCTGCTGGGCGACCTGACCGTCCAGTACGACATGGGCGACCTGCGCTTCACCTCGGTGACCAGCTACAGCGACCGCGACGTCCTGGTCTTGCGTGACGCCGGCGCCCTGACGAGCTCGATCACGGGCGGGTCCATCGGCCTGCCCCCGGCGGTCTACACGATCGACTCGCCGCTGTCGGACACCACCGACGCCAAGACCTTCACCCAGGAGGCCCGCGTCGCCTCGACCGGCGAAGGCCCGCTGCAGTGGGTGCTGGGCGCGTTCTACTCGCACATCGACCGCGACTACGCGCAGGACCTGTTCGTGCAGGGCTTCAGCGCCGCCAGCGGCATCCCCAGCGCCAGCGACGTGGCGCCCACGGACCACCTCTACTTCTCGACCGTGCCCTACAAGCAGAAGCAGTTCGCGGTCTTCGGGGAAGCGACTTTCTCGGTCACCGACCGGCTGGACATCACCGGCGGCCTGCGCTGGGCGGACTACAAGGAAACCCGCACCCTCACCTTCGACGGGATCTTCGCCGACAAGACCATCGCGGTGCCCGGCAAGACCAAGGCCGACGCCTTCGCGCCCCGCGTGATCGTGGCCTATGAGGCGACGGACGACGTCACCTTCAACGCCCAGGTGTCGAAGGGCTTCCGGCTGGGCGGGATCAACGACCCGCTGAACCGCCCGCTCTGCACTCCGGCCGACTTCGCCACCTTCGACGCGCTCTCCTCGCCGAGCTTCAAGAACGAGACGGTGTGGAACTACGAGGCCGGCATGAAGGCCCGCCTGGGCGGCGGCCGCGGCTCGCTGACGCTGGCCGGCTTCTACGCCGACATCAATAACCTGCAGGCCACCATCGACGCCGGTTCGTGCTCGTCGCGGATCATCGCCAATGTGAAGAGCGCCAAGTCGGTCGGCTTCGACGCCGAGTTCGCCTATCGCATCACGGACAACTTCGATATCGCGGCGACGGCCTCCTACAACGACGCCGAACTCACCTCGAGCCTGAACGACGCCGCCGGCAATCCCATCCAGGGCCTGCGCGACGGCAATCGCCTGCCCACCGTGCCCAAGTTCCAGGGCTCGGTCAGCGTGGGCTACGAGCGCGAGATGGCCTCCGGCCTGGACGTGTTCTCGAACCTGACGTGGCAGCACGTCGGGAAGCGCTACACCCAGGTCTCCGACCAGGAGAACAACCCCCGCACCGTGGCGCTCTTCCCGAACGTGGGCGCGACCACCGCCACCTCGCTGATCTTCCCGCTGGAGCTGCCGTCCTACGACGTGCTGAACCTGCGGATCGGCGTGCGCGGCGAGGGCTGGGAGGCGGCGGCCTTCGTCAACAACCTGGGCGACGAGCGCGCCAAGCTCTCCATCGACCGCGAGCGCGGCCTGCGCGCCCGCTACGGCTTCCTGACCAACCCGCCGCGCACCTACGGCGCCACGGTCCGCAAGTCGTTCTAAGGCTTGGGCGGGGCGAGGCGGAAACGCCTCGCCCCGTTCTCGAACGTGCGGTATCCCCGGGGCATGGGGAGAGGCCTGTCCGCAACACGCGCCGCCGCCGCGGCCCTCGGCCTGCTGGCGCTGGGATGGGCCGGCGCCGCCTTGGCTCACAATATCGGCGGGACCGACGCAGCCTTCGTGGCGGCCACCCGGGGCCCCGACCCGATCCCCTTCATGTACCTCGGCGCCAAGCACATGGTGACCGGCTACGACCACCTCCTGTTCCTGGTCGGGGTGATCTTCTTCCTGTGCCGGCTTTCGCAGGTGGCGCTCTACGTCAGCCTGTTCTCGCTGGGTCATTCCATCACCCTGCTGGCCGGGGTGTTCTTCGACATCCACGCCGATCCCCACCTTGTGGACGCGGTGATCGGCCTTTCGGTGGCCTACAAGGCGTTCGAGAACCTGGGCGGCTTTCGCATCGTGTTCGGCGTCCAGCCCGACCCGCGGGCGGCGGTGCTGGGCTTCGGCCTCATCCACGGCTTCGGCCTGGCCACCAAGCTGCAGGCCCTGAACCTCAATCCCGAGGGCCTGCTGGCCAACCTCATCGCGTTCAACGTCGGGGTCGAGATCGGACAGTTCCTGGCGCTGGCCTTGATCCTCGCCGCCATGTCCCTGTGGCGCCGCACGTCGATGTTTGGGTCCACGGCGGCCGGCGCGAACGTGATGCTGATGCTGGCTGGCTTCGTTCTCGCCGGACACCAGCTGGCAGGCTACATCTTTGGCGGAGCGGCCTCATGAGCGAACCCAACCGATCTTCGCCGCCGAACGCCCCGATGCGCCGGGGCCGGTTGGTTGCCGCGACCCTGGGCAGCCTGGCCCTCGCAGCGCTGATCGTGCTCGGCGCGATCCTGCCGGCCGAATTCAACCGCGACCCCCTGGGCCTGGGGCGGCTGTCTGGCCTGTCGCGCCTGTGGGCGCCCGAGGATCGGTTGGTGGGCGGCGAGGCCGCCGGCGTGGCGAGGGCCCGCGAGTACGACGCTCCGTTCCGCACCGACGTGATCGAGATCCCGCTGGGCGACTTCCTGGCGGGCGCCGACCGGTCCGAGCTTGAGTACAAGGTGCGGATGAGGAAGGACGCCACGCTGATCTATTCGTGGGAGGTCGTCGGGACGGACGAGCCGCGCGATTTCCACTTCGACCAGCACGGCCACACGACACCGAAGCCGGGGGAGGCGATGACCGTCGCCACCCACCGGCAGGCCTTCGGCCTCAAGCAGCACGGAGCCCTGACGGCGCCGTTCGACGGCATCCAGGGCTGGCAGTTCTCGAACTCCAGCGAGAAGCCCGTGGTGGTGAAGCTGCGCCTCGCCGGCTTCTACGAACTGATCCCGCCCGGCCAGGCGGGCAACGAGGCGGGCGTCATCGCCAATGTGCCGGCCGACCGGGCCCGCCCGCGATAGGCGCCCGACGGCTCTGCAATACGTTCGCCGCAATTGCAGGGCTGAGTGGCGGCGAAGGAGACCAGCGTATGCGTATCCGCCCTGCCCTGCTCGCGGCCTTGATCGCCGCGCCGGCCATTGTCGCCGCTCCGGCCTGGGCGCAAGAGACCGACGCGCGGGAAGCCGACGCGCCGGTAGCCACCGCCTCCCAGGCGCCGCCGCCCATGAGCACCGCCGAGCAGATCGACGCCTTCATCAAGAGCTCGTCCCTGCCGGACCCGCGTCGTGACGAGGCCCTGGACGGCGTCGTGGCCAGCGACGACCGCAGGCCACACGGTGAAGTGGGCGTGGCGGTCGGCACCGGCGGCTACCGCAGCGTCTACGGCCGCACCGACATCCCGGTGGGCGAGAACGGGCGGGTCAGCTTGGCCTTCGAGGACACCCGGAACGGCTACAGCTATGGCGGCTACGGTCGCGACTGGTACGGCGGCCCCTATGGCGGCGGGCTGGGCCTGGGTGGCCTGGAGCGCCAGCGATGCGACCTGGAATCGATGAGTCCCGCCCGGCCTCTGGACGCCACGGGCGGGCCGAACGGCCGCTGCGTGCGAGCCACGCCGGGCTGGTGACTACTTCGCCTTTGCGTCCGGGATCGGGGGCAGGGGATCGCCCTCGGCCGGCCCGTTGGCCTTGAGTTCGGGCTGGACGATGAACTGTTCGTGGCAGGCGACGCAGACCTCGTAGAGCCGGCCCCCCTCGTCGAACACCGCCTGCTTGTCGTGCCTCTCGGCCGCGGCGCGGGCGATCAGGGCCCGCTCGCTCAGCATCTGGGCGTACTTGTTCCAGTCGGCCTCCGGCGCCCGTGTGCGGCCGGGCAGCTGCATGATGTTCCCGGCTTCGACCAGCATGGTCGCCCCGGTGACCAGCACGTCCCAGCCCTCGTCGGTGGTGGGCGACAGGTCGCGCTCTCCCGCCTCGGTGATCTCCGTGCCGGAGCCCTTCCAGTACATGAAGGCGGCCGGGTCCACGAAGTGGCCCATGAACTCGGTCATCGGCACGCTGTTGTTGAACTTGGCTCCGCCGGTGGCCGCATCGGTCTTGGGTTGGCAGGCGCTCAAAAGGGCGGCGCTGGCCGCAAGGACGAGGAAGCGTTTCAAGGGGCCGGACTCCTGGTGTCGTCTGCAGAATGCAGGCCGCGACCTTAACCGCCGCTTGCCGGGTCACCACCGTACGGAACCGTTACATTGCCGCGGGACGGCGCGGCCTGCGGGCGTCGCAGCTAGACTGTTCTTGCCGTCGGGGATGGAAACTCGGGTCGAGCGTTTCCCTTTTTGTACATCGTGCGCAATATGCGCCCACCGATCTCCCTGACTCGATCCGGATGCCGCCTTTGACCGACCAGCCTTTGCCGCCGCCCGCGGCCACCGCCCTCGACCTGATCGGCCGCACGCCGATGCTGGAGCTGACGGGCTTCGACACCGGGCCGTGCCGCCTGTTCGTGAAGCTGGAGAGCGCCAATCCCGGCGGCTCGATCAAGGACCGCGTCGCCCGCTCGATGATCGAGGCGGCCGAGAAGGACGGATCGCTGAGGCCCGGCGGCACGATCGTCGAGGCGACGGCCGGCAACACCGGCCTGGGCCTGGCTCAGGTGGGCCTGCTGAAGGGCTACAAGCTGCTGCTCGTGGTGCCCGACAAGATGGCGCGGGAGAAGATCCAGCACCTGCGCGCCATGGGCGTCGACGTGCGCATCACCCGATCGGACGTCGGCAAAGGTCATCCCGAGTACTACCAGGACATGGCCAAAGCGATCGCCGCCAAGCTGAACGACGCCGTCTACATCAACCAGTTCTCGAACCCCGCGAACCCCAAGGCGCACGAGACAACCACCGGCCCGGAGATCCTGGAGCAGATGGAGGGCGACGTTGACGCCGTCGTGGTGGGGGTGGGGTCCGGCGGCACGCTGACGGGCCTGGGCCGCTTCTTCGCCAAGGCCTCGCCGAAGACAAAGATGGTGCTGGCCGACCCGGTGGGTTCGATCCTGGCGCCGCTGATCGAGCGCGGGGAGAAGGTCGAACCCGGCGCCTGGGTCGTCGAAGGCATCGGCGAGGACTTCATCCCCGACAACTGCGACCTGGACCTGGTGGCCAAGGCCTATGAGATCTCCGATACGGAGAGCATCGCCACGGCCCGCCTGCTGTTGACCAAGGCCGGCATCCTGGGCGGCTCGTCGTCCGGCACCCTGCTGGCGGGCGCCCTGCGCTACTGCCGCGACCAGACCGAGCCCAAGCGCGTGGTGACGCTCGTCTGCGATACGGGCTCGCGCTACCTCTCCAAGGTCTACAACGACAGCTGGGTCGCCGAGCAGGGGCTGGTCGACCGGCAGCTTCACGGCGACCTGCGCGACCTGATCGCGCGCACGCCGGGCGATGCGGTCACGGTGGGCCCGGGCGACACCCTGCTCACCGCCTATAACCGCATGCGTCAGGCCGACGTCAGCCAGTTGCCGGTGATCGACGATGGCCGCCTGATCGGCCTTATCGACGAGAGCGACCTCCTGGAGGCCGTCGAGGATCGCCGCCAGGACGCCCGCTTCCGCCAGCCGGTCTCGACGGCCATGACCGCGAAGCTGCACACCCTGCAGGCCGGCGAGCAGCTGGACTCGCTGCTTCCGATCTTCGAGCGTGACGAGGTGGCGATCGTGATGGAGGGCAAGGAGTTCCTCGGCCTCATCACACGCATCGACCTGATCAACTATCTGAGGAAAGCCGCTTGAGCTCCGACCCCCATGGCAGGAACCGCCTGGATTTCGCCACCCGCGCCATCCACGGCGGTCAGGAGCACGATCCGACCACCGGGGCGGTGATGCCCCCGATCTACGCAACCTCGACCTATGCGCAGTCGAGCCCCGGCGTTCACACGGGCTTCGAATATTCGCGCAGCCAGAACCCCACCCGCTTCGCCCTGGAGCGCGGCCTGGCGGACCTGGAAAGCGGGACCAAGGGCTATGCCTTCGCCTCGGGCCTGGCGGCCATCGCCACCCTGCTGGAGGCGTTCGATGCGGGCGACCACATCATCGCCAGCGAGGACCTTTACGGCGGCTCGTTCCGGCTGTTCGACAAGGTGCGGCGCCGGTCTTCGGGGCTGGAATTCAGCTTCGTGGACCTGGCCGACGTGAGCGCCATCGAGGCGGCGATCACGCCCCGGACGCGCATGGTCTGGGTGGAGACGCCCACCAACCCCCTCCTGCGCCTGGCGGACCTCGAAGCCATCGCGGCCCTGTGCAAGCGCCGCGGCCTGATCGCCGCAGCGGATAACACCTTCGCCAGTCCGTACGTCCAGCGGCCGCTGGAATTCGGCTTCGACGCGGTGATGCATTCCACCACCAAGTACATCGGCGGCCATTCGGACGTGGTCGGCGGGGCGCTGGTGGTGGGCGAGAACGCCGAGCTGCGGGACCAGATCACCTTCCTGCAGAACGCCATCGGCTCGGTGGCTTCGCCGTTCGACAGCTTCCTGACCCTGCGCGGCATGAAGACCCTGGCGCTCCGCATGCAGCGGCATTGCGAGAACGGCCAGGCGATCGCCGAATGGCTTGAGGCGCGGAGCGACGTGGCCAAGGTCATCTACCCCGGCCTGCCGAGCCATCCGCAGCATGACCTGGCCAAGCGCCAGATGTCCGGCTTCGGCGGCATGATCACCGCCGTGCTGGACCGCGACCTGGAGGGGACGAAGCGGATGCTGGAGCGGACCGAGCTGTTCACCCTCGCCGAGAGCCTGGGCGGCGTGGAGAGCCTGATCGAGCATCCGGCGATCATGACCCACGCCTCAATCCCGGCCGAGACGCGCGAGCGGATCGGCATCTCCGACGGGCTGATCCGGCTCAGTGTCGGCGTTGAGAACGTCGACGACCTGATCGCGGACCTGGAACGGGCGCTGACCTGATCGGCCATGATTCCATATATGTGGAAGAAAGCGCCATATATGTGGTGCGGCCGACTACATATCAGAGAAACAGGTCGGCCGCGGCTTCGAGGATAGCGTCCACGTCCAGGCGGTAGTGGCGATAGAGGTCGGGCAGGTCGCCCACCTGGCCGAAGCTGTCGAGGCCCAGCGAGCTGACCCTCTGGCCCCGGACGCCGCCCAACCAGGACAGCGTCGCGGGCGAGGCGTCGACCACGGTGACGAGGCCCGCGCCCGGTCCGAGCTGCGAAAGCAGGGCCTCGGCATGACTTTGGCGGCGGCCCTCGGCTTGCCAGCGGCTGCGGCGGCAGGACATCCAGTCGCGGTGCAGGAGGCCGGGCGAGACCACGTTCAGCACCCCCAGGCCCGGGATGTCGTCCGCCAGCTCCTCGGCCGCCGCCAGCACCTCCGGCGCCACGGCGCCGCAGAACACGATGGCCGCCTCCGCGCCGGACCCGGGAGCCTTCAGCCAGTAGGCGCCCTTCAGCGCATCCTCTCGCCAGGCGTCGTCTGCCCGCGCCACCTGGGTGAGCTGACGGGTGGTCAGGCGCAGATAGACCGAGCCGCCGTCCTCGGCCTGCATGTGCTGGAACGACCAGCGCATAACCTCGGCCAGCTCGTCGACGAAGGCGGGCTCGAAATAGGTCAGCCCCGGCTGGCCGATGCCGATCAGCGGCGTGTAGATCGACTGGTGCGCCCCGCCTTCCGGGCCCAGGGTCAGGCCGCTGGGCGTGGCGACCAGCATGAACCGGGCGTCCTGGTAGCAGGCGTAGTTCAGGGCATCGAGGCCCCGGCTGATGAAGGGATCGTAGACCGTCCCGATCGGCAGCAGCCGCTCGCCGAAGAGCGGCGCCGAGAGGCCGAAGGCGGCCAGGTTCAGGAACAGGTTGTGCTCGGCGATGCCCAGTTCCACGTGCTGGCCGGCCGTCTTGCCCGCCCATTTCTGCGGGGAGGGAATCTTGGCGTCGCGGAACACGTCGGCCGTCTCGCGCCGGCGGAACAGGCCGCGCTGGTTCACGAAGCCGCCAAGGTTGGTGGAGACGGTCACGTCGGGCGAGGTGGTGACGATCCGGTCGGCCAGCGGATGGCCGCTCTTGGCGAGGTCCAGCAGGATCCGTCCGAATGCCTGTTGCGTGGACTGTTCGGCGCCGTCCGGACTGGGGAACTCGGCGCGGCTCGGCACCGGCACCGGCTCGGCCGCGAAGCGGCGTGTGGCCGGCTGGGCGAAAGGCGCGGCGGCGACGAACGCCTGCACCTCCGCAGCCGCCTCCGGCGTCAGCCCGGCCAGCGGCTCCCACTCCTGGCCCTCCGTCACCCCCATGGATTGGCGCAGGGCCTCGACCTGCGCCGGCGTCATCAGGCCGGCATGGTTGTCCTTGTGGCCCTGCAGCGGTAGGCCGAAGCCCTTGACCGTGTAGGCGATGAACAGGGTCGGCGTGTCGTCCTGCGCCGCGTCGAAGGCTTCGGTCAGGGTCTCGATGCAATGGCCGCCCAGGCCGATCATCAGCTGGTGCAGGGCCTCGTCGTCGAAACTCTCCAGCAGGGCACGCACCCCCGCCTGGCGGCCGATGTCGGCCATCAGCCGCGCGCGCCAGGCCGATCCGCCCTGATAGGTGAGGGCCGCGAAGTCCGCATTGGGACAGCTCTCGATCCAGGCCTGGAGCGCCTTGCCCCCCGGCCGGGCGAAGGCGCGCATCTGGGCCTTGCCCCACTTCAGCGTCACCACCCGCCAACCGGCGGTCTCGAAGATGTCGTCGAAGCGGTCGAACATCCGATCGGCCGTGGTGGCGTCGAGGCTTTGCCGGTTGTAGTCCACGATCCACCAGCAGTTCCGGATGTCGTGCTTGTAGGCCTCGATCAGGCACTCGTAGATGTTGCCCTCGTCCAGTTCGGCGTCGCCCAGGGTGGCGACGAAACGGCCCCCCTGCCCCGGCTTCAGCAGCCCGTGGCCCTTCAGATAGTCCTGCATCAGCGAGGCGAAGGCGGTGATCGCCACACCCAGGCCGACCGAACCGGTGGAGAAGTCGACGTCGTCCTTGTCCTTGGTGCGCGAGGGATATGACTGGGCGCCGCCGAAGCTGCGGAAGTCCTCGAGCTGCTGCCGGCTCTGGCGGCCCATCAGGTATTGCGCGGCGTGGAACACCGGGCTGGCGTGCGGCTTCACCGCCACCCGATCCTCCGGGCGCAGGGCGTGGAAGTAGAGCGCCGTCATGATGGTGGTCATCGAGGCGCAGGACGCCTGGTGGCCGCCCACCTTCAGCCCGTCGCGGCTCGCGCGCAGGTGATTGGCGTTGTGGATCGTCCAGGTGGCGAGCCAGCGCAGCCGCTCGTCGATGCGCTTCAGCAGCTCGACCTCGCGCTCGGCGCCGCGATTGTGACCGGTGGGGGCGGCGGGTCGGGTCTGGGGCATGGAAAGCGCGGCCGTCCGTCGTTCGTGGAAAGGAACTTGCGCCACATCCAGATCTCGGGGCGCATCATCATCGCCAGTAGCAGACTTCAGGGTCGAATGTGAGGGCCTTGCGCCGACCGGTGACGGGGGCGTCATGTTTCGAAGACCGGGTACGCAGCGATTGACGATGCCGCCACGTTAGGGTTCGCTGGTCCGGAACGCGCCTTCAGAGCGCGGCGGAGGACCAAAGCGCATGACCCAGGCCGCGCCGGCGACGACCGACCGTCTTTCGCTGAAGACGAAGCTGGGCTTCGGGCTCGGCGGAGCGGCCGAGACCGTCGCCCTCTATTCGGTCTCCAGCTTCGCGCTTCTCTTCTACAGTCAGGTCAAGGGCGTCGACGCCCATCTTGTTGGCCTGGCGATCTCCATCAGCCTGATCCTCGACGCCTTCTCCGACCCGATCATCGGGTCGCTATCGGATCGGACCCATTCCCGGTGGGGGCGGCGCCACCCCTATCTGTTCGCCTCTGCCATTCCAGTCGGGTTATCCGTCTGGGCGATCTTCAGCCCCCCCGCCGGCCTCAGCGAGATGGGCATGGTCATCTGGCTGGGTGTGGCGGTCGTCCTGATGCGCCAAGCGATGACGTTCTTCTACGTGCCGCATCTGGCGCTGGGGGGCGAGCTGTCCGGCCACTACACCGAACGCTCGAAGGTCATGGCCTACTACAGCTTCTTCAACTGGGCTGGCGGGTCGCTGACCACCATCCTGGCGCTCCGCCTCTTCTTCCCGACGACGCCGGAGTTCCCGCGCGGTCTGCTCAACCCCGTTCCCTGGTCCGCCTATGCCGTGACGATCGGGATCATCACCACGGTCGCATTGACCGCGTCCGCCTGGCTCACCCGGGACCGGATCCCCTTCCTGCCCAAGCCGGCGCCGGACACGCCGAAGTTCAGCGTCCTCGAGTTTGGCCGCGACCTCGGTAAGGCGCTCTCCAACATCAATTACGTCTGGCTTCTGGCGGCCTATTTCTTCGTGGCCTTGATGATCGGCCTGCGCGAAGGACTGCGCCTCTACGCCGCCACCTTCTACTGGGACCTGAGCAGTGAGACCTTGAGCTGGTTCGTACTCGGCAGCCTCGCCGGTTACCTGACCGCCTTCGTCTTCGCGCCGCGGCTGCACGGCCGGATCGACAAGAAGCGCACGATCATCTACGCGGCCCTGGCCTATTCCCTCGTGCCGCCGATCCCGCTGGTCCTCGGCATGATGGGCATCCTTTCGCCCTCCACGCCCGGTCTGGCGCCGCTCCTGATCGCCTTCGCTGCGGTGCAGTACGGCGCCATCAGCATTCTCCAGATCAGCGTCATGTCCGCCCTTGCAGACATCGCGGACCAGAACGAGCTGAAGTTCGGCGTGCGTCAGGAGGGGGTCCTCTACGCCACCCGCACAATGGCCGGTAAGATCGACCTGGCCGTCGGGACCGCCGTCGCGGGCGTGGTCATCACCCTCATCCAGTTGCCCAAGACCGCCAAGAGCGCCGCCGATGTGCCGCCCGACGTGCTGTTCAACCTGGCGCTCTGGGACAGCGTGATGGCCGCCATCCCGGGCCTGATCGCGGTGGGCTTCTACTCGCTCTACGGCATCAACCGCCAGAGCTACGAGGCGACCCGGGCCGCGCTCATGGAGAAGCGGGCTGCGCTCCAGACGGCGGCGCCGCCCGAGCCGCCGCCCAAGGGGGGACTGGCGCCCTCGCCTGTCCCCGCCGAGTGATCAGCCGCCGCGCAGCGCCTGCATGAGGCTGCCGGTATAGGCCGCGTGGCCGACGTGGGTCAGGCGGGCCTCGAAATCGGCCCAGATCTCGCCGCCCAGGTCGCGCCAGCGGCGGCAGAAGGCGTAGTCTTCCGAGAGGTATTGGCCTGTTTCGGGCTCGATCATGGTGTCGAACACCATCACGGCCTCGGGCGCCTGGTTGTCGGCCATATCGCCCATCTTGGCGCGCAGCTCGGGGTGGGCGTCGACGATCCGCTGCATCGCCCCGCGGCTGATCATCAGGAAGCCGGTGCCGCCATAGGCGACGCGCGCAAACCCGTCGTTGACCTCGACGCTTTTGTCCGGCGTCGGCAGGAAGCGGACGACGTAGCCGATGCCCGCCGCCTGCAGGTCGGACGCCCCGGCCTTCGCGGCGGTGCGCACCTTCTCCCAGTCGATCTTCTTCAGCGGACAGACCGCCGCGATCACGTCCTTGTCGGCGTCCAGCAGCCGGAAGACGTTCTCGGGCCGGAAGCCGATGTCGGCGTCGATGTAGAGGATGTGGGTGGCTTGCGGGTGGCTCAGGAACTGGGCCGCCAGGCGCGAGCGGCCACGGGTGATCAGGGCCTCGCCGCCCATCATGTCCACGTGCAGCCCGACCCCGCGCTCGCGGCAGGCCTCCTGGAGTTTCAGCAGCGAGCTGACGAAGTGGAGAGTGAGCTGGCCGCCGTAGCAGGGCACGGCGAGATAGATGTACGGCTGGGGCGCGTCGGACATGACCCCCTCATAGAGGCCGCGTCAGGCGGCGTCGATGATCCGCGGCGCGAGGCGGCGGAGCACCAGCCAGGCGACGCAGGCCAAGGCTACGCCGATGGCGTCGGCCAGCAGGTCCTTCGGGTCGCCGTGACGCCCGAACGGCATTGCCGCCTGCAGCACCTCGATCACCACGCCGTAGGCCAGGGCGAACGCCGGAATCGCCAACCGCCGCCGGGGGGCCAGCACGAAGCCGCTCAAGGTCAGGACGAACCAGGCGGCCATGTGCTCGAACCGGTCGCCCGTGCCCGGGTCCGGCAGGTCCTGAGACGGGGTCACGCAGAGGACGAGGAGGATGAGGGCGGCCAGGGCGTACAGCCCGAGCCGGACGCGCCTGGGAAACCGGGACGGAAGCATCGGCCCTTACTTGCACGTCCGCCGCCCGCTCTCTAGCGTCCGGCCGCTCAAGAATTGGCTGAGGAACGGTGCAGTGGCGGTCGAGGCGGTGATCTGGGACTTCGGGGGGGTGTTCACCACCTCGCCCTTCGAGGCGTTCAACCGCATGGAGGCCGAGCGGGGCCTGCCCAAGGACCTGGTCCGGCGCGTGAACTCGACGAACCCCGACAGCAACGCCTGGGCCCTGTTCGAACGCAACGAGATCGATGCGGCGCGCTTCGACACCCTGTTCCTCGAGGAATCCACGGCCCTGGGCCATCCCCTCCGCGGCGCGGACGTGCTGCCGCTCCTGAACGGCCAGCTTCGGCCGCGGATGGTGGCGGCGCTCCAGGCGTGCAAGCAGCGCTTCAAGGTGGGTTGCATCACCAACAACGTGGTCTCGATGCACAGCCCCGGCCAGGACACCACCCAGCGTTCCGCCGGCGCCATGGCCCAGGTGATGCCGCTGTTCGACGCCATCATCGAGAGCTCGAAGGCCGGCGTCCGCAAGCCGGACCCGAAGATCTACCTGATGATGTGCGACCTCCTGGCCGTGAAGCCCGAGGCCTGCGTCTACCTCGACGACCTGGGCATCAACTGCAAGCCGGCGGCCGGCCTGGGCATGACCGCGATCAAGGTGGTCGACGTGGACCAGACCCTGGCCGAGCTGTCCGCCGCCACGGGTCTGGCCTTCGGTGCGGAGCAACCGGCGTGACGCGGCCGACGAAGATCGGGGCGACTGCGGCGCTGGCCCGGCTGGACGGCTGGGCGAAGGTTGAGGGCGACCGCGACGCGATCCGGAAGACCTATCGGTTCGACGACTTCAACCAGGCGTTCGGCTTCATGACCCGCGTGGCCCTGATGGCCGACAAGCTCGACCACCACCCCGAATGGTTCAACGTCTACAACCGCGTGGACGTGCTGCTGGCCACTCACGACGTGGATGGGGTGAGCGAGCTGGACGTCAAGATGGCCGCCTTCATGGACGAGGCGGCGAAGGCGTAAGGGAAAAAGAACATGGCGGGACGCGTCGCGGGCAAGAAGGCCTTCATCACCGGCGGGGCGCAGGGGCTGGGCGCCGCCTTCGCCCGCAAGCTGGCGTCGGAGGGCGCCAAGGTGTCGGTGGCCGACATCAATGCCGAGGGCGCAAAGGCCGTGGCCGCGGCGATCGACGCCGAGTTCGGGGCCGGCACGGCCTTCGCCTTCCCGCTGGACGTCACCAAGGAAGAACAGTGGATCTTCGCGCTGGAAGAGGCCGACGAGGCCATGGGCGGCATCAGCGTCCTGGTGAACAACGCCGGCATCAGCCGGGGCGGCAATATCGAGGAGCTGAGCTACGAGGACTGGAAGCTCGTGATGAGCGTGAACGTGGACTCGGTGTTCCTCGGGACCAAGCACGCGCTGAAGTACCTACGCCAGAACCAGCCTGGGTCGATCATCAACATCTCCTCGATCGCCGGCGTCATCGCGGGCCACAACACGCCCGTCTACAACGCCTCCAAGGCGGCGGTCTGGCTGCTCTCCAAGGGGATCGGCCTGCACTGCGCCAAGCAGGGGCTCAACGTCCGCTCGAATTCGATCCATCCGACCTTCATCGACACGCCGATCCTGGATCCGCTGCGCCAGCGGTTCGGCAAGGAGGAGGCGGAGGCCAAGCTCGCGCGCCAGGTGCCGCTGGGCCGCATCGGCCAGCCCGAGGACATCGCCAACGCGGTGCTCTACCTGGCCTCGGACGAGAGCGGCTTCATGACCGGCGCCGAGCTTCGCCTGGACGGCGGCATCAGCGCGATGTGATCAATTGACGACGATGGCGCCCAGCAGGACGCGGGCGCCGGGCCGGCCCAGGATGGCGTCGGTCTGCCGCTGCAGGGCCTGGCCGATGTAGTCGGCGCTCGGCGGGACGCCGGGGCCGAGGCCGGCGGCGTAGGATTGGATGGTCTGGACATAGGCGGCCCGCAGCCGCGGCGTGGACTGCTCCACCCGCGTGCGCAGGGCCTCGTCCGGCACGTCGAGGCCGCAATCCACCGACAGCACGCCGCGTCGGCCGCTGGCGCGCAGGGTGGTGCCGAGCAGGGGCTGGACCGGCACGTATGAGCCGCCGCCCGACTTCTTCTTCTCGCCCCCGCTGGACGCGCGCGCGGCCGCCGGAAGGGCGGCGAGGGCGGCAAGGCTGAGGAACAGGCGGCGATCCATGGCCTCGGATATCGCCGATCATGGTTAGCGGTCTCTTTACGCGGCGCGGTCATGGTGCCGGCAGACAGGCTGCCTGCGGAGCGCCCCTTGGGCCGATTTGCGCCGACCAAACTCGACCTCGACGGCAAGGTCATCCTCGTCACCGGCGGCACGGGCTCGTTCGGGCGCCGGTTCATCGAGACCGTGCTGGAACGCGCCAGCCCGCGAAAGCTGATCGTCTATTCGCGCGACGAACTGAAGCAGAGCGAGATGCAGATCGACCTCGCCGAGCGGTTCGGGCCGGAGAAGATGTCGGTGATGCGCTTCTTCCTGGGCGATGTGCGCGATCGCGAGCGCCTGGCGCTGGCGTTCCGCGGCGTCGACGTCGTGATCCACGCGGCGGCGCTGAAGCAGGTGCCGGCGGCCGAGTACAATCCGTCCGAGTGCATCCACACCAACATCATGGGCGCCGAGAACGTGGTCCGCGCCTGCCTCGCCAACGGGGTGAAGAAGGTGGTGGCGCTGTCCACCGACAAGGCCTGCAACCCGGTGAACCTGTACGGCGCCACCAAGCTGGCCTCGGACAAGACCTTCGTGGCGGCCAACAACCTTTCCGGCGATATCGGGACGCGCTTCTCGGTGGTCCGTTACGGCAACGTCGTGGGCTCCCGCGGCTCGGTGATCCCCTTCTTCCAGCGCCTGAT
Organism: Phenylobacterium sp. RIFCSPHIGHO2_01_FULL_69_31; assembly: GCF_001824475.1. GTDB lineage: Bacteria > Pseudomonadota > Alphaproteobacteria > Caulobacterales > Caulobacteraceae > Phenylobacterium. Next base: position 85,990 of record NZ_MHXN01000014.1, on the reverse strand, counting down.
CCAGCGCGGCGCGACCGAGCTGCCGATCACCGACCCGCGCATGACCCGGTTCCTGATCACCCTGGAGGAGGGCGTCGACTTCGTGCTGTCGTCCCTGGACCGGATGCACGGCGGCGAGGTGTTCGTGCCCAAGATCCCGTCCATGAAGATCACCGACATCGCCACCGTCATGGCCCCGGGCCTCGCCACCAAGGTCATCGGCATCCGCCCCGGCGAGAAGCTGCACGAGATGATGATCTCGGCGGACGATGCGCGGAACACGGTCGACCTGGGCGACCGCTACGCTATCGAGCCCGCCTTCGTGGAGTACACCCGCAAGCCCCTGGAAGGTGGTCGGCTGCCGGACGAGTTCAGCTACGCCAGCGACACGAACGACGACTGGCTGGACGGCCCCGGCCTGCTGGCCATGCTCGACGACGGCAAGCCGCGCCGCCGCCGGCGCGCCGACGACTGAGCCTGCGACCCACATGGCCGACCCCATGCTGCCCTACGGCCGCCAGACCATCGAGGACGACGACATCGCGGCGGTGGCCGAGGCGCTGCGCGGCGACTTCCTGACCACCGGCCCGACGGTCGAGGCTTTCGAACGCGCCTTCGCCGAGACGGTGGGGGCCAGGCATGCGGTGGCCTGCGCCAACGGGACCGCGGCTCTTCACCTGGCCATGCTGGCGCTGGACGTGAAGGCGGGCGAGGCGATCGTTGCGCCGTCCATCACCTTCCTCGCCACCGCCAACTGCGCGCGATACGTAGGCGCGGACGTCGTCTTCGCCGACGTGGATCCCGATAGCGGGCTGATGACGCCCGCGACCCTGGCCGAGGCTATCGGACGTCTGCAGGGCCGCAGGCTGCGCGCGGTCCTGCCCGTGCACCTGCGTGGCGACGCCGTCGACCTTCCCACCCTCGCCGGTCTCGCCGAAGCCGCCGGGGCCGTCCTGGTGGAGGACGCGCCGCATGCCGTCGGAACGACGATGCACTTCGGCAATACGACGGAAACAGTCGGCGATGTGCGCAATTCCGCCATGGCCACCTTCTCGTTTCACCCCGTGAAGACGATCGCCACAGGCGAAGGTGGCATGGTCACCACCAACGACCCGGCCCTGGCCGAGCGCCTGAGGATCATGCGGTCGCACGGCATGGTGCGGCCGGAAGGCGCGGACCCGTGGTGGTACGAGATGCCCGAGCCGGGGTTCAACTACCGTCTGCCCGACATCCTTTGCGCCCTCGGTCTGTCGCAGCTGAAGAAGCTGCCGCGCTTCGCCGCCCGCCGCCGCGCCCTGGCCGCGGCCTACCGAGAAGCCCTGGCCCCGCTCGCCCCGCTGGTGCGGCCGGCGGCGCAGCCCGCCTGGAGCGACCCGGTCCTGCATCTCATGACCGTGCTGATCGACTTCGACGCGGCCGGGCGCTCGCGCCGCGACGTGGTGGAGGCGCTGAAGGCCCGCGGGATCGGCAGCCAGGTCCATTACATCCCGGTCCATCGCCAGCCCTACTACCGCGAGCTCTATGGCGATCTCGACCTTCCCGGAGCCGAGGCCTGGTACGCCCGCTGCCTGTCCCTGCCGCTCTACCCCGGCATGGCGGACAGTGACGTGGCGAAGGTCGTCGGCGCCTTGCACGAGGCGCTGGGCGGGCGCGCCTAGGAGCGATCTTCAGGCTGGGCGGTCGACGTCCCCGAGCAGCCATTCGACAAAATCGCGCACGGCCGCCCGCGCGTCGCCCTCGCGCCACGCGACATGGAAGGCCTCGGGCCCCTCCACGCACCCGGCGAAGGGCTGGACGAGGGCGCCGTCGCGCAGGGCGGCCGCGAACATCCGCGGCGCCAGCAGGGCGACGCCGTGCCCCTGCATGACCGCCGAGGCCATCAACTCCTGGGTGGCGAACTTCATCGGCAGGACATTGAGGCGCGGCGCCTCTACGCCCATGAGCGAAAACCAGCGCGGCCAGCGGTCGTCCGGCAACAACGGGAAGCCGGCGAGGTCCTGAGGGCCCGCCAGGCGCCGCCCGGCCACAAGGGCCGGGCTCATCATCGGGCTGCCCTCGACGGGGAACAGGGGCCGGGCCTCGAGCCCCGGCCAGGCGCCCGCGCCCGCGCGGATGGCCACGTCGAACCGGGTGGAGGGCAGGAGGAGGGTCGAGGCCTCCACCGTCACGGCCGGTCCCCTGATCCGGTCGCCAAGCCGTGGCGCTAGCCATCGGACCGCGAAGGTTGGCGGGGCCGTGACCCGCAGGAGGCCAGCTTCGGCGCGGCAGGCCTCCACGGCGCTGGCGACGGCTCCGAACGCCTCGCCCAGGGCTCGGGTCAGCGCTGTGCAGGCCTCCGTCGCGATCACCCGCGGCCCCCGCCGATGGAACAGCGTCACCCCGAGGTCGGCTTCGAGGTCCCGGATCCGGAGGCTAACGGCCGCGGGGCTCACGTGCAGCTCCCTCGCGGCGCGGCTGAAACTCTCAAGCCGGCCGCTGGCCTCCAGGAAGCGGAGAGACTCGAGTGAAGGGGTGCGGGCGGTCACCGGGCCATGTTAAGCACCGCTTGAAATAGGCGCCCAGACGTTTGTTTTGAGATCGTCCGCGGGCGTCCGACATTGGCCCGCATGAGGTCACGTTCCCATCTGGGCCTGAAAGCCTGCGCGCTCGTCGTCGCCACGCTGCTGACCGGCGCCTCCCGGGCCACGCCCGCCCTGTGGGCGCCCGAGGCGCTCTCCAGCGCGGAGTATGACGCGACGCCAACCTTCAGCGCCGACGGTGCGGAGGTGTTTTTCATGCGGGCGGACGCGGGGTTCCGCACCTATCGCCTGATGCACGCGCGGTGCGAGGCGGGGCGATGGACGCCGCCGCAACCCGTCGCCTTCGCCGCAAGGCCGCCGGCCATGGACGCCGACCCCTTTCTCACTGCGGACGGGCGGCGCCTCTACTTCATCTCCACGCGTCAGGCGCCCGAAAAGGAGGCGTTCGACATCTGGTATGTCGACCGGAGCCCAAGCGGGAGGTGGGGCGAGCCGGTCCGAATGCCGGAGCCCATCAACGCCGAGGGCTCGGAACTGCTCCCCCGCATGGATGCGGCCGGCGCGCTGTACTTCGGGTCCGACCGCCCCGGCGGCCTGGGAGGCGGCGACATCTACGTAGCCCGCCAGGGGCAAGACGGGGCGTGGACCGTCCGCAACGTCGGCGCCCCGGTCAGCACGCCGCATTTCGACTACGAGGCCGAGGTCTCGCAGGACGGAAAGACCCTGGTCACGGTCTCGGATCGCGGCGATCGCTCACACCTCTACGTCTACGTCCGCCGCGGCGAGGCGTGGGTCGAGACCGGACGCGTCCCGGCGCGGAACGACGTTTTCCAGGTGGGGCCGGCGCTCTCGCCCGACGGCGCCACGCTCATGTTCGCCCAGGCGCACGGGGCGCGCTCCGGGGAGTTCTTTACGTACGTCTTGAAGCCGGGCGGCAAGCCCTGGCCGGTCACCTGCGGCCGATGACGCCCTCGCCGGCCGCGACTCCTAGGCCGCCAGCCCGGCGGCCTGGATGAGGTCGCGGACCTGGCGCATCTGGTCGGGCGCGTTGGCAAGTTCGACGCGCGTCTCGTCCAGCTTGAACAGCCTCAGCGCCTCGGCCCGGGCTCGGTTGGCGGCGGGTCCCAGCGGGGCGTTCTCGCCCGAAGCCAGCCGGAGGAGCAGCGTCAGGCGGTGGAGCAGCGGGGCGTTGGCCCGGGCGACCGTCTGCGACAGGCGCGCATGGGCCTCCACGTGGCCACCGATGTCGCCCAGCTTTTCCTGGATCGGCTCGAAGTCCTCGGCGACCAGGCCGCAACGGCCGACGGCGCGGTGCAGCGCGGCCAGCTGGCCGAGCCGCGCGCCGGGGTTCTCGTCGCTGGCGGTCATTTCCTTCTCGAAGCGCAGCGAGCCGATGACGGCCTTGAGCCAGCCGCCGGCCTGACGCTTGTTGGCGGCGCCGATGACATTCTCGGTCAGCCAGATCAGCGCCTCCACCTCCTGCTGGGACGTCATGCCCGAGCCGAGGTAGGCCTCCACGAAGTCGCCGGTGACCAGCATCTTGGAGCGGGCGATGAAGGCGGACTGCACCTCTTCCAGCGGCAGCAGCTTGCCGGCCGACGCGGTCAGCGACATGGCCAGCGCGCGCAGCACGTCGATCTCCCGCGCCGCCTCGCCCGGGCAAAGCCGCCGGGGTCCGGTGAGCTCGCGCAGGATGCGCCGGCCGATGGCGGCCCGCGTGTCCTGGAAATTCTCGCCGCCCAACCATTGGGCCAGGCGCACGGCCAGCGGCGACAGCGGCGGCATCACCTTGGCCACCGAGGCCTCGACCTGGATGAGCCGCTCGACCGAGTCGTAGGCGGCCAGCCGGGTCATGGCGGCCAGATTGGCGCCCAGGTCGCGGCCCTTGCCGAGGATGTCGGTGATGCCAGGCTTGGCCTCGAGGATCTCGGCCAACGGCTGCTGGACGATGCTGAGGGCCAGGCCGCGGGCGAGGCCCTTGGCCGGAGCGGCGTCAGCCAGGTCGATCAGGCGCGTGACCTTGTCCGACCAGTTGGTGGCGGGGGCGATGGAGGCGGCGACGCCCGCGCCCAGCAGGTAGCCCCGCTCGGGGTCCTGGGCGAGGCGCTCGGCGGCGGCGCTGAAGCCTTCCTTGTCGACGTCGGGCAGCGTGCCCTTGCGCGCGTCCTTCAGCAGGCGGTCGACGGCGCGCTCGATCAGGCTGTGGAAGATGCGGATCAGCTCGTGCACCGACATCGATCGGGCATGGGCCTCCGGAATGGCGATCTTCTGGACGGCGTGCTGCAGGTCGACGCCCGAGGCTTCCAGCTTCTCGACCAGGTCCGGGCGGTGCAACAGCTCGAACGGCGTGGCGTTGTTACGCTCGAGCCAGGTCTCCAGCAGGCGGCCGATGCGTTCCCGCGCATGCAGGGTATAGAGGTCCTGCGGCGTGACGCAGAGCGGTTGCGGCTCGGCCTGCGGCTTGACCTTACCCTGGGTGTCGGCCGCCCCCAGCTTCTGGATGACGACCGATTGGAACTCCCGGCTCTCCTCGTCGAAGACCTCCTTGGTCACCTTCACGGCGGCCACGCGGCCTTCGGACATGAGCTCCTGGGCGGTCGACAGGGCGGCGGCGCGATTCTCGGTGGCCAGGTCGAGCGTCCACGGCGCGCCGGGCGTCTTCCGTATGAAGACCTCGAAATGCACTCTCGAACCACCCATCTACGCATCCCCCCACGAGGGAATCACGTTCTCTCAAACAGCTTAAGGCCGCGTTGACTTTGTTTGCCTTTTGCCGTGGCCCCATTGAGGCCACGGTGAAGGCTCAATACCTTCCCGCACTTCGGTTAAGGAGAAGTCCACCTCAGATGGCGAAGATCACCTTGGTCGACGATGACGAAAACATCGTCACGTCCGTCAGCCTGGCGCTCGAAAGCCACGGCCACGCCGTGAAAGCCTACTACGACGGGGCGTCCGGCCTGGCGGCGCTGGAAAACGATCCGCCGGATGTGGCCATCCTCGACGTGAAGATGCCGCGCATGGACGGCATGGAGGTCCTGCGCCGCCTGCGCCGGACCCAGGACACGCCCGTGATCATCCTGACGTCGAAGGACGAGGAGATCGACGAGATCCTCGGCTTCAACCTCGGGGCCGACGACTACATCCACAAGCCGTTCAGCCAGCGCCTGCTGATCGAGCGCGTGAAGGCGGTCCTGCGCCGGTCTGGCCGGGGCGAGGGCGACGATGCCGCTGGCCCGGCCTCGGCCTCGGCCGCAGAGGTGGCGGCCCGAGCGCTCAAGCGCGGCAAGCTCACCCTGGACCCGGCCCGCCACGAGAGCCTGTGGGACGGCAAGCCGGTGAAGCTGACGGTCACCGAGTTCCTGCTGCTCCAGTCGCTGGCCCAGCGGCCCGGCTTCGTGAAGAGCCGCGACAACCTGATGGACGCGGCCTACGACGATCAGGTCTATGTCGATGACCGCACCATCGACAGCCACATCAAGCGCATGCGGAAGAAGTTCCGCGAGGTGGATCCTGAGTTCGACGCGATCGAAACCCTCTATGGCGTCGGCTACCGCTACCGGGAATCCTGAGCCGACGGCGGGCGAGGCGGCGGCTGGCGCCAGCGCGCCCCGGGTCCGCCGCGCGCGGTTCCGCGGGCTGCCGGGGTCGCGCCTCGGCCGGCTGATCCTGGCGCTCAACCTGCTGGGCCTGGCGGTGCTTATCGTCGGGGCGCTGGTGCTGAACGAGCTTCGCCAGGGGCTGGTGAACGCGCGCATCGACAGCCTCTCGACCCAGGGCGAACTGATCGCCAGCATCCTCAACCAGGCCGCCACGGTGGGCGAGCCCGAGCCCGCCATGGACGCGGCCCTCGCCACCGAACTGCTGCAGACCCTGTCCAACCCGAGGGCCCAGCGCGCCCGGCTGTTCGACAGCCAAGGCCGCCTGGTGGCCGATAGCGACTGGATGGCCGACGCCGTCGAGCGGCGCGAACTGCCGCCGGCGCGCGGAAGCGAGAACGAGGAGCGGGGCTTCAGCCTGATGCCCCGGCCGGCGCGCCCGACCACCAGTCAGGTCGAGGCGACCCTGGCCCGCGAGGTGGGCGTGGCGCTGCAGGGCCGGCGCTGGGCCGGCATGCGCCAGAGCGACACCGGCCAGCGGGTGGTCTCGGTCTCGATCCCGATCCAGCACGTCCGCGCGGTGCTGGGCGTGGTGACGCTGGAGGCCAGCGACGTCGACGCCATCATCGCCCAGGAGCGCCGGGCGCTGATCCCCTTCATTCTGATCGCCATCTCCGTGACCGTGGCCTCGTCGCTGCTGCTGAACAGCCTGGTGGCCCAGCCGGTGCTGCGGATGGCGCGGGCCGCCGACCGGGTGCGTCAGGCCCGGGCGCGGGCGATCTCGCTGCCCGACCTGGCCAAGCGGGACGACGAGGTGGGCGACCTGACCCGCAGCCTTGAGGCCATGACGCACTCGCTCAGCGAGCGCATGGACGCCATCGAGAGCTTCGCCGCCGACGTGGCGCACGAGATCCGCAACCCGCTCACGTCGCTCCGCTCGGCGGTGGAGACCCTGGACCTGGTCAGCGATCCGGCGGCGCGCGAACGGCTGCTGAACGTGCTGAAGAACGACGTCCAGCGGCTGGACCGGCTGGTCACGGACATCTCGAACGCCTCGCGCCTCGACGCCGAGCTCTCCCGGGATCAGCCACGGATCATCGACCTCGGCCGCCTCATCGGCGACATCGTGGCGCTGTACCAGGCGACGGCGAAGCCCGGCGACGTCCAGGTCCGATTCACCCCGCACCAGGGCATGGAGGCCGTGACCGTCATGGGCCGGGAGGGCCCACTCGGCCAGATCGTGCGCAACCTGATCGACAACGCCCGCTCGTTCAGCCCCCCGGGCGATGCCGTGAGCGTCGGCATGTTGCGGGTGAAGGGCGAAGCGATCGTCACCGTCTCGGACAACGGGCCGGGCATCCCGCCGGAGAACCTGGAGACGGTCTTCGAGCGCTTCTACACCTCGCGTCCCAAGGGCGCCGCGTTCGGCGGAAACTCGGGCCTCGGTCTCTCCATCGCCCGCCAGATCGCCACGGCCCACGGCGGCACGCTGCGCGCCGAGAACCGCACGGGGGCCGAGGGCCGCGTCCTGGGCGCCATGTTCGTGCTGACCCTGCCCGAGGCCGCGCCTTGATCCGCCATGCGGGCCTGGTCGCGCGCCGGGTCGGGGGGCTCTGGCGGGGGGTGCTGATCGAGGGACCGTCGGGTTCCGGTAAGAGCGACCTGGCGCTGCGGGCCCTGGACCAGGGGTTTCGCCTCGTAGCCGACGACCGGGTGCTGACCTGGGCTTCGGATGGGCGGCTGTGGGGTCGGGCTCCGGATGCGTTGCGCGGCCTGATCGAGGTGCGGGGCGTCGATGTGATAGCGATCGAGCCCTTGGGCTTCTGCGAGATCGCGGGACTCGTCCGCCTGGAAGCGCCGGAGCGGATGCCCGATCCCGCAACCGAGACGATCCTTGGAATTCCAATTCCACTTCTGGCGGTTGCGCCGTTCGAAACCTCGGCTCCTGCGAAACTAAGCCGCGCGATGCAGGCCTTTGACGCGGCGCACAAGAGGCGTATCTAGCTCGGCTCGCGCCTCTCCTCGGGCGCCGTCACGGGTGGGGATACCCTTGGATTGTCGGGCATGATCGGCCTCGTGATCGTCACTCACGGCCGGCTGGCGCAAGAGTTCATCTACGCCATGGAGCACGTGGTCGGCCCGCAGGCCGCCGTGGAGGCCATCTGCATCGGTCCCGAGGACGATATGGAGCGTCGCCGGCAGGACATCCTGGCCGCCTGCGGGCGGGTCGAGTCTGGCACGGGCGTGATCCTGCTCACCGACATGTTCGGCGGCACGCCGTCGAACCTGGCCATCTCGGTGATGGAACAGACAAAGGCCGAGGTCATCGCCGGCCTCAATCTTCCCATGCTGATCAAGCTCGCCAGCCTCCGGACCCGGGTGAGCCTCGAAGATGCTGTTGCCGCGGCGCAGGAAGCCGGGCGAAAGTACATCTCCGTGGCGTCTTACGTCCTGGCCGGAGAGAAGTAACTGAGCGAAGCAGGTCGCACCGTCGAGATCGTCAACAAGCGGGGGCTGCACGCCCGCGCGTCGGCGAAATTCGTGAAGCTGGCCGCGGCGTTCGACGCCGAGGTCAAGGTCTCCAAGGACGGCCAGACCGTCGACGCCCGCTCCATCATGGGCCTGATGATGCTGGCCGCCGCCCCCGGCTGCTGCATCGACATCGCGGCCGAAGGCCACCAGGCGGAGGAGGCCGTAAAGGCCCTGGCCGATCTCGTCGCCGCCCGCTTCGAGGAAGACGAGTAGGGGGGCTATCTCAGTTCCTCCCCCTTCGGGGGAGGTGTCGCCGAAGGCGACGGAGGGGGCTTCCACTCAGAACCCGGATCATCACCCTCCGCAGCGGACACAATCATCTGCACGGCGTCATCGACGTCGTCGAGGATGCAGGAGGCGGGAATTCGGAGTGTTCGAATGCCCTTCTCCGCAACCCATCCGTCACGTCGCTCGTCCTTCCGAGCTTGTCGGCCCATTCCGTGCGATGCGCCGTCGATCTCCACGCAAAGACGAACCTCGTGGCAGTAAAAGTCGAGCACATAGGGCCCGAGCGGATGCTGTTTTCTGAAGTGAAATCCGCCAGCCTTCCTGCCTTTGATCGCGCGCCAGAGCAGTCCTTCTGGGAGGCTGAGCCGCCTGCGGAGGGTCCGGGCGAAGTCGCGGGTATCGTGTCGCGCCTGCATGTCGCAAGGCTAGATGTTCTTTAATTGTTCTTCAAGATGCGTGGCTCTGAATACGCGTTCTGCGTGGAAGCCCCCTCAGTCAGCTCCGCTGACAGCTCCCCCGGAGGGGGAGCAATTGGAGCGACGCGATCTCAAGTCTTCAGCCGCCACCCCGTCCGGAAGATCCAGGTCACCGCCGCCAGGCACAACGCCAGGAAGCCCAGCGTCGCCGCAAGGCTGACGCCGACGCCGACGTCCGAGACGCCGTAGAAGCTCCAGCGGAAGCCGCTGACCAGGTAGACCACGGGGTTGAAGAGGGCGATCGTCTTCCAGACGCCCGGCAGCATGTCGATGGAATAGAAGCTACCGCCCAGGAACGTCAGCGGCGTGATCACCAGCGTCGGGATGATCGACAGCTTCTCCCATCCATCGGCCCAGATGCCGGTCAGGAAGCCGAACAGGCTGAAGGTCACCGACGTCAGCACCAGGAAGGCCAGCATGACGAAGGGGTGGTTGATTTCGTACGGCACGAAGATCCGCGCCGTGGCCAGGATCACCAGGCCCAGCACGACGGACTTGGTCGCCGCCGCGCCCACATATCCCAGCACCACCTCGGCGGCCGAGACGGGCGCTGACAGCACCTCGTAGATCGTGCCGGCGAACTTCGGCATGTAGATCCCAAACGAGCCGTTGGAGATGCTCTCGGTCAGGATCGACAGCATCAGAAGGCCCGGCACGATGAAGGCGCCGTAGCTGACGCCGTCGATGGAAGGCATGCGGCTGCCGATCGCGGCGCCGAAGACGATGAAATACAGCGACGTCGTGATCACCGGGGCGGCGACGCTCTGGACGATGGTCCGGACCCACCGGTGCATCTCGAAGAGGTAGATGGCGCGGACGGCGTGGGGGTTCATGCGCGGGCCCTCACGAGGCTGACGAAAATATCCTCGAGCGAACTCTCCTGGGTCCGGAGGTCCTTGAAGTCGACGCCGCGCTCGGCGAGCCGCTTCATCAGCTCGGCGATGCCGGTGGTCTCGGCCTGGGCGTCGAAGGTGTAGACCAGCTCCGATCCCTCGGCGGCCAGTTCAAGCGCATAGGTTTCGAGCCCCGCCGGCAGCGCCTGCAACGGCTCCTGCAGGTGCAACGTGAGCTGCTTCTTGCCGAGCTTGCGCATGAGGACGTCCTTGTCCTCCACCAGGATCAGCTCGCCGCGGCTGATGACGCCGATCCGGTCGGCCATCTCCTCGGCTTCCTCGATGTAGTGGGTGGTCAGGATGATGGTCACGCCCTGCTCCCGCAGGCCCCGGACCATCTCCCACATGTCGCGGCGCAGCTCGACATCCACGCCGGCGGTGGGCTCGTCCAGGAACAGGATCGAGGGCTCGTGGCTGAGCGCCTTGGCGATCATCACCCGCCGCTTCATGCCGCCCGAGAGCGCCATGATCTTGGTGTCCTTCTTGTCCCAGAGGCTGAGGTCCTTCAGGACTTTCTCCAGGTAGGCGTCGTTCGGTGGGCGGCCGAACAGGCCGCGGCTGAACTTCACCGTGTCCCACACCTTCTCGAAGGCGTCGGTGGAGATCTCCTGCGGCACGAGGCCGATCTTGGTCCGCGCGGCGCGAAAATCCTTGAGGATGTCGTGACCGTCGGCGGTGACGGTCCCTGCGGTCATCCGCACCAAGCCACAAACGATGCCGATCAAGGTGGTCTTGCCGGCGCCGTTCGGACCCAGCAGGGCGAAAATCTCGCCCTTGCGGATCTCGAGGTCGACGCCCTTCAGGGCCTGGAACCCGCCGGCGTAGGTCTTCGCCAGGCCCTGGATGGATATGATCGGCTGCACGCGCTCTCCTCGAAGCCACCCAGATAGGAGCCGGAGGACGGCTGAGCTAGGGCCGTCCCGACAACTCCTGTTCGGCACACCCGTGGACCCAAACCCCCGCTCGCTTCGCGAGCTCCCCCAAGGGGGAGGGGGTTGAAACCCCGGGAGTCTCCGCGCCCCACGGGAGCTGGCTGGGCGGCTCTTAAGCCGCCGCGCTGCCCATCGGACGCATCTTGAGATCCGCCAGCAGGACGTCGTCGTTGTCGCGCCCGGGGTTGTTTGTCGTCAGCAGGCGGGCGCCCACGAAGATCGAATTGGCGCCGGCCAGGAAGCAGAGGGCCTGCAGTTCCTTCGACATGTGCTCGCGGCCGGCGGCGATGCGGACCATAGACTTCGGACAGACGATCCGCGCCACGGCGATCATGCGCACGAACTCCAAAGGTTCCACCGCCTTGGAGTCCCCCAGGGGCGTGCCGGGGATCGGCATCAGGTCGTTGATCGGCAGGCTGTCCGGATGCGCGGGCAGGGTGGCGAGCTGGTGTAGCAGCCCCGCCCGGTCGCGGCGCGTCTCGCCCATGCCCACGATGCCGCCGCAGCAGGTGGCCATGCCGGCGTCGCGGACGGCCGCCAGGGTGTCCAGCCGGTCCTGGTAGGTCCGGGTGGTGACGACCTTGTCGTAATAGTCCGGGCCGGTGTCGAGGTTGTGGTTGTAGTAGTCGAGGCCGGCGTCCTTCAGCGCCTTCGCCTGGTCGGGCGTCAGCATCCCAAGGGTCGCGCAGGTCTCCAGGCCCAGCGCCTTCACGCCTGAGATCATCGCGGCCACCTTGGGCAGGTCGCGGTCCTTCACGTCGCGCCACGCCGCGCCCATGCAGAAGCGCTGGGCGCCGCCCGCCTTGGCGTCCCTGGCTGCGGCGATCACGGTCTCGGCGTCCAGCAGCTTCGAGGCTGCCACCCCCGTCTTGAACTTCTGGCTCTGTGCGCAGTAGCCGCAGTCCTCCGGACAGCCGCCGGTCTTGACCGACAGGAGCTGCGAGAGCTGCAGTTCGGTCGGGTCGAACCAGCGGCGGTGGACCTCGGCGGCCCGGAACACCAGCTCGGTGAACGGCAGCTCGAACAGCGCCTCAACCTCCTCCAGCGTCCAGTCGTGGCGGGGCTGGGCGGGATCGGCGATACGCACCGGCGCATTCATGGTCTTTACTCCACGGAAGGAGGCGCCCGGATAGACCGGTCACGCTGCGGCGGGCAACGGCGGTCGTATAAAGAGTTCTTTATATGAAAGTTGATCCCTCGCGGGCGCACGGCTATAGGGGCCGTCAACGCTGCCATTCCGATCAGGATCGAAGATGACCGACTATGTCGTGAAGGACCTGTCGCTTGCCGACTGGGGCCGCAAGGAAATCGAAATCGCCGAAACCGAGATGCCGGGCCTGATGGCCACGCGCGCCGAGTTCGGCAAGTCGCAGCCGCTGAAGGGCGCCCGCATCGCCGGCTCGCTGCACATGACGATCCAGACCGCGGTCCTGATCGAGACGCTGCAGGCCCTGGGCGCCGAGGTCCGCTGGGCCTCGTGCAACATCTTCTCCACCCAGGACCACGCGGCCGCTGCCATCGCGGCCAAGGGCACGCCGGTGTTCGCCATCAAGGGCGAGACGCTGGTCGAGTACTGGGAATACGCCCACAAGATCTTCGAGTGGCACGACGGCGGCTATCCGAACCTGATCCTGGACGACGGCGGCGACGCCACCCTGCTCTGCGTCCTGGGTCCCAAGGCCGAGAAGGATCCCAGCCTCCTCAACAATCCGACCAACGAGGAGGAGGAAGCCCTCTTCGCCGTGATGAAGCGGTACCTGAAGGAGAAGCCGGGCTTCTACAGCGCCATCCGCGACGCCTGCCGCGGCGTGTCGGAAGAGACCACCACGGGCGTGCACCGCCTGTACCAGATGCACGAGCGTGGCGAGCTGCCGTTCACGGCCATCAACGTCAACGACAGCGTCACCAAGTCGAAGTTCGACAACCTGTACGGCTGCCGCGAGAGCCTGGTGGACGCCATCCGCCGCGGCACCGACGTGATGCTGGCCGGCAAGGTGGCGGTGGTCCTGGGTTACGGCGACGTGGGCAAGGGCTCGGCCGCTTCGCTGCGCAACGGCGGCGCCCGGGTCATGGTCACCGAAGTCGATCCGATCTGCGCCCTGCAGGCGGCGATGGAGGGCTACGAGGTCGTCACCATGGAAGACGCCGCCGACAAGGGCGACATCTTCTGCACGGCCACGGGCAACAAGGACGTGCTGACCGTCGACCACATGCGGAAGATGAAAAACAACGCCATCGTCTGCAACATCGGTCACTTCGACTCCGAGATTCAGATCGCCGGCCTGCGCAACTTCAAGTGGGACGAGATCAAGCCGCAGGTCCACCACGTGGAATTCCCCGACGGCAAGAAGATCATCGTCCTGTCGGAAGGGCGCCTCGTGAACCTGGGCAACGCCACCGGCCACCCCAGCTTCGTCATGAGCGCCTCCTTTACCAACCAGACCCTGGCCCAGATCGAGCTGTGGGTGAATGGCGCGAAGTACGAGAAGAAGGTCTACACCCTGCCCAAGCACCTGGATGAGAAGGTGGCGATGCTCCACCTCGACAAGCTGGGCGCCAAGCTGACCAAGCTTAGCCAGGAACAGGCTGACTATATCGGCGTCACGCCGGAGGGGCCGTTCAAGCCCGAGCACTACCGCTACTAGTTTTCGCCAGGCCTTTACCGTCTCGGTAGAAAGAAGGCTGGTTCAGCTTTGCTGTTTGGGCTAGGGGCATCGATGTGCCTCTAGCCCTTATCCTTTCGTCCTTCGTCGCGGCCTCCCGCATCGGCGGGGCGGCGCAGCAGTACGTGCTCGCGGCGCACAAGATCGACCCGGTGCTGGCGCCCACGGTCATGTTCGGCCGCACGCCCGCGCGCGGCGGCCAGGGCGAAGTGACCTCTCCGGAGGTGTTCCGCCGCATGCTGGGCGACATCGAGGCCGACGCCCTGTTCGGCCTCGTGGATCTGATCATCACCGGCCATTTCTCGGATCCGGAACAGGTGGAGATCGCCGCCGGCGTGATCGAGAGGGTGCGCGGCGCCGAGCGGAGCGACGCCTGGGGCGCGCGGCCCCTGGTGTTGGTGGACCCCATCCTCGGCGATGCTCCGCGCGGCCTCTATGTGAAGTACGAGGTGGCCGAAGCGGTCGAGAAGCGCCTTGTGCCGCAGGCGGACTGGATTACGCCCAATCTCTGGGAGCTTGGATTTCTCGCCGACCGCGAGATCGCCACGGCCGCCGATGCGCGCGACGCCGTTCGCGCGGTCGGCAAGCCGGCCCTGGTGACCTCGGCGCCGGCCGGTCCGGGCGAGATTGGCCTGCTCTACGTGGACAAGGAAGAGGCCGTGCTGTTCGCCCATCCCAAGCGGGAAACCGCGCCCAATGGGACCGGCGACCTGGTCACCGCCAGCTTCGGCGCAGGCCTCGTGGAGGGACGCGACCCCCGTGACGCCGCCGAACGCGCCGCCCGGGCGGCCGCCGAGGTTGTGGCCATGGCCGAGGCGTGGAAGTCGAACGAGCTTCCCATCGTCGCCATGGCCGATCGGATCGTGAATCCCACCGCGGAAGTGCGTATTGAACGCCTATGAGCGTTGAGATTTCCGGCTTCGCGCCGGCGCGGTTCGCCGGGGTCAAGGACGTGTTCGCCGCAAGCTTCGCGGCCGGCGAAGAACTGGGCGCGCGCTTCACCCTGGTGGAGGCGGGCGAGGTGGTCCTGGACATCTGGGGCGGCTTCGCCGACCGCAAGCGCACGCTGGCGTGGGACCAGCGCACCCTGGCCCCGGTCTTCTCCACCACCAAGGCTGTCGCGGCCCTGATGATCGCCCGGCTGGTAGACGCCGGGAAGCTGGACTACGGCCAGACCGTCGCCAGCGTCTGGCCCGCGTTCGCCCAGGCCGGCAAGGACCAGGTCACCATCGAACAGGCCATCTCGCACCAGGACGGCCTGCCCGGGTTCGCCGAGCCCATGGACCCCGGCCTGTGGACGGACTGGTACGCCATCTGCGCGCGGCTCGCCGCCATGGCGCCCATGTGGCCGCCCGGCACAGCCAGTGGCTACCACCCGGTGACGGTCGGCTATGTGGTGGGCGAGATCTTCCGCCGGGTGGATGGCCGCACCATCGGGACCGCCTTCCGCGAGGACATCGGCGCCCCCTTTGGCCTCGATCTATGGATCGGGCTTCCGGACGGCGCCGACGCGCGGCTTGCCGAGCTCCAGCGGCCCACCGCGGTTCCCGAGTTTGGCGAGATCAATGAGCCCACCCGCGCGGCCTTCCTGGCCCCCTGGTCGTCCGCCGCCGGCAAGGCGGGCGCCGACTACCGCCGCATGGAGGTGCCCTCCACCAACGGCTACGCCACCGCCGAGGCGTTCGCGAAGCTGATGGGCGCCCTGGCCAACGACGGCTGGCTGGACGGCGGCGAGATCCTGTCGCCCCCCCTCATCGCCGAGGCCGCCCGCGAACGCATCCGCGGCCAGGACCTGGTGTTGCCCTTCGTGATGAGCTGGGCTGCGGGCTTCATGCGCAACGAGCCGAACTTCCCGTGGGGCCCGGGACGCGAAGCCTTCGGCCATTCCGGCTGGGGTGGCTCCTGCGCCTTCGCCGACCCCGAGCGGAAGCTCGGCGGCGCCTACGTCATGAACAAGCAGGGCGTCGCCCTGATGGGCGACGCCCGTCCCAGGCGCCTGATCGAGGCAGCCTGTACCGCGCTCTAGAAGCGGCGCGTGTAGGCGACGGCCCAGACGTCCTGAGCGCGGCCGTCGTTGTAGTCCTGGCGCACATAGTCGAACCGGACCCCGTTCTTCTCATCGAAGACGTACTGGCCGCCGACGCCGATATTGAACGACGTATCGTCGTGCTTGTAGCGCAGCGCGGTGGTCGCAGACCGGCTGTCGACGCCATATCAAGTCTGGCCATACCCTACCCTCGCGAAGAGGTCGGCCTTCGGGGACAGCGGCAGGTAGCCCACCGCGTAGGCCGCGATCTCGTGCCGAAGCGTCGTCTTGACCGTGGAGGGCGCCTGTGTGTTCAGCGAATTGTCGGTACGGGATTTCACGCCGTTGGCGAACTCGCCCTCGACACCGAAATTCGGCCCGAAGCGTGCGCCCAACCGAAGCTGCACGGCCCCCAGATCGCTCTGGTTCTTCTCTGTGTAGCCGATCGATCCATAGATCTGCGGGCTGTTGAGGGTTTGCGCCTGGGCGGCGCCGGCGGCGGCCGCCAGTGCGGCGACGAGGATGAGCTTCACGGACATGCTCCTGACTGGCCGGAACATCCGGCGCAGGTCAGATCGGCGGCGAATGGCTCAGCTTTGGGACCGGAAGCGGGCGCTCCTGAGGCGGGTTGAAACGCGTGTTGCGCCGAGCCTTCGCGGCGCGGCCCCGCCCTACTCGGCCGCCGCCGCCTCCGCGGCCTGGCGGGTGGCGAGCGCAATCGCGCGCGAGCGGCGCCAGGCTCCGTAGAGGAACACAGCCGCGCCGCACCAGATGAAGGCGAACGAGATCGCCCGGGCCGGCGTGAAGGCTTCGCCCTGGGTCAGGCCGATGACGAAGCTGATCGTCGGGGCCAGGAACTGCAGAAAGCCCATCGCCGACAGCGGGATGCGCCGGGCGGCCCACGAAAACAGCACCAGCGGAACCGCCGTGATCGGCCCGGAGGCGATGAGCCACAGGGCGGTCGGGACATCCTGGGTGAAGTGGCCCTGACCCTGCATTTCCAGCCAGGCGATGAAGACCACACTGGGCAGGCCCAGCACCAGGCATTCGACCAGCAAGCCCGTCTGGGCGTCGGCGGCGACCTGTTTGCGGACCACGCCGTAGCCGGCGAAACTGAACGCCAGGATCAGCGACACCCAGGGCAGGTGTCCCAGCGCCACCGCCTGGAAGACCACGCCGACCAGAGCCAGGCCGATAGCCAGGAAGCCGATCCGGTCGATCCGCTCGCGGAAGATCAGGGCGCCCGCGGCCATGTTGACCAGGGGGTTGATGTAGTAGCCCAGGCTGGTCTCCAGCAGCCGGCCGCTGGTCACCGCGCCGATGAACACCACCCAGTTGATGGCGATCAGGACGGACGAGAGGCCCAGCCAGGCCAGCACCCGCGGCTGGCGCAGCACGTTCGCCACCTGCCGCGCCTGTCCGGCCAGCAGCACGAAGATGGCGGCGGCCGGCACGCTCCAGACGATCCGCTGGGCCAGGGTCTCCCACGGACCGACCCCCAGCTTGCCGATGGCCTGGAACGCCAGGGGCACGAAGCCCCAGATGAAGTAGCAGAGGATCCCGGCCGAAAGCGCCAGGCGAGCCTCGCCGGACGCCTTCGGCGAGGTCATCCTAGGCCAGCGCCTTGGTGCGGATCAGGCCGCGCTCATGGAGCAGTTCGGCGATCTGCACGGCGTTGAGCGCCGCGCCCTTCCGCAGGTTGTCGGCCACGACCCACATGTTGAGGCCGTTCTCGACCGTCGGGTCGTTGCGGATCCGGCTGACGAAGACCGGGAATTCGCCCTGGGCCTCCTTCGGCGTGATGTAGCCGGTGGAGTCGCGCTTATCGATCACGATCAGGCCGGGGCTCTCGCGCAGCAGGTCGCGGGCCTCGTCCTCGTCGAGCGGCTCGTGGAACTCGATGTTCACGGCCTCGGAGTGGCCCACCATGACGGGCACGCGAACGCAGGTGACCGTCAGCTTGATGGCCGGATCGATCATCTTGTGGGTCTCGTTCCACATCTTGGCTTCTTCGTCGGTGTAGCCGTCGTCCTGGAAGGCGCCGATGAAGGGGATCACGTTGAACGCGATCTGCTTGGGGAATTTCTTGGGCGGGGTCGCGCCCAGGACATAGACGTTCTTCGTCTGGTCGAAGAGCTCGTCCATGCCTTCCTTGCCGGCGCCGGAGACCGACTGGTAGGTCGAGACCACGACGCGCTTGATCCTGGCCCGGTCGTGCAGCGGCTTCAGGGCCACCACCAGCTGGGCGGTCGAGCAGTTGGGGTTGGCGATGATGTTCTTGCGGTTCGCCCACTCCACGTCGTCGGGGTTCACCTCCGGCACGACCAGCGGCACGTCCGGGTCCATGCGGAAGGCGGACGAATTGTCGATCACGATCGGGCCGGCGGCGCCGATCTTCGGCGACCATTCCTTCGAGAAGCTGCCGGACACGCTCATCAGCACCAGGTCGACGGTGGAGAAGTCGAACTGCTCCACGTCCTCGCACTTGACGATCTTCTCGCCGAACGAGACTTCCACGCCGATGGATTTGCGCGAGGCGATCGCGTGAATCTTCTCCACGGGGAATTTCACTTCCTCGAGGATGTTCAGCATCTCGCGACCCACGTTGCCCGTGGCGCCGACGACGGCGACCCGGTAACCCATTGGCGTCTTCCTTATGAACTTGAGGGAGCGTCCCGTTACGCCTTGCCGCCCCTCAAGGCAACCAAGCGAACCTGACGCATCATTCAGATAGGCTCACGCCCGTCGGATGGAAGATGCCTGCCGGTCATGACGTGCGAGGTCATGGTCCTGTGCAGGTCCGGCGGCTAAGCCGAGATCAAATCGTGGAGGAGACCGCCTTGGGCGACACCGGCATGCCTTTCGCCAACCTCATGGGCGTCGAGATCGTGGAGCGGACCAAGGAGCGGGTGCGCGGCCGGCTCGTCGTGCGCGAGGACCTCTGCACCGCCGGCGGCATCCTGCACGGGGGCGCCTTCATGGCCTTCGCCGACGCCCTGGGCGCCATCGGCGGCGTGCTGAACCTGCCCGAGGGCGCCCGCACGACCACGCTGGAGAGCAAGACGAACTTTCTGGGCGGCGCCCCCGTCGGCTCGACCGTGGAAGGCGAGGCGACGCCCCTGCACGTTGGCCGCCGCTCCTCGGTCTGGCAGACCCGCATCACCAACGGCGAGGGCAAGCTGCTCGCCCTGGTGATCCAGACCCAGATGACGATCCAGGCCTGAACTCTCAGTCCAGCGGCCGCACCCAGATGTTCCGAAAGCTCACCGGCCCGCCGCCGGCGTGGGCCTGCAGCTTGATGGGCGCGCGGCCGTGCGGCGCGTACGCCGGCTTGCCGATGAAGCGGGTGGGGCCGGCCAGGGCGACGTCGTTCTGCACCAGCACGCCGTTGTGGAAGGCGGTGACCTTGGCGGGCGTCTTCAGCATTCCGTCGGGCGCGAAGGTGGGCGCGGTCCAGACCACGTCGTAGACCTGCCATTCGCCGGGCGGCCGCATGGCGTTCGCGAGCGGCGGGGCCTGCTTGTAGAGGCTGGCCGCCTGGCCGTTCACGTAGGTCGCGTTGCGGTAGGAATCGAGGATCTGCAGCTCATAGCCCGCATCGCCCGGGCCGGTGGAGGCCAGGAAGACCCCACTGTTGCCGCGCAGCTGGCCCGACCCCGCGACGCCGGCCGGGACCCGCCACTCGATGTGGAGCTGATAGCTGCCGAAGGTCCGCTTGGTTTCGACGTTGCCGGCGGCCAGCTTCACGACCATGGCGCCGTCCTCGACGCTCCAGCCGGCCGGGCCCTTGTCCTTCACGGCGACCCATTCGCTGAGGTCCCGGCCGTCGAACAGCACGATCGCGTCGGAGGGCGGCGCGCCGGCCTCCGCGCCGGGCGTGACCACGGGCGGGACGGGGCTGTGCGCCTCGGTGTCCTCCGGCTTCTGGGCGCAGGCAGGTCCCGCCAGCCCGACCGCCGCGGCGATGGCCGCCAGCCGCATCCAGCCGGCCATCAGCCTTCCGCCATCTTCAGGATCGCCGCCCATTCGTCCGGCCGGACCGGCGAGACGGACAGGCGCCCCTGCCGGATCATCTCCAGGGATGCGAGGGCCGGGTTGGCCTTCATCGCCTGCAGCGTCACCGGCCGCTTCAGCTCGCGCACCGGCGCCAGCTCGACGGCCACGAACCGGCCGGCGGGATCGGTCTCGTCCGGAAAAGCCTCCTTCACCACCTTGGCCACGCCGACGACGGCCAGCCCCTCCTGCGAGTGGTAGTAGAGCACTTCGTCGCCGACCTTCATGGCCTTCAGGTGCAGGGCGGCGGCGTTGTTGCGCACGCCGTCCCAGACGGTCTTCCCGTCGCGCACCAGGTCCGCATAGGCGTATTTCGCCGGCTCCGACTTCACCAGCCAATAGGCTCCCATGGCGTCCCTCGCTGCTTCCGGGACGGGACCATGGCATGGCCGATGTGATGGCGACTAGGCCCGAAACGGCCCGCAAAGATACTTGACTAAGTCAAGCAACTGCGACCCCAATGGGCCATGGCCCAGATCGACACCGTGGCGGCGGTCCGCCGCTTCAACCGCTTCTACACCCGCGCCATCGGCGTCCTGGAACGCAGCTACATGGGCGGCCCCTACACCCTGGCCGAGAACCGGGTGCTGTATGAGATCGCCCACGGCGCCGGGGTCACCCCCAGCGCGATCGCCCAGGCCCTGGACCTGGACGCGGGGTATCTCAGCCGCATGCTGGGGCGGTTGGAGCGCGACGGACTGGTGGCGCGGGCCCGCTCCCCCAGCGACGGCCGCAGCGTGACCCTGAACCTTACGCCGCAGGGCGAGGCGTTCTTCGCCAGCCTGAACGCCCGCACCGTCGAGCGGGTCGAGGCCATGATCGGCGACCTGTCCTCGCCACAGAAGGCGGAGCTGGCCGGCGCCCTGGACACCGCCCAGGCCCTGCTGGCGCCCCAGGCCGCCAAGCCGCCCATCGTGCTCCGCCCCCACGCCGTCGGCGACATGGGCTGGGTGACCGAGCGCCACGGGGTGTTCTACGGCCAGGCCTATGGCTGGGCGCCGAAGATCGAGGCCGTGACCGCCCGCATCTGCGCCGATTTCCTCGACAACTTCGATCCCGACTGGGAGCGCTGCTGGATCGCCGAGCGCGGGGGCGAGCGGGTGGGCTCGGTGTTCATGGTCCGCGAAAGCGAGGGCGTGGCCCGCCTGCGGCTGCTGCTCCTGGAACCGTCGGCCCGGGGCGAGGGCCTCGGCAAACGGCTGGTGGACGAGTGCATCGCGTTCGCCCGCGAGAAGGGCTACCGCGAGATCGTGCTCTGGACGCATGAGGTCCTGACCGCGGCCCGCGCCATCTATGCCGCCGCGGGCTTCCAGCTCGTCGACAACTACGTTCACGACGACTTCGGCAAGCCCGAGGTGTCGGAGACGTGGAGGCTGCGGCTGTAGGATTGAGCCGGCCCAACGCCCCCTCCACCACTTCGTGGTCCCCCTCCCCCGCTGCGCAGGGGAGGAGCGAGACGTGGCCCACCCGCGCCTCCCCGTGCAAACGGGGGAGGTGGCAGCGAAGCTGACGGAGGGAGCGCTGGCCTAAAGCGCCGCCAGCACAGCATCGCCCATCTGCGCGGTGGAGAGCGTGCCCCCCAGGTCGCGGGTACGGGCGCCGCTCTCCAGCGCCTTCTCGACCGCGGCGAACAGGCGGTCGGCCTCGGCCGGGCGGTCCAGCGACCAGCGCAGGGCCATCTCGAACGACAGGATCGCCGCCAGCGGATTGGCCACGCCCTGGCCGGCGATGTCGGGCGCGGAGCCGTGGATCGGCTCGTAGAGGCCCGGCGTGCCCGGCAGGCCCAGGGCCGCCGAGGGCAGCATGCCCAGCGATCCCGTCAGCTGGGCCGCCGCGTCCGACAGGATGTCGCCGAACAGGTTGTCGGTGACCATGACATCGAACTGCTTGGGATTCTTGACGATCTGCATGGCCGCGTTGTCGGCCAGGATGTGCTCCAGCTCGACGTCGGCGTACTCGCGCTTGTGCAGCTCGGTGACCACCCGCCGCCACAGCAGGCCGGAATCCATGACGTTGGACTTCTCGGCGCTATGGACCTTGTTGCGGCGGCCGCGGGCGAGCTCGAAGGCCACCCGGGCCACCCGCTCGATCTCGGCGGTGGTGTAGACCTGGGTGTCCACGGCGCGCTGGCCGCCGCCGGGCAGGTCCTCGATGAAGCGGGGCTCGCCGAAGTAGATGCCGCCGGTCAGCTCGCGAACGATCATGAAGTCCAGGCCCTCGACCAGTTCGCGCTTCAGGCTGGAGGCGTCGGCCAGCGGCTGGAAGCAGAGCGCCGGGCGCAGGTTGGCGAAGACGTTCATGCCGGCGCGCAGGTTCAGGAGGCCCGCCTCGGGGCGCTTGTCGCGCGGCGCGTCCACCCACTTCGGCCCGCCGACGGCGCCCATCAGCACGGCCTTGGCGGTCTTGGCGGCGGCCAGGGTCTCGTCGGTCAGCGGCACGCCGTGGGCGTCGTAGCTGCAGCCGCCGAACAGCCGCTCCTCGATGGCGAGGTCGGGCGTGAGCTTCTCCGCCACGCGGCGCACCTGCGCCGTCACTTCGGGCCCGATCCCGTCGCCGGGCAGGAGCAGCAGGTCGGTCATGGATATCCCCGAAAGCTAGAGCGCGCGTTCCGCGGCGACCTCGTAGAGCGAGAGGCGGCGATCGGAAACCCCGAACTGCGGCCAGGCCGCGCGCCAGGCGGCCATGTGCGGCTGCTGAAAATGCGCCTGGAGGGCCGCTTCGTCGCGCCAGGCTTCGAATACCCGGATGAGGCCGGGATCCTGGACATCGACGGCGTAGGAATAGGTCAGGCACCCGTCCTCGGCGCGGCTGGCGGCCAGCATCGCCTCCATGTGCGGACGGAAGGCCTCGATGTTCTCCGGCGGCACGCGCACCGTGCCGGCGATCAGGATGCTCACGCGCGCTCCAGCCAGGGCCGGTCCAGGGCGCGCTTCTGCTCATAGAGGTCGATCGCGGGCGCCGCCTGCAGCGTCTCGCCGATGGCGTCCAGGCCCTGCAGCATCTTGGCCTTGCGCTGGGCGTCGATATCGAAGCGGAAGACCGCGCCCGACGGGGAGGTCACCGTCTGGGCCTCCAGGTCGATGCTGGTGACGTGATTGCCGCCGCGGGCCTCGTCCATCAGCTGCTGCACCTCGTGGGCCTTGAGCACCACCGGCAGCAGGCCGTTCTGGAAGCAGTTGTTGTAGAAGATGTCCGCGAAGCTGGTGGAGATCACGCACTTGATCCCGAAGTCCATCAGCGCCCAGGGGGCGTGCTCGCGCGAGCTGCCGCAGCCGAAGTTGTCGCCGGCGATCAGGACGCCCGCGGCTTTGTAGGCCGGCTGGTTCAGGACGAAGTCGGGCTTCTCCTTCCCCTGCTCGTCGAAGCGGTACTCATAGAACAGGCCCTTCGCGAGTCCCTTGCGCTCCACCGTCTTCAGGAACTGCTTGGGGATGATCTGGTCGGTGTCAATGTTGGCCAGCGGCAGGGGCGCGGCCTTGGCGTCGAGGCGGGTGAAGGCTTCCATCAGGCGGTTTCCAGCTGGGGCTCGGCGCTGAGCAGGATCGTCGGCACGCCCGCGGGGGCGTTGCGGATGGTGAAGACGTGGGTGCCCGGCTTGCGGCCCGTCCGGACCTCCGAGACGTCGAAGCCGGCGGTCGCAATGCGTGCCTGGGCCGCGTGCGGCTCGGCCACGCGCCAGGCCAGGCCTCCCGAGCGGTCGGGCTCGTCGGTCGGCGGCGCGCCGATGCGGGCGCCCATCTCGATGACGGTCCGGCCGACCTTGAAGAACAGCTGGCGCGCATTCCACTTGGGGTTCTCGCGGTCCAGCCGCAGGTCGAGGCCGAGCTTGGCGCCATAGATAGCCAGGGCGCGGTCGACGTTCGGCGTCATCACCACGACGTGGTCGAGCTCGGTGACCGGCGCCTCATCCGCCGGCGTCGCCTGGGGCCAGGGCTGGGCGGGTTCGGCCATCAGCAGGATTCGCATGCCGCCCGTGGCGGCCAGGTCGAGACGGGAGCCGACCCACTCGCGGACTCGGCCGTCATCTGCGGTCGTGCTCACGGGCGCGGGGTCGGTCGTCGGGATGCCCCGGCGGTTCAGCAGCTTCACGTCGGCGGCGAGGTCGTCGCTGGCGAAGGCCAGGGCCCAGACGCCCTCGCCGGAGGCGTCCAGGTGCGCCCGCACCCCGTCCGCAAAGGCGCCCCCGCCCTCGGGCGCGATCAGGTCCAGGGCCATGTTGGGGAACTGGAACCAGGCTTGGCGCACCCCGCCGCCCCGGCCGATCCACTCGGGCGTGACGCCGAAGAGGCGCCCATAGCCGTCGACCGCTGCGTCCAGGTCGCGGACCGCGAGGGCGACGTGGTCGAGACCCGTAATCACAGGAAGTCCCGCACGTCGGCGATATGGCCGGCGATGGCGGCGGCCGCGGCCATGGCGGGGCTCATCAGGTGGGTGCGGCCCCCGCGGCCCTGGCGGCCCTCGAAGTTGCGGTTCGAGGTGGAGGCGCAGCGCTGGCCGCTGGTCAGGCGGTCGGGGTTCATGCCGAGGCACATCGAGCAGCCGGGTTCGCGCCATTCGAAGCCGGCGGCCTTGAAGATCTCGTCCAGGCCCTCTTCCTCGGCCTGGGCGCTGACCAGGCCCGACCCCGGAACGATCATGGCGCGGACGCCGGGGGCGACCTTGCGGCCCTCCGCGATCTTGGCCGCGCTGCGCAGGTCCTCGATCCGGCTGTTGGTGCAGGAGCCGATGAACACTACGTCGACCTTGGCCTCGGTGATTGGCTGGCCGGCGGACAGGCCCATGTATTCCAGCGCCCGTTCCGCCGAGGCCCGCTTGTCCGGGGTGTCGAAGCTGTCGGGCGAGGGCACGGTTCCGGTGACCGGGATCACGTCTTCCGGGCTGGTGCCCCAGGTGACGGTCGGCGCGATCTTGGCCGCGTCCAGCACGATCTCGCGGTCGAAGACGGCGTCTTCGTCGGTGAAGAAGGTCTTCCAGTAGGACAGGGCCATCTCCCAGGCCCCGCCCTTCGGCGTGGACGGTCGGCCCTTCAGATAGGCGAAGGTGGTCTCGTCGGGCGCCACGAGGCCAGCGCGGGCGCCGCCCTCGATGGTCAGGTTGCAGAGGGTCATGCGGCCCTCCATCGACAGGGCCTGCACGGCCGAGCCGGCGTATTCGATCACATAGCCGGTGCCGCCGGCGGTGCCGATCTCGCCGATGACCGCCAGGGCGTAGTCCTTGGCGCCGACGCCGGGGGCCGGCTCGCCCTCGATGCGGACGCGGAAGTTCTTGGCCTTCTTCTGGCGCAGCGTCTGGGTGGCCAGGACGTGCTCGACCTCGGAGGTGCCGATGCCGTGCGCCAGGGCGCCGAACGCGCCGTGGGTGGAGGTGTGGCTGTCGCCGCAGACGATGGTCATGCCGGGCTGGGTGCGGCCCTGCTCGGGTCCGACCACGTGGACGATCCCGTTCCGGATGTCGCCCATGGGGAAATATTCGATCCCGTAGTCCGCGACGTTCTTGCCCAGGGTCTGGAGCTGCAGCCGCGCCTCCTCGTCGGCGACGGCGTCGACGCCCAGGGCTTGGCCCTCGGTCGGGACGTTGTGGTCGGCGACGGCCAGGGTGCGGTCCGGCCGGCGCACCGCGCGGCGGTTGGCGCGAAGGCCCGCGAAGGCCTGGGGCGTGGTCACCTCGTGGATGAGGTGCAGGTCGATGTAGAGGATCGCCTCGCCGTCCTGCGTGTCGACGACGTGGGCGTCCCAGATCTTGTCGTAGAGGGTCTTGCCGGCCATGGCCGTGCATGTAGGTCCGCCGAGGCGGGGTCGTCTAGTGCTGCAACGCCGCATTTCATTAGATTGCTAATCAATAAGAAGGTGATCCGGGCTTTGGCCGGAGGCCGGATCGCGGGATACAGCCCTCATGGATGAGACGCCGGTCGGGGTGTTCGTGGTGACGCTGGAGGGGGTGGAGAACGGCGTCCCGCCGCCCCTGACCATACTGGCCTTCGTTGCTGTGTATGACGCGGCCGCGGCCGAGACGGTCGCCGTGCGGGAGGCGGAACGCGACGGCTTCGCCCAGGTCCGCGCCCTGCGCACCGCCGAGGTGATCGACGCTGCCGCCATGCCCGAGGACTTCCGCGAGGCCCTAGCCAATGCCCGGCGCTACGGCAGCTGGCTGATCGTTTACGAGCAACCCTGACGTTTTGCCGCGGGCGCCGGAAACCAGTATGCATACGGGTATGCCGAACACGCCCGACTGGGACCTGATGCAGAGCCTTCACGCGGTGCTGGAGGCCGGCAGCTTCTCGGCCGCGGCGCGCCTGCGACGCCTGACGCAGCCGACGCTCGGACGGCACATCGACCAGCTGGAGCGCCAGCTCGGGGCGCCCCTGTTCCTGCGCAGCCCCCGCGGCCTGCAGCCCACCGACCTGGCCCTGGCGTTCCGCCCGCACCTGGCCGACATGGCCGCCGCCGCGGAGGCGGCGGGTCGGGATGCGTCCGGCGTGGCCAGCGGGGAGGGGGGCGTGGTCCGCCTGGCGGCCAGCGAGATCGTGGGTATCGAGGTGCTGCCCGAGATCCTGGCCCGTTTCCGCCGCGCCCATCCCGGCGTCGACGTCGAGCTGACCTTGTCCAATAAGAACGAGGACCTGAACCGCCGCGACGCCGACGTGGCGGTGCGCATGTCCCGCCCCACCCAGAACAGCCTGGTGGCGAAGAAGGTGGGGGAGCTCAGCCTCGGCTTCTACGCGACACCGGACTACATCGAGCGCCACGGTCTGCCGGCCGACTTCGACGAGCTGGCCGGCCACACCCTGATCGGCTTCGACCGGGAGTTTCCCGAGATGGTCAGTGAAATGTCCATCGGCCGGCCGATCACCCGCGACCTCTTCGCCCTGCGCACCGACAACCACGTGGCCCAGCTGGCGGCGCTGCGGGCGGGCTTCGGCATCGGGACCTGCCAGCGGCAGATCGGCGAACGCTTCGGCCTGGTGCCCGTGATGCCCGACGCCTTCTCGTTCGGCCTGGATATCTGGATCTGCATGCACGAGACCCTGCGGGGAAGCCCGCGCATGCGCTTGATGTTCGACCACCTCGCCAAGGAACTCGGCGCCTACGTGGCGAAGGCGTAGGCGGGAAGGGCCTGGCGGCGGACATGGAAACGGCGGCCGGATCGCTCCGGCCGCCGTCCTGTCGTTCCGATGCTCGAAGCGGCTCTTAGGCCTCTTCGGTCTCCGGCGCGGCTTCGGTCGTCTTGGCGGCCATCTGGCGCTCGGCGATCCGGGCCGACTTACCGCGGCGGTCGCGCAGGTAGTACAGCTTGGCGCGACGGACGACGCCGCGACGCTTCACCTCGATGGAGTCGATGTTCGGCGACAGGATCGGGAACACGCGTTCCACGCCTTCGCCGAAGGAGATCTTGCGGACGGTGAAGTTCTCGTCGACGCCCTGGCCGGCCCGGGCGATGCAGACGCCCTCGTAGGCCTGGACGCGCTCGCGCTCGCCTTCCTTGATCTTCACGTTCACGCGGACGGTGTCGCCCGGGCGGAATTCAGGGATCTTGCGCGTCGCCAGCAGGCGGTCGGCTTCTTCCTTGCGGAGGGTTTCGATGATGTTGGCAGCCATTGTCGTCATCCTTACCGGGCTTCAATCGCCCTTTGCCTGTTGATTGGCAGGTCGCTGCGCCCACAAGTCCGGCCGCCGCTCCTGCGTGGTCTCTTCCCGCTTCGCCTGCCGCCACTTGCGGATGTCGCCGTGGTGGCCGCTCAGCAGGACCTCGGGGATGTCCAGCCCTTCGAACGTCCGCGGCCTCGTGTACTGCGGATGTTCGAGGAGCCCGTCCTCGAAGCTTTCTTCACTAAGGCTCATCGCCTGTCCCAGGACCCCCGGAACCAGCCGTACGCAAGCCTCGATCGCCACCATCGCCGCCGCCTCGCCACCGGCGAGGACCGCGTCTCCGACGGAGACCTCCTCGAACCCGCGGGCGTCGAGCACCCGCTGGTCCACCCCCTCGAACCGCCCGCACAGGACGATCAGTCCCGGACCGGCGGCCCATTCCTTCACGCGCGCCTGGGTGAGAGGGCGACCCCGTGCGCTCATGTACAAAAGCGGCCGTTCCCGCCGCTCCACGCTGTCGAGCGCAGAGGCGATCACGTCCGCCCGCATCACTTGTCCCGGACCGCCACCCGCAGGGGTGTCGTCGAGGAAGCCGCGCTTATCTGTGGAAAAGCCCCGAATGTCCACCGTTTCCAACGTCCAGAGCGCGGCCTCTCGCCACGCCGTCCCGATCAGGGAGACGCCCAGCGGGCCCGGAAACGCGTCCGGAAACATGGTCAGGACTGTGCAGTCGAACGACATGGCGGGTGAAGGCGCTGTTCAGGGCCGCGCCGTCAAGCCTCAGAAGAACCGGGCGTAGTAGGTATAGCGCTCGGCCAGGCGCTCGCCGCGGTCGATGCAGAGGGCGCCGCGCCGGCTGACGCAGGGGGTGTCGTCGTAGCGGACGCCGGCCTTCAGGCCGTAGGCCTCGGCCCAGGTGAAGTCGATCACGCCCCGTTCCGCCGGCCGAAAGCGGAAGCGCACGCCGTCCCGCTCGCCCGAGATCCAGCCCCGGCGGTTGGGAAGGCCGCCGATCCGGCCGTCGCGCACCTCGGCGGCGATCGCCTCGTAGGCCGGGCGGCGCGCCTGGAAGTTCAGCCGCACCCCGAGATCGTAGATTGGCGGGGACAGCGGGATCAGCGCGCCGCAGAAGGTCATCAGGACAGTCGGCGCCAGCCAGCCAGTCACGGGCTCACGCATCATGTGCCAGAAGCTCCAGGCCAGCAGCGCAGGCGGCGGAACCACATAGAGCGCCAGCAGCAGCATCGGCGCCACGGACGGAGGCGTGACCTCCATCAGTCGCGCGGCCGCCAGCATCACGGAGACGGCGAGCACCATCCACGCCACCAGCACGGCGGCGAGCCGTGTGCGCCACACGGGTCGGATGTAGGGGCTCTCTCCCATCACCTCAGGATGACGGTGCTCGCCGCGCCCGCGCAAGGGCGGCTGCGCCTTGCCGCCGGGCGCCCCGCAGCGTAATCGGCCCGCATGAGCGAGCCCCAGACGCCGGAAACCGAAGGCCAGGACGAGACCCTGGTCGAGACCCTGCAGCTCGAGCGGATCGAGATGAACCTGTTCCGGGGCACGACGCCGGACAACTCACCCGGCCGGATCTTCGGCGGCCAGGTGATCGCCCAGTCGCTGCTGGCGGCCTACGAGACCGTCGAGGGCCGGGTCTGCCACTCGTTGCATTGCTATTTCATCCGCCCCGGCGATCCGACCGTGCCGATCGTCTTCGAGGTGGACCGCAGCCGTGACGGCGGCAGCTTCACCACCCGGCGCGTGGTGGCGGTCCAGCACGGCAAGCAGATCTTCAATCTCGCGGCCTCCTTCAAGGATCCGGAGGAAGGCTTCCATCACCAGGCGCCCATGCCGGCCGGCCCGCACTGGAGCGAGCTGAAGGACCAGATGGAGGTCATGCGCGAGCTGATGAAGGACGCGCCCGAGCAGGCGAAGCGTTGGCTCTCGCGGCCCATGCCCATCGAGATGCGATCCAAGGACGCGCGCACCTACTGGATGGATGGTCCCAAGGAGCCGGTGGCGCAGAACTGGTTCCGCTGCCGCTCGCCCATCGGCGACGACGCCCACATGCACCAGGTGATCCTGGCCTACGCCTCCGACATGAACCTGCTGTCGACCGCCATGCGGCCGCACGGGGTCCATTGGCAGACGCCGGGCTTCCAGTCGGCCAGCCTGGACCACGCCATGTGGTTCCACGCCCAGGCCGACTTCAACCAGTGGCATCTCTACGTCCACGACAGCCCCTCGGCGTCGGACGGCCGGGGCCTGATCCGGGGCCAGATCTTCGCCGAGGACGGGACCCTGGTGGCGTCGGTGGCCCAGGAGGGCCTGCTGCGGATGAAGACGGCGAAGTAGAGCTTCACACCCGCCCGCTCGGAGCGTAAGGCACGCGCCTTCGCGACTGCAGCAATCGGGAACGCCATGACCGGCCAGACGCTCGCCGAAACGCTCAAGCTGGAGCGGCTGGAAGTGAACCTGTTCCGGGGCACGACGCCCGACGAGGAACAGCGCCAGAGGATTTATGGCGGCCAGGTGATCGCCCAGTCGCTGCTGGCGGCTTACGAGACGGTCGAGGATCGGGTCTGCCACTCGCTGCACTGCTATTTCATCCGCCCGGGCGACCCGTCGATCCCCATCGTCTTCGAGGTGGACCGCTCGCGCGATGGCGGCAGCTTCACCACCCGGCGGGTCATCGCCGTCCAGCACGGCCAGCAGATCTTCAACCTGGCCGCCTCGTTCCAGGTGGCCGAGGACGGCTACGAGCATCAGGCCGACATGCCGGACGCGCCGGGCTGGGACGACGTCGAGGGCGACGCCGAGATGCGCAAGCGGCTGCGCGCCGAGGCTCCCCCCGAGGACCAAGATTGGATCGACCGCGAGCAGCCGATCGAGATGCGCACCGTGGGCGGCCGGTTCGACATCGCCGCGCCTGAGCCGCGCGAGCCGAACCAGCAGGTCTGGTTCCGCGCTCGCCACCCGATCGGCGGCGACCCGCACATGCACCAGGTGATCCTGGCCTACGCCTCGGACATGAGCCTGCTGGGCACCGCGGTCCGCCCCCACGGGGTGAGTTGGCGCACGCCGGGCTTCCAGTCGGCGAGCCTGGACCACGCCATGTGGTTCCACCGGCCGACCGATTTCAACCAGTGGCACCTCTATGTTCAGGAGAGCCCCTCCGCCTCCGGCGGCCGGGGCTTCAACCTGGGCTACATCTACCGCGCCTCGGATGGCGCCCTGGTGGCGAGCTGCGCCCAGGAAGGCCTGATGCGGATGCGCAAGCCGAGGGCGAAGTGACTCAGAGCAATTGCTCCCCGTCGGGGGAGCTGTCGGCGACTGCCGACTGAGGGGGTCCGCTCAAAAGCTCGGGATGACCCCCTCCACCGCTTCGCGGTCCCCTCCCCAACGGGGGAGGAATTGGGGTGCTACTCCACCTCGTCCGGCTTTACGCCCACGACCACGCCGTCGGCGACGCGCACTTCGGGGACGGCTTCGCGGGTGAAAGGTAGGTACCAGGTGGCGCCGCCTTCGACGGGCGAGACCTCCAGCAGGTCGCCGGCGCCGAAGTCCTGGACGGCCTTGATGCGGCCCAGGGGCTCGCCCGCGGCATCGACCACCGACAGGCCGACCAGGTCCGTGACGTAGAACTCGTCCTCGTCAGGCTCGGGCAGCTTGTTCCGGGAGATGTAGAGCTTGAGGCCGCGCAGGGCTTCGGCCTGTTCGCGGGTCTCGATTTCCGTCGCGCGGGCGACGATCCCGCCCTTGGCGGGGCGCCCGGAGGTGAGCGTGAGGCCGACCGAGCCGTCCTGACGCTTCAGATCCCTGTAGTCCAACAGCGCCAGCGGCTCGGCCGTGAAGCTGGTGATGCGGACCTCGCCGCGGACGCCGAAGGCGCCCGCAACGCGGCCCACCTGGATGAGATCATCGCTCATCCAGACGCGCCTCAGGCCTTGTCTTCGCCTTCGGCCGCAGCGGCCGGAGCCTCTTCGGCGGGAGCTTCGGCGGCCGGAGCTTCTTCAGCGGCGGCTTCAGCCGCGGGCGCTTCTTCGGCAGCAGCTTCCGGAGCGGCTTCGGCGGTGGCCGGAGCTTCCTCGGCGACCGGCTCTTCCACCGGCGGCGGGTTGGCGGCGGCTTCGGCGGCGGCCGCGGCGCGGTCGGCTTCCTTCTGGGCCTTCTCCTCGGCGCGTTCGGTGGCCTTCTTGCCCGGCTTGCCCTTGTTCGGGTTGTTGCCGGCTTCCCACTTGGTCACGCCGATCTTGCCCAGCTCGCGGGCGACGCGGTCGGTCGGCTGGGCGCCCTTGGCCATCCACTCCTGGATGCGCTCGACCTTCAGCACGACGCGGTTCGGATCGTCCTTCTTGAGCAGAGGGTTGTAGGAGCCGACCTTCTCGATGAAGCGGCCGTCGCGGGGCGAGTGGCTGTCGGCGACGACGATCGAGTAGTAGGGGCGCTTCTTGGCGCCGCCACGGGCGAGACGGATCTTCAGCATTGTCGTAAGTCCTTGGTCTGAAATCTATTTCTTGAACGGATTGAAGCCCGGCGGCAGGCCGCCACCGAGGCCGGGAAGTTTCGGCATGCCGCCGGGCATGTTCTTGAGCTTGGCGGCCATTTCCTCGAGCTGTTCGGGCGTGGGCTGCTGGCCGCCGGCGGCCATCTGGCCCAGCTTGCCCATGTCCATGCCGCCCGCGCCGAGCATCTTGGCCATCTGGCCGAAGCCCTTGCCGCCGTTCTTGCTCAGCGACTTGAAGGCGTCCGCCATCTGGCGATGCTGTTTCAAGAGGCGGTTCACCTCGGCCACGTCCACCCCGGCGCCGGCGGCGATCCGGCGCTTCCGGGAGGCGGCCAGGATGTCGGGCTTCTTCCGCTCCTGTTTGGTCATCGACGAGATGATGGCCACCTGGCGGTCGAAGGTCTTGTCGGTCAGACCGCTCTCGGCGATCTGCTTCTTCATGTTCCGCACGCCGGGCAGGAGGCCCATCATGCCTTCCATGCCGCCCATGCGCTTCATCTGGGCGAGCTGGTCGGCCATCATGTCGAGGTCGAACTGACCCTTGGCGAGTTTCTTGGCCGTGGCTTCCGCCTTGGCCATGTCCAGTTCCTGGGCGGCCTTCTCGACCAGAGCGACCACGTCGCCGCGTCCCAGGATCCGGCCGGCCACGCGGGCCGCGTCGAACGCGTCCAGGCCGTCGATCTTTTCCGATACGCCGAGGAACTTGATCGGCAGTCCGGTGACGGCGCGCATCGACAGCGCGGCGCCCCCGCGGCCGTCGCCGTCGGCCCTCGTCAGCACCAGGCCGGTGAGCGGCAGGCGTTCGTGGAAGGCCTTGGCGGTGCGGACGGCGTCCTGGCCGGTCAGGGCGTCGGCGACCAGCAGGGTCTCGGAGGGGCTGGAGATCTTCGCGATCTCGGCCGCCTCGCTCATCATCGCCTCGTCGATGGTGGTGCGGCCGGCGGTGTCGAGGATCAGGATGTCGAAGCCCTGGAGCTTCGCGGCCTGCATGGCGCGGCGGGCGATGTCGGGAGCCGACTGTCCGGCGACGATCGGCAGGAAGTTCGCGCCAGCCTGTTCGGCCAGCATGCCCAGCTGCTCCATGGCGGCGGGGCGGCGGGTGTCCAGCGAGGCCAGCAGGACCTTCTTGCGTTCCTTGACGAGGCGCAGCGCCAGCTTGCCGGCGGTGGTGGTCTTGCCCGAGCCCTGGAGACCGGCCATCAGGATCACGGTGGGCGGGTTCAGCGAGAGGTTCAGCCCCTCGGGCTCGCCCTCTCCGCCCAGCATCTCCACCAGGCCGTCATAGGTGATCTTGACCACCTGGTCGGCGGGGCGGACCGAACGGATCACCGCCTCGCCGGTGGCGCGTTCCTTAGCCTTTGCGATGAAGTCGCGCACGACCGGCAGGGCGACGTCGGCCTCGAGCAGGGCCACGCGCACCTCGCGCATCGCCTCGTCGATATCCTTTTCGGACAGCACGCCACGGCCGGAGAGCCGGTCGAAAACCCCTGTCAGCCGATCTGTCAGCGCGTCGAACAAGTCGAACTCCTATGGCCCAAACGCAGTCGACCCCCGTGCACGATTGCGTGGACGGGGGGCCTCGCCGCCCTCGTCCCAGATAAGACCTGGGGGTCGTGGCGGTAGAGGGCGCTGACCGAGGTTGCGCCGGAAGGGGCGGCTTATGCGCTCAAAGCGAGGAAAAGGTCAAGGAACGGGGTCATCCGGTCGCGGCGACAGGCTCTCGACCCGCTCGCCGGAGATCGACACGATGTTCACGCCCAGCCCGATCTCGATCTCGCCCCCGGCCCGGTGGGTGACGACGATCTCCGGCTTTTCCACACCCGTGGATTCGAACCGGATATCGACCCGCCCACCCGTCAGCACCTTCGCCGCGTAGTCCCATGGCCGGATCACCACGATGCTCTCCTGTGGCTGTTCGTTGACGTAGGAAAAGCTGGGCATGCGGTCCTTCCGGTGAGGCTTGCCAGTTGCCGCCCGCGGCTCCCGCCCTGTCAAGGACGCCTGCGCTCCTCTGTCGCATAGCCGACAAATACGAGGAATTTCAGTGACTCCCGGGGCCGCGCAAGCCTACGGTTCGACGGGGCCGCGACAGGCCAGGGAGACCCGACATACCGCCCTCGATCGAAGATGATGTGGCGGCGATTGTCCGGATCGACGCCGTCCCCAGGATCCTCGAGGTGATCTGCCGCACCACCGGCATGGGCTTCGCCGCAGTGGCGCGTGTCACCGAGGATCGCTGGGTCGCCTGCGCCTTGCGCGACGAGATCGACTTCGGCCTCCAGCCCGGCGGCGAACTCAAGGTCGAGACCACCATCTGCAACGAGATCCGCGCGTCGGGCGAGGCGGTGGTCATCGACCATGTGGCCGACGACGCGATCTTCCGCGGCCACCCAACGCCGGCGCTGTACGGCTTCGAAAGCTATATCTCGGTCCCGATCCGGGTGCGAGGCGAGTTCTTCGGCACCCTCTGCGCCATCGATCCCCGCCCCGCGCGCCTGAAGGACAGCCAGGCGCGGGCGATGTTCGACCTTTTCGCCGAGCTGATTGCGAGCCAGCTCGACGCCGAGCGGCGGCTGGCCCAGAGCGAGGCGGCGCTTCTGGACCAGCGCGAAGCGGCCGAACTGCGCGAGCAGTTCATCGCCGTGCTGGGTCACGACCTGCGCAACCCCCTGGCGTCCATCGACGCGGCGGGCCGCCTGCTGCGCAAGACGCCGCTGGATTCCCGCGCCCAATCTCTGGTGTCGGCGATGCAGGGCAGCGTGCAGCGGATGGCGGGCCTGATAGACAATGTGCTCGACCTGGCCCGAGGCCGCCTGGGCGGAGGTTTCGTCGCCGAGCGTCGGCCGGAGCCGGAACTGGCCCGGACGCTGGAGCAGGTGGTGGCCGAACTGCGCCTCGCCCATCCGGAGCGCCGCATCGAGGCGGACATCCGGCTGGACCGCACGGTCAACGCCGACGGCCGGCGCCTGGCGCAGTTGCTGTCGAACCTGATCGCCAACGCCATCACCCACGGACACGAGGCGGCGCCGATCCGCGTCCAGGCGCTCGTCACGGGCGAAGCCCTGGAGGTATCGGTGGCCAACAACGGCGACCCGATCCCGGAGGCGGCGAGAAACCAGCTCTTCCAGCCCTTCACCCGGGCCATCTACCGGCCGAACCAGCAGGGGCTGGGGCTCGGCCTGTGGATCGCCTCCGAGATCGCCCGCGCCCATGCCGGCACGCTGGAGGTGACCTCGGACGCCGCCGAGACCCGGTTCACGCTGCGCATGCCGTTGGAGCCGGTGGCGGCGGTCGCGGAGTCCGCAGTCTAGCGGCGATCCATGTCCGAAAGCCGCGAGCGGTTATCGGCGAACGCGACTATCTTTGCAGCATGATCCAGTACGCCCTCTTCGACACGGCCATCGGCCACGCGGGCATCGCCTGGGGCGAACAAGGCCTGGTCGGCGTCCACCTGCCCGAGCGGGATCCGGAGACGGCCCGACGGTCGTTCCTGCGGCGGTTTCCCGAAGCGGTCGAGGCCACCGTCCCGGCCGGGCTCGACAAGACGGTCGGGGACATCCGCGCCCTGATGCGCGGCGAGAAGCCCGACCTCCTCGATGCGCCCATCGACCTGTCGCGGGCGCCCGAATTCCACGCCCGGGTCTACGAGATCGCCCGGGCGATCCCGCCGGGGGAGACCTTGACCTACGGCGAGATCGCCGCGCGGCTGGGCGACAAGCTGCTGGCGCGGGACGTCGGCCAGGCCCTTGGCAAGAACCCCTGGCCGATCGTCGTGCCCTGTCATCGGGTGACGGCGGCGGGCGGCAAGCCGGGCGGATTCTCGGCGCGGGGCGGGGTGAACACCAAGCTGAAGCTGCTGGGTATCGAGGGCGCCAAGGCGGCGGCGCAGGCGGACCTGTTCGCTTGAGCCCCGCCATCGAGCGTCGCCTGCTGCAGGCTTCTGTCGCGGTCGCCGGGATCGTGCCGGTGGGCGGCGGCCTGTGGGGGGTGCTGGGCGGCATGAACACCGTCGGCGTCACCGCCGCCAGCCATGGGCGCTACCTCTCCGGCCTGCTCCTGGGCATCGGCCTTGTGTTCTGGTGCTCGGTCCCGGCCATCGAGCGCCGCGGCGCGGTCGTTCGGACGCTGGCCGTCGTCGTGTTCGTCGGCGGCCTCGCGCGGCTGGCGGGCGTGCTGGAAACGGGCGCGCCGGGCGCGGTGGCGTTTCCGCTGGTCATGGAACTGGGCGTGACGCCGGCGCTGGCCCTGTGGCGGGAGCGGGTTCAGCGGGGGCTCGGCCCGCCCCTGACGCCCTCGTAGCGCCCCGCCGCCTCGGCGACGTCGCCCGGCTCGCCCTTGAGCGGGCCGCGCAGGAAGGCGTCCAGGATATCCACAGCCGCCCGCTGGGTCGCCGCGGCGCCACGTTCGCCACCCATGACCTGGGCGACTGCCCAGCGCCCCGGCGGGCTGAAGAAGTGGTCGGCGTCGGTGAAGCTGAAATGGTTCGCGCCGCCGATCGCATAGCGCCAGCCGCCGGCCGGGACCTGCGACAGGACGGCCTCGGTGGCCTCGACGTAGCGGGCGCGAAAGCCGGTTCCATCATGGTCGCTTTCCAGCAGCAGCAGCGGTCCCTGCAAGGCCTCGCCCCGCACCGCGCCATAGAGCATGCCGTCGATATCGGCGACGGCCTTGATCCGCGGGTCGTCGCTCGCGGCCAGGACGGCGGTGGCGCCGCCGAACGAGTGGCCGGCCGCGGCGACGCGGTTGGCGTCCAGCCGTCCTGCGAGGCGCGGACCCATCGCCCCGGGTCGGGCCAACTGGTCGAGCACGAAGCGCAGGTCGGCGGCGCGGACCGGGATCTGGCGCTCCATGTAGGCGATGCGTTCGGTCCCGCGGCCGTAATACTGGGCCGGCCCCGCGGCGCGGCCGTCGGCGAGCTGGGTGACGGCAGCTTCGTAAGGATGGTCCACCGCCAGCACGACGTAACCCCGGCTCGCCAGGCCCGCGGCGAGGCCGGTGTAGAACGCCCGCGGCGCTCCGTAGCCCGGCGAGAAGATCACCACCGGCCAGGTTCGGCGGGCGTTGGAAACGGGTGCGTTGGGCGTGGCGTGGGTGTCGGTCTCGCCGAACCGCCGGAACACGAAGCTGGGGAACGCCATGATGGGACCGGGCAGGCGACCCAGGCCGTCCAGATAGGGTGTCCCGCCGCCACGTGGATTGCCCGCCGGGCCGGGGTCGGCCGGGTACCAGGCCTGGACCACCACATTCCGGCGGTCCGCCGGGTCCGGCGTCGTCGCCTCCTCGCGGCTGGCGTCCACCCAGCGAAAGACCTGCTCACCAATGGGGTGCGGCCCTCGGGGCTGCGGCAGCACGGGCGCCGGCAGCAGCGCCCACGAGGCGAGGGCGGCGCCGATCAGGATCGCCAATCCCACGCCGCCCGCCCAACGCGACACAACGCCCGCCCGGCGGACGGGCAGGGCGGTGGCGGCGAGCAGCAGGTAGCCGGGGACGAACTGCCAGGTGAACCCCTTCAGGGCGTACTGCGCGCCGGCTACCAGGACGAGGCCCACGCACAGCACCGCTCGCGCCTGGCGGCCGCGGTTCGGCGCGGCCAGCCGCCAGACGGCCGCGGCGATCAGGCCCGCGAGCAGGATGGCGTCGATCGGCAGCATGGACGTTCGCTCCGGGCCCAAGGGGTCCGCCACACTCCGGGCCGACCGTGCAGTTCTGAACCGGAAGGTGTCATGGTCCGGCGCCGCGCGTCACGCCGTCGGTGACACCCTCGCCGACGCCCGCTAACACCGGATCATGAGCATCGGCGTGTTCGATTCCGGGGTCGGCGGCCTGACCGTCCATCACCGGCTGGTGGAGCGGTTCCCCGAGGCGGACTTCATCTACCTGGCCGACCAGGCCAACGCGCCGTATGGCGGGCGGTCCGGCGAGGAGATCGTCGAGCTGACCAGGGCCGGCTGCGTGCGCCTGTTCGAAGAGGGCTGCGACCTGGTGGTCCTGGCCTGCAACACCGCCGCCAGCGTGGCGCTGCGCCGCCTGCAGCAGACCTGGCTGCCCGGCTATCGCCGCGACCTCGGCCGGCCGGTCAACGTCCTGGGCATCGTGGTGCCGACCATCGAGGCGGCCACGGGCCTGCCCTGGGAGCATGAGGCCCAATGGCGCGAGGAGAAGGCCGAGAAGCTGGAGATCCTCGGCGTCTTCTCCACCCCGGCCACCACGAGGAGCCGGGTCTACGAGATCGAGATCGACAAGCGCCGGCAGGACGTGGCGGTCTTCTCCGAGCCCTGCCCCGAGCTGGCGCGGATGATCGAGGCCAACGCGCCCCGGGACGAGCTCGCCGCCACGATCCAGGGCCACGTGAGGGCGCTGGCCACCCGGATCGGCCGCAATCCCGACCGCGCGATCCTGGGCTGCACCCACTACGAGATCGTGGCCGACCTGTTCCAGGCCGCCCTGCCGCCCGGCACGCCCCTGATCCGACAGCCGGACGCCACGGCCGATGCGCTGGAGCGCTACTTCGCCCGCCATCCGGAATTCCAGCCGGGCACGGGCGCCGTTCGTCGCTTCCTGACCACCGGCGAGCCGGGCGCCCAGAACAGCCTGGTTGAGACATTCTGGGGAGGACCGCTAAGCTTCGAGCCGGCCTGAGGCAGGCCGGGGGCGAAACGATGCGATCGATGGTTCTGGCGGCGCTGGCCGCCGTGGCGTTCACCGGCGCGGCGCGCGCCGAGGTGGTCGAGACCGGAGCACAGGGCTTCCGCCTGAAGAGCGTGGTGCAGATCGAGGCTCCGCCGGCCCGCGTCTACCAGGCGATCGGCGAGATCGGGCGCTGGTGGGATGGCGCGCACAGCTATTCCGGCAAGGCGGAGAACATCACCCTGCCGCTGCAGGCCAACGCCTGCTGGTGCGAGACCATTCCAGGGGGCGGCAGCGTCCGGCACGGCGTGGTCGTCCTAGCCTGGCCCGAGCAGGGGATGATCCGGGCGGACGCGGCCCTGGGGCCGCTGCAGGACGAGGGGGTCAACGGCGCCCTCTTCTTCCGGATGAAGCCGAAGGACGGCGGGACGGAGCTCACGATCACCTACAACGTGGGCGGCGCGCGCGACTTCGTCCTCAAGGCGGCGCCCCAGGTCGACGGCGTCCTGACGGGAGGCTGGGCCCGGCTGAAGCGCTACGTCGAGACCGGCAAGCCGTAGGCCTGGGCCGCGGCCGTCAGCGCCGAGTCCAGCCGGGTCCCCTCCGCATACGGCGCCAGGTCCGCGGTCGGCGGCCCGCCGCTGCCCATGCCGGGCTCGGGCAGGGGCGCGCCGATCCGCGTCTCCACCGGAAACACGCCGCACCAGGCCGCCCAGGCGTCGTCGGCGGGCAGGTCGGTCACGCCGGTGTCCTTGATCTTCGCCGAGGCCTCCTCGATCTCCATCTCCACGAGGGCGATACGGCGCAGGTCGTCGTCGGTGGTGGGGCGCAGCTTCAGCGGCCGGCCCGCGTAGAGGCGGCCGATGAAGGCGTCCATCGCCGCCCGCACCTCCGCGAGGTCGCTCACCAGTCGGGCCCGGCCGAAGGCCATCACGGACCGGTAGTTCAGCGAATGGGTGATGCCGGAGCGGCCGACCACGAAGCCGTCCAGGAAGCTGACGGTCACGCAGACCGGCGCGCCCTCGGCCACCGTCGCCAGCATCCGGCTCGCGGCCGCGCCGTGCCAGTAGAGCTTGCGGTCTTCGCGCCAATAGGCGGTGGGGGTCACGAACGGCTGGCCGTCGATGACGTAGCCCACATGCGCCATGATCCCGGCGTCGAGCACGCCGTAGACCGCGGCCTCGTCGTAGTGGCCGCGCTGGGGCCGCCGCCGGACCTGCGAGCGCGCCGTGGGCGTGAAGGAACCGTCGGGCGGGCTCATGGCGCGGGTTCCGCGGGCGGGGTGGCCGCAGGAACCCGCGCCACGACGGGCGGCGGCTCGGGGAGAAGCGCCGCCACCGGCAGGGGCGTCAGTAGGCGAGGCAGGGCCAGGGCGACGAGGCCCACTGCAAGGGCGTAGGCCAGCGTCGTCATCGCGAGGCGGCGCAGCGCGTCGATTATCGGGTGGTCGTGGGTCGTCGGCATGGCCGCCTCCTTTCGGATTGGCGGGCTAAGCCGTATGTGGTCTGCTGGATAGGTCCACTTCCAACGATCTGGACAGACCATTCGGAGAGTCAATGAGCTGGGCTGACGTCTATCCCTGGGCCGCGCCGGAGACGGGGCGGCCGGTGATCCGGCAAGTCTACGACCAGGTGCGGAGCGCCATTCACACCGGCGCGCTCCGGCCGGGCGGCCGCCTGCCGTCCAGCCGCGACCTGGCTTCGCGGCTGGGTGTCGCCCGGGCGTCGGTGGTCGCGGCCTACGACCAACTCCTCGCCGAGGGCTATGCGGAGGGGCGGACCGGCTCGGGCACCTACGTCTCGCAGGACCTCTCGGGGGTGCTGGACCTGAAGGCCTCGCCGCAGGCTGCAGCCCCGCCGGTCCCGCCCGAGCGCATTCCGGACGTGGCGGGTTTCCCGGCGCCGCGCTCCACCGAGCCGATGACGTTTTCGAACGGCCGCACTCTGATGGACGCCCGCGCGCTGGACGCCTGGGCCGCCTCGACCCGGCGCGCGCTACGCACCCTTGGGCCGGATCACTTCGGCTATTCCGAGCCGGCCGGCGATCGGCGGCTGCGCGCGGCGGTGGCGGACTATCTGCGCGCCGCCCGCGGCGTGGTGTGCGAGCCCGATCAGGTGATCGTCACCTCGGGCGCGCAACACGCGGTCGACCTGACCTCGCGCCTGCTGCTGAAGCCGGGAGATAAGGTCTGGCTCGAGGATCCTGGCTATCCGCAGACCTGGCATGCCCTCACCTCCGGCGGCGCCCAGGGCGTGCCTGTGCCGGTGGACCGTTCGGGACTGGTCGTTCAGTCGGGGATCGCGTTCGCGCCGGACGCCCGCGCCGCCTTCGTGACCCCCTCGCACCAGTTCCCGTTGGGTGTGGCGATGTCGATGGGCCGGCGGCTGGAATTGATCGCCTGGGCGCGCGCCGCGGGCGCCTGGATCGTGGAGGACGATTACGCCTCGGAGTTCCGCTACGCCGGCGCGCCGCTGGCGTCGCTGCAGGGCCTCGATGGCGGCGAGCGGGTGATCTACGTGGGCACCCTGAACAAGTCGCTCTTCCCAGGGCTGCGGCTGGGTTACTTGGTGGCGCCCAAGGCGCTGGTGGAGCCGTTGTCGGCGCTGCGCCGCCTGGCCGACCGCCAGCCGCCCAGCCTGACCCAGGCCGTGACGCTGGACTTCATGGAAAGCGGCCAGTTCGCCGCCCACATTCGCCGCCGACGGCTAGCGTACAAGGCCCAGCGCGATGCGCTGGCCGAGGCGCTCGCCAGGCGGATGGGGGATGTCCTGGAGCCGGACGTTCCCGACCAGGGCATGCACCTGATCGCCTACCTGAAGGACGGCCGTTCGGACCTGGAGGCCGAGGCCCAGGCGGCGGCCCGGGGGGTGCTGACCCGGGCCATCAGTCCGCTGCACCACGCCGCCACGCCGCGCCATGGCCTGCTCCTCGGCTTCACCGGCTTCCCGGCCAAGGCGATGGACGCCGGCGTGGCGCGGCTGGCGGCGGCGCTAGGCGCCTGACGTCCTGGTTCAGGCCGCCAGGGCGGCCTCGGCGGCGATCACGCGGCTCGCGGCGTTGACCACGGCGGCGATGCGGAGCGCGGCCTGGATGCTCTGGGTCGGCACGCCGTGCTTCTTCAGCTCGGCCTCGTGCGAGTCCAGGCACATGCCGCAGCCGTTCACGGCCGAGACGGCGGTGGACCACAGCTCGAAGTCGGCCTTGTCGACGCCCGGGTTGGCCAGGATGTTCATCCGCAGGCGAGCGGGCAGGGTCTTGTATTCGCTGTTCGAGAGCAGGTGCAGCGAGCGGTAGTAGACGTTGTTCATGCCCATGATGGCGGCCGCGGCCTTGGCGGCGCTCTTGGCTTCGGACGAAAGGCCGGCGGCGTCGGCGGCGGCTTCGATGGCCTGGACCACGGTCGGCACGCCGAGGGCGTGGGCGGAGGCGACGAAGGTGCCCCACTTCTGCTGGTCGGTCAGCACGGTCTCGGAGGCCAGGCTGCCGAGATTCAGGCTGATGTCCTTGGCATAGGCGGGCAAGCCGTCGCGCAGGGCGTCGAGGGACATGGTGGTCTCCGGAAATGTCTGGGAGGCGCGCATCGGCGCGCGGGGCAGAAAATCCGGGGGCGCTCTGGGGGGAGAAGGGCGAGCGCCCCCGGACAGGCTAAAGGCTGCGCGGTGTGTGCTTACGCGGCCTTCAGGGTCTCGCCGCCAACCGAACGGTTGCACGGGCAGAGCTCATCGGTTTGCAGCGCGTCGAGGACGCGGAGCGTGTCCTGCGGGTTGCGGCCCACGTTCAGGTTCGTGACGTAGACGTGCTGTACGACATTGTCGGGGTCGACGATGTAGGTGGCGCGCAGGGCGACGCCCTCTTCCTCGTTCAGGACGCCCAGGTCGCGGGCGAACTTCCCGGAGTTGTCGGCGAAGTTCCAGATCGGCAGCTCGTTGAGATCCGGATGCTCGCGGCGCCAGCCGAGCTTGGAGTGCTCGTTGTCGGTCGAGCCGCCCAGGACCACGGCGTCGCGGTCGGCGAACTCACGGTTCAGGCGGGCGAACTCGGCGATCTCGGTCGGGCAGACGAAGGTGAAGTCCTTGGGGTAGAAGAAGATGACCTTCCACTTGCCGGGGAAGCTTTCCTTGGTGACGGTCTCGAACGCGCTCTCGCCGTTCTCCTCGTGGCGCATGAACTTGGGCTTCACACCCACGATCTTGAAGTCGGGCAGCGTCTGGCCAACACCCAGCATATGACTCTCCTTGAAATGCGTCGGCGGCCACAAGGGGAGGAGGGCCGCCGTGGCGGTGAGATAGGGGGCGTCGGCCGACAATTCCAATCGATAGTTTTTGGATATGGAATAGGTTGTGTCTATACTGAGCCGGACCCGCTGATGCGCGCGAGCGATCGCGCGGCCGGGACGAGGTTCGCGAATGCTCCCGACGATCCGTCAGCTCCAGTACCTCAAGCTGCTCGCCGAGCACGGCGCGTTCGGCAAGGCGGCCGAGGCGGCGCACGTCACCCAGCCCACCCTGTCAGCGGGGATCCAGGAGCTGGAGCGGACGCTGGGCGCGCCGGTGGTGGACCGGGCCCGCACGGGCGTGATCCTGACTCCGGTGGGCGAAGAGGCCCTGCGCCGGGCCACGGTGATCCTCAATGAGGCCGAGGAACTGGTCGAGGCGGCCAAGAACGCCGGCCAGCCGCTGACCGGCCGGTTCAGGCTGGGCGTCATCCCGACGATCGCCCCGTTCCTGCTGCCGGGAGCCCTGCCGCTGCTGCGCCAGAAGTTTCCCAAGCTGCGCCTGTTCCTCCGCGAGGACCTGACCCAGCGCCTGATCGTCGAGCTCAAGGCCGGCCGGCTGGATGCGGCGCTGATCGCCCTGCCCTTCGACATGGCGGGACTGGAATGGGCGCACGTCGCCGACGACGAGCTGCTGGCGGCGCTGCCGGCCGATCACCCTCTGGCCAAGCTGAAGACGGCGTCTCCGGAGGCGCTGGAGCAGGAGAACATGATCCTGCTGGAGGACGGCCATTGCCTGCGCGAGCATGCGTTGTCGGCCTGTAAGCTGAACCCCCCGCGCGTCGGCTTGGGTGAGGAGCCGTTCGCCGCCACCTCTCTGCCGACGCTGGTGCAGATGGTCGGCTCGGGACTCGGCGTCACCTTCCTGCCCCAGATGGCTGTGAGCGCAGGGCTTGCCGACGCGGCCCACGTGGCCGTCCGACCCATCGAGGCCGAACATCCCGCCCGGGAGATCGTCGTCGCCTGGCGCGCCGGCTCGAACCGCCGCGCGGAGGGCAAGCTCCTGGCCGAGGTGCTGAAGGAAGTCTGAGGCCCGGCTGATCGCGCCGCCTAGGCCAGGCCCAGCGCCCGCAGCACCGCGCCCTGGTCGAAATAGGGGCGCTCGCAGATGATCTTGTCGCCGCCGGGCGGAAACTCGAAGGTCGCCGCCATCCGCACCCGGAAAGCCTTGCCGGTCGGCTCGGCCACGCGCCCCTGGCCGAGGTTCAGCGGCCCCAGGTGGGTGCCGGTCAGGAAGAACTCCACCAGCACGG
Source organism: Phenylobacterium sp. RIFCSPHIGHO2_01_FULL_69_31 (assembly GCF_001824475.1). Classification (GTDB taxonomy): domain Bacteria; phylum Pseudomonadota; class Alphaproteobacteria; order Caulobacterales; family Caulobacteraceae; genus Phenylobacterium. The sequence goes on along the minus strand of NZ_MHXN01000014.1, from coordinate 41,847 downwards.
TGTCGCCGCCGTGGGCGATGGCGATGATCTCGTTGGCCTGGTCCGGGAAGGGCGTTCGCGAGGCGGCGAAATAGCCGCGGACCTGGGCCTCGCCATCGAACACCTGGCCCGCGCCATACATCTCGTACCGGGGATGCTCGAAGGTGGCGATCACGGCGTCCCAGTCGCACACGCACTCCAGGGCCATGTGGTCGCGCACCGTCTTCAGGCGACGCTCGGCAAGGTCGGTCACAGGGTGGTTCCTTCGGTGGTTCGGGTCGGAGGTCAGGAGATCGCGCGGATCGGATCGGCGCCGTCCCAATCCTGGGCGGCCTTGCGGATGTGCTCGAAGAAGCGGCCCTTGTTCCCGCTGATGTCCGAGATCTCGATCATCGCCCCGGGATGCGGAGCGGTCGTCTCGAAATAGGCGAAGCGGCCCTGCTCGCCGCCGATCTGGCCCTCGTGCCCGACCTTGTGGCCCTTAGCGAGCGCCCGGTCGTAGAGCTCCTGGTAGTCGTGGGTCCAGTAGGCCAGATGCTGCAGCCCCTCGTGGCCGGCGTCGAGGAATTCCCGATAGAGCGATGGGGCGTCGTTGGTCTGCTGGATCAGCTCGATCTGCAGGTCACCGGAGTTGGCCAGCGCCACGCTCATCATCATGGGGGAGTCCGCGCCGCGGTGGCGGAACCAGTCGGTCTTCACGCGCTCCACGAAGAACCACGGGCCGACGCCCACCACATGGATCCAATGGTCCATCGCCGCGCGGATGTCGCTCACGACGTAGCCGTTCTGGCGAATGGGTCCGAACAACCGGCTCATGCCGCAAAGCTTGCTCACCGCAACGCCGACGTCCAGACGCATCACTATCGATACGATTTAGACCGTATCGAAAACCGCTTGTGGCCCGATGTTGTTTCGATGTATCTAAATATCAGACATATCGAAATAGGATCGAAAATCGAATGCATAGACACTTTCACAATCACGGCGACCGGGGCTTCCATCGCAGTCGGTATGGCTGGGGCGGACGTCATGGCGGCGAAGGCCGTGACCATCGGCGGGGCGGCCGGATGGGTCGCTTCTTCGAACACGGCGACCTGAGGTTCGTGATGCTGGCCCTGCTGGAGGAGCAACCCCGGCACGGCTACGAGCTGATCAAGGAGCTGGAGGAGCGGACCGGCGGCGCCTATCGCCCTTCGCCTGGGGTGGTCTATCCGACCCTGGCCCTGCTGGAGGACGAGGGTCTGATCCGGCAGACGGAGGCGGAGGGCGGGCGCAAGCGCTTCGAGATCACTGACGACGGCAAGGCCGAGCTGGACCGCAACCGCCCGTCGGTGGATCAGGTCTTCGGCCGGATGGACGAGGCGGCGCAGCACGCCGCCCCCGGCCGCCACCGCGTGGGCCGGGCGATGATGAACCTGGGCATGGCGCTCAAGGCGCGCATGTCGCGCCCTGTGAGCCCGGAGGACTTGGACCGGATCGTCGCCATGATCGACGATACCGCCTCGGCCGTGGAGAGGACCTGAGCGACCGCGGGCCGGGTCTCCTCGCCCAGGGTGCGACGGCCGGCGCTTTCCCCTATATAGCCGCGACCATGAGCCGTCCGTTTCTCAAGATGAACGGGCTCGGTAACGACTTCGTCGTCGTCGAGACCCGCAGCGCCCCCTTTGCCCCCACCGCGGACGAGGTGCGCGCGATCGCGGACCGCAAGTCCGGCGTGGGGTGCGACCAGCTCATCGTCATGGAGAAGGCCGACGACGCCGACGCCCGGGTCCGGTTCTGGAACGCCGACGGCGAGGAGGTCTCGGCCTGCGGCAACGGCACGCGCTGCGTCGGCTGGTTGCTGATGCAGGCGTCCGGCAAGGACGAGGCGGTGATCGAGACCAAGGCCGGCCGCCTGATCGCCACGCGGGCCGGCGACCGCCTGGTCAGCGTCGACATGGGCGAGCCGGGCCTCGACTGGACCCAGATCCCGCTCGCCGAGGCCCACGACACCGCCGCCCTGGACGTGGTCCTCTACCACCACGCCGACCTGATGGCGCCGCCCGGCTGCGTCTCCATGGGCAATCCGCACGTGGTGTTCTTCGTCCCCGACGTCGAGGCCGTGCCGATCGCCAGGATCGGTCCCGCGGTCGAAAAGCATCCGCTGTTCCCCGAGCACGTGAACGTCGGCTTCGCCCAGGTGCTGGACCGCCACCGCATCCGCCTGCGGGTCTGGGAGCGGGGCGCGGGCCTCACCAAGGCCTGCGGCACGGGCGCCTGCGCCGCCCTGGTGGCCGCCTCGCGCCGCGATCTCGTTGGCCGTCACGCCACCATGGTCCTCGACGGCGGCGAGCTGCACGTCGAATGGCGCGAGGACGGCCACGTGGTCATGACCGGGCCGGCGGCGGTCGACTTCATGGGCGAGCTGCCTTGACGGAGACCTACGCCCCGCGGCCGCGCCGCTGGTGGATCGCCCTGTTGCTGAACGCCGCCTTCCCACCCGTGGGCTACGCCTACGCCGGCGCCTGGAAGATGGTGGCCGTCACCGTCGTCGGCCTGATGGCGGGCGCCGTCGCGCTGAACGAATGGACGCTGGCCTCGCCGCCGGGCGTCTACCGGTACGGCCTGCAGGGCCTCATCGCCGGCGCAGCCATCGCCGCGGGGATGTTCGGGCTGCATGCCGCTTGGCTGGCCTGGCGCGCCCCGCCGAAGGCTGGACGGCCCAGCAAGCTGGCGCTTCTCTATGTGGCGCCGTGGGTCGTGCTGGTGATCGCCAACATGCTCTACGGGTCGTACGGCCCCCACCCCACCTACAGCATGGCCTCCGCCGCCATGGAGCCGACATTGAGGGCCGGCGACATCGTCATGGTCGAAGGCGCGCGGGCCGACTGCGGCCGCGCCGCCGTCAAGGTCGGCGACGTGGTCGTCTTCCGCCGGCCCAACACGGCTGCGCCCTATATGCACCGGGTCGTGGCGGGTCCCGGTCAGACTGTCGAGATGCGAGATGGCTTGCTGGTGATCGACGGAAAGGCCGTCGCGCGCCGCGCCCTGGGCTCCGTCGAACTGCCGAACTCGCCGCTGCGCGTCACCGAATTCGAAGAAACCCTGCCCAACGGCGCGCGCCACCGGATCTACGACCTGGGGCCCACCGGCGACCTGGATCAGATGGCCGCGACGACCGTACCCGCCGGTTCGTGGTATCTGATGGGCGACAACCGCGACAACGCCGCGGACTCCCGTGTGGATGGACCGGCGCCGGGCCGGGACATCTGCGCGGTGGCGCTGAAGACCGTTTATGCGAAGGACCAGAGCCGTGTCGGCCGACGCCCCTGACGCCAAGACGGACGTCGACATCGTCACGTTCGGCTGCCGGCTGAACGCCTATGAGAGCGAGGTCATCCGCAAGCGGGCGGCGCAGGACGGCCTCGCCGACGCCATCGTCTTCAACACCTGCGCGGTGACGAACGAAGCCGTGCGCCAGGCCCGCCAGGCGATCCGCAAGGCCCGGCGCGAACGTCCGGGCGCGAAGCTGATCGTTACCGGCTGCGCCGCCCAGATCGACCCCGCCGCCTTCGCCGCCATGGCCGAGGTCGATCTGGTCCTGGGCAACGCCGAAAAGAGCCAGGCCGGCGCCTATGCGCCCCAGCCGCAGGGCGGCGAGCCGATGCGGGTCCGCGTCAACGACATCATGAGTGTCCGCGAGACCGCCGGGCACCTGATCGACGGGCTGAAGGACCGGGCGCGGGCCTATGTGGAGGTCCAGAACGGCTGCGACCACCGCTGCACCTTCTGCATCATTCCCTACGGCCGCGGGAACTCGCGCTCCGCCGCGGCCGGCGAGGTGGTGGAACAGGTGCGCCGCCTGGCCGCCGAGGGCTACCGCGAGGTCGTGCTGACGGGCGTGGATGTCACCAGCTGGGGCGCCGACCTGCCGGGCCAGCCGACCCTGGGCCAGCTCGTGGCGCGGATCCTGAGGCTGGTCCCCGACCTGCCGCGCCTGCGCCTGTCGTCGATCGACGCGGCCGAGATCGATCCCGACCTGATGCGCTGCCTGGCGGAGGAGCCGCGGCTGATGCCGTATCTGCACCTGTCGCTGCAGGCCGGCGACGACATGATCCTGAAGCGGATGAAGCGCCGCCACAGCCGGGCCGACGCGCTGAAGCTAGTCCGCGAGGTGCGCGCCGTGCGCCCCGACGTGGCCTTCGGCGCCGACCTGATCGCCGGCTTCCCAACCGAGAGCGACGAGATGTTCGAGAACTCGATCCGGCTGGTCGAGGAGGCGGAGCTCGCCTTCCTGCACGTCTTCCCGTTCAGCCCGCGCCCCGGCACGCCGGCCGCGCGGATGCCGCCGGTGAAGCGCGACGTGGTCAAGGCCCGGGCCGCGCGGCTGCGGGCGGCGGGCGAGGCGGGCCTGGTCCGGCACCTGGAGCGCCAGGCGGGCCGCACCCTTTCGGCCCTGATCGAGCGGCCGGGCGTGGCGCGGGCCGAGGACTTCACGGAGATCGCGTTCGAGGGCGAGGCTCCCGTCGGCGGCGTCGCGGCGATGCGCGTCACCGGCCACGACGGCCGGCGGCTCACGGCGGTGGCGGCATGAGCCGGTCCGGCGGCTGCCAGTGCGGGGCGGTCCGCTTCCGCGTCGAGGGCGACCTCGGCCGCGCCAGCATCTGCCACTGCCGCATGTGCCAGAAGGCCTTCGGCGCGTTCTACGGGCCGTATGTCTCGATGAAGCCCGAGCAGGTGACCTGGACCCGCGGCGCGCGGAAGCTGTTCGCCAGCTCCAACCTGGTCAGCCGGGGTTTCTGTGGGGACTGCGGCACCCAGCTCACGTTCGAGGGCGCGGGCTTCTTCGATATCGCGATCGGCGCCTTCGACGATCCGACCGATATCCGGCCCACCATCCAGATCGGCCTGGAGGCCAAGCTTCGGTGGGTCGACGAGCTGGGCTCGCTCCGCACCCAGTCTCCCGAAGCGCAGGCCAAGATCCGCGCCTACCAGGCGCAGGTGGTCTCCCACCAGCATCCCGACCACGACACCTAGGTCGGCGGCGTCCGTCCCGGGAACCCGGGCATCTGCCAGCCGAACAGGATCGCGCCAGACCGCACCGCGAAGGCCGCCAGGAAACCCATCGTTCCGCTGACCGCCAGCGGCAGGTCCAGTGCGTGCAGCCCGACGAAGACCCCCGCGCCGACCAGGGCCGGGGTGACGTAGAGCTCCCGGCGCAGCAGGATCGAGGGTTCGTGTGCCAGCACGTCCCGCAGCACTCCGCCGAAGGTGGCGGTCAGGACGCCCATGATCACGGCGGAGACCGGCGGCACGCCCAGCGAGGTCGCTTTCAGCGCGCCCACCACGGCGTAGGCGGCCATGCCCAGGGCGTCCAGCCAGAGCAGCAGCCGCTCCCGACCCTGTCCCCAGCCCAGGATCCAGATGGCGAGCGCGGCGGCGAGACACGCGACGATGTACTCCGGGCGGCCCACCCAGAAGACCGGCGCGTCGATGAGGAGGTCGCGCAGGGTGCCGCCACCGACCCCGGTCACCGCGGCGAAGAAGCCGAAGGTGATGATGTCGTGCTTGCGCCGGGCTGCAGCCAGCGCGCCCGAGGCGCCGAACACCGCCACGGCGGCATAGTCCAGCACGGTCAGGGTGGCGGCCAGCGGGTCCATCCGGCCCTTAGTGCGGTGGCGCGTGACGGCGCGCAAGGAGGTCGCTAGAAGCACCCCCCATGGCAGACCCCAAACGCGGCTGGTTCGCGCGCCTTACCGAAGGCCTGACCAAGTCCTCCAAACAGATGGGCGAGCAGATCGCCCAGGTCTTCGTGGCCAAGGAGCCGCTCACCCAGGCCAAGCTGGACGAGCTGGAGGAGATGCTCATCGAGGCCGACCTCGGCCCGCATTCCGCCGCGCGCATCACCGAACGCTTCGCCGCCGAGAAGTTCGGCAAGGACGTGGACGAGAGCGAGATCCGCGAGGCGCTGTCGGTCGCCATCGGCGAAGAACTGTCCGGCCGCCAGGGCGCGTTCGAGCCGCTGTCGGGCCCTAGGCCCTATGTGGTGCTGTTCATCGGCGTGAACGGATCGGGCAAGACCACGACGCTGGGCAAGGTCGCCACCGACCTCACCCGTCAGGGCGCCAAGGTCCTGGTGGTGGCGGGAGACACCTTCCGCGCCGCCGCCGTCGAGCAGCTGAAGATCTGGGCGGAGCGGGCGGGCGCCGACTTCATGGGCCGCCCCACGGGATCGGACGCCGCCGGCCTCGCGTTCGATGCGGTGCAGAAGGCGCGCACCGAAGGCTACGACGTGGTGCTGATCGACACCGCGGGCCGGCTGCAGAACAAGCAGGGCCTGATGGACGAGCTGTTGAAGATCATCCGCGTGGTGAAGAAGGTCGATCCGGACTACCCGCATGAGACGCTGCTGGTGCTGGACGCCACGGTCGGCCGTAACGCCCTGGCGCAGGAGAACATCTTCGGCAACCAGATCGGTGTCTCCGGCATCGTCATGACGAAGCTAGACGGTACGGCGCGGGGCGGCGTCCTGGTGCCGGTGGCCCAGGCGTCCGACAGCCCCATCAAGCTGATCGGCGTTGGCGAGGGGGTGGACGACCTGCAGCCCTTCGACGCCCGCGCATTCGCCCGCTCGCTTGTGGGCCTCGAGGAACCTATCCGATGAGTGCTGAGAACCGGCGGCACTGGGTCCGCTACTTCGTGGACTATGCCGCCCTGGCCGCCTTCCTGGCTGCCTTCCTGGTCACGCGCGATATCCAGAAGGCCACGTGGGGCCTGGTCGTGGGCTCGATCGTAGCGATCGCCGTCGGGTTCGCCGTGGAGCGGCGTATCGCGCCCCTGCCGCTTTTCGTCGGCGGCGCGGGCCTGGTGTTCGGCGGCGCCTCGCTGTTCTTCCATGACCCGCGGATCCTGAAGGTCAAGCCGACCATCGTGAACACGGCCATCGGCCTGCTGCTGCTCGGCGGCCTGGTGCTGAAGAAGCACCCCTTGAAACTGGTCCTCGGCGAGGCATTCGCGATGCCGGACGCCGTCTGGCGGCGGCTGACGTTGAACTATGCCGGCTTCTTCCTCGGCCTTGCGGCGCTGAACGAGTTCGTCTGGCGCACCCAGACGGACGAGACCTGGGTCTACTTCCGCTTCCCGGGCATGATGATCATCACGGTGGTGTTTTCCATCGCCCACGCGCCCCTGCTCATGAAGTACGTCAAGGCCGAGGACCTGCCCCCGCCACCCACCGAATAGCTATTTCGGGAAAGTGATGTTGCTGGGGCGCAGGTGCGGCGTCTGCAGCCGGTTGTAGTCGGCGTCGGGGAGGCTACCCACGATCATGCCGAGGATATCCGCCCCTCCCGCCTCGCGGGGCGGCGGTTCGCCGTAGAGCTGCTGCCACAGGGCGGCAGCCTCTTCGTAGATGCGATCTTCCCGTCCCATGGGCCTGTTCAGCTGCTGGTTGCACGCAAAGAACCCGCGGGGGACGTACGTCGTTCCTTGATAAATTACAGTTAATTTCGACGTTTAGGCGCGCAACCCGATTGTGGCGCCTAGACCCTTATGTCGATCAGCGAGCCCGGGCGGAGGATTTTCTGCCCCGGGTCCGCCGACGCAGCTGCGGCCTCGACCCTCGCGGATGGCGCGGCTGCCGCTACAGGGGCTGAGGCCGCCGCCGGCGCAGCAGCAGCGGACGCTCCCGGGCGCTGTGCCTGGCCAAGGGCGTCGAAGAATGCGCGTTGCGCCGCCAGCTTCCCGCCGTCCTGCGGCTGGGGGCGGGCCTGCGTCTGCGGGTACAGGTTCGGGCGGATCGTGGTCACACGAGGCTCTGCGGTCTAGCGGGCGGTATGGTTAACGGGCGATGCGCCCAAACTGCCGCTTACGCCTCAACGCAGGGTTAACGCGCCAGTTTCGCGAGCTTCGCGGCTTCGGCGTCGGTGAGCGGCCCGGTGTGCTTGGCCAGGACCTTGCCGTCGCGGCCGATGACGTAGGTCTCGGGCACGCCGGTGACGCCGAACTCGACGCCCGCGCGACCGTCGCGGTCGACAAGGGCGCTGGTGAAGGGATTGCCCAGCCGGGTCAGGAAGGCCTGGGTGTTTGGCGGCGCGTCCTTGTAGGCGATCCCCACCACGCGCACCCCGGCGCCCTTCATGCCCATCAGGACCGGGTGCTCGATCTCGCAGGGGGCGCACCAAGAGGCGAAAAAGTTCACCACCATCGGCCCCTCGGCGGCGGCGTCGCGGATCCGCACGGGCTGGCCGTCGGCGAGGCCGGGCAGCGTCACGTCGGGGGCCATCTGACCCACCAGGGCCTGCGGCTGGTACTTCGCATCGCCCCGTTGCAAGGCGTAGAAATAGAACAGCCCGCCCAGCGCCACGAGGGCGACGATCGGCAGGAACGCGAGCCAGCGGCTCATCCTACTTCGTTTCCTTCGGAAGCTTCGACGGGCCGGGTCCTGCGTAGCCTTGGCGAAGCAGGATCATTTGCGGGTCAGCTCCTCATAGCGCTTGCGCCAGCGGCGGGCGTGGTTGAGCGAGAACCCGATCATGCCGGCGAAGACCAGCCCGGTAATCACGAAGGCCGGCACGATGAACTCGGCGTACTTGAAATCGAACATCAGCCCCTCGCGGCCCGCAGCGCCGCCGCCTCGGCCCGCCGGCGCCACACCTCACCCCGGATGCGCAGCAGCCAGAGCGATCCGAAGGCCGACATGTAGGCCAGCGCCATCAGAAGCAGCGGGACCCAGAACACCGGCGGCATGGCCGGCCCGCCCTCGCGGAACAGGGAAGAGCCCTGGTGGATGGAATTCCACCACTCCACGCTGAAGTGGATGATCGGCAGATTGATCGAGCCCACCAGCGCCAGGATGGCGGCGGCGCGCGCGGCCTTCTGCTCGTCGTCCATCGAGGCCCTGAGCGCCATGTAGGCGATGTAGAGCAGGAACATCACCAGGACGGACGTCAGCCGCCCGTCCCACTCCCACCAGGTGCCCCACATGGGCCGGCCCCAGAGCGATCCGGTGACCAGGGCCAGGAAGGTGAAGGCGGCGCCCAGCGGCGCTGCGGCCTGGGCCGCGCAGTCGGCCAGGGTGTGGCGGAAGATCAGCGCCAGGAAGCTGGCCCCGCCCAGGCAGACATAGGCGAACATGCTGATCTGGGCGGCCGGCACATGGATGAACATGATCCGGACCGTCTGGCCCTGCTGGTAGTCCTCCGGGGCGGTGAAGCCCAGGTAGAGGCCCGCTGCGCCGAGGGCCAGGGCGATGAGCCCGAACATCGGAGTCGCCCACCGCGAGAACGCCATGAAGCGGTCCGGATTCGACAGGAAGGCGGGCGCCCAGCTCATGCGACCGGCATAGAGTCAGCGCGCCCGCCCTGCAAGTGAGGCTACAGCCTGGGTGGTCGCGGCGGCTCGGGCGGCGCCGGCGGCGGCGGCATGTCGTGGGCCGCCGCGATCCGGTGCGGGATGACCATTGGGCCCATGCTGGGTCCCACCATCATCAGCATCGGCATGGCGTCGAACGCCGCCTTCTGCTTGGCGTCCAGCTGGCCATAGAAGGCCTTGATGGCCGCGATCCGGCGGTTGGCCTCCGCCTGCTGCTCCGCCATCCGGGCCTGCATGTCGTCGAGACGCTCCAGCGTGGTGCGCCGGGCGTCGCGGTCGAACTTCACCATGTGATCGTGGCGGCCGCGGTCGTCGTGCGTCGCCTCCAGGAACGCTTTGAGGGCCGGCTCCTGGTCGGGGCGCAGCTGCAGGATGTCGGAGAGGTGGTCCATCCGACCTGTGTGTCCCGCGCCATGGTGATGGTCGCCCTGGCGGTAGATGTGCACGTGGCGCCGCTCGACCTGTTCCGGCCGCGCGCCCGGCCGGGCGGTGGCGGCGGTGTCCTCGGCCGCCTCTCGTCGGGCGGTGTGTTCGCTCTGGGCCAGGGCGGTCCCGGCGATGAAGGTAAGGGCGACCCCGGCCAGCAGCCGGATCATGGGTTTGGACATCGTCGTCTCGTCTCCCGTGGGTGGTTCCCTTCGAAGGACCAAGCTCAGGCGGAGGATGCGGCTGAAAAGCGGCAGGCGGGATTAAGCTTTCTTCATGTGCTTCCGAGGTTTGGACGCGGCATATGGCCCAGCTTGAGACGAGGAGACCCGCCATGATCGCCGCCCTGCTCGCCGCCGCCGCCGTGGCGACGGCTACGCCGCAGCCGCAAGCCGCCGCGCCGATGGATCCGGCCGCCGTGAAGGCCATCGAGGCCGTGGCGTACGACTATGTCGACGGCCAACTGGAGGGCGACCCAGCCCGGGTGGCGCGTTCGCTGCACCCCGACCTGGCCAAGCGCGCCGTCACCACGAACCCCGACGAAACCCTGGCCCTTCGCCGGATGACGAAGGAGGAGCTGGTCGACCTGACGAAACAGGGCGTGCTGAAGACCCCGAGAGAGCAGTGGAGCCGGTCGGTCCGCGTGCTGGACATCGTCGGCAACGCCGCCGTGGCCCGCGTCGAGACGCCCTGGTTCGTCGACTATTTCCACCTCGGCCGCTTCGGCGAGCGCTGGGTGATCGTCAACGCGCTCTGGTATCCGAAGCCGCGGAACTAGCTCAGCGCGTTCCGGCAGGCGGCGGCCATGGCCAGCGGCCCGAAGGCGACGGCCGCGGCGGCGTAGGCGCCCAGGAAGGCCATGCCGCCGGTCCAGGGCAGGCCGGCCGCGAAGTTCGCCAGGGCCCCGCCGCCGAAGATCACCGGCGGCACGAACAGGGGTAGCACGATCACCGCCGTCAGCAGGCCGCCGCGCCGGGCGCCCAGGCTGAGCGCCGCGCCGATCCCGCCGATGAACGCGAATGCGATCCCGCCCAGCAGGGCGCAGGCGAAGATCAGCGGGGCCAGCGCGGGGCTGGCGCCGAGGGCGATGGCGGCCACCGGGGCCCCCAGCGCCAGCGGCGCGCCCGTCGCCAGCCATTGGCCGGCGCACTTCACGAGGCAGGTCAGTTCCAGCGGCACGGGCGACAGCAGCAGGAGGTCCAGGGCGCCGTCCTCGTAGTCGCGCTCGAACATGCGCTCCAGGGACAGGAGCGAGGCTAGCGCCAGGGCGACCCAGGCGGCGCCCGTAGCGATGGCGGCCAGCCGGTCGTGCTGCGGACCGATCGCCAGCGGCAGGAAGGTCGCGACCCCGGCGTAGAAGCCGAGCGCCACCAGCGGCCCGCCGCCCCGGCCCCAGGCCAGGGTGGTCTCGCGCACGATCAGGGCGGCCAGCCGGGTCATGCGACAAGTTCAAGGCTGCGGGTGGCGGCCGGAAGCGGATCGTGCACGGCGGCGAGGATCAGGCCGCCACGGTCGAGGTGGCGCTGCATCAGGACTCCGACCGCCACGCGCCAGCGGGCGTCCAAGGGGCTGAGGGGTTCGTCCAGCAGCCAAAGCGGCCGGGGCGCCGCCAGCATGCGGGCGATGGCTAGCCGCCGGCGCTGACCGGCGGACAGGCGACGGACTTCCAGGTCGAGCAGCGGAACGAGCTCCAGGGTGTCGGCGGCCTCGCGGAGGGCGTCGTCGTTCCCGCCGCCCCACCGCGTCCAGAATGTCAGCTCCTCGCGCGCCGTACGGGACGCCTTCAGCCCGTCGGCATGCCCCAGCAGATGCAAGTCGCCGCGGGCGTCGGCAGGATCGACGCCCCCGAACCCGACGTCTCCCGCTTCCAGTCGCACCAGGCCCGCCACTGCCCGCAAGAGACTGGTCTTGCCCGAACCGTTCGGGCCGGTGAGCGCGCAGGCCTCGCCCGCCGCCAGTTCCAGGTAGACGCCCTCGAACAGCAGCCGCCCGCCGCGCCGGACGGCAGCGTCCCGGATCGATAGCTGCGTGATCAAGCGGTCATCCAAGGTTTTGGGCAGGTTCTTAGGCGCGCGCATGGACGCCGCGATAGGTCGGGTCTATGAAGCGGCGGCCGCCGACGCTTGGGGGGAACCAACGCCGCGCGGGGACGAACGCTGTGTGTCCGTCTCTGATAGAGCGCGCGATCCCCTTTGGGTGTTCGGCCGGCAGCGAGCAGAAAGGATCTCCTTAATATGGCGTCTGTGGACACCCTCAAGACCCGCCGTCAGCTGACGGTCGGCGACAAGACCTACGCTTACTACAGCCTCCCGGCCGCGGAGGAAGCGGGACTTTCGGGCGTGTCGCGCCTGCCGATCTCGATGAAGGTGCTTCTCGAGAACCTCCTGCGGAACGAAGACGGCGTGTCCGTCGGCCCCGACGACCTGAAGGCCATCGCCGCCTGGATCGACAACAAGGGCTCCGTCGAGCACGAGATCAGCTTCCGCCCGGCGCGGGTGCTGATGCAGGACTTCACCGGCGTGCCGGCGGTGGTCGACCTGGCCGCCATGCGCGACGCCATGACCGCCCTGGGCGCCAACCCCGAGAAGATCAACCCGCTGAACCCCGTCGACCTGGTGATCGACCACTCGGTGATGGTGGACTACTTCGGCACCGCCAAGGCGTTCGGCGAGAACGTCGACCGCGAGTACCAGCGCAACATCGAGCGCTACAACTTCCTCCGCTGGGGCTCCTCGGCGTTCAACAATTTCCGCGTGGTGCCGCCCGGCACCGGGATCTGCCACCAGGTGAACCTTGAGTACCTGGCCCAGACCGTCTGGACGAACGCCGACGAGGGTCCGGAAGTCGCCTATCCCGACACGGTGGTCGGCACCGACAGCCACACCACCATGATCAACGGACTGGCGGTGCTGGGCTGGGGCGTGGGCGGCATCGAGGCCGAGGCGGCCATGCTGGGCCAGCCGATCCCGATGCTGATCCCCGAGGTGATCGGCTTCAGGCTGGACGGCGCCCTGCCGGAAGGCGCGACCGCCACCGACCTGGTGCTGACCGTCACCCAGATGCTCCGCAAGAAGGGCGTCGTCGGCAAGTTCGTGGAATTCTACGGCCCCGGCCTGGCCTCGATGACCCTGGAAGACCAGGCGACGATCGCCAACATGGCCCCGGAATACGGCGCCACCTGCGGCTTCTTCCCGGTGACGCGGGCCACCATCGACTACCTGGCCGCCACTAACCGCGCTCCCGAGCGGGTCGCGCTGGTCGAGGCGTACGCCAAGGCCCAGGGCATGTGGCGTGAGCCGACCGATCCGGATCCGGTGTTCTCCGACACCCTGGAACTGGACATGGCGACGGTCATGCCGTCGCTGGCGGGCCCCAAGCGTCCGCAGGATCGCGTGCTGCTGTCCGACGCCGCGCCCGAGTTCAAGTCGGCCCTGACCGGCGAGACCTTCGGCAAGCCGGACAGCCTGGCCGAGCGCTTCAAGGTCGAGGGCGAGAACTTCGACATCGGCAACGGCGACGTGGTGATCGCCGCGATCACCTCGTGCACCAACACGTCGAACCCCTCGGTGCTGATCGCCGCCGGTCTCGTGGCCAAGAAGGCCGTCGAGAAGGGCCTGAAGGTGAAGCCGTGGGTGAAGACCTCGCTGGCCCCCGGCAGCCAGGTGGTCACCGACTATCTGAAGGCCGCCAAGCTGGACAAGAGCCTGGACGCCCTGGGCTTCAACCTGGTGGGCTATGGCTGCACCACCTGCATCGGCAACTCCGGCCCGCTGCCCGAGGCGATCTCGGACGCGATCCAGAAGAACGACGTGGTCGCCTGCTCGGTGCTCTCGGGCAACCGGAACTTCGAGGGCCGGGTGAACCCCGATGTGCGCGCCAACTACCTGGCCTCGCCGCCGCTGGTGGTGGCCTATGCGCTGGCCGGTTCGATGCAGATCGACCTGGTCAACGAGCCGCTCGGCGAAGGCAAGGACGGTAAGCCCGTGTTCCTGAAGGACATCTGGCCGACCTCGGCCGAGGTGACGGCGCTGCAGCGCAAGCACGTGACCAACAAGATGTTCGCCACCCGCTACGCCGACGTCTTCAAGGGCGACAAGAACTGGCAGGGCATCAAGGTCAAGGGCGGCCAGACCTACGACTGGGACATGGGCTCGACCTACGTCCAGAACCCGCCCTACTTCCGCGACATGCAGATGGAGCCGTCGGCGGTCACGGATATCGTCGAGGCCCGCGTCCTGGCGGTCTTCGGCGACTCGATCACCACCGACCACATCTCGCCGGCCGGTTCGATCAAGACCACCTCGCCCGCGGGCCAGTACCTGATCGAGCGCCAGGTGCCGCCGTCGGAGTTCAACGGCTACGGCGCCCGCCGCGGCAACCACGAAGTCATGATGCGCGGCACCTTCGCCAACATCCGCATCCGCAACCGGATCACTCCGGACGTGGAAGGCGGCGTGACGAAGCACTTCCCGTCGGGCGACCAGATGTCGATCTACGACGCGGCCATGCGCTACCAGGGCGAAGGCCGTCCGCTGGTGGTGTTCGCCGGCAAGGAATACGGCACGGGCTCGTCGCGCGACTGGGCCGCCAAGGGCACGAAGCTGCTGGGCGTCCGCGCCGTGGTGGCCGAGAGCTTCGAGCGGATCCACCGGTCGAACCTGGTCGGCATGGGCGTGCTGCCGCTGCAGTTCCTGCAGGAAGGCTGGCACAAGCTGGGCCTGACCGGCGAGGAGATCGTCACGATCCGCGGCCTGACGGAGCTCGCGCCCCGCAAGCAGCTGATCGTCGAGATGTACCGTCCGTCGGACGGCCGCATCGCCCGCTTCCCGGTCCGCTGCCGGATCGATACGCCCACCGAGCTCGAGTATTTCAAGCACGGTGGCGTCCTGAACTACGTCCTGCGCAGCTTGGCCAAGCCGGCGGCGTAAGCGACGGGGCAACCTTCACCCTCAGGGGTGAATGTGTTGCTCGAGGCGTTGGATCGAGGGGGCTGTGCGGCGTCGGCCGCGCGGCCCCCTTCTTCGTTGCGGCAACTCACGGCTTCTTGAGATTTACAGGCCCCGGAACACGCCCTAAGCCGGTGGCGATGCGGATGGCCGCGCTTTTCAGCTTGATCCTGCTCGCCTGGCCGGCGGGTGCGGCGGCGGCCAAACCGCCGGTGCTCGTGGAGCTGTTCACGGCCCAGGGCTGCGGGTCCTGCAACGACGCCAACGACCACATCGCCAAGCTGGCCGACCGCCCCGGCGTGATCGCGCTCACCTTCTCCGTGGACTACTGGGACTACCTCGGCTGGACGGACACCTTCGCCAAACCGGAGTACGCCGAGCGGCAGAGGGCCTATGTCACGCGGCTCAAGCTGCGCGAGCCCTACACGCCGCAGGTGGTCGTCGACGGCCAGGAGGAGGCGCAGGGGCTGAAGACCGCCGAGGTCGACCGCCTGGTCCGCGCGGCGGCGACCGCGGCGCGCAATCCGCCGGACATCCGCTTCGTCGGCGCGCGCCGGGTGGACGTGGGCTCGGGTCGGCCGCCCCGGGGCGGCGGCGAGGTCTGGCTGATCCGCTACGATCCGCGCACGGTCGAGGTGGCGGTGCGGGCCGGCGACAATCGCGGGGAGACCGTGTCGCAGAGAAACGTGGTGCGCGAGATCCGCCGCCTCGGGGCCTGGCGCGGCCGGCCCCAGGCCTACCGGATCCCCGCCGCCTCGGACGATGGCCTGGCGACCCTGGTGGTCGTGCAGGCCCCGCGCGGCGGCCGCGTCCTGGGCCTGGCTCAGCGCCGGTCCTAGGGGGCCACTCCCGTCGTTGTGGCGAGGAACGTGTCCACCGCTTCGACTGTCGGCATCGCCAGCAGCGCAGCCGAATACTGGATGCTGAACTCGCAGATGGCGCGCTGGTCGTCGGCATCCGTCACGCCGGCGAACTTGCCGGCCAACCGCACGATCCGCATCCGGGCGTCGTCACTCGATAGTCCGTCGTAGGCTGTTATCGCCAGTACCCGCAGCTTCTCCGGCGGCAGGGGCCTGATCGTGCGCTGCACCGGCCTGGTCGCCGGCTGACGCAGCATCGCGGCGGCCCAGGCCTGTTCCGCCTCGATCTCGGCGGCGGGGATCACATTCTGCATGATGCGTTCCATCTTCAGCAGACCTAAAACGGTCATGCAGTCAGCCGGCGACGACGCGACCGCCTCTGCCTGCCGCTGGCCGATCCGGACGGCCTCCAGGACGTATGTCCCCTCCGCCTTTGGCATCTCGCTGCTGAGTAGCGCGACGTAAGTGTCTCGAATGGCGCTTTGGATGCCCGCCATCGTCTGACCCTTGGCCATGCCTTGTTCCAAGGCGTCCAGCGCGGCTTTGTAGGTCGCGGGATAATAGGCCTCGAGGACGCCAAATACGGGATTCTCGCCGAGGCTCTTGGCCAACTCGGAACGCGCGCTCGGCGGCGGCTGCGCTGTGACCTTCGCCGGCGTCGCGAGTACACAAACAACCGCGAGGGCCGCGGCAGCGCGCGCCCAGTGAAGCTTAGACATGCGAAACATCCCCCGTTCGCGTGCAGGTTCGGATGAACCGCGCTACTCGGCAAGCGCGACCGCACGCAGGACAAACCCGCGCGGCTGGAGAGTGACCGCGCGGGCTGTCGCTTGGGGAAGGTAGTTTGGGTGTCGGTTGGCCAACCGCCGATCCAGGGGGGCTGGGGGGGCTGTTCAGGATCCGGGACCGACAGTCTCTGACCAACCGACCCTCGCAATATCGGGGGCCCATCGGGCGGGCGCTGGACCGAAATAAGGTCATTTCGGGGCGCAAGCTGAGCCGGCGGCGCGGCGATTTCGGGGGTGGCCCGACGCAGGAAATTCATTCAGGCTCAGGGAGATGGCATTCGACCCGAGCTACTCGGCCCCGCGCCAGGCCGGTGTGTTCTTCGAGCGGCGCGAGCTGGAGCGCCTGCTGCGGCTCTACGGGCGCATGGTCGCCGCCGGCGAATGGCGCGACTACGGGATGGATAGTCTCAAGGACTGCTGCGTGTTCTCGGTCTTCCGCCGCAGCGCCGAGGCGCCGCTCTACCGCATCGAGAAGCATCCGGCCCTGGCCCGCAAGCAGGGCGCCTGGGCCATCGTCGGCGAGGGTGGCCACGTCCTGAAGCGCGGCCACGAGCTGGAGCAGGTGCTCCGTTTCTTCGACAAGGGACGCTTCTCCGTCGTGGAGTGAGGCGCGTTGGCCCGAGCGAGGGGCGGTGTCGCCGTGGGCGACGACCGCGGCTTCTCCACCCGGAGCGGACCCCTTCAGTCGGCGTTCGCCGACAGCTCCCCCGACGGGGAGCAATAAAAAACCCCGGCGGTCGCCCGCCGGGGTCTTCCGTTGAGTCGCCTGTGCGAGACTTAGCGGCGGTCGCCGAACAGCTGCAGCAGGAATTGGAACAGGTTGATGAAGTTGATGTAGAGGCTGAGCGCGCCGAAGTTGGTCGCCACGCCCATGGCCGCCTGGTCGCCGCCCAGCTCGTAGTAGGTCATCTTCAGGCGCTGGGTGTCGAAGGCGATGAGGCCCGCGAAGATCAGGACGCCCAGCACGCTGACGATGAAGCTCATCATCGAGCTTTGCAGGAAGATGTTCACCAGCGAGGCGATGATCAGGCCGATCAGGCCGATAAGCAGGAAGCTGCCCATCGCCGTCAGGTCCTTCTTCGTGGTGTAGCCGAAGAGGCTGAGGCCACCGAAGGCGGTCGCCGTGATCAGGAACGTCTGGAAGATGGAGGCGCCGGTGTAAACCAGCGTGATCGCGCCCAGGCTGGCGCCCATCATGGCCACGATGGCCCAGTAGTAGATGCCGGAGCTGCGGGGGGTGGCGTTCCGCAGGCCGAACATGCCGAACATGATCAGCGCCAGCGGGCCGAACGCGACGACGTAGCCCAGGGGCTGGAAGCCGGCGAGCCGGCCGTCCGCCGTGACGCGGTACAGCAGCTGCTGCACCGGCTCGACCTGGCCGGTGATGTAGGCCAGGACGGCGGAGACCACGAGGCCCAGCGCCACCTTGTTGTAGACGCCGAGCATGAAACTGCGGAGGCCCGCGTCCACCGACATGTCGGCGCGATCCGCCGGGATCGAGCGCGCGTAGCCGCGGTTGAAGTCGCTCATTTGAGCAAGGCCCTATGAAGCGCGTCCCAAACCGGACGCAGGTGAAATATCGTTTCGGAGCGTGTCGGACGCAAGGCCCATCGCGCACGATACGGTGAACGCGTTAGGATACATGTATGATCCGCCTCTTCGCAGCAATCTCGATTCCGCTTGAGATCGGCCAGGCGCTCCAGGCCCGGCAGTCGGGGATCGACGGCGCGCGCTGGCGGCCGCTGGAGGCGCTGCACGTGACGTTGCGCTTCTTCGGCGAGATCCGCCAGGACATCGCCCGCGACCTGGACGCCGAGCTGATGAGCATCGCCGGTCGCCCCTTCGAGATCACGCTTGCGGGCGCCGGCTCGTTCGGCGACGGCGAGGGGGTCAACGCGGTCTGGGCCGGGGTCGAGGAGAGCGCCGCGTTGCGGCGACTGGCCGAGGCCTGCGAGGGCGCGGCGCGGCGGGCGGGCCTCAAGGCGGAGAAGCGGAACTATCGCCCCCACGTCACCCTGGCCTACCTGCGCCGTCCGGACCCCGCCGAGGTCGGCGCCTGGATCCAGGCCAATAACCTCCTGAAGTCGCCCCCAATCACCGTCGACCGCTTCGGCCTCTACTCGAGCACCCTCGGCCGCGAGGGCTCGCACTACCGCCTGGAGGCGGAGTACCCGCTGGGCTAGGGGCAGGCCCGGCGAGAGCCGATTTCATCTTGCCGGAGGCGGCGCCGGTCGAACGGCGCGGGCCCGTGCGCCGCGCCGCTGATAGGTGAGGCGCCGTCCGCAGCCACGAGAAGCGATCGCCTTGCGTCCCGTCACCGCCCTACTCACCATCGCCATGCTGGCCACCGCGCTGCCCTCCGCCGCTCAGGACGCGCGGGTCTACACCCCGACGGGGGACGGCGGGCGATACGTGAAGCTGCTGGACCCGAAGACAAGGGTGGCGGGCTACCACCCGGCGGCGGTCGAAGGGTTTCGCGCCGGCGTGGGCCGGGTGATCGCCCAGATCGACGCGATGCCGGCGGTGAACAGGCCGCCGCCGGGGATCTGCCACCAGCTGAACTCCTGGATCGAGCTCCATGGCGCCCTCGACGCCCGGGTGTTGAGCGGCAGCGTGGAGGTGATGCGACCGCTGGAGTATCGCAACGGACGCTGCATCAAGACCAACAACGCGTTGCTGATGATCGGCCTCAACCGCATTTCGGACCTCGTTGGGCCGAGAGAGGCGCACCTGGCCGACGTCGAGGGGCAGGCCGGCCGCGACTGGTACGTGCTGCGTCTGCAAAGCCCGGAGGCCGGCCGCATCGAGCTGGCGCGTGGCGGCTATCGCGTGGTGGCGCTGACGCGGGCCGCCACGCCCCTGTTCACGGTGGTCAGCGCAGAACGGTACGCCGCCGAACAGGTCCGCCGGGGACGCGCCGACGCCGCCGAGGTGTCGGCCCAGCAGGCCGCCGGACGGATCACCGCGGCCGATGTCGCGCGCTTCCGGCGGGAGGAACGGCCTCGCCGAACCGCAGAGTTCGAGGCAGGGCTCCGCGACGTGGCCGGCAGCTTCACGCCCGAGAAGCTGGCCGAGATGCGGCGCGCCCATGCCGAAGGCCTGGATCTGGCGGAGCGGACGATGGAAGAACAGCTGCGGCTGCAGCAGCAGGCGGACGAGCGCGGCCCGTCTGTCGACCCCCAGCAGCAATACTGGCTCCAGGCCTTGTCGCAGGTGCGCGGTTCAGGACGGCCCGCCTGCCTGGATTTCAGCGGACGCATCACCACGCTGGCCCGGCCCGAGGCTTGCCGCCTCGGCCAGACGGTCATGGAGATCAACCCCGCCTATTACGACGCTGCTCGGCCGGGCGACCTGCAGCTCGTTACCCTGGTGACGCCGGAGCGCCCGGACAGCCAGTCCGCGCCGTCGCGGGACGCCATCTGGCGCGATCTCGACATCGCGAGCCTGGCCAGGCTCGTCCGATAGAGCCCCTCAGTTCTCGCGGGCGTCGCGGGTGAGGTCGTTGAGTTCGGAGATGCGGGCGACGTAGACGTCCTCGACGGCCCAGGGCGCTTCGCGGGCGGCGGCGGCGCGGGCCTGGAGCCAGCGGTCCTGCTGGCGGCGGAGGGCCGAGGCGGGGACGCCGGCGGCCTCGGCGTTGCGGTAGGCCCGCTGGAGCTGGCGGTCCCGGGCGCTCAAGGACCGGTCCGCGCAGACCGCGGCCTCGCCGGGGTCGGCCGAGGCGCAGGCGTCGTTGCGGGCGACGCGCATGGGCCCCTCGCCGCGGACGACGGGCTTGCGGGGCGGCGGCGCCTTGGCGGCCGGCTTGGCGCGGGTCGAGGCCTTCTCGACCGCGGGCTTCTTCGGCGATTTGGCCTGGGCGAGCTGGGTCTTCGGCTTGGCCTTGGCTTTGGCCAAAACCTTCGTCCTTGCGGCCTCGGCCTTCTTGGCCCTGGCGGCCGCCTCGGCCTTGGCGAGCTTCGTCGCCTTCTCCGCCTTGGCCAGTTTGGCGGCCTTGGCCTTCTCGGCCTTCTGCGCCATTGCGCGTTTCTCCGCCCGGGCCGCTTCGGCGCGGGCCTTTTCGACCTTGAGCTTCTCGGCTCTGACCTTCTCAGCCTTGGCTTTGTCGAGCTTGGCCAACCTGGCGGCCTTGGCCTTCCTGTCCGCCTTCTCCGTCCTCTCCGCCTTGGCTTCGGCGATCTTCCGCGCCGTGGCCTTGGGTTTCGCCTCGGCCTCGGCGTGCTCGATCCTGGGCTTCTCGACCCTGGGCTTCTCGACCTTGGGGGCTTTCGGCGGCCCGACCGTCTCCACCTTGGGCTCCGGCTTCGGCTCCACCTTCACCGCCGGAACCAGCAGCGGTTCGGCGGCGACCATGGTGTCGACCTTCATCAGCCCGGCGCTCGGCCGGCGCGGGGCGGCGAGCTGAGGCGCGGCATCGCCCGGCAGCACCTCCAGCAGCGGACCGATGGGGGCGGGGACGTCCTCGACGATGATCTGCAGGGCGGGCCGGGGCGCATCCTCGGGCGCGATCGCGGGGGCGGCGGCCAACGTCTGGGGCGGCGGGGCCGGGCGGGCCCAGAGGCCCAGGCCCCCGCCCAGGGTGAGCGCACCCACGACGCCCGCGGCCATCACCCGCCCGGACGCGCCTGAGCGGCGAGCCTCCGTCGCCGACGGGTCGGGGATCTCAAGCGGCCGGTCGTCGAAATCGTCCTGCGTCATGCGGAGCCCCCTGGTACACGGGTCCCTCGACGCAGCGGGCAGGGGCTTGGCGACGGCGCACGCGCCGTCCA
The DNA here is from genome assembly GCF_001824475.1 of Phenylobacterium sp. RIFCSPHIGHO2_01_FULL_69_31. GTDB lineage: Bacteria > Pseudomonadota > Alphaproteobacteria > Caulobacterales > Caulobacteraceae > Phenylobacterium. Next base: position 20,728 of record NZ_MHXN01000014.1, on the reverse strand, counting down.
GGTTCCACCCCAACCTCGAACTCTCTCCCAACTCCAGATTGAGGCAAAATCGTGCCGTTGGAAATCCCTACTCTTGAGACAGAACGCCTCATTCTGCGCGCGCCCGAGCCCGGCGATTTCGAGGCCTGGGCGGCGTTCTGCGCCGACGAGGAGGCCGCCCGCTTCATCGGGGGCAAGCAGGACCGCATCGGCGCCTGGCGGATCATGAGCGTGATGTCGGGCGCCTGGATGGTGCGCGGCTTCTCGATGTTCTCGGTGGTGGAGAAGGCGACGGGCAATTGGGTGGGACGCGTCGGGCCCTGGCAACCCGAAGGCTGGCCGGGGACCGAGGTGGGCTGGGGCATCGCGCGGGCCGCCTGGGGCAAGGGCTACGCCACAGAGGCGGCGGCGGCGACCATCGACTGGGCCTTCGATGCGCTGGGCTGGACCGAGGTGATCCACACCATCGAGGCGGCCAACGTGAATTCCCAACGCGTCGCCCAGCGGCTGGGCTCGACCATCCTGCGCCAGGCCGTGCTTCCCCCGCCGATGAGCGTGGCCGTGGATTGCTGGGGGCAGAGCCGGGAGAGCTGGCTGGCGCGGCGGCGTTGAGGCCTCAGATCCAGCCGCGCTCGCGCAGCTGTCCGGCATAGGTGCGGCTGACCGGAACCTCGGCGCCGTCCTTGAGCGTCAGCACGGCCCGGCCGTCGCCGCGGCGGGCCTCCGTGATGGCGTCGCGCGCGACCCACCAGGAGCGGTGGACCTGGGCCCCTTCGATGCCCTCCAGCTCGGCGACGGCGTCCGCCAGGCGCAGGAGGATCAGGTCCTGGCCCTTGGAGGTGTGCAGGCGCAGGTAATGGTCCTCGGCCTCGACGGCCCAGATCTCGGCGCCCCGCAGCTTGAGCGGAAGGCGCTCGAGGAACCGGGGCGGCTGCGGGCCGGCGGCCGTGGTCGCCGCCTCGCGCCGGCTCTCGATCAGCATGTTGATGGCGGTGATCGCCAGGGACACCAGGAGCACCGGGCCGAAAAGCACCCACACCCGACCGATCCGCATGGGCGAGCCCAGGAACTGGGTGGTCGCCCACCAGACCACCAGGGTGAAGGGAATCGACATGACGAGCGCCGCGACGGCGGCGTCCAGCCATAGGTTGTCGGTGCGCCGGCGACCGTTGGGGAAGAAGAACCGCGCCACCACGGCGCCCCATGCATAGCCGGCCAGCATCAGGCCCATCCAGTAGGCCAGGCGGGCGCCGAGCGGGGTGTCGTCCGTCCCGAAGGCGCCGGTGAAGGTGAGGAACAGCCCCGAGACCAAGGCGACCGCCAGGCCGCGCAGCCAGCCGCGCGCCTCCTCGTAGGGGCCGAGCCTGAGCAGGAGACGCTTCATCGGGCGGCCGTCCGCGATGTGCGAGCAACGCCCGGCGGCGGTTCGCGAAGCTCCGGCGTCACCTCACGCATCCCCGTTCGACCCGCGTTTCGAGCGCCGTCATGTCCTGGCTCGACCGGGCCGCGCCGTCGCCGCCCGCCATGCCGGGATAAAGGAAGTCGCCGGTTTCGCAAAAGGGGCCAGGCGGTCCCGGAGGGCCCGGCGGACGACCCGCCCCGGCCGAGCGCGCTCCCTCGGAGAGAGCAAGCTGTTGACCTGGCGTGAGCTTCATGCGCGCCAGGGCGGTTTTCAGCCGCTCACGCGGTTGTCATCCCGTGAGGGGGCGCTATAAGCCGCCTCACTCGCCGCCAGGGGCGAGCCTTCCCTTGCAGTCGCCCCCAAAGGCCTCATGAACATCCACGAACACCAAGCCAAAGCCGTCCTCGCGGAGTTCGGCGTGGCGGTCCCGCGCGGCTATGCCGCGTTCTCCGTCGACGAAGCGGTCGAGGCGGCCAACAAGCTCGGCGGGCCGGTCTTCGTCGTGAAGTCCCAGATCCACGCCGGCGGGCGCGGCAAGGGGCGTTTTGAGGGCCTGGGTCCGGACGCCAAGGGCGGGGTCCGGGTGGTCAAGAGCGTCGAGGACGTGAAGACCAACGCCGCGGAGATGCTGGGCCGGGTGCTGGTGACGCACCAGACGGGGCCCAAGGGCAAGCAGGTGAACCGCCTCTACATCGAGGAAGGCGCCGCCATCGCCAAGGAATTCTACCTGTCGCTGCTGGTCGACCGCGAAACGAGCCGGGTCTCGGTCGTGGCCTCCACCGAGGGCGGCATGGACATCGAGGAGGTCGCCCATTCGACCCCCGACAAGATCGTGACCTTCACCGTCGACCCGGCCACCGGCGTGTTCCCGCACCACGGCCGCACCCTGGCCGGCGCGCTGGGCCTGAAGGGCGACCTGGCCAAGCAGGCGGCCAAGCTGCTGGAGCAGCTCTATGCCGCCTTCGTCGCCAAGGACATGGCGATGCTGGAGGTCAACCCGCTGATCGTCACCGCCGACGACCAGCTGCGCGTCCTGGACGCCAAGGTCAGCTTCGATTCCAACGCCCTGTTCCGCCACAAGGACGTCGTCGCCCTGCGTGACGAGAGCGAGGAGGACCCGAAGGAGATCGAGGCCTCCAAGTACGACCTGAGCTACATCGCCCTGGACGGCGAGATCGGCTGCATGGTCAACGGCGCGGGCCTGGCCATGGCCACCATGGACATCATCAAGCTCTATGGCGCCGAGCCGGCCAACTTCCTCGACGTGGGCGGCGGCGCCAGCAAGGAGAAGGTCACCGCGGCCTTCAAGATCATCACCGCCGACCCGAACGTGAAGGGCATCCTGGTCAACATCTTCGGCGGCATCATGCGCTGCGACATCATCGCCGAGGGCGTGGTCGCGGCGGTGAAGGAAATGGGCCTGAAGGTCCCGCTGGTGGTGCGCCTCGAGGGCACCAACGTCGAGCTGGGCAAGAAGATCATCAACGAGAGCGGCCTGAACGTGATCGCCGCCAACGACCTCTCGGATGGCGCCGAGAAGATCGTCAAGGCCGTGCGGGGCGCTGCGTAAGACATGTCGATCCTGATCAACAAGAACACCCGCGTCATCTGCCAGGGCATCACCGGCGCCCAGGGCACCTTCCACTCGGAACAGGCCATCGCCTACGGCACCAAGATGGTCGGCGGCGTGACGCCCGGCAAAGGCGGCACGACCCACATCGGCCTGCCCGTCTACGACACCGTCGCCGAGGCGGTGAAGCAGACCGGGGCCGACGCCTCGGTGATCTATGTCCCGCCGCCCTTCGCCGCGGACTCGATCCTGGAGGCCATCGATGCCGAGGTGCCGCTGATCATCTGCATCACCGAGGGCATCCCGGTGGCCGACATGGTCAAGGTGAAGCGCTCGCTCAGCGGCTCGAAATCCAGGCTGATCGGCCCCAATTGCCCCGGCGTGCTGACCCCCGGTGAGTGCAAAATCGGCATCATGCCCGGGAACATCTTCAAGAAGGGCTCGGTGGGCGTTGTTTCCCGCTCGGGCACCCTTACCTATGAAGCCGTTTTCCAGACCTCGCAGGTGGGTCTCGGCCAGACCACGGCCGTGGGCATCGGCGGGGACCCCGTGAAGGGCACCGAGTTCATCGACATGCTCGACATGTTCCTGAAGGACCCGGAGACCGAGTCGATCATCATGATCGGCGAGATCGGGGGCTCGGCCGAGGAAGACGCGGCGGAATTCATCAAGAATTCACCGAACAAGAAGCCAATGGTCGGCTTTATCGCGGGACGCACCGCGCCGCCCGGTCGGCGCATGGGTCACGCGGGTGCGATCATCTCCGGCGGCAAGGGTGGCGCCGAGGACAAGATCGCGGCCATGGAAGCTGCGGGCATCCGCGTGTCGCCGTCCCCGGCGGCTCTCGGGACCACGCTTCTGGACGTTTTGAAGGGCGCGTAAGCGCCACACATTCGTATTGGGGCGGTCCGCGCTCGGCTCCTTCTTCCGAAGTCCGTGGGCCCGCCCGCGGAAGGCGAAGGACATGGCGGACGACGCAGGCCTCATCAACGAAGTGATGGCCGAGACCTCTTTCCTCTACGGCGGCAATGCGGCCTTCGTGGAGGACCTCTACGCGAAATGGGCGGCCGACCCGAATTCGGTCGCCCCGTCCTGGCAGGCGTTCTTCGCCTCGCTGCTCGACGGCAAGTCGGATGTGGCCCGCGCCGCCGGCAAGCCGGCCTGGGCCAAGGTCGAGACTCCCCACGCCCGCCCCGACTGGATGAGCGCCATCGACGGCCTGTGGCCCGCCGTCGAAGCCAAGCTCGGCAAGGCGATCGAGGACAAGAAGCCCACCGCCTCGGTGGACGAGGTCCGCGCCGCCACCCTCGACAGCCTGCGCGCCATCATGATGATCCGCGCCTACCGCATGCGCGGCCACCTGAAGGCCAACCTGGACCCGCTGGGCATCGCCACCACGCCCGGCGACGCCTCCGAACTGGACCCGGCCACCTACGGCTTCGCCGAAGCCGACTTCGACCGGCCGATCTTCCTGGACTTCGTGCTGGGCCTGGAGACGGCCAGCATCCGCGAGATCCTGGAGATCCTGCGCCGCACCTACTGCGGGAATGTGGGCGTGCAGTACATGCACGTCTCCGATCCCAAGGAGAAGGCCTGGCTGCAGGAGCGGATCGAGGGCCGCGACAAGGAGATCGTCTTCACCAAGGAGGGCAAGGTCGCCATCCTGAAGAAGCTGATCGAGACGCAAGGGTTCGAGCAGTTCCTGCACCGCCGCTTCCCCGGCACCAAGCGCTTTGGCCTGGACGGCGGCGAGGCCATGGTCCCGGCGCTGGAGCAGATCATCAAGCGCGGCGGCGCCATGGGCGTGAAGGACATCGTCCTGGGCATGCCGCACCGCGGGCGCCTGAACGTGCTGGCCGCCGTGATGGGCAAGCCGTACCACATCATCTTCCACGAGTTCCAAGGCGGCTCGGCCGTGCCCTCCGACGTCCAGGGCTCGGGCGACGTGAAGTACCACCTGGGCGCCTCGTCGGACCGCGAGTTCGACGGCAACAGCGTGCACCTGTCGCTGACCGCCAACCCCAGCCACCTGGAGATCGTCAACCCGGTGGTGATCGGGAAGGTCCGCGCCAAGCAGGCCTTCACCCTGCGCGAGCAGCCGAACGCCGGCCGCGGCCACGTGCTGCCGCTGCTGCTGCACGGCGATGCGGCCTTCGCCGGCCAGGGCGTGGTGGCCGAGTGCTTCGCCCTGTCGGGCCTGCGCGGCTACGGCGTCGGCGGGACCATGCACTTCGTGGTCAACAACCAGATCGGCTTCACCACCAGCCCCAAGAACAGCCGCTCGTCGCCCTATCCGACCGACGTGGCCCTGATGGTGGAAACCCCGATCTTCCACGTGAACGGGGACGATCCCGAGGCCGTGACCTTCGCCGCCAAGGTGGGCACCGAGTACCGCCAGCTGTTCGGCAAGGACGTGGTCATCGACATGTTCTGCTACCGGCGCTTCGGTCACAACGAGGGGGACGACCCCACGATGACCCAGCCGCTGATGTACGCGAAGATCAAGGGCCACCCCTCGGTGCGCGACCTCTACGCGGCGCGCCTGGTGGGCGAGGGCGTCTGCAGCCAGGCCGACGTCGACGGCTGGATCGCCGACTTCGACAAGTTCCTCGATCAGGAGTTCGAGGCCGGCAAGCAGTACAAGGCCAACAAGGCCGACTGGCTGGACGGCAAGTGGTCGGGCCTGAAGCTGCCCACCGGCGACGAGCGGTTCGCCACCGGCGTGGCCAAGCAGAAGCTGCTGGACCTCGGCCGCAAGCTGACCACGGTCCCCGAGCGGATCACGGTCCATAAGACCGTTGAGCGCGTGATCGCCGCCCGCCGGGAAGCCATCGAGGCGGGCGTGGGACTGGACTGGGCTACGGCCGAGAGCCTGGCCTTCGCCAGCCTGCTGGACCAGGGCTATCCGGTGCGCCTGAGCGGCCAGGACAGCGTGCGCGGCACGTTCAGCCAGCGCCACTCGGGCATCATCGACCAGAAGACCGAGGAAGTTTACTTCCCGCTCCGCAACCTGGGCCCCGGCCAGGCGCACTTCGAGGTGCTGGACTCAGCCCTTTCGGAAGAGGCGGTGCTGGGCTTCGAGTACGGTTTCTCGCTGACCGACCCGGACACCCTGACCCTGTGGGAAGGCCAGTTCGGCGACTTCGTGAACGGCGCCCAGGTGGTGATCGACCAGTTCATCAGCTCGGGCGAGCGCAAGTGGCTGCGCATGAGCGGCCTCGTGATGCTGCTGCCGCACGGCTACGAGGGCCAGGGGCCCGAGCACTCGTCGGCGCGCCTGGAGCGCTTCCTGCAGCTCTGCGCCGAAGACAACATGCAGGTGGTCAACTGCACCACCCCGGCGAACTACTTCCACGTCCTGCGTCGCCAGCTGCTGCGGGAATACCGCAAGCCGCTGATCGTCATGACGCCCAAGAGCCTGCTGCGCCACAAGCGCGCGGTGTCCGACCTGGCCGACCTGGCCGAGGGCACCGGGTTCCACCGGGTCATGGTGGACGGCGCCGAGGCAGGCTGCGACGTGGGCGGCGTGACCCTGAAGCCCGACGCCGAGATCAAGCGGGTCATCGTCTGCTCGGGCAAGGTCTACTTCGACCTTGTGGAACAGCGCGCCAAGACCGGCCGCGACGACGTCTACATCCTGCGCCTGGAGCAGTTCTATCCCTGGCCGCTGAAGTCGCTCACCAACGAGCTGAAGCGGTTCAAGAACGCCGAGCTGGTCTGGTGTCAGGAAGAGCCCAAGAACATGGGCGGCTGGCAGTTCGTCGACCCCTGGCTGGAGCTGACGCTGGAGCGCATGAACGTGAAGGCCAAGCGCGCCCGCTATGTGGGTCGTCCGGCCTCGGCGTCGACCGCCGCCGGCCTGATGAGCCGCCACCTGAAGGAACTCGAAGCGTTCCTGACGGAAGCCTTCGCCTAGACTTTCCGCTATCTCACTTCTGTTTGTGTCCGAGACCCAAGGAGCCGATCCCCCAATGGCCGACATCATGACCCCCGCCCTCGGTGAGTCCGTCACCGAAGCCACCGTGGCGCGCTGGGCGAAGAAGGCCGGCGATGCGGTCCGCAAGGACGAGATCCTGGTGGAGCTGGAAACCGACAAGGTGAGCCTGGAAGTGGCCGCCCCCTCGGACGGCGTGCTGAGCGAGATCACCGCCGAGGAGGGCGCGACCGTCGAGCCGGGCGCGGTGCTGGGCAAGATCAGCGAAGGCGGCGGCGCCGCCGCAGCTCCGAAGGCCGAAGCGCCCAAGGCCGAGGCGCCCAAGCCCGCGCCGAAGCCGGAACCCGCCCCCGCCCCGGCCGCCAAGGCGGCGGCGGAGCCGGTGCTGGCGCCCTCGGCTCAGCGCATCGCCGCCGAGAACAACCTGGAGCCGGCCGCGATCGCCGGCACCGGCAAGGACGGCCGCGTGACCAAGGGCGACGCCCTGGCCGCGCTGGAAGCCCGCGCCAAGGCCCCGGCCCCCGCGCCCGCGCCGGCCGCACCCCGCGCCATCCACGAGCGCGAGGAGCGGGTGAAGATGACCCGCCTGCGCCAGACCATCGCGCGCCGGCTGAAGGAAGCTCAGAACAGCGCCGCCATGCTGACCACCTTCAACGAGGTGGACATGACCGAGGTCATGGCGCTGCGGAACGCCTATAAGGACGTGTTCGAGAAGAAGCACGGCGTGAAGCTGGGCTTCATGTCCTTCTTCGTGAAGGCGGTGATCCACGGCCTGAAGCAGGTGCCGGACGTCAACGCCGAGATCGACGGCACGGATGTCATCTACAAGAACCACTACGACATCTCGGTCGCGGTCGGCACCGAGAAGGGCCTGGTGACGCCGGTGGTCCGCGACGCCGACGCCATGAGCCTGGCCGACATCGAGAAGGAGATCGGCGCCCTGGGCAGGAAGGCCCGTGACGGCCAGCTCGCGATGGAGGATCTGCAGGGCGGCACCTTCACCATCTCGAACGGCGGCATCTACGGCTCGCTGATGTCGACGCCGATCCTGAACCCGCCCCAGTCGGGCATCCTGGGCATGCACAAGATCCAGGAGCGGCCGATGGTGGTGAACGGCCAGATCGTGGTGCGACCCATGATGTACCTGGCCCTGAGCTACGATCACCGCATCGTCGACGGCAAGGGCGCGGTCACCTTCCTGGTCCACGTCAAGGAAGCCATCGAAGACCCGCAGCGCCTGTTGCTGGACGTCTGACAACTCTAGGTATTCCCAGGACTTTTCGCGGCGATCCCGAGACGGATCGCCGCACCTGGGCCATATCCACAGCCGATCGCGAACGGCGTTTCCCACAATTCACCAACAATTAGCCGTCCCCTGGGAAGGCTCTCTTCAAAGGGAGACTTTCCATGGACGCGCCGACGATCAGCCGGACCTTTGCCCCCAGCCTGGCGATGACGCTCGACGTGCTGGCCGCCGAGATCGAGCTGGCCGGCGCCCGCTGCATCTTCCTCGACCGGGTGATCGGCGAGGTCATGGAAAAGCTGTGCGAGAGCGAGCGCGCGCGGCTCCTGGAAGGGATGCACGGCGTCGACCTTCTCGCCCAGCACTTGACCAGCCTGTCGGCCTTCGCCCGCGGCCTGAGCGCGGCGGTTCCCGAAGAGGCGACGGTGGCGGTGGGCGGCGCGCTCTCGGAAGTGACCCTGGGCGCGCTGGTGGAGCGCATGACGGCGGGGCTGGGCGGCGAGGCGGACGACGCCGATAGCGCCGACGCCGGCGACCTGGACCTGTTTTGAGGAGCGTGGCGGATGCAGTTCGACGGTCGCGCCTCCAAGGTCATGGTCGTGGACCACGACCGAACCAATCTCGAGATGCTGCAGATCCGCCTGGACGTGGCGGGTTTCCATCCAATCGCTATCCGCCACGGCCGCGAGGCCCTTGAGATGCTGGCGAACACCCGGCCCGACGCCGTGATCCTGGAGCGCAACCTGCCGGACATCGACGGCATGGAACTGCTGCGCGCCATGGCGGCGCTGCCCGGCCGCCCCGCGCCGATCCTGCTGGTGGGTCGCAATATCGCCGCCGAGGACGTTCGCGCCGGCATCGAGCTGGGTGTGCGCGACTGTCTGGCCAAGCCGTTCAGCGGCACGGCGGTGCTGGAGCGGCTGACGCGGATGCTGAAGCGGACAGCGCCCACGACCACCGCGCCCGCGCGGCCGGCGGTCTACATCAACGCCTGAGCGGCTCGGAGGCGGCGGCCGGCTGACCTCGGTGCGCCCAGGCCCCGAGCCGAGGGCGCAGGTTCGCGTCAAATCGTTTCCGGCGGACGCACCAACGCAAAACCGGACTCCACTTTTGCGGAACGCACACTAGGTTGCGCGCCCATCTGAAGGCGCAGGCGCATCATGGCAGACCCCACTCCCTACGACGTGATCATCATCGGCGGCGGCCCCGGCGGCTACAACGCGGCCATCCGCGCGGGCCAGCTCGGCCTGAAGGCCGCGTGTATCGAGGATCGCGCCACGCTGGGCGGCACCTGCCTCAACGTGGGCTGCATGCCGTCGAAGGCGCTGCTGCACGCCTCCGAACTGTTCGCCGCGGCCAACGGCGAGTTCGCCACCCTCGGGATCGAGGTCACGCCCAAGCTGAACCTGCCCCAGATGATGAAGCAGAAGGCGGAGTCGGTGACCGCCCTGACCAAGGGCATCGAGTTCCTGTTCAAGAAGAACAAGGTCGATTGGGTGAAGGGCCGCGGGCGGATCGCCGGGCCGGGCAAGGTCGAAGTGACGGCGGCGGACGGCGCGGTCACGACCCTGCAGGCCAAGGACATCGTCATCGCCACCGGCTCGCAGCCTTCCGGCCTGCCCGGCGTCGAGGTCGACCAGCAGCGCATCGTGGATTCCACGGGCGCCCTGGAGCTGCCCGAGGTTCCCGGCCACCTGGTCGTGATCGGCGCCGGCATCATCGGCCTGGAACTGGGCTCGGTGTGGCGCCGCCTGGGCGCCAAGGTGACCGTGATCGAGTTCCTGGACCGCATCACCCCCGGCATGGACGCCGAGATGGCCAAGACCTTCCAGCGCTCGCTGACCAAGCAGGGCATGGAGTTCAAGCTCGGGTCCAAGGTGACGGGCGCCAAGACGTCCAAGACCGGCGTGACCCTGACGTACGAGCCCGTCGCCGGGGGCGCGGCCGAGACGCTGGCGGCCGACTACGTGCTGCTGGCCATCGGCCGGCGGCCCTACACCGAGGGCCTGGGCCTGGAGACCGTGGGCGTCACCCCCGACAAGCGCGGCTTCATCGAGACCGACCACCTGCGGACCTCGGCCGCCGGCGTCTGGGCGATCGGGGACGTGACCTACGGCCCGATGCTGGCCCACAAGGCGGAAGAGGACGCCGTGGCCTGCATCGAGATGATCGCCGGCAAGTATGCCCACATCGACTACAACCTGGTCCCGAGCGTGGTCTATACGACCCCGGAAGTGGCCTGGGTCGGCAAGACCGAAGAGCAGCTCAAGGCCGAGGGCCGCGCGTACAAGGCGGGCAAGTTCCCCTTCACGGCCAACAGCCGCGCCAAGATCAACCACGAGACCGAGGGCTTCGTGAAGGTGCTGGCCGACGCCGCGACCGACGAGATCCTGGGCGCCCACCTGATCGGGCCGCAGGTGAGCGAGATGGTCGGCGAGTTCGCGGTGGCCATGGCCTTCCGTGCGGCGTCCGAGGACGTGGCGCGCACCTGCCACCCGCACCCGACCCGCTCGGAAGCCCTCCGTCAGGCCGCGATGGGAGTCGAAGGGTGGACGATGCAGGCCTGACGCCTGGCCTCGTCCTGCGCCGCGCGCGGGTAGACGAGCTGGCGACCTGCGCCAGCCTGTACGTGCGCGTCCTCACGGACACCTTCACCTGGATTCCGCCGGAACGGCACCGGGCCGAGGATTTCCTGGCCGCCGCCCGCGACGAGGAGATCTTCGTGGCGGTGGAGGGGGGCCGGATCGTGGGCCTGGCGGCGCTCTACCGGCCCCAGGCGTTCCTGCACTCGCTGTACGTGACCGAGCGCGGCCGGGGGATCGGCAAGGCCCTGCTCCGCCACGTGCTGGCGGCGGCGGGCGGGAACCTGTCGCTCAAGTGCCAGGCCGCCAACAAGGGCGCCCAGGCCTTCTATGCCCGCGAGGGATTCCGCTGCATCGAGGCCGGCGAGGACGGCGGCGTGGCCTGGCTACGGTTCGTCTCCGGCTGACTGAGCCACCGACGGTCATGTGGCCGAAACTTAATTTGGCGATGCGGTCATACGATGGCAGCCTACTGCAGCTTGCGTAAAGGGAGGCTGCAATGCTGGCGCTGCTCGCCGCCGCGACCATGACCGCGACCGTCGCCGCCGCGCCCGCGGCGGGCCGTGCGCCGGTGCTCATGGAAGACGCGCCCTCCGCGCAGGCCTGCAAGACGAACGGCCGCTTCGAAATCGCCGACCCGGCGCTGCTCTATCGCGACGACGGCAAGGCGAAGATGTCGGTCCTGAGCCGGCTGCCCAAGGCCAACCATGAGAAGGCGGTCCTGCGGGAGGTCGAGGGCTGCGCCGCGCCGCTGGTGGTGGGTTACGAGGTGGGGCGCTAGTGGATCCGGTTTCGATGCTTATCGCCGTCACGCTGGCCTCCGCCCAGCCGTCGGTGAAGGACCTGAACGACGCGCGCACGCCGATCCGCTGTCGGCCCGCGCCCTATTACATCTCGGAGCGCACGGGAAAGCAGGTCCCGCGGATGCTGCTCGACACGCCCAAGGGCCGCTCGATCACCGTGCTCGACAAGCGTGGCCGGCCCTGCCACCTCACCCGCACCCCCAACGAAGGCCGCACGACCTTCCGCAACGCGGACTGATCACGCGCGCGGGTGCGCCTGGTTGTAGGCGCCCAGCAGGGCGGCGGCGTCCACCTCGGTATAGCGCTGGGTCGTCGACAGCGAGGCGTGGCCCAGCAGCTCCTGGATCGACCGCAGGTCGGCCCCCGCCCCCAGCAGGTGGGTGGCGAACGAATGCCGCAGGGCGTGCGGGGTGGCGCTGTCCGGAAGGCCGAGGCGACCACGCAGGGCCTGGACCGTCGCCTGGACGTGGCGGGGCCCCAGGGGTCCGCCGCGCTTGGCGCGGAACAGCGGCCCGTCCGGCTCGAGCGCGAACGGGACCTCGGCGAGGTAGGCGTCCACCGCCTCGCGCACCGCGGGCAGCACCGGGACCATCCGCGTCTTGCCGCCCTTGCCGGTGATGCGCAGGACGTCCGCCAGCGGCGCATCCGATCGCTTCAGCGACAGCCCCTCCGAAATCCGCAGGCCGCAGCCGTAGAGCAGGGTCAGCACCGCCTGGTCGCGGGCGGCTTCCCAGTCCTCCCGGTCAGGGTCGAGGGCCGGCTCGGCCAGGAGGCCGGCGGCCTGATCCTCGGTCACCGGCCGCGGGGCGCCGGGCTTGATGCGCGGGCCGCGGACCAGGCCGATGGCCGCGTTCGGGGCGTCCAGCCGGCGGTCCAGGAAGCGGTGGAAGGTGCGGATCGCCGACAGCGCCTGGCTAAGCGAGCGCGGCGAGAGCGGACGCTCGCCCCCGCGCAGGTGGGCCAGCCAGGCCCGGACCTCGCCGGCCGTGACCTCGGTCAGGCCCTTCACCGACAGGCTCTCGGCCCGGTGCTGTTCCAGGAAGGCGATGTAGCGGCCGGCGGCGAAGCCGTAGGCCTCCAGGGTGCGGGGCGAGGCCCGGCGCTCGTTCGCCAGGTGGTCGAGCCAGGCCATCCGGGCCTGGGCGGCGCTCAGAGCAGCGGCCATCGCTCCGCCGTGCGCTCGACCACGCGCGCCAGGAACGCGACGAGCTCGGCGCCCATGTCGGGGGTGAAGTCGTCCGGGCTCGCCGAGCCGAAGGCCAGCAGGCCCTGGCGCGAGGGCTCCCACATCGCCATGCGGACCATGGCCATGGAGCGTATCTCGCCCGCGTCCGGCGCGAAGAGGCCGAGGGCCGTCGGGGCGAAGCCCATGCGAGCCATGCGGCGGGGCCCGTCCAGGATGAGATCCACCTGACCCTCGACCAGCGATCGCCACCCGGCGGGGGGCAGACCCTCGCACTCCAGGGCGATCATCCCGGCGGCCAGGCCGAAGCGGGTGCGGGCCAGGTCGTCCACCCGGCGGGCCAGGTCGGAAAGGTTGCGCGCGTCCAGCAGATCCACGACCGCGCCATGGGTCTGGGCCTGGGCCGCGAAATTGGCGCGGGCGATCTCCTCCAGCAGGGCGCGCTGCTCGGCCTCGCGCTGATGGGCGGCGTGCACGCGCGCCATCGGGGCGAACTCGACCACGTTGCTGCTGCTGGCCACCGTGAGGCCCAGCTCGGCCAGCAGGCCCTGGTCGGCCTTCAGGAAATCGGGGTTGTCGGCCAGGAAGCGGCGGACCGCGGACGGGTCGATGGGGCTTTCAAACGAGAACTCACCCTGCGACCCGTCCATGTCACCTCAAGCCTCTTACAAGATCGACTGACCGGTCTTGGCCCAGTCAGCCATGAACTGTTGGAGCCCGCGTTCGGTTAACGGATGCTTGAAAAGCGCCTCAAAGACGTCCGGCGGGATGGTCGCGCAGTCGGCGCCCGCGAGCGCGGCCTCGGCCACGTGGGCCGGCGTGCGGATCGAGGCGGCCAGGATCTCGGTGTCGAAATCGTAGTTGTCGTAGATCGCCCGGATCTCGGTGATCAGGTCCATGCCGGTGGCGCCATGGTCGTCCAGGCGGCCGATGAACGGGCTGATGTAGGTCGCGCCCGACTTGGCGGCCAGCAGCGCCTGGGCGGGCGAGAAGCACAGGGTGACGTTGGTCAGGATGCCCTCGGCGGCGAACTCGCGGGTGGCGATCAGGCCGTCGCGGGTGAGCGGCACCTTCACCACCACGTTCGGCGCGACGCCGGCCAGCTTGCGGCCCTCGTCCAGCATGCCGGCGGTGTCCATCGCCGCCACCTCGGCTGAGACCGGCCCGTCCACCAGGCTGCAGATCTCGGCGATGACCTCCAGCATGTTGCGGCCGGACTTGGCGATCAGGGACGGGTTGGTGGTGACGCCGTCGACGAGGCCGGTGGCGGCGAGGTCCTTCAGGACGGCGGTGTCGGTGGTGTCGAGGAAGAGCTGCATATTCTGACCTTGGAGCCTGTCGATCTTGTCTTGTTCAGGCCGCTTGTAGCTGCGAAGCCCTGATCCTCAAACCATGAGCCGCATCGCCTCCGTCCTCATTCCCATGCCGCTGCCGGAGGCGTTCGACTACGCCGAGCCCGACGGCATGGGGCTGGAGCCCGGCGACCAGGTGGCCGTGCCGCTGGGGCCGCGGCTGATCCGGGGCGTGGTGACGGAGGTGCGGGACGGAACCGGCGGCAACCGCCCGCTGAAGCCGGTGGCCGAGCGCCTGGACGAGCCGCGCCTGCCGCCTGGCACGGTCGAGTTCGTGCAGTGGGCCGCCCGCTACGCCGTGGACGCTCCGGGGCAACCGCTGGCCATCGCCCTGCGCGGCGCCCGCGCGCCGAAGCCCCGGCCCATCCGGGTGGTGGAGCCCACCGGCGCGCAGCCGGCGAAGGTCACGCCGGCGCGGGCGAAGGTGCTGGAGGCGGCCGCCACGCCCATGCCGCCCGCCGACCTGGCGCGGGCGGCGGGCGTCTCCGCCGGTGTGGTGAAGGGTCTGCTGGACGAGGGCGTGCTGGCGATCCGCGAGGTGACGGCGCAGGCGCGGTTCGACCCGCCCGACCTGTCGCGGCCGGGGTCGGAGCTCAGCGCCAGCCAGGCGGCCGCGGCCAGCGTGCTGAAGGAGATGGCGACAGCCGGCTTCGGCGTGGCCCTGCTCGACGGGGTCACGGGCTCGGGCAAGACCGAGGTCTATCTGGAGGCCGCCGCCGCGGCCCTGGCCGCCGACCCGCAGGCCCAGGTGCTGATCCTGCTGCCCGAGATCGCCCTGACCCAGGCGGTGATCGCGCGGGTGGCCGCCCGCTTCGGCGCCCAGCCGGGGGAGTGGCACTCCGACGTGGCGCCCCCCGCCCGGCGGCGCGTCTGGGAGGCGGTGGCCGCCGGGGCCTGCCGGATCGTGGTGGGCGCCCGCTCGGCGCTGTTCCTGCCCTATCGCCGACTGAAGCTGATCGTCGTCGACGAGGAGCACGACGGCTCGTTCAAGCAGGAGGACGGCTTCATCTACCAGGCGCGCGACCTGGCGGTGGTCCGGGGCCGGATCGAGGATGCGGCGGTGATCCTGGCCTCGGCCACACCCTCGCTGGAGAGCCTGCGCAACGCCGAGACCGGCCGCTACCGTTGGCTGAAGCTGTCGGCGCGGCACGGGACGGCGCGGCTGCCCGACATCGAACTGGTGGACCTGCGCGAGACGCCGCCCGAGACGGGCCGCTGGCTGTCGCCGCCGCTGGTGCAGGCGATGGCTGAGACCTGGGCGCGGGGAGAGCAGACGCTGCTGTTCCTGAACCGCCGGGGCTATGCGCCCCTGGTGCTGTGCAAGGCCTGCGGCGAGCGCATGACCGCGCCCGACACCGACAGCTGGCTGGTGGAGCACCGCTACACCGGCCGCCTGGTCTGCCACCTGACGGGCTTCTCCATGCCCAAGCCGGCGGCCTGCCCCCACTGCGGGGCCAAGGACAGCCTGGTCTCGATCGGCCCCGGGGTGGAGCGGGTGGAGGAGGAGGCGCGGGCGCTGTTCCCGGAGGCGCGGATCGCAGTGTTCTCCTCGGACACGGTGTTCGACGCCCGCGAGGCCCGGCGGCTGGTGGAGACCATGGCGGCGGGGGAGATCGACATCCTGGTGGCCACCCAGGCGGCCGCCAAGGGGCACAACTTTCCGAAGCTCACCTTGGTGGGGGTGGTGGACGCGGACCTCGGCCTGCGCGGCGGTGACCTGCGGGCGGCGGAGCGGACCTATCAGCTCCTGGCCCAGGCCACCGGACGGGCAGGCCGCCGCGACCGGCCCGGCAAGGCGCTGCTGCAGACCTACGCGCCCGAGCACGCCGTCATGCAGGCGCTGAAGGCGCAGGACCGGGACGCCTTCGTGGCGGCCGAGATGGCGGAGCGGGAGCTGGCGGGCCTGCCCCCGTTCGGCCGGCTGGCGGCGGTGATCGCCTCGGGGCCGGACATGGCGCAGCTGGAGGCCTTCGTGCAGGGCATGGCCCAGGCGGCGCCGAACACGCCGGGCGTCGAGGTCTATGGCCCGGCCGACGCGCCGCTCAGCCTGATCCGCGGCCGACGGCGCAAGCGCTTCCTGGTGCGCGCCGACCGCGGTGTGGACCTGTCGGCCTACATGGCGGCCTGGCGGGCGCGGGTTCGGCCGCCCGGCCAGGTGCGCGTGGCCATCGACATCGACCCCTACAGCTTCCTGTGAGGGCGCTGTTCTCCCTCCCGATGCGGGAGGTCAGTGCAGGGCCTTGTCCGTGACGCTGGGCTTCCTGCGGCGGGCCAGCATGTTGAGGGCCTCGACGCCGGCTGAGAAGGCCATGGCGGCGTAGATGTAGCCCTTGGGCACGTGGACGCCGAAGCCGTCGGCGATCAGCACCGCGCCGATCATCAGCAGGAAGCCCAGGGCCAGCATCACGACCGTGGGGTTGTTGTTGATGAAGTTGGCCAGGGGGTCGGCGGCCACCAGCATGATCCCCACGGTGATGACCACGGCCACGATCATGATCGGCAGGTGGTCGGTCATGCCTACCGCCGTCAGGATCGAGTCGATCGAGAACACCAGGTCCAACAGGATGATCTGGAAGATCGCCGCCCCGACGTTGCTGACGACGCGGGCCTTGGTGTCCATGACGCCATGGGTCTCGCGCGGATCGACCTTCTCGTGGATCTCGGTGGTGGCCTTCCACACCAGGAACAGGCCACCGGCGATGAGGATCAGGTCGCGCCAGGAGAAGGCGAGTTCGAACGTCGGCTCGCCGTGTTCGCCCAGCGGGCCCTGCCAGGGCAGCGAGAACACCGGCTGGGTCAGGCCGACGATGAAGGCGAGAGTCGAGAGGAGCGCCAAGCGCATGATCAGCGCCAGGGCGATGCCGATACGCCGCGTTCTGGCGCGCTGATGTTCGGGCAGCTTGTTCGACAGGATCGAAATGAAGATCAGATTGTCGATGCCGAGCACCACCTCCATGACGATCAGCGTGATCAGGGCGGCCCAGGCGGCCGGGTCTGTCACGAGGGCGGCGATATCCATGGCGGCGGCTCTCCGTTCTGCGCGTACATGTATCTACGGATTTCTACGCGTATGGCTAGGGCGATGATGCGCCAAGCTTCGCCGCCGCATTTTTGTGCACGAGCGGGGGTGCTCACGCGTCCGTGAACGGAGAATTTCTCCTCTTAGGCGAGTCTGCCGAAGACCCGCCGGAGTCCGCCGAGCTCTTGTTTCGGCGTGTTACCGCTGCGTGAGGCCAAGAATAGAAAAAATTACAGGTGATTAAGGTGGGGGCCGAATTGGAGTTAATTTCGGCATAATTACGCGGCGTCGCCGGGCGCAAGGCCAATAGTTTTCTTAATCGCCGGATCGGCGCTTTCGAATTCGAAGGTTTTACTTCGCTCGCTGCGAGCATCGTGGCCGACATGCCTGGGGTGAGTTGTGGATAAACCGTGCGCGACATCCCGCCGCGCGGCGTAAACCCTCTTTTCACTCAACGCGGATACGGTTACCCCTTCACCTCAAGTGTCGGGGAGTCACCGAAGCATGCTCAAACGGACGCGGGCCCTCCTGGGTTCCCTGGCCGCCGCGGCCTTCGTCGCCTTCACGCCCGCCGGGGCGGTGGCCGACACCTATTGGCAATGCGTGCCCTTTGCGCGCCTGATCTCGGGCATCCAGATCTTCGGCGACGCCCGGACGTGGTGGAACCAGGCTTCGGGCAAGTACGAGACCGGATTCCAGCCGCGCGCCGGCGCCGTCCTCTGCTTCAAGCCGACCCAGCGCATGCGCCTTGGCCACGTCGCCGTGGTCAGCCAGGTGCTGACCGACCGTGTCGTCCAGATCACCCACGCCAACTGGAGCCCGATCGGGGGTTCGCGCGGCAAGGTCGAGAAGGACGTCACCGTCATCGACGTCTCGCCCTCGGGCGACTGGAGCCAGGTGAAGGTCTGGTACGATCCCAACCGGGACCTGGGCGGTTCGACCTATCCTACCCACGGCTTCATCTACCCCGACGCCAGCGCGCGGGTGATGGCGGCCTCGGGCATGAGCAAGCTGCAGAACGGCGCCATCGCGGTGGCCCAATCGGCCGCATCGCAGATGGCCGGCGCGGTCCGTCCTGGCCAGGGCGCCCTCAGCGTGCTGAGCCAAGCCGCCGACTCGACCGACCGCATCGCCGCCCTGATCGCGGCCGCGACCCGCGGCGACCAGCCTTCGCCGCCGCCGCGCTGACCCCGCGCGGTTGACGCCGTCACCGACGCACGCCCACAAGAGGGGCGCGGAGACGGCGGCATGCTCAAGACCCTTCGGCGCGGCCACCGCGCCCCACAGCCGGAGGAGGCTGGCCCCGCCTGGCGGCCGGCCGACGACCTGGTCTGGATCGACCTGCTGAAGCCCACCAAGGCGGAGGAGCTGGCTGTCGAGGCGGCGCTCGGCCTGCAGCTTCCGACCGTCGAGGAGATGCAGGCGCTGGAGCCGTCCAGCCGGCTCTACCAGGAATGCGGCGGCACCTTCATGACCGCCACGCTGCTGGCGCGGAGCCATGCGGACGCCCCGTTCCCGACGCCGGTCACCTTCGTGCTGGCCAAGGGCCTGCTCGTGACCCTGCGCTACGAGGACCTCAAGGCCTTCTCCATCTTCGCCGAGCGCGCGCCGGAGAGCGACTTCGCCAGCGGCACGGCCGCGCTGTTGGGCCTGATGGACGCTATCGTCGAACGTCTGGCCCGCACGTTGGACGACATGGGCGACAAGGTGCAGATCGCGTCGAACTCGATCTTCAACAGGCCCAAGGGCGGCAATTTCCGCCCGCTGCTCACCGACCTGGCGCATGCGCAGTCGGTCACCTCGCTCACCCGGGGCAGCCTGAACAGCCTGGCGCGCACGCTGAGCTATGCCGCCCTGGCCAGCGAGATCATGGCCGACCCGGAATGCCGCGCGCACCTGGAGGCGCTGCAGCGCGACGTGCAGTCCCTGACGGAGCACGCGAGCTACCAGTCCTCGCACATCGCCTTCCTGCTGGATGCGGCGCTCGGCCTGATCAACATCGAGCAGAACGGGATCATCAAGTTCTTCTCCGTGGTGGCCGTGGTGTTCATGCCGCCGACCCTCATCGCCTCGATCTACGGCATGAACTTCGACATCCTGCCGGAGCTGCACTGGAAGGCGGGCTACCCTCTGGCGTTGCTGGCGATGCTGGTCGCCGCGGCCATTCCGGTGCTCTGGTTCAAGAAACGCGGGTGGCTCTGAAGCTTCACCACTACGGATTGCGTTCAAGGTTCGCTTAAGGCTGTCGCGCAACCCATCCTTAAGCGCGTCGACGGCATGGTGAACGCGAAGGCCTCATGTCGACCCAAGCACAGCAGCATCACACGGCGCTCGACGCCCATGCGCTCCGCGAGGCGCTCGACGCCCACCAGCGCTATCTGGCGGGGCGCGCGGGCGGCCGACGCCTCAACCTTACCTACGCGGACCTGGCAAACTGCTCGCTGGAAGGCGTGGACCTGCGCGACGCCGACCTCACGGGGGCAAAGCTGTCGGGGTCAACCCTGGCGCGCGCCAACCTCTCGCGGGCGATCCTGTTCGGCGCCGACCTGCGCGAAGCCGACATGCGGCATATCAACCTGAAGCGGGCGGACCTGCGCGGCGCCTGCATGCGCGGGGCGAACCTCGCCGGCGCCGAACTGGCCGGCTGCGACCTGCGCGAGGGCCGGATCGCCCTGCAGGACAAGCTGGACGGCTTCCGGATCCTGCGTCACGAGCACCGGCCGGGCGAGCTGAACTACGCCGTGCTTTCGGGCGCCAACCTCCAGGGCGCGCAGATGAGCGGCGCGGTCGCCATGACCAGCGACTTCACCGACGCCAACCTCTCCGGCGCGATCCTGACCGGCGCCAAGCTGATGCGGGCGGTGCTGGACGGCGCAGACCTGTCGGGCGCGGACCTGGGCGGGGCCGACCTCACGGGCGCCTCGATGAAGCGCGCCGTGCTCACCAACGTGAACCTGAGCCAGGCGCGGCTCGACGACGCCGACCTGTCCGACGTGCTGCGCGCGCCGCCGCCGATCTTCTACATCGACGACAAGTCGCTGACCGAGGTGATGGCCGAGCACGAGCAGTTCTGCGACTCGGGCGGCCGCCAAGGCAAGGTGATGAAGCTGTTCGAGGTCGACTTCCGGCCGATGAAGACCCTCAAGCGGCGGCGGCTGTCCGGCCTGTCGTCGCCCAAGTCGATCTTCTTCGGCATGGACCTGGAGGGCGTCCAGCTCCAGGGCGCCGACCTCACGGGCTGCGATTTCCGGGGCGTGAACCTGCGCGAGGCCGATCTGCGCGGCGCCCGGTTCACCGGGGCCCAGCTGGCCCGCGCCGACCTGCGCGGCGCGAAGATGGGTCCGCTGGCCATCGGCGACAACCGCTTCGTGCGCACCGACTTCAGCCGCGCCTCGCTGCGCGGGGCCGACCTGCGCGGCGCCCACGCCCCGCGGGCCCGCTTCCTGGAAGCCGAGATGGACGGCGCCCGCATCGCCGGCTGCGACCTCACCGGCGCCGAGCTGGAAGTCTAGGAAACCGCTCCTCCCACGTCGCGAAGACGACGGGGGAGGTGGATCGGCGCCACCGGCGCCGAGACGGAGGGGGCGTATGGGGCCCCGCTCTGACCTTCGGGCGAGCGCCCCCTCCACCACTTCGTGGTCCCCCTCCCCCGCTGTGCGGG
>NZ_MHXN01000013.1 GCF_001824475.1 Phenylobacterium sp. RIFCSPHIGHO2_01_FULL_69_31 | reverse complement strand
CACCTGACCCATGCTCTCCTCCTCTTCAGCAGGAGCTATGCTCCCGCGGGTGGTGGAGAGCCGTCCACAGCATCAGTTGCGGACGTTCTGTCCACGCCGCATCATCGCGTGATGAACTCGGCTCGGCGCGCGAAACTCCGAACAATCGCGACGGATTTTCTTCAGGGGCGGCTGTTGCCGCTGGAGGCCGCATGGGCGCTGGTGGCCTTCGAGGGTGAGGCACCCGACGATCTCAGGCGCTTCCTGACGCCCATGGTTGGGGTGACTAGCGAGACGGACGATATCCCACTCGGCCACCGAAGGGAGCTTTGGCATCCGGACGTGCGGCCCACGGAAGACCAGAAGCACGACGAGGCTCAGGTATGGGCGGAGCCGTTGGTCCGCGAGGCGTGCAAGCGGCTCTTCGAGGCCCTGTAGAACACCGTCCGCTTCCCACCCCCGCCGAACGTCCCGAGGTCTGTTTGCCGGTTTGACTCCGAATGTCCGATGTGCGGCAGGCCGCCGATGACGGGGCGCGACCCTTAGCGGACCTCTAAGCTACCCAGCACCAAGCGGCGTTGAGCACCGCTCCGCCGACCACGCCCAGCACAGCAGAAGTGCCGAGGCCGGTGCCCGTCGCCAAGGCGATGCCACCCAGGACCAGCGAGAATACGGCCCAGCGCGCGACCAAGAGAGGCCAGTGCCTCCTCATCCAGGTCGTGGCGATTTCGGGGTCGGTCATCCTTAGAGGGTCGCCCCGGCAGCGTTGCGGGTCAATGTCGGCTACCCACCCTCCATAGCCGTTCGCGGGGTCGGCTTCCGGACTGAGATGTAGGGACGGCTCGCGCATCCCCGTTGCAGACGTTGCTCGCGCGGCTAAGCTCGGACGATGAGGCGCGTGACAGCGACCACCATCGCGATCGGGACCTGCTGGCTCTCGGCTGCATCCGCTCTGCCAACGGAAGCGCTAGCGGGCGCGGGGGTGAGGAATTCGCGAGCTGCCTGCGAGCGCATCAAGGCCGCCGTAGCCAATCAAGACGGGTTCGATGCTCGCGAGATCGCCTTCTGCGACGTCGTCGGCCGGCAGGATAGTCCGAGAGGCTACTACGTACTTGCGCTGCACGGCTTCCGGCCCGACTGCGGCGGGATCTGCAGCACCAACGCAGGTTGGTACGCGATCGAGACAGCCAGCGGCCGCGTGTACGAGTGGGATGTCGCGGAGTCAGCTCTGGGCAAGGCAGTCGAGACGTCCGCACCCGACGCCGCTCGCAGCTCTTCACCCGAGCCGAGCCTTGGGGCGCTACAAGTGCGCCTGTGGTACGAAGCGACGGGCAACCTGTCCGAGAACATTGCGCCCCCGGCGTCGTTCGCGGCGTGGAACATCATCATTGCCGAAGGGGACGCCCGCGAGGTCGCTAACGACGCGCTCTTCACGGTCGATGTAATCTCCAACCGCGGCGCGGCTCACATCGACACGCCACTGAAACTGACGGTCCGCAACGCTCGCGGCCGGGTTCTAGCTTCCAAAACAATCGCCACGACGCTGACATCCACGACCGGGCGTGCCGTGAAGGGCCTGTGGCTCTCTGAGGTCGGGTGCGCAGGCTCTCTCACCTTCGAGGCCCGGCTAGGCGCTTCCCGGAAGCAGGCGACCATTGACCTCCGCTGCGGCGAATAAGCCGCGTACGTCGGCTACCCACCCTCCAGCGACGTTAGAAACGTCCGCTCGCGGAGCACACTAGGGGCGATCAGCGCGCTGTCAGGGCCTTGATCGTGAAGTTGGAGGCCATGACGCACTTCGCCTGGCCGTTCGGGACGCCGACCGTGGCCGGCTGGCCCGGCCCGGGCTCGAAGCGCCACACGCCCTTGGGCGTGGTGATCACCAGGGTCTTGGGGCTGGTGAACTGGCAGACGGGATAGACGCGCGTCCCCCACCCGGCGCCATAGCGCAGGGCGCGGCACTCCATATGGCCGAACTGCCGGGCAAAGCCGACGCCTTCGTAGAAGGTGGCCTTCGGCGCCTTCAGGCCCTGGGCGTCGAACTGCGCCTCCGTGAGGCTGGGGCACGGCGGGCCGTCGACCACCGCCTCGCTGGCCAGGAACAGCGCCGCCTCGCGCTTTCCCAGATAACTCTGGGTGATCAGCCAGCCCGGCAGGCCCACGGCGATCGCCGCGGCCAGGCCGAACACCACCTTCTGACCGGCCGTCAGCCGGCGCCGCCGCACGCGCTGCAAGGGTACGCTCCGCAGATCTCTAAGAATTACACTTGTAATGCAGCGGGAGCCGCGACGCCAGCCCCGATCAGGCCGCGATCTTCTCCGCCGCCTTGACCGCCTGCCCCACCGGGTTGGTGAAGCGCAGCACCCCGTCGTCCAGCTTGGCGTAGCGCAGGTTCATCAGGTCCTTGGCGTAGTTCTGGTCCAGCCGCCACGGCGCCTTGTTGCCCTGCTTGGGGAACTTGGCCATGGCCCGCTGGACATAGCCGGACGAGAAGTCCAGCCACGGCTCGAACTGCACCGTGGGGTCGGTATTGACCGGCGTCGCCTGACGCAGGCCTGTCTTCTTCATGTGGTTCAGCAGGCGGCAGACGTACTCGCACGTCAGGTCGCACTTCAGCGTCCAGGAGGCGTTGGTGTAGCCGAAGGCGGAGGCCATGTTCGGCACGCCCTCGTACATCATGCCCTTGTACGAGAGCGTCTGCGATGCATCGATCTTGCGCCCGTCGACGCTGACCTCGACGCCGTTCCAGACCTCGAGCACCAGGCCGGTGGCGCTGACGACCACGTCGGCCTCCAGCTCCTCGCCGGACTTCAGGCGGATGCCCGTCTCGGTGAAGGTCTCGATGTGGTCGGTGACGACAGAGGCCCGGCCGTTCTTGATCTCGCGGAACATGTCCGCGTCCGGCACCAGGCACAGGCGTTGGTCCCAGGGGTTGTAGGTGGGCGTGAAGTGCTTATCGACATCGTAGTCGGGGCCCAGCTGTTCGCGGACCATCTTCAGGATGTTGGCCTTCACGGCGGCCGGCTTCTCGCGGGCCAGCTTGAAGAAGTACATGCCGAACAGGATGTTGCGCAGGCGGACGATGTCGTAGGCCAGCTTGCCCGGCAGCCACTTGCGCAGGTTGTTCGCCATCTTGTCCTCGGCCGGACGGCTGACGACGTAGGTGGGCGAGCGCTGCAACATGGTGACGTGGGCGGCGGTCTTGGCCATCTCGGGCACCAGGGTCACGGCCGTGGCGCCCGACCCGATCACCACGACCTTCTTGCCTGAATAGTCGAGGTCCTTGGGCCACTTCTGCGGGTGCACCAGGCGGCCTTTGAAGCGGTCGACGCCCGGGAAGTCGGGGGTGTAGCCGCCCTCGTAGGAGTAGTAGCCGCCGCACAGGAACAGGAAGCTGCAGGTGAAGCGGGTCAGCTTGCCGGCCACCTCCGCCTCGACCGTCCAGGCCGCC
This sequence comes from Phenylobacterium sp. RIFCSPHIGHO2_01_FULL_69_31, assembly GCF_001824475.1. Lineage (GTDB taxonomy): Bacteria > Pseudomonadota > Alphaproteobacteria > Caulobacterales > Caulobacteraceae > Phenylobacterium. The sequence goes on along the minus strand of NZ_MHXN01000013.1, from coordinate 126,643 downwards.
GCCTCGGTGGACCAGCTCACGCGCTTGACCATGTGGCCGAAGCGGATGTGGCGGTCGATGCCGTTCTCGGCGGCCGTCTTGCGCACATAGCCCAGGATCGAGGGGCCGTCGGCGATGGCCTTGGCCTCGGTCCACGGCTTGAAGGCATAGCCCAGGGTGTACATGTCGCTGTCCGAGCGGATGCCCGGATACCGGAACAGGTCCCAGGTGCCGCCGATGGCGTCCCGGCCCTCGAGGATCACGTAGCTGCGGTCGGGGCAGGCGGTCTTCAGGTGATAGCCCGCGCCCACGCCGGAGAGCCCGGCCCCCACGATCACCGCGTCGAAGTGCTCGGTCGTCATTCGCAGTTCCGCCCCCTGTTCGTTGGCCGCAAAATAACTGATCGCCGTTCACTTACCAGCCGCGAAACGCGCCGCCCCCGGAGTCCGCCCTTCGCGTATCAACGTTGCGTGAACATCGATTCCACTCCTCCGTAAGTGGTGGACCGCATGCTACGGTCGAGTTGCTCGCACTGCAAAGGTCGGGGGACCCACCACCACGACAGGAGCAAGGCATGTCCCAACCCGAACGGCTCGCGTCTCGGCTGGATTTCCGGCCCATCCCCATCTGGGATCCGGTGCCCTGGCCCTATCTGATCGACATCCTGGATAACCGGCAGATCCTGGAGATCGCGCGAATCCAGGTCCAGCTGCATCGCGAAACGATGCAGGCCCATATCCGGGCGACGGAGGCCTTTGAAAAGGTCCTGAGCGCCAAAGGCTAGACCGCCTTGTCCCTGCGAGCGGGCGCGACCGGCGCCCCTCGCGTCTCTTCTCATCAGGAGCGGTGGAATGACCTCTCTGCTTGCCCGCGCGCCTGCGCCGGGCGTCGACACGCGCGGCGTCGTCGCGCTGATCGGCTTCCAGAAGATCGGCAACCTGGGGCTGGGCTACCTGTCGGCGGTGCTGCGGCGCGCCGGGTTCGACGTGCGAGTGATCGACATCGAGCAACCACCGTCCGAGATCGTGCGGCAGGTCACCGAGGCCGACCCCATGCTGGTCGGCTTCTCCCTTATTTTCCAGTACTATATCCGCCGCTATGACGACCTCATGCGCCGCCTGCGGCTGGCCGGCGTCGGCTGCCATTTCACCATGGGCGGCCACTATCCGACGCTAAGCTTCGAGCAGACCATGATCGCCGCGCCGGAGCTGGACAGCATCGTCCGCTTCGAGGGCGAGGAGACCCTGCTGGAACTCGTCGAGACCCTCCGCGCCGGCGAGGACTGGCGCGGCATCCAGGGTCTCGTCCACCGCCGCAACGACGGGGTGACCGCCAATCCGCCTCGCCACCTCGCCCACGACCTGGACGACCTGCCCTTCCCCGATCGCGACTTCGAGGCCACCGAGGTGCTGGGCCGGCGCGGCATGCCGATCCTGGCCAGCCGGGGCTGCGCGCGGACCTGCTCGTTCTGCTCGATCCACACCTTCTACCGGACCGCCCCAGGCAAGGTGGTGCGGCTGCGCAGGACCACCGAGGTGGTCCGCGAGATGAAGATGCTGCACGACGAGCGCGGCATCACCGTCTTCCTCTTCCAGGACGACGACTTCCCGATGTTCGGCCCCAAATGGCGCGCCTGGGCCCACGATCTGGTGGATCAGCTGGAGGCCAGCGGCCTCGCGCGCAAGGTCATCTGGAAGCTCAACTGCCGCGCCGACGCCGTGGACGTCGACCTGCTGTCACGCATGCGCGATGCGGGCCTCTACATGATCTACATGGGCCTGGAGTCCGGCGACGCGCAGGGCCTCGTGACTCTGAACAAGGAGATCTCGGTCGATCAGAACCTCGCGGCCGTGCGGATGCTGAAGGACCTCGGCATCCGCTTCGAATACGGCTTCATGCTGCTGGACCCTTCCAGCACCTTCGCCTCCGTGCGGACCAATGTCGAATTCCTCCGCCAGATCATCGGCGACGGCTGCGCGGCCGCCACTTTCTGCAAGATGCTTCCCTACGATGGGACGCCCATCAAGGACGCGCTTGCCGCCAGCGGCCGGCTGAAGGGCGACGTCTGCGCCCCCGACTACGACTTCCTCGACCCCAAGCTGGACGCCTTCTACGCCGACCTGGCTCAGGTGGTGGAGGTGACGGGCTGGGTGCACGGCCCGCAGGCCCTGACCCTCCAGCTCGGCTGGGCGCACACGGAGGTCGCGGTGATCCGCAAGCTGTTCCCGCGCCTGCCCGACACCGACGCATACGACGCGACGCTGCGACGCCGCACCGCCGAGAGCAACGCGGCGCTGTTGCGGGTGGTCGAGCAGCTCGCGGACTTCCACGAGGCCGGCGTCGGCCGGCGGCCCGATCCCCAGCAGCTGCGGCGCCTGTGCGCCCAGACGCTGGAGACCGTCGTCAACGAACGCAACGCCTTCATCACGCGCCACCAGCGGGTGTTGCTGGACGCGCTGGACGCTGCGGCGGCGTAAGCCTCAGGCCAGCGCCAGCAGGGCGTCGTGGTCGGCGATGTGGTCGCAGGCGCTGCCCAGCATCTGCATGAACATGTCGTCCCCCCGCGGGGTCTGGACCACCACCATCGAGGCGAAGAAGGCGGTCAGGAAGAGCTGGAAGGCGCCCACGCCGTAGTCGCGGCGAAGGTCGTCCATGGCATAGCCCGTCACGCCCTGGCGGGTGAGTTCGCGCAGGTACAGCGCCAGCAGTTCGGCCTCGTGGGCCCGGCGCACGTCGGGCGGCAGGGCGCCGGCGAGAAAGTAGGCCACGTCGGTGGCGCCGACCGCATAGGTGAAGGACTGCCAGTCCAGCACCGTCACCGGATAACCGCCGGCCGGCGTGCCGAACATCATGTTGTCCGGCCGGAAGTCGTGGTGCGCCAGCGTGCGCGGGCCGGGCGTCCGCTCGCTGAAGGCGCTCCAGCGGCTGGTGAGCGCTTCGCCGATCTCGATCCACTGCGGCTGCAGGCGCTCGGCGTAGCGGGCGCGGAAGCCCTGCCAGAGGCCACTCACCAATTCCGGCGTGACCGCGCTGGCGGGCGCGGCCTTGGAGCCCTGCACCCAGGGGAGGTCGTCCAGGCTCTCGTCGCCCCAGAAGGCGGCGTGCAGGCGGGCCGCCTGCTCCACCACCAGCTTCGCCTGCCCAAGGTTCACGCCCCGAAGCTGATCGCCCTGCTCGGCCGGGGCCAGATCCTCCATCATCAGCACGAACTCGCCCCCCGTCTCGTCGGTGTCGGCGAACCAGCAGCGCGGGGTCTGGACCAGGGCCCTGGGCGCGAGCTGCTGGTAGAAGCGCACCTCGCGCAGGTAGTTGCCCAGCATGATCCCGGTGCCGCGGCTGGTCTCGTCGGGCGAGGGAAACTTGCCCACCAGCGAGGCCGGCGCGCCCTCGCCTTCCCGCTCGTAGCGGAGGCGGAACCGGACGCTCTCGCCGATCTGACCGGTGCCGACGTTCTTCGCCTCGAACCCCGAGACGACCGCGTCGACGCCCGCATTCTGGAGGACAGCGGTGAGCCAGGCGGCGTCGATGGCCCCCGGGCGGCGGATGTCGGGCTTCAAGAGGGTGGCGGTCATGCGGGCATCTGGTGGACATAGACCTCGTTCAGGGCGATCCGGTCGCCATCCAGGACGACGAGATCGAAGCCCCGCAGCCGGCCGCCCGACCCGCCCGGCCCGATCTCGCAGTACCAACGCCCGCAGAACCCGCCCGGGATCGGCCAGGTCTCGTCCGGCGTGTAGGTCATGGGCGGCGTGGCGGCGAAGAGGCCGGTGAGATAGGCCCGCAGCGCGGCATTGCCCGTCAGGCCGCCGGCGGTCTGAGGATCCCGATAGACGCAGTCTTCGGCATAGAAGGCGCAGAGGGCGTCGACGTCCTTGGCGGTCCAGGCGGCGAGCCAGCGGGCGTTGAAGTCGGCGATGTCCATGCTCAGGCTCCCAGCACCCGCTCGCGGTGCGCGTCGGTGAACGTCTCCGGCGGCGCCAGCTCCGGCCCGGCCATGACCGCGATCGAATGCAGGCGAAGGGTTGGGTCGACGGCCCCCCGCTCGTGATAGCTCCGCCGGCGCGCCGAGGCCTCGGGCCCGAATTCCATGTCCAGCGCCGCCTGCAGCCGGCCGGCGATCCGCAGGCGGCGCATCCGCTCGGCCCGCTCCTCGGCGTAGGGAGCGAGGGCCGCCTCGGACCAGTCGTCCGAGGCCTTCAGGATCTCGGTGACCAGGCGCACGTCGCGATAGGTGATGGAAAGTCCCAGGCCGATGATGGGGTCGTTCCAGCCCGCCGCGTCGCCCACCAGCACCACGCCCGGGGCGAAGGGCCGGTCCGTCCAGGCGTCGGCGTTGATGTAGCTGAACAGCGGTCCGGCCGGGCGGCCGGCGGCGATGTGGCGGTTCGCAGGGCTGCACTTCATGGCGAAGGCGTCCAGGAACCGCTGCGGGCCATCCGGCCCCTTGAACCGCTTGGCCTCGTCCAGGGCGTAGCCGCCGTAGACCCGCACCCGGCCGCCGCCCTGCGGAAACGCCAGAAAGCCGAAGTCGCCCTCGGTGCCGATGGCCTGCAGGTCGGCGGGCCACTCGTCCACACCTTCGACCAGCAGCCCGGCGAACCAGTGGTGCGGCGTATCCTGGTGCAGGACGATGCCCGCCGCCTCCCGGACCTGCGAGGTCCGCCCGTCCGCGCCCACCAGCAGCCGGGCCGAGGCGGTGCGGGTCTCCCCGGCCGCCTCGAAGGTCACCTGCGGATCGGCGCCCGCCCGGCTCTCGATCACCCGCACGCCGCGCAGGGTCTCGGCCCCCGCTGCGGCGGCCGCATCGAACAGCGTCTGACAATGGTGCGGATGGCCCAGGCACAGGGGGCCGGGCACGCCCTCCCGAAACAGTCCCAACGGCGTGGGCGCGGCCTCGGCGATGGCCGGATCGACGTGCTCGTCGTAGGTGACGTGGCGGGTGATGTGGTGGCCGCCGGCGTCCCGCAGCAGGTCGTAGAGGCCGAGGCGCTTCACCTCGTCGACGCCCCAGGGCGCGATCCACTCGCCGCGCACCCGGTCCTCGTAGATTTCCGACTGCTCCAGCAGCAGGACCGAGCGCCCGGCCCGCGCCATCACGGTCGCCAGCGCCGACCCGCCGATGCCGCCACCAACGATGACGAGGTCATAGCTTCCCATGCGTCCACCCTCGCGCGCCGTCTCACGCAGCGCCGCGCAGAGAGGATCACGCCGGACGCGGCGTCATCCAAGCCCCGTAAGCGGCCGGGGGCTGTGCAGGATTCTCAGGAGGAAGTGGCGGTGACGGAGGGATTCGAACCCTCGATACCCTTTCGAGTATGACGATTTAGCAAACCGTTGCCTTCAGCCACTCGGCCACGTCACCTTGTTGTTTTTAACGGGTTTTCTCCCGTCCCCGCGGTAGCATTGGCTCCGATGCACCGCCGACAGCGCGAGCTGTTCCGAATGGGAGCCCTCCTTAGCGAAACGCGCCGCGCTCGGCAACGGGCCATTGAATCGACCGCCGCATCACGAAGGAATTCCCGACACTAGCCTAATCGCGTCAACAAGCCCTGGCCGGGAAAATCGATCGCCCGCCCTTTTGAAGCACCCACCAACGTTCGCTTTGATTGATTTTTCCGAAGCGATTCAAATCCGCGGCGAGTCGGGGGGCGTAACAGGAGATGTTGGCTCGGGGATCGGGCGACATTTGAAAGTCAGGCTGCAGCAACACATACCTTAGAGTCGGCGCCGCGAGGCCACGCCGGAGTGCATCTTCGCTTCCCACGCGCTGCTGGTTGAAAGGGAAGAAGTTCACCTGCGGGCTTGGCATGGGCCGCTTCAAAACAAAGTTCGCACCGGGGGCGAACGGCAAGCTCGCGAGTGATTCCTGCGGCCCGAGATTGCGATCAAGGTATTGTAACGCCACAACTAGGTGGCGATCTTCAGGCAAAGGGACCGGTTCGCCGGCCAGCATCACTGCTAATGCAGGAACGCGTGCCGCGCCATGCAGCGTCCCGGCGTCGCGGAACGACCACACAACGAGCGCCGCGAGCCAAATCATTCCCGCCGCACCGACAACGCGGAGGTGGCGGTTGTGACCCGCGGCGCTCAAGAGACCCGCGATTAGCAAAACGATCGCGAAGGCGCGGTCGGCAAGGTGTGCTCCGTCCGGTCGCTCGATCAGGAACTGCGGTAGATTAACGACGGCGAACAGCGAGAGCAGGGCAAGTTTCCGCCATTCCGGCGAGGCGCTCTGCCAGCGCTTGTAGAAGGCGGCAGCAACGCCCAACAAGGGCCACGCAGCCGATGAGAGCATGAGTAGGGTCATAAGGTCGCTTCCGGGACCGCCGAGCCGCGGGAACGGCAGCTTGTACCAGGCGACGCTCCGGCTATGCGCAAAGCCGGCGAAGTCGCGAAGCTGTCCCAACCACCCCGCCAGAACCCCCACTTGCGAGTAGGCAAGCGCCACGGCCAGCCCTGCGAGTGTGGCTCCGATCAGCCCCGCCAAAACGTCGGAGCCGAGCTTGGCTAAGCTCCGGTGCGCTTCTAGACGAAGCATGACGCTTCCGAAGGCCAGAGCGCCGGCCGTGGCGGCAGCGTCGATTCGCACTGCCGCGCCGACGATCACAAGGGCTCCCAGCAAAGCTAGCGGTAGCCGCCCGGCGGAGCTTTGCGCGAACAGCGATAGGAGCAAGGCAAGCTGGCTGAGCAGGAGGATATGGCCGCGGAAGAGCCACGGGTAAGACAACAGAATAACGGCCGCGATCCCGATCGCGGGGCCAAACCGAAGCCCCAGAGCGCGTGCTACGCCATAGGAGAGCGCAACGTTGAGGGCTGCGAGCAAGACGCCCAATGCCCGGCCCGAGGCGACGGTTGGTCCGAACAGATCGAACCACTCACCCCAGAGCTGGAACAGCCCCGGAGCATACGTGAAGAGCTCGATATCCTCGAAGAGGCGAGCACCCTGCTGAACTCGCCAAGCAATGTAATAAAGATAGCCCTCGTCCCCCATGTTGAAGGGGGTGATGCGGGCGAGCCAAGCGCCGTGAAGCAAGACAACGACGGCTATCGCAGCGGCCAGCAAGATGTCCTTCACACCTGCCCTCATGAACGGGACGCTGTATCCTCCACAATGAGCTCAGCAATTTGCTCTCTGACAGGTCGAACAGCCGAGTCAGAGCGGCGAGCGAGGACGTAGGTCGCGAGGGCGCGCCGCGCAGCACGCAGACGCTTAGAAAAGTCGTAGCTGGAAACCCCCAACGCGCGGCTGCTTCTCTCGACCGGAATACTCCGACAGCGAAGCGAAGCCGCGATCAATCCGATGACTGAGGGGGAGTTCACCCGTGCGTCGAGAAGCTTGGCGGCGGCCGCATTCGTACAGGCAAAGTACATGCCCGCATCGCGGGGAAGGCCGATGAGGCGCAGAATTAGCATGCGATATAGGGTAGATGTGATCATCGCCGGGATAGACTGGTAGACACCCCGGCGCCCCGCGAACGACACATCGACGCCGTCCACCAGTGCGCATCTCAGCGCAGGCGCCGCCTCGGGTGGATCCTGCAGATCACCGTCCAAGCAGATCACGACCTGTCCCTTGGCGAAGGCAAAGCCGGACAATACCGCGACATGCTGCCCTGCGTTCCTGCGAAGCCGCAGGCCGCGGACATGCCGCATACTCGACGCCAGACTCTGGATCTCCGACCAAGCGCCGTCCGGGGAACAGTCGTCGACGAGGATGATCTCGACCCGATCGCCTGGCCAGGATTGGGAAGCGACCTCGCCGATGCGCTCGCACAGCGCTCGCAACGACGCACGATTGCCGTAGACCGGCGAGACGAAGCTGATGGACGGAGAGTTCATTCCAACGCCGGCGGCGCAAAGGCAAAGCTCTCCCGAACCAAACGGGCGAGACCGGCCTTCACTTCGATCGTCTCTGTTAGCCCCAGCCGCGTGCGCATCCGCTGGACATCGGCCCTCCACTCGGAGTGGTCAGCGGGCCGGGGTGGGAAATCCGCCCGCACATTGGTCGGCCTGCCGCCGCATAGGCTCTGCACCATCGCTACTACGTCATGATTGTCCGTGCCAACGCCGGTCCCCGCGTTGATGACTTCGCCGGGCCGCAGGTTGAGGGCTCCAGCACGTAGGCAGGCGGTCACAACATCATCGACATGAACATAGTCTCTTACAAAACCCCGTGGCGTCAGCCTGATTAGGTCGTTCGTCCGGGCTGCGCGGATGACCGTTGGGATGAAACGCCTCGGGTCGTCACCGTGGCCGTAGGCGTAGAAGATCCGCAGGGACACGGCATTCAGCCCCTCCTTGGCCATTTCCCGCATCGCCTTGGTCAGCGCGGCTTTAGACGCCCCATGCTCAGAGACAGCGTTGTCCTGCATGTCCTCCCGCAAGGCGGTGGGGTGAGGTCCGTACTCGCTGGAGCTTCCCAGCACCACGACCTTCTGGACGTCCGCAGATCGGCACGCCATCAACAGGCGGCGCCCCCCTTCCGTGGTGATGCGAAGCGCATCATCTAGCCCTGACTGCCCAAGAGGCTCCACGCTGGCCGGGTCGCAACCGCGATGTACGGCGCCATGGAAGACGACGTGGGGTCTTACCTCTCGCAGGACGGCCAGGCCGCCGTCGATTTCCTCCAACGACCATCGATGCGCCGTGTAGCCTAGGCCCCCCTGCGCCTCGGGCCGCCGAGCGAGCGCGTGGATCTCGGCTCCCAGCGATCTGAGCGCGCTGATGAGATGACGGCCGATGAATCCAGTCGCGCCAGTAACGGCCACGACCCGTCCCCGCCACCATGCCGGAGTTGCGTGTATCCGCTCCTCAAATCTCACGCCGGCTCTAAGCTCCGGATCAACGTGTGCAGCTCGACCCGATCACGCTCGATCTTCGAATCGGTTCGGCCCAGGAGCTCGAGCCACGCAACTTGCAGTCGTGCCAGTTCGCTCGGAATATCTCGCCCGACAATGTCACGCCGGAAGGACCGTCGCATAAAGGTGAAGCCGCCGCGATGGGCAGCAAGTTCACCCAACAGCATTCGACAAGGAATGGGATCCCCGCAATCGATGCAGGTCGCGCCGCCGAATCCGAATTCAATTGCCGGAACGGCGGCTCGGATTCGATCAATGCTGCCATCACGCAAGGCCGTGAAGATGAATTTTTGCCCCCGGCTGATCGCAAGGTCATTCAGGCCGACAAAGACAGCGTTCAGGGGAAGGTCACCAAATTGGTCAGCCCCGTCCACTGCGGCTTTTGTCTCGATCAGGATCGCGGTCTCAGTCCGCGAGTCCACAGCTCGCAAGAACGCCTCGACCTCGCCCCGCCCGCGCGCCATCGGCAGATAGATCCGCGACGCCCCGCTCCCGATAGCCCTTTCAATCTCGTCATGGCTGTCCTCGCACCAGGCGTTGATCCGACAATGAACACGCACGCCCTTGAGCCGGGCCAACGGTTCGATCGCCGCCAGTGGCGCCTCGTTGATCTCTGTATCTGCCCCGAGCTGGCGACGTTCTTTTCCGCGGCTCTCATGGTCGACGATAAACTCCCTAAGCCCCCCATCGTACAGCGGGAGCACCCGGTTGAGTTCATGCTCAAAAGCTACGAGGGACAATGAAGCCATGCGAACCGCCGTGTTTGCGCAAGGCAAAGCTATCTCAACTTGTCTATTCCCGTCCTGCACCTATTGAGCGGTTCCTGCGCACGACGACAATGACCGCGATGAGGATCGAGAGTTCGGCAACGAGTCGAACGCCGAGAACCGCAGGGACACCAAGGTTGGCGACCGCCGCTCCTCCAACGAGCATAACGACTGCTCCAATTGCGAACGCGGGCAGCATCGCCGCACCCAGTCCCCGGGGCGCGACGAAGGCGGCGAGGCCAACGATACCCGCGACTTGAATAGTATAAATTACTGAAAGGGCGGGGAAATACTGAGCAGAAGGCGCGTATTGCGGGCCGAATATGCTGGTGACGAGCCGACTGGAAACGAGGACCATAGCTGCGCAGACAAGTGCGTATCCTGTTAAGGCGGCAAGCGCGAAAATTGCTACGCGCCGACGGCGCCGGCCGTCGCCCGAGAGTTCCCAGCGCATTAGGACGGGAGAGCTCACGGAAAGTACGACCATCATCAGATTGCTGGTCACGGCGAACAGCCTTTCGCCCATCCCGTAGAGCGCAACCTGTGAAGCGCCCAGCATGACCCCCAGGAGTGGAATCGTCGCCTGGGATTGCAGCGCACCGAAACCTCGGAGCGCGAGGAGACGCCATCGGTGGCGCGCTAGGCGCCATGCGCGTCTGACCGACATACGGGCCCCCGAACCGACCACACGGCCCTGCGCGCCAAGTTGCGCAAGATGTGAAACCGCAAGCGAGGCGACAAACACCCCGAGCGCGGCCACGGCGGATGGCCGCCATAGAAAGAGAGTCGACATTCCCCCAACGTAAATCGCCACTGTCGCGAGCTCGATCGCTACAGCGCTTGAGATCGAACCGGCGAACTGGCGAAATATCGGGAGGCCCGCACCCAGCAGCCACCCCGAGGCGATAGAGAAAGCCAACAACGTCCCGTCGCCGCCCAGCCACAGGCCGACAGCCCAGGCGAGCGGCGTGGTTGCGGCGAACAGCAGAAATCGCGATACGTAGTCCGCCCAGAACGCGGACGCGGCTGCGCGCGGCCCAGACGTCAAAGCAAGACGCCGCGCCAGGTAAATCGTGCTGCCGAACTCGGCTAAAATCGCGAAGTAAGCGGCAAGTTGAAAGTATAGCAGATAGCGACCCGCCTCTTCTGGTGCGAGTTCGCGCGCGATCAGGGGCAGGAAAAGAACAGGCAACGCGAGGCGCGTGACCTGCGCGAGGCCAATAGCGAAGGCGCGCCAGAGTGAGGAACCACCCGCCGCGCGCAACCGCTCTGATGACGATTCATCCAGATGCAACCGCTCCCCCAGCCCGGAATACCGTAGCTGGCTGCGCGCCCCCTCGCCAAGGGGCACGCCCCGCCGCAACCGCCGGTGCGGACCGGTCCTACGAAATCAGACGTTCAGCCCTGGGCCAGCCACTGGCGGGCTTGGCGCTGGGCCTCGGCGACGTCTTCGGAGGCCATCTCGTGGGCGATCTCCTTGCGGTAGACCTTGGCCTCGATCGAGCCGCGCATGGCGGCCAGGTTGAACAGCATGTGCGCCGAGACGTAGTCGAGCGGCGCGCCGCCCTGGCCCGTGGAATACAGCAGGCCCATACGGAACAACTCGTCGCCCGTCGCGTCCGGAGTCGGCAGCGGCAGGGCGTCGGACTTCATGTCGATGCTCGCCAGCATGGTTTCTATCCTCGTCGAACCGGCGGCCTCGATTTTCGAGCCCCTCACCGATCCACGGGTCGCAGAAAACCAAGCTTGCGCTGAACACATGGTTAAGGCCGCCGTTGTGGAATCGTCAGGATTCGCCCCTGGGACATTCCACCGCACCCGTTCGGCGAACGTGATGCGTCGCACGCGCGGCTTCACCTGCGGGGCGGTTGCGTCCTAGATGTCGGGTGGGACGCGGGTCGGACGACGTCGTTCAGGGAGAGTTCAGCCAGTTCCCGCCATGATCCACGCCAAGATGAAACGCCTGATCCTCCTGTTGGCGGCGGCGGCCAGCGTGGCCTCCGCCATGCCGCTGGCGGCGCCCGCCCTCGCCCGCGACGGAGACCAGGGCCGGCGCGCCGAGCGGCAGGAGAACCGTGGGCGCGGCCCGGAGCGTGGCTATGAGCGGCGCGGCCGCCAGGATCGTGGCGACGCCGATCGTGGCCGGCGGGACGACCGCGGCCGCGACCGTCCGCGCTACGACGACGACGGCCCCCGGTATGTCGACGAGCGACCGCGCTATGAGGAGCGGCGGCGCGACGACGACCGCAGGCGCCCGGACTACATGCAGGGCCCGCGGCCCAACTACATGCGCCCGACGCCGGGAACCCGGCGCGGCTATGTGCCCGACGGCTATCGTGGCGACGTGGTGGGCGACTACCGGCGCTACCGCCTGCGGCCGCCGCCCCAGGGGTACGCCTGGGTGCGGATGGGCAACGGCTTCGCCCTGGTGGAGATGGGCAGCGGCCGGATCTTCGACCGGGTGGACTGACGCCTAGGCTTCCAGCTTGCTCTTCAGCAGCTGGTTGATCACGCCCGGGTTGGCCTTGCCGCCCGTGGCCTTCATCACCTGGCCCACGAACCAGCCGATGGCCTGGGGCTTTTCCTTCACCTGCGCGGCCTGGCCGGGGTTGGCGGCGATCAGGTCGTCGATGATCTTTTCCAGCTCGCCGGTGTCGCTGACCTGCTTCAGGCCCTGCTTCTCGACGATCTCGCCGGGTGCGCCCTCGCCCGCCCACATGCGCTCGAAGACGTCCTTGGCGATCTTGGACGAGATCACCCCCTCCTCGATCAGCTGCACCAGCTCGGCGATGGCCGCCGGCTTGATCGGCGAGGCGGCGATGTCGAGGCCGCCGGCGGTCAGGCGGGCGGCCAGGTCGTTGGTCACCCAGTTGGCCACCAGCTTGGCGTCGCGGCCCTTGGCGGCCGCCTCGTAGAAGTCGGCGCGGGCCTGGTCGATGATCAGCACGCCGGCGTCATAGGCCGACAGGCCGTACTGCGACTGCAGCCGGGCCTTCTTGGCGTCGGGCAGCTCGGGCAGTCCCGCCTCGATGCGCTTGATCCACGCCGGATCCAGCGTCAGCGGCAGGAGGTCGGGGTCGGGGAAGTAGCGGTAGTCGTGCGCCTCTTCCTTCGAGCGCATCGAGCGGGTCTCGCCCTTCACCGTGTCGAACAGGCGCGTCTCCTGGTCGATCTTGCCGCCGTCTTCCAGGATCTCGATCTGGCGCCGGGCCTCGTACTCGATCGCCTGCTGGATGAAGCGGAACGAGTTGACGTTCTTGATCTCGCAGCGGGTGCCCAGGTGGCTGAAATCCCCGGTCTCGCGGTACTTCTCGTAGGCGCCGGGGCGGCAGACCGACACGTTCACGTCGGCGCGCAGGTTGCCCTTCTCCATGTCGCCGTCGCAGGTGCCCAGGTAGATCAGGATCGTGCGCAGCTTCTTCACATAGGCGGCCGCCTCTTCCGAGGTGCGCATGTCGGGCCGGGAGACGATCTCCATCAGGGCCGTGCCGGCGCGGTTCAGGTCCACGTAGGTGGCGTTCGGGTCCTGGTCGTGCAGGCTCTTGCCGGCGTCCTGCTCCAAGTGCAGACGCTCGATGCGCACGGTGAAGGTGGAGCCGTCGTCGCGCTCGACGGTGACCTCGCCCTCGCCCACGATCGGGTCCTTGAACTGGCTGATCTGATAGCCCTGGGGCAGGTCCGGATAGAAATAGTTCTTCCGGTCGAAGCGCGACCATTCGTTGATTTTGGCCTTCAGCCCCAGGCCCGTCTTGATCGCCTGTTCCACGCAGTGGCGGTTGATGACCGGCAGCATGCCGGGCATGGCGGCGTCCACCAGGCTGACCTGGGCGTTGGGCGCGGCCCCCGCGCCGACGGCGGCGCCGGAGAACAGCTTGGCGTTGGACGACACCTGGGCATGCACCTCGAGGCCGAGGACGATCTCCCAGGGGCCGGTGCGGCCCTGGATCTGCTTGGCGTTGGTCGCGTCGTTCATGCCCGCGTACTAGCGCCGCCCGGGCCGGACGGGAAGCGCATGCAGATGCCCTCTTGCGCAATTGCCTGGAAATAGACTCAAAGTTCCACGCGTCTTAACGGCGCTTAGACCGGGGAAAAGGAACACCCAAATGAAGACTCTCGCTTTCGCCGCCGCGCTCGCCGTGGCCGCGGTCGCCGCGCCGGCCCTGGCGCAGGACCACAAGGACCACGCCGCCGCCGCCGCCGCGCCCGCCGAGAGCAAGCTCTCGGTCGAATCCACGCCGATCGGCGACATCATCAAGAACGAGAAGGCCAAGGCCGCCCTGGAAGCCGCCCTGCCGGAAATCCCGCAGTTCTACGACCAGATCGCCACCATGACGCTGGCCCAGGTCGCGCCGATGAGCCAGGGCGCCCTGGACGACGCCAAGCTGAAGGCCATCCAGGCCGAATTCGACAAGATCCAGTAGGGTCGGCGTCCCTCCCTTAATGGGGAGGGACAGACCGCAAAGCGGTCAGGGTGGGGAACGCCGGATCAGGCTCGGCGCCGGATCGTTGCTCCCCCACCCTGCTCGTCTGTCGACGAGCTTTCCCTCCCCATTAAGGGAGGGAGACATTCACCACCACTTCGCCGGTTTGGCGCGGAAGTCCGCGGCCTTCTCGATCGCCGAGCCCAGCGAGAACAGCGTCCCCTCGTCCAGATTGCGGCCGATGAGCTGCAGCCCCAGCGGCAGGCCCTGGGCGTCGACGCCGGCGGGCACGCTCATGCCCGGCAGGCCGGCGAGGTTCACCGTCACCGTGAAGATGTCGTTCAGGTACATGGCCACCGGATCGTCCGACTTCTCGCCCAGGGCGAAGGCGGCGGACGGGGCGGTCGGCGTCAAGAGGGCGTCGACCTTCTCCCAGGCCTGGTCGAAGTCGTCGGCGATGCGCCGGCGCACCTTCAGCGCCTTGAGGTAGTAGGCGTCGTAGTACCCCGCCGAGAGCACGTAGGTGCCGATGAGGATGCGACGCTTCACCTCGGCGCCGAAGCCTTCGGCGCGGGTCTGCTCGTAGGTGTCGGTCAGGTTGGCGCCGTCGACGCGCAAGCCGTAGCGCATGCCGTCGTAGCGGGCGAGGTTCGACGAGGCCTCGGCGGGGGCGATGATGTAGTAGGCCGGCAGGGCGTACTTGGTGTGCGGCAGGCTGACCTCGACGATCTCGCAGCCGGCCTCCTTCAGCCAGGCGATCCCCTGCTCCCACAACTTCTCGATCTCGGGCGGCATGCCGTCGACGCGGTATTCCTTGGGGATGCCGACCCGCAGGCCCTTTACGGACTTGCCGCAGAAGCTCGGGAAATCAGGAACTTCGGCGTCGATGCTCGTCGAGTCCTTCGGGTCGTGGCCCGACATGGACTTCAGCAGGATGGCGGTGTCCTCGACCGTCCGGGCCATGGGACCGGCCTGGTCCAGGGACGAGGCGAAGGCCACGATGCCCCAGCGCGAGCAGCGGCCGTATGTCGGCTTGATCCCGACCGTGCCGGTGAAGGCCGCGGGCTGGCGGATCGACCCGCCGGTGTCGGTGGCCGTGGCGCCCAGGCAGAGTTCCGCCGCCACCGCCGCGGCCGAGCCGCCGGACGAGCCGCCCGGGGTCAGGTCGGCGTTGCCGCCCTGGGCGCGCCAGGGGTTCACCACCGGCCCCCAGGCCGAGGTCTCGTTGGACGAGCCCATGGCGAACTCGTCCATGTTGAGCTTGCCCAGCATGACCGCGCCGTCGCGCCACAGGTTGGAGGTGACGGTGCTCTCGTAGACGGGCTTGAAGCCGCGCAGGATCTTCGAAGCGGCGGTGGATTCCACGCCCTCGGTGCAGAACAGGTCCTTGATGCCCAGCGGCGCGCCGTCCAGCGGCCCCGCCTCGCCCTTGGCGCGGCGGGCGTCGGAGGCCCTGGCCATCTCCAGCGCCTTGTCCGGCGTGTTCACGACGAAGGCGTTCAGCGCGCTGGCCGCCTCGATGGCGCTGAGGTGGGCGTTGGTGATCTCTTCCGACGAGAAGGTCTTGGCGGCCAGCCCGTCGAGGGCGGCCTTCAGGGTGAGCCCGGTGAGGTCCGACATGGCTATTCCACAACCTTGGGCACGATGAAGAAGTCGCGGGCGGTCTTCGGGGCGTTGGCCAGCACCTTGGCCGGATCGCCGCCGTCGGTGACGACGTCGTCGCGCATGGGCAGGCTCATGGCCACCGAGGTGGTCATCGGCTCGACCCCGTTGGTGTCGACCTCGTTCAGCTGCTCGATCCAGGTCATGATGCCGGAGAGCTCCTTGGCGAGCGGCTCCAGCTTCTCTTCCGGCTCGGCGATGCGCGCCAGCCTCGCAACCTTGCGCACGGTCGCGGCGTCGATGGCCATGGGGCCCTCCTAAGTCAGAGGGCGTGGGTTAGCCGCGGCGGGGGCGCCTTTGCAAGCGATCCCCGCCGCTGGGCCGCGTTTAGGCGGCCGTGCGCGCGGTTCCGGCCGGCTGCCCGGTCGCCAGCCAGTAGGCGCAGTCCGGCCCCAGCTCGGCCAGGGCGCGGGCCTCGTAGGCGGCGCAGTCCTCGGCGGTCAGCACGTCGCGCCAGCGGCCGTTGACGCCCTTGTTGATGAAGGTCTGCGCCCCGCCGTCGAAGATCGCGCCGCCCAGGGGCGCCACGTTCTCGGCGTGCTGCTTCATGTAGTCGAACGAGCAGTGCTCCAGGATCGCCGGCCAGCGGTCCTCCGGGATGTCGCACCCCAGGAAGTCGGCGATGGCCCGCATCTCGCCCTCGGGATCGGCCTTCAGCGCGTTGAAGTGGACGAGGCGCACGTTGGGCAGTTCGCGGGCCGCCCACCAGGTGGCGATGTTCTCCCAGTAGGACCAGAACGGCTGCCCGTCGTTCTCCAGCCAGTGCAGGAAGTAGCGGCGGATGTCGGGATCGGGCCGCCCGATCGGCGGGCCCACCCGGCCTGGCGTCTCGTTCAGCAGCTCGTACCAGAGGTCGTTGGCGTTGGCGTGGTGGTTGTAAAGGCTCCACAGCACGTCGCGGCCGTCGCGGGCCACGTACAGATAGCGGGCCTTGGGCGAAAAGGTCAGGGCGTCCAGCGGCAGGTGGGTCTTGACGATCCGGCGGTGGGTCTGGGCCTCCAGCTGCGCCATCGTATCCGGCGGCATGATCCGCAGGTCGAGCCAGGGCGAGATGTCGTTGATCGGCACATCGGGCGCCCCGGCGAACACGAGCTGGCCCACGATCTGCTGGGTCCAGGTGGTGCCGGACTTCGCATAGGTGGCCACGATGACGTCGTCGTCGCGGAAGGCGAAGCGGTCCCAGATGGTGGAATCCATGTGGTGGTTGTGCAGGTCGCGGGTCTTGGTCGGCCAGATCGGGTGACGGTTCACCACGGCGTTCTCCTTCGTCGTTCGGACGACGCTGATACTCGGACGCGCCGAAGCGCCACAATGCGCGACTTCGCCGAGCGGGTGCGCGAAAACGCCGAGGGGGCCGATGCATCCGGGTTTCGTGCTAGGAGGCGCCGCATGGCCGTCGTCGATCTCTTGGACCTCCCCGCCCTCCTGCCCCGCTATGCGGCCGTGGTGGGGCTCGACCTCGGCGAGAAGACCATCGGCGTGGCCGTGTCGGACGCCGGGCGCTCGATCGCCAGCCCCCTGCAGCTCATCCGCAAGACCAAGTTCACGGACGATGCGAACGCCCTGTTCAAGCTGATGGAGAGCCGCGAGGCCCAGGCCATCGTCATCGGCCTGCCGGTGAACATGGACGGAACCGAGGGGGCGCGGGCGCAGTCCTGTCGCGCCTTCGCCCGCAACGTGCTGCGCCTCAAGGACCTGCCCATCGCGTTCTGGGACGAGCGGATGAGCTCGATGGCGGTGAACCGCATGCTGATCGACGAGGCGGACACCACCCGCGCCCGCCGCGCCGAGGTGGTCGACAAGGCCGCCGCCGCCTGGATCCTCCAGGGGGCGCTGGACCGGTTGCGCAACGCCGCCTGATCCGCAGGCTCCTCCCCCGCGACGCGGGGGAGGTGGATTGCCGCGCAGCGGCGAGACGGAGGGGGCGCAAGGCAGCCCCCTCCACCACTTCGTGGTCCCCCTCCCCCTTCCTCTTCGGGACGGGGACGGCGCGATCAGAGCCCGCCGGCGAAGAGGTCCGGCTTGCCGATCGGGACGCCCTTGTGGCGCAGGATCCCGTAGGCGGTGGAGAGGTGGAAGTAGAAGTTGGTCGTGGCGAAGCTGGAGAGCCACTGGCCCGCCGGAAGCGTCGGCTCGAACTGGCCGAGGTTGAACGTGATGGGAACCTGGTCGCGCCCCTCGAACTGCTCGGCTTTCAGGCCGGCCAGATAGGCCTTGGCTTCGGCGATGGCGGCCTTGTAGCCCGCCAGGTCGAGGTTCTCCGGAACGTCCGCCGGAACCGGCAGGCCGGCTGCGCGCGCCGGCCACTGGCGGGCGAAGTTGAGAACGACGTTTGCCTGGAACCGCAGCGGATTCATGTCGTCGATCAGCCGCCAGTCCAGCATGTCGCCCTCAGAGACGCCCTGGGACGCGGCGAAGGCGGCGCCCTTGGTGAGCAGGTTCTCGAGCGTGCCGAGCCCCTTGGAATAGAGCTCGACGAAGGTGAACAGGCAGACGGTCATCGGTTTCCCCCGGGAGTGGTTCGCCTGGATGTAGGGACCGGCGGCACAGCTTCGCAACGGCGCAGGCCGAGGAAGTTGGGGATCGGGCGTTGCGCTCGCTTCCCTTGCCGCCCGCGCCGCTCTAAGACCGCGCTTTAATGAGCGCCGCGCCCCCCGGTCTGAACGAGGTCCTGCAGCGGACCTTCTCGTTCCCCAAACGCCACTTCCTGTCCGCCACCGACCTCAACGAAGTCGAGGTCGCGAACCTGCTGGATCTCGCGGACGGATTCGTCAGCCTGAACCGGCAGACCTCGAAGAAGCTGGACCTGCTCAAGGGCAGGACGCTGATGAACCTGTTCTTCGAGAATTCCACCCGCACCCAGAGCTCGTTCGAGCTGGCCGGAAAGCGGCTGGGCGCCGACGTGGTCAACATGAGCCCGCGGTCCTCGTCGATCTCCAAGGGCGAGACCCTGATCGACACGGCCGTGACGCTTAACGCCATGCAGCCCGACCTGCTGGTCGTGCGCCACGCCTCGTCGGGCGCGGCGTCGCTGCTCTCGCAGAAGGTGGGCTGCTCGGTGATCAACGCCGGCGACGGCCAGCACGAGCACCCGACCCAGGCGCTGCTGGACGCGCTCTCGATGCGCCGGGCGTTCGGCTACATCTCCGGGCTGAAGGTGGCGATCTGCGGGGATGTCCTGCACAGCCGCGTGGCGCGGTCCAACATCGCCCTGCTGCAGATGCTGGGCGCCCACGTGCGCCTGGTCGGGCCGCCGACTTTGATCCCGCCGTCCGCGGACCGCTGGAACGTCGAGGTCTTCCACGACATGCGCAAGGGCATCGCCGGCTGCGACGTGGTGATGATGCTGCGCCTGCAACTGGAGCGGATGGACGGGGTCATGGCGCCGTCACAGCGCGAGTATTTCCGCTTCTTCGGCCTGGACCGCGAGAAACTGGCCTTCGCCGCGCCGCACGTGCGGGTGATGCACCCGGGTCCCATGAACCGCGGCGTCGAGATCGACTCGGAGGTCGCCGACGACCTCTCAGTCAGCCTGATCCAGGACCAGGTGGAGATGGGCGTCGCCGCCCGCATGGCGGTGCTGACCTCGCTGGCCGCGCGCCTGGAGAACGACCGCTGATGCGCCCCGTCGCCTTCACCAACGCCCGTATCGTCGACCCGGCGAGCGGCTATGACGGTCCCGGCGCCATCATCGTCACCGAAGGCGTCATCGCCGACGTGGTCCGCGGCGGCGGGCTCGGCGCCCTGTCGGCCGACGTCGAGGTGGTGGACGCCGGCGGCGCCCTCCTGATCCCGGGCCTGATCGACGTCCGGGTAAAGACCGGCGAGCCGGGGGCCGAGCCCAAGGAGACGCTGAAGTCCGCCGCCATGGCCGCCGCGGCCGGCGGCGTGACCACCATGGTCGTCCAGCCCGACACCCACCCGGTGATGGACGAGCCGTCGGTGGTCGATTTCATCCTGCGCCGGGCCCGGGACATCGAGCTGGTGCACGTCTACCCCGCGGGCGCCGCCACGAAGGGCTGCGAAGGCAAGCGAATGGCCGAGATCGGCCTGATGCACGAGGCGGGCTGCCTCTATGTGACCGACGCCGACCGGCCGATCGTGGATTCGAAGGTGTTCCAGCGGGTCCTGATGTACGCCAAGGCGTTCGACACGCCGGTCGCGCACCGGCCCGTGGACCCGTGGCTGTCGGCCGGCGCGGCCGCGACGTCGGGCGAGTTCGCCGCGCGCATGGGCCTGCCCAGCGTTCCGGCCGTCGCCGAGAAGATCATGCTGGAGCGCGACCTGGCGCTGGCCGAGCTGACCGGCGCGCGGCTGATCGTCGACCAGATCACGACAGCGGCGGCCCTGGAGAGCCTGAAGCGGGCCAAGGACCGCGGCCTCGCGGTCACGGCGACGACCTCGATCAATCACCTGTCGTTCAACGAGATCGACATCGGCGACTACCGCACGTTCTGCAAGCTGGACCCGCCGTTGCGGTCGGAGGACGACCGCCAGGCGGTGATCGAGGCGGTGGCCTCGGGCCTGATCCAGGTGGTGGTCTCGGCGCACGCGCCGGCCCCGGCCGAGGACAAGCGCCTGCCCTACGACGAGGCCGCGCCGGGCGCCGTGGGATTGCAGACCCTGTTGGCCGCTCTGCTCGCCTTCCACCACGAAGGCCGGATCCCCCTGATCGACCTGATCCGCACCGTGACCGTCGCGCCGGCGGACCTGCTGGGGCTGCAGGCCGGCCGGATCGCCAAGGGCGCGCCGGCGGACCTGGTGCTGTGCGACCTCGACGCGCCGGTTCGGATCGACGCCGACAAGCTGGTGTCGAAGTCCAAGAACTCCCCCTTCGACGGCCGCCGGCTGCAGGGAAAGGTTCTGCGGACGGTCGTGGACGGCCGGACGGTCTACGCGGCTTAGCGCCCGGTCAGGCGGCCTCCAGAACCTCCAGCGGCAACAACGACGGCACGTGCAGCCGGCTCAGGATGCGGCCCTCCAGCGGGATCAGGGCGTCGACAAACGCTTCCCCGGGGCCGTTGTCGTAACGGGGCGGCGGCTGGAGCTGGTCCATCGGCAGGATCATCGTCTCCTGCACGGCGTCGACCAGGAGGCCCGCCGGGCGGTCCTCGTGATGGACCACCACGATGACGTGCCGTCCCGACGCCTCGGTCTTGCCCAGTCCCAGCCGGGCCCGCAGGTCCAGGACCGGCATCACCGCGCCGCGGAGGTTGATCACCCCCAGGACGAAGTCCGGCGCCTGGGGCAGCGGGGTGGAGGCGGTGAACCCGCGGATCTCGCGCACGGAGCGGATGTCGATGCAGAAGTCCGCCCCGGCCACTTCGAGCAGGATCAGCTCGACGGCGCCGTGCGTGTCGAACGCGGCCGACATCAGAATTCGCTCCAGTCGCTGGCGCCGCCGCCGCCCACCGCGACGCGCAGCTTGTGCTGCAGGCCTGCGGCGTCGTTCTGGGTGCGCGCGGGGGGCGTCCGCGCCGGGGCTGCCCGGGCCGCGGCCGGCGCCTGCTCGCCCACCTCGAACCGCTCCACCAGCTGGGCCAGTTCGACGGCCTCGCGCTTGAGCTGGGCCGCCGCGGCCGTGGCCTCCTCCACCATCGCGGCGTTCTGCTGGGTCACCTGGTCCATCTGGTTCACGGCAGTGTTCACCTGACCGAGCCCCGTGGATTGCTCCTGAGCCGACTGGGCGATCTCGGACACCAGGCCATCGATGCTGGCGACCCGCTCGACGATGGCGGTCAGCGCCTGGCCGGTGTCGGTCACCAGCTTCACGCCGCGGTCGACCTGGGCGCCGGACGAGGAGATCAGGGTCTTGATCTCCTTCGCCGCCTCGGCCGAGCGCTGGGCCAGAGCCCGCACTTCCTGCGCGACCACCGCGAAGCCCTTGCCAGCCTCTCCGGCGCGGGCGGCCTCGACCCCGGCGTTCAGCGCCAGCAGGTTGGTCTGGAAGGCGATCTCGTCGATCACCCCGATGATGTTCGAGATCTTGGCCGAGCTCTGCTGGATGTCGTGGATGGCGGACACCGCCTCGCGCACCACCTCGCCGGAGCGCTCCGCTTCGGTCCGGGCGCCGGACGCGACGGCCGAGGCTTCCTTCGCGCCCTCGGCGCTCCGCTTCACCGTGGCGGTGATCTCGTCCAGCGCCGCGGCGGTCTCCTCCAGGCTCGCCGCCTGCTGCTCCGTGCGCCGCGACAGGTCGTCGGACGCCGAGGAGATCTCGTCCGCGCCGCTGCGGATGGCGCCGGTCGTGTGCAGGACCGAGCCCATCGCCGAGCGCAGGCTGGACGTGGCGCTGTTGAAGTCTTCCTTGATCCGGGCATAGGCGCCCTGGAAGTCAGCAGTGATCGTCGCCGTCAGGTCCCCAAGCGAGAGGCGCTTCAGCCCGTCGGCCAGGATGGAGACGACCTCGTTCTGCTCCTTCTCGGTCGCCGCGCGGGCGGCGTCGTTCTGCATCCGCTCATGTTCGGTCGCGGTGATGTCGGTGGCGAACTTCACCACCCGGACAGGCTTGCCCGCGGCGTCCAGGATCGGGTTGTACGAAGCCTGGATCCAGACCTCGCGCCCGCCCTTGCCGATACGGCGGAACTTGGCGGCGACGAACTCGCCGCGGTTCAGCGTCTGCCAGAACTCGCGATAGGCCGGGCTGCCCGCCTCCTGCGGGTCGACGAACATCGCGTGCTTGCGCCCGGCGACGTCGCTCTCGACATAGCCCAGGGTGTCCAGGAAGTTCTTGTTGGCGCGGACGATCGTGCCGTCGAGCTCGAACTCGATCACGGCCTGCGAACGCTCGATGGCCGCGACCATGCCTTCCAGGCTGCGAACATGAGCATCCGCCGCCTTGGCGCCCGAGGCGCCGCCGAACAGTTTCATCACCAAACCCTTGCTGCAGACTCCCGCCGCAGCGGGAATGACGTTGTTCGGCGAACGAGTGGCTCAACCACCCTTAACTTTGTATAAGTTGTGAGAATACCTACCCCATTATGGGTACGTCGGCGGATATACAGATTATCGTGACACCCTGAGGTATATCGAATGGTATAGGCGCAACTATACCAAAGTCTTATACTCGCCCGGATTGCGCGCCCCTCCCCCGCAACCGGCAGCTGCCCTAGCCCCATAGTTCATCTTTTGTTCTTGAACAGGTCGCAGGGGGTCTGTATGGCCCGTGGAGACCGACGCTGACGCGGACGGCGAGCCACGCTAGGACTCAAGGCGATTGGGAGGGTCCATGTCAGAGTCCTTGAACGCCGTGATGATCGGAGCCGCCCTGGCCGGCGGCTATCTGCTGGGATCGATCCCGTTCGGCGTGATCGCCACGCGGCTGGGCGGCGCGGGCGATGTGCGGACGATCGGATCCGGCAACATCGGGGCGACGAACGTCCTGCGCACCGGCCGCAAGGATCTGGCGCTGTTGACGCTGCTGGGCGACGGGGGCAAGGGCGCGGTGGCCGTGCTGCTGGCCTGGCTGGCGACCCGCGACGGGACGGCGGAACAGCAGGCCGTGCTGACGTCGTTGGCGGCCGGGGCAGCGTTCCTGGGGCACCTGTTTCCCGTCTGGCTAGGCTTCAAGGGCGGCAAGGGCGTCTCGACCTTCTTCGGCACCATGCTGGCGGCGGCCTGGCCCGTCGGGCTGGCGGCGGCGGCGACCTGGCTGATCGTCGCCTTCCTCTTCCGGATGTCTTCCCTGGCCGCCTTGGTGGCGGTGGCCGTGGCCCCCCTGGTGGCCCTGCTGCTCGGCCGCCCCGGGGCGATCGCGCTGCTGGCGCTGTTCATGGCGCTGCTGGTCTATGTGCGCCACGCCGAGAACATCCGGCGGCTGCTGAAGGGCCAGGAGCCCCGCATCGGCGCCGCCAAGGGATCCACGGAGAGCGCCCAAGGGTGACCCGTCAGCTCACCGACGCCCAGCGGCGCGACTGGCTGCGGCTGGCGCGGACGGAGAACGTGGGCGCCGTCACCTTCGACCAGCTCATCGGACGGTTCGGCGAGGCCTCGCTGGCGCTGGCCGCCCTCCCCGACCTGGCCCGCCGCGGCGGCCGGGCGGCCGGCATCCGGATCGCGAACGCGGCGGAGGCGGATCGGGAGCTGGCGGACGGCGCGGCGCTCGGCGCCCGCCTGATCGCATCCTGCGAGCCGGACTTTCCCCAGGCCCTCGCAGCGCTCGACCCACCCCCGCCGCTCATCTGGGTGCGGGGCGATCCCGGCCTCCTGGACCGCAAGGTCGTGGCCATCGTCGGCGCGCGGGTCGCCTCGGCCGCCGGCCAACGGTTCGCCCGCGGCCTGGCCGCCGACCTCGGACAGGCCGGCCATGTGGTGGCCTCGGGCCTGGCGCGGGGCATCGACGGTGCGGCGCACGAGGGCTCGCTGCCCACCGGGACGATCGCCGTCCTGGGCGGCGGCATCGACGACATCTATCCGCCGGAGCACCGCGATCTCTACGCCCGGATCGTCGAGCAGGGCTGCGTGGTGTCCGAGAACCAGCCGGGCCGCACCGCCGTCGCCCGCGACTTCCCGCGCCGCAACCGGATCATCGCCGGCCTGTCCCGCGCCGTCGTGGTGGTCGAGGCCGAGTTCCGCTCCGGCTCGCTGATCACAGCGCGACTGGCCAACGAGCAGGGCCGCGAGGTGCTGGCGGTGCCAGGCTCCCCCCTCGACCCGCGGGCCCGGGGGACCAACGACCTGATCCGCCAGGGCGCGGCGATCTGCGAGGGCGTCGAGGACGTGCTGCGGGCGCTGGAGGGCCTTACCGGCCTGCGCGAGCCGGAGCCTGCGCCTTTCCAGCCGGCGCCGGTCGAGGCCGATGACGGGCTGCGCGAGCGGCTGGCCGACCTCCTCTCCCCGACCCCTGTTTCCCGGGACGAGCTGATCCGCGCCGCGGCGGCCCCGGCCCCGGCCGTATTCGCCGCCCTGATGGAGCTCACCCTCGCCGGCCGGGCCGATTTGTTGCCGGGCGGGATGGTGGTGAAAGGAATAGCCCCTTAAGGGGCTGGCTTGACCGCGCGGTCGTGGCCCGTTGACAGGCCTGCAAGACCACCCCCACCTTCCGCGCTCTTTTGGATCAGACACACCCTAGATGAAGCTCGTCATCGTCGAGAGCCCCGCCAAGGCCAAGACCATCAACAAGTACCTTGGCTCCGACTTCAAGGTGCTCGCCTCCTACGGCCACGTCCGCGACCTGCCCGCGAAGGACGGTTCGGTGCGCCCGGACGAGGACTTCGACATGTCGTGGGAAGTCGACGGCAAGGCGGCCAAGCGCCTCTCCGAGATCGCCGACGCGGCGAAGTCGGCCGACCGCCTGTTCCTGGCCACCGACCCGGACCGCGAGGGCGAAGCCATCTCGTGGCACGTGATGGAGGTGCTGAACAAGAAGCGCGGCCTGAAGGACATGCCGGTCCAGCGCGTGGTGTTCAACGCCATCACCAAGGCCGCCGTCACCGAGGCCATGGCCAATCCGCGCGACCTCGACATGGAGCTGGTGGAGGCCTACCTGGCCCGCCGGGCGCTGGACTATCTGGTGGGCTTCACCCTCTCGCCGGTGCTCTGGCGCAAGCTGCCGGGGGCGAAGTCCGCCGGCCGCGTGCAGTCCGTAGCCCTGCGCATCATCGTCGACCGCGAACTTGAGATCGAGCGCTTCAAGACCCAGGAATACTGGACCGTCGAGGCCGAGGTCTCCGCCGGCAGCGATCCCTTCACCGCCCGCCTGGTGAAGCACGAGGGCAAGCGTCTCACCAAGTTCGACCTGGCCAACGAGACGAGCGCGTTTGCCGCCCGCGACGCGGTCAAGGCCGCGACGTTCAAGGTGGCGGCCCTCGAGCGGAAGCCCGGCCGTAGGTCCCCGCCCCCGCCCTTCACCACCTCCAGCCTGCAGCAGGAGGCGGCGCGCAAGCTCGGCTTCAACGCCCAGCGGACGATGCAGACGGCCCAGAAGCTGTACGAGGGCATCGACATCGGCGGCGAGACCGTGGGTCTCATCACCTACATGCGGACCGACGGCGTGCAGACCGCGCCCGAGGCGCTGGACGAAGCCCGCGGCGTGATCGGCGGCCTCTATGGCAAGGAATATGTGCCGGAGAAGCCGCGCTTCTATTCCAGCAAGGCCAAGAACGCCCAGGAGGCCCACGAGGCGATCCGCCCGACCAGCCTGGCCCGCAACCCCGGCAAGCTGCGCCTGGAGGGAGACCTCGGCCGCCTCTACGAGCTGATATGGAAGCGGATGATCGCCTCGCAGATGGAGAGCGCCCGCATCGAGCGGACGACCATCGATCTCGAGAGCGCCGACGGCAAGACCGGGCTGCGCGCCACCGGCCAGGTGGTGACCTTCCCCGGCTACCTCGCCGTCTACGAAGAAGGCCAGGACGATCCCGAGGACGAGGAAGGCGGCCGCCTGCCGCAGGTGGCCGAAGGCGCCGACGCCAAGGTGCGCTCGGCCAAGGCCGACCAGCACTTCACCGAGCCGCCGCCGCGCTATTCCGAAGCCAGCCTAGTCAAGAAGCTGGAGGAGCTGGGCATCGGCCGGCCCTCGACCTACGCCTCGATCCTGACGGTGCTGCGCGACCGCGCCTATGTGCGGATGGAGAAGCAGCGGTTCGTGCCCGAGGACAAGGGCCGCCTGCTGATCGGCTTCCTGGAAGAGTATTTCGCCCGCTATGTGGAGTACGACTTCACGGCCGGCCTGGAGGAACGCCTCGACCTCGTCTCGGCCGGCGACCTGGACTGGAAGGTCCTGCTCCGCGAGTTCTGGAACGACTTCAACGCCAAGATCGGCGAGACGGCCGAACTGCGCATGAGCGACGTGCTGACCGCGCTCGACAAGACGCTGGGCCCGCACCTGTTCCCGGAAAAGCCCGACGGCAGTGACCCGCGCGCCTGCCCGGTCTGCAACACCGGCCGCATGGGTCTGAAGAGCAGCAAGTACGGGCCGTTCCTGGGCTGCTCGAACTATCCGGAATGCCGCCACACCCGACCGCTGACGGTGGCCGAAGAGGGGGAGGACGGCGCGACCGGCGACCGGGAGCTGGGGATCGACCCGGTGACCGGCGAGACCGTGTTCCTGAAGACCGGCCGCTTCGGCGTCTACGTCCAGCTCGGCGAAGGCGAGAAGCCCAAGCGGTCCAGCTTGCCCAAGGGCTGGTCGGCGCCCGACATGGACCTGGAAAAGGGCCTGCGCCTGCTGCGCCTGCCGCGCGAGGTGGGCAAGCACCCGGAGGACGGCAAGCCTATCCTGGCGGGCATCGGCCGCTTCGGCCCGTTCGTGCTGCACGAAGGCACCTACGCCAACCTGCCGACGGCGGACGAGGTCTTCGACGTGGG
Organism: Phenylobacterium sp. RIFCSPHIGHO2_01_FULL_69_31; assembly: GCF_001824475.1. GTDB lineage: Bacteria > Pseudomonadota > Alphaproteobacteria > Caulobacterales > Caulobacteraceae > Phenylobacterium. The sequence goes on along the minus strand of NZ_MHXN01000013.1, from coordinate 99,649 downwards.
CGTGAACCGCGCCGTCGACCTGATCGCCACGAAGCGGGCCGGTCGCCGAGGCGGGGCAGAGGCGGCGGCGCTGAAGGAGCTGGGCGCCCACCCGGTGGACGGCCAGCCGATCCGCGTGCTGTCCGGCCGCTATGGCCCCTACATCAAGCACGGCTCGACCAACGCCAACGTCCCGCGCGGCGCCGATCCGCTGGAGGTGACGCTGGAACAGGCGGTCGCCCTGATCGCCGAACGCGAGGCCAAAGGCGGCGGCAAGAAGGCGAAGAAGCCGGCGGCCCGCGCCACGAAGGCCAAGGCGACCGACGGCGCGGCCAAGACCACGGCAAAGAAGGCGCCGGCCAAGAAGAAGGCCGCAGCCAAGAAGCCGGCCGCGAAGAAGGCGCCCGCCGCCGCGGCCATCACCGACGACGAGACGCCGTTCTAGGAACCGACCGCGAGTCCGGTGGCATGGGGCGCGAAGACCACTAAGGTCGACCCATGCCTACCGCGACCCTCAACGGCCTGAACTTCCACTACGAGCGTGCGGGCGAAGGCCCGCGACTGCTGTTCATCTCGGGCACCGGCGGCGACCTGCGGGTGCAGCCGAACGTCTTCGCCTCGCCGCTGGCGCGCGCGTTCGACCTGGTGGCCTACGACCAGCGGGGCCTGGGGCGGACGGACAAGCCCGACGTCCCCTATTCCATGGCCGACTATGCGGACGACGCCGCGGCGCTGCTGGACCACGTGGGCTGGGAGGAGGCCCTGGTGCTGGGCGTCTCCTTCGGTGGGATGGTGGCGCAGGAGCTTGTGCTGCGGCATCCGTCGCGGGTGACGCGGCTGGTGCTCGCCTGCACCTCGCCGGGAGGCGAAGGCGGCGCCTCGTACCCCTTCCACGAGATCGAGGACCTGAAGGGCGAGGCCCGCGCCCATCACCTGATCCCGATCAGCGACACGCGCCGGGACGCCACCTGGGCGGCCGCCCACGCGGGGGAGTACGCGAAGCTGATCGAGCTCACGGCGGCCGACCCGTTCGCGGGCGAGCCCGGGCGGGCCGAGGGCGCGCATCGCCAACTCGAGGCGCGGGCCAAGCACGACACCTGGGATCGGCTTCCGGACATCGCCTGTCCCGTCCTGGTGGCCGGGGGTCGCTACGACGGCATCGCCCTGCCCGAAACGCTGGAGAAGATGGCGGGTCGGATCCCGGGCGCGGAGCTGCGCTTCTTCGACGGCGGCCACCTGTTCATGTTGCAGGACCGCGCCGCGTACCCGGCCATGATCGCCTTCCTGAAGGCCTAGTCCGCCGCCAGTTCCAGGATCTCGACGATATCCTGCGGCCCGGTGATGGGGCGGGGGCTGAAGCGCACGCCCCCGTCGTGCATGGTGTGCTCGGCAATGGCCTGGAAGTCCTTGCGGAGGATGCCGATGCTCTTGAGGTCGTTCGGCAGGTCAAGGCCGTCGGCGAGCCGGCGCACCGCGTCGGCGGCCGAGCCCTGATACCCCAGAAGGCTGCTGATCAGGGCTTGCGGCGCGAGGGCGGCGTCATGGGTCCAGGCCAGCACCGCGGGCAGGATCACGCACGAGGTGATCCCGTGCGGGACCCCATAACTCCCGCCGAGAGTGTGGCCGATGGCGTGGCTGGGCCCCATGCCGCGGCCCGATCCCACACCGCTGATGGCCAGCCACATGCCGAACTGGCACTCCATCCGGGCGCCGAGGTCTTCGGGATCGGCATGGCTGGCGGTGAGCCCGCGCGCGAGGCGCTTCAGTCCCTCGGCGGCCAGGACGTCGGCGTAGGGCGCGCGCACCGGATGGCAGAGCTGTTCGACCGCATGGTCCACCGCCTTCATGCCGGTGGAGCCCCACAGCCGCGGCGGCGTCGCCAGGGTCATGGCCGGATCCAGCACCACCGCCCGCGGCGCCAGCATGGGATGGGTGTAGCCCTCCTTCACGCGGCGGGCCGGATCGCTGACGCCGGCAAAGGGCGTGAACTCGGCGGCGGACAGGGTGGTCGGAATTGCGATGAAGCGGAGGCCGGGCGAAACCTTGGCCACCTCAACGCGGTCGGGCCCGCGGCCGGCCCGGTAGGCGTCGAGCTCCTCCGCACGCTCCAGCCCGGCCCAGAGGCAGAGCTGCATCACCTTGGTGGCGTCGATCACCGATCCGCCGCCCAAGGCCACGATGAGGTCGGCGGCGGTCCGGCGGGCTTCCGCCGCGCCGGCGATCACGCCCTCGCGCGGCGAGTGGGCGCCGATTTCGCTGAACAGGCCCACGCAAAGATCGCCAAGGTCCGCCGCCAACTCGGCGGCCACGCCATCCCTCAGCGAGCGGGTCGTGGTCAGCAGAATGCGGCGGGCGCCCCAGGCTTTCGCCAGCTCGCGCACCACCTCCACGGCGGGCCGGCCGTAGACGACCTGGTCCTGGCCTGGGAACCTATGCGCGCCGGCGAGCATCTTCCGTTCCTCCGCTGAGCCGCCAAAGGTGCTAAGCACGACCAATGGCCCGATCCAAGATGCCGAAGTCGACCCGCTTTGCGAAAGGCGTGCCCGACCGCGAAACCCTGCTGAAGTTCATCCGCGAGAGCGGCGAGACCGACAAGGCCGCGATCGCGCGGGCGTTCGGCCTCAAGGGCGAGGACCGCCGGGTGCTGCGCAGCCTCCTGCAGACGATGGAGGCCGAGGGCGCCCTGGGCAAGCGCGGGCGCAAGGGCTTCGCCGAGGCCGGCGCCCTGCCCGAAGTGGGCGTGGCGGACGTAGCCGAGCGCACCACTGACGGCGACCTCCTGGTGCGACTGACCCGTGGCGAGGACGCGCCTCTCGTGCCGCTGGCGCCTGGCGGCGACGCGCGCGGCGGGGCTCCCGGCCTGGGCGACCGCCTGCTGGTGCGGTTCGTCACGCTGGAGAACGGCGAGACCGAGGCGCGGCTGATCAAGCGGCTGGGCCAGAGCGCGCACCGTATCCTGGGCGTGGTCCGCAAGGTGCGCCGCGAGATCCGGGTGGAGCCTGTCGATCGCAAGTCGAAGGACACCCTGCTCCTCCCCGATGGCGAGGACGTCCGGGACGGCGACCTGGTGCTGGCGCAGGTGGAGCCGCACGGCCCGCGATACGGCCCCAAGCGAGGCAAGCTGCTGGAGGTGGTCGGGCGCGAGGACGAGCCGCGCGCCTATTCGATCATCGCCATCCACGCCCACGGCATCCCCACCGGCTTCTCGGAAGGCGCCGAGGCCGAGGCGGAGGCCGCACAGCCGCCCACGCTCGGGGGGCGAGAGGATCTGCGCGAGATCCCGCTGATCACCATCGACCCGCAGGACGCCCGCGACCACGACGATGCGGTCTATGCCGAGCCGGACGACGACCCCAAGAACCCTGGCGGCTGGGTCTGCTGGGTCGCCATCGCCGACGTGGCCGCCTATGTGCGGCCGGGCTCGGAGCTGGACCGCATCGCGCGGGACAAGGGCAACAGCGTCTATTTCCCCGATCGGGTCGAGCCGATGCTGCCCGAGCGGCTGTCGAACGGCCTCTGTTCCCTGCGCGAGGGCGAGAACCGCGCGACCATGGCCGTACGGATGGTGTTCGGGGCAGACGGCCGCAAGCGCAGCCACAGGTTCGTCCGCGGCCTGATGCGCTCGGCCGCCAAGCTCTCGTACGAACAGGCCCAGGCCGCCATCGACGGCCAGCCGGACGACAAGGCCGGCCCGCTGCTCGAACCCGTGCTGAAGCCCCTGTGGGCCGCCTATGCCTGCCTGAAGAAGGGCCGCGACGCCCGCTCGCCCCTGGCCATCGAGAGCCTGGAGCGGAAGATCAGCATCAACCGCGAGGGCGAGATCGCCCAGATCACGCCGCGCCCCAGCCTGGAGGCGCACAAGCTGATCGAGGAGTTCATGATCCAGGCCAACGTCAGCGCCGCCGAGACCTTGGAGCAGAAGAAAACGCCTCTGGTCTACCGGATCCACGACCAGCCCAGCCAGGAGAAGATCCAGGCGCTGGTGGACTTCCTGTCGACTCTCGGGCTGCCCTGGACCAAGGGCGAGGCGCCGCGCACCGAGCGCTTCAACCGCCTGCTGGAGGAAACCCGCGACGGGCCGCATGCCGACATCGTCAACGAGGTGGTCCTGCGCACGCAGATGCAGGCGGTCTATTCGACGGACAACATCGGCCACTACGGCCTGAACCTCGCCAAGTACGCCCACTTCACCTCGCCGATCCGCCGCTACGCCGACCTGATCGTCCACCGGGCGCTGGTGACGGCCCTGGGCCTGGGCAGCGACGGCCTGTCGGACCGGGACATCGCCACCATGAAGGACACGGCGGAGGTCATCACCTTCGCCGAACGCCGGGCCATGGCGGCGGAGCGCGACGCCACCGACCGCTACGTGGCCGCCTTCCTGGCCGACCGGGTGGGCGCGGAGTTCACGGGACGTATCACCGGCGTCACCCGCTTCGGCCTGTTCGTCCGCCTGGCCGAGACCGGCGCCGACGGCCTGGTGCCGATCTCCAAGCTGGGCGGCGAGTTCTTCATCCACGACGACCGCAGCCACGCTCTGGTGGGCGAGCGGTCCGGCGCGCGCTGGCCGCTGGGCATGACGGTGGAGGTTCGCCTCGAGGAGGCCACGCCCATCACCGGCGGGCTGCTGTTCGAGATGCTGAGCGAGCCTGCGCCCCCCGACAAGGCCGCCCCACGCCCCCGCCTGGGCATGCGAGCCCGCGGCGACCGGCGGCCCGGCGGCGGCGGCCCCGGAAAGCCCAAGAGCGGCCGCCCGCCCGGCATCCGCACCGGCCGCAAGAAAAAGATGGGCGGCAAGCGCCGCTGACACCGCTGCCCCGCCAGCGGCCTTCCGCCACGGCGCCCTTCCCTCGCCGCCCGGCGTGGCCATACAGTTGTTTCATGACGACGAACGGGCCGCCGAAATCCGAAGACGGGGTATCCAAGCCCGAGGGACCGCCCCGCGTGCCGGGCCAGCGGGCCGTGCGCCCGAAGAACGCGGCGACCGTGATGATCATCCGCCGGGACGCCGCCAAGCCGCGCGTCCTGATGGGCAAGCGCCACGGCGGGCACAGCTTCATGCCCGACCGCTGGGTGTTCCCGGGCGGCCGGATCGACCGGGCGGACTATCGCGCCCCTTACGCTACCGACCTGCGGCCCGACGTGGGCGGGCTCTTCGACCGTTACCTGCCCGCCGGACGCGGCCGGGCGCTGGCCCTGGCCGCCGTACGCGAGACGTGGGAGGAAGCGGGCCTGCTGCTGGCCCGGCCCGGCCAGGCGCGCGCCAGGGGCCCGTGGAGCACCTTCGCCGCCCAGGGCGTGCTGCCGGACCTGGAGGCCATGGACGTCGTCGCCCGGGCGATCACCCCGCCGGCCGTGGGCAAGCGGTTCGACACCTGGTTCCTGATGGCGGACGCCGAGCGGCTGACCAGCCTGGATCGCCAGCCGGACTGCGGCGAGTTGGAGGAGATCGACTGGGTCGACTTCGACGACGCCATGAGCCTGCCTCTGCCAACCGTCACGCGCCTGATGATCAAGGAGGCCGTGGCCCGGATGGAGGACCCCAGCCGCCCGAAGCCGTTCCTGCGGTACAAGGACCGCGGAATGCGGCCGACCAGCCTCTAGCCACCGGCCGCGCGGCGCCTATCTCTCGAAGATCTCATCGGGAGCGTTGCATGAAGTCCCTCGCCCTTGCCGCCATGGCCGCGGCGCTCGCCTCGCCCGCCGCGGCCCAGCCGGTGCAGCAGCTGCGGATCTACGAGATCTTCGACGGCAACAAGCAGGCTTTCCACGACCGGTTCCGCGACCACGGCGCGCGGATCATGGCTCGCCACGGCTTCAAGGTGCTGTCGATGTGGGACAGCCGCTTCGACGGGAAGACGGAGTTCGTCTACCTCCTGGAGTGGAAGGACGAGCCCACGATGAAGGCCGCTTGGGCCGCCTTCATGGCCGATCCGGAATGGGCGGAGATCAAGCGCGTGACCGGTGCGCAGCATGGCCGGCTGGTCGGCGCGATACAGGACCGGACCCTGCGGCTCACCGACTATTCGCCGACGCTCACCAGTCCTCCCGCCCGTTGACGTGCTTCACGGGCAGCGTCTCCCAGGACGTGTCCTCGAACAGCCGGGCGTTCACGGCGATCCTCGGGTTGTCGAAGTCGGGCTGGCCGCTCTCGAAGCCGGGCATCTCGGAGTGCGTCCCCATCCCGCAGACGGGGCAGTAGTGATGCTGCACGAGGTAGTCGCCCCACTGATAGGTCCAGACGCGGCTGGGCGCGGTGGCGAGCTTGAACTGCCCGGGCTTGTAGTAGGCGACCAGTCCGCCGCGGCGAACGCAGAACGAGCAGTTGCACGAGGTGAGCTCGGCCGGCATCTCGCCGACCTCGAACTGGATCGCACCGCAATGGCAGCGGCCTTTGACGGGCATCGGGCATACTCCGTGATGGCACGAAGGCCACCCTGGAACCCCCGTCCCGCCACCGCGGTGTCAGCAGGCGACCTAAGCGGTTGACTTACGCGCGCGGATTCGTATTTTCCGCGCCTCCTGAACACCCGCCGGCGGTGCGACTCCGTTTGGCCCCGCCCATTTCTTGCTTCTAGGATTCGAGCCATGGCGAAGCCCGCCTCCATCAAGATCCGCCTCAACTCGACGGCGGACACCGGCTACTTCTACGTGGCCAAGAAGAACGCCCGCACCAAGACCGAGAAGATGGTGGTGCGGAAGTACGACCCGGTCGTGCGCAAGCACGTCGAGTTCAAGGAAGGCAAGATCAAGTAGGCCATCCAAGCCTCTGATTTCGCATGAAGACGCCCGGCCTCACCGCCGGGCGTTTTTCGTTCCGGCGAGGGCGGTGACGAAGCCCAACATCGTCAGGCCGAACATGATTCCGATGATCAGCGTCAGGCGCTGTTCGCGCGCGCCCACGGCCGCGCCCTGCCTCAGCACCTCGTCGAAGTGGCCGAAGAACGACATCCAGAACATGGCGCAGGCAAAACCCCAGCCGGCCGTCAGCCAGTGCGCCGGGCCGCGGCGCAACACCAGCACGCCGCCGACCACGAGCAAGGTCGCGGCGACGTAGTCCACAACCCAGAACGGCCACCACTGCCAGTCGCCCCAGTTTCGGACAGCCTCCAGCACGGCCAGCGCCAAGCCGAAGACGACGGCCAACCACGCTGAAATCCGGATCAAGACGCCCTCCCCGTTTTACCTGAGCATAGGCTCGCAGGCTTGGCCGTAAAGCGGGCGACCGCCGGTTGACGGCCCCCCGGGACGGCGCGAGCATGGCGGATCGATAACCCGCGCCTTGCGGGTGTTCGCGGGGTACCGCCCCGCGGCGAACAGGTGGACGGCCCGACTTCCCAGCGAAGTTGCCGCCCGCCCGTTCTCCGCGGGGCGTTTCCTTTCAGGAGCCTCCGATGGAGCATCCCCGCACCGGCCTCACCGCGGATCAGGCCGAAACCTACGCCCGGGACGGCGTGGTGCGCCTTTCCGGACTGATCTCCGCCTCTGACATTGAGAGGATGCGGGATGCAGTCTGGCGCAAGCTGCACGCGCGACCAGGGCGGGCGGCCCGCCCGTCCAAGCTCACCGCGCGCGACGGCGAGTTCGATGCGATGGCCAGCCCCGCCATTCGCGGCCTGCTCGACGATCTTCTGAGCGAATGGGCCGAGCCGACGCGCTGGGGCTTGCCGCTGGTGGCCTTCCACACCGGCGAGGCGGTCTGGGACGTCCCACATGAAAACTGGCACATCGATCTCGGCGGGCTTCCCGGCGAATACGCCCTCGCGCGGTTCTTCGTGATCCTCGAGCCGTCGCGGCCGGGCGGCGGCGGCACCGGTTACGTCGCAGGCTCACACAGGCTCTTCGCGGCCATCGTCGAGCGTGAGGGCCGCCTCCGTTCGTCCGCCGAGGCTCGGCGCAGACTGATCGAGCGCGCGCCCTGGTTCGGCGAGCTATCGTCCACGCGCCCGGGCGAAGACCGTATCCAGCGCTTCATGCAAGAAGGGGCCGAGATCGACGGCGTCCGGGTCCGCGTGTGCGAGATGTTGGGCGATCCCGGTGATGTGATCGTCATGCATCCGCTGATGCTGCACGCGCCCATGCCGAACGTCCTGCCGACGCCCCGGATGATGCTGACGCAGTTCGTATACGGACGCCGCTAGGCCGCCGCGCGGGCGATGACGCGGTTGCGGCCGGCGGACTTGGCCTCGTAGACCGCCTCGTCGGCGCGCTTTAGCAGCGCGGTGGGGGTGTCGTCCGTGCCGGAGCTGGAGGCCACGCCGATGGAGATGGTCACCGACAGGAGTTCCTCGCCGCCCATGACGCGGAACGGCGCGCCGGCCGCGTGGAGGCGGATCCGCTCGGCGATGCGGCGGGCGTCCTCCAGGTCGGTATCGGGCATCACCACCACGAACTCCTCGCCGCCGTGGCGGACCGGCAGGTCGATGGCGCGGACGTTGGAGGCCAGGCGCACCGCGAACTCGGACAGCACCTCATCGCCCACGTCGTGGCCGAAGCTGTCGTTCACGCGCTTGAAGTGGTCGATGTCGATGACCAGCAAGGAGACGGGCTCGCCGCCCTGGTTCGCCCGGCGCATCAGCGCCTCGAGCTGGCCGGACATGTAGCGGCGGTTGTGCAGGCCGGTGAGCTGGTCGGTGACCGCCAGCTCCAGCGAATGATCTAGGTTGGAACGCAGGTAGTCGGTGTAGCGCTTGCGGCGGATCTGGGTCCGCACGCGGGCGGCCAGCTCGCCGGGATCGATCGGGCGTGCCAGGATGTCGTTGACGCCGATCTCCAGCGCCTTGACCGCCTTCTGCCGCTCGTCGAAGTCGGCGATGGCGAGGATCGGAAGGCTGCGGGTGGCCTCGTCCGAGCGCAGCTGGGCGGCGAAGCGCAGGCCGTCGAAGGCCTTGGCGTTGGCGTTGACGATGACGAGGTCGACCGGGCCGCGGGCGGTCAGCACCGCCTTGTAGGCCTCGCTCTCGACCACCGGGCGGTGCTCGACGGCCAGCTCGGCGGCGACGCGTTCGGCCTGGCGCACATTGTCGTCGACGATGAGGATACGCCCGCCCGATCCGCCCAGGCGCGAGGCGGCGCCGGCGATCACGCCCATGCGGCGACCCGAGGCCTCGCGGGCGCGAAGCTCGTCGATCACGGCCTTCAGGCGGGTCAGGCTGCGCACGCGGGCGAACAGCATGACGTCGTCGATGGGCTTGGTCAGGAAGTCGTCGGCCCCGGCCTCCAGGCCGGCGACGCGGTCGGCGCGGCCGTCGAGGGCGGTCACCAGCACCACCGGCACGTGGCGGGTCTCGGGGTCGTCCTTCAGCCGGCGGCAGACCTGGAAACCGTCCATGCCGGGCATCATCACGTCGAGCAGGATGATGTCGGGCTGTTCCGAGGCGGCGATGGCCAGGGCCGTCGGGCCATCGCTGGCGGTCAGGACCTCGTAGTACTCGGCCGAAAGCTTGGCCTCGAGCAGGCGCACGTTCGATTCGATGTCGTCGACGACCAGGATGCGCGCGGACATGGCTAGTTCAGCAGGCGCTTGATGGTGTCGAGGAAGTGGCTGACCGAGATGGGTTTGGAGATATAGGCCTCGCAGCCGCCCTCCCGGATCCGCTCTTCGTCCCCCTTCATGGCGAAGGCGGTGACCGCGACGACCGGGATGTGAGCCAGATCGTCGTCTTCCTTCAGCCACTTGGTGACCTCGAGGCCCGAGATCTCCGGCAACTGGATGTCCATGAGAATCAGGTCGGGGCGGTGCTCGCGCGCAAGCGACAGCGCCGCGAGCCCTTCACGGGTCTCGAGGGTCTCGTACCCCTGGGCTTCGAGCAGATCATGAAAGAGCTTCATGTTCAGCTCGTTATCCTCGACGATGAGGACCTTCTTGGCCATTGAGGACCCGACTGCTGGGGGCTCGGCCGAAGTCGGCCCTCCCACCCTTCCGGAGCTTATCGGGCCGGATATCCTTAAACTTCGTTATCCGCGCTGGAACAACGTTGGCCGAGCAACCTCACATCGTCGCCCCCAGCCTTGCTTCGCTGGGCCTGTCCACCGGGCGTCCCCTGGTGCTGGTCGACGTGGACGAAGTCCTGGGCCTCTTCATGCAGGGGTTCGGCGACTTCCTGACCGGGCATGGCCTGGAGATGCGGATCGAGCGGTTCGCGCTGTTCCAGAACATCTATCGTCCCGGGGCGACCGAGCACCTTCCGCTCGAGGACGGCAAGGCGCTGTTCGACGCCTTCTTCGCGACGCACTGCCACGAGATCGAGCCGGCGCCCGGCGGCATCGAGGCCCTGAACCGGCTCGCGCGGTCGGCCGAGATCCTGATTCTCTCCAACGCACCGGCCGAGGCCGAGCGGCTGCGGACACAGTGGCTGCGCAAGCATGGCCTGCCGCACCCGCTGATCCTCAACTCGGGACCGAAGGGTCCGATGGCGGCCGGCCTGGTGGCGCAGACGTCCCAGAGGACGGCCTTCGTCGACGACCTGCTGCCGAACCTCGACTCGGTGCAGGACCACTCGCCCGCCACGGCCACCTTCCAGCATGTGGCGGACCTGCGCCTGCGGCCCTTCGCGCCGCAGTCCGAGCGGCACCCGCGGATCGACGACTGGGCCGAGCTGGCCGACGCGATCGAGGCCGCGATCCGGTCTTAAGCCTTCTGCGCCAGCTTGCTGACCGTGGCCTCGTGATCGGCCTTGGTGATCCGGTACAGGGAGATCGCCAGAATCGCGCCGCCATAGAGCGCCGCCAGCACCACGACGTAGGACAGGCCCAGGCGCTCGATGACCTCCGGGGTGACCTGTCCCGGCTTCGCGCCATTGGGAAAGGCCACGAGCGCCAGGATCGCGCTGGAAATGAAGATGCCGACGCCCGACACGACCTTGGACACGAAGGCGCTGACCGAGAAGAACAGCCCCTCCGACCGGCGCCCCGTGCGCAGCTCCGAGTCCTCCACCACATCCGCCATCATCGATGAGATCAGGATCGAGGTGATGATCGTGGTGGCGGTGGCAAGGGCGCCGGCTGCGAACAGCAGCGGCATAAGCAGCGGATCACCGTTGGCCGGGAAGACCCCGAGCAGCCGCAGGATGATGGGGGTCGTGGCGAACGCCAGGGAACAGGCCTTCATGAGGCGGGCGGCGTCGCGCTTTCCGATGCCCTTCGAGACCGGCGGCGCGAAGATCAGGGCCAGGATCGCCGACAGGAAGTTGCTGGCCGCCAAGATCGCGATCTGGCCCGACGACAGCTGCCAAAGATAGGTGCCGAGATAGAGGTTGAGGGACAGGAAGAGGCCCTGGGCCATGGCGTTGAACAGCCCCGCGACGATCAGCATCAGGAACGACCGGTGGGCCACGGTCGCCGCCATCTCGCGGAACACCATCGGCAGCGAAACCTTCCGCTGCGGCGGCACGCGAAGGCGGGGGATATGGCGATGGGTGCCCGCCGCCGACACCAGGATCGCCACGAGCATCACCGCGGCCGCGGCCACGGAATAGGCCTGGTAGCCGTCGCGGTTGAGTTGGCCGACCGGGTTGTCCGCGGACGGCCGCAGGAAGACCTGCAGCGCCAGGATGGTCATTCCGACGCCGCCGAACCACCCGAAGAACTGGCGGTAGGCGAAGACGCGGGTGCGTTCGTGATAGTCCTGGGTCAGCTCGGGCGCGAGCGCCGAGGACGGGATCTCGTACATCGTGATGAAGCTGCGGATCACCATGGCCACCACGACCAGGTAGGCGAACAGCAGCGACGGCGGCAGGTCCGGCGGGTTCCAGAGCAGGACGTAGGACAGGGCCACCGGCACGGCCGCGGCGTACATGAACGGGTGCCGCCGGCCCCAGCGCGATCGCCAGTTGTCCGACACCTGGCCCATGATCGGGTCGAGCACCGAGTCCACCATCAGTGCGATCATGATCGCCGCGCCGACCGTCGCCGCGGGGAGCCCGATCACCTGATTGTAGAAGATGAGCAAGAGCGACGAGAAGCCCTGGTCCTTCACCCCGAACGCCACCGTCCCGAATCCGTAGAAGAGTTTGGTCGACAGCCCCAGCTTCGGCGAGGCGGCCGGGGCTCCGGCCCCCTCGGCTTTCGACGCGGTCATGGTTGCTTCTCCTGCGGCGCGCCGCATCTCAGCGGACGCTACCCAACGCCTTTAACGTACAGTGTAAACTTTTGCAGCCGGAAGACCCTTTCTCGCTGGAGGCGTTGGCGCTGAGGGAACGGCCGTTGCGCCGATCGACGCTTCGGCGCAGACCCGTGAGCCTGTGGAACAAATCGGGTATTCAGGGTCGATGATCCGCATCGGCGTCGATATCGGGGGCACCAAGATCGAAGCGGCGGCGCTGGACGCCGACGGGCGGTTCCAGGCGCGCGTCCGCGGCGCCACGCCGCCCGCCTACGAGGACCGGCTGGAAGCGACCCGCGAGATCGTGGCCGAGGCCGAGCGGCAGGCGGGTGTCGCGGTGACCCGTGTGGGTGTGGGCGGGCCAGGATCGCCTTCGCCGGCCACCGGCCTGATGCGCAACTCGAACTCCACGGTCCTCAATGACCGGCCCTTCCCCACCGACCTCCAGCGGGTTCTGGGCCGTGCCGTCCGCTACGCCAACGACGCGAACTGCCTGGCGCTGTCCGAAGCGCGGGACGGGGCGGCCGCGGGCAAAGGCGTGGTCTTCGCGGTGATCGTCGGCACGGGCTGTGGCGGCGGGATCGCGGTGGACGGGCGTCTGGTGGAGGGGCGCAACCTCGTCGCCGGGGAATGGGGCCACACGCCCCTGCCCTGGCCGCGGCCGGAGGAGATCCCCGGAATCCCTTGCTGGTGCGGGCGCGTGAACTGCCTGGAGCTCTGGCTCAGCGGAACGGGCTTCGCACGCGATGCCGGGCGTCCTGCAGAGGCCGTGATCGCCGAACCGGACGCCGCGGGCGCTGCGGCGCTGGAGCGCTACATCGACCGGCTGGGCCGCGCGCTGGGCGTGGTCTGCGACATCCTCGATCCCGACGTGATTGTCCTGGGCGGCGGCCTGTCGAACCTGGACACCCTCTACCCGCGGCTGCCCGCCGCGATCGCCCCGCACGTCTTCTCCGACGTCTTCGAGACCCCCGTCCGCCGGGCGCTGCATGGGGATTCCTCCGGGGTCCGGGGAGCGGCCTGGCTGTGGCCCCTGGAATGAAGGCGTTCTGCCGCGACTGCTTCTGGCAGGGCGAGGAGCCGGTGCGGCGCTGCCCGGACTGCGCCTCCCCGCGGATCGTCAGCCATCCGGAACTGAGCCGACTGTCCATCGCGCACATGGACTGCGACGCCTTCTACGCCAGCGTCGAGAAGCGCGACCGGCCGGAGCTGCGCGACGTGCCGGTGATCGTGGGCGGCGGGAAGCGCGGCGTGGTGACGACCTGCTGCTACATCGCGCGCATCAAGGGCGTTCGCTCGGCCATGCCGATGTTCAAGGCGCTGAAGGCCTGCCCGGAGGCGGTGATCGTCAAGCCGGACTTCACCAAGTACCGCGCGGAGTCGAAGCGGATCCTCGGCATGGCCGCCGAGCTGACCCCGCTCATCCAGAACCTCAGCCTGGACGAGGCCTGGATGGACCTGTCCGGCACCGAGCGCCTGCACGGCGCGCCGCCGGCGATCACGCTCGCGAAGCTGCAGGCGCGGATCGAGGCCGAGACCGGCCTGACCGTCTCCATCGGCCTGGCCGTGAACAAGTTCCTGGCCAAGGTGGCGTCCGACCTCGACAAGCCGCGTGGGTTCTCGGTGATCGGCCACGAGGCGCAGACCTTCCTGGCCGGCAAGCCGGTGAGGATCCTGCCCGGGGTCGGGCCGGCCATGGTCGCCAGCCTGGAGAAGGCCGGCTACCGCACCGTGGGCGACCTGGCGCGCGTGGACATCAAGGTGCTGGCCGATCGCTGGGGCGCCTACGGCCTGCGCCTGCACGACCTCGCACATGGGCGGGACGCCCGCGCGGTGAACCCCAATGAGGCGCGCAAGGGAATCAGCTGCGAGACCACGTTCAACGAAGATCTGCACCGCATCGCCGACCTGGAGGACAAGCTGGCGCCCCTGTGCGAACGGGTCGCACGCCAGGCGCGCCAGGGGGCGGTGGCCGGCCGGGTGGTGACCCTGAAGCTGCGGACCACCGATTTCCGGATCGTGACCCGGCGGCGCACCCTGCCCGTGGCGACGCAGACGGCGCACACCCTGTTCAAGGTCGGCCGCGAACTGCTCGCGAAGGAGGCGACCGGCCGGCCCTGGCGGCTGATCGGCATCGGGATCGCCGACCTGATCGACGCCGAGACCGCCAGCGACGACTTCTTCGCCGGCGATGAGCGCCGGGCGCTGTCGACCGAGCGGTCCATCGACGCCATCCGGGCCCGCTTCGGCGCCGACGCCGTCACCTCCGGCCGCATCCTCCGCGCCCGCTCGGCCTCCGACGACGATTGATCGCCGGACGGGTCCAGGACCGCGTTCCTACCTTGCGAACCGCCTGCGACGTTCGGGCGCAACCGAAGTGCGGATTTCGTAATCACTGTGGGTGGAGGGTGAGCATCGTCAATTCAACCCTTCCAAAAGGCGATATCTTCCATATCTAATCAGGTTGGCAGCCGGCGTTTGGCCGCCCACCCTTGGAGAATGGACAGATGAGCGAACGGAAGGATGGTGGCGCTGACACCGGCGTTCGCTCTGCGGTCATCACGCAGACGAAGCCAAAGACGCAAAAGCCGTCGATGTACCGCGTTCTGTTGCTTAACGACGACTACACGCCAATGGAATTCGTCGTCTATGTGCTCGAACAATTCTTCAATAAGTCGCGCGAAGACGCGACTCGCATAATGCTCCATGTCCATCAGCACGGCGTGGGCGTTTGCGGGGTCTACACATACGAAGTGGCGGAAACAAAAGTGGCCCAGGTCGTTGATACGGCGCGGCGGCACCAACACCCGCTGCAGTGCACCATGGAGAAGGACTAAGGCGCTTGCCTTCATTTTCTCGCCAGCTCGAAGAATCCCTGCATCGCGCCGTGGCGTACGCCAACCAGCGCAAGCATGAATATGCCACCCTGGAGCACCTGCTCCTTAGCCTGATCGATGACGAGGACGCCGCCGGCGTGATGCGCGCCTGCGACGTAGAACTCGGCGCGCTCCGCACCACGCTCACCAACTACGTGGACAACGAGTTGCGCTCCTTGGTCGTCGACGATGGCGAGGACGCGAAGCCCACGGCCGGCTTCCAGCGCGTGATCCAGCGCGCGGTGATCCACGTCCAGTCCTCCGGCCGCGAGGAGGTCACCGGCGCCAACGTGCTTGTCGCCATCTTCTCGGAGCGCGAGAGCCACGCCGCCTACTTCCTGCAGGAGCAGGACATGACGCGGTACGACGCGGTGAACTACATCGCCCACGGCATCGCCAAGAAGGCCGGCGCTTCGGAACAGAAGCCGGTCAAGGGCGCCGAGGACGAGGACAAGCCGCAGGTGAAGACCGGCGGCGAGGCGCTCGAGGCCTACTGCGTCAATCTGAACGAGAAGGCCAAGCAGGGTAAGGTGGATCCGCTGATCGGTCGCATGGCCGAGGTCGAGCGCTGCATCCAGATCCTGTGCCGCCGGACGAAGAACAATCCCCTGCTCGTTGGGGACCCCGGGGTTGGCAAGACCGCGATCGCCGAAGGCCTCGCGCGCAAGATCGTCAACAAGCAGGTGCCGGACGTTCTGGCCGGCTCGACCATCTTCTCGCTCGACATGGGCGCGCTGCTGGCCGGGACCCGCTACCGCGGCGACTTCGAAGAGCGCATCAAGCAGGTGGTCAAGGAACTGGAGAACCACCCCGACGCGGTGCTCTTCATCGACGAGATCCACACCGTGATCGGCGCGGGCGCCACCAGCGGCGGCGCTATGGATGCTTCGAACCTGCTGAAGCCTGCCCTGGCCTCGGGCACCCTGCGCTGCATGGGCTCTACGACCTACAAGGAGTTCCGCCAGCACTTCGAGAAGGATCGGGCCCTGGTCCGGCGCTTCCAGAAGATCGACGTGAACGAGCCCACGATCGACGACACGATCAAGATTCTGAAGGGCCTGAAGGTCTACTACGAGGAGTTCCACAAGCTCCGCTACACCAACGACGCCATCAAGGCGGCGGTGGAGCTGTCGGCCAAGTACATCACTGACCGGAAGCTGCCGGACAAGGCGATCGACATCATCGACGAGGCCGGCGCCTCGCAGATGCTGCTGGCCGAGGGCAAGCGGAAGAAGACGATCGGCCTGAAGGAGGTCGAGGCCGTCGTGGCCAAGATCGCCCGCATCCCGCCGAAGTCGGTCTCCAAGTCCGACACCGAGGCGCTGAAGCAGCTCGAGGGTGACCTGAAGCGCGCGGTCTATGGCCAGGACAACGCCATCGACCAGCTCTCCTCGGCCATGAAGATGGCCCGGGCTGGGCTACGCGACGCCAACAAGCCGATCGGCTGCTACCTCTTCTCGGGGCCTACCGGCACCGGCAAGACCGAAACGGCCCGCCAGCTGGCGTCGACCCTGGGCATCGAGCTCCTGCGCTTCGACATGTCGGAGTACATGGAGCGCCACACCGTGAGCCGCCTCATCGGCGCGCCTCCCGGCTACGTGGGCTTCGACCAAGGCGGCCTGCTGACCGACGCGGTCGACCAGCATCCGCACGCGGTGGTCCTGCTGGACGAGATCGAGAAGGCGCATCCCGACGTCTTCAACATCCTGCTCCAGGTCATGGACCACGGGCAGCTGACCGACTCGAACGGCAAGAAGATCGATTTCCGCAACGTGGTCCTGATCATGACCACCAATGCGGGCGCGTCCGATGCGCAGAAGAACTCGATCGGCTTCGGCCGCGGCAAGGCGGACGACGAGGTGGAAGAGGCTCTGAAGCGCCTGTTCACCCCGGAATTCCGTAACCGCCTGGACGCCATCGTCCAGTTCCGGCCGCTGACGCCCGAGATCATCCGCCAGGTGGTGCAGAAGTTCGTCATGCAGCTGGAAGCCCAGCTGGCCGACCGTCACGTCACTATCGAGACGGCCGACGACGCGGCGGACTGGCTGGCCAAGAACGGCTTCGACGAACTCTACGGCGCCCGGCCTCTGGCCCGGGTGATCCAGGAGAACATCAAGAAGCCGCTGGCCGACGAGATCCTGTTCGGACGCCTCACCAAGGGCGGCCACGTCAAGGTCATCCTCAAGGACGGCAAGCTGGCGTTCGAGATCGAGGGCGAGGAGCGCGAACGCGGCGCTCCGATCGTCGAGAACCCGGCCGAAGAGGCCGAGGTCGTCGACTGACCCGCGGCTAAACCGACAAGACCAGGGCCTCGGACTTCCGTCTGAGGCCCTTTTCTTTGGTCGTTAGAGCGCCGCCGGACGCCGTCTTCGGTCGCGCACCCAGGCGGCGGCGATCAGATGCCTAGACAGCCGCGCCGGGCGGCCATTGCGGGTCGGCCAGCGCCACCAGCCGGTGCGCACGTTGGAGGGCAGCCGCATGTGCAATCGGCCGTCCGGCTCGTCCGAGTGCATGGGCGTATAGTAGAGGCAGTCCTCGAAGTAGTGGTGCACCACCAGGCTGCGGCGCGTGGAGCCGGGGTCCTGGATCGGCGATCCCCCGTGGGCGAGGTTGGCCGCCCAGACGAACGCCCACCCCTTCGGAATCACCGCCCACGCCAGCGGCAGCTGCGCCGCCTCCATGGCCGCGTCGAACCGCGGAATATAGGAGCGGACGTAGTCCTCGGCGCTTGGCTCGGATGAGTTCACGCCGACGTCGCGCATGGTCAGGACCGGCAGCCTGTGGCTGCCCTTGAGATAGGCCAGCGGCCCGGCCTCGCGGCGGACGTCCTCCAGCGCGATCCAGACCCCGCACATGAAGCGTTCGGGGACGCTGTGGAAGTGGATGGTGTCGGAATGCAGATGCTGCTGGCTGCCCTGCCGAAAGTTGAGCGTCTGGAATGGGAAAGGATCCCGCCCGTAGGCAGCCCGCAGTAGCCGGCGAACCTCGGGCCAGGCCGCCAGCTTGCGGACCGCCGGCGAGCGGTACCAGGCGTCCTGCACCCGGTTGACCCCGTCCACGAAGTAGCCTTCGGTTTCGGCGATGGCCTGGTCGCAGAGGCCGCGCGCCGCATCGCCGAGATCGATGGCCGCGGCGCCGTCCCGGGCGAAATCGCGGATGAAGGTCTCGGTCGCCGGATCGAACGCCGACCGGGACAGGTGTTCATCCAGTTGGTCGGATTCGAACCACGGCCTTGCCGGCTTCCGGCCGGCTCCGAACAACGAGAACAGACTCACGCACGCACTCCGGCAACGGCCCGGCGCGAAGCTTCATCAACGTCGCGCCGGTTGCAAGCAGGGCCCGCACGTCGCCAGGTGGAAATTTCTTCAGCTGATCTTCGCTGCGATCTGCTCGGCGAGCGCCTTCAGCTCGCCGGGGTCCGCCATCCCTTCGCCATGCCGGCCGAGCGGGACGCCCTCCCAGCGCGGGATTATGTGGAAGTGGAGGTGGTAGACCGTCTGGCCGGCCGGCGCGCCGTTGAACTGGGTGATCACCAGCCCGTCGGGATTGAGGGCGGCGCGGACCGCCCGCGCCACGCGCTGGACGCCCAGCATCAGCGGCCCCACGATCTCGGGCTCGGCTTCCAGGAAGTTCCGCGCCTGGGAGTGTTTCGGGATCACCAGGGTGTGGCCCTTGGCCTGGGGAAAGACATCCATGAAGGCGAAGACGTGCTCGTCTTCGAATACCCGCGCCGACGGCATTTCGCCCCGCAGGATCTTTGCGAAGATGTTGCCCGCGTCATAGGTCCCGTCCAAGCTCATGCGCCGTGCTCCTCAGGTGGGGCGTCACGCGTAGCAAATCGCCCGGGAGTCTGGAATGTCGCAAGCGGACAAGCCGGCCACGATGACCGCGCGGCAGGAGAAGTGGTTCGCCTCGATCCTTGAGAGCATGGAGCGAGAGACTGGCAGGACCCTGGACGAATGGGTGGCCATCGCGCGCACCTGCCCGGAAACCAGACCCGGCGCGCGCAAGGCTTGGTTCAAGACCCAACACGGCATTGGCACGAACCGCGCAAGCGTGATCCTCGGCACGGCGTTCCCCGAGGCCGCGGTCTGGGCGCAGCCGGACAACCTCCGCGACGCCCTCTGGGCCGACGCCGGATCTCGCGCGATCCTGGAGGCGATCGAAGCCGCGGTGGCCGCCCTGCCCGGCCTGGTGTCGGCGCGGCGCAAGGGGTTCACGGCCTTCTCGAAGGACGTACAGTTCGCCGCGATCCGCCCGACCAGGGGCGGCGGCGCGCGCCTTGGCCTCGCTGTCGATCCGGCCGCAGACCCGCGCCTGGAAGCTCCGAAAAACGAGGGCTGGAGCGAACGGCTGAAGTCGGTGCTCGTGCTGGCCTCGCCGGCCGAGGTGGATGCCGGGGTCGCGAGGCTGGTCAAGCAAGCCTACGAGCGCTCTTAGGGCGTGGTCACCAGCTCGACCGCCTTGGCAAGGTCCGGGTCGTTCGCCCGGCAGACATCGGCGGCCGTGCGCGTCAGATGCACGTCGGGCTGAACCGGCTTGTCGGCATAGTCGCGGCCGTCGGGCGCCCAGACGCCATCTACCGGCAGGGTCAGGCGCCAGCCGCCGGTCAGGGGGATCACGTCGCTGCTCAACAGATACCCGGCGGTTGGGCGTCCGATCAGCTTCGCCCCCGCCAGCTCGCGCATCATGATCGCAAAGCCCTCCCCGGCGCTGGCGGTCTCGGTGGAGGTCACGACCACGACACTGCCCTTGTAGCGCTTGGCCCCAAGGTCTTCTGAGTGGAAGACTGCAGCGCCCTGCCCGGCCTTGATCGCCCCGACCACGGCCTCGGTCGTATAGGCGCCGCGCACGGGCGGCAGCCTGGCCAGATCGGCGGCCGTCGCCGGCCGGCCCAGCGGCGCGAGATAACTGCGTCCCAGCAGCGCCACCGCCGGCCTGCTCTCCCCGCTGAAGTAGCTGACGAGCCGCAGGCCCGACATGTTCCCGCCGGTGTTGCTGCGCACGTCGATGACGAGGCCCTGCGTGTCGGCCAAGTCAGCCATCGCCTGGTCGGCCAACGCCGCCGCGCCGTCGTCGAAGCGGTCGGCCCGGATGTAGCCCAGCTTCACCCCCGGCCGGACCGTGATCCTGCGCCACTCGAAGCCCGGATGACGCAGGGGCCAGGCCGCGCTCTCATGACGGATGACAAGCGTGCGCCGAGCCCCGTCGCAGCCTACAACCTGCAGAGTCGTCGGCTGGCCGAGCCCGCCACGCAGCCCTTCTGGGTTGGCGATCCGATCACCCACACGCAGGCCTTGCCGCTGAGCGTCGCTGAGCGGCACGACCCCGACCACCACCTCGTCCTTGCCGATCCTCTCTGTGAGCGCACCGATGCCGACACCTCTGGCGCCGCTGGCGGCCGGAGGGGTCAGGTAGAGGTGGGAGACATCCAGCTCGTCCAGCATGCCGTTGGCGAGGCGCGCGAAGCCGGCGTCGTCCTGCGCCTCGCCCAGCCGCGCCCGATAGCGCGCGCCGATCGCCGTCCAGTTCCGGCCGTGGAAGCCAGGGTCATAGAAGCGCTCGTCGACCACCTTCCAGACCTCATCGAACAGTGCGCCATAGGCCCGCGACGGCTCTGCGGCCCGCGCCGGCGAGCACAGAATTGCGAGGCCCGCGAAGGTGATGGCGAGGGTGCGAAGGGTCATCAGGCAGCTCCGGACGTCACGGCCGAGCTGCTACCAACGTCGGTGGAGCTTGCAAGCCCCGCGTCAGAGCTGATCGCGGAACGGCGAGAACTCCTCCTCCAGCCACTCCATTTCCTGCTCCACCCCCGCCCGCTCCTGCTCCAGAAAGCGCTCGACCGGGCCGCGCAGCGCGGGATCGGCGATGTAGTGGGCGCTGTAGACCGGCCTGGGCAGGTATCCGCGAGCGATCTTGTGCTGGCCCTGGGCGCCGGCTTCCACGCGGGGCAGGCCCTGTTCGATGGCCCACTCGATGGCCTGGTAGTAGCAGAGCTCGAAGTGAAGGAAGGGAACCTCCTCCACGCAGCCCCAATGGCGACCATAGAGGCAGTCGCCGCCGATCAGGTTCAGGGCGCCCGCGACCCAGCATCCGTCTTTGCGGGCCATCACCAGCAGGACCCTGTCGGCCATCCGCTCGCCCAGCAGCGAGAAGAAGGCGCGCGTCAGGTACGGCCGGCCCCACTTTCGCGACCCGGTGTCCATGTAGAAGCCAAAGAAGGCGTCCCAGTGATCCTCGGTGAGGTCTGAGCCGGTGAGCCGAAGGATCTCCACGCCCGCTTGCGCGTCACGCCGCTCCCTGCGGATCGTCTTGCGGCGACCGGACGACAGCGCGCCCAGGAAGTCGTCGAAGTCGCGATACCCACGGTTCTCCCAGTGGTACTGCTGGCCCTCGCGTCGCCCGAGGCCCTGCTCGCCCATCCAGCGCCACTCGGCCTCGGTCAGGAAGTTCAGGTTCAGGCCGGACGCGCCGTAGCGCTCGCATAGGGTCAGTCCGCCGCCGAGCAGCAGCCGCCAGGCTTCTTCCTGGTCTACGTCGGGCCGGGCCAGGAGGCGGGCGCCGGTGGCGGGGACGAATGGGGCGGCGGACAGCAGCTTGGGATAGTAGCGGCCCCCTGCCCGCTCATAGGCGTCGGCCCAGGCGTGGTCGAAGATGTACTCGCCTTGGCTGTGGCTCTTCAGATAGAGCGGCATCACCGCCGCCACCCGGCCGTCCTCGTCCTCGATTGCAAGATGCTGCGGCCCCCACCCGGTCCGCTCGACCGCACAGTTCGCCTCTTCGAGCGCGTGCAGGAAATCGAACCGGATGAAGGGGTTCTGGTCGTAGGCGGGATTGTCGGCGCAGGCGTCCCAGGCCTCGCGGCCGATCTCGGAGATACGGCGGCAAACCTTCACCGCCGGCGTGAGCCTCACGCAGCGAACCCTTCGAAGATGAGGTTGTCGCAGCCGTCCTTGACCGCCTCCCACTGGGCCGGGTCGCGCACCGTCCAGGCGATCACCGGCATGCCCCGCGCCCGCATCGCCGCCGCCTTGGGGTTCGGCAGCATGTCGAGGCCGAGCGCCAGGAAGTGCGGCCTGGCGATCTCCACATGCTCCAGCGCGGCGAACGCCCGGCGCTGATCCTCGGCCATGTGGGGCGCCTTGTCGTACGAGTAGCTGTCCAGGCCACGGAGCACGCCCGGATAGCGATCGGCGAACCAAGCGTGGGAATAGGGGTTGAAGCCGATGACGCAGATCGGACCGTTGTGGTCGGCGATCACCTCATGGACCCGCTGCTCCAGCGGACCGACCTCGCCGTAGGGCGTCTTCAATTCAATGTGAACCATCGCGCGGTGGCCGACGACGGCCAGAGTCTCAAGCAGAGTGGGGATCTTCTCGTCGCTGCCGGCCAGGCGCAGGTCGGCCAGTTCTGCTGCGCTGCGGTCGCGAAGCCGGCCCTCCGCGCCCGTCATCCGGGCCAGCTTGTCGTCGTGGAACACCACGGCTTCACCGTCGGCCGAAAGCTGGACGTCCAGTTCGATGCCATAGCCGGCCGCGCAGGCCGCCTGGAAGGCCCCCAGCGAGTTCTCCGGCGGGCCGTCGGGGCTCCACAGCCCACGATGCGCGATCGGCGGGTGGAAGAGGAGGTCCCAGGCCTGGCCGAAGCCCCCCTTCTCCGCGGCCGCTCTCACCGGACCTGCACCACGGCGTCGACCTCGACGGCGAAGTTCATCGGCAGGCGGTAGACTCCCACTGCCGAGCGGGCATGGCGTCCGGCGTCGCCCAGGGCTTCAACCATGAGGTCCGAGCAACCGTTCACGACCTTGGGGATGTCGAAGAACGTCGGGCCCGCCTGGACGAAGCCGCCCAGCTTGACCACCCGCACGACCCGATCGAGGTCTCCGTCGCAGGCGGCCTTCATCTGGGCCAACAGGTTGACCCCGCAGATGCGCGCGGCGCGGACCGCGGTGTCGAAATCCACGTCCTCGCCCACGATCCCGCGGACGCCGCCAGCGGCGTCGACCGACACCTGGCCAGAGATGTGGACTAGGTCGCCGACCCGTACGAAGGGGACATAGTTGGCGACGGGGGCGTTGGGCGTGGGGAGTTGGATCCCGAGGCCGGCGAGGCGTTCTTCGACTTGCGACATGGCGCCACGTCTAGCGCGCGGCCGGTCAAAGAAAAAGGGCCGGCCCTCGCGGACCGGCCCCAACGCTTACTTAGAGAAAATGCGCTTCGATCGGCGGAGAACGAGGCGCTGTACGCGTACTTGGGACAGGAAAGCCCGGGCCTCGCGGCCCGGGCTTTCGCACTTCCGTACTCGTGGAAGCTTAGCGGACGGCCTGGAACTTCTCGACGACCGCGGTGACGCGCTCGTTGAGCGGCTTCATCGACTCCTTGACCGACGAGGAGACGGTCTCGGACATCGCGCCGAACTGGGCCATGTAGGTTTCCAGAGCGGACTTGGCGAAGGCGGTCTGCAGTTCGACCACTTCCTGCACGCTCTTGGCGCCGGCGAGCGACTTGGCGGCGCTCACCTGGGTGTCGAAGACGGCCTTGGAGAAGGCCATGGCCTGGGCGCCCAGGGCTTCCGCACCCTTGGCCGAAGCCGTCGCCGAGGCGACCATGGCTTCCAGGTTCTTCTTGGAATGGGTGTTCATCTCGTTCAGCGCAGCGAGGCTCTTCTCGACGCCTTCCTTGAAGGCGACGTTGGAGGCGGTGGTGAACTGCTCGACGGTGGACTTCGCGGCTTCGGCGGCGGCCATGGGGCGGCTCCTCAGGAAAATTGGGACGGGGGACGGCGCTTAAGGCGCAGAACGCCCTCTGGATCACACCCTCTTGTCTCATGTTGCACTGCAGCAGTCAAACACTTTTTGTGCACTGCACAATGCGCTTCCATCAAGCTTCACCGCCCGTTCATCAGGCGCCGCGACAATTGCGCCCGTTCAATCCTTGTTTACTCTCCTGCAAGGGTGCGGGACGCATGATACGAACTTCCCGCGCGGCGCAGTGGCCGCGTCAACGCTTTGATTCGACGGACGAAGCATGATCCAGCACGCTCGCCGCCTGTTGCTTACCCTCGGTCTGGCTGCGGCCACGGCCCTCGGCGGGGCGTCCTCGCCTGCCATGGCGCAGGTCCCCTACTTCCAGCTCATCCCGCAAAACTCGTCGAAATACGCGGCCATCGTCGTGGACGCGAAGACGGGCGAGGTGCTGTACGCCAAACGCGCGGACGCGCCGCGGTATCCCGCCTCGATCACCAAGGTGATGACGCTGTACCTGGCGTTCGAGGCGCTGGCGTCGGGCAAGATCCAACTAGACGATCCGGTCGTGTTCTCGCCGCGCGCCTCCGCGCAGGCGCCGACGAAGCTGGGCATCCGGGCCGGCGACTCGATCACGGTTGAGCAGGCGATGCAGGGCATGGTGACGCGCTCGGCCAACGACGCGGCGGTGGCCCTGGCGGAGAAGCTGGGCGGCACCGAGCAGCGCTTCGCCACGCTCATGACTCTGCGGGCCCAAGAGCTCGGCATGAGCAACACCAACTTCGCCAACCCGCATGGGCTGCCCGACAGCCGCAACCTGTCCACCGCCCGGGATCTGGCGATCCTTTCGCGCGCGGTGATGCGCGACTATCCGCAGTACTATCGCCTGTTCTCGACCAAGAACTTCGCGTTCCGCGGCCAGAACATCCGCAACCACAACGGCCTGCTCTACACGATGGACGGGGTGGACGGGCTGAAGACGGGTTTCACCAACGCCTCGGGCTTCAACCTCGCGGTTTCGGCCGTGCGCGACAATCGCCGCCTCATCGCCATCGTCCTGGGCGGGCCCACCGTGGCGACGCGCAACAAGGTGGCCGAAGGCCTGCTGCTGACCGGTTTCGACGTGCTGGACCGCCGAGCCCGTGGCGAGCAGATCACCGTCGCCCAGAACTTCTTCGAACCGCCGCAACTGGCCGAGGCGACCCAGCCCTCCATGCAGCAGGGGGACACCGAGGCGGGCCTCAAGGTCGCCCTCGCCTCCTCGACGCCGCCGTCGCGGGCCTCGAAGATTCAAATCGTCGAGCCCAAGAACGTCCCGAAGCTGAACGGCAAGGGCAAGAAGGAGGCCGCCGGGCGCTGGACCGTCCAGGTCGGCAGCTTCTCCAGCCGCGCCGACGCGCGCGAGCAGCTCGCCTTGGTCGAGAAGCGGTTCGGAAAGCAGTTCGACGACGCCCGCGGCGTCGCCGAAAAAGACGGCGGCAAGTACCGCGCCCGGTTCTCCGGCATGTCCGAGGGCGAGGCGCGCAACGCCTGCAAGACGCTCAAGGCCAAGAAGCAGCCCTGCATGGTCATGCCGCCCGGCCGCGGCTGAAACGCTCACCCTTGATGGTCCAAAGGCCCCGGTTCCGCCGGGGCCTCTTCCTTATCCGCGCCCCAGCAGCCGGTCCCGCGCGGCGTTGAGTTGGGCGGCGAGGCCAGCGGTGCCGCCCTTGTCTGGATGCACCGCGCGCATCAGGCGGGTGTAGGCGGCCTGGATCTCCTCGCGACCTGCTTCGACGCCGACGCCCAAAATGCGGCGAGCCTCGGCCTCGCTCATGCGGGCGGCGGGAGGCGGCGGAGCGATCGGGGTGGTCTTGCGCGCAGACGCCGCCAGCCAGAGCCCCACGACCACGAGCACGATGGCCGTGCCCCACGACCCGCGCACGCCCACGAAGACGGCGCCGGTGAAGGCCGCCAGCGCGAGGGCCGCAGTCACGACGCGCCATTCACGGCGTTTCAGGAGGGGGGCCTTGCCCCGAGTCAGCCAGAGGTAGCCAACGAGCAGCGCGCCGCCGAGGGCGATGTAGAGCATCGGCTACTCAGCCGCGATCCGCTCGCCTTCGTCCAGCCCATTGAAGCCGAGAGCGACCATCACGGCCCGAAGTTCCTGGCGCGCGGCCACGTGCTGCAGGCTCATGGCGACCGGGCGGATGGCGGGCGAGAGGTCGGCGACGGTCAGCCCGAAGGGAAACAGCTCGCGATAGATCACCCGGTCGCGCAGGCCCGGGCCCACGCGGAAACCCACCTTCTTGGCGAGGGACGAAACCCGCTCGTCCAGGCGGCGGCGGTTCCGGGCCTCGGTAGGGGCCAGGCGATTGCGCAGCACGACCCAGTCGATCTGCTTGCGCTCGCGCGTCGCCCGCTCCTTGCGGCAGGCCCAGACGGTTTCGGCGTAGAGGCTGTGGCGCTTCAGCTCGAGGGTCACGGGATCCACGACGCCCAGCATGTCGAAATCGACGAAGCTGTCGTTCATGGGGGTGACGATCAGGTCGGCCTTCACGTGGGCCGCGCGCATGATCGCGGTGTCCGCGCCGGGCGTGTCGATCAGGACGAAGTCCGCCTCGTTCGCCACCTGAGCGAACGCCTCCTCGAAGCGCGACAGCTGTTCGGCATCGGGCGCCTTGGCCAGGGCGTCGCCCGCCGAGCTGATCGGATGCTGGATCGGCATGGGCGCTTCGGCCCCGTTGGCCGCGAGCCAGGCCGCGCGATTGGCGAAGAAGTGCCCCAGAGTCTGCTGGCGCAGGTCGAGGTCGAGGACCGCGACCTTGGCCCCGCCGTGCAGCAGGGCGGTGACGATGTGGATGGCGAGCGTGGACTTGCCGGCCCCGCCCTTCTCATTGCCGACCACGATGACGCTGGCCTGGCCCATGATCTTCAGCTCCCCCAGACGGCCAAGCAGGCCGACTCATTAACGAATAGCAGGTGAGCGCGCCCCACGCCGCAGCGTCAACGTGCGTATGGTCGCGCGGCTGTGGATGGACTTGGCCTCCGCCGCGCACCATAAGCCGCGCGGATGCCAGAGCTGCCGATCGTCCGAACCATCGCCGACCTCCGCGCCCAGGTCGCCGCCTGGCGCCGGGCGGACCTGCGCGTCGGGTTCGTGCCCACCATGGGCGCCCTGCACGAGGGGCACTTGTCCCTGGTCCGGCTTGCGCGGACCCGCGCCGACCGGGTGGTGGCCAGCGTCTTCGTCAACCCGACCCAGTTCGGGCCTAACGAGGACTTCGACGCCTATCCGCGCGACGAGGCGCGGGACGCGGGCCTGCTGGAGAGCGCGGGCTGCCATCTGCTCTACGCTCCCTCGGTCGCGGAGATGTACCCGCCCGGCGCCTCGACGACCGTCACGGTGGCCGGCGTTTCGGAGCCCCTGGATGGCCAGGCCCGGCCCGGCCACTTCGCCGGCGTGGCCACGGTCGTCACCAAGCTCCTGAACCAGTGCGCGCCGGATGTGGCGGTGTTCGGCGAGAAGGATTTCCAGCAACTCGCGGTGATCCGCAGGCTGGTGCGAGACCTGGACCTGGCGGTGGAGATCGTCGGCGGGCCGACCGCCCGGGCGGACGACGGCCTGGCCCTGTCGTCGCGCAACGCCTACCTCAGCGAGGCCGAAAGGCCCGTGGCGGCGCGCCTGAACGCGGTGCTGCGCGAGGTGCTCGCCAGGGTGCGCGCGGGGGAACCCGTCGCCGCCGCGGAACAGGCGGCCGTGGCCGCCTTGCTGGCCGCGGGATTCCGGAAGGTCGATTATGTGGAGGCGCGCGTTCCGGAGACCCTGGAGCGCCTGGGCCCCGGTCCCGCGTCGGGCCCTGTCCGTGTGCTGGGCGCCGCGCACCTGGGCCGCACTCGGCTGATCGACAACCTCGGGGACTGACGCCCTACCAGGCGCCGATCTCGCGGAGCTGGCGGGCCAGCTCCTCCGGCGCCTCTCCGAACGCCTCGGCGTCGAGGTCCGGCGGCGCATCGCAGGCTTCCAGATATCGCCAGCCCTGGAAGGCGCGCCGCGGCGTCGGCGCCACGCGCACGATCTGTTCGTCCAGGGTGATCTCGCAGCGGGCGGCGGCGCCCTCGCCCACGGTGTTCACCGCCAGGATCCGCTGACGGCAGAGGATCACGCCCTTGAACACGCGGTAGATCGAACCACCATCGACCATTTCGGCGCCGCGCTTGGGCGTCATGCGGGTGCGCAGGATCCAGGGCTCGCCTGGCCCGGCGTGGCCGGCGCGCCAGTCCAGCAGGTCCTCGATGGTGGCGGTGCCCACCACCAGCTTGATCATGTGCAGAGCCATCGGGCCTGGATTAGGCCGAGGCCCTGCGGTTGGGAAGTGCGGCTACTCGGCCCAGAGGGGCTTGCGCCGCTCCAGGAACGCACGGACGCCCTCCTGTCCTTCGTCGCCGACCCGGGCGGCGGCGATGCGATGGGCGGTCAGCTCCATGAGGTCCCGGTCGATGAGCCGCCCTGCCACGTCGTCGACAAGCCTTTTCGAGGCCTCGACCGCGCCCGGTGCGCAGGCGACCATGCCCGCTGCGACCGCGTGGGCCGCGGCGCGCAGGCCCGCCACGTCGGCCACCGTCTGCGTCACCAGCCCGATCTTCTCGGCATAGGCAGCGTCGAATACCTGGGCGGTGGCGAAAAGGGCGCGTGCGGTTCGCGGCCCGACCGCTTCGATCACATAGGGACTGATGGTCGCGGGCAGGAGCCCGAGCTTCACCTCGGAGAAGCTGAACCGGGCGTCCGCCGTCGCGATGGCCATGTCGCAGGCGGCCGCGAGGCCCGCACCGCCGCCGAACGCCGCGCCCTCCACCAGGGCCACCGTCAGGGCCGGCAGGTCGCGCAGCTTCTTGAGCATCTTGGCCAATTCCATCGCATCGGCGCGATTGTCGGCCTCGGTCCGGTCGATCGCGGCCCGCATCCAGTCGAGGTCTGCGCCGGCCGAGAACGTCCCGTCCGCCCCGCGCACGAAGACCACGCGCACGCCCTCGGCGCCGGCCAGGGTGTCGAACGCTTCGGACAGGGCGGAGATCAGCCCCTCCTCGAACGCGTTCTTTTTCGCGGGGCGGTTCATGGTCACCGTGACGGAGCCCGACTGAGTGGCCGAGATGTGCACCAGCTCCGTCGTGGCGCTCACGTCCGGAAACTCCACCAGCGGGTGAGCGATCTCATTGGTCATGCCACAGACTCCTTCGGGCGCGAGGCGCAGCCATAGCCCTGGCGGTTCCGGGGCGCTACCCTTCGCGCGTCGTGGGTCCCCTACCCGAAATACCGGTCGATTCGGCCCTCGCGCGGCTGTTCCGCCAGCCGCGTGCGCGGAGCGAGACCATATGGTTCTCTCTGCCGGGGGGATCGAAGCTGTTCGGCCAGGGCGATCCTTCGGACCAGCTCTACGTCGTGCGCACGGGTCGGCTCGGCGCCTTCCGGCATGAGGAAGGCCAGGAGTCCCAGTTCCTGGGGGTGATCCGTCCTGGCGAGCCCGCCGGCGAGATGGCGCTGAT
The DNA here is from genome assembly GCF_001824475.1 of Phenylobacterium sp. RIFCSPHIGHO2_01_FULL_69_31. Taxonomy (GTDB): domain Bacteria; phylum Pseudomonadota; class Alphaproteobacteria; order Caulobacterales; family Caulobacteraceae; genus Phenylobacterium. Next base: position 70,425 of record NZ_MHXN01000013.1, on the reverse strand, counting down.
CGCCGGCATCCCGCACTCCGCCGACGTCTACGCCCTGCGCGATTCCGAGATCTTCGCCGTGCCCAAGGACGCCTTCTTCGAGGCCTGCGACGCCGACGGCGCGGTGATGACGGAACTGGCCCGGCTGATGATCCTGCGCAGCCGGCAGACCGCGCGGCGGGGTCCGGTCGGCGAGCCTTCGGTGTTCGGGTTCGTGCCCGCAGGCCGGCCCGGCCCGTTGCGGCCGATCGTGGAGCGCCTGGAGCGAGAGATCGCAGCCCTGGGCTATGCCGTCACCACCGTCGGCTCCGAGGCCGCCAGCGCGCCCACGGAATGGTTCTCGGAGGTCGAGCGGGTCCACGATTTCGTCCTCTATGTCGCCGAGCGCGACGAAACGGCCTGGGCGCCCTTCGTGCCACGCCAGGTCGACCGCCTGTTCCGGGTCGGCCGCGGCGACCGGACCGCGGAGGCTCACGATCGCCTGCCGGGCGCGGCGACCCTGCACGAGCAGGGCCTTGTCGACCTGATCCTCATGCAGCCGGCCGACGCGGTGCGGCCGCATGGGTCAGAGGCCTGGCTGGACGCCACCGGCGCCACGCGGATTTTCCATCTGCGGCGGGGCGCGGCGCCCGACTTCCAGCGGATGGCGCGGGTGCTGACCGGCCAGTCGGTGGGTCTGGTCCTGTCCGGCGGCGGCGCGCGCGCCTATGCCCACGTCGGCGCAATCAAGGCGCTGCGCGAGCGGCAGGTGCCCATCGACTTCGTCGGCGGCTCGTCTATGGGCGCGATCGTCGGGGCCGGGGTCGCTATGGGCTGGGGCGAGGCCGAGATGGACGCGCGCCTGCACGAGGCGTTCGTCGACACCAGCCCGCTCGACGACATAGCCCTGCCCCTGCTCGCCATGACCCACGGGCTGAAGGTGAGCGACAGGCTGGCTCAGCATTTCGGCGACACCCAGATCGCCGACCTCTGGCTGCCGTTCTTCTGCCTGTCGTCGAACCTGACGACCGGCGCCTATCAGCTGCACCGGCGCGGGATGCTGCGACACGCGCTGCGAGCCTCCATCGCCTTGCCCGGCGTCATGCCGCCCGCGACCGACGGGCCGAATGTACTGGTCGACGGGGCGGTGATGAAGAACTTCCCGGCCGACATCATGCGCGCGGCGCACCTCGGGCCCATCGTGGGGGTGGACGTGACGACGGCGCGCAGCATCACCGCCAAGGACGTCGCCCGCCCCTCTTCGGTGTGGCGCTGGATCCGCTCCGGCCAGTGGCGGCTTGGACCGCCCATCGTGTCGCTGCTGATGCGGACCGCCACGGTCTCCACCGGCCGGGACCTGGCGGCCGCGCGCGAGGCCACCGACGTCCTTATCCAGCCCGACGTGTCCGGCATCGAAATCCGCGACTGGCGCGCCTACGACGAGGCCGTGGAGGCCGGCTACCGCGCGACGCTCGCTGCGCTCGACAAGACCTCGCGGCCCGTGCCCCACCTTCGCCGCCGGCAGTCCCTGCGTGAGCAGGCGGCGGCTGGCGCCGTGATGACGCCCTTCATGGCTTCGACGACCGCTGCGGCGGAATGAACCGTTGGCAGACTCGAAAAACGCCCCCCATATTCTGAATGTCTGTCCAACTTCAGAAAGGAGGTGATCCAGTGTCTCATAGTTTCATCCGCGGTGCGGAGCTCACGACCTGGACCTCCGTGAACGGGGTCCGCGCCTAGCCTAGGCAAGGTCGCGCAACCGCTAAGCGGTCCGACTATGGAAAGGCCGTCCCAGCAATGGGGCGGCCTTTCGCTTTTCCCGGCGATCGGCTATCCAGCGCGGGCAGGAGTTGTCCCGGCCATGAGCCCGACTACGTCCATCGCCGCACTGACCACCGCCGGCTCCCCGGCCAGCGGCGGCGTACGCGCGCCTGCGATGATCAAAATGTCGATGATTATCACCCGCCACGCGGGGCGCCGGCGCACGTCCTAAGGACGACGCCACGATCTTTAGAAGATCGACCGCCCCGCGCCCCAGGCCGCGGGGCTTTTTCATACGCGGCCGTCCCCAACCCGAAAAGGACACCGCCATGACCCTCCGCCCGATCGCCATCGCCAAGCCCACGATCATCATGACAAGCGGCCGCTCCAGCGGGAGGCGCGTCCATGTCGTTGGCTGAACCCGCCCCGGAAGCCTTGCAGGTCTTCGTCTTCGCTACGCCCCATCCGCACGCCGCCCTGGCCGCCATCGACGACGCCCTGGGCCGCACCACGGGCGAACTGGCGGCCCTCCGCCTGAAGCCGGTGGGGCGGATTGTCGAAGCCACCTTGACCCTGCGCGGTCTCAGCGCGGCCGCCGCGCAGTCCCTCGCCGACCGGCTAGCCGGCCATGTAGGGGTGCAGTCCCTGCGCCTCGAGCACCTGCGGGGGCGCTCGTGAGCAGCGAGAAACGGGAGCCGGCGGAGCGGCGCTGGATATTCGTCCTCGAGATGGCCGCCGGCGGGGACCTGCTCCTGCGCGCGTTGTCGCCGTTCCCGGTCCAGGGCGCGGCGGTCACCCGCCTCGACCTCCGGACCGAGGGCGGCCTGTCCCTCCTGGAGATCGAGACCGGCGGCCTGCCGCCCCACCGCGCTGAACACCTGCACGCGCGCCTTCAGACGCTGGCGGGGGTGCGCTCGGTGGCCTGTGGCTGGAGGTAGGCTACTTGGCCGACGGCGACGCCGCAGCAGGGCCAGGTTCGTATCGAAGCGGGATCACCACCTTGCCGCCGACCGTCGGGAGCCCCTCGGCCGTCCAGGTCGTCACGCGGAACGTCGGCGCAAGCGTCAAGGCCATGGCGCCGAGGCCCTTCCCAGCAGGCTGCTCCGAGATGGCTTCACAGTCTCCGACGTACCCGCCTGGGCGAATGACGCACTTCAGCTGAACCCGGAGTACGCCCTCCATCTTGAGAGCCTCGAAGGCGGACCGCAGCGCGTCCGCGCTGGGAAGCGCCGACCAGTTGGGTTTGCCGACCACCGGCTCGGCCTGCTCCAACATGGACGGATCGAACGTCACGGGCAGGTGGACCACGATATTCCGGGTGGCCGTCGCGTCCGAGGCAGACAGAACCTCCAGCCGGAAACGCTTCGCCAGACTTTTGGCGGCCGCGTCGAACCCGTAGCCGCGCGGCAGGGCCGTGAGCGTGCTGCACTGTGTGAGCCGCCCTTCGCGCGTCATTGAGCACCCCACGGTGGCCCGCCCACCAACCCTCTGCTCGCGCGCCTTGGGTGGATAGGCCGCAACGACATCGGCGTAGGTGGGCGCCTCGATCCATGGCAGGTTCGGTGGCGCGACCTTCTTGCTCTCCCCAGGCAGTCCGGGGCCGAACAGCGTGAAGTTGATCGGCACGCGCACGATGGACGGTACGGGCGCGCCCTTCAGGGTAGCCGGCCTCATCGAGAACTGGGGCGTAAGCGCGATCGCCGCGCCGCCGAACGCCATCCCCGCCGGCCTCTCGTCGAGCACGACGCACTCGCTCAGCCCACCCTGGATCGTCGCGATGCAGTCAATGATCGCGCTGCCGCTGATTCCCTTGTCGTAGGCTTCGCTCGGGAATACGGCGCGTAGCTCGGTCGCGCTGGGCCGTTTCACCCAGTCCGGCGGGCGATCCACTGTCGTCCAGGCGCCGGGAACATCGACTTCGCGCAGACTCTTGGGTCCCGGTCGCGCACGCCCGAATTTTGGCGCCAGCGACAACAGCGCTGCGCCGACCCCCGAGCCGGCGGGCATTTCCCGCGTGATGCGGCACTTCTCAAGGTCGCCGCTGTCCGCGACGGCGCACCGCATGACGGCTCGCGCGAACTGTCCTCTGCGCGCCGGCTCGGGCGCCACAGCCGTCCAGTCCGCCGGTTCCGGATACCGCACCCACTCGCTCTTCGGTGGCTTGGAAGCCGTTGCGCCCGGACCGGCTGCGCTCCCAGGGCGAGCAAGCCGCCCCACGCAACAGAACCCCTACGCTTACCCATCGCCGACGCACTCCCCAACGCGTTGACGATGCCGCTGGCGCGGCCCGAAAGCAACCCAAGCGCGTAGGCCGACCGCATACACGCCGCCAGTTACATTACCTCGGAGGTCATGGACCGACGCCTGGCGCCGGGTAAATTCGCCGCATGATCAGCCCTCACAAGCCCGTCGGCGAGCATCTCCGCGACTGGCGCACTCGCCGTCGGATGAGCCAGCTGGACCTGGCGCTGGAGGCCGAGATCTCGACGCGCCATCTAAGCTTCCTCGAAACCGGGCGGGCCCAGCCCAGTCGCGAGATGCTCCTGCACCTGTCGGACCAGTTGGAGATCCCGCTGCGGGAACGCAATGTGATCCTGGTGGCGGCCGGCTTCGCGCCCGTCTTCCCGGAGCGCAGCCTGGAGGCCCCCGAACTGGCGGCCGCCCGCCGCGCCGTGGATGTCATCCTGAAGGCGCACGAGCCCTACCCCGCCCTGGTGGTGGATCTGCGCTGGAACCTGGTGGCCGCCAACGCCGCGGTGGCGCCGCTGCTGGAGGGGGTCGATCCGGCGTTGCTGGGCCCGACGCTGAACGTCATGCGGCTCACCCTGCACCCTAAGGGTCTGGCCCCCCGGATCGCGAACCTGGGCGAGTGGCATCATCACGCGCTGGAAAGGCTACGGCGGCAGGCAGAGCTCACCGCCGATCCCGGGCTCCTGGCTCTGATCGAAGAGATCCGGGGTTACCCGCGCCCGCCCGCCCCGGACCGCCGACCCGAGGACTTCGGCAATGTGGTGATCCCGTTCCAGCTGATGGCGGGCGACACCCTGCTCTCCCTGTTCGGGACGACCACCGTCTTCGGCACGCCGGTCGATATAACGTTGTCGGAGCTGACGCTGGAGACCTTCTTCCCCGCAGACGCCGCGACGGCCGACGCGCTGCGCGTCGCCCACGAGATGCGGCAGGCGGCAGCGGCCCCCGAAGCGCCTACGTCGCCGCGTCCCGCGGCCTAACCGATCCCGGAAAAATCCCGACGTTTCAGCGTCGAAGCGATGGTACCGCCCTCCCGGATCGAACGGGAGACCTCCAGAGCCACAATCTGGCGCTCTAACCAACTGAGCTAGGGCGGCGCATCGCGAGCGCGCTTTCTAGTCGTGCGAGGCGGTCCGATCAAGCCGTGCGATCACGCGTCGAGCAGAGGGCGGCGATAGCGCCGGGAACCCGCAAGCTCGCGCCCGTCGGCCAGCCGAACCACGTAGTCGCCGGAGGGCTTCGACTCCACCTCGGCGATGGCGGCCCGCCGCACGATCCGCGACCGGTGGATCCGGACGAAGCCCGCGCCTTCCAGCTGCCGCTCGATGTCGCTCAGCGCCGCGCGATGCAGGATGGGGGTCTGGCCTCGGTGCAGCTCGACGTAGTTGCCCGCCGCCTCGATCCACGCCAACTCGGCGAGAGGCACGAAGAGGCGGCGGGCGCCATCGCGAACCTCGATCGCCTCCGGCGCGGCGACTGCTTCGGTTCGCGGCCGCAGATGCTGTCGCCACAGCACGTAGAGCAGGACGAAACCTGTGTAAGCGAGAGCGTCCTTTCGGAACTCGTAGATGAAGTTGGCCAGCGGCCAGACCGGCGAGTAGTGAGCGCCCACCGCCGCGTAGACCGCCCAGCGCGCCGCGCCCATGGCGGTGACGTGAGCCACGGCGAAGGCCACAAGGCCGGCCAAATGGACCACCGCCGCGCGCGGCCAGGGCGGGTCCAGCGGCCACACCCGCCGGACCAGCGCCATGAAAACCGGCATCATGGCGAGGATCACCGCGATGCTCGTGGTCTCCCAGACGAACGGCTCCCAGAAGTCCAGCGTACGCCCCGCGCCCTCCATGTCGTCCAGGACGCTGAACGTGTTGACGAGCGCGAAGAGAAACAGCCCGGCCGCTGTGGCGGCAAAGAATGGTCCATCCCCCTTACCGCGCGTCACGGGCGTCCCACCGTTCGTCCCTGAGGTCTGCCGATCCGTCACAACCGCTCCGCCGCGCGCCCCTTCCTTGTGGCGGGATTCCAGGTCCGCGCGGCATCTCCTTGGCGCCCGCTGACCGGAGTCTGCACATGTCCGCCCCCGCCCGACGATACGACCTGGACGCCCTGCGCGTCGGCGCATTCCTGCTGCTGCTGCTCTACCACCTGGGCATGTTCTACGTGTCCTGGGATTGGCACGTGAAGAGCAACCACGTCTTACGGAATCTGGAGCCATGGATGGGGGTGCTGAACCCGTGGCGGCTCACCCTCCTGTTCGTCATCTCCGGCGCCGCCAGCCGTTTCATGGGCGAGAAGGCCAGCTCAGCCACGCTCGCAAAGGAGCGCTCGCAGCGGCTGTTGGTCCCACTGTTGTTCGGCATGATCCTGATCGTCGCGCCGCAGAGTTGGGCCGAAGTCGTGGAGAAGAACGGCTATGCCGGGAGCTTTCTCGACTTCTGGCCGCGCTACCTGACCTTCGACCCCAGCTTCGGCCTCATCCTGCCAACCTACAACCACCTGTGGTTCGTGGCCTACCTGTGGGTCTACACCATGCTGGCTGTCGCGCTGCGGCCGTTCTGGCCCGCCATCGAAGCCGGGGCGACGCGACTGCTCAAGGGGCCGGCGCTCCTGCTCCTGCCGGCTCTCATCTTCGGTCTCTACCGCGCCACCGCGGCGCGTGCGTGGGGCGAGACGCATATCGTCTTCGCCGACGGCTACGGGCATCTGCAGTACGGGACCGCCTTCCTGCTCGGCTTCGTCATGGCGCGCAACGACGCGGCCTGGGATCTTCTGGAGCGGCGACGGCTGGGCGTCCTGGCCACCGCATGCGCCGCCCTGGCGGTGGGGCTACTCGTGCGCCGCTACGAGTACGTCCAGGAGGCCGGAAGCCTCACCACGGTCGCGGCGTTCGTCCGCGAGACCTACGCCTGGACGGTGATCTGCGCCCTCTTCGGCTATGCCCGGCACTATATCCGCTCGGGGTCGCCGCTCCTGACGATCCTCACCGAAGCCGTCTTCCCGTTCTACATCATCCATCAGACGGCGATCGTGCTGGCTGGCCATCTCCTGAAGCCGCTGGCCCTGCCCGCCCTCATTGAGGCAAGCGCCATCCTGGCCCTTGAGATCGTGGCCTGCCTGGCGACCTATGGCCTTGCGCGCCTCGTGCCGATCCTGCGTCTCCCGCTCGGTCTGAAGCCTGCGCCCCGCCGCCCAAATGCTGCGGCGGTCGCCGCGGAATAGCGGCCAACGAAAAAGCCCCGGCCGCTCGCGCGACCGGGGCTCGTTCTCGTTAGGCCGACCCAAAGGCCGGTGGCTTAGCCCTTCGGCAGGGAGAAGCGGATCGGGATCCGCACCGTGCCCCCATCGACGGGCTGACCGTCCCGGGTCTGCGGCCGCATCTTGAAGAGCCTGGACATCTTCATGGCGGCGTCGCCGAAGCCCATGTCACCCGGCTCCTCGGACACCACCGAGCAGCTTTCAAGGGTGCCCCGGGCGTTCACCTGGCAGCTCAAAGTCGCACGGCCCTCAACCTCCATCCGCGACGCACGGTCGGGATAGTAGCGGTTGATGTCGTCACCGGTCGGACGGCGGAGCCAATCCGGGTTGGTGATGACCGACGGGCGCGGCGGCTCGGGCGGCGGCGCGGCGGGCGGCCGAGGCTCCTCGATCCGACGCTCGACCGGCGGAACCGGCAGCGGCGGGATCGAAGGCATATCGGGCACCGCGACGGGCGGCCGGGGCTGCAGCTTCGGCGGCGGCGGAGGCGGCGTGTTCGGCGGCGGAGGCGGCGGAGGCGGCGGAGGCGGCGGCGGAACCGGCTTGATGAGAGCCACGTCCGTCACCTCATCCGAGTACTCCTTGTACTTCGGCTCGAAGCGCGTCTTCCAGAGGTAGACGCCCAGCGCCCCGTGCACGACGACGGCCAAGATCAGCGCGATGATGGTCCCAGGCCGGCGTTTCGGCTTGGGATCATCGAACGGATTGTGCCGGGTGAGAACTTCGTGGTGAGCATCAGTCATGGGTCACCACCTAGTTGTTGTCTTCACCGACGAGAGCCACGCTGTAGAACCCGTTGTCCTGCAGCATGTTCATCACGCCCATGAAGTCACCGTAGAGCACGTCCTTGTCCGCACGGATAAAGATGCGCTCCTTCGTCGGGTTCCGCGTCGCGCCCAGTTGGGTGCGAAGGTCGTCGCCCAGGCTCGGAAGGTCCGTCCGGAAGTCCTGTATGAACAGGCCGCCGTTCGGCTGGATCGAGATATAGACCGGCTTGGGCGGATTGGTGCCGGGCGGAGCGACGGCAGGCGGCAGAACCACCTTGACCGTCACGGCCGCCATCGGCGCCGCCACCATGAAGATAATCAGAAGGACCAGCATGACGTCCACGAAGGGCGTGACGTTGATCTCGGCGTTCTGAGTCTCTTCGTAGCGGCCGCCTCCGGAACTGGAGAGCTTGGCGGCCATCTAGGTTAGGCCCCCTTGTCGAGCTGCCGGGAAATGGCGTTCATCAACTCGGCCACGAACCCTTCCGAACGCGCGCCGAAAGCGGAGATGCGGGTTTGGAAGTAGTTGTAGAAGATAACCGAGGGGATGGCGGCGAACAGGCCCAGACCAGTCGCCAGCAGGGCTTCGGCGATGCCGGGCGCCACAACGGCCAGGTTGGTCGTGTTGGTGTTCGCGATCCCGATGAACGAGTTCATGATCCCGTAGACGGTGCCGAACAGGCCGATGAACGGACCGTTGGAGCCGACCGAGGCCAGGTACTGCATGCCGCCCGAGAGACGGCGAGCCAGCGAGGCCTGAACGGCGCTCACCGCGTGTGCCGCGCGGTCGATCGTGGTGTCGCGGTGTTCGCCGGCGATCTGCAGGCCAGCCTGGCGGCTGAGCTCGATCTCCTGGGCGGCCGCGGCGGCCATGTCGGCCAGCGGGTTGCCGTCATATTCCTCGCTCAGCGCGATACGGCTCATGTCGTTGATCGACTTGGCGCCGCGGAAGGACTCCACGAAGCCGTCAGAGACCTTATTGAGCGCGTTGAACTCGAGGATCTTGGTGACGAGGATCGTCCAGCTCAGCACCGAGGCGAGAGCTAGGCCGATCATGATCACCTTAACGACGGGGTCGGAGTCCATGAACATGGTGCCGACATTCAGCTTGCCAGCGCCCTTCATGGTCGGCGGATCGGCCGATTCAGCGGCGGCCGGTTCAGCCGGGGTGGCGGCGGGAGCCGCGGCGGCGTCAGCGGCCGGGGCGGCGGCGGCGTCGGCCGCGGGCGCGGCCGGGGCGGCGGCGTCCTGGGCGAACGCCGGCGCGCTCGCCATCAGCGCGACGGCGCCGAGGAGAGCGGAAAAAGTGGTCTTCAGTTTGTTGTCGAGCATCTGTCGCCAGTTCCTGGTTGGTCTAGCACGATTGGCCGGAGGGTCGTCGCGCGAGAGCGTCTCCACCCTAGTTGAAACAAGCCCGGCGCCCCAGCCCGCTTTCGCGGCCCGGAAACACCAGAGGCGCTGTCGCTGCGCCCGACCCGGAACGCGGACTCCCGACTTTGCGCAGGGATTGGCGTTTCGAAGGTGCGGACGGCCTTGAACTCCCACGAGGGGACCCCAAAGTCTTACCGCTTTTTTAGACGAGCGGCCCGGACCCTTTGGCAACCCCTTGTCGAAGCGTCAAGGGGCAGAAGCTTTCCCTACATCGTCAAATTATTGACGCATGCGCACGGATTGTGCGCTGCACACGCAAGAAGCGTCTTGAGCTCGTCGATTCAACACCGTTCGTCGTAGAGGTTTGCTGCAACGCAGCAATTTCACCAAACCAGGATTGATCAAGTCGAGGCGCCGTAGGCGAGCAGGTCGCGCGGATTCGAGGCGCCCTGATCTACTCTTCGCCCCGCGGCGACTTTGAGCTTTGCCTTAGACCCAGGCGACCGATCGCGACCTCCTGATCCGCCGAGCGCGCGCGGCGGATCGCGGCTAGGCCGCAGCCACCGTCGGGGATGAATTGGTTTGGGAGAAGTGGTGCCTGGGGGCGGATTCGAACCACCGACACGCGGATTTTCAATCCGCTGCTCTACCAACTGAGCTACCCAGGCCTAGGCCCCGCCGCGCGGGAGCCGCTCTATAAAAGAGGCGTCGGCGTAAGTCCAGCGAGCCGGGCCGCGGTTTTTTCGCGCCCTCAATCTTCGTAGGATTCCGCCTCCGGTCCGGCTTCGTCCTCCTGTGCCGGGACCGCATAGCGGCCCGTCAGCCAGCGCTGCAGGTCGACATCCGCGCAACGCCGCGAACAGAACGGCCGATATTCCGGCTGGGGCAGCTTGCCGCAGATGGGACACTTGGCGCTCATGCCGGCGCAACGTCGAAACGGTCACGCGGCTGCGATGGATCGGCCGACACCTTGAATCGGGCGCCGTAGCGTTCGGCCAGCAGGGCGACGAGCGGCTCGGCCGCCTTGGCCACCTCCGGTGCGCAGGTGGCCGCGATCCGTGCGCCCGGCGCGGTCTGCGCCTCGGCCTCGATCCGGCGGACGAGGCGCTGCGCGAGCGCGCGGTCGGCGAGCCCCCCGCCGGCCCGCAGGAGGTAGTCGGAGACGGGTCGGGTCCGACGCGGGATCGAGAGCTCCATAGTTCCGAACCGCCCGACGGGACCAATCGCAACGCCTGGATTGTCAGGGGCAAACGCGAGCCGCGCGGCCGCCAACAGCGCGGCGCCGTCGTGTCCGCGTCCAACCAGATCGAGGATGATCAGCCCGCCCAAACCCTTCAGTCGAAGCAGGCGAGCGCCCTCGGCGATGGCGGCCAGGTTGGCGTGGCGCGCGGCCCGCTTCGAATCCTGTCCCTTTCGATCACCGAGATCCACGTCGATCGACGTGAGCGCGCGGGTAGGCTCGATGGCGATATCTCCCCCGCCGGGGAGCCGATGCACAATCTCGAGCGCCTCGGCCTCGGCGTCGTCGGCGGCTTGGCGCGCCTCGCGACCCTGGACCGGATCCGAGTCCCGCACGATGCTGCGAAGGATGTCGGCTACGCTGGGCGGAGGATGCAGAAGCCGCGGAGCCCCGTCTCCTTCGCCTGTCTGTCGCGCCGTGGCCAACTTGCCTTCCCGCGCCTCGCTTCGGATTTCGACCTCGAGCGCTCCGCCGCGCACGGGCCGTGCATCGGGCTTGAAGGGAAGCATGGCCTCCCGCCCCTCCCCGAGGTCCAGGAACGCGACGCCGATGGCCGGCTCGACGGTCGCCACCCGAGCAATGAGCCGTGCGCCGAGCGCCAGCCGCAGGTCCTCTTCATCGCGCCGCAGGATGACCCGCTCCGGCCGGCCGTCGAGGGTGACCACGCCGCGGGTCTCTCCAATGCCACGGTCGAGAAAGGTCCGGCGCTCGCTCATGGCGTGCGAAATCCAAGGCCGGTGAGCAGATTGGCGGTCTCGTACAGCGGCAGGCCCACGACGCCGGAGTACGAGCCTTCCAGCGAGATGATCAGCGCCCCCGCGCGGCCCTGGATCGCATAGCCGCCGGCCTTGCCCACGCCCTCCGCGCACGCGAGGTAGGCCTCGACGTCAGCCTTGGTCAGGCGCTTGAAATGGACGCGGCTCTCCACCAGCCGGGTAGCGGTGCGGCCGCCCGGCGCCATCACCGCGATGCCGGTAAGGACCTTGTGGGCGCGACCGGACAGCAATTCGAGGCAATGGCGAACCTCGGCGTCGTCCTCGGCCTTGGGCAGGACGCGGCGGCCCACCGCGACCACCGTGTCTGCCGCCAGCACGTGAGCCGCGGGGTGGCGCGCGGCCACATGCGCGGCCTTGGCGACGGCGAGGCGCAACGCCAGGCGGCGCGGTGTCTCGTCAGGCTCGGGCGTTTCGTCGAGATCGGCGGCCTCCACGGCGTCCGGCACGAGGCCAATCTGGCGCAACAGATCCAGTCGACGGGGGCTCGCGGAGGCCAGGACGAGGCGCGGCATAACAGTCAAGGTGGCGCCTCAGGTCAGTCAGCGGATGCGGAAGGTAATGCGGCCCTTGGTCAGGTCGTAGGGAGTCATCTCCACCAGGACCTTGTCGCCGGCCGATACCCGGATGCGATTCTTCCGCATCTTACCGGCTGTGTGGGCGATGATCTCATGGTCGTTCTCGAGTTTCACCCGGAAGGTCGCGTTCGGCAGCACCTCGCTCACCGTTCCCGGAAACTCCAGCAGCTCTTCCTTCGCCATGCAGCTCTCTTAGATCCCGACGCCTTCCATACGACGACGGCTCGCGCCGTCTGGCCGCGAGCCGCATTCTGCACACGCGACTATAGCGCGCCGCTGCGGAGAAGGTCGATGGGCCCCGATCAGCCGCCGAAGCGACGGACGATGCGCTCCGCTAGGCCGTCGCGAACCTGCCGGTAAGCCTCCAGCCTGTGCTCGCGCGAGCCCTCGGTCAGGGTCGGATCCTGGGTGGGCCAGTACTCGATCTCCGCCGACCGACCGCGGGCGAGTTCGACCGCCCGGTGCTGGGCTTCCGGAGTCAGGGAGATGACGAGGTCGAAGGAGTCGTCTTCCAGCTCCGCGAACGTCTTGCAGCGATGCCGGGTGAGGTCGACGCCCAACTCCTTCATCACCTGGGCGGCCAGCGGATCGACCTCCATGTCGTCCACGTCCGGATCGAATCTCGCGCGCCTCAGGCCGCAGCTGTCGACGAAAATCCGGGTGCCGATCAGGTGCTTCATCAGCGCCTCGGCCATGGGCGAGCGCACCTGGTTGAAGTTGCAGCAGAAGAGGACGGCATCGGGCAGCCGTTTCCCGGGGTCGCTGGCCATCCGGCGTCAGCCCCGCCAGTGCAGGGCGCAGATCAACGTGAAAAGGCGGCGCGCGGTGTCGAGGTCGGTCTCGATCTTCCCGGCCAGCCGCGCCCGAAGCAGTTCGGACGCTTCGTTGTGGAGCCCGCGCCGCCCCATGTCCAAGGCCTCGATCTGCTGCGGCGTGGAGCTGCGGATGGCTTGGTAGTAGCTGTCGCAGATCATGAAGTAGTCTTTGATCAGCGTTCGGAACGGCGAGAGCGACAGGATGTGGCGACGCTCGTAGGTGGGGCCCCGCACGTCCAGCACCAACCTGTTCTCTAGCAGGCCCATGCGCAGGTCGTAAGGCCCGCCCTCCGCCCCCTCCGGGAAGAAGAAGTTGTCCTCCAGCAGGTCGAAGATCGCGATCTGGCGTTCCTGTTCCTGGTCGCGCGAAACCGCCGCGAGCGACTCTTCGTCAAGCTCGACGGACTGCAGCCGGTGAATCTTCTTTGGGTCGTCGGCCATGGGTTCGCAGCCGAGCTTTATTGCAAACCGGGGGCTGTCGTCATCCCGCAGCAGCGAAGAGCGCCCTTAGGACGCAAAAAAACGCCCGGCACGTCCTGGGCGCCGGGCGTTATCCGTTGAGCGGCGGCTCTAGCGGCCGGCGTAGCGGTGACCGGTCGGGCGGACGAAGTCGCTACGAACGTAGCCGACCCCAACCCCATCGTGACCGACGAGGATCCAGTCGCTGCCCCGCACCTCGGCGAGGGCCTGGAACCGCTCGCCGCGCTGCAGCCGACCGACGCGGGTCGAATTCGTGGTGGGCGCCGCGCGAAGGTTGACGCCGCTCTCCGCCACGAAGACCTCTCCGATCCGGCTGTAGGCCGCCGGCGAAATGTTGCGCTGGAGGCGGTAGCCGTTCTGCACATAGGTCCCGGCGTTCTGCGCACGGCTCTTCTGCGCCTCGCAGCCGATGGCGGAGCCGGCCGCCGCACCCACGGCGGCGCCTGCGATCGTCTCACCGGTGGCGTGACGCCCGCCGACCTTGTTGCCGATCACGCCACCCACCAGGGCGCCGATCACCGCGCCGGCCTCCTGCTTGCCACCCGGCGCTGAGCAGCCGGTGACGCCGGCGCTCGCGCTCGAGGCGCCGCCCAGCGCGAGGGCTCCGGCCAGGATCGCTGCAGCCACACCGCCACCGGTCGTCGTCGTCTTCAGGGTCCGCATGGGTCTTGCTCCGTCCTCTGCGTTCAGTTCGATGACCGAGCTTCTAGTCGGCACAGCCTGAACGGGCCCAAGACCAGCCCTGACAGGAATTGTTCAGCTTCCGGGTCCGGGTCCGGGCGGCGCCGGCGGCGCGCGGTCTTCCAGCGGCTGGGCCTGTACCGGCGTGGTCTTCACCGGCGCCAGGATGCGAGCCCCCTCGAACGCGTTCTTGAGCCGCCGGTTGAACTCGCGGCCGACATCCCACTGCGCGCGAGGCTCAGTTATGAAGCGCGCCTTAATGTAGACGGCGTTGTCCGCCAGCCGATCGACCCCCATCACCTCGAACGGCTTGGTGATCTGCTTCTTGAAGGCCGGATCGGCGCGCAGGTCGTCGCCGACCTGCTGGATCACCGCCAGCGCCCGATCCAGGTCGGTATCGTAGCTGACCGGGATTTCCGCCAGATACGATGAGAACACCTTGGTCCGGTTATGGATGACCTGGGCTTCGCTGTAGGGGAAGATGTGCAGCGTGGCGTTGGCGTCGCGCAGCCGGATCGTTCGGAGCGTCATGGCCTCGACCACGCCGCTGAAGCCGCCTATCTCCACATTGTCGCCCACCGAGACGACGTCCTCGGCGATCAGGAACAGGCCGGTCAGGAAGTCCTTCACCAGCGTCTGCGCGCCGAACCCGACGGCGATGCCGAGAACACCCGCACTGGCCAGGATGGGCCCGACCTTCAGGCCCAGTTCGGTCAGGATCGTCAGCCCGCCGACCACGACCAGCACCGTCTGAGCGCAACCGGTGAGGATCGGGCCGAGCGTCCGCAGTTGCGCGGCCCGGCGCGGATCGGCGCTGCGGCGCGCAAAGCCGCCCACCAGACGCTTGATGATGAAGCCGGAGATCTCGACCAGCGCCGTGGCGATGATGATCACCAGCCCGAGGCGAACCAGCCGCGCGCCCGCGTCGCCCGATAGCCAGGCCCTCGCGTCCACGCCCCAGATCCCCAGGACCAGCACGACGACGCCCACGACCGCCGCCAGGCGCACCAGGCCCCAAGTGAAGCGGGCGGCCTGCTGCGTGCGGGCCGCCTCGTCCTCCGCGCCGCCGACATGGACGCGCGCGAGCCAATGGTCCGACAGCCGGCGCACCACCCAGAGCACGCCGTAGACCGCCAGCACCACGCCCACCGATAGGGCCGCGTTGATGCCAGCTTCGACCGGATCGAGGCCCAGGATGTGGTCGATCGCCGCCGTCGTCGAGGTCACGAGTTGCTCGGTGAAGCTCGGCTTGGTCGGCTCGGCCGCCGCTGCGGCCTTGGCCGGCGCCTCCGCAGCGAACACCTAGCGCCCCTGCCCCAGCCGGATTGCCGCCGATCGGGCGTGGGCCGGAAGGCCCTCCGCCTCCGCAAGGGCGATGGTGGACGGCGCCAGCCGCGCGAACGATTCGGCGTCGCACTTCACCAGCGACGTGCGTTTCAGGAAGTCATAGAGCGACAGGCCCGAGGAGAACCGCGCCGCCCGGCTCGTAGGCAGGACGTGGTTCGATCCGGCCACATAGTCGCCGACCGCTTCCGGGGCGTGCCGGCCGAGGAAGATTGCGCCGGCGTGGCGGACCCGGTCGGCCAGCCGCTCGGGCTCGTCCAGCGCGAACTCCACGTGCTCGGGGGCGATCTCGTCAACCAGGCCAGGAGCCTCGTCCAGCGGCGCGATGACGATCGCGCCATGGTCGCGCCACGAGGCGCGTGCGTCCTCGCCGGTGGAAAGCGCCCCCAGTTGCTCCTCGACCGCAGCCTCCACCCGACCCGCGAAAGCCTCGTCGTCGGTGATCAGGATGGCCTGGGCGGCCGGGTCGTGCTCGGCCTGCGAGAGCAGATCGGCGGCGATCCACTGCGGATTGCTTGCGCCGTCGGCGACGACGACGATCTCCGAAGGCCCGGCCAGGGCGTCGATGCCGACGACGCCGTAGACCCGCCGCTTCGCCGCCGTGACGAACGCGTTTCCGGGGCCCACGATCTTGTCCACAGGCTTGATCGGGCCGGCGCCATATGCCAGGGCGGCCACGGCCTGGGCCCCGCCCACCCGCCAGATTTCGGTGACGCCAGCCTCCTGCGCCGCCGCCAGTACGGCCGGCTGCAAACGTCCCGGTGGCGTGACCATGGCGATGCGCGCCACGCCGGCAGCCGCCGCCGGCACGGCGTTCATGAGAACGGTGGAGGGATAGGCGGCCCGCCCGCCGGGAACATAGATTCCGACCGACTCCAGCGGCGTCCACCGCCAGCCCAGTTCAACCCCGGCCTCATCCACGAAATGCTGATCGGCGGGGCGCTGCCGCTCATGGTAGGCGCGGATCCGGCGCGCGGCGAAGGCGATGGCTTCGCGAACCTCGCCCGGGCACGCCGCCGCGCCCTCGGCGATCTCCTCCGCACTGACCCGCAGCGTGGCTTCCGTCAGTTCGACCCGGTCGAATTCATGCGCATAGCGCAGCAACGCCGTGACGCCTTCGGCGCGGACCGCCGCCAGCACATCCCGGACCACCGCATCGACATCTTCGGGCGTGTCGCGGCGTTCGTTGACGAAGGCCGAGAAGGCGGCCCGGAATCCTGGTTCGGAAGAGCGAAAGCGGCGCATGGGCCGCTCTTTAGCGGCGCAGCCCGGCCAAGACCACTCTCGGTCAGGCCTCGTGTGCAGGCGCGCGGGGCGTAGGCCAGGGCTCCGAGACGTCCGCAAGCACCGCGTCGATGCATTCCACATCCGCACGCAGGTCGCCGCCGCCCGCGAAACTCAGCGTCAGGACGCCGCCGGGCGGCTCGCCAGGCTCAAACCCTATCGCCAGCAGTTCTACGACCGCATCGCGGCGGTCCCGGCGAATCTTGCGGGCCTGAAGCGCCAGCACGCCCCCCACCTGCAGGGCCGAACGCACGCGTTGCCGGCTCCCGGCTTCCCAACGGAAGCGGTTGAAGGCGATGGTCAGCCGCCGGGCCTTGGCCTCGTAGGAGATGTCGCCGACCTTTGCGATGGCGTCCTGCAGGGCGGCAGAGATCACGGGCAGATCGTCTTGGTCCTGCGCCAACAGTCGGAGGGGGCTTGGGTCGGCCATCGGCCTATTCCGTCTCCTCGCCGCCTTCGCCCTTCAGACGCCGGATCTGCGCGCCGCACGCGCTCAGCTTCTCTTCCAGGCGCTCGAACCCGCGGTCCAGGTGGTAGACGCGGTTGACCACGGTCTCGCCGTGCGCCGCGAGGCCCGCGATGACCAGGCTCACAGAGGCCCGAAGGTCCGTCGCCATCACCTGGGCGCCTTCCAGGCGCTCCACGCCGCGCACTCGCGCCTCGCCGCCGTGGACCGAGATGTCCGCGCCCAACCGGCCCAGTTCGGGCACGTGCATGAACCGGTTCTCGAAAATCGTCTCGCGGATGATGCTCTCGCCGTCGGCCAGGGTCATCAGGGCCATGAACTGCGCCTGCAGATCGGTGGCGAAGCCGGGATAGGGATCGGTCGTCACTTCCACCGGCCTCAGCCGGCCGCCGTTGCGCTTCACGGTCAGGCCGTCGTTATGCGGCGTCACCTCGACGCCGGCCTCGACCATCTTGTCGATCAGCGCCTGGATGAAATCGCTGCGGGTCCGGGTGAGCCGCACCTCGCCCCCGGCCATGGCCGCCGCCAGGGCATATGTGCCCGTCTCGATGCGGTCCGGCAGCACGGCATGGGTCGCACCGCTCAGGCGGGCGACGCCCTGGATCTGGATGGTGGGCGTGCCCGCGCCCGTCACCCGCGCGCCCATCTTGTTGAGGCAATCGGCCAGATCGGTGATCTCGGGCTCGCAGGCCGAGTTCTCCATCACCGTATCGCCCTGCGCCAGCACGGCGGCCAGCAGCGTGTGCTCGGTCGCGCCGACCGAGACGAAGGGGAACACGACCTCGCCCCCGGTCAGGCCCCGTGGCGCCTGGGCGTACACATAGCCCTCGTGCAGGTCGATCTTGGCGCCCAAGGCTTCCAGGGCCTTCAAGTGCAGGTCCACGGGGCGGGCGCCGATCGTGCATCCCCCCGGCAGCGACACCTTGGCCTGCCCGGTGCGCGCCAGCAGCGGTCCCAGCACATTGAACGAGGCGCGCATCTGCCGGACCAGGTCGTAGGGCGCGAAGCCGCTCACGATCTCGCGGGTCGTCAGCAGGGTTTCGGCCCCGTCGGGACCCTCCGATTCGACGACCTCCGTGCCCAGGCGCTGCAGCAGCCGCCCCAGGAATCGCGTGTCGGCGAGCCGCGGCATGTTGGTCAGCCGCAGCGGCTCCTCGGTGAGGAGGCTCGCCGCCATCAGCTTGATGGCCGAGTTCTTGGCGCCGCTGATGGGGATTTCCCCCTGCAGCCGCGCGCCGCCGGTGATGGCGATGCGATCCAATCGATATCCTTCGAAACGGGCCCGGGCCGCTTTCCTCTGCGGCGCCTCCGGCGGGTATCTAGCCTGCCGGGCCGGAACCCGCCAAGTCGTCAATCAGTCGTGGACTTGTCAGCGTTCTGCGCAGGTTGGCTCGCGGTGGGAACCTTGCGACGGCGCAGGTTGGCCCGCAGCGCTTGCGCAAGCTTCGCCTCCCGCGGATCTTGCGCGCGCTTCTTGCCCTTGTCGTCCTCGGCCATGCCAGGGAGGTGCGGCGAGGCGTCTCGCTCGTCAAGCGCCCGCCGTTCGATTTGGGGCTTCACGCCGCGCCCGGCTCCCGCTATAGCGCCCGCCTTCGCCGCCGTAGCTCAGTGGTAGAGCGCATCCTTGGTAAGGCTGAGGTCGGCAGTTCAATCCTGCCCGGCGGCACCATCGTTTCCCTAGGGCCCTCACGGCCTTAGGGAAACGTCCACTTCCTCCAACCTTCAGATGCCCGAGCCCTCAGCGGCGCGCGCGGAGTCGTCGCGCGGCATCGTCATGCGCGGCCGTTCCCCGGCGCCCCGACTTTCATCCGGGTTATATTGACCCAACGGGGATGGCCATTTACGCCATGCGCCGAATGGAACACGCGGCGACCTTCACAGCGTTCATCGGTCAGACGCTCGCCGCGGCTGGATCCATCGAGACGGTCGCCGGAATCCTAGCGAGCAACGCCGCGGTCGATTCGCCGCCCCAGATATTCGAGGACGCCACGGGGCGCCCGGTCGAGCTCGACCTGCGATATGGTCCCGCCGCAGCGGTCGCCGAGTATCGCACGAGAGTTGCGGGCCCTTCGACCCGGCCAGGCCGCGGCCGCCCGAAGCTGGGGGTGGTGGCCCGCGAAGTGACGCTCCTCCCGCGCCATTGGGAGTGGCTGGCCGGTCAGCCCGGCGGCGCATCGGCCACGCTCCGCCGACTGGTAGAGGAGGCGCGGCGCGCCGACACCGGCCCCGACCGGATTCGTTTGGCGCGCGAGGCGGCCTATCGCGTGATGTCGGCGCTGGCGGGCGACCTGCCCGGCTTCGAGGAGGCGAGCAGAGCCCTCTTCGCCGGCGACCTTGAGGCGCTGGAGGCCCGGGCCGCCGGCTGGCCCTCCGACATCCGGTCTTTTGTCCTTCGACTCGCGAACGGCGGCTAGGTCGCCGGCGGCTGGGCCTTGCAGTCGATGTTGAAGGTGAAGCTGGCGCCGAGGCCCAGGCCGCCCTGGTAGTGCCGGTCGCACTTCTCGATGTGCTCGCCCAGGGCCTTGAGCGTCTCATTGTGGCTGTTGGGGCCCGGCGCGCCGGTGATCGCGGACAAGGGACTGCAGGCGCCCGCGCTCAGGGCGGCCGCAGCCAACACGATGCGTTTCATTGAACTTCTCCCTTATGGGTCTGCAGGCCGAGGACGTATCCGCCCCCCGGCCGCTTGGTGAGCACCTGCCGACGCATGCGCGGATCGAACGAGATGTGGATCCAGGTCCCCTCCTCGATCAGTTGGTCGAAGGCCAGGCTCGAAGCCGCCAGCACACGGCACACCGCCTTGGGCCTGCCGAAGCCGTAGCAGTTGAAATCGACGGCATGGCCGGTGAGGTGCGCCGACCTCCGCGCACCGCCCACCGCCCGGTTCAGGGCCGGGCAGCGATAGCCGCTGGAGACCGTGATCACCCGATCGCCCAGCAGCTTCCGGACCTCTTCCATCTGCACAGCCGTGGTCCGTAGCGTTTCCACCACATCAGGCGGCGGACGATTGTCGATGCGGCGATGCTGCGTGGCCACGAGTTCTTCCAGCGCGAAGTGCGCTGTGAGCCTTGTCGTCATGTGATGTCGTCCTGAGAGGTGTTGTGGCTCAGCCGCGGCGGGCGGGCGTCGTCGCGACGTCGATGGCGGCGGGCCGCGCCGCCTCCAGTTGCTCGAGCCTGACCGCATTGGCGCTCCAGAGCTGGGCCAGGGCCCAGGCCAGTAGGGCCGCGGCCACGCCCCAGGCTCGGCTCTTGAGCCCCTCCACGGCCTTCAAGGTCGAGGCGACGCTCGCCTTGATCTCCGCCAGCCGCTCCTCACAGCGCGACTCGTGGTCCTCGATCCGCTGTTCCAGGGCGGCGAGCCGTTCCGACGGGCTGGCCATCACGCACCGAGTGTTGGGTGACTGACGCCGGCGTTGACCGTCGTGCCCGTTGTCTTGCTGGTTCCCTGACTGCTCTCGCTGCCGGTCTTCTGCTCTCCGGTGAACAGCCCGATCGGCAACCCGCTGAGCATCGCGACCAGTTGCTGCGTGCTGCTGATCGGCGCCTGCCGCTGCTGCTGGTCGATGTCGCGCAGGCTTGCGCCCAGGCCGGCCTGGGCCGCCACGTTGGCGCGCTGGTTCTCATCGGCCTGGAAGCCGAAGCCGACCTTCTGCGCCCGATCCTGCAGGGCCGTCTGGGCGTTGGCGATCCGCGCCTGCGTCGCACGGTCCGCATCGCCGGCCGCGGCGCCGAGCGCGGTCTCGAACGCTTTGGACCGCAGGCCCGACAGCGTCGAGGCCCGGCCCCGGGCCAGTTCGCCCTCTGTCATGCTCTGCGTCAGCGCCGCGCCCGAGCCGCCGAACGCGCCCGAACCCGCCAGGTCCAAGGCCTGCTGCGCGCGCACCTGACCCGCATTGGCGTCGAAGTCAGCGGCCGATGCGTCGACCACGTCCTTGAGATAAGGATCCAGGTACTTGCCCATGAAATCATAGGCCTTTCCCCCCGACGCAAACGGCGTGGCCGCGTCGAGGTGCGGCGAGAGCCAGCTCGGACTGCCCTGGCTGTTCAGGCTGCCCGCACCGGCCGCAGCCTGGGTCTGCAATCCATGTGCGGGCGCCACCCCACTGTTCGGGTCCAGGCCCACCAGGCCGCCCACCCGGCCCGCCACGTCCTGGGCGAGCGAGGCGCCCCATTGGGGCACGATTGGAGTGGTCGTTGAACTCGAGTTGGTATTCGACGTCGTCTTGGTCTTCGATTTCGATCCGCCGATCTTCAGGCTCATCTAGAGCTCCTTTGCGATGATGCGCGCCAGCGGCGCATAGCCTTCGGGCGCCAGCGCCCGCTCCCACCCGGGGCGTCCGACGATCAGCACGCGCCGGCACCCCTGCCCTCGCGCCCAGCGTTCCGCCGCCGGCCGCAGCACGTTCACCAGTTCCGATAGGTCCCCGCCGGCCAGCCAGATCAGCAGGCGCCGCTCGCGAGGCTCGTCCTCCAGCAAGGTCACCATGGCCGCGCGGTCCCCGGCCCAAAGCTGAGCCTCGGCCTGCGAGACCATCTCCTCCACGTCGGCCAGGTCATGACTTCGGCCCGCGTGGTCCAGCGCCGCCGCCAGCCAGGGCGCGCAGCGCGCCCACGCCTCTGGACTCAAAGCTGTCCCGCCTGGACCACGTCGAAGGTCGGTGAGCCGATACGGCACCCGGTCGGCGCGCTCTCGCCGGCGAACCTCACGCGGAACAGCCGCCCGCTCGTGAGCAGGTCGGCCTTCGCCTCCCCCGGCGCCATCGGCACGGTCGCGATCGCCTCCTCCGCCGCCTGGGGATGAAGCCGGCCGGCCACCGTGACGGTCACCGGCCCGGCCTGGTCCTTGAAGTCGGGCCAGACGCCCCGCACCAGCAGGGTCGCCTCGGGATCCAGGTACGTGTCCGCCGTCTCGATGAACCAGGGGAAGCTCGCCCCGTCCGCCGAGCGTCCGCGCTCATGCAGGAGCACGGCGCCGTCGAACGTCACGCCGATGGGATAGGTCGACGGCCCGGCATCCACGAACGCCGTCCGCGCCATCACCCCGCGGTGCCAGGCCCCCGCGTCCGGCCCGCTGACGGCCACCGCCAGATAGCGGCTGTTCTCATAGCCTTCCCGCCGATCCGGATAATCGAACCGCACCTCGGAGAACTCGGCGTTCGACGAGGCGACCACCTTGTCGCCTTGGCTCGCGGCCAGCTCCTCGGCGAAGTCGCGGCGGATGGGGCACGGGATGGGCTCAGGCTGGCCGCCCAGCGCATAGCGATAGAACTGCCGGTCAGGGCTCGCCCAGAACGCCGTTTGTCCCACCACCACCGCCGCGTTCGGCCCGATCAGGCCGCAGTTGCGCCCCACCCGCTCGAACCGCCACGGCTGGTTCAGCGCGCCCACGAAGGTCCCCAGGAACAGCGCATCGCCCGTCCAGACCAGCAGGTACGGCCCGCACATCCGCCCGGCCACGATCCGGCCGCCGCCCGTGAGGATGTACTCCCGCGCGGTCGAGCCGCTGGCGCTCGTGCTCCACTGGGTATTGTTCCGGATCGAAGAGTGGCGGATGCAGAGCGGATTGAAGGTCCCCGAGACCTCCTCATTGCAGCCCAGCGCGAAGACCTGGTAGCCGCCGTTCAGCGGCGCCACCAGCATGTAGGTCACCTGCGCCGGGGCGTTCGCCAGCGCTTGCGCCGGCTGGGCCGTGTCGTTCGTCCAGGCGAAGATCGTCTGGTTCCGGGGACTGGCCAGCAGGTGCTCGCCCCAGGCACCGAACGACCAGGTCAGGGGAAAGTAGTCGGTCTCCGAGGCCAGCCCGTAGCCGCCGGTCCCGTATGCGCCCGTCCCGTACCCGGCCGAGCCGGCCCCATCGATGGCCCCCGGCGTGAAGCCCGAGGCCGGCGTGACGTCGAACAGCGACCCGCCGCGCCAGAGCTGCAGCTTCGCATGGGTGCCGAACGCGATGTCGAGCACCCCCTTGTTGTCGGTCCAGGGAAACACCGCCCGGCAGACGCCGGTGAGCGGCTCGCCCACCAGTCGCTCCCACCCGCCGATGGTCTCCGCCCGGCCCAGCCGGAACCGAACATTCGACCCGTCCGCCCACCGCCCCGCGGCCGCAAACGTCGTGTCATCACCGGTCAACCCCGGCGGCAGCTCGAGGGGAATCTTCATGAGGTTCTCGTGGGTTGGGAGACTGAATTCTCCGGCTCGTTGCAGCCGGACCGTGGGCGCGGTCAGCGGTAGGCTGGGACGCGGTGAGAACTTGTCGGGCAATTTTCCTGAGCGTCTCGCGGTGCTAGGTGCAGCGCATGGAATTTATCGAGACGATCAATGCCTCAGGCTTGATGTTGCGCATCCCGCGAGCCGATACCGGCGTGGGGCAGATGCTCCGCGAGACGGGTGCCTTCGCACCCGTAGAGCAGGAGTTCATCCAGACAGTCTGCGACGGTGACCTCCTAGACGTTGGTGCAAACGTCGGAGCTCTGTGCTTGCCTTTCGCCCTGCAAAAGCGAAGCAGTAAAGTTGTTGCCATTGAAGCCCATCCAGGCCTTTTCTCGCTCCTTTCCCGAAATGCCGCGGACAACGCATTGGACAATGTGAAGTCCTTGAATGCGGTAGCAGGTGAAACCTCGGGTCGCGTGAATATTCCGGTGACAGATCTGACGTCAGAAGGAAATCATGGTGCCTCATCTCTCTACGAGAAGGGACTACCCACCTCACCTGTACCTATGGTGCGGATTGATGACGTTGCGCCAGAGCGCTGCCGGTTCGCAAAAGTCGACGTGGAAGGTTTCGAGGATCGTGTCTTGAGGGGCGCCACCACCCTATTGCACGACGTTCGCCCAAACTGGCTCGTCGAAGTGTCTAGGCAAAGACCCAATACAACGAGCTTAGTTTGCAGCACTCTGAAAGGTGCGGGATATAGACTGTTCTGGTTCTTTTCGCCATGGCGATGCCCTGTCGCACCTGGAGCTACTGGAGACACCGCGATCTTTGCTTGCGACGGCCCCGCACCGTGGGACATGCGCCCGGTAGATGGCATCTGGCCGACGACCATCGATGACTACCCGTACCTCTCCCGTTTCACTGCCTAGGAGACAGCCAACAAAGTAATCAGTACGCGACCGACGGCACCTGATGCGGATCCACCAGATCCTGCGAATGCAACGGCGCCGCTACCTCCCCCCGGGATACCGGGTCCTGGGGCTGTGTTGCTATTTCCACTGTTGCCACCAGAACCTCCGG
Organism: Phenylobacterium sp. RIFCSPHIGHO2_01_FULL_69_31; assembly: GCF_001824475.1. Taxonomy (GTDB): domain Bacteria; phylum Pseudomonadota; class Alphaproteobacteria; order Caulobacterales; family Caulobacteraceae; genus Phenylobacterium. The sequence continues at coordinate 46,176 of NZ_MHXN01000013.1, read as the reverse complement.
TGAAGTCCGCGTGATGATCACTGAAGCCAGCCGCGCCACCGCCTCCGCCGAAACTTCCAGATCCGAGTCCACCGAGGCCGCCCGCGCCACCCAAGTGACCCGTACCGCCGTTCGAGCTTCCACCACCACCGTCACCTCCACGGCGGTTCACGTCTCCACCGAACGCGTTTCCTCCAAAACCGCCGAGGTTGCTTACACCACCCCTGCCTCCGCCGGCGACCATACGGCGACCGCCCGGCAAAGTGACGATGGTGTCCCCCCCATCATTGCCGTTTGCGAGATCCCCGACGCCCGAACCGCCATTGCCAATCGTCCAGGCGATTTGATCCCCGGCGTTTAGACGAATTCGCCCCTGAACTGCACCTGCCCCACCGCCCGCGCCAGTGTGCGAAGATCCGACGGCACCAGAACCGCCGCCACCCCAGGCATACACAATCGCGACGCAGGCCTTGGACACGGTCAGCGATCCGTTGGCGCTTGTTACCAACGGCGCCCTAACAAGCCTGGCGGTCGCGCCTGCGAAGGATTTTCGGCCGCTCATCCCCTGGCCCACGAAACCACGAAGCGACGGCATCAATAGGCTCCGCCCTTGGCGACAAAGGTCACGCCATTAGGAAGAGCGGCACCAACTGCGACAGCCAGGCCAACACCGGCCTTCAGAGGCAGCGGGTTGTCTTCCGAATACCCGAAGTCGACCTTCTGGTTCGCCACGGAGGCCGAGGGCGTGCCCACGGCGATGAGGGCGCTGTCGATCAGCGTGTAGGTCGTGCCGACCTTCTTGTAGAGCTGGCAGTTGATCGGGTTGGTGGTGACCGCCGCGCGGGCGATGGCCGCCACGCTGGTCAGCCGCACGCCGTTCAGGTTGGTGGCGTCGTCGATCAGGGTCTGGACATTGGTCGGCGCCTGGAAGGCGACCTCGGCCAGGGTGGCGACGGCGGTCTCGAACACCGGCGTCTGCGGCGTCACGATGCTATTGGGCGTTACAGCCATGGGTCTCTCCTAGAGGGCTACGGCAAAGGCCAGCGCCAGGCCTTTGACGGCCTGCGCGTAGTCGGTGAGGTCGGCGGTCGAGAGGGCCTGCCAGCTCGCGGTAGAGCCGTCGGTGCGCACGAACTTGCCGGCGTTGCCGGCCTGGGCGGGCAGGTTGCCGGCGTTGTAGGACCAGGCCACGCCCGACACCCAGTCCTTGATCGAGACGCCCCCATACCCGGGCGTCTTGACCGCGCTGCCGTCGCACGACGCCCAGACGATGTCGCCCGGATCGACCGTGACCGCCGCGCCGGCGCCCGTCGTCAGGGTCACGGCCCCGGCGCAGGCGTTCCAGACCAGATAGGTCTTGCTCACCGCCGGCAGCGTCACCGTGAAGGGCCCGGCCCCGCCGGTGAACTTGATCGTCGCCGCGCGCGCCTCATCGTCGGCGCCGTTCAGCGTCGAGAGCGTGGCCGGGCCGGTAAGCGGCTTGGTCAGCCAGCCGGCGACGGCCTGATCGGCGTGGCGGAGCGCGACGTTCAGCCGGTCGCCCCAGGTGTTGATGTTCTCGCCCGTGAACTGCTGTTCCAGGCGCAGGGATGATGTCCAGGAAGAAGGCATCAGGCGATCACGGCTCCCGTGTCTTGGCGGATCCAGTGGGTCCCGTCCGAGTGGGCGAGGATGTTGAGGTCGGCGACGAGCACGAGGGTCCGGGGATGGTCCGCCGCCGGGGGCAGGCCCGCCGCGTCCACAGCGAACAGCGCGGTGGGCGCGCCTGGCTGGGTCAGCGTGCTCAGGGCGTCGTGGAAGGATTTCAGGATCGCGCGCACCCCCTCCGGCGCGCCCGGCCCCACCGGCGACAGGCTCATGCGCGCCGCTCGCAGACCAGGTCGCGCAGTTCGGTCTTCAGCAGGCCGGCGGCGCGGCTGCGGGCGTCCTTGGCGTTCAGCTCGGCGATGGCCCGCCCGAGCTTGGTCTCGTAGGTCCCCGCCAGCTCCGGATCGCGCAGGAAGGGGCCCGCCTCGCTCAGCGTCGCGAAGAGATAGACGTCCGGCGCCTCGGCCAGCAGGCTGTTGCTGGGCGCGGCGTCCGACAGGGCGAAGGCCCGCAGCATCCGCAGGACCAGCGCATAGGCCTGGTCGCAGGGCCGATCGAGTTTCAGGTTCGCCCCGTCCACCGTCCAGGCGCCCGGCTCGCCACGCAGCGACGAGGCGCCCATCAGGCTGGCTTCGACGAAAGGCAGTTCGATCCGCTCGCCCGCCCTCTCGATCCAGAGCCGCAGGGGCTCGGTGAAGCCGGCAGGCAGCGGCAGGGTCCGGGCGCCGGCCGTCGTGGACATCGCCACTTCCACCTCGGCCAGCCGCGCGCGCAGCACGCGGTTCAGCCGCGCCTCCGCCAGGGTGATGAACTCCGGAATGCGCGCGGTCAGGTCCGCCCGCACAAGCCAGTTCGCCGCCGCAGCCTGAAGCTGGGCGTAGGTCCCGATCGCCATGTGTGAAGTCCCGAAAATGAAAAGGCCGCCCGGCGGGGCGGCCTCATGGAGTGTGTCGTCCGGAGCGGCGGCCCCTACGGCTGTTCCCCGTAGCGGACGCCCAGCTTCTGTCGCCCCTCGACGACGAATGTCGTCACGGAAGCGCCATATCCGTTGCTGACGTAGATCCCGGCCGGGGTGCAGGCGACGCAGGCGCCGGACGCGTCTAGGACGCGGACCCAAAAGGAGTTATCTCCGCTGCTCTGCCGCACGCGCAGGTCGTCTCACGCCTCCCGGCAGTTCTGGGTGACCGCCCCGCGCTCGTTGGCCAGGATCACCCGCGCTCCGCCATGACGGCTGACGTCCGCGCCCGCGGACACCAGCGCCACATTGAAAGCCGGGGCTTTGAGGTCCGGCACCGCGAGCTTGAGCGCAGCCCAGATCGCGAGCGGCGTCGCCACCGGCAGGGCCGCGCCGGCCACAAGACCCCAACCGAAGGCGCCCAGCCTCCGGCGCGGGCTGCCCCTATGATCCACGCTCATCGGCCGCCACCGCGCCGCTGCAGCGCCAGCGCCGCCGAACCGTCGGGCTTCGCTTGCCAGCGCGCATCTTGCCCGCAGGCTACGCACCGGCCCTCGCCGTCCAGAAGCTGCGCCTTCGCGCCTGGATTGGCAGGCACGACCATAAGATCGTCGCACACGCCGCGGCATCCCAGGCGCAGATCCAGACCGGCGCCCGCAATCGTCAGGACCTCGCCGCCGATGCGGCTCGCATCCCGTCCGTCCACGGTCAGGCTCTTTGCCTGAAGCGAGGCGTCCGGGTTCAGACGGCGGTCGACGGCGTCCCACCCCGAGGACAGAGCAAGAATCGCCACGCCCACGGCTAGCAGCCCCAAAAACCCGACGGCAGCGCCCCAGATGAAGCGCCCGACCCCCGCTATCGGCCCCGCCATCGCCTCATCGTCTCCCGCGCCTTGCCGCCTTAGTCATATATAGAACATAATAGGAACTCAAGAAGCTCGCGCCTAGGCCTACCGGCGCTTTGACCTCGCACCCTCCGGTCCGGCCTGTCGATAGGCCGGATTCCCCGCTGCAGGCGTTCCGAGCCGGGTTTGGAGGTTCGCGGGATTGACCGGCCGCCCTTCAGCCGCAGCACGCCGCCCTTCTGCATTATTCCTAATGTCCATGAGCGCTTCCGCGGCCGGCTGGCCATGCCACTCGCGGGATCGAGCAAGGTTTTGAAGCCACCCCGGCGCCCCTCCAACAGCTGTCTGCTCGCGCGTGACGTAAAGGGGGCGTCACTGATCGCCACATCCTTCTCCTTAGGGTCTGGGAGGTTGCATCCGCACAGCCCGGGCGGCCGCGGAGCCGCCCGGGCCGGCGCTCCCGGCCCTAGACGGCGGCCAGGCGGCAGGCGAGCTGCGGCCGGACGGTCTTGAAGCCGTAGAGGACGTCCAGTCGGCACGGGAACTTGTCCGTGTTGATGTCGTACTGGCGCACGATCCGCATCGAGATCCCGTCGAAGACCTCACGGCTCGCGAAGTCGACGCCGCGCGGCATCACCAGGTCGGCGGTGGCGAAGGCGAAGGCGCCCTTCTGGTAGGCCATGGAGAGGCCGTAGGGCGTGTTGGCCGTGCCCGCGAGGGTCACCGCCGCGCCGTTCGCTGGCGAGGCCGAGACATTCTGTCCGGCGCCGCTGGTCACGATGGCCGGCGAGATCGGATACGACGTCGCGGTCCCCCCCGTCCCCACCACGAACTGCTGCAGCGTGCCGGTCGCCTGCTTTGTCTCGGGGTGCACCCGGAACACGCCCGCGATGGTGATCACGTCACCCGCAGTCGGCGCGCCCGTGCCGCCGGAGACGGTCAGCGTCCCGCCGCTCTGCCCGGCGCCGTTCACCACCACCGCGCCCGTGGTCGGGCCGCGCACGTGGGCCGGCCACAACGTGTTCTCCATGAAGTCGAACCCGGCGGTGCGGCCCATGAAGCCTTCGCGGTTCTGCTTGGAGATGGTGGTCTTGTCGTTGAATAGGCCCTTCAGCTCGCCCACCAGGTCGACGTTGTCCTGGGTGTTCAGGTTGCAGGTCCGCGCGTTCAGCGGGGCCAGGTTGTCCACCAGCGCCTTGCGCGCCAGCATCACCTTGGCGAAGTTCGTCGCGCCGCCCACCTGGCTCCAGACGTCCTTGTACATGGTCATGGCGTCCGCCTCGATATTGGCGGCCAGCACGCTCATGGCGGGCTCCAGGATCCGTTCCGAGAAGTCGTCCAGGTTCATCGTCAAGTCCACCGACGTGAAATTCAGGTCCACGCCCTTCTGCGTGGCCACCTTCAGGTCGACCGACGTTTCGCTGGTGTCCTGCGCCGCCAGGGTGGCGGTCGAGCGGACGGTGTACTGGTTGGGCAGGCGGATCTTCAGGGTGTCGCCCACCTTGGCGCCCTGCCGGGCGAAGCTCTCGTCATAGTCGCGCGTGATCGTGCCCACGAAGTTCAGCTTCTGGTGCAGCACGCGCAGCGCCTCCCGCGTCACGGCGGTGGCGGTCAGGATCGTGTTCGGCATGGTTGTCCTCTGAATAGGTTGAGTTGGCAGCCGCGCAGGCCGGACCCGAGGCGCAAAGGCGCGCGTGCTCGGTCGGCGCCGGTCACGCCGGCGGCGGCTGCAGGATGTCGGTCGACGCCGGATTTGCTCGCGCCCGGACACGGGTCGTCGCTCGGGGCGAGGTTCGTCGTCGGTGGAGCGTTCAGGTCCCGAGGCCGGCGGTTGCCACTGCGCGGACCGCAGCCTAGGATGGAACAAAGCAAAAACGATGGAGCCGGTCTTGTCCCGCTACGTCTATCCGGGGTTGATCTACCTCGCCGCCGCGGTGGTCCTCTTCCTGCGCGGCGACGGGCCCCTCACGGTGTGGCCGCCCAGCGCCCCTTTCCTGTCCGGAGCGCTGTTGGTCATAGCCTCCATCTGGTGGAGCATTCTGGCTGCTTCTGACGCGCGCCCGGCACGGGGGCGTCTGCTTGTCGCCGCGCTTCCGATGGTGGCCCCGGTCGCCATGGGGGCCATGGGCGTTGCAAGGGACGACAACGCCTGGATCGGTATCGCCGCCATGTGGTGGCTCTACGGAATTCCCGTCGCCGCGAGCCTTGTCGCCATGCTGGTCGTTGGCGGCCGCCGCACGCCCGCTTCGGATGAGACGTCGGCCTAGCGGAACAGCAGGTCCAGTGGATGGCCGAACGGCGGCAGGGGCGGCGGTATGACAGGCTCGGCCCGCAGCCGCGTTCCCGCGCCCGGCGTCAGGGCGTCGCCCGGGCGGCGGCGCACGATCGGTTCGGCGACGTCGGCCGCGTAGCTGTTCGAGTTTCTCGACCAAGCCACGTAGCGCCGCGGCTCCCGCTCCAGCTCCGCCGCCAGGGCCCGCGCCGGCGCAGCGGCCTCGTGCGCCGTCGCGCCCGGCACGAAGCCGCGACCCACGACACGCCCGCCCCGCGCATAGTCGGCGCTCGCCGCCGCCGGGGTCACGCGGGCGTCGATGCGTGATTTTCCCAGGAGGACGCCTGCGCCGCTCGACGGTCCTGCGCGGGCGATCAACTGGTCGTTCCCGTCGTCGTACTCCACGTACATGTGTTCATGCGGCCCCGGCACGCCGGGAATGTCATAGGCCCGCACGGTCACACGGGCGCCGGCGCTGGGCCTTCTGGCGACGGGCGTGACCCGCTCCCGCGCCGTCGGCAGGCCCAGCGGATTGAGCGGGTCGCCGGTTGCAGGCCCCGGCGCGAAGGGATTGGGAAACAGAACGCTCCCGTTCGGCGGAGCCTTCCGCGGCACGTCCGCCGGAACGGACGATAGCCTGCCCTGAGGTTTCACGCCCATCAGCGCCCCCGCGCCATCTGGTCGTTGCGCCGGCGCATCCATTCCTTGGCGCCCAGTTCGTCGCGCAGGCCCCCGCCGCCGGCGCCGCCGCCCGACACGGTGACGGCCGGGCGAACCGCCAGGGCCTGGGCTCCGGCCTGCGCCTCGCCGGCCTGGTCGGCCCGCCAGGCCTTGTGCAGCAGCTTCCACAGCCGCGGGTCGGCCATCTGGGCCAGCTCCTCCAGGGTGACGCCGAACGCCTGGCCGTACTCCACCAGCTTGGCCGCCACCTCGGGCGACCAGCCGTCGATCTCCTCGCGCAGCCGCGCGCCGGTGGCCGCCATCTCCTCGGCGGCCGCCCGCGCCGCCCGCAGCTGGTCGCGCTCGTCGGCATGGGCCACGGCATAGGCCAGTTGCTCCCGCGCCTCCGCCATCGCCTGGAACCGGCCCCAGAGGTCCTGCGCCGCCTCGGGCGCCTCGGCGGCATAGGCTTCCCAGTCCACGCCTTCGAACTCGGCCAGCTGGTCGTCCAGCGCCGCCAGGCGGATGCGGTCGCGGCTCGCGCCGCGGAAGGCGCTCGCCTCCTGCCCGAAGGCCTCCCGCTCCGCCTCCAGCGCCCGGCGATGCTCCGCCAGCTCCTGGGTCTTGCGGGTGTAGTCGGCCTGGCGAAGGATCGCCCCCTTCAGCGCCGCCGGCACGGTATAGACCGCCCCGTCCAGCTCCACCTCGATGGTCTCGGGCTCGCCGCCGACCGCCAGGTCGCCGTCCGGGCCGAGGTCTTCCGCGCGCACGAGGTCGCCCTCGCCCGCCATGATGGCGTCGTCGTTTTCCATGGATGTCCTTTGTGGATTTGCCCGTGCGGGCGGGGTTGTCAGTCGGCGCGAGGCGTCGATCGCCGGAGCGCAATCGGCCGAACCGGAAGCCGGCTCGGCGCATAGATCGCTATCAGATCAAAGAGATGGAGCCTCCTTGCCCCGTTCAAATGAGTCCTTTTGAACGGGGAAGGCTCTAGCGACGAAGCCGATCGCGCAGGAAGGTGATCGTGAAATGCGCCGCCACCGCGAACACCGCCCAGCAGCCCGCGGCAAGCGCCGCCGCGGCGAGCAACCCGCCCATCGTAGCGCCTCCGCTGAGCCCCGCATGGGCGGAGACCTCCACCAGCGTAACGAGACCGATAGCGATGCCCGCGCCGATCGCCACGGCGCCGCTCGCCCTCGGACTCCAGCGACTGCTGGCGACAAGCTGGATCGCCACCGAGAGTACGATGATCGCAATCAGGAGGATCAGCAGGAGGTCGTCCATACTGAGCCCCGTCATCGCGTTTTGGCCGCCGCGTTCAAAGCGTATGTCATCGATCGGCGCCGGCTGCCGCGCCCGCCTGGTAGCGCGCAATCTCCACGCGACGTCGCCAGAGGCCTAGAAGGAGGGCCATGGCGGATATGGGCGCCCAAAGTCCCAGGATGACAGCCCAGCTGCCGACCATGTGCCAGCGATAGGATGTCAGAACCTCGGTGAAGGGCGGGTTTGCCAGGGCGACCACAGCCCAGAGCGCCGCCAGCCCGACCACCGGCGACACGATCACGCCAAGCCGACGCCACAGGCCGTGGAGCAGGGCGGCCATGTCGACTGGAAAGGCACACGCCGCCGTCGCCAGCACGCCGATGGTCAACAGCAGAGACCAGTGCATATCTGTACTCTAGCGCCTGGCCTGCAAGTGACCCGGCGCGCTCACTCCATCAGAACAAAAAAAGAACGTCAAGGTTGCAACTTCAGCGCTGCATCGCCTTCATCCGGTTGGTCTCGGCCTCGAAGGCGTCGATCTCCAGCTTGCGCGCCTCGTGCGCCCGGTCCTGCTTCAGGGCCGCGATCTCGGCCTTGGCCGCATTCAGCGCCTGGACCAGCTGACCCAGCTGCGCCTTGGCCTGCTCCACCTCCGGCGGCGCGCCCTTCACCTGCGCCGGCAACAGCGCGGCCATCCGCTGGGCGATCTCGTCCGCGCCCGGCCAGTCCAGGTTCCGCGCCAGCAGGTCGCCGATCAGTGGCGCCGCGGCCGGATAGGCCCGGATCAGCTCGATCATCTGGTTGGCCGCCTCCTCGCGGCGGGAGGTGAAGCTGGGCCCCGACCGCACCGTCAGGTCGTACTTGCCGGCGCCCAGGTCGTAGATCCGGCCGATAGCCTTCAGTTGCTCGGCGCCCTGCCCGCCCCCGCCAGCACCACCCGGCGCCACGCCCACCGACCGGGCCGCCCCGTCCGGCCCCAGCACGCGCACCACGCGTGCGGTCGCATAGACCTTGGGGATCAGGTCCAGGAGGATCCGTCCGGCGTGCCGGATCGAGCGGCTCAGATTGTCGATGTAGTGGAAGGTCGAGACATCGCCCTCCCTTTGCCGGGCCATGATCGCCCGGCCCGACGTCTCGTTCGACCGCGCCCCCAGGCTGGCGTCGAAGAGGCCCGTGATCGACTTCATGTCGTCGGCGGCGTTCATCGCCTCCTGCAGCGCCCCGGCCGGCACCCCGGCGAATCCCTGCCGCATGGGCGGTTCGGGCCCGTCGTACTCGATGTAGGCGTGGCTCTGGACGTTGGCCGTCGCCCATTTCGCCGAGTCCGTCTCGAACGCGCCCTTGCGGCCGATGAACGGCGCCTTGGGCGCCAGCGCCACCAGTTCGGTCGAGGTGGTGCGCCAGTAGTTGAACATCCGCTGGGGGTCCTTGGCGTCCCGCACCAGGCTGCGCAGCCGCCGGCGGCCATCGACCATCAGCTCCTCGCCATAGACCGGCACGATGGGGATGAACCGCCCGGCCCAGTCCACGGTCTCCAGCACCTCGGCGCCCGTCAGGATCCGCTGGGTCACGCGGTGGCTCGCCGTTTGCCGCGGCCGGCCGACGGGCTTCACGCCCAGCGCGTCGAACATCGCCTTCTGCGCCTTGTAGAGGCCCTCCTCGATCGCCTGGCCGTCCGAGAGCGCCAGGATGGTCCGGGTCGTGCGCTCGCGGCGCCAGTACTCGGCGATCATCACGCGGTCGCCGTCCAGCCAGGGCCCGCCCAGCCGTCCATAGTCGTCGCCGTCCCAGTCGACGGCCTCGGCGCCCTTCCACCACGCCTCGAACGCGGCCCTGGGCAGGGTGTCCACCACAAAGGCGGTGTTCCAGTCGCTACTGTCGGCCGCCGCGCTTTCCGGGTCGCCGTAGATCGAGAACGGGTTCGCCACCCGCTCGATGGCGATGTCCTGGTCGAAGCCGTCGTCGCCGGCATAGCGCGTGTTGATCCGGAAATAGCCGACCCCCGACGTCACCGCGAAGTCGAGCGCGGTGTCGTAGGCCACCTCGGCGTCCGAGCTCTGCTCGATATGGCGGATCAGGCCGTTGAACACCTCCGCCGTCTCCGGATCGGACGCCCCGTCTACGGGATGCACCGAGATCGCCGGCTTGTTCTGCCGCGCGTCGTTGACCACTTGGCGGATGAAAGTCGGCAGCCGGTTGATCGTCAGGCAGGGGCGGCCCTCAAGCTCCCGCTCCCGCCGCACCCGCTCCGGCCATTGCTCGCCCAGCCGGGCGAACCGCAGGTCGTCCAGCGCCTCGCGCCGGTTCTCGGCCTCGGCGTCGGCCGCCAGCTGGAACGCCGCACGGGCCTCTTCAAGGATATCTCGATCGGACAAAGGCTTAGGCCCCATAGGTTAAGGCCCGCGCCGGTCGACCCGGGCGGGTGAAGGCGGCCCTCGCGGACCACGGCGATCAGGTTGTGGAGAAAGGCCGCCCCGCCCTCACCGCGCGGCGCGGCGCGGCCCTCAAGGCGCAGTAATCAACCCTGACAGAACTCTCTCAAATTCGCGCGCAAATGTCAAGAACAAAACGCGAACGCTCAGGTCAGTCCTCGAGCAGCGCGTCCAGGGTGATCTCCGCGTTCAGGACGCGGGAGACCGGGCAGGTCTTCTCCGCCGCCTCCGCCACCTCGCGGAACTTGGCCTCCGACAGGCCCGGGACCTTGGCGCGCAGGGTCAGCGCCGAGCGGGTGATCTTGAACCCCGCCCCGTCCTGGTCCAGCGAAACGGCCGCCTCGGTTGACAGCTCCTGCGGCGTGAACCCCTCCCGCTGCAACGCGAAGGCCAGCGCCATGGTGAAGCAGCCGGCGTGAGCCGCGGCGATCAGCTCCTCGGGATTGGTCCCCGGCTCATCCTCGAAGCGGGTCTTGAAGCTGTAGGGCGTGTCGCTCAGCACCCCGGACGCCGAGCTCAGGGCGCCGGCGCCATCGCGCCCGGTCCCGCGCCAGACTGCGTTTGCCTTGCGGATCATCGGCTTCTCCTTCGGGGGTGGAATTCCACCCTGCGGCGCCGCGCCGCCGCCGTCGAGGGCCGTAGCCTCCACGCGCCCCTCGGGCGACGAGTTCAGTCCTCCTCGTCTGCGTCCAGTTCGGCCACCAGCCTGCGCAGGCGCGCCAGATCCTCCGGGGCCAGCGCCCGTTCCCGGGCGAAGTGCGCCACCAGCGGCGCAAGCTGGCCGCCGAAGAGCCGGTCCAGCAGGACCTGGCTTTCGGTGGTCATCCACGCCTCGCGGCTGAGCAGCGGCGCATAGACCACAGTCGCGCCCCGTCGCTCGGACTTCAGGGCCCCCTTGCGGATCAGCCGGTGGATGAGGGTGCGGACGGTGGCCTCGCCCCAGCCGTTGGCCGCGCCGGGGCCGGCCAGGATCTCCTCCACCCCGGCGCCCCCGCCGCCGCCCTCCGCGCCGTCCCAGACGGCGGCCATGACCTGGCTCTCAGCCTCCGAGATGCGCCGGTCAGCGACGGGCTTCGCCACCGCCGCCTCAGGCCGCCGCGCGGCGAATGCGGCCTTCCAGGTGCCGCTCGCAGATCACCGCCACGGTGGTCGCCAGCAGCCCCAACATGATCGCCAGCGTCGCTTCCGCCAGCCCCGGCGCTACAACGGTCAGGCCGGGCGCCGGCCGCACGTTCGAGATCCCGATGAAGCTGGCGAACATCACATAGGCGGCTGCGAGGCAGCCCATTGGCACTCCGGCGGAGCGGACGATCCGCAGCCGCCCCAACGCGCCCGCCAAGGCCTTCGCGTCAGCCTTGCCGACCTTGCCCAGGCTCACGCCCCATACCGCGACCGAGGCCGCCGCCGCCGCCAGCAGCAGCAGCATCACCAGCTTCATCTCGACCGAGGCGTCGGCAAATACCCCGGCCACGGTCAGTCGCTCAGAGGCCGGGACCACGGTGTAGGCCGGTTGCGTCTGCGCCCACGCCGCGCCGGCCGCCATGGCCGTGGCGACGCCGCCTGCCGCACCGGTCCGGAATTTCGTTCTTCCCATGGTCCGCATCGCGGCCTCCCGTTCGTTATTACACACGTAGCAATCGAAGCTTACATCTGTAACAACGACTGTCAACGGCCGCGATGGGACCGAAGGGTCAGGCGCTCCGGCGGCGGAACATGCCGACGATGAAGAGCAGCAGGATCGCGCCCGCCGTGGCCACCAGCAGGCTCGGGATGATCCCCTCGCCGGTGCCGATGCCCAGGGCCGTTGCAATAAAGCTGCCCAGGAACGCGCCGACGACACCCACGATCAGGTTCATCACCAGGCCGTGGTTGCGCCGCATGACCTTTTCCGCGATCCAGCCGGCCAGGATGCCGATCAGGATGGCGCCGATAATTCCTACTCCACTCATGGCTTTCTCCTCCGTTCGCCTGCGACGGCAATGCGGAGCGGGGCCGTTCGGTTGCAGGATCAGTAGTAGCGTGGGCCCGAGGCCATGAGCCGCCAGTACCAGACGGCGACGATCAGGGCGCCGACGCTCTCGAACGGCCGGGCTTCCATCAGGTCGATCAGCTGGCGCGCGAAGTCTGGCATCCGCGGCCTCCTGCCGCCTAACCGTCCCCCGACCATTTCACGTTTAAGATCAACACCCTTAACGTCGCTTAAGGAAGCAGGATTAACTTAGCCCATCCACGAGAGCGCGCCCGGCGATGCCCGCGCGTTCGGGCGCGCCGCCGCCTCCGGCCCGCCCCGCCGGTTCAGCGCGAACTCCCCGAACGCGTCCGCGCCATGGCTGGCCTGGTCGTGCAGCGGGCCGGCATAGCTGCGCGTCGCCCGGTTCCAGCGTTTGCGGTAGTTGCGCAGCCGCTCCAGCCCGCCCGCACAGCGCTCGGCGTCGAACCAGCACATGGGGATCAACAGCCGCGCGGCGTTCACCCGCTCCTCCGGATCGGTGGGCGCGCCCACGCTGATCCGGGACAGACCCATCGAGCCCAGGGTGTCGTAGCGCGAGCGCCCCGTCCCCAGCTCGCGCACCATCACGTCGTGCGGCAGGTGGTGCGCGCCCCACAGGTACGGCTTCCCGCCGATCGCCTGCCGGACCACCGCCTCCAGCCCCTCCCCGCTGGTCTCGAAATAGTCGATCACCCGCACCTCCCGCCCGGCCTGCTGGAAGAACCAGACCGCCGTATAGTCGTCGATCCCAAGGTCCCAGGCGGTGTCCACCCGCAGCGACGGGTCCACCGGCACGCGGCCGACCCGTCCCGCCCGTTCGGCCTCGGCCAAGAGGCTCGCGTAATAGGTCCCGGGCGCCGCGGCGTCGAAGTCCACCAGGTACTCGGAGGCGAACCGCGCCTCGCCTTCCTCCACCGACCCCAACTCGGCGATCAGCTCGCGCCGCTCCCGCTCCAGCTGTTCGGGCGTGAACACGTCCGTCTCCGTCGCCGGCGACTTCAGGCAGAACCACGCCGGATCATCCCGTCGGCTCTCGAACGCCCGCGCCGCGTGGTTGCGCCCGCGCGGCGTCCACAGGAACAGCGCCCAGCCGTCGTTTTCCAGCAGCATCGGCCGGATGTGCGCCCAGGCCTCAGGGGTCGCCAGCGCCCACTCCGACATCACCACGCCCGCCGCGGACGAACCCACCAGGCTGTTGTAGTTGTCCGAGCCCATCACCTGCCAGGTGGCGCCGTTCGCCAGCTCCACCAGCATCTCCGCCTCGCGGAAGACCGGGTGCAGGGCGGCCGGAAACGCCTCCTCGATCCGCCGCCGGCCGGTGTGCGGGTTCACCGCGTCCCAGATCGCCTTGCGCCCCTGCGCCGTCTCCGGCAGCAGGTGCCAGTAGGTGCCGGGCCGGTTCGACGCCGACCAGGCCGCCCAGTGCAGCGCCACCTCGTCCTTCCCCCACCGCCGATGCGCCACCACGTCCGCCCGCTTGGCGCCCTCCATCAGCGCTTCCCAAAGCTCCACCTGGTGCGGCCTCGGCTCCCAGTCGAACGGCAGCGCATTGCCGCCGGCCTCCACCGACGCCAGGGCCGCCATCGCCGCCTCGGCCTTGACCTTCAGCGCCGCCCTCACGCCTCGCCCTCCGGCTTGATCTCGCGGACGAAAGCCTTGCCGTCCGGCCCGGTCAGCTTCTCGAACCGGCGCGCGCGGAACACGATCTCCACCCGCTCCGGCATTTGCCGCGCCTCCTTCTCCGCCTTGCCGCCCCAGGCCTTGGGCGCGATCAGCGCGGCGCGGCGCATCAGGGTCGCGACCAGCAGCCGGGCCTGCGGGGCCGTCTCCTTGGTCGCCGCCCGCGCCACCGACAGCGCCTCGTCCGCGCAGGCGTCCGCCCCCTGCAGCCGGGCGCGCGCCACGGCCTCGGCAAACGCCGGGTCCTTGTCCTGCCAGGCGTATAGCGTGGTGTAGGAGGGCATGCCCTCGAAGGTGCAGATGGTGGCCCACGGCTCACCCTTCGCCAGCCGCTCGCAGATTTCCGCCGCGATCTGCGCGCCGTAGCGCACTTGCGGGGCCTTCGCCCTCGCCGGCGGCTTCTTGCGCGGACGCTTCGTGACCTCGGCGGCCGGCCGTGGCTTTTCGACCATGGCTAAGCTCCTTGTTTGTGTTGAACTTTCCAGCCCGGCGCGCCGCCACAAAGTGGTCGCGATCTCGGCTCTCCGTCGTCGCGTCCGCCCTGCGGCGCGAGTCGTATCGTCGGACATGCGTCGCCCTGGCCGCCGGCCGGGGCTACCTTGGGGAGCGAACTCGATGTCGTCCGAGGATCACTATCGCAGCCAGGCCGAAGCCCTGCTTCGTCTCGCCGCCGCCGCCGACAACATGCGCGACCGCGGCCGCCTCATCGACGAGGCCATGCACTGGCACAACCGCGCCATCGAGGCCCGGGAAGGCGCCGACGGCTCCCTTGCGGATGGCGCGGAAGAGCTGCGCTTCTAGGCGTCGCCCTTGCCGCGGAGCGCGGCGGCGCAGGCCTTCGCGAACGCCTTCGGGCTGATCGGCTTTTCCACCACCGCCACCCCTTCGCCCTTCAGCATGTCCACATTGCCGGTCACGTAGAAGTACGGGATCTCGCCCAGCCGCTCCGTGATCGCCCTGACCGCTTCGATCCCGGTCCCTTCCAGGATGCGGACGTCGGCGGTGATCAGGTCGGGGCGATGCCGGCTGGCCTGCTCCACCGCATCGGTCGGCGTGGCGGCGATGTCGAAGCTTCGATACCCGAGACCGCGCAGGAGGTCCTCGACCTCGAGCGCGATGATCATTTCATCCTCGATGATCAGGGCATGCGGCGCTGACGGGTCCGGCATCACAGGAACATGGCTCCGACGGTGCGCGAGACCAAGCCCGCACACCCCCAATGAGTCGTCCCCCGACCACCCCATGGGATCGGCGAATGGTGAAGAAGGCTTGAACAAGCGCGGCCTTGAGAGCCGCTCGCAGCTCTGCCCTTCAGTCCGGCCGCCGGACCGCCTAGCTTGCCCTCATGGCCGTGCTGTTCATCTCCCACCCCGAAGTCGAGATCGATCCCGAAGTTCCTGTGGCGCGCTGGCGGCTGTCCGACCGCGGCGTGGCGCGGATGCGCGCCTTCGTCGCCTCGCCGACGGTGGCCAATGTGAGCGAGGTCTGGGCCAGCACGGAAACCAAGGCGATCGAGGCCGCCGGCCTGCTGGCCGCGCGCTTCGGCCTGCCCGTCCATGTCGATTCCCGCCTTGGCGAAAATGACCGCACGGCCACCGGCTTCCTGCCCCCCGCCGAGTTCGAGGCCGTGGCCGACGCCTTCTTCGCCAACCCGGATGAGAGCGTGCGGGGGTGGGAAACGGCCGCCGCCGCCCAGGCCCGCGTGCGCGCCGCCGTCGCGTCCATTCTCGCCGACCGCCGCGGCGCGGGCGACCTCGCCATCGTGGCCCACGGCGCGGTGGGCACGCTCCTCTACTGCGCGCTCCAGGGCGTCCCGATCTCCCGCAAGTTCGACCAGCCCTTCCAGGGCCACGTCTGGTCCTTCAACGCCGAGACCCTCGCGCCGACCCACGGCTGGACGCCCATCGCGCCCCGTTGAGCGGCGGCGCCGCCTAGGATCCGCAGCGGTCCAGACCGGTCTGCGACTCGGCCGGGGTCTCAAGAACCTGTTGCATGCAGCCGAAGAGGTCCGCGATCCGGATCGGTTTCGACACGAAGGCGTCCATCCCAGCGGCCATGTACTCGCGGACCTGGTGGGCCATGGCGTTCGCCGTCAGCGCGACGATCGGAATGCGCGGCGCCCCCGTCTGGGCCTCCAACCTCCGGATCGCTCGCGTGGCGGACGGCCCGTCCAGCTCCGGCATCTCCACGTCCATGAGGATCAGGTCCCAGCGCTCCTGAGTATAGGCGGCCACGGCTTCGACCCCGTTCGCCACCACCACCGGCTCTATGCCGATCTGCTGCAGCAGGGTCCGCAGCACGGTCTGGTTCACTGCATTGTCCTCGGCCGCCAGCACCCGCAGTCCGGCCTCCGGAGCAGCTGCGGCCACCTCCGTCGCCCTGGTGGCCGTCGCCACCTCGGCGCCCAGATAGGGTAGGTCCACCTCCACTCGGAAGGTGCTGCCCTCGCCTGGCGTGCTACGGGCGCCGATCTCTCCGCCCATCAGTTGGACCAGCTCCCGGCAGATCGCCAGACCCAGGCCGGTGCCGCCATATCGCCGCGTGGTCGAGGCATCGGCCTGCTCGAACTTGCTGAACAGGCGGGGCAGCCGGTCGGCCGGGATGCCGATGCCGCTGTCCGCAACCTCCAGGACAAGCCGCCCGGCCTCGCGCATGGCGCGCAGCCGCACCCCGCCCTGATCCGTGAACTTCAGCGCATTCGAGGCCAGGTTGTTCAGCACCTGCCGAAGGCGCGCGGCGTCGCCCCGATAGATCCCTGCCGTCGCGGGCGCGATCTCCACCTCGAAGGCGACGGCCTTGCTGGCCGCGACCCCGCTGAACGTGGCGCGGACTTCCTCCATCAGGCCGGCCAGCGAGAACTCCGCGTCTTCCAGCTCAAGCTTCCCCGCCTCGATCTTCGAGAGGTCCAGCACGTCGTTGAGGATCGCGAGCAGCGCCTCCCCTGACTGCCGCACAGTCTCCAGCCGGCCCCTCTGCCGCTTGGACAGGCGGTCGTTGGCCATGGCCTGCGCCATGCCCAGCACCCCATTTAGCGGCGTGCGGATCTCGTGGCTCATTGTCGCCAGGAAGCGGCTCTTGGCCACGTTGGCGGCCTCGGCCTCCTCCTTGGCCTGTCGCAGCGCGGTCTCCGCCTGCTTTCGGCCCGTGATGTTCTGCATCGCGCCGATCAGCCGGATTGGCTCACCGGCGTCGCTGCGCACCAGCCGCGTCGTACAGGCCGCCCAGACCTCCTTCCCGTCCTGGCGGTTGATCCGGTACTCGGGCCGGAACGGCAGGTCCTCGATCATCGCACGCTCCCACTCGACCGCGATCTGCGCGCGGTCCTCGGGATGGATGGTCAGGTTGGTGTCCCGGGCGATCTCGTCGGGGTCCAGCGACCCGTCGAAGAACGACTCCGCCGCGCCCGCGGTCATCATGGCGCCGGAACGGTAGTCCATTTCCCACACATGCACGTCGGCCAGTTCCACGGCCATCTGCAGTCGCTGCTCGGATTCCTCCACCCGGCTCATCGCCTGCACCATGTCGGTGATGTCCATCGACACCGAGATCGTTCCGCCCACCTCGCCGTCGGCGTCGCGCCACGGCGTCACCTCGGTGCGCCACCACTCCCCGCCATCCCCGCCGCGCGGAGAGTTGAACATGGGGTCCAGGACCGTCTCGCCCGCGAGGCACCGGTCGTAGCTCTCGCGGAACTGCGGGAAATAGTCCGGGCTGATCTCGTACAACGAGCGCCCCAGCACGTCGGCCTCAGCGCGGCTCATCTCCCGCAGCCACTTCACGCTGGCGGCCAGGACCTTCATCTCGCGGTCCGTGACCACGATGGCCGCAGGCACCGCACGCAGCAGCACGTCCAGGATGCTGGCCTGTCCGTCCCGTCCTTGCGCGACGAGCATCGCGACGCCCTGCAACCCTCGATACGGCATTGGCTTCCTTCGTCTTCCGCCCCGGATCTTTTGGCAGAAGTCCTAAAAATTCCATGTCGACCCACCGCACGCATCAGTTGAACTGTTAGTATTCCCGGACGAATATTACGCTCTCGGCCGCGCCCCCGTGACGCACGCGCCTCTCGGTGGCGTCGACTACTGAACATAGCTCGCGGGCACTGGTGTTCATGCCCCAGAATGAGCATGTGACAGGATGTCACGCCCGGGATCGCTTAAGCTTCTGTTCGACGAAGGTTGGCAAAGACCTTCGGGTGTACGAGGACCGATCCCGCGCGAACCGTTATCGCCGCCGCAGCGTGCTGGCGCTTGCGGTTCTGCTCGGCGTCCTGATCGTCGGCGGCGCGGCCGGCCTGATCGCCTTCGCCTGGCGCGCGGTCGACGCCGAGGTCGCCGGTCGGGAGACCCAGCTCGTCCGCCGCGCCGTGACCCGCACCGACGCCCGGCTGGGTCGCGAGACCACCTCGGCGGCGGAGTGGGACGACGCCTTCGACCGGACCGCCCGGCGCGACCTGCGATGGATCGACCTCTACCTCGCCGGCTACTATCGATCCTCCTTCGACCATGACGTGACCCTGGTCTTCGACCCGACCGGCGCGCTCTTCTACGGCGCCCGGGCAGGCGCCCGCGTCCGCGTCGGCGAGCTATCCGAACTGGCGCGCGCCGCTGCGCCCCTGGTCCACGCGGTCCAGGCCGAAGAGCTGCGCCGGCGCGCCCGGCTCGACTACGCGCGTCCTTTGGACGTGAGCAGCCTGTCCTGGCGGACGGCCGCGGTGGAGGCGGGCGGCCAGGTGTATCTCCTCACCGCCGCCAGCCTCCTGCCCTCCAGCCGCCTTCTGAGGGGCCAGCAGCCGGTCCAGGTGGTCCTGTCGGGCCGCGCCGTCGACGCGCGGTTCCTGCAGGAGTTCGAGCAGGACCTCGGCCTCTCGGCGGCGCGGCTGAAACGCGGCGCATTCACCGGCCGCGTCGGCGAGGCGCCCCTGCTCGATGACCGCGGCGCCCCCGTCGCCGCCATCGCCTGGGACCCCGCCCGCCCCGGCATCCAGGTGGTCAAGCGCCGGCTCGAACCCATCGCCGCCGCCCTCCTGGCCATGGCCGCCGTCTGCGCGCTCCTCTGGGTGCGGATCCGGGGCCTTCTCCTGGGGATCGCGGCCAAGGACCGCGAACTGGAGGACAGTCTCGCCGATCTGGTGGCCGCCCGCGACGCGGCCCAGGCCGCCAGCGTCGCCAAGAGCCAGTTCATCGCCAATGTCAGCCACGAGATCCGCACCCCGCTGAACGGCGTGCTCGGCATGGCCCAGGCGATGGAGAGCGACGAGCTTTCGCCCCGCCAGCGGGCGCGGCTGGGGATCGTGCGCGAGTCGGGCGAGTCCCTGCTGGCCATCCTCAACGACGTGCTCGACCTGGCCAAGATCGAGGCCGGCCGGCTCGAGCTCGAAATGACCGAGTTCGACCTCGGCGACCTCGCCAAGGGCGCCCACGCCGCGTTCACCGCCCTCGCCGACCGCAAGGGGCTCGACTTCACCCTCACCGTCTCCGACGAGGCGCGGGGCCGCTACCGCTCCGACTCCACGCGCGTGCGCCAGATCCTCTACAACCTCATCTCCAACGCCCTGAAGTTCACCGAACAGGGCAGCGTCCGGGTCGAGGTCGCCCGCGCCCGCGATGGTCTGCGCTTCGACGTCGCGGACACCGGCGTCGGCATGACCGACGAGGTCCGGCGAAAGGTCTTCGACAGTTTCCAGCAGGCCGACGCCTCCACCACCCGCCGCTTCGGAGGCACCGGCCTGGGCCTCGCCATATGCCGCGAGCTGACCCAGCGTCTGGGCGGCCGGATCGACGTCACCAGCACGCCGGGCCGGGGCTCGGTCTTCACGGTCCTGATCCCCGCCACCCGGCTGGGCGATGCGGCGCCCCCGCGCCCGGCCCCGCCGGCGCCAGAGGGCCTCCCGGCGCCGTCGGCCGCGCCAGGCGGCGTCCGCGTCCTGGCGGCCGAGGACAACCCGATCAACCAGCTCGTGCTCAAGACCCTGCTGCACCAGGTCGGGCTCGACCCCACGGTCGTCGGCGACGGCGCCCAGGCCCTGGACGCCTGGCGCTCGGCCGACTGGGACGTGATCCTCATGGACGTCCAGATGCCGATCCTGGATGGGCCGGACGCGACCCGCCAGATCCGGCTGGAGGAGGCTCGCCTCGGCCGCCCGCGCGTCCCCATCGTCGCCCTGACCGCCAACGCCATGTCCCACCAGGTGAACGCCTACCTCGCCGCCGGCATGGATGCCTGCGTCTCCAAGCCCATCGACCTGGCCCAACTGCTGGACGTCATCTCCGACGTCCTCGGCGACCCCGCCCACCGACCCGACGCCGAGACCGCGTCCGCATAGGCCCGCCCTCGCTCGGGGGGGGCCGACCAGCTCCTAGGGGACCCTGCGATACACGAACCGCTCGCCGTCCTGATGCAGGACCAAGGTGGGCGACGGCGCCGGCCCGGACCCAGGGAACTCGAACAGAATGTCCCCGCCGTACTTGGAGAAGAACCGCGTCGGCGATTGCGGGACGATGAGAAGCTGGCTGGCCCCGGCCGTCACGATCAGCCCCGTCTCCCCGCGGCTGATCTGAATGCGGTCGTCCGCGGCGTACTCGTAGGTTCCGAGCACGCGTTCCAGGGCGGCCGGGGGCACGGCGACCTCGCGTCGCCGGGGCGTCACCTTCAGGTCGACGTCCTGTTGCGGATCCAGCACCCGTCGGCCGATGTCGTCGAGGCCCGCCCCGCTCGCCGCGTCCGCGATGGCGACGACGCCGATGCGCCGCGCGGGGTTGAAGCCCATGAACGCCCGGGCGCCGTCACCGCTGCCGTGGCTCCAGTAGTACGTCTCGCCGTGGATCGTCGTTCGCCGCCAGCCCAGCGCCATGCGGGCGTTCGCATCGTCGCCGGGCCGATCGACCTCCATCATCAGCCGCGCCGCCGCGGGCAGTTCGCCCGGCCCCACGCCCGTGAGGAAAAGCTCCAGCAGCCGCAGGAGATCGTTCGGGGTCGAGCGGAGCCCGCCGGCGGGAGCCAGGACGCCGTCGTCCGACGGGCCGATGGGCTTGAGGTCGAGGTCGTGCCCCTGGGCGCGCCGTCCCGCCGCCTCCGGGGGCTCGCCGAACTGCGTGTCGACGAGGCCCAGCGGACCGGTGACGCGGCGGCGCAGCAGGTCGGGGAAAGGCTCCCGAGCCTTCAGCGCCAGGCCCTGGCCCAGCAGGGCGACACCAAGGTTTGAATAGCGGAATTGGGAGCCCGGCGCCTGGCCGAGCGTGTGGGTCGGCAGGTCCGCGTAGAGCTGCGCGAAGGAATAGCCAGCGTACTTGTTGGGCCGGTCTGGCGCGCCCTCGATGTTGCCCGGCCGAAGCGGCAGGCCGGAGGTGTGCGTCGCCAGATCCGCCAGCGTGATGGCCGCGCCGTCGAACGCCGGGACCGTCACGCCCGGCGGCACGTATCCCGCAAGCGGGCCCTCCAGCCGCGCTTCGCCGCGAACGACGAAGTCGGCGAGCAGCAGGGCCGTGAAGACCTTCGAAAGCGAGGCGATCTCGAACACGGAATCGCCGCCCAGCCGCCGCGCCCGCTGCCGGTCGGTGGGCCCATAGGCGATCAGGCTCCGCCCGGTCGGCCGCACGATCGCGACCACGCCGCCCGTCGCCAGCTTCTGCCGTTCGATCCGAAAGCGAAGCCATCTCTCGACGTCGGCGTCGCTCGCCGGCGCCACGACCGGCGAAGCCGGCTTGACCACGTCCGCGAGCGCCGGCGCCTGCATCGCGGCCACCCACGCGAGCAGCGCAGCCAACAGGAACGTGAGAAGACGCATCATCGGTCCATGCCCCAAATCGGTCCGGCGCCTTGAACGGCCGCCACCCATTGATGTCCGCGTGCACGCATGCCGTCAAAAGCCGCTCTGACCAGCGGACTACCGACCGCTCCGCTGGACGCTCGCGACCACGTCTTCGATCGCGGCGACGACGGCGTCGGGCTTGCTGTACTGCATGGCGTGGTCCGCGCCCTCCACTTCGACCAGCCGCCCTCCCGACGAGAGGCCGACGATCTCCTGGTGCGCCGCCAGCCAGACTTTTTGCAGATCCTGGCGCAGCTCGGGCGCGTCCGCCTCTGCTCGCTCCGTCGCCGTGAGCACGACGAGCGGCATGGCCCCGTAAGGACGCTGCTCGGCGGCGATCTGATCGGCGTTCGCCGTACTCATGCTCTCGGCTTCGGAGATGCCCGTGCGGGCGAAGACCGGATCGAGGTACATGCGGGCCAAAGCTTCGTTCAGCGCCTCCGGATAGCCTGGGATCTTCGGCGGCGGTCCTCCACAAGCCTTGAACATGTCCTCCCGCGGCTTGGCAGCCGCAATGGTTTGCATGCATCCGTCGGACTTGGCCTTGCCCTCGCCGATGAGGGCGCCGACCGCCGGCGAGACCAGCGCAGCGCGACGCTGGGCGTGGTCCAGCGCCGGATCCACAAGCACCAAGGCCGCCGTGCTCGCCGGTTCCCGGCTGGCGAACAGCCGCATCGTCTGCCCGGTCAGCGAATGCCCGACGAGCACGTAGGGCGGCGCAAGATCGGCAGCCCTGAGCAACTGTTGCAGGTCAGCGACGATGTGCTGCGCATCGCGCGGAAACGGTCCGGGGTCGCTGAACGCATAGCCGGCGCGGTCGTACGAGCAGACGCGGGTCGTCCTGGCGATCGCTGGCTGCACCTTGGCCCAGGTCAGCGTGCTTTCGCCCAGGCCGCCGTCCAGGATCACGGTCGGCCGCCCTTCGCCCACGCAGTACAGGTTGAGCCGCCGTCCGTCCGGCAAGGCCACCAGCGTCTGCGGACGGGCATACGCCAGCAATGCATCCGCGGAGGGTGACGCCTGCGCCCTCGGCGGCTCGGCTTGCCCCAGGTTTGCGAACCCGGCCGCCAGTACGGCCGCGCTCACGGAGATGATGCGCCGCGGCATGCTCTCGCCTCCACCGACCTGCGCGCATTACGCATGTAAATCCTGGCGAGATGCAAGCCCGGACCTCACCGGAGCTTGTTTGCGTCCTGCACCCGAAGCGCGCTACCAAGGAGCATGCTAGAGACTGCGGAAACCTGCTGAGCGTCTCGATCTGACGAGACACCCACCAACAGCTGCGACGGCCGCGCTGATCGCGGCCGGTTTGGTCGGCTGCGCCCCCCGGTCCCCTCTACAGGCTCAACAGCATGCAACTCCGCCTTCGACGGGAGCGTCCGGAAGACGCGACCACGATCTACGCCCTCACCGAGGCCGCGTTCGCGGGCTTGCCGTTCAGCGATGGCGTCGAACCCAGGGTCATCGATGCGTTGCGAGCGGCAGGCGCCCTGACCCTTTCCCTCGTTGCGACCGATGCGAACGAGATCGCCGGCCATGTCGCCTTCTCGCCGGTCGCGATCAACGGCCGGCCGAGCGACTGGTACGGGCTCGGACCTGTAGCTGTCTGGCCGCATCGACAGCGGAACGGAATAGGACAGGCCCTGATCCGGGAGGGATTGTGGCGTCTCCAGTCGATGGGCGCCGGCGGTTGCGTCCTCCTGGGAGCCCCCGCTTACTACGCTCGCTTCGGCTTTGAGCGCGATCCACGGCTTCACCACGCCGGCGGACCCGCCTGGGCCTTCCAATGCCTGACCTTGAACGGGCCGCGCCCCGTCGGCGAGGTGAGCTTCCACCCCGCTTTCGATGCGCCATAGGACGAGGACCCGCGGCCACAGACCGGCGCCCCAGTAGCGCCTCGGAGCATCGGCAACCGGACTCGAGGCGCAGTAATCAACCCTGACAGAACTCTCTCAAATTCGCGCGCGGATGTCAAGAACAAACAGCGAACAAGACGACGGTCGCCGTCCGGCCCCGCGAAGGATACGATTTGGAGGAGGCGGGTTCTAAGGCCCCGACGTCCGCGCGGACTTCGCCAGCCGCGGGTCCAACCGGAGGGCCGCCTCGTCGTCGGCGCGCGCGCGGCGCATGTCCTGCGACGCGGCATAGGCGATGCTGCGATGGTGCAAGGCAAGGGCGTCGTTCGGCTCCAGCGCGATGGCCTGGGTGAGATCGGCGATGGCGGCCTCGCCGCGGCCCCGCTTCAGCTCCGAGATGCCGCGCCCGCGCCAGGCCGCCGCATCCTTCGGGTCGAGCGCGAGCGCCGCGCTGTAGTCCGCCACGGCCGCCACGTGGTCGCCCTTCGCCTGATGGAGGCCGGCCCGCTGGCGGAAGGCGACCTCACGCGTCGGATCGAGGGCGATCACCCGGTCGTAGTCGGCCATCGCCAGCGAACCCTTGCCCTTGGCCTTCAGGGCCTGGGCGCGGTTGAGCAGGGCGTCGACATGGTGCGGGTCGATGGCGATGGCGTGTCCCAGGTCGTCGACCGCCCGGTCCCAGTCGGCCTGCTGCATATAGGCCGCGGCCCGGTTGTTGTAGGCGTCCCGGAACATGGGATTCAGCGCGATGGCGCGGGTGAAGTCGGCGATGGCGAGCGCACGCGCGCCCTCGGCCAGGTAGGCGTCGCCGCGCACCTTGATCAGCTCCGCGTCCGTCGGATTGAGATCGATGGCCCGGCCGAACTCGGCGATGGCCTGATCGCCGCGCCCCAGGGCCTGCAGCGCGGTTCCCCGCGCCCGGTGGCCGCCGGCCACACCGGGATCGAGGCGCAGCGCCTCCGCCGCGTCGGCCTCGGCACGCGCGGCGTTCCCCGCCTTCTGGTGGGCGAGGCCCCGATTGCGCCAGGCCACGGCGTCGGCCGGGTCCAGGGAAATGGCGGTCGAGAAGTCCGCGATCGCGGCCTCGACGTCGCCGGCGTTGCTGCGCAGCACGCCGCGGGTGACGAAGACAGCCCCATCCTGCGGCGAAAGCCGCGCGGCGGCGTCGAGGTCAGCCAGGGCGGCCGCGTTGTCGCCGCGCCGCATGGCCACCCCCGCGCGGTTCAGATAGGCCGAGGCCACGGTCGGATCCGCGGCGATGGCGGCCGCGTAGTCGGCGGCCGCGCGGCCGTCGTCCCCCTTCGCCGCATGGGCCATCCCGCGATTGACGTAGGTGCGCGCCACCACGCCCTCGGTCCGGGCGGCGGCGGGGCCCAGCTCCAGGGCCGCGTCGTAGTCGGCGATGGCCCGGTCCCACGCGCCGCGCTGCTGATGGACGAAGCCGCGGTTGCGCAGCGCCACGGCGCGCTCGACGGGCGTCCGGCTCGGCCCCTCGATGATGCGGGTACACGCCCGCACCATTTCCTCCGGCTCGCCGGAGGCGCAGGCGATGGCGTTGCGGTCGATGACGGGCCGCCCCTGGTCCTGCGCTCTGGCCCCGCCTTGCGCCGCCAGAGCCAGTCCCAGCGCGAGCCAGACAGTGTTCCGCATCATTCCCGTCACCCCATGATCGCGACCGATGCGATGCCTTCGGTTACGACCTCCAAGGCCATCACGCTATACACGTGCACGGGCATAACACGCTTCCGCGTTGCGCCCGCACGCTGCGCGGCCGCCCCCTCACCTCGCCTCGCCGCCCGCCGCCAGGATGTCCAGGGCCACCTTCAGCACCGCCTCCAGCCGCCCGGCGTCCCGGTCGCCGCCGGCGGCCTCGCGCGGGGTGCGTTCCTCGCCGCAGACCAGGTCGCACGCCGCGACCAGGTCGGGCTGGCGCCACAGCCGCCGGCGGAAGTCGGCCAGCCGGCGGCGCGCCAGTTCGGTCTCCTCCCCGTGCGCCAGGACGTCCTGGATCGACGGGGGGACGAACTCGCCGCGCACCCGCGGGTCCAGGGTGGACGGGATCGCCTTCTCCAGCTTCACCCGCCGATAGACCCGGCCATAGAGCTCGCCCGCCGCCTTGGCCGAGGGATCGATCCGCCCCTTGGCCGCCAGCCAGTCCAGCCCGCTCTGCCGCCGGTAGGGTTGCGCCCGGGCGCCGGGCGCGGGTCCTGCCACCGCCTGGCCGCGGGCGCGGGACAGGGCCACCGTCTCGGCGACGCCGGCGGCCACCGCCGCCGCCTCGCCCCGCGCCTTCGCCTGCCGCTCCAGGCGCAGCAGCCGGTCGCGCGCCGCCCGCTGGGCCTTCAGGGCCGGATCGCGGGAGGTTTTCGGCCCGCTCATGGCGTCACCCCCCGCGCCACCACCGCGTCGGCCAGGCGATAGACCGCCTCTGACGCCTCGGCTTCTCCTTCGATGACCACCAGGCCCGCGGCCGTGTGCGCCAGGAGTTCGCGCAGGAAGCGGCCGCGCTCGGCCGCGCGGCGGCGGCTGAGCGCTCCCGCCACCAGGGCCGCAGCGTCCGGAGCCCCGCTCATCGCCGGACCCCCGGCGCCGTCAGCGCCGGATAGCCCCCGGCCGCCACGACCGCGGCCACATGCGCCTCGTGCCGGGCGAACCGCGGTCGCATCCGGTCCAGCATCTTGCCGGGCCGGGCGACCCTGAAGACGTTTTCGAGCATGCCGGCCTGCCGCGGCGTGAGCGCCAGCTCCGCCTGGGCGCGGGATTGGGAGGCCCCGCCGTACCGGAGCGCGGCGTAGGTCGATGGGATGTGGGATGAGGTTTCCATGATCGAAATGTAGGAAACATACGGTGGATTGCGCAACCTTTGTCTGCAGGTTATCTACACCACCATGGACGGTCGCGCACAACGGCTCCGGCAGGCCCGCCTGGACAGAGGCTACGACACCGCTGCGTCAGCTGCGGACGCACATGGGTGGAGCCGCAACACCTATGCCTCGAACGAGAACGGCAACGCCCCCTTCTCCTATCGGCGCGCCAAGGAATACGCCGCCGCCTTCGGGGTCAGCGCCGAGTGGCTCTACGACGCCACGGGGCCGGCCCGGCCGGGTGGGGGCGATGCGACCGAAGTCCCGGTGGTCGGGCGCGTGGGGGCCAACCCCGACGGCACGGTGCTGTTCGCCCTCGGCCAGGACCCGGCCGAACTGGCGCCGATCCCCCCGGGTGGGACCGACCGAGCCCGCGCGCTGCGGGTGGTCGGCCACTCCATGCGCGGCCTCGCCGACGACGGGGCCCTGATCTATTTCGAGGACCAGCGCACCGCGCCCACGCCCGACATGCTGGGCCAGGTGGTGATCGTCGAGACCGACACCGACGAGGTTCTGGTCAAGCGGCTGCTGCGCGGCTCGCGCCCCGGCCTCTACGACTTGGAGAGTGTGGCCGGCCCCATGCGCCGCGACGCCCGCCTGCGCTGGGCGGCCCACATCACCGCCATCATCCCGCCGTTCCAGGCCCGCCGGATCATCCGCGGTGCGGCTTGACTGTATGATTTAGACGTCGATCCCCGACCACCAGATCTGTAGATTACATGTGCAACGAATTCGCCCAGGAGCGATCCCTCGACGAGCTGCTCAGGCAGTTCGCCCAGCTCGAGCTGCCGCTGACCTTTGAGGGCGGCGCGCCCAACATGGAGCCCCGGGCCTCGGTCCGGCCCACGGACCCGGCCTACATCGTCACCGGCCACGAGGGGACGGCGCGCCTTGCCCAGATGCGCTGGGGGTTTCCCGGCCCTCGGGGGCCGGTGATCAACTTCCGCTCGGACGGACGCAGCTTTCCAAAGGGCCGGTGCCTGGTCCCCATCGACGCCTTCTTCGAGTTCACGGGTCCGAAGGCCCCGAAGTCGAAGTGGCGCTTCACGGCGAGCGACGATGCGGTGCTGGGCGTCGCCGGCCTGATCCGCGACGATCGCTTCACCCTGCTCACCTGCCCGCCCGGGCCGGACATCGCGCCGTACCACGACCGTCAGATCGCCATCCTGCCCCACGCGCAGTGGGCCGCCTGGCTGGACGTCAGCCAGCCGCAACCGGCCATCGCGCCTGCGCCTGCGGGCACGCTGAAGGTGGTCCAGATTCGCTAAGGCTGACGCCTGTTAGGGCAGATCCTCGGCCAGGATCGACATGTTGAAGACGTACGAGCCGTCGCCGTCCTCGTCCTCGAACACCACGCCGATGAACTCCTCGCCGATATAGACCTCGGCGGAGTCCTTCTGCTTCGGGCGCGGCACGAGCGTGATGCGCGCGTTCGCGAAAGTCCCCCGGAGGTGGCCTTCGACCTTGCGGATAGCTCTCTCGTCCACGCCAAAACGCTCCGTGCAAATCGTTGCGCGGAACCTAGCCGGTCCGACGCCCGGGCGAAACCTCAGATGACGTAGTCGTACACAGCATCGGCCAGGGTGTGGTCCATGCTCTTGGCCGGCTCCTCGCAGGTCGGGCAGTTGACCAGCCGCGCCGGCACCCCGGCCGCGGTGCAGCCCGACGGCACCGGCTTCAGCACCACCGAGCCCGACGCGATCTTGGCGTAGTCGCCGATGGTGATGTTGCCCAGCACCTTGGCGCCCGCGCCCAGCAGCACGCCGCGGCCGATCTTCGGATGCCGGTCGCCCTGCTCGGCGCCGGTCCCGCCCAGGGTCACGCCCTGGAGCATCGACACATCGTCGCCGATCACCGCCGTCTCCCCGATCACGATGCCGGTGCCGTGGTCGACGAAGACGCCGCGGCCGATCCGGGTCGCCGGGTTGATGTCCACCTGGAACAGCTCGCTCGACCGGCTCTGCAGATAGAACGCCAGCGTCTCGCGGCCCTCGTTGTAGAGCCAGTGCGCCACCCGGTGCGTCTGCAGGGCCAGGAACCCCTTGAAGAACAGGAACGGCTGGACATAGCCCTTGCAGGCCGGATCCCGCTCGAACACCGCCTTCAGGTCGGCCTCGGCGATCTCCACGATGGAGGGATCGGCCTCATAGGCCTCCTCGACCGTGTCGCGCAGGCTCATGGCCCGCAGCTCCTGGTCGCCCAGCTTGCGGGCCAGCTGATAGCTCAGCGCATCGCCCAGGCTGTCGTGGTTCAGGATCACGGCCGCCAGCAGGCTGGCCAGCGCGGCCTCGTTCTTTGCGGCGGCATAGGCCTCGTTGCGCAGTGCGGCCCACACGGGCGGCGGCGTGGCGGGGTTCACCACCTCCAGGCGCTGACTCATGGTCTCCTCCCGACCCATAGGCTTCTCCCTAGCCTAACATGGCGCGCGCAAGCGCAGGCGCCAAAAGCCCTTCCCGAGCCATATGGTAAGCCTTCAGCAGCATCGCCACCGTCAGCATATCCTTGATCTCGCCGGCCATCGCGACGTCCAACGCCTCGCGGAACGGAACGCGCGCGACCTCCAGGGCCTCGGTGTCGTCCATCTCCTGCCCGGCCCGGGCCCGCGACAGCCCCAGCGCGAGGTAGCCGAACATCAGTTCGTCGGTGACCGAGTTCGACAGCTGCGTGCGCATCACCTCGTGCCACTCGGCGGCTTGCAGGCCCGTCTCCTCGGCCAGTTCGCGCTTGGCGCTTTCCAGCGGGTCCTCGTCGACCGGGCCGCCGCCTTCCGGCAGCTCCCAGCTGTAGTCCGCCGCCGGAAAGCGGTTCTGGCCCACCAGCACCGTGGAGCCGTCGTCGTAGAGCGGCAGGATGGCGATCGCATAGTTCTTGAAGCCGACCAGCCCGTAGCGGGCCGGCGCCCCGGTCGGCGCGGTGGCCGCGTACTCCGTCACTGAGATCCAGGGATTGTCGTAGACCACCGCGCCCGGGCCCCGCACCCAGGGCTTGCCGTGCGATCTCAGCCAGGCCGGCTTCGCCATCATGTTCCTCCCCTCGCCTTGCGGATCGCAGCGGCGGCCCCATAAAGAGGATCCCACCTACCGGGACTCCAGACACCGGACCAGCCGTTGACCTCAGCCTTGCCGCCCGCCCCCGAGTTCGGGGCGGCGCTTCCCTTCGAAGCCGCCCCCGATGTTCTGCGCTTCCTGGCGCTTCGCCGCTCGACGCCGGCGGTGACGCTGGCCGAGCCTGCGCCCAACGGCAGTCAGTTGGCCGATCTTCTACGGATCGCCGCTCGCGCGCCCGACCACGGCAAACTCGCGCCGTGGCGTTTCGTGATCCTGGAGGGCGCGGACAAGGCGGCCTTCGCCGCCAGGCTGGACGCCCTCGCCCAGTCCCGCGGCGATGCGACCCTCGCGGCCAAGCTCGCAAAGCTGAAGATCCCGCCGATGGCCGTGGCTGTGATCTCGTCACCCCGCCCCGGCGCAATCCCGGAGTGGGAACAGATCCTGTCGGCCGGGGTCGTCTGCACCAACCTGCTCTACGCAGCGCTCGCCATGGGCTTCGGCGCAAACTGGATCACGGACTGGTACAGCTACGACGCGGACGCGACGGCTGTTCTGGGCGTGAGAGAAGGCGAGCGGGTGGCCGGCTTCGTGCTGATCGGCACGGCCCGGGAAGCGCCGCTGGAGCGAGAGCGCCCAGACCTCGATCCCCTCGTCCGTCGCTGGACGCCCTAGAGGCGCCGCCCTTCAGAATCCGACCGCCAGAAACACGGCGGCCGGACGACGCGCCGCGCCGCCCGGCCTGAGGTGACACGCCCGAGGAGAGTATGGGCGCGTTACGTATAGGCCTCCTGGCGACTTTTGGGAAGCCCGAATAGGCGCGCGAATAGGTTCGGATGGCCACTTCGCCTGGCGCGAGAGTAGGCCCTCCGGCGATCTCGATAGTGAAGCTCCGGGAACGATGCAGCTATACGTCGCGGCGCATCGATCTATGCTGCGATGGGGCGAGTATTCACAAGACGTACATCCACGTGGCAACTCAAGGCGGGCCACCGATACGTTCAGCCACGCCCTCGATATGGCGCGACGCCTTGATCGGGCAACCACAGTCCTTCGGGCGCCGGGCCGCTTTGCCAGAACACGTCGATGGGAATGCCGCCTCGCGGATACCAGTACCCGCCGATCCTGAGCCACTGGGGCGTCAGGAGATCGATCAGGCGCTTGCCCACCGCCACCGTGCAGTCCTCGTGAAAAGCGCCATGGTTGCGGAACGAGCCCAGATACAGCTTGAGCGACTTGGATTCCACGAGCCAGTCGCGGGGGACGTAGTCGATCACCAGGTGCGCGAAATCCGGCTGACCGGTGACCGGGCACAATGATGTGAACTCGGGCGCCGTGAAGCGCACCAGATAGGCCGTGCCGGGGTGCGGGTTCGGCACGCGTTCAAGGACCGCCGTCTCCGGGCTGTCGAAGCCCCGGGTCTCGCGGCCCAGCTGCGTGAGGTGGGTCTCTTCCATGGCGGGCGCTTTACCGGCTACTAGCACCCCAAACAACATCGGGAGGCGCGGCGATGGCCAAGGGCGACTATCAGGACTTCGTGGTGGTGGTGACCGGCGCCTCTACCGGGCTCGGGCGCGCGGTGGCGGTCGAGGTCGCCTCGCGCGGCGCAAAGGCGGTGGTGATCAACTACGCCCGCAACCGCGACGACGCCGAGGAGACCGCGCGCCAGTGCCAGGCCCATGGCGCGGAGACCATGCTCGTCCAGGGCGACGTCGCCAACGACGACGATTGCCGCCGCATCGCCGCGGCCGCGGAGCCCTACGGGCGCATCGACGCCCTCTTCAACAACGCGGGCACCACCAAGTTCAACGGCCATGCCAACCTCGACGGCGTCTCCGGCCAGGACTTCCTCGACCTCTATGCCGTGAATGTCGTGGGTCCCTACCAGATGGTCCGGGCTTGCCGGGCGCTGCTGGAGGCGGCGCCCCGCCCCGGCGCGGTGGTCATGACGGCGTCGATCGCCGGGGTCACCGGCATCGGATCCTCCGTCCCCTACGCCGCCTCCAAGGGCGCGCTCAACACCATGACCCTGTCGCTGGCCCGCGCGCTGGCGCCGAAGATCCGCGTGAACGCGGTCTGCCCCGGGTTCATCGACACCCCGTGGTTCGGCAAGGGGATGGGCGAAGCCGCCGCCGAGAAGGTGCGCGCCAACGCGGCGGCCAGCACCCCGCTCAAGGTGGCGTCCACAGCAGAGGACATCGCCGCCTCGGCCGTGTTCCTGGCCTCGCCCCATTCGCGCCACGTGACCGGCGAGACGCTGCTCGTGGACGCCGGATCGCACCTCGGATTCGCCGCACTGGTGGCGCGCTAAAAACGCTGCCGCAAGGTCAGCTTGCCCGCTTTCCGGGCAATCCGGGATGCGGGCGCCCAATCTATCGTCAGCCATCCCGAGGCTGCGCTGTCGCGTGTTCGTCACGTTGTGATCTGCACGCCGCCCCGACGACCATGGTTACGCCCGTCGGCTCCGGCCGGACGGACGTAAGAGGGGATAAGAGAATGAGAACGCTGAAAATTGCGCTGGCGGCCGCTGTTGGCTCGCTGGCGCTCGCTGGCGCCGCGCAGGCGCAGGACAGTGGCCCGAGCTTCGCTTTCAATGTCGGCGCGAACACCGACTACGTGTTCCGCGGCTTCAGCCAGTCCGACGAAGATCCGTCCGTGTTCGGCGGCGTCGACGCCACCATGGGTATCGGCTACGCCGGCGCGTGGGTCTCGACCGTCGACTTCAACAACGGCACGGACGCCGAATTCGACCTGTACGCCGGCATCAAGCCGACCGCCGGCCCGATCACCTTCGACATCGGCGTGATCTACTACGGCTATATCGACCAGCCGTCCGGCTCGAACCAGGACTATTGGGAAGGCAAGGTCGCCGCCTCCGTCCCGGCCGGCCCGGCGACCCTGGGCGCCGCCGTCTATTACTCGCCCGAGTTCTTCGGCAAGACCGGCGATGCCTGGTACTACGAGGCGAACGCCGCCGTCGCCGTGCCCGACACGAAGTTCACCTTCAGCGGCGCCATCGGCCGCCAGGAAGTGGACACCGGCATCGACTACACGACCTGGAACGTCGGCGGCGGTTACGCCCTGACCGACAACATCAGCCTCGACCTCCGCTACTTCGACACCAACGTGTCCAAGAACCTGTCCGGCGGTCTCGCCGACGCGCGCGTGGTCGGCGGCATCAAGTTCGCGTGGTAGTCGCAACCAAAGCTTAGCTTTATCGGTTGTACGGAAGCCGTCGCGGACCTCGCGGCGGCTTTTCCGTTGCACAGGGGGCGCCCTGTTCTTAAGTTCGGCCGCGCTCGCCGGACGCCTGTCATGAGCTAGTCGGGCGCCGACCGCGGAAAAACTCCGCTATGTCCAAGTTTTACTGACCGCCCGCGCGACCGGGCCTATGATTTGGGAATCGCTATCGTGAGTGGAGTGCGGCGCATGGAGCGGATGGCCGTCCGGGCCCAGACCGTGATCTTCGACGCCCTGCTCGCGGCCCTGGCCTTCGCCATCGCGTTCTTCGTCGCCCCCACCCAGCCCGAGCTGGGGTTCGGCCAGGCCGGCGCCCTCAGCTTCTTCCAGCTGGCCGCGCTCTACGCCGCCATCGCGGCGGCTTTCAGCCTGATGTTCCGCCGCGAGCTGTCGCCCTGGCGCTACGTCTCGATCCCCGACGCCCTGGTGCTCGCCCGCAGCGCGCTGCTGACGGTCGGCGTGTTCCTCCTGGCGGTCTTCGTCCTGGACCGCGCCGAGGGCCTGCCCCGCTCCACCCTGGTCATGGCGCCCCTGTTCCAGATGGTCAGCGCCATGGGCGTGCGGATCATGCGCCGCGCGCTGCACGAGCACGCGCTCGAGAGCTTCTCGCCGCTCAAGACCATCACCGACCGGATGACCCAGTCGCCGTCGCTGCTCCTGATCGGCCCGCCGTCGCTGGCCGACACCTACCTGCGCGACGTCGCCCGCAGCCACGACCGCACCTATACGCCCGTGGGCATCATCGGCACCGACCGCCGCGACGTGGGCGCCCAGGTGCGCGGCGTCTGCATCCTCGAGGCCATCGATCGCCTGGACGAGGCCCTGGCCGACCTGCGCCGCTGGAACCGCTACCCTCGCGCCATCCTCTTCCTTGAGGAGCCGGGCAAGCTGAAGGGCCTCACCGCCGACGTCCTGGGCCGCCTGAAGACCGACGGCATCCGGCTCCTGCGCCTGCCCTCCATCGTCGAGCTTTCGCAGCACGACGGCCTGACCCTGCTGCCGATGCGCGACATCAACATCGAGGAGCTGCTGGCCCGCGAGCCCATCGAACTGGACCGCAGAGCCATCGGCGGCCTGATCAAGGGTCGGCGGGTCCTGATCACCGGCGCCGGCGGCTCCATCGGGTCCGAGCTCTGCCGCCAGGTCGCCGCCTTCAACTGCGCGCACCTGACCGTCCTCGACTTCTCCGAGACCGCGCTGTTCGAGATCGAGCGCGAGATGCGGGAGACCTTCCCGCACATCTCGGTCAAGGCCGTGCTGTGCGACGTGCGTGACGGCCGCCGCACCAGCGCCGTCCTCGGCCGGGAGATGCCGGACCTGGTCTTCCACGCCGCGGCGCTGAAGCACGTCTCCATGGTCGAGCGCCATCCGATGGAGGGCATCCTCACCAACGTGATCGGCACCTGGAACGTGGCCGAGGCCTCCAAGGCCTGCGGCGCCCGCCAGATGGTGCTGATCTCCACCGACAAGGCCGTGGACCCCACCAACGCCATGGGCGCCACCAAGCGCCTGGCCGAGGCCGTTATCCAGGCCCAGCAGAGCACCGTCGAGGGCACCCGGTTCTCGGCCGTGCGCTTCGGCAACGTCCTGGGCTCGTCCGGCTCGGTGGTGCCGATCTTCAAGTCGCAGATCGAGCGCGGCGGGCCGGTGACGGTCACCCACCCCGACATGACGCGCTTCTTCATGACCATCCCCGAGGCGGCCCAGCTCGTGCTGCACGCCACGGCCGCCTGCCATGAAGACGACCGCCGCGACTCGCGCCTGTTCCTGCTGGAGATGGGCGAGCCGGTCAGCATCCTCGACCTCGCCCGCCAGATGATCGCCCTGTCCGGCCGCCGGGACATCGAGATCGAGATCACCGGCCTGCGCCCCGGCGAAAAGCTGACCGAGGCGCTGCTGGACGAGACCGAGCACGCCCTGCCCGCCGCGCCCAAGGTGATGGAGGTGATCTCCAGTTCGGCCGTCCGCGTCACCCCCGGCCACATCGAGGCCCTGGCGGCGGTGGTGGACGCCGGCGACGTGGAGGCTGTCCGCGCCACCCTGTTCGACCTGGTGGCCCAGGTCCGTGGCGAAAAGCCGGCCGCTCAACCCAGCCTGCGCGTGATCACGGGCGGCTAGAACCGCCTCAACCGCATGCCTTGCTCGATGGCGCCACCGGCCAGCCCTTGGGCTGTACGGAGGGATCCCTCACGTACAGGCGCCAGTCCGAGCCGATCGCGAGGGGGGTCTGCCCCCCCATGCTGCCGTCGATCGTGGCTTCCGGCACGACTGGAAAGGTCCAGCGGCACCCGCCGCCCTCGACCACCATGTGGTTTCGGAACATGTAGCCCGCCGGAAGGTCTGCGTCTTCACGAGGGCGGAGCTTATAGGCCTTGTCCGGCCCGACTTCGCCGGGAACGCTCGCGAGGAAACGGACTTTGACCTCGCCGGCGGTCTCATTCTTCAGCGAAACCATGGGCATCGGATCGCAGGCGCAAAGGGTCAGCCCGGTCGCCAGCAACACGCCGGAGCTCAGGAGTCTCATCGCGCACCTGATCGAGGTCGACGTCTTGGCCAAGGTCTTGCCGGCTGCATCTGAGGTCCGCGCTCGTTCCAATTTCGCGGTCCGTGCCAGTCACGGTCGAAAATCGAGGCCGTCAGCCCGCCCAGCACGTTCGACGGCAAATACGCAGGTCCCAGCTGACGCCCCTGTAGGACATGCTGACGCTCATGCTCCCACACCGGATGCCCCTCACTGACCTCCTTGTTCCGCCACGTCCTTCTTCCAGCCGGAGAATAGGGATCGTCTCCATAAGTGACCTCGCCGAGCGTGATGGCTCCCTGGTAGGCCAGTGGATTGTTGAAGAACTCTGTCCTTCCGCCTCGCGTCGAAATGCGTGGCTGCGGAACCCGTCGGTCCACGGCATGGGCCATGACCCCGAGAGCATGACCTACGCTGCCATAAGCCAAACCGGCCGCTGTGTTCGGCGCGTTGAACAGTTGCCCTACGACCTCCCCGACACTGACGCCGCCGATCTTCCCGTCCCGCTTCGCCATCCGCCCACCTCTGTCTGCCAGCGTCACAGGCTGAGAGGCAGAGGCCTCCAAGTTAAGAACAAAACCGGAACATGAGCAAGCCGCACGACAAAGGCCGCGGCTCGCCGCGGCCTTTTCGTTGCGCTCGGGAGGCTTCTATTCGGCCGCCACGATCCGTTCGTCGGCCGCCTCGGTGGCCGCGGCCGCCTTCAGGCGTTCGACCAGCGCCGCGTACTCGTCCCAAAGCGCCTTGGGCATGTGATCGCCGAACCGCTCGTAGAAGGCCGGGATCAGGGCCGCTTCCTGCGTCCAGATGGCCGGATCGACGGTGAGGAGCAGGTCCAGCTGCGCGTCGGTCAGGCTGAGGCCCGACAGGTCCAGGCTGGCCTTGGTCGGCACGCGGCCGATGGGCGTGTCCACCGCATCGGCCTTGCCGTCCAGCCGCTCGGCGATCCACTTCAGCACCCGGCTGTTCTCGCCATAGCCCGGCCAGACGAACTTGCCGCGCTCGTCCTTGCGGAACCAGTTCACGAAGAAGATCCGCGGCAGCTTGGAAGCGTCCGCCGCCTCACCCGTTTTCACCCAGTGGTTGAAATAATCGCCCATGTTGTAGCCGCAGAAGGGCAGCATGGCGAAGGGGTCGCGCCGCAGCTCGCCGATGGCGTTCTCGGCCGCCGCGGTGCCCTCGGAGGCCACGTTGGAGGCCATGAACACGCCGTGGCGCCAGTTGCGGGCTTCGGTCACCAGCGGCACCGCCGAGGCCCTGCGGCCACCGAACAGGATCGCCGAGATCGGCACGCCCGCCGGGTCTTCCCATTCGGGTGCCGCCACCGGGCACTGCGAGGCCGGCACCGTGAAGCGCGCGTTCGGGTGCGCGGCGGGCTCGGCGCACTCCGGGGTCCAGTCGCGGCCCTTCCAGTCGATGAGGTGCGCCGGCGCTTCGGGCGTCAGGCCTTCCCACCACACGTCGCCGTCGTCGGTCAGCGCCACGTTGGTGAAGATCGAATTGCCCCAGAGGGCGTCGATGGCGTTGCGGTTGGTCTCGATGCCCGTCCCCGGCGCCACGCCGAAGAACCCAGCCTCGGGGTTGATGGCGTAGAGGCGGCCGTCCTCGCCGAACCGCATCCAGCAGATGTCGTCGCCGATCGTCTCGGCCTTCCAGCCCGCCAGCGTCGGCTGCAGCATGGCCATGTTGGTCTTGCCGCAGGCGCTGGGGAAGGCGGCGGCCACGTACTTCACCGCCCCCTCCGGAGAGGTAAGCTTCAGGATCAGCATGTGCTCGGCGAACCAGCCCTCGTCGCGGGCCATGACCGAGGCGATCCGCAGGGCGAAGCACTTCTTGCCCAGGAGGGCGTTGCCGCCATAGCCCGAGCCGTACGACCAGATCTCGCGCGTCTCAGGAAAATGGACGATGTATTTGATTTCGTTGCAGGGCCAGGCCACGTCCTTGACCCCGTCCACCAGCGGCATGCCTACCGAGTGGACCGCGGGCACGAAGAAGCCGTCCTCGCCCAGCATGTCCAGGGCGCCCTTCCCCATGCGGGTCATGATCTTCATCGACACGGCCACATAGGCGCTGTCGGTGATCTCCACGCCGATCTGGCTGATCTTCGAGCCCAGCGGGCCCATGCAGAACGGCACCACATACATCGTGCGGCCGCGCATCACGCCCTTGAACAGGTCCTTCAGGTCCGCGCGCATCTCGGCGGGGTCCAGCCAGTTGTTGGTCGGGCCGGCGTCCTCGGGCTTCTCGGAGCAGATGAAGGTACGGCTCTCGACACGCGCCACGTCCCGCGGGTCCGAGGCAGCATAGAACGAGTTCGGGCGCTTTTCGGGGTTCAGCGGCTTCAGCGTGCCGGCGGCCACCAGCTCGCCCGTCAGGCGGGTCCATTCGGCGTCCGACCCGTCGCACCAGACGACGCGGTCAGGCTGGGCCAGGTCGGCGATGTCACGCACCCACTGCACCAGTTTGGCGTGTTTCGTCGGCGCGGGCTCAAGCCCCGGCACGGTCTTCAGGCTCATAGACAACGACTCCTTGGGCCCATTACGGCACAGCTGACTGTCCCGAATTGCTCTCTCGCTGAGAGCAATCTCATAGAATGAGAAGCTGCGTCTGCATACCTTGGGCCAGTCCGAACGCGTTCCACAACGCGTGATCGTACTGATCTGGCTCAGAGTTTCGACATCTTGCCTGTGGAAATGCCGGTCTGGCCGCAGCGCTCGCCTGGGCGGCGATTCGCCGGCGGTGACCTTGGGGGGAGAACGTGCGGGCCGCTCCCCCGCGACCCGCACGCCATGACGTCACCCCCAAGACGGCGGCCGCGAGGCGCCGTCAACCATATGACGTCCATGCCTAGACGCCGCCGATCGGCCTTCCCCCCCGCTCCCGCTGCAGCAAAGTTGGCGCGGCCCTCAGAATGCGGCATGTCTCTGCCTGAGGTTCCACTGCCGGCGCGACCATGCATCAGCCCCGCCACAGTTTGACGGCCCGGCCCGGCCCGCCGGAAGACGGGCGGCTGTCTGCGTGAGCTTCGTGCCGGACCCCAAGGGCCCGCCCGCGCGGCCCACTGATCCCCTGCTCGAGATCTACCTGGAGCGACGGGCCAACCTCGTCCGCTTCTTCGCCGCCCGGACCGGCTCGCGCGCGATCGCGGAGGACCTGGCCCAGGAACTCTATGTGAAGCTGGCCACCCGCGATCCTTCGGTGACGGCCGAGAACCCCGTCGCCCTGATCTATCGCGTCGCCACCAACGTCATGCTCGACCGCGCCCGCGGCGAGGCGCGCGCCGGCGCCCGCGAGGCGGCCTGGCGGCGGGTGGCCCACGCCTCGATCGGGGGCGAGGACGTCGCCGAGGACGTGCCCGCCGACGAGGCGGTCGCCTCGCGCCAGCGCCTGCGCCAGCTCGTGGACGCCGTGGCCGAGCTGCCACCGCAGATGCAGCGCGCCTTCCGCACCCACAAGCTGGAGGGCCGCAGCCATGCGGAAACGGCCCGGATCATGGGGATATCGGTCAAGTCCGTGGAGAAGCACATCTCGGCCGCGCTCAAGGCGCTAACAGAGAAGCTTGGCCGATGAACTACCATAAATTGCATTCCTCGACGGGGGGGCGAAGCCGGCCGGCGGCGTCTATCCCTGCGACGGGCCGCCGCACGCGGCGGCTCTGGAAGGGACGATGATCAACGCTCGGCGACATGGCGACGATGCGCGGCGCGAGGACGCCGCCGCATGGGTCGTGCGGCTCGAAGCCGGCGACCTCGGCGAGGCCGAGGCGGCGACGTTTGACGCCTGGCTGTCGGCCGCCCCCGCGAACGCGGCCGCCTTCGATGCCGCCCTCGCCGTCTCGCACGCCTACGCCGCCGCGGCGGACGAGGTGGCGCTCGCCCTCTCGCAACGCCGCACGGCCCCTGTCCGGCCGACGAACCGCCGGGCCCTGGTGGGCTTCGGCGTCATGGCCGCCGCCGCCGCGCTGGCGGTCGTCGTCGCCCCGGAGATCTCGGGCCCGCAGACTGAGACCTACGCCACCGCCAAGGGCGAGCGGCGGACGGTCGAGCTTGCGGATGGCTCCATCGTCGACCTCAACGGCGGCGCGCGGATGTCGGTCAGCCTCGGCCGGGACGGCCGGCGCGTGACGCTGGCCGAAGGCCAGGCCGTCTTCGACGTCGCCCACGACGCCCGCCGTCCGTTCACGGTGGCGGCCGGCGACCGGACGATCCGGGTCGTCGGCACCCAGTTCGATGTCCGGCGTCTCGGCGGCAAGGTCTCGGTCACCGTGGCGCGCGGCGCGGTCGAGGTGCGGCCCGCGGGCGGCGCGTCCGGCAAGGCCTATCGCCTGCATCCCGGTCAGCGGCTCGACCACGTCGAGGGAGCCGCGGCCACGCGCGTGGCCGCCGCCGAACCGGCGGAGGTCCTGGGCTGGCGCTCCGGCCGGCTGGTCTACCGCCAGCAGCCCTTGAGCGAAGTCATCGCCGACCTCAACCAGCAGTTTGTCACGCCCATCCGGGTGGAAGACGCCGAGCTCGCAGCCACGCCCATCTCCGGCGTGCTGGTCCTCGACGATCAGGATGCGGTAATCCGCCGCCTGGCCTTGCTGGTTCCCATAAGCGCGGTACGTTCCGACGCGGGCGTGGTCCTGCGGCGCGATGTTGCGTCCGACCGCTGATGAGGGCGTGGAGCCATACCGAGGCGCAGTTTGCCTCTGCAGACGTTGCTCGGCGGCGTCGCCCTGGCCTGCGTGGCGGGCGGCGCTGAGGCCGCCGACGCGCGCCTGCGCTTCGCGATTCCCCCCCGCGCCTACGCCGACGCCCTGATCGACCTCGGCCTCCAGGCCAACATCTCGATCCTGGGCACCGCCAGTTGCGGGCCGGACGGCCGGGTCGCGCTCTCGGGCCGGTACACCGTCCGCGAGGCGCTGGACCGCCTCCTGGCCGAGGCGCCCTGCCGCTACAGCATCATCGACGCGCGGACCGTGCGCATCCTGGCCGGGGCGCGCCCGGCGCCGGATGAGCCGCCCGGCCGCGACGCGCCCCGCGCGCCGGCGCTGGTGTCGGAGGTCGTCGTCACCGCCAGCAAGCGCCCCGTGGCGCTCGAACAGCTCCCGGCCGGGGTCAGCGCGATCACCCGCGACCAGATCGGCGCCACCCGCGCGGTCGACGTCGGGCAGACCACCGGCCAGCTCGCCGGG
Organism: Phenylobacterium sp. RIFCSPHIGHO2_01_FULL_69_31; assembly: GCF_001824475.1. Taxonomy (GTDB): domain Bacteria; phylum Pseudomonadota; class Alphaproteobacteria; order Caulobacterales; family Caulobacteraceae; genus Phenylobacterium. The sequence goes on along the minus strand of NZ_MHXN01000013.1, from coordinate 6,006 downwards.
GTGCTCACCACCAACCTTGGGCCCGGTCGCGACAAGCTGCTGATCCGCGGCCTCTCCGACGGCGCCTTCACCGGCCGCGCCCGCTCGACCGTCTCGACCTATCTCGACGACGCTCCCATCAACTACAACGCCCCGGACCCCGACCTCCGCCTGGTCGACATCGACCGCGTCGAGGTCGTGCGCGGTCCCCAGGGGGCGCTCTACGGCTCCGGCTCCCTGGCCGGAATCTACCGCATCGTCACCAGCAAGCCCGACCTGGAGCGCGCGGCTTTCGGCGCCTCGGCCGGCATCGCCTGGACCAAGGGCGGCGATCCCAGCCACGAGGTCGACGGCTACGCCAGCCTGCCGCTGATCCAGGACCGCATCGCCGTCCGCATCGCCGCCTATCGCGACACGCAGGGCGGCTACCTCGACGACGTGAAGCTGCGGATCGCCAATGTCGACCAGACCCGGCGCGACGGCGGCCGCATCGCCGTGCGGGTCCGCATCGACGACCACTGGCGGCTCGACGCCCTGGCGGCCACCCAGCACCTGCGCTCCAACGACACCCAGTACGTCACCACCCGCACCGGCTCGGCCACCGGCGCCCTCGGCATCGCGCTCGAGGACCCGACCACCGACTGGCCCGGCGCCCCTGCCCAGCGCGCCAACCGGGTGCGCGAGGCGCACAACAACGACTTCTCCTACGTGGGCGCGACCCTGCAGGGCGAGTTTCCGTGGGGCGCCCTGACGTCCTCGACCAGCTACGTCCACCACGTCTTCTCGAGCCAGTTCGACGCCTTCGCGGCGGTCGATCCCTCGATCCCCACCGCCCCGCTCGGCGGCATCGCCGACCCGACGGATCTCGGCGTCTTCACCGAGGCCACACGGTCGAACCTGCTGGTCCAGGATCTGGTGATCCGCTCATCCGGCGTCGGCGCGTTCAACTGGATCTTCGGCCTCTATGCCGCGCGCACCCTGGAACGCTACCCCTCGACCCTGGGCGTCCTCTCCACCGGCCCCGTTGTGATGACCGCCTACACCGAGAACCGGAAGGACCGGCAGCGCGAGTACGCCGTCTATGGCGAGGGCTCCTACGATTTCGGCGGCGGCTGGAGCGCCACCCTGGGGGGCCGCCTTTTCGAGACCCGGGTCCACACCACCGCCACCCTGGACGTCGTCCACCCGTACCAGCCGCGGTCCTTCGACCAGGCCCGCATCTTCAACGGCTTCTCGCCCAAGCTCTCCGTCCAGCGCCAGTTCGCGAACGGGGACCTCATGTACGCCCTGGTCACCGAGGGCTACCGGCCCGGCGGGTTCAACTCCAGCGGCTTCTTCCCGATCCGGGCAAGCCGCGCGACCTTCACCGCCGACCGGCTGCGCAACTACGAGGTGGGCGTGAAGGTCCGCCGGATGGACAACCGGCTGGGCGTGCGGGCGGCCGCCTACTACGACGACTGGAGCCACATCCAGAGCGACCGCTACCGCACCTCCGGCCTCTCCTACACGGCCAATGTCGCGGACGCCCGCATCGCGGGTCTCGAGGCCGAGGTCGTCTACGACTGGCCCTTCGGCCTCTCCCTCCAGCTCAACGGCCTGCTCTCCGACTCGCGGGTCAAGAACCCGAACCCCGACTTCGACGCGCCGATCACCGACGACCTCCCGGGCGTTCCGAAGCTGTCGGGGGGCATGCTGGCGGCCTACGAACGCCCCCTTCCCGGCGACTTCACCCTGCGCCTGGTGGCCGAGGCCAACTACGTCGGCCGCTCGACGCTCACGTTCGACGCCAGCCAGCAGCAGCGGATGGGGCACTATCTCCGGGCCCAGCTCTCGGCGGAGTTGGCCACCGACCGCTGGCGGCTGATGGCCTACGTCAGCAATCCGTTCGACGACGACGGCGACACCTTCGCCTACGGCAACCCGTTCAGCTTCAGCCAGCAAGGGGTCCGCCAGGCCACGCCCCAACGCCCCCGCACGGTCGGTCTTAGGCTCGGCGCCGCTTTCTGAACGAATAGTAAAGCTTCGGCTGGGGGGCTGCGCCCGCGGGCGGCGTCTTATCTCACAACGGGGTTGTCGGGATGGGAGCGTTCGGGGTGGTCAGGCTGTCTGCGCTCGTTTGCGTGCAGAACCAGGATGCGCAGCTTTCGGAATGCCTGCGCAAACTGTCCTTCTGCGATGAGATCGTGGTGGTCGCCGACCGCTGCACCGACCGGTCGCAGGAGATCGCGCGCCGCCACGGCGCCATCGTCATCGACGGCATCTTCCCGCTGGAGGGCCAGCGCAAGGCCGCCGGCGTCGAAGCCTGCTCCGGCGACTGGATCCTGGAAATCGACCCGGACGAGCTGGTCGACGCGGCCCTCGCCTGGGAGATCCGCGCGGTGCTGCAGATGCGCCCGGCCGGCGACTGGTACGACCTGCCCATCGACAACTATGTGGGCGAGACCCTGGTCCGCGACGGCTGGGCCGGCGCGCTCAGCGCCCGCGCCGAGCCGCGGCTCTACAAGCGCGGCCTGAAGGCGTGGGAGCCCCGCCGCCTGAACGCCACCGCCGCCATGGCCGGCCGCCCCGGCGGCGCCCTGAAGGGCGCCATCCGCCGCTCGCTGGGCCGCGACGTCGGCGGCCTGATGGAGCGCGTGGCCCGCCTCACCGCCCTCGCCGCCGAAGACCTGGCCGACACCGGCCGCCCGGGCCCCGGCGTCTGGACGGCTCTCACCACCTTCCTCCGCGCCTACGTCGGACGCGGCGGCTGGCGCGAGGGCCACCTGGGCCTGGTCGTGGCCCTCCTCTCGGCCAGCCTGCCCCTGCTCTCGCGGGCCCGCGCCGCCGACGTCCTGGCCGCCCGCAAAGCCGCCACCCACGAGCCCGCCCGCGTCGCCGGCCTCCGCGGCGTCGTCGGCCTCGCGCGCTGAGGGCGTAGCGACCGGCCGACCCGCCGTCAGCGCGATTGTCGCGTCATGGCGGATCTGCCCGTGCGCGAGGCGCGCGTCCGGAGTTCCGGGGGAGAGGCGCCGAGGCGAAGTCGGCCGAGCCAATCGCTCGTCGGAAGTTGACTCGGAGGCGAAGCTCGTAGGGTCCGCTGTAGGCGCCCTGACTGCCTGTGGGCCGATCAGCTCGCACGCAGTCTTCGCAAGCTCGCTCGGCGCAGCGTCGATTTCAGATCGTCAGCACCAGCGGGCGATTCGTTGGCCGGGGCCGCTTTTGGGTCCGACGGCGCCGGCGCGGCCAGGCCCCCGCCCGCAGGCGACATGAAATTGAGGTCGAAGGCATGGCCGTGGGCGTCGCCCAGGATGACAAGTCGGCGAGCGCCACGTCCCAGGCAGCACCGTCATCCCTCGCCGAGCCGCTCTTAAGCCGAGGCGGTCGCGCGTCGCCGAATCGCCGCCCCCACCAGGCCGAAGCCGCCGATCAGCATGAGCCAAGTGGCCGGCTCCGGCACGCCCGCAATCCGCCCATCCAATTCAAACACCAAGCGACCTTCGCCGGGGGTGACCATGAACGACGACGAGGGTCCGAACTCGCTCAGCGGGTCATCGAATTGGGTCGCGTAGTAGTAGGATCCAAGGGTGAAACCGGCCGCGAGTTCGACGGTGTCAGCAGGACCGGCGCCGCCGATCCACGCCGCGTTCCCGATCGCCGGCCCGGGCGGGCCGTCCAGGACGAGAAAGTAAGAGCCGGCGGCGAAACTGAGACCGCTGGCAAGCTCTGTGCGGGGCTGGCCGTTGAAGTCAAAATTCAACCCCAGGCTCGGCGCCGTATAGACACCAGAGGCCACGACGTCGGCCGGGGTCGCCGTCGGCCCGAGCTTCGTTGTGATCCACCAGTTCCCACTCGCGCCCGACACGGCGCCTAGGAGCGCACGGACGGTTACGTCGGTGGTCGCAACGGTCTGGGTCCACCCGACGGCCGCGTTCGCCTGGGTGTCGGACAGGGAGCCAAACGACGCGGCGTCGAAGGTGTTGTCCGTGAATCCGATCAATGGGGCGCCTGCGGCCGGAAGTCCAAAGGACAGGATTGCGGCGGCGAGTGGCCAGACTGGTAGACGCATGACAGTCGTCTCCTGCGGATAGCGCGATCGAAGCCTTAGCCCGCTGGAGGCGCACGGCTTGGTGTGGACGCCCCTCAGGAAGTCTTCAGGACTTTGACCAAACCGACCAGCAATCCGAAGGCGCGGCAATAGTACGAACATCCCATGCAACCCGCGGGCGACTCGCGTCTCAATCCAGCCCGGCGGTCCCATTGGATCTTGGAATGCGCAACGTCCGCAGGGGTGTCTCTATGATGTGCAGACTGTTGGGGTGCGCGGCAGCGGCAGTTATGGCGTTTGGGGCTGCGACCGCGCCGTTCGCGCAGACCGAAACACGCCCCAACGTCCGGGATGGCGCGAACGCTATCGTGCCCCTGCGCGCGAGGCCGATCGAAAAGCTCACGATCAATCCCGGCTTCCGCGATTGGGGTCCTGCGACGCTGACGGAAACGACACTCTTCGCGGGCAACGCCACCAACAAGGGCGGCCTCTTCGCCATCGACCTCGCCAGCGGCAGGTTGAAGTGGTCAGCCCGGCCCGCGGGTACGCGAAGTGGCGCCCCGTTCGTGGCCACCGCGCCCGCGGTGTTCGGGGAAGCCGTCATCGCCCCGATGGGCAACACGCTGGTGGCGTTATCGGCGGCAACCGGCAAGGAACTGTGGCGGGGCCCCAACACAGAGCTCGGGGCGGCGGCGGCGGCGGGCGGCGGGCTGGCCTTTGTGCTCGGTGAGGATGGCTTTTTCCGTGCGCTCGACGCCGCGACTGGGCGCGAGAGGTGGAAGGTCGAATTCGCCCAGTTCAAGGCCTGCAAGTCGCGGCCCGTCGTGCGCAACGGTGTGGTCTATGTCAGTCGCGGCGTGCGCATCGCCGAAGCGACCCCAAACGCACCGGCGCGCCACATGCGCTACCTGGTCGCCCTCGACGCCAGCACCGGTCAGGAGCGGTGGCGCTATGCTCACGCGCCGACCCGGATCTCGACCGGCGCCTGCTTGGGTCAGCCCATCGTCACGGCCGACACCCTCTTTGGCTTCGACGACGACGAATCCACCCTCTATGCGATCAACCTCGCGAACGGCCGCGACCGTTGGCCGCCGCTGGTCGTGCAGCGCTCGGTCGAAGGTCGCCAACGCCCCATCGCCGTAGGCGGACTCGTGGATGCGGGTCCTGTGCTGATCGGCGTTTCGAAGACTGTCCTGATCGCCTTCGACAAGGCCACCGGCCGCACGGCGTGGGAAATCCCGGGCCAGTATAGCGACACCGCTCCCTCCACCGCCGTGGCGGGACGGGTTCTCTATTTCCAGGGTCATCCCGGCGCGGCCCCAGCCGCGGAGGTGCAGGACCGGATCGTCTACGTCGGCGGCAAGCCCGTAACGCCGGCGCCCGTCCTGCCGGGCGGCCGATTGAATGCGCTGGACCTCGAAACCCGCGCGCTGCTCTGGTCGTTCTCGCGCCCCACTGCCGAGCCCAACTGGAACTTCGGTCACGTCGCTCCCGTCGATGGCGGTCTCTGGGTCGACTCCTACCAAGCCCTCGTCAAGCTGCAGTGATACTGCTGGTTACCGCACCCGTCGTCAGCGGCTTCGGCACACGGCTCATCGAGCGAACGTTCGCCGCTCAAAACGGCGGCCGCTCGCAGATCGACCACGCGCCCGACGGCCTCAGGCGCATCGTCGAGCTCCGGCTCTCTCAACCTGACGAGACTGCGATCCTCGACCTCAGCAATGCGAGATCGTGAAGCGCTCGGCCTATCAGGTCTGTCGCATGCGGTGGCGGACCCAGAGGCCCGGTTCAGGCCAAGACGAAGTCTCACATTACAGTGCGCAGCCTGTCTAAGCACCAGGCTGGGAAACGGACTCTGGCGCGCGACGAATGTCCGGTTCGTGGAGCAGTCCCAATGTCCGCTCCTGATGCCGTGGACGGCTCCCCATCCCCCGCCGCACCGTGAGGTCGGCAGAGATGGAGGAGCGCCATGGAAGAGGTCGTCACGGTGGGCTTGGATATCG
>NZ_MHXN01000012.1 GCF_001824475.1 Phenylobacterium sp. RIFCSPHIGHO2_01_FULL_69_31 | reverse complement strand
CTGTCCCTGGCCCAGGTAGTCGTTCGAACACCAGACCGTCACGTCCTGGCTCGTCCCGTCACCCTTCGTCCACGTCGCCCGCGGAAACTCGCCGCGATGACGCTTCAGGTCCGCAAACACACGATAGCGCCCCTCAGACCGAACCCGGTCCAGAGCACTGCGGAAGGTTTCCCTGTAATCCATCGACTTGTTCCCGGTGCGCGTTCTTGAGAGCGCGCTGTGCCCGGCCCCTGAAATACGTCCGCCTTTTGGCGCCGCGATTTCGCGTTGTCCATAAAATCAAAGGTCGCAGGGCCTGCAACTTTCGTGACCGGTTCTGCAGAATTCGTGAGTGGCCGCAGACGTCCGCCGAGACACGCGACGACGGGCTCGGCGAACGCTTCTCATTCTCGTGCAGCGGGGCCTTGGCGAGATCAGGCTCGCGACGGCGCGTTCCCCCTAAGCATCTCGAGAATCGCCGAGAAGTCCTTGCTCCCGCCGCCCAGGCGATCGAACAGCGCGTAGAGACCCTCGGCGGTCGCGCCCAGCGGCGTCGCCGCGCCGGCCTTCGCGGCCGCCTCCTGGGCCAGCTTCAGGTCCTTCAGCATCATGGCCGTGGCGAACCCGCCCTCGTAGTTGCGATTCGATGGCGCGGCGGGCACCGGCCCCGGGAACGGGCAGTAGCTGGTCAGGCTCCAGCACTGGCCGGAGGACTTGGACGCGATCTCGAAGAACCGCTCGCCCTCCAGGCCCAGCTTCTCGGCCAGGGCGAAGGCCTCGCACACCCCGATCATCGAGATGCCGAGGACCATGTTGTTGCAGATCTTGGCCGCCTGCCCCGCCCCGTGGTCGCCGGCGCGGATGGTGGCCCGCGACATGGGCGCGATCATCGCCTCGACCTCGGCGAAGTCGGCCTCGTCGCAGCCGACCATGAAGGCCAGGGACCCTGCGTCGGCCGCCGCCGTACCGCCTGACACCGGCGCGTCGGCAAAGCGGAACCCGGCGGCCTTGGCCTCAGCCGCGACCGCGCGGGCGCTCTCGACGTCGATGGTAGAGGAATCGATCAGCAGCGCCGACCTGGGCGCGTTCGGCAGGATCTGCTCGGCGTAGACCTGGCGCACGTGCGGCCCGGCCGGCAGCATGGTGATCACGGCGTCGGCGTCCTTTACCGCCTCGGCCGCGGAGGGCGCCCGGGCGCAGCCGGCGGCGGCGGCCTTGTCCAGAGCCGTCGCCGAGAGGTCGAAGGCCATGACCTCGCGCCCCGCCTTCGCCTGGTTGGCGGCCATTCCGCCGCCCATGTTGCCTAGGCCGATGAACGCGACGCGGGTCATGGAGTCCTCATGGATTACTTGGGCTTGCGGAACTTGTAGACGAACTGGTCGGTGCGACCGCGGAGCGAGGCGTCGAACACGCCCTTGGTGTGGTCGTCGGCCGGATTTGCCAGGACCTTGCTCTCGCCTTCGAACTTGAAGCCGGCCGCTTCGACCGTCTTGCGCACGGCCGCCGGATCGATCCGGTGCAGGGTGTTCGCCGTCGGGACAACGTCCGCGCCCGGCGTCGCAACGTGGTCGAGCACGATGAAGACCCCGCCCGGCTTTACGCTGTCGTAGATCGTCTTCACGGCCGCCGGCACGTCGAGATTGAACCGGGTCAGGTAGAGGTCGTGATAGTTCTGGGAGGTCCAGAACACGTCCACCTGTTCGGGGAGCTGGAAGCTGGCGATGCCGGTGGAGACGACGGTGATGTTGCCGTACTGCGGGTCCGCGGCCACCGCCAGGATCGGCGCGGGCGCCGTCGCGTTCGGGGCCGGCGGGTTGGTCACGGCGAACACCTTGCCGTTCGGCCCCACGGCCTTGGCGAAGACGCGGGTGAAGTAGCCGCCGCCGGGGATGAAGTCGGCCACCTTGTCGCCCGGCTTCACGCCGGCGAACTCCAGCATCTCGGCGGGCTTGCGGTCGGCGTCGCGCTTGACGTCGGCTTCGGGCCGACCCTTGTCGGCGACAGCGGCGGTGACGGCGGCCGACGGCGCGGCGTGGGCCAGCCCGGACGACAGGGCGAGCGCCGCTGCGGCGGCCAGTAGAAGCCTGGTCTTCATGTGAATGTTCCTCCCGCGGCCGGTCTGAAGCCGCCTCCGGTCAAGGTAGAGGCGACCACTCCTCATCGGAAGGGAGCGGGGCGAAAATGGCGTCCAGCGTCGCCTCGTCCACGGCGTACGGCGTCGGCGGGTCCCATTTCGGCGCGTTGTCCTTGTCGACGATCACCGCACGGACCCCCTCCAGGAAGTCGTGGCGCTGAACGACGCGGGCGCCGATCCGGTACTCCATGGCCATGTTCTGGGCGAAGTCCTTCGCTTTCGCGCCAAGCTGGAGCTGGCGGAAGGCGACCTTCATCGTCTGGGGCGACTTGGTGGCCAGCACCTTCAGCTGCTCGCGCGACCAGTCGGTGCCGGCCGTCTCCAGAGCCGCGATGATCGCCTCGACGCTTTCGCCGGCGAACAGGCGCGCGATCTCGTCCTGATGCTGGGCCAGCGCCGGCCGCCCGGCGTCGCCCTCGAACTCGGTCAGCAGCGCCTCGGTGCGCTCGGGCTCCGCGACGATGGCCGCTTTGAGCTCGGGGATCCTCGCGCTCTCCACATAGTCGGTGGCGAGCTGCAGCAGCTCGCAGTCCGCCGCCTTGATCCGCGCGCCCGTCAACGCCAGCCACAAGCCCAGGTGGTCGGGCATCCGGCTGAGGTACCAGCCGCCGCCGACGTCCGGAAACAGGCCGATCCCGGTCTCGGGCATCGCGAACGTGGTCCGTTCCGTGGCCACGCGGAAACGGCAGGGCCGCGAGAGGCCGACGCCGCCGCCCATGGTGACGCCGTCCATGATCGCCACGCGCGGCTTGGGATAGTTGAACAGCAAATGGTTCAGCCGGTACTCGACGAAGAAGAACTCGCGGGCCAGCTTGCCGTCGCTCGCGCCACTCTCGGCCAGCATGCGGATGTCGCCGCCGGCGCAGAAGCCGCGCTCACCGGAATGGTCGATCAGGACTAGGTCGACCGCCGGATCCTCGCGCCACGCCAGCAGGGCCTCGGTCATCCGCCGGCACATGTCGGTGGTTAGGGCGTGAAGCGCCTGGGGTCGGTTCAGGGTGATCCGGCCGACCCGGCCTTCGATGCGCGTGATGACGTCGGGTTCGCTCATGCCCGGAACAGCTCCCGCGCGGTGATGACGCGCATGATCTCGTTGGTGCCTTCGAGGATCTGGTGGACCCGCAGGTCGCGCACGATCCGCTCCAGCGGATAGTCGCGCAGGTATCCATAGCCGCCGTGCAGCTGCAGCGCCTGGTTGGCGACCTCGAAGCCGGCGTCGGTGGCGAAGCGCTTGGCCATGGCGCAGTACTGCGTGGCCTTGGGGTTCTTCTGGTCCAGGGCGTGGGCCGCGCGGCGCACCATCAGGCGAGCCGCGTCCAGCTCCGTGGCCATGTCGGCGAGGCGCCACTGCAGGCCCTGGAACGCGGCCAGAGGCTGCCCGAACTGCTTGCGGGTCTCCAGGTACGCCTTGGCCGTGTCGAGGGCGAGACCGGCGCCCCCAAGCGAGCACGAGGCGATATTGATCCGTCCGCCGTCCAGGCCGGCCATGGCGAACTTGAAGCCTTCGCCCTCATTGCCGATCCGGTTGGCCTCCGGGACCCGGCAGTCGTCGAAGTTCACCTGGGCGGTCGGCTGGGCGTTCCAGCCCATCTTCCGCTCCTGGGCGCCGAACGACAGGCCGGGCGTCCCCTTCTCGACCACGAAGGCCGAGACCCCCTTGGCGCCCTCCCCGCCGGTCCGCGCCATGACCACGTAGACGTCGGATGTCCCGGCGCCGGAAATGAAGGCCTTCGAGCCGTTCAGCACGTAGCGGTCGCCGTCCTTCACCGCCGTGGTCTTCATGGCCGCCGCGTCAGATCCCGAGCCCGGCTCGGTCAGGGCGTAGGAGGCGATCAGCTCCATAGTCGTCAGGCGCGGCAGGTAGCGGCGGCGCAGGTCCTCTGACCCGAACCGGTCGATCATCCACGCGGCCATGTTGTGGATCGAGATGAAGGCGGCGACCGACACGTCCCCGTAGCTCAGCTGCTCAAAGACGATGGAGGCGTCGAGGCGCGAGAGCGCCGAGCCGCCCACGTCCTCGCGGACGTAGAGGCCGGCGAAGCCAAGTTCGGCGGCGGCGCGCAGCACGTCGACGGGAAGCGTCTTCTCTTCGTCCCAGCGCGCGGAGTGGGGCGCCAGCTCGGCGGCAGCGAAGGCGCGGGCGGCGTCCTCGATGGCGCGCTGGTCTTCGGTGAGGTTGAAGTCCATGGCCCGCGGAGTCGCGCGCGGCGTGCGGGGTGTCAATCGTGCGCCGCAGCAGCGCCACACGAGGGTCGTTTTCCCAAGCTCCACTTTAGGTTGGGAGAACGTGGACATGGCGACCCTGGCGGGATCGGCGCGACTTGCGAGGGGACGCCGGCCGGGCTGGGGCCTGGCGTTGCTGCTGTCGGCGGCGCTGCATGTGGTGGTGCTCGGCTGGTTCGCCCTGAAACGCGCCGCGGCCGATTGGAAAACCGATCCACCCATCGTGGACGTCCAGCTGGTGCGTGTCCCGCCAGCCACGAAGACGAAGCCTCGGGCCTCGTCCAGGCCGGCCGCCGCCCGCGCTTCGAGCGACACTCCAGAGCTGACTGCCGCCCCACGGCGGGCCGCGACACTCGACACCGCTCCCGTGACGCCGACACCCCCTGGTGCGGCCATCGACCCGCGGTGGGTGGTGAACAGGACGACGCCGCGGGCTGGCGCCGGCGGCGAGCCAGATCTCGAGGCGTTCTTGCCCTGCGATCCGCTACGCGATCCGAAGCGAGAGAGCCTGGCCTGCCGCAAGGTAGACGAGATCGCGAGGAGCGTGACTCGCGCCAACGATCCTGAGAACGCCAAGGGTGAGTTCGCCCGCGAGGCGCGCCACAACGAGGCGGGCCGACGCTATCGCGAGGCGCCCGGCATGTCTGGCTACTCCGGCATCCGCTGCCACGTCTTCCATCGCTGCTAGGCCTTGCGCCGACGGGCGTCGCGGGTGCAAACCCCCGCGCCATGACCAGAGCTCCCCTCGCCGCCTACCCCGCCCTTCGCATGCGTCGCCTGCGCCAGGCCGACTGGATCCGGCGGTTGGTGCGCGAGACGGTGCTGACGCCCAACGACCTGATCTGGTCGATGGTGGTCCACGAGGGCGAAGGAACGGTTCCCGTGGCCTCGATGCCGGGGATCAGCCGCCTGTCGGTGAAGGATGCGGCGGCCGCGGCCAAGGAGGCCCAGGCGCTGGGCATTCCCGCCATCGCCGTCTTCCCGCACATCGACGGCGCCAAGAAGGACGCGACCGGCAGGCTGGCGCACGACCCCAACGGCCTTGTCGCCAGCGCCGTGAAGGCCATGAAGGACGCCGCTCCCGAGGTCGGGATCATGTGCGACGTGGCCCTCGACCCCTTCACCGACCACGGCCACGACGGCCTGTTGGAGAACGGCCGCATCGTCAACGACGCCACCATCGAGGCTCTGGTGAAGCAGGCCCTGGCGCAGGCCAAGGCCGGCTGCGACATCCTCGCGCCCAGCGACATGATGGACGGCCGGGTCGGCGCCATCCGCGCCGCCCTGGAATCCGAGGGTCTGCAGGACGTGATGATCATGTCCTACGCCGCCAAGTACGCCTCGGCCTTCTACGGCCCCTACCGCGACGCCATCGGCTCGGGAAAGCTGGGCACGGGGTCCGTGGACAATCCCGGCGACAAGAAGACCTACCAGATGGACTCGGCCAACCACGCCGAGGCCCTGCGCGAGGTGGCCCTCGACATCGCCGAGGGCGCGGACATGGTGATGGTGAAGCCGGGGATGCCTTACCTCGACATCGTCCGCCAGGTGGTCGACGCGTTCGCGATGCCGACCTACGCGTTCCAGGTCTCCGGCGAGTACGCCATGATCATGGCTGCGGCCCAGAACGGCTGGCTGGACGAGGAGCGCTCGATCCTGGAAAGCCTGGGTGGCTTCAAGCGCGCCGGGGCGGCCGGGGTGATCACCTACTTCGCGCCCCGGGCGGCGAGGTTGCTCGGCGCATGAGCGTGGGCCGCGAGGCGGTCCTGGAGCGGATGTACGCGGCCTTCAACGCGCGCCAGGTGGAGGCCGTGCTTGCGGCCATGGCCCCCGATGTCGCTTGGCCGAACGGCTGGGAAGGCGGCGTCGTCCGGGGTCGCGAGGCCGTGGGCGAGTACTGGCGTCGCCAATGGGCGGAGATCGATCCGACCGTCACGCCGGAGGCCTTCGAAGCGCTCCCGGACGGACGGCTGGCCGCGAGTGTGCGGCAGGTCGTGTGCGATCGCGACGGGGTGACGCTCTCGGATCAGGTGGTCATCCACACCTACAGCTTCCGCGACGGGTTGATCGCGACGATGGAGATCCGGAAAAATCCCTAGGGGAGGCCCGCCCGCCCCGTGTCGACGGTCGCCACGAGGATCTTGCCCGTCGCCGCCTTGGCCGCCGCCTCGTGGTCCGAGCTGGCCGCCGTCACCATGAAGAGGGTTCGGCCATCGTCGCCGCCCAGCATGCAGGCGTAGCAGGGCTGGCCGGTGTCGATCACCTCCAGAACCTCCCCACCCTTCGCGATGCGGAGACACTGCGGGGCGATGGGATTGGCGACCCAGATCGCGCCGTCCGCGTCCAGGCAGATGCCGTCAGGCACGGCGGGCTGGCACGAGGCCCAGACGCGGCGGTTGGCGAGGGCGCCGCCCAGCCCGATGTCGAAGGCCGTCAGCACACCGGCCAGCGTCTCGCCCACAATCAGCGTCTTGCCGTCCGGCGTGATCACCGGGCCGTTGGGGAAGTGCATGTCTGCGGCCGCCACCGAGACGGCGCCGTCGGGCGCGACGTAAATCAGCTTCGCCGTCGGATGACCGGCCAGGACGCTCTCGACGCCGCGCGCGCGGATCTCCGCGTCCAGGTCGAAGCCGAAGTTGCCGACGTAGGCCCCGCCGGCGGAATCGACGACCATGTCGTTGCAATGGAAGGTCGCGAACTGGCCCAACTCCGCGTGGACGCCGATCCAGCCGTCCGGCCGGCGGCGCAGCACGCGCCGCTTGGTCATGGACACGATCAGCATCGAGCCGTCCGGCATCCAACCGAGGCCCGAAGGCTGGTCGTCGATCTCGAACTCGGTGCGCAGGTCGCCGTCCAGCGACACGGACTTTACCGCGTGGGCGTAGAAGTCGCTGAACCACAGCCGGCCATCACGCCAGCGCGGCCCTTCGCCGAAATATATGCCCTCAGCCAGCACCCGCGTCGTCCGTCCCATATCGCCTCTCTGTGGAAGGTCTTGGGCGCATGATCGTCGAGGTGGTCGGTGCTGTCATCCGCGATACCGCCGGACGGGTCCTGACCGTGCGCAAGCGCGGCACGACGCGGTTCATGCTGCCCGGCGGCAAGCGTGAGCCGGGCGAGGACGATCTGGCCGCCCTGGCCCGCGAGCTGCGCGAGGAGCTCGGCGTCCGGCTTGTCGCCGCCGGCGTTCTGGGACGCTTCGAGGCGCCGGCGGCCAACGAGCCCGGCGCGACGGTGAGGTCTTCGGCCTACTGCGTCGAAATCGTGGGCGAAATCGCCATAGGGGCCGAGATCGAGGAACAGCTCTGGATCCATCCGGGCGAGCCTCCCGCGGTTCCGATCGCGCCGCTGCTGGCCGACCGGATCCTGCCGGTGCTCAGCGTGGCGCCGACAGCCAGGCCTTCAGGATGGGATTGACCTTTTCCGGGGCCTCCTGCTGCACCCAGTGGGAGACGCCGGGCAGGCGCTGGATGGTCAGGTCGCGAACGTGCGCGTCCGTGCCCTCCAGCAACTCGACCCCAAGAGCCGCGTCCTCCTCGCCCCAGACGATCAGCGTGGGCGTCTCGATCACCGGCCAGGGCCCGGCCAGCTTGCCCTGCAGGCGAAACGCGGCCCGATACCAGTTGATCATGCCGGTCATGGCGCCGGGGCGCCGGGCGTCCCTGGCGTAGCGGTCCAGCACGTCGGGCGTGAAGTGGGTCTTGTCGATCGCCATGTCGTAGAACGCACGGCGCACGGCGCGGCCATCGTTCGCCGTGGTGACCCACTCGGGCACGCCCGGCAGCTGGAAGAAGAACATGTACCAGCTCTTCTTGAGCTGGGCCCACGACTTGCGCAGATGCGCCGCCATCACGGCCGGGTGCGGCACGTTCATGATGACCAGCCGCTCCAGCGGCCGCGGGGCGTTGGCGGCGAAGGTCCAGGCCAGGCCCGCGCCCCAGTCATGGCCGATCAGGGTGACGGTCTTGGCCCCGCTGGCGTCGATCAGGGCGGCCACGTCCTCCATCAGCCGGTCGATCAGGTAGGACGACACGTCCCGGGGCTTGGGCTCGGTCTCGCCGTAGCCGCGCAGGTCTGGCGCCCAGGCGCGGTAGCCCATCTCGGCCAGCATGGGCAACTGATGGCGCCAGGAAAACCGGCTCTCGGGGAAGCCGTGCAGGCACAGGGCCAGATGATCGCCCTCCCCCGCCTCGTCCACCGCGAACCGGAAGCCGTTGGCCTCCACGAACCGTGTCTGCATGCCGCCCCCTCCTTGCGCCCGGTCAAGGCCTAGAGCCTTGCCGTGGCGGACGCGAAGCCGTTTCGCAGGGCCGCTATCCGGCCGTGAAGTAGGTGCTCTCGCGCTCAATGCCGGGCAGCTGGATCACGCCTTGGTAGGTGAAGCCGATCTTCCGCAGCACCGCCATGGAAGCGAAGTTCTCCAGGCTGGTGATCGCAGCCAGCTGCGGGATGCCAAGCGCCCCCCGGGCGTGGGCCAGCACGGCGCCCGCGGCCTCCTGCGCATAGCCCCGGCCCCAGGCGCGCGGGGCGAAGGCGTAGCCCACGTCCGGCATGTCCAGCCCCTCGCGCCGCACCAGGCCGGCCAGGCCCACGGGGGTGTCGTCCAGTCGCTGGACCGTCAGCCACATGCCGAACCCGTGCTCGCGGTAGCTGCCGATGATCCGCTCGACGATGTAGGCGCGAGCCTCGTCTTCGGTGCGCACGCCCCGGTCGCCGATGTTCTCCAGGAAGCCCGGCGAATTCAGAAGTTCCAGGATGAATGGCGCATCCGTCGCCTCCACGTCGCGCAGGATCAGCCGCTCGGTCTCCAGCACAATCCCCAAGGTTCCCTCCCGTACGCACCCGGCGAAACGTCATCTTAACGCGCCCACCGCAGTTTGCTCGGGAATCAGCGTTAAGCCGGGTGAACCATGGCGGTCGGCGATCAGCCAATCGTAATCAAGAAGGTCAAGAAGGGCGGCGGGGGCGGCCACCACGGCGGCGCCTGGAAGGTCGCGTATGCCGACTTCGTGACCGCCATGATGGCCTTCTTCCTGCTGATGTGGCTGATCAACACGACCAGCCCGGAGCAGAAGCGCGGCATCGCCGATTATTTCGCGCCCGCCAGCGTCTCGCAGACGATGTCCGGCGCGGGCGGCATCCTGGGCGGCGCGGCGCTCGGCAAGGACGGCTCCAAGAGCGCGGGCTCCAATGACGTGCTCGAGGAAATGGCGCCATCCTCCACCAACCCGAACGACGGCGACTCCAAGGAAGGCGCCAAGCGGCAGACCCCGGAAGAGGCGGCCGCCGCGGCCCAGATGCAGGCCGAGCAGCAGCGCGAGGAGGCCATGTTCGCCTCGGCCGCGCAGTCCCTGCGCCAGGCGCTGCAGTCGATGCCGGAACTGGCCGAGCTGTCCAAGAACATCATCATCGACGAGACGCCCGAGGGCCTGCGGATCCAGCTCGTGGACCAGGAAGGCCGGTCGATGTTCAACCAGGGCTCGGCCCAGCCGAACGACCGGGCCAAGCTGCTGCTGCGCGCGATCTCCAAGGTCATCAACCAGCTGCCGAACCGCATCAGCATCTATGGGCACACCAGCGCCAGCGCCGGCGGCGTGCGGCCCGCCAGCGACTGGCAGCTCTCGGCGGCCCGCGCCGACGCATCCCGCGGGGTCCTGCAAGGTGCGGGGGTCGAAGGCGACCGCGTGTACCAGGTCTCTGGCAAGGCGAGCTCGGAGCCGCTCTACCCCGACGATCCGATGCTGCCGGGCAACCGTCGCATCGCCATCGTGTTGTTGCGTGAGGCCCCCGTGCTGCCGGCCAACCCGGGCTTCTAAAGGACGCCTTGCGTACGGCCGCGGCATGACGCCTAATCCCTGCAGGCGTTCTGTTTCGAAAGCGACATCCGGTCCGTGACGCAGCACTTCCCGACCCGACAGCTCCGGTTCTTCCTGACTGCGCCGTCGCCGTGTCCGTACCTGCCCGAGCGGTTCGAACGGAAGGTCTTTGCGCACCTGCCCCTCTCGGACGGCGCCACGGTCAACGACAGCCTGACCCAGGTGGGTTTCCGTCGGTCCCAGAACATCGCCTATCGCCCGGCCTGCGAGGCCTGCTCGGCCTGCGTCTCGGCGCGGCTTCCGGCGGCCGACTACGTCTTCTCCCGTTCCGAGCGGAAGATCCTGGCCCGCAACGACGATGTCGAACGCCACCTGGTTGAGGCCGAGGCGACGATGGAGCAGTTCGACCTGCTTCGCCGCTACCTGCTGGCCCGGCACGCGGACGGCGGCATGGCCGAGATGACCTGGCCCGACTATGTCGCCATGGTCGAGGACACCGCGGTCCGCACCCACATCATCGAATACCGCATCCGCTCGAAGGACGGTGGCCCGGGGGACCTGATCGCCTGCGCACTGGTCGACCTGATGAGCGACGGCCTGTCGCTGGTCTACAGCTTCTACGACCCGACGCTCTCGCGCCGCAGCCTCGGCTCGTTCGTGATCCTGGACCATGTGATCCAGGCGGGGCTCACCAGCCTGCCCTACGTCTACCTCGGCTACTGGGTCCGGGGATCCGAGAAGATGGACTACAAGGTGCGCTTCAGCCCGATCGAGCTTCTGAAGCCCGACGGCTGGACGCTGGCCTCGGCGCGCGAGCTCAAGGGCCTGGACAACCGCGCCTGACCTGGGGACGACGCGCCGCAAGCGGTGGCGCCTGCCGGTCTGGGGGCTTAAGTTCGGCGGCGTGACCGCAACCAACCGACAACACCCATGGCGCGGCAGCTTCGGCTGAGCCTGGGGCGCGAGGCGCCTCCGTCGTTCGACGACTTCGCGCGCGGTCCGTCGAACGCCGACGCGGTGGCGGCGGTACAGGCTTGGCCGGCCTGGCGCGACGGATGCCTGGCGCTCATCGGGCCCAAGGGCGCCGGAAAGAGCCATCTGGCCCGGGCCTGGGCCGAGGCGGCGGGCGCTCTGGTCTTCGATCCCGGGAGCCCGGACGTGATGGCGGCGGCGGGCCGACCGGTCCTGCTGGAGGACGCCGACCGCAGGGTCTCCACCGAGGGCCTGTTCCATCTGATCAACCTCGCCGCGCGGGGCGACGGCGGCGGGCTGCTGCTGACGGCCCGCACCCTGCCCGCCACGTGGCCGACGGCCCTGCCCGACCTGCGCTCGCGGCTGAACGCCCTGCCCGTTGCCGAGATCGAACCGCCCGACGACGACGTGCTGGAGGGGGTGCTGCGGCGCTTCTTCCGGGACCGCAACATCCGCCCGCCGGAGGCGGTCTATCCGTACCTCCTGGCCCGGATGGGCCGGTCGATCCCGGATGCGGCCGAGGTGGTGCGGCGGCTGGACGAGGCGGGGGACGAGGGGTTCCGGCCTGTGACGCGCGTCCTGGCCCGCCAGATCCTGGAAGGTTGATCGCCGCAGAATATTTTCCTGCGCGATAGACAAGACGATTTGTTTTCCTGCACTGGTGGCCCGCGTGGCGCGCTGGCCACGTTTCCGAGGCCCGCCGCATGCTTGCGCGGAAACCGGTCAAGGCCGCCCCGGAGCTGGAGCTCAAGTTCCAGCTCGGCGCCGGCGCCGTCGAGGCGCTGCAGGGGGAGGCTTTTCCCCTCGCCGAGGGCAGTGTCGCACAGCTCCACGCCATCTATTTCGATACGCCAAATCATGCGCTCCGCGACGGGGGGTTCAGCCTGCGGGTGAGACGCAAGAGCAACAGCTTCGTGCAGACACTGAAGCATCGCTCGGGCGGCGACCTGTTTCAGCGGGACGAGTGGGAAATCGAGACGGCGGGGCCGGACCTGGACCTCGCGGCGCTGGAGGGAACGCCGGCCCTGGCGGCCATCGCGGACCAGCCCCTCTCCGCTGCGTTCACCGTCGAGGTCGAGCGGCGGACCCACGTATGGAACCGGGGGGCGACCTGTATAGAAGTGGTGTTTGATACCGGCCTGATCGTGGCCGGCGAGCGCCAGGAACCGATCGCGGAGATGGAGCTGGAACTGCTGGCCGGCGCGCCGCAGGACCTGTTCGATCTGGCCCGGGATCTCCAGGCCAAGGCGGCCCTTACCCTGGCCTTCGAAAGCAAGGCCGAGCGCGGCTATCGCCTCGCCGGCCACGACGGGGTCGCCGCCCTGAGGGCCCAGGCGTCCGCGGTGCTGCCGGACACCACCGGCGAGGAAGCGTTCCAGCAGGTCGCCCGGGAGGCGCTGGTCCAGATCGCTGGCAACGCCCGGCTGCTGCAGCGGGCGCACAACCCCGACGTCCTGCACCAGATGCGGGTCGGGTTGCGCCGGCTGCGTGCGGCGCTGTCGGTGTTCAAGGCGATGCTGGACGCCGAGGGGCTGAACACGGCGCGCGCGGAGACCCGCTGGCTGGCCGGAGAGCTGGCCGAGGCCCGGGACATCGACGTCTTCCTGCAGCGGGCCGCGACACCGGACGAGATCGACGAGAGCCCGGGACGGGCGGCCTTCTTCCGCGCCCTGCGCATCGCCCAGGCCGAGGCCTACGAGCGGGCCCTGGCGGCGGTGCGGTCCGAGCGCTTCCGGACGCTTCTGCTGACCCTGGCCGAATGGATCGAGGTCGGCGGGTGGCGGCGACTGGCCAACGACGAGCAGCGCGCCCTGCGCGAGGGCCTGGCCGCCGACCTGGCGGCGCCGGTGCTGGCCAAGCTGGACCGGCGGCTCAGGCGCAGGTCGCGCCGGTTCCTTAAGCTCGACGCCGAGGCGCGTCACGACCTGCGCAAGCAGGCCAAGAAGCTGCGCTATGCCGCCGCGTTCTTCGGCGAGGCGTTTCCGCGCCACCCCAAGCGCCGCCAGCGGTTCGTCGCCGCCCTGAAGGCGCTGCAGGATCAGATGGGCGAGCTGAATGACATGGCGGTGGCGCGGGCCGTCGCCATGCGGGCGGTCGGCCGGCGGTCGGGTGAGCTCGCCTTTGCCGCCGGGCTGGAAGTGGGTCGGCTGACCGGCGAAGAAGACCGGGTGCTGGAGGCAGCCAATGCAGCGCTGAAGGCGTTCCGCAGGATCAAACCGTTCTGGCCGTCTTCAGACGGCCGCAATGAGGACCTTAACCTTTCCCGCGCACGCTTGCGCAGCGTCTGACGCACTCAGGGAATCAGGATGTCTCCGCCGAACGATGTCGCACCGATGAGCGCCCCGAGCCCGGCGCCCGCCGAGGCGGCCGCGGCAGCGATCGAGGATCTCAAGGGGAGCCCGGCCCGCTTCTTCAACCGCGAGCTCTCGTGGTTGGCGTTCAATCGCCGGGTGCTCGCCGAGAGCATGAACCCCCGCCACCCGCTGCTGGAACGGCTGCGGTTCCTGGCGATCAGCGCGAACAACCTCGACGAGTTCTACATGGTCCGGGTGGCGGGCCTGAAGGCGCAGGTGCGCGAGGGCGTGCGGGCGGTGAGCCAGGACGGCCTGACCGCGGCCGAACAGCTGCTGCGGGTCAACGAGGTCGCCGCCGACCTGATGGGCGACCAGCAGACCCGCTGGCGCGAACTCTGCGCCGAACTGGCGGGCGAAGGCCTGCGCTACGTCTCCGCCTCTGAGGTGACGCCCGCCGAGCGGGCGGGGCTGGAGGAACGGTTCCTGACTGAGCTGTTCCCGGTGCTGACCCCCCTGGCGATCGACCCGGCGCACCCGTTCCCGTTCATCCCGAACCTGGCCTTCTCGCTGGTGCTGAAGATCCGGCGGATATCGGACGGCCGGCAGCTCTATGCCCTGGCTCCCCTGCCCGCCCAGGTGGCGCGGTTCTGGGACGTGGCGCCCGGGAGGCCCTCGACCCGGCGCAAGCAGCAGCGGCGGGTGATCTCGCTGGAGAGCATGGTTACGCTCTTCCTGGACCACCTGTTCCCCGGCTGCGAGATCGAGGAACAGGGCGTCTTCCGGCTGATCCGCGACTCCGACGTGGAGATCGAGGAAGAGGCCGAGGACCTGGTGCGTGAGTTCGAGGCGCGCCTGAAGCAGCGGCGCCTGGGTTCGGTGGTGCGGGTCGAGCTGGAAGCGTCCACGCCCGAGGAGTTGCGCGGCTTCATCTCGGCCAGCCTGCACGCCAATCCCGAAGACATCATCGTCATGGATGGCCTGCTGGGCCTGGACGAGCTGACCCAGCTCATCCCCAAGGACCGGCCGGACCTGAAGTTCAAGCCCTTCGAGCCGCGCTTCCCCGAGCGGATCCGGGACCACGGTGGCGACTGCTTCGCCGCGATCCGCGAGAAGGACATCCTGGTCCACCACCCGTTCGAGAGCTTCGACGTGGTGGTCCAGTTCCTCCGTCAGGCGGCGCGAGACCCCAACGTTCTCGCCATCAAACAGACGCTCTATCGCACGTCCAAGGACAGCCCGATCGTCGCGGCGCTGATCGAGGCGGCCGAGAACGGCAAGAACGTCACCGCCCTCATCGAGATCAAGGCGCGGTTCGACGAGGAGGCCAACCTGAAGTGGGCCCGCGACCTGGAGCGGGCCGGCGTGCACGTGGTCTATGGCTTCATCGAGTACAAGACCCACGCCAAGCTCTCGACCGTGGTCCGCAAGGAAGGCGAGACGCTGCGCAGCTACTGCCACTTCGGGACCGGCAACTATCACCCGATCACGGCGCGCATCTATACGGACCTGTCGTTGTTCACGACCGACCCGCCCTACGGACGGGACTCGGCCAAGCTGTTCAACTTCATCACCGGCTACGCCCAGCCGGTGGGCCTGGAGCGCCTGTCGTTCTCGCCGGTCACCATGAAGCGGGATCTTCTGCGGCTGATCGGCCAGGAGGCGGCCAATGCCCAGGCGGGCAAGCCCGCGGCCATCTGGGCCAAGATGAACTCGCTGGTGGATCCGGAGATCATCGACGGGCTTTACGCGGCCAGCCAGGCCGGCGTGCCGATCGACCTGGTGATCCGCGGCATCTGCTGCCTACGGCCGGGCGTGCCGGGCCTGTCCGACAACATCCGGGTGAAGTCGATCGTCGGCCGATACCTGGAGCACGGGCGGATCGTTGCCTTCGCCAACGGCCATCCCATGCCCTCGCAGCACGCGCGGCTCTACATGTCCTCGGCCGACTGGATGCCGCGCAACCTCGACCGCCGCGTCGAGGTGATGACGCCGATCGAGAACCCCACGGTGCACCAGCAGGTTCTGCAACAGATCATGGTGGCGAACCTGAAAGACGAAGCGCAAAGCTGGACCCTCGACGCCGACGGCCGCTATAGGCGTGATCCTGCCTGGGACCACCCGAACGCCTTTTCGGCGCACGAGTATTTCATGACCAATCCCAGCCTCTCCGGTCGCGGGCAGAAAGTGAAGGACATGCCGCGCGCGATCGAAAATGTGGCCTCGCGGGGATAGCTCCGGGCGCGCCGATGGCCGCCAGGCGGCCGTCATCGACGTCGGATCCAACTCCGTGCGCCTGGTCATCTACCGGGTCGACGGCCGTGCGCTCTGGACCATCTACAACGAGAAGGTCGTGGCGGGCCTCGGCAAGGACCTGACCAGCACCCGCCGTCTGTCCCCAGACGGCGTGGAGGCGGCCGTCGGCGCGCTGCGCCGGTTCCGGGCCCTGCTCGAAGGCTGGCGCGCCGAGGAAGTGACCGCCTGCGCCACGGCGGCGGTGCGCGAGGCCGCCGACGGCAAGGCCTTCCTCAAGCGGGTGATGGACGAGACCGGCCTGGAAGTCCGGGTGCTCACCGGCGAGGAGGAGGCCCGCTACGCCGCCCTGGGCGTCGTCTGCGGCCAGCCCGACGCGCAAGGTGTGGTCGGGGATCTCGGCGGCTCCAGCCTGGAACTGGTGCGCCTGAACGGGTTCAACAACATCGAGGGCGTCACCCTGCCGCTGGGGCCCTTCGCGCTCGGCGCGCCGAAGCCCATGAACCTGGAGCGCACGCGGCGGCTGATCGACGACCGGCTGGCGCCGCTGGCCAGCCGCTATTCGAGCCCGGAGTTCCATGCGGTGGGCGGCGCCTGGCGGAACCTGGCCCTGCTGCACATGCAGCTCGTCAAATACCCCCTGCACGTGGCGCACCAGTACGAGATCGGCGGCGCCGACGCCCTGGATCTGGCCCGGTTCGTCCAGCGGCAGTCCCGCTCGTCGCTCGAGGGCATCGAGGGCCTGTCCAAGAAGCGCTTCGACACCCTGCCCTATGCCGCGGCGGTGCTGGACCGGCTGATCGAGCGGCTGGGGATCGAAAAGATCGTGATCTCGGCCTACGGCGTGCGGGAGGGCCTGCTGCTGGAGGCCATGCCGCCCGAGGTTCGCCAGCTCAACCCGCTGATCGAGGGTTGCGAGGCGCTGGTGGCCCATCGCGGCGTAGCGCCGGGGCTGGGTCAGGCGATCGAGGCCTGGATCGGGCCGCTGTTCGAGGCGCTGCCCCAGCTGTTCGACGGTCGTGACGGCGTGCTGCTGGCGGCGGCCTGCCGGCTGGCCGACCTCGGCGCCTTCCTTCACCCGGACCATCGCGCCGACCTGGCCTTCGAACAGGTGCTGCGCGCGCCGCTTGCCGACATGACCCATGCCGAGCGCGCCTTCCTCGCCAATGTCGCCTTCGCCCGCCATTCCGCCGCGCCGCAGCCGCCGGACGCCTCGGCGGTCGGCCGGGTGCTGACGCCGGAGCGGCGGCAACGCGCGCGGGCCATCGGGGCGGCGATCCGGCTCGCCTGCGACCTGTCCGCCCGCAACGCGCGGCTGCTGGAGAAGTCCGCCGTGACGATCCGGGGCGACCGCCTGTCGCTCACCGCGCTTGCGGCCTGGGAGGACATGCTGCTGGGCGAACAGACCACGCGCCGCGCCCAGGCGCTGGCCCAGGCGCTGAAGCTAAAGCTCGAGATGGGCTGACCGTTCGTCGACGGCGCGAAACACGTGTTGCGCCCGCTCGTCGCGTTTGACTTGCGCCATGTGGCGGCCTCGCGCGATGACGTGATCAGTAACACGAGTAGATTTCATGCCCACGATCTCAACAACCACCCTCCCCAATGGCAGTCGCGTCGAGCTTTCGACGGGTGACGTCCCCAGAAACGGCACGTATGACCTCGTCGCGAAGCTGCTCGACGCCAAGGGCGTCCTGGTCCGCACCATCACGGTCGACACCGCCAGCAATAGCGACGGCTCGACAGCGCCGCCGCGCAGCGAGAGTTTCGCCAACGTCTCGGTCGTCGGCCTGTCCAACGGCGGCTTCGCGGTGGCCTATGACGGCACGGTCGTGAATCCACCCGGCGGATCCAACGTGGCCGAGATCCGGCTTTACGACGCCACCGGCGTGGCGTCGGGATCGAAGGCGATCGGCACCTCGACGGGCGGCGAGCCTTTTCCGCCGCAGGGCGCGCCACAGCTCGCGGCCGCAGCCGACGGCGGAGTCGTTGCCGTGGTGGGCGTGAGCGGCGGAATGTCCGTCGTGCAGGTCCTGAGCGCCGCTGGAGCCACGGAAGGCAGCAAGACCTACGAGGGGCGTCCGGCGGCCGTCTACGACGCCGGGCTGACCGGCCAGGTGGTGGTGACCCTCACGCACGGGCGGTTCGGCGAGCCCTTGGCGACGCCGGTCCGGGAGGTGCTGACCCATTCGATGACGCTGGTGTCCAGCACGCCGCTCACCGACACGCGCGGCAGCGACGCGGGCGAGGTGCTGACCGGCGGCGCCAATGCGGATCGGCTGTTCGGCCTCGGCGGCGACGACACCCTGAAGGGGGGCGCGAGCTTCGATACGCTGACCGGCGGCCCGGGGCGCGACAAGTTCGTGTTCACCGTGGACGGCTCGGTGGACCAGGCCGCCGACTTCGACGCCGCGCAGGACAGCCTGGCCCTGGTGGACGCCAGCGGGGCGCCGCTGAACTCCGCCACCGGCGTGCTGACGTTCTGGCGGGGCAGCGGCGCGCTGACCTACGATCCGGACGGCGACCTGGGACCCGCCGCGGCGCAGACCGTGGCCGTGCTGCCCGGGGTGAAGACCCTGACCGAGGCGAATCTCGCCCCGGGCTTCGAGCCGGGCGTCCTGCGCATCTACAATCCGATCACGCCCGCCCAGGCGGGGCAGTCGCCGGGCACGCGCAGCGACCTGACGTTTGGCTACGGCAAGGAGAACTATGTCTCCGCCAGCGCCGACTACAGCGTCACGGGCGTCCTGCTGACCTATGGCGTCAACTTCAAGGACGGGACCTCGTCCATGCGCTGGTTCGACACCACGGACGCCCAGACGTGGGACGGGCTGGTGGCGGACTACGACGCCCAGGGGCGGCTCGCCATCTACGCCACCTACGACGACGACGGCTCGCACGTGCTCTGGCGCTACGACGCCAATTCCAGCCAGAACTGGCAGCGGATCGTGGAGCACTTCGACGCCCAGGGCCGGATCACCTCTCGCGACGTCGTCTATGACGACAACTCGCGCTACGAGGCGATCTACGACGTGGCCGGGACGCAGCCCTGGGGCTATGCGGTGGACACCTACAACGCCGCCGGCGTGCGGACGGCGCGCACCCTCTACAACGACGATGGCTCGGTCATCAGCTGACGAAATGGGGGATGGCCTTAGGGCTGTCCCCCACCCGCAAGCCCTCGGCACCGCTCGCGAGGAGCGCAGCCGCAAGGCCGCAAATGAAGAGGGCGGCGCACCGGTCGCCCGGAACACCGCCCTCTAGAACAGATCCGTTGGGGGACCTGTGCCTGCTGGTGGGGTGGGACCTCGGCCGTGCTGGTCGCCCAGCGTGACTCCGCTCCGTCGCCCGTGCCGCAACGTCCCGCTGGACCCGGGTCGCCCCGGAGCCTTGATCTGGAGGGCCGCCTGCCCGCTTGGCCTCCCGGTCGCCCGGTCCGCCGCGCCGCAGTTCCTCTCGGCAAAGTCAGGTTCTCCCAACGCCGGTCGGGCCGCAACCTTGTCTTGGCGCCGCCCTGTGAACGGTCGGTGGCGCCGGCGGTTCACAGCCTGTGGACAAGCGCGGGACGCGTCCGAAAAGCCGTGCGAACTCCGTTATTTGATCTTGTCCCCAGGATCAGCCGGCGGCGGCCGCGCGCGGGGCCCGGCGTACCTCCACGACCCGAACCCGCGCGCCGTCCAGCACCAGCGCCAGCTCGCCGCGCTTGAGCTTCAGGGCGTCCTCCCCGAAGGCCTCGCGCCGCCAGCCCTTGAGGGCCGCGACATCGGCCTCGTCGTCGTTGGCGATCTGCTCCAGGTCCGAGACCGTGGCGATCAGCTTGGAGGCCACGTTCGCCTCCTCCGCCCGCGCCTTGAGCAGCACCTTCAAGAGTTCGACCACGGCGCCGGCGGCCGGCGAGGCCGACTGGCGGGGCTTTTCGACCACCGGGGCGTAGGCCTCCGGGTCCTTCAGCGCCTCGCGGATGGAGGTGATCAGGTCCGGCCCGAAGCGCGAGCCCGAGAAGCCCTTGGGCACCGAGCGCAGGCGATCAAGGCCCTCGGCGTCGGTCGGCCCCTGCGTTGCGATCTCGTCGATCGCCTCGTCCTTCAGGATGCGGCCGCGCGGCTGGTCGCGAAGCTGGGCGGTGCGCTCGCGCCAGGCGGCGACGGCGCGATAGACGGCCAGGTACTTGGCGGTGTGCCGGCGCGGGCGCAGCCGTTTCCAGGCGTTCTCCGGCTCGACGTCGTAGTTCGCCGGGTCGGTGAGGTCGTTCATCTCGTCCTGGACCCAGGCGAGGCGCCCTTCCCGCTCCAGCCGGTCCCGCAGCATGGGGAACAGCTTGGCCAGGTGCGTCACGTCGGCCAGGGCGTAGGTGAGCTGGTTGTCGGTCAGCGGCCGGCGGGCCCAGTCGGTGAAGCGGCTCGACTTGTCGAGCTCGATCTTCAGCATCTGGCGCACCAGGGCGTCGTAGGCGATCTGTTCACCGAACCCTGCGGCCATGCCGGCCACCTGGGTGTCGAACAGCGGCCTGGGCATGGCCTGCAGGTTGTTGAAGATTTCCACGTCCTGCCGGGCGGCGTGGAAGACCTTCAGGATCGACGTATCCCGCATGATCTCAAGGAACGGCTCCAGGTCGAGGCCGTCGGCCAGAGGGTCGATGGTGGCCTCGGCCGAGGGCGCCGCCGCCTGGATCAGGCAAAGCTTCGGCCAATAGGTGGTCTCGCGCATGAACTCGGTGTCCACGGCGACGAACGGCTGGCCCTTGATCTTATCGCAGAACGCCGCGAGTTCGGCGGTGGTAGTGATAGGCGTCATAAATCAGCTATAGCCCCGCGCGCGGACGACTCCAGTCCGCAAGCGCGTCTCTCTGCACTCCAAGTCCGGGTTCGTAAATGTCCGAACGGCCAAACGGTCTCACCTATGCGCAGGCGGGCGTGTCCATCGACGCCGGCAACGCCCTCGTCGAACGCATCAAGCCGCTGGCGAAATCCACCCGCCGGGCGGGCTCGGAGCCGTCGCTGGGCGGCTTCGGGGCGCTGTTCGACCTGAAGGCCGCCGGCTATGACGATCCGCTGCTGGTCACGACAACGGACGGCGTCGGCACCAAGCTGAAGGTCGCCATCGAGACCGGCCTGCACGGCACGGTGGGCATCGACCTCGTGGGCATGTGCGTCAACGACCTCCTGGCCCAGGGCGCCGAGCCCTTGATGTTCCTGGACTACTACGCCACCGGCAAGCTGGACGTGGAGGCCGCCGCCTCGGTCGTCGCCGGCATCGCCGAGGGTTGCCGGCAGGCCGGCTGCGCCCTGGTGGGCGGCGAGACGGCCGAGATGCCGGGCATGTACGCCGAGGGCGACTATGACATGGCCGGGTTCTGCGTCGGCGCGGTGGACCGCGACAAGGTGATCCCGCGCCTTTCCGACCAGAAGGCCGGCGACGTCCTGGTGGGCCTGGCCTCCTCCGGCCCGCACTCCAACGGCTATTCGCTGATCCGGCGCATCGTCGAGCGCTCGGGCCTGGCCTGGGACGCCCCGGCGCCGTTCGCGGAGGGCAAGACGCTGGCCGAAGCCCTGCTGGAGCCGACGCGGATCTACATCAAGACCGTGCTGCCGCACCTGAAGGCCGGGCGGATCAAGGGGCTGGCGCACATCACCGGCGGCGGCCTGATCGAGAACCCGCCGCGGGCCATCGCCGAGGGGCTGGTCCCCCGTTTCGACTGGAACGCCTGGGCGATGCCGCCGGTGTTCGAATGGCTGGCGCAGACGGGCGGGGTGTCGGAGGCGGAGATGCGCCGCACCTTCAACTGCGGCCTGGGCCTGGTGCTGATCGTGGCGCCCGAGGACCTGACCGAGGTGCTGGAAGGCCTGGTGCGCGACGGCGAGGACGCCTTCGTGGTGGGCGAACTGGCGCAGGGCTGACCGGGCCGTAGGCCCAGGGTTCAACCGCAGAAAACGCAGACAGGCGCAGAAGGGACCAGCGGCAGCGCCCCGGCCCTGTTCTGCGTCTTCTGCGCCTTCTGCGGTTTTCATGTCTTTCGGGCGCGCCCGTCTCGGCCGAAGGCGGTTTGGTTTGACCACGGACGTCACGGACGAACACGGACGCGCGCGGACGAGCTGCGGCCTCGTCCGTGTGGTCCGTGTGGTCCGTGGTTCGAGAGAGCGGCTTCGCCGCGGGCGCGGCGCAGGCGGGTCACGCCGAGCTTTCCCAATTCTCGTCATCCGCCTCGTCATCTACCTCGTCCCAATCGTCGGCCTCGTCCGGCTCGAAGGCCAGGGCCGCGTCGGGCGGGTCGGGCAGGTCGCGCCAGCGGGCGATGGCGGGGGCGTCCATGCCCAGCCGCAGGGCCACGCGGGCCACGTGATCGTCTAGGGGCTCGGCGCCGAAGCTGTCATTGACGACGTCCCGGGCGATCACGGCCTCCAGGTCCTGGCGCACCCAGGCGAAGGCCTGCAGGCGGTCGGCGGCGGCGTGGTCCTCAGCCCCGGCGCCCTCCCCCTCCTCCGGCTCGACCTCGGTCCGCTCGGCCTCGTCCCAGGCCAGCCGCAGGAGCGCGGCGCGCAGCTCGCCGATGCGGCGCGCCACGGCCGCCCCGCCGGGCTTGGCCTTCGGCGCGCCGGCCTGGTCCTTGGCGGCGGCCGCCAGGTCCCGCTTCAGACGCGCCTTCAGCGCCAGGGTCTGGCGATAGGACCGCGCCGCGCGCTGATAGCTGCGCCCCAGGCGGCTGGCCTCGTCGGCATCCTCCGCCGCCTGCGCCCGCCGCGCAAAGTCCCGCGCCAGCGCGAGGTCATGCTGCGCGAGTTCGGAAAGGCCCTGAGCCTCAGCTTCGGTGATGTCGAGCGCGTCCAACATTCCGGGGGAGTGTGGAGCGGCGGTGCGTCAGGTGCGGACGTAGGGGTGGTTCGGCGAGAAGTGGCAACTCAGCAGCCGCGACTCTTCGCTTATTGTGTTGGTGTCACTCATACGAACGGGGCGCGACAAACACATGTCAGCCGCTGCCTCGGAGACGATTTCTCTCTTCAGGCATCATCGCTTGAAGCCTGCTTTGCCGGACCGGTCCGGCCTCCATAAGACCGCCCCCAAGGCACTAGCAGTGTCGGCCTTCCGCCTTTCCGCCCGAGAGGAGCAGCGCGCCCGCGACTCCTCGAGAAAGGCGTTGCCCTACCTAGCCCCGACGCTCGGGGAGAGGCGGTGGGGGCGGTGGCGTCGGTCGACGATCGTTCTTCTCGACGATCTCGCGACGTGTCGGTTGAGGCGGCGGAGGCGGGGTTGGCGGTCTGCTCATCTCCCTCACCCTTTCCGAGGCGGCGTAGAAGGCCGAGGCGACTGGTTCGGCGTACGGGTCGGCTCGGAGCGGCCCGCGCGGTCCGAGCCAGGCGCATCTCGCCTGGTGGGTTGCGGCGGAGGCGGAGGTGCGGGAGGCTTGGACATGTCCGCTCGAGAAGCTGAGGTCGCTGAAGAGGTCGTTCACACGCTGGACGAGAGCGTCGCCCGATTCGTGTTTGAGGAGGGAGTCCGCCACATCACGGCGCTGCAAACCGCGTCGCACGCCCTAGACGCGCGAGCAACGCAGGTGGCGACCATCATGTTCGCCGCCGCTGCTGTCGCCGCCAGCGTAATCTCTACCGCGGGCAATTTGGCCGACTGGTTGGCCGCTGGCGCAATCGCGTTCTTCGTGTGGGGCGGGATCATCAGCTTCCGCGGCGTTCGATCAGATGAGTTTAGGGCACCCGGTCTCGCTCCCGCGTGGTGGGAAGGCGCGCTTGTCCACGCTCAGACGTTCAACCTTAAGGACGCTCTCGCTTGGGCTGCGAAGCAGCAGCAGATCGCGATCGATCATATTTGCGAGGAGAATCTGAAGCGGTCGGAAGCGCTAAACGCCAGCCTACGCTGTGCATGCATCGCAGCCGTCCTCGTGGCGATCGCCGCTGCCCTGAAGTTCTGGCCTGCGGTCAGCAGTTTTTTGGCGAAGCTCTAATGTTGGAGGCAACATTACGCTTACAACCACCCAGACTTGCTGATGGTCTCCTTATAGCCTTCGCTTAGTTCTTGGAAGCGTTCCAACTTCCCCTCGAAGAAGCCGGATTTGAGTGCAGCCCAAGCGGTCCCATCGGCGGCAAGATCCCTGACGATGTCGGAGTACGACGCTTCTCCGCTGCGCTCCCAGGCGAAGCGTCCCGGCGGTCCCCAGACACGCTCGCCCGGGGCACGAACGTCGGCGAAGGTGAGAGCAAGCATCACTTCAAAAGCGTTGAACAGCTCCTCGTACCGCCGGCCCAGGAAAAGTTGATCTTCAAGGATGGGTTGGAGGTTGTTGAAAAGGTAGTCGCTTCGAGGTGTGTAACGTCTCTCGTAGCCAGGAATTTTCTTGAAGGCGTCGCCGATTTCAACCAGCGCATACGTTACCGGCAGAATCACCGGGTTTCGGCCCGAGAGACTACGATAACTCGCAGTAACAGGCGTGAGCAGGCACGCTTTCAAGGTGTCGAAGCGGCTAGTCGACAGCGCCGCAATACCGCCAACGTACATCAAATTGAAGAGTGGGTACCACGAGAGTGCGATCCAGCGGATGACGCCTGAATTCGCGCGGTCTGCCTCGGCTAGACGCGCAAAGATATGTTCCAGAAGACGAACCTGCTCCGGCTCCGCCCACTTGGCCAGCAAGATAACGGTGTCTTGAAGTGGCCGTATGATCTGCTCGTAAGCCTTCAAGCGCTGCTCGAACTCTGGATCACCATTTCCGGGCTGCGCGGAAAACCGCTCATCGTTGAGTGCGGCGATGGTGACACGGAGCTGCTCGTTGACGAACTCCTCCAACAGTATGCGACTGGCACGATCGGGAAGGAGCCGCTTGAGCTTTTCCGCCCCGCTCTCGGCAGACAGCGATATCGCTCGATCCGGGGTGGGAATTTGAATCATCAAGGGTGATGGGTCCTTCTCTCCCTCAGCCTCAGTCAGAAGCTGCGGCTGGAAAACGAAGTCGCCGTCGCCGTCAATTGAACCGTAGTGGGGCGTCTGCCCTGAAAATGGGTCGCTGCCCACCTTGTCGTACACGTAGGCCATAAGGCCCTGAGCAGTGATAACTCCCTCAGCCGTCGCCGCGGCTCCGTCGAGACCATTCAACAGATGGGCCGTGAATAGGGAGTGCCCGGGGCGCACACCACCACCATCCGCCACGACTTCATTTGGTTTTCCCGATGCCAAGACTTGGCGGGAATAGCGGCGCGTCATGTCATTTAGCAGGCGGCTTGTCCCTGGCGGAAGGGATTTCCGACTGACCGCTAGGCCGCCGTAGCAGGCGTCCATGAGGAATAGGACATGCTTCGCGCCCATGAGTTCGCTGTTGCGCGTCAGCTCATCCCAGCGGATGAGGGTCGAGGCATCTTCAATAGCGCCATCGGCTGGCACCAAGAAACCTGTCTCACCCCTCCTGCCGGTTAAGGTGTGACCATGCCCTGCAAAAAAGACAAGTAGACGATCGTCCGGTCCCAGTGCGGCGGGGCCAGCAAACCTCATAAAAGCAGTCATGATGGCGGCGCGGGTCGCCGCACCGTCTAAAAGTAGCTGAACGTTACCGGGCGGGAAGCCGTTGGCTGTGAGAGCGTCTGCGACACCCTGAGCATCGTTGGCCGCGTGGGCAAGCGGCCCAACGTGGCGATATGCGTCTATCCCCACAACTAGGGCGTGGCTGTCGGCATAGCCCGAGCGATAACTCTGATGGTTCATCTCAGCGAACACGATGTTGGTGTGGAGTCCTACAGGTCAGCCGATGTCATTGTAGTCGGTAGGTCAACAACTTGGATCGACACGCGCACCTCTATCAAAGCTCCCTTCTGCGCTAGCACGCCAAGGCCTGCCTCTTGCACCCTGCCTCTCTATCGCCATCCGCCACAGCTCAGCCCGCGTTTCCGCTAGCGACCCGCCGCCTCCGCCTTTAATCCCCACCACATGACTGAACCTCATCCGTCCGGCGGCTACATCCTGGAGGAGCTCTCCGTCGGGATGACGGCCGAGAAGCTTGTGACCGTGACCGAGGAGCGAATCCGGCGGTTCGCGGAGGCGTCGGACGATTTCAATCCGCTGCACATGGACGAGGCGTTCGCGTCGAAGACGGCCTATCGGGGCCGGATCGCGCATGGCCTGTTGTCGGCGTCGTTCGGCTCGGCGGTGGTCGGCACGATCCTGCCGGGGGCCGGGGCGATCTACCTGGGCCAGACGCTGAACTTCCATAAGCCGGTCCGCATCGGCGACGTCGTCTCGGCGCGGGTGACGGTCGCGAGCATCGATGAGGCGGCCGCGCGGGTCGTCCTGCGCTGCGACGCCTTCGTCGAGGGCGAACTGATCATGGATGGCGAAGCGACGGTGCGGGTCCCGCGGCGCCGGCGGCCGTCGAAGGCGCCCTAGCCGCCCTGCCCCGCGCGTATCACACGGCTGCAGCCTCCATCGCGCAGCGAGCGTCGGGCGCAGCGGCCGTTGTAGCCCATTCGGCCTAATGGCCGTCGGGGGCCGGTCCTTCTAGCCTGGGTCTCCAAGCAAGGCGGGCGACCGGGGCATGAACGTCGAGGCCCAAAAGGCGCGGCGACTCGCCCTTGCGCCTCGCCCGCCGAGTGGCATTCCCCCTGCAAGGGCGGGGGCGACGTGTCCCAGTAAAGGTCGCCCTTCATGCCCACCCTGAACGTGCCGGCCTCTGGCCCCGCCACCACGATCTCGTTCAATCCCGCCGCCGGCGGCCGGGCGATCGGCCAGGTGACCCTGCCCACCCAGATGGGCGTCACCTTCGTGAAGCTGGACATTCCGCAGGGGGCTCAAACCATCCAGGTTCGCCTGCTGCCCGACCAGACCGATACCGGGCTGACCGGCCTGGTCGAGGAGGCCTGGCTCTCGGCGTCGCTCTATCGGGAGGTCGAGCCGGGCCAGTTCCTGATCACCACCATCCATGGCAGCCGCTCTGTCGACGACCCCTACATCGGGGCCCTGGACCCGGACAGGATCCAGGAGTTCGACTTTCCCGTCACGGCGGCGACGCGGGATCCGCACAGCACGCTCTCGGGCCGTGGCGCCTTCTTCCTGGTCATCGAAGGTCAGGCGACGCCGAACATCATGGGCGGATTCCTGAGTGGCCGCGTGGCGATCGAGGTCAGCGTCGATCAGGCCGGTCCGACCGGCGTCGATCCCCGCAACGTGCTCTGGGGCCCCGGCTGGATACAGCCGTATGGCGAAGCGAACCCGGGGGCGCCGACCGGTCCTGTCCAGCCCGGGCCGGTCCTCGCGCCGACCGCTGGCCCGGACACATTGATCGGCGGGGCCGGCAACGAGACCATCGATGGCGGCGGCGGCGAGGACTACATCCGCGGCGGCGACGGCAACGACCAGATCCGTGGCGGCACGGCCTTCGACGATGTCCACGGCAACACGGGCAACGACACCGTCTATGGGGGGCTCGACCACGATTGGGTGGTTGGCGGAAAGGGCGAGGACGCCCTCTTCGGTGACGACGGCAACGACCTGGTCCTGGGCAATATCGGCGCGGACACCTGCGAGGGCGGCGCCGGCGCCGACACCGTTCGCGGCGGCCAGGACAACGACATCATCCGCGGCGGCGCCGGCGCCGACTATGTTTCGGGGGACAAGGGCGCCGACACGGTCAGCGGGGGCGAAGGCGCCGACCTTTTCCACTCGTTCGGAGACGCCGGGATCGACCGGGTCCTGGACTTCAATCGCGCCGAGGGGGACCGGGTGCTGCTGGACCCCGGCACGCAGTACACGGTGAGCCAGGTCGGCGCCGACACAGTGATCAGCATGACGGGCGGGGGCGAGATGATCCTGGTCGGGGTCCAGGCCAGCTCGCTGACGTCGGGCTGGATCCTGGTGGGCTGACGCCGGACCCGGGACGCCGTCAGGCGCGGGCGGCAAGGCCGGCGATTGCGTCGGCGATGGTGGGGATCAGGACGGCCGGCAGTTCGTGGCCGACGCCCGGCAGGATCCGAAGGTCGGCTCCCGGGATGCCCGCGGCGAGGGCCTGGCCGTTGGCGAGCGGCAGGATCGGGTCTTCTTCGCCGTGGAGCACGAGGACCGGCTGGGCGATGCGGCGGAAGGCGGCGGTCCAGTCGCCCTGGGTCGCCACCGTGGCATGGTTGAAGGCGCTGAGAGGGCTGGACGTCCGCGTCAGGACGGCGGCGGCCTCGGCGCGGGCGGCGGCCGCGTCGAAGGGGATGGCCGACCCGGCGCAAAGGCGGGCGACCCCGGTGAGGAAGGCGATCGCGGCTTCCCGGTCGGACCAGTCGAGGTCGGCGAGGGTCTCGAAGTGTTCGAGGAACACCGGGGCGATGTGCGGCAGCGGCGGGCCGTCCCAGCCGAGCGGCTCGGCGCCGATGAGGGTGAGCGAGGCGATGCGCTCGGGGGCCGACAGCGCGGCGACCTGACCGATGTAGCCGCCCAGCGACATGCCGACCACATGGGCGCGGCCAGCGCCCTGGGCTGCGATGAGGCCAACGAGGTCCGCGGCCAGGTCCTCGACGGTGTAGGTCGCAGCGCCAGGGGCGACGGTGGTGGAGAGACCGGTGTCGCGGTGGTCGTAGCGGATGACGCGAAAGCCGCGGGCGGCGAGCGCTTCGCAGAGCGGCGCCGGCCAGCCCAGCATCGAATAGGTGGCCCCCATGGCCAGGACGATGAGAGGCGCGTCGGGGGCGCCGAAGGATTCAACGGCGATCTCCACGTCGCCGATCACCAGTCTGTCCATGTCTCACCGCACCTTGCTCGCGGGTCGGTATAATGGCTTGGCAGGCTTCGGGTTCGTGCGTCGCACGCCGCATCCGGAGATCAGGTGTTGCCGAACTGCAGACCTCGCGCCACCCGCCACGACCTCCCTCTGCCACACGCCTGCAACCTGCGCGGCGCAGCGTGCGTTCGGACAGTCTGTCCGGGGAGTCTGCCTTTGAAACTCGCGTTGGTGTTCCTGTTGCCGGCCGCCCTGTCCGCATGCGCCACGCCCGGGCGGTATTCCGGGCAGCTGTCCAGCTATGAAGGCCTGGAGGCCAAGGACGGCACGGTGCGGACCAGCGTCGTGCGGCGGAGCGACAAGGACCGGCTGGCGGAAGTCGGCCGGGTTTCGATCCAGCCGGCGCGGCTGGCGGAGGGCAAGACGACGGCCTGGCTGACGCCCCAGGAGCGTGACGTCCTGCTGCGGGAAGTGGACGCCCAGCTCTGTTTCGAGCTGACCGAGCGCTTTGCCCTCGCCCCGCCCGGCGAGACGGCGGACGCCGAGGTGCGGGCGATCGTGACGAGGGTGGCGCCCACCGGGCGCGCGGCCTCGGCCCTGTCGGCGGCCAGCGGCTTCTTCATCCCCGGGCCGATCGGCCTGCGCGTGCCGGGCACGGTGGGCGGGCTGGGCGCCGAGGCCGAGATGATCGCGCGGGACGGCAAGCAGGTCGCCGCCGTGGTCTGGAACCGTAACGCCACCCCCATCGGCACCGACGATCCCTCGCTGAGCCGCCTCGGGGACGCCCTGCAGTTCGCCGAGCCGTTCGGCGACACTGTGGGCGCGGTGATGACGCCCGAGGACCACAAGTCGCGGAAGATCGAGGACCCGGACCCCTGCGCCCAGTACGGCCCGCGCTTCCGCCCCGAGGGGTTCCTGGCGGGGATGGCGAGCGGGCTCTATGTTCCCGCCCTGAGCGGCGCCAAGGCCGCGCCCGACGACAAAGACGACGACAAAGACAAGGCTGAGAAACGGTGAACCCTGCCGCCCGGCGCGTGCTGATCCCCCTGGCCGTGGCCTTCGCCATCGGCGTTCCGGCCGCACAGGCGCTGCTGGACCTGGGCCTGTCGGCCTCGGAGTTCGCGGACGACGGCAACGAGACGCTGCGGGCCGCCGGCTACGCCTTCTCCATCTGGTCGGTGATCTATGCGGGGTTCTTGGCCTATGCGGTGTGGCAGGCGCTGCCCCGGAACCGGGACGATGCGGCGGTGGCGGCGACGGCGGCGCCGGCGATCGTGGCCATCGCCGGCTGCGGCGTCTGGCTGCTGGCGGCTGGGGCCAACTGGCAGTGGGCGAGCGTGGTCATCATCGTGACCTCGGCGGCGGCGGCGATCTTCGCCCTGATGCGAGCCCTGCCCGCCTATGAGTCGAACGTGCGCGATCACCTGTTCGTCTACTGGCCGCTGGGCCTACTCGCGGGCTGGCTGACCATCGCCTCGGCGATCAACATCGTGACCGTCCTCACCGCCTTCCGGCTGGTTCCGCCCGGGAGCGAGGTGGTGGGCGTGGTCGGGGTGGCCGTGGTGACGGCGGTGGGCGCGGCGGTGCTGTTGCGCCTGCGGCTCCTGGCCTATGCCGTGCCGATCGTCTGGGGCCTGATCGCGGTGTGGGTCGCCGAGCACGAGGCCAAGCCCCTGCCCGCCGGGGCGGCCCTGGCGGGCGCCGCCGCGCTCGCCATCCTGGCGATCTGGTTGGGGCGGCCTAACGTCGCGAAGCGTTGATGCGGTCGAGGGCGGCCTCGCCGGGCGAGGGTTTGGCTTCGAAGCGCGGGTTGAGAGGCGCGGCCCCCTAGCATTCGACAACCGTCGCGCTCGAACGGCTGGCGATGGTCGCCAGAAACGCCCTGTGGGCCGCGTCTAGCGCCTCCAGGTCGAACCGGTTGACGAACCCGACGCGCGCCTCCTCGACGACCTCCTCGGCCGTGCGGCGCAGGGCGGAGAGCCGCTCGTCCCGCCGTTCGACGCCGGCCACCGCGTTCAGCACCGCCATGAGATGCAGCAGCACCGCGGGCGTGCGCCCGGCGGCCTGGCGGATCATCGGGAACATCGCCTGGAGCACATCGCCGTAGGTTAGAGCCGGGATCAGCAGCCTCGGCTCGCCCTCGTGTTGGATCACGCCGCTGCGGAGCTCGCGCGAGGCGATCCCAGCCAGGGCGCCGCCCAGACGGTCGAGGACGCTGATCGCCGTGCGGGGGTCGTTGATGCCGGGCGAGAGCGCGCGAACCGCGACCTCCACGAGTTGCAGGACCGGGTAGGTCAGGTCGCCGGGGCTGCCTCCCTGCGCGCTCAAGGCCGTGCCGTCGTGCAGCGCCTTGCGGGCGCCCTCCACCGGCGGGCAAACCAGGGCGATCGCCGCGCCGGGGTAAACGAACTGCCCGGGTCGGATAAGGAGGCGGATCGTCGTGCCATGTTCGGCCGCCCATTCGGCGAGCCCGGCGGCGTCGATCTGCTGCAAGTATCCTGAGGCCTCGAATCTGACCTCGCCGGCGCCACGCCAGTCGAGGTCGATCGGCGGGGTCGCGTCGGCCTCGCCCGCCGGCGAGGTCAGACGATCGATGTCGCGCTGGATGTCGTCATGGACCAGATCGATCACGGTATCGACGTTGATCCGGGTCGCGACGTGATGGACGAAATAGATCATCAACGCGATGCAGGCGCCGGACAGGGCGAGGCCGAGCGTAACGCCCAACGACGGCACGAAGGGGTTCTCCTCGCCCCCGCGGACCGACCGCAGGACGATGAGGGCATAAGCGAACGTGCCGAGCAGAACGCCGAGCGTGACCTGGTTGCCGCGGTCCCTGACGAAGTTCCGCAACAGGCGGGGCCCCATCTGACTTGAAGCCAGCGAGAGCGCGGCGATGGTGATGGAGAAGAGGGTCCCGGCGACGCCGATCGTCGACGACGCGACGGCGCCTAGCAGTGTGCGCGCGCCGGTCTCTCCGCCTCCATAAATCCAATCCGACGGGAGCCAATCCGGCAGGGCGCCCCAGATCTGGATCTCGACCACCAACAGGCCGAGCCCGGCAAGGATGACGACGATGGCCGCCGGCAAGACCCAGAAGGCGTCCGCAAGGCTTCGCAACAGTCGCCGAGCGCGCGCGATCATCCGGTCTCCCCGCCCCGCGCCGCGATGAGCGGCAGGATCGGTTCGCTAACCGCCAAGCGGCGCCGTGGTTCCGCGGGGACCCGCCGCTCCGGCGCGGGCGACGACTACCGCAGGCTGGCGTTGATGCGATCGAGGGCGGCCTGGCCTGGCACGAGCTCGGCTTCGGAGAGCTGGTTGAGCGGCGTGTCGACGGTGCCGACGGCGTCGTGGAGGTCGCCGGCCTCGGGATCGACGAAGAGGAGGCCGGTGACGATCTGGCCCCTCGCCTGCCGCGCCTGGAGGTAGCCCAGGGCCTGGGCGCGGCTGTTGGGGTTGTAGAGCTCGTTCAGCTTGTGCAGCGACAGGACCGAGCCGTCGTGCTGCTGGACCCGCACGGTCTCGCCCGGCTTGTAGTCCACGTGGATCGGGTCGCGCGGGGTAATGACGTCCAGCCGGTTCACCACCTCGTTGTGCTCGCGGACGTAGTCGAAACTCTTGGTCGAGCCCGGGTGGTTGTTGAACTGCACGCAAGGGGAGATGCAGTCGATGAAGGCGGCGCCCTTGTGCGCCAGGCCCGCCTTGATCAGGGGCACGAGCTGGGCCTTGTCGCCGGAGAAGCTGCGGCCGACGAAGGTGGCGCCCATCTGGAGGGCCAGGCTGACCATGTCGATGCCGGCGTCGTGGTTGACCACGCCCCGCTTGGACTTGGAACCCTTGTCGGAGGTGGCCGAGAACTGGCCCTTCGTCAGGCCGTACACGCCGTTGTTCTCGACGATGTAGAGCATGTTCACGCCGCGGCGGATGGCGTGAGCGAACTGGCCGAGGCCGATG
Source organism: Phenylobacterium sp. RIFCSPHIGHO2_01_FULL_69_31 (assembly GCF_001824475.1). Classification (GTDB taxonomy): domain Bacteria; phylum Pseudomonadota; class Alphaproteobacteria; order Caulobacterales; family Caulobacteraceae; genus Phenylobacterium. The sequence goes on along the minus strand of NZ_MHXN01000012.1, from coordinate 7,799 downwards.
GAGGCGGAATCGCCGTCGCCGGAGACGCCGAGGTAGATCAGCTCGCGGTTGGCGAGGTTGGCGCCGGTCAGCACCGAGGGCATGCGGCCGTGGACGGTATTGAAGCCGTGGCTGGCGCCCAGGAAGTAGTCGGGCGTCTTGGACGAACAACCGATGCCGGAGAGCTTGGCCACCCGGTGCGGCGGCAGCTCCAGCTCGAAACAGGCCTGGATGATGGCCGACGAGATGCTGTCGTGGCCGCAGCCGGCGCAGAGGGTCGAGACCGAGCCCTCGTAGTCGCGGCGCGTGTAGCCCAGGCTGTTGGTCGGCAGGCTGGGGTGATGCAGCTGGGGCTTCAGGATGTAGGTCATTCCGCAGCCTCGATCTGGCCCACCTGCATGCGCTGGGCGATGGCGCCGGCGATGAAGCGGGCGGTGATGGGGGTGCCGTCGTAGTGGAGGATGGAGACGAGCTTGGCGGGGTCCACGTCGCCCTCGGTCATCACCAGGGTGCGCAGCTGGGCGTCGCGGTTCTGCTCGATCAGGTAGACGCGGTCGTGCTGGGCGATGAAGTCGAAGACCTCGTCGGCGAAGGGGAAGGCCCGCACGCGCAGCGCGTTCAGCCGCCGTCCCTGCGCCTCAAGCATCTCCAAGGCCTCGTGCATGGCCGGGGTGGTGGAGCCGAAATAGATGACGCCCTCGCGGGTCTTGCCCTTGGCGGGCCGGATCACCGGCGCCGGGACCAGGGCCTTGGCGGTCTCGAACTTGCGGAGCAGCCGCTCCATGTTGTCGACGTAGACCGCGCCCTCCTCCGAGTAGCGGGCGTAGGGGTTCCGCGAGGTGCCGCGGGTGAAGTAGCCGCCCTTGGTGGGGTGCGTGCCCGGATAGGTGCGGTAGGGGATGCCGTCGCCGTCCACGTCCTTGTAGCGGCCGAAGTCCGCGCCCGCCTCCAGCTGCTCGGCGGTCATGACCTTGCCGCGGTCGAGGCGGCGGGTGTCGTCCCAGCGGAAGGGCTCGGTCAGCCACTCGTTCATGCCGATGTCGAGGTCGAGCATGACGAAAACCGTGGTCTGCAGCCGGTCGGCCAGGTCGAACGCCTGGGCCCCCATCTCGAAGCATTCGCCGGGGTCGGCGGGCAGCAGCATCGGGTGCTTGGTGTCGCCGTGGCCGGCGTAGGCGGCGGCCAGCAGATCCGCCTGTTGCGTGCGGGTGGGCATGCCGGTGGACGGCCCGCCCCGCTGGACGTCGAAGATCACCGCCGGGATCTCGGCGAAGTACGAGAGGCCGATGAACTCGGTCATCAGCGACACGCCGGGCCCCGAGGTGGCGGTGAAGGCGCGGCAGCCGTTCCAGCCGGCGCCGACGACCATGCCGATGGAGGCGATCTCGTCCTCGGCCTGGATGATCGCGCAGCGGCCCTTTCCGGTCTCAGGATCTGTCCGCAAGTCCTGGCAATAGCTGGTAAAAGCCTCGGCAAGTGAGGTGGACGGCGTGATCGGATACCAGGCGCAGACGGTGGCCCCGCCATAGACCGCGCCCAGGGCCGCGGCCTGGTTGCCCTCCACATAGATCCGGTCGCCCACGCCGTTGGCGGGCCGGACCTGCAGCGGCAGCGGCGCCAGGCGCTCGCGGACATAGCCGTGGCCCATGTGCAGGGCCTCGACATTGGCCTTGATCAGCCGGTCCTTGCCGGCGAAGTCGTCGGTCAGGAGGCTCTCGATGGCGGCCAGGTCGATGCCAAGAAGCGCCGCCAAGGCCCCGACATATATGGTGTTCTTGAAGAGCTGGCGTTCGCGCGGAAGCTCGTAGGCCTCGTTGCACATGGCCGTCAGCGGCACGCCGATGACGGTGATGTCGTCCCGGAAGCGCGAGGGCGGGATCGGCTTGGTGGAGTCGTATAACAGGAAGCCCCCGCTCTCGATCTCGGCCAGATCCCGATCCCAGGTCTGGGGGTTCATGGCGACCATCAGGTCGACGCCGCCGCGCCGGCCCAGATACCCCGCCTCGGTGATCCGCACCTCGTACCAGGTGGGGAGGCCCTGAATGTTCGACGGGAAGATGTTGCGCGCCGCCACCGGCACGCCCATCCGCATCACCGAGCGGGCGAAGAGGCCGTTGGCGCTGGCCGATCCCGAGCCGTTCACATTGGCGAACTTGACGACGAAGTCGTTGATCCGGGGCTTGCCGCCCGACGCCTGCCCCCCTGCCGTTACTGACTCAGGCATTGCGGCCCCGCGTGCGTCATCTCGAGATAGAACTTCTGCATGTCCCAGGCGCCCGTGGGGCACCGTTCGGCGCATAGGCCGCAGTGCAGGCAGACGTCCTCGTCCTTGGCCATCACCCGGCCGGTGGCCAGCTTGCCGGAGACATAGAGATCCTGGGTCAGGTTCGTGGCCGCCGCCTTCAGGCGACCGCGCAGGTCGGCTTCCTCACCGTCCTCGGTGAAGGTGATGCAGTCCATCGGGCAGATGTCGACGCAGGCGTCGCACTCAATGCACAGCTTGTCGGCGAACACCGTCTGGACGTCGCAGTTCAGGCAGCGCTGCGCCTCCTTCAGGCCCAGCTCCCGGTCGAAACCCAGCTCGACCTCGAGGCGCACGTTGGTCAGGGCTTCCTTCTTGTCGAGCAGCGGGACCCGGTAGCGGTGGTCGTTGGAGACGTCGTTGTCGTAGCTCCACTCGTGGATGCCCATCTTCTGGCTCACGAGAGTCACGCCGGGCGGCGGACGGACGCTCACGTCCTCGCCGCAGCTGAACTTGTGGATCGAGACCGCGGCCTCGTGGCCCTGCGCCACCGCCCAGATGATGTTCTTGGGCCCGAAGGCCGCATCGCCGCCGAAGAAGACGTTGGGGAGGGTCGACTGGAAGCTGGCCGGGTCGACCTGGGGCATATGCCATTCGTCGAACTGAAGGCCGATGTCGGTCTCGATCCAGGGGAACGCGTTCTCCTGCCCCACGGCCACCAGCACGTCGTCGCATTCGTAGTGCTCGTCCGGCTCGCCGGAGGGGACGAGCCGGCGTCGGCCCCGGTCGTCGAACTCCGCTTTCACCACCTCGAAGAGCACGCCGGTCAGCCGCCCGCCGTCGTGGGTGAAGGCCTTGGGGACGCGGTAGTTGAGGATCGGGATGTCCTCGTGCATCGCGTCCTCCTTCTCCCAGGGGGACGCCTTCATCTCCTCGAAGCCGGAGCGGACGATCACCTTCACGTCCTCGCCGCCCAGGCGGCGCGAGGTGCGGCAGCAGTCCATGGCGGTGTTGCCGCCGCCGAGGACGATCACGCGGCGGCCGATCCGCTCGATGTGGCCGAAGGAGACCGAGCTCAGCCAGTCGATGCCGATGTGGATATTGGCGGCGGCCTCCTGTCGGCCCGGCAGGTCCAGGTCGCGGCCGCGCGGGGCGCCGGAGCCGACGAAGACGGCGTCGTAGCCCTCCTCCAGCAGCGCTTTCAGGCTGTCGATCCGCTGGCCGAAGCGCATCTCGACGCCGCCGAGGGCCTGGACGTAGCCGACCTCCTCGTCGATCACCTCCTCGGGCAGGCGGAAGCGCGGGATCTGGCTGCGGATCATCCCGGCCGACCGGGCCTCGCCGTCGAAGATGGTGAGCTGGTAGCCCAGGGGCGCGAGGTCCCGCGCCACGGTCAGCGAGGCCGGGCCGCAGCCCACGAGGGCGATCCGCTTGCCGTTAGGCGCGGCGGCGGGCGGCGGCATCAGGCCGGTGACGTCCGACTTGTTGTCGGCGGCGACCCGCTTCAGCCGGCAGATCGCCACCGGCTCGTCCTCCACCCGGCCCCGGCGGCAGGCGGGCTCGCAGGGGCGGTCGCAGGTCCGCCCGAGAATCCCCGGGAAGACGTTGGACTTCCAGTTGATCATGTAGGCTTCGGAGTAGCGGCCCTCCGCGATCAGGCGGATGTACTCCGGGACGGGGGTGTGGGCCGGACAGGCCCACTGGCAATCGACGACCTTGTGAAAGTAGTCGGACTCAAGCTCACGCGTGCGCTGCAAAACTCGCTTCCTCCGGGACGCTCTACTCCCGGGGACAGGAAGTCGACTCTGCGCTCGGCAGAGATGGCTCCACGCCCCGACGCGGCGATGGAAGAACAGGTTACGTCCGCGTCGCCAGGGAAGCCAACCGTTTCCTGATCAAGGTTCACCGATTCCTGGCGCTCCGTTCCGAAGACCCGCTTCGACCTGCCGGCCCGAGGGGCATGAACATCCACACCAGAGTGTGATCGCGCGGCGCAGCTTTCGGGCCGCGCGGCCGTTGGCGGGTGTGACGGGTAAATGATACCTTAATCGTGGGAGAGGGCTCCGCCGGGGCGGAGCTGTGGGAGAACCGACATGGACATGCCGCGCGAACGCGTGCCCGAAGGCGCGCCGGTTACTTTCGAGGACGTCGCCTTCGAAGACCTGGATCCGACCGCCCTGTCGCCGCTGGATCCGACCGAGGCGCTGGACCTGCACCGCGCCATCAACGAACGGCGGGCTCAGGTGGAGAACGGCGAGGCCCTGCGTCACCTGCGTTCGCTGTAAAGCGGTCGTCCCGGTTTCCGCGCCAGCGCAAGACCGGGACCCCAATGTGCAAACGGCGCCGTCTCGAACCGAGGCGGCGCCGTCGCTTTATCTGGATCTGATCCGGCGCTCCGGGGTCCCGGTCTTCGCCTGCGGCGAAACCGGGATGACACCGTGTGCGCGGAAGCGACCTACTCGGTGTAGCCTTCCGGCAGGTCGTCTTCCTTCATCAGCTCGTCCTTCGAGACCTTCTTCTCCTTGACCTTGGCCTTGGAGACGATGAGGTCGACGACCTTGTCCTCGAAGATCGGGGCGCGCAGCTGGGCCTGGGCGTTCTGGTTCTCGCGCAGCAGGTTGAACACCTGCTGGGCCTGCGGGCCGTACTTGATGGCTTCGCGGCGGATCGCCTCGTTCAGCTCCTGCTCGGTCACCTGGACGTTGTTGGCGCGGCCGATTTCGGCGAGCACCAGGCCCAGGCGCACGCGGCGCTCGGCGATTTTGCGATATTCCTTCTGAAGCTGCTCCTCGGACTTATCGGCGTCCTCGGGGGGGAGCTGGCCGGCTTCCTTGTCCTGCTGCACCTGGCCCCAGATCGAAGCGAACTCGGCCTCGACCATCTTCGGCGGCAGCGGGAAGTCGTGCTTGGAGTCCAGCTCGTCCAGCAGGGCGCGCTTCAGCTTGAAGCGCGAGGCGCCGGCGTACTGTTCTTCCAGGTTGCCCTTCACCAGCTCCTTGAGCTTCTCCAGGCTGTCGAGGCCAAGGCGCTTGGCGAACTCGTCGTCGGCCGGCGAGTCGACCGGGCCGCGCACTTCCTTCACCTTGGTCTCGAACTCGGCGTCCTTGCCGGCCAGGTTGGCGGCCTGGTAGTCGGTCGGGAAGGTCACCTTCACCGTCACGTCGCTGTCCGGCTTGGCGCCCACCAGCTGGGCCTCGAAGCCCGGGATGAACTGGCCCGAACCCAGGACCAGCTCGACGTCGTTCGCCGTGCCGCCCTCGAAGGCTTCGCCGTCCACGCGGCCGATGAAGTCGATGACCACCTGGTCGCCGTCCTTGGCCTTCACGGTCTTGCCGGTCTTGGCCTCGTAGGTGCGGTTCTGGCTGGCCAGCTCGGCCACCGCCTCGTCCACTTCCTTATCGGTCGGGGTGTAGACCGGCTTGGTCAGCGACAGCGAGGCGCCGTCCACCGGCTCGAACTCGGGCATCAGGTCGATCGACAGCTCGTAGGCCAGGTCGGCCTTGCCATCCATCACCGCCTCGATGTCGCCTTCCGGCTTCAGCTCGGGCTCGCCGGCGGGGCGCAGCTTGTTGTCGTCCAGGATCTTCTGGGTGGTCTCGGTCAGGCTCTGCTGGACCACTTCGCTCATGATGGACTTGCCGTACAGGCGACGCACGTGGGCCGGCGGCACCTTGCCGGGGCGGAAGCCCTTGACGTTGAGGGTGGGGGCGATCTCCTTGATCCGGGCTTCCAGACGCTCGGTCAGGTCCGACATGGGGACCGTCACGCCGTAGACGCGGCTCAGGCCTTCACCAGACTTCTCAACGATTTGCATCGACATTCTCAAGTTTCCTGGACCCTGCGCGACGCGCGCCTTGTCCGTTCATGGCGTCAAACGGGGAAGGCCGCCGGACGGGGCCCGGCGGCGCGAAGCGGCCCTTATGTCACGGGGAACCGGCGCCTCCAAGCCCCCTGCCCCTTGACGCCGGCCCCGCGGCCCGCGATGGCAGGCCGCTACCCCACGCGGATGTGGCGGAATTGGTAGACGCACTGGATTTAGGTTCCAGCGCCGCAAGGCGTGGAGGTTCGACTCCTCTCATCCGCACCAGCCTTCGCGCGCCGGGCGCGCTTCGGCTCGGCAAGCCGTCTCCCGGGAAAGCGCTGCCGTCCGGGGCGTGACAGCCGCGCGGGCGCAAGGCAGAACGCGGCCATGTCCAACGGCGTGCTTTTCATCCACAACAACTTCCCCGGCCAGTTCGGGGACCTGGCGCAGCAGCTGCTGGCGCGGGGCGTGCCGTGCCTGGCGGTCGGCCAGCACCACGCCCGCGGCATGACCGGCGTGAAAATCGCCCGCTACACCCTGCAGCGCGGCTCGACGCCCGGTATCTTTCCGTTGGCCACGCGCGCGGAGGCGGACCTGATCCGGGCCCGCAGCGCCTATGACGCGGCGATGGCGCTGAGGAACGAAGGCTGGGACCCGGCGGTGATCGTCGGCCATCCGGGCTGGGGCGAGATGACCTTCATCTCCGAGGTCTTTCCCAATGCCAAGCGGGTCGCCTTCGCCGAGTTCTACTACCACGGCCGCGGCTTCGACGTGGGCTTCGACACCGAGTTCCAGGCCCACGACCAGGAGGCGGTGCTGCGCGCCGACGCCAAGAACGGCATGATGGCCGTCGCCTACGCCGAGGCCGATGCGATCGTGACGCCGACGCCGTTCCAGGCCAGCACCCTGCCCCCGCGCTTTCGCGAGGCCACGCGGGTGTTCCACGAAGGCGTAGACATGGACGCCATCCGCCCCGGCCCGCCCGAACCGTTCGCCCTGGACGACGGGCGCGTGATCGAGCCCGGTACGCCCGTGATCACCCACGTGAACAACCACATGGAGCCCCTGCGCGGACTGCACATCCTGGCGCGCGCCCTGCCCCGGCTGCTGCGCGAGGTCCCGGAGGCGCAGGTGATCCTCATCGGCGATCCGACCAAGAAGCCCTATGGCGCCGCGGCCCCCGAAGGCATGACCTGGAAGGACGCCTGTTTCCAGGGCATCGACTACGACCCGGCGCGGGTGCACTTCCTGGGTCGGGTGGCGCACGAGCGGATGCTAGCCGCCCTGCGCCTGGGCGCGGCGCATGTCTACTACACCTACCCCTTCGTCCTCTCGTGGTCGCTTTCGGAGTCGATGGCGTCGGGGTGCTATGTGATCGGGTCCGACACCGCCCCCGTGCGCGATGCGATCCAGGACGGGAAGAACGGCCGGCTGCTGCCGTTCTTCGACGTGGACGCCCTCTCCGGCGCCATGATCGCCGCGTGCCGCGATCCCGAGGCCTCCCGGCCGCTGCGGGCGGCGGCGCGGGTCACGGCCGAGGCCATGTTCAGCCGCGCCAAGGGGCGGGAGGCCTGGTTCAAGCTGCTGCGGGAGCTGGGGCTGAAGATTCCGGGGTAGCACCGCCTGGACTTGTGTCCTCACAGATCGCGGGCGGGTCCGGTGATGCGGTGTTCAAGGGCCTGCTTCGACCCTGTGTGGACGGCTCTCCGTCGGCAAGGGTGTTCTTGAGCTGTTGCAGAGCTGGTCGGTGCGGCCATGTGTTCGGCCTGTCGATGC
>NZ_MHXN01000011.1 GCF_001824475.1 Phenylobacterium sp. RIFCSPHIGHO2_01_FULL_69_31 | reverse complement strand
TTCTGACTTTCTGCGTAACCGACCTACTAGAGATCGGCTGGCTATAGTCTGCGTAGTTCTTGACGAGTTCCCACAAATCTTGGCCGAACCGAAATCCGACCATATTCATGGTGTCTTCAAGAGACCGCAGTCACAGTCAGCGTCGAGATAGTCTGGTTAGGACTATCGCCAGGACGCCGCCGCCTGCGTTTCTCTTTCCAAATCAACAATGTCAAAGACCCGCACCCCCGTCGCCCGGAGACGCTCGAAACGAGCTGCATGTTGGGAGGCACATGGCCGGCCGAAGCCTGTTGAGCCAGAGATGCCTTCGGAGACCGAAGCCCCCGATGCCGACAAGACCATCATCGCTGATAGGCCCGTCTCGGCTGGCGCTCTCATATGGGTTCATTTGGACTGAACACAAGAGGGCGTCCCACCGGCTGTCAGACCTTGGAGGTCCGTGTCGGCGGAGGCGGGCTTGTAGGCGAGACATCGGCGGCGGTCAACCGGATTTTCGCGGCTCGCGCCGCCGGCGTCAGGTCGCCGCGGCTTGGCGGGCGTCGGGCTAGGCGCTGGGACGCCGAGACGGCGCGCGAAAGCATCCAAATTCCTGACGCAGGACAAGGCGCGGTTGTCCCGCGGACGCGCTCCAGCCTGGCTCTGCTGGCCTCGCCCCAATCGTGACGTGCTCTCAAGGGGCGGCGTCGGCGGCACGGCTTCTCTGCCACGGCGGAGAATCACCTGCTGCAGGGTAGCCAGCGTCCTCAATGCTCGATCGCCTGAACGTTCCCGCGGTCGGAGAGGAGGCCAAGCCGCGCGATATCGTCCAATAGCATCGGCTCGCGCTGCAGGCGCTGTAGCAGCCGCCACTGCTCGGCCGGATCTCGCCCTCGCATGGTGCGATCGACGGCGTACCAGCCGAAGTCTGATGCGATGAGATACGAGCCGAACCCCCTGATCATCCTGACGGTGTGTTCTGCGGCTTGAGGAGTCTGCAGACGATAGCGGATGAGGGCTTGCTCGGCGCCCTCATTGTCCAACGCGCCGGTTAAGACGTCACGCGCAATCGTGGCGCTGGCGCCGAGGAGATCAGACCTCGCGCGGTGATAGGCCCGCCATTGAGCCTCATCCGTCATGCTCAAGCCTGCGAGGGGAAAGAGAACGTCGCGCTCGAAGGCGATGCGCTCCTCGACAGGGAACGCGAGACCGACGCCATACTCCGCAACCGCCTCCGCTACCGGCACCAGGGGATCGCTGTCGATGGCGACTCCAAACTCGGGCCATCCACGCGCCCGGTAGAGTTGGCGATCCATGGCCATGTAATGAACATGGTGACCGGGGTAGACTTCGTGACAGGCGTGCTGAAGCAGCCGGTCCACGTCGGTCGGGATAGTCCGGCTGATCCGGATCACGCTGCGCCCGGAGCCGAGATACTGCGCCGAAGCCGGCGTCGTCGCCTCATCGACAAACTGCACCTCAACGGACTCATCGGCGAGCGGCATGCGCGCCGCGGTCCGCCGCCGGCACTCGGCCATGGCTGCGCGGAACACCGGCTCGATCCGGTCGGGCGGCGTCGCGGCGGCGCGGCGCATCCGCTCGATCCGGTCGGTTAGCGCGCCCTCTCCGGGCATCGCCGCCTCGAGGCGCTGCAGGACAGCGTCGTAGTCGGCCAGTGGGCGGAACCGGGGCGTGAATCCGAAGCGGCGCTGGACCTCCTCCTCGATCGGCAGGGCCGGGTTCACCGGCCTCATGTTCAGCTCGAGCGCAGAAAGCCGCGCCCGCAGCGATCGCCTGCGCACATCGGCCAAGGCGTCATGGGGCTTTGCTAGTGCATCTAGGCGCGCCATCAGGCGCTGAGCGTCCGCGCCTATCCTTGCGGCATCGCGCCGAGTGCTTCGCGCCGCCGCGAGCTGTGGCGCAAGTTTCGCGTCCACCTCGACGGCCGGATCATTCAAAAGCAGAGCGCCCAGAGCCAGTTCAGCGTAGTCGCGCGCGATGTCGTCGATCGCAGCGGCGCGCGCCGCCGAAGGAGAAAGGGTCAGCAAGACCAATGAAATGAGCAAACCCCAGACGCCCACCTGATGCCCCCTCGTCTGCACCCTCCCTTTTTCCCGAGTTGCGCGGCGCCAGGCAAGGTCCGCCCGCCAGGAGCGCGAGTTGGCGCCCGGGTGAAATGCAGACTTCGGAGGTAGTCGACCTCATCGGCGGGCGCAGCGTCCAGGCCGATCTTCAACGCCGTCAGGCACACGACGTCTGGCGACACCTCTGCGAGCCACGGCACGATAGCGATCATCGCAGTAGCCGCCATACCGCTTGGCTGCTGTGGTTGGGGAGTTTCGGCGGCTTGGCAAACGGCGCCCGTCTTGCGTCGACCCGTTAGTGACGATACCGTTACTTAAACACCAACCGGTCGGCCAGCCGGAATGACAAGGCAGGGAACGCACATGACAAACGAACTCAACCGGCGCGCCGGTCTCGCGGCATTGGCCAGCTTGGCGGCTGCGCCGGTGGCCGCCGCCGCTGCGACACAGGGCAAGGGCTGGCCTCTGCCGCCCATCACCATCTACCACCTCGAGGGCCGCCGCTCGGAGCGGGTAGTCTGGCTGATGGAAGAGTTGGGCCTCCCCTACAAGCTCGAGTTCAAGCGCGGCGACCTGATGGGATCGATGGCGCTGATTAAGGCGTTCAGCCCGATCGTGCCAATGGCGCCCACCGTGAAGTACGGCGATCAGGTGCTGGTGGAATCCGGGGCGATCATGGAGCTGATCCTCAACCGCCACGCGCCCGGCAAGCTGCAGCCCGATCTCGGGAGCGCGGACTATCCCCACTACCTGATGTGGATGCACTACGCGGAGGGTTCGCTGGCCGCGAAGCTGTTCTCAGACTATCGCGCCTGGATGCAGCAACCGCCGAAGGAGCGCTCGCGGCTGGTGGACTCCGAGGCGGTCGTCGAGTTCGCGGAAGAGTTCTTGAAGGCGCACGAATGGTTCGGCGGCGCGGCTTTCTCGGCAGCCGACATCATGATGCTGTTTCCGCTTCGGGTGGCGACCGAGCTCAACATTGTCGATGCGGTGCAATTTCCTAAGGTGGCGGCGTGGAAGGCGCGGGTCGAGGCCCGCCCGGCCTACCAGCGCATGCTCGCCAAGGCGCGCCCGGACGGGATGATCGGCATGCTGCGCGCCCTGCCCCAGCACGCCCCGTCCGGTCCCCGGTCGCCCGGCCCGACCCGCTAACCCGTTTTGGAGATGAGTTGAGATGACTGCAGCCCGCCAGATCCACCTGGTCCGCCGTCCCGACGGCGTCCCGGTCACCGACGACTTCGCTGTCGTCTCCGTCGACATCCCCGACGCCGGCGACGGCGAGGTGCAGGTGCAGAACCTGCTGATGTCGGTCGACCCCTACATGCGGCCGCGCCTCACGGCGGACCAGCCGCTGAACGTCGCCATGATCGGCGGCGGCATCGGCCGGGTCGTCCAGTCCCGCAACCCGAAGTTCGCCGAAGGGACGCTCGTCCGCCACGGCGCGGGAATGCAGGAGCGCTTCGTCTCGGACGGCAGGGGCCTGCAGGCCCTGAACCCCGACCCAGCGCTGTCGCTCAGCGTCTACATGCACGCCCTGGGCGGCACCGGCATCACCGCCTACGGCGGCCTGCTGGAGGTGGGCGCCCTGAAGGACGGCGAGCAGGTGTTCGTCTCGACGGCCGGCGGCGCCGTGGGTTCGGTCGTGGCCCAGATCGCCAAGATCAAGGGCTGCTATGTGGTGGGCTCCACGGGCGCGGACGACAAGGCGGCCTGGCTGAAGGACGAAGTCGGACTGGACGCCGTGATCAACTACAAGGTCCAACCGCTGAAGACGGCCCTGGCCGAGGCCATGCCCAAGGGCATCGACGTCTACTTCGAGAACGTCGGCGGCTCGCACCTGGACGCCGTGCTGCCGCGGATGAACGTGCGGGGCCGGATCCCGGTCTGCGGGATGATCTCGACCTACAACGGCGGCGGCGAGGGCGTGCGCAACCTGTCGGCCATCATCTACAGCCGCGTGCGGATGGAAGGCTTCGTGGCCAGCGACTTCCCGCATTTGCAGGCTAAGTTCGTCGACGACATGACCGGCTGGTTGAAGGACGGCCGCATGAAATACCAGGAGACCATCCTGGACGGCTTCGAGCGCGCACCCGAGGGGTTGATCGGCCTGTTTTCCGGGCTCAACAGCGGCAAGATGCTGATCCGCGTTGCCGACTGATCGCGCGCTGGACGCGCAGGCCTGCGCTCGGGATGATGACGGGCTGGCCCAGCGTGGGCCGGCCGAACGGGCGGGGGCTTGTGACCACATCCAATCGAACCGGGCCTGACGGCGCCAAGATCGTGCAGAAGCGGCTGAAAGGCTCGGAGCGCCGCGACGTGTTCCTCGACGCCGCCGCCGCGATCGTCCTGGAGCAGGGCGTGTCGTCCGTGACCATGGAAGGCGTGGCGCAGAGGTGCGGGGTGAACAAGTCCCTGCCTTATCGCTACTTCGCCGACCGTGACGCCGTGCTTGCGGCGCTGTTCGACCGCGAGCAGGCGAACTACGCCGCCCGCTGGACCCAGGAACTGCCGCAGGACGCCACCTTCGACGCGGCGGTCCGGGCGGCGTTGCGCCACTGGTGCGTCCGGTCGGACGAGAGCGGCGAGCTCTTCCTTCGCCTGGTCACCGACAGCGGCCGGCTGCGCGAGCGGGCGCGGGAGATGCAGGACGCCAACGCCAAGGGCTGGGCGCTCGGCCTCAAGCGCGCCTATGGCCTGCCGGACGACGTGGCCCTGCAGTACGCCTGGTTCATGGTGACCGGCGTCACCGGCTTCCTCGCCGCCCGGAACGGCGACGACGAGGCGCTGATCGAAACCATCACCGTGGCGGTCGTGGCCGGCGCCGAGGCGCTCAAGGCGAAGCACGCCAAAAAGTGAACTGATGCGTCCGACACAGCGCAAATGGACTTGCGCGCACGCCGTAAGTAACGGTACCGTTACCCCCATGGAGCCGCCTAGACGCGGCCGATGAGGGGAAACGATGAAGCTCTACGGCGAAGACAATCCGGCGCCCAATCCGCGCCGCGTTCGAATCTTCCTGGCCGAGAAGGGCGGGAGCGTTGAACACGTCCGCGTGCCGATGCGCGAGCGCGGCCACAAGGCGGCGGACTTCCTGGCCAAGAACTCCCTCGGCCAGCTTCCGACGCTGGAACTGGACGACGGCATGTTCCTCAGCGAGAGCGTCAGCATCTGCCGCTATCTGGACGAGACCCTGCCCGGTCCATCGCTGTTCGGCTCGACCGCCCGCGAGCGCGCCGAGGTCGACATGTGGATCCGGCGGATCGAGTTCCAACTCATGAACCCGATCGGCCAGATCTGGCGCCACACCCATCCGCTAACCGCCGCGCTGCTGACCCAGTTCAAGGACTTCGGCGAGTCGAACCGGCCGCGCATCGAACAGATCTATCACTGGCTGGACAGCGAGCTGGCCGGGAAGGCGTTCATCGCCGGTGAGGCCTACTCCATGGCCGACATCATTGCCCTGACCACCGTCGACTTCGGCCTCCTCATCGGCGTCCCGATCCCGGCGGACTGCGCGAACGTCCTCGCCTGGCACGGCCGCGTCTCGGCCCGCCCGAGCGCCAGCGCCTAGTCGAACCACCATCCGACCAACCTTGCCGTCGCTATTAAGTGACGGTCACGTGACTTAACATAACAACGCCGCCCGAGGCGATGAGGGGAAGGAACGAGAGATGACCGCTCGCACGAGCACGCGTCCGCAACGGGCGCTCCTGGCCGGCGCCGCCGTCGCGGCGCTGGCCTCCGCCCTGGCCGGATCGGCCTCGGCCCAGGCGACGGCCACCATCGACGAACTGGTGGTGACCGCCCAGAAGCGCGCCGAGAATGTCCAGGACGTTCCGCTGTCGATCACCGCGGTGAAGGGCGAGGCGCTGGAGGCGCTGCACGTCACCCAGGCCCAGCAGCTGACGCTGATCGACCCGTCCGTCCGCTTCAAGCAGAGCCTCAGCAACAGCGCCTCGGGCTTCCTGATCCGCGGCATCGGCACCAGCAGCTTCTCGGCCGGCATCGAGCAGAGCATCTCCACCGTGGTGGACGGCGTGGTCCTGGCCGACCCCGGCAGCCTGTCCACCCTGGCCGACGTCGAGCGCGTCGAGATCCTGCGCGGACCGCAGGGCATGCTGTTCGGCAAGAACGCCTCGGCCGGCCTGGTCCACTTCATCACCAAGCGTCCCTTGCTGGACGACAGTTCCGGCAAGGTCCGGGTCGAAGTCGGCGAGCGCGGCGAGCGCAACTTCGAGGCTATCGGCAACGTGTCCGTCGGCGACACCGCGGCCCTGCGCCTGGTGGTGGTCCACAACGAGCGCGACGGGATCATCAAGAACGTGGCGCGCGGCGGCGACGATACCGACCCGCGCAAGGTCACCGGCGTGGCGCTGAAGTTCCAGTGGAAGCCCACCGAGAACCTGACCGTCTTCGCCCAGGCCGACCGGTCGCAGAGCGACACCTTCTGCTGCGCCTCCACCTGGCGTAAGGTCACGCCCGGCTATGCGCCGGCGGTCACCAACGCTCAGTACGGCATCGTTGCGGGGCCGAAGAACCTGGCCGTCGCGGCCAACGGCGACTTCTTCGGCAGCAGCCGCGCCCAGGGCTTGGCGCTGCACATCGACTATGACGTCTCAGGCTTCACGCTCAGCTCGATCTCAGCCTACCGCGAGGCGCGCCGCGTCGGCTTCTACGACGGCGACCTGACGCCGGTCAGCTACATCGACCTGAACGGCGGCGCCGGCGACACCAAGTGGTTCACCCAGGAACTGCGCCTGACCTCGCCGATCGGCGAGCGCTTCGACTACGTGCTGGGCCTCTACTACTACAACTCGACGGCGGACTCGGAGATCACCCAGCGGGGCCAGCTCACCTGGATCCTGCCCGCCTCGAACGGCCAGGTGGTGCGGGTCGTCCCGACCCAGCCGGCGGGCACGGTCTTCCAGACCTCGACCTTCAACACCATCGGCTCGGACAGCTACGCGGCGTTCGGCCAGGGCACGTTCCACGTCACCGACAAGCTGGACATCATCGGCGGCCTGCGCGGAACGCATGACGTGGTGAAGCTGAACTACCGCCGCGACCCGGTGACCGGCACGGTGTTCATTCCGGGGTCGGTCGCCCTGCGCTTCGACCAGGACATCAAGAACGACAACCTCTCGTGGCGCATCGGGCCGCGCTACAACGTCACCGACGACATCATGATCTACGGGACGGTGTCGAAGGGCTACAAGGGCCCCGGCTTCAGCGGCCTGGGCGCCACCGTCGCGGGCTCGAACCAGCGGGTGCTGCCGGAGATCCCGACCAGCTACGAGATCGGCATGAAGTCGACGTTCTTCGACCGCCGCCTCCAGGTGAACGTCTCGGCCTACGACACCAAGGTGAAAAACTTCCAGGCTCAGGTGTCGGACCTCTCCAGCCCCACCTATTCCAGCCGCATCACCAACGCCGGCTCGATCAAGACCAAGGGCGTCGAGGTCAACGTCGTCGCGCGGCCGATGGCCGACCTGAACGTGACCTTCGGCGGGGCCTACACCCATGCCCGCTACCTCGATTTCAATGGCGTGCAGTGCTACTTCGGCCAGCCCAAGGTGGCGCTGGGCGGCCCCTGCACCGCTCCGCCAGCCAATCCCACCTCGATCGACGGCTTCTTCAACGCCAAGGGCCTGCGCCTGGCCGCGGTGCCGACCTGGGTTCTGGGCTCGACCGTGTCGTACGAGCGCCAGCTCAGCGAGAACATCCGCGGCTTCGCCCAGGCGAACTGGAACTGGCAGAGCGACACCAACTATTCGGCCAACGGCGATCCGGGCACGATCCAGAAGGCTTACAGCCTGGTGGGCGGCCGCGTGGGCGTGAGCGGGCCGGACGACAAGTGGACCTTCGCCATCTACGCCTCGAACCTGTTCGACAAGCGCTGGGCGGCCCAGATCACGCCCTCGCCGGTGACCAGCCTGAACCCGGGCGGCTACCTTCAATACTTCAGCCCGGACTCGGTTCGGCGGGTGGGAGCGAGCTTCGAGACGCGCTTCTGATCCGCCAAAAAAGGCCGTCGCGGGGGAAGCGTGGCGGCCCATCGGGTTTGAGTTGTCTGGGGGCGATGAGTGGGCCTCCAGCGACCCTTGCGTCTGCCGGTAGATGCATGAGCCGCTGGATGCACTCCAGGGGCGCCTCCGGCTCAGGGCTCGGAGCCAATGGACAGCGGCCAAGCTGCGGACGTTCGGGATATCGGGCTGGGGCGGTTACCAAACACCGCCGTCGCGGCGAACCGAGCCAGCGTACTTTGCCAACTCGCGCTCACTCATAGCGGCCGCTCTGAGAAGCTGTTCCAGACAGGGACTTAAGGCAAGTCAGCCCCTTGAGGAGGCGCTGGTGGGCCCGGCAGGACTCGAACCTGCAACCAGACCGTTATGAGCGGCCGGCTCTAACCATTGAGCTACAGGCCCCTGCAGCGCGGATCGCCGCGTTACCATGAGCTGCACGGCGCTTAAAGCTTGCGTTCAGGTGGGAATTGCGACGCTAGGGCTCGTAAACCCGGACTGGAGACTCCCCCCATGAAGACCCTGATGCGCGCGACGGCGATCGGCCTGGCGCTGGCCGTGACCGCAGCCGCGCCTGCGGCGCTGGCCCAGGCGGCCCCCCCCGCCGCCGACACCATGTTCCGCGCCACCACCCTCAACCTGTCGGCCTATGGGGAGACCAAAGTCGCCCCCGACATGGCCACGATCACCCTCGGCGTGATGACTGAGGGCAAAACCGCCGCCGAGGCCATGCAGGCCAATGCGGCGCGGATGAACGCCGTGGTGGCCAGCCTGCGCAAGGCGGGGATCCCGGACAAGGACATCCAGACCTCGAACCTGAACCTGAACCCGCAGTACAGGTACCAGGAGAACCAGCCCCCCGTGCTGGTCGGCTACCAGGCGTCCAACAACGTCACCGTCACGGTGACCGACCTGAAGCGGCTGGGTCCCGCGGTGGACGCCACGGTGAGCGCCGGCGCGAACCAGGTGCACGGGATCAGCTTCGGCCTCTCCGACCCCACCGGCGCCGAGAACGCAGCGCGCGAGGCGGCGGTGAAGGCGCTGGCCGCGAAGGCCGACCTCTACGCCAAGGCGACCGGCTACCGGATCTCGCGCCTGGTGTCGCTGAGCGAGGGCGGCGGCTATGCGCCCCAGCCGCCGATGCCGATGGTCGCCTACGCCGCCAAGCGGGAGATGGCCGACGCCGGCACATCGATCTCGGCCGGAGAGATGAAGGTGCGCGTCGACATCAGCGGGCTCTACGAACTGGCCCGCTAGTTACGGAGCCTTCGAGACCCCGGCCTTGCGGAAGGCGCCTTCCAGGCGGTCGGCCATCATCCGGCCCGGGAAGGCGCGCTCGCCCTCCATCATGGCCGCGTAGACCAGCTCCGTCCCGGCGATGGGGCCGGCCGCCCAGCCGACGCCGCGCGAGGCGTCGGCCTGGGTGTTGCACGACAAGGCGCGGGGCTGGCGGTCCTTCGCCGTCAGTTCGAGCAGGCTGGAAAGCTTGCGGCTCCCAGGCGCATCGCAAGCCGGGAATTCCCGCGCGCAGGTGGTGGCCGAGTTGTAGCGGTAGAGCACCTTGCCCGACCCCGCCTCGGCGATCAGGACGCAGGTGTTGGGATCGCCCACGGCTTTCGACACGGCCGCGTCGAGGTCGTCGCGGTTCACGCCCGGCGGCGCGCCGGGCGAACAGGCGGCGAGGGACAGGGCCGCCAGCGCGGCCCCGGCCAGCTCAAGCGGCCTTCTTGATCTCGTTGGCGTCGTCCAGCAGGACCACGGTGGGCGCATAGTTGCGGGCTTCCTCGGCAGGCAGCATGCCATAGGTCACGACGATAACCTTGTCGCCCTTTTGCACCAGCCGTGCGGCGGCGCCATTGACGCCGATCACCTTCGACCCACGCGGGGCCTCGATGGCGTAGGTGGTGAACCGGGCGCCGTTGGTGATGTTCAGCACGTCCACCTGCTCGTGCGGCAGGATGCCCGACGCGTCCAACAGGTCGCGGTCGATGGCGATGGAGCCTTCGTAGTCGAGATCGGCCTGGGTCACCGTGGCGCGGTGCAGCTTGGCCTTCATCAGCGTGAGCAACATGGGCGTTCTGGCGTCCTTGTGGCCTCGCCCCCTCCCGGAGCGTCGCGCATATACGCATGCGGGGCGCTGCATTCAATGCGGCATCGCAGCGTGCCTGACCCAGGGGCGCCGTCCGCCCCCAAGCCCTTACAGCGCAAGGACCTTCCTCACGGCGGGCGAGGCGGTCGGCGCGGCGCAAGGCCCTGCCCTCGCCGCGGCGCAGCACGGGGCGTCAGCTTGCGTGGCGGCGCAGGAAATCGGTCATTTCGTCCAGCACCGGCGCCCGGCCCCGCAGCGGCCGCGACAGCGCCAGGATCATGCGGATGTGATCGACGCCGGGATAGTGGCGCTCCTCCACCGGCACGCCGGCCTCGCGGAGCTTGCGGGCGAGCGCGGCGGTGTTGCGCGGATAGACGACGGTGTCGGCATCGCCCGTGGCCAGGAACGCGGCCGGCGAGGTCTTGCCGACGTGGGCCAGGGGCTGGGTGGCCGGCAGGTCGGCGGCCTCGCCAAAGGTGCGCCGCGTGATCGCACCTTCCAGCGGCAGGAAATCGTACGGCCCCGCGAGGCCGGCCACCGCCTTCACCTTGGCCGGATCGACGCCAGCCTCGCGCAGGTAGCGGGGGTCCAGGCCAAGCATCACGGCGTTGTAGGCGCCGGCGGAGTGGCCCACGAGGACGATGCGGTCGGGGTCGCCGCCATACTCCCGCGCATGCTGGACGGCCCACTTCACCGCCAGGGCGCCGTCCTCGAGGAAGGCGGGGTAGCGGACTTCCGGGTAGAGCCGGTAGTCGGCGACGATCGCCACGAACCCGCGGGAGGCCAGCGCTCGGCCGACCCAGTTGTAGTCCTGACGCCGGCCGCTGTCCCAGGAGCCGCCGTAGAAGAACACCGCCACGGGCGCCTGCCCGCCGCCGCCGCGGGGCCCATAGACGTCCAGCGTCTGGCGTGGCCCTGGTCCATAGGGAACGCCCTGGGCGGCCCGGGCGGCGGGATCCTTCGGCGACAGGGTCGCAAAGAGCGTGAGCGGCGAGCACGCCGCCGCCAGGGCGCCGGCGACGGCGGCGAGGGTGAGGCGCTTGGTGACAGCGAGCGGCGGCATGGGTTCCCGTTACGGACGCGGAGGCGGGGGCGCAACCGTGGCCGCCCCCGCAAGGTTCCTACGGCTCGCCTGGCGCCCAGGACGCAGGCTTTGCGTCGCGGCGCCCCTTGACGGCGCGGGCCACACCCGGCGCTATGCTGGGTGAACAACGATAAGGGAGGCGACCAATGGACGGAGCTCAGGCTGCGGCGGGTTTCAATCGCGACGCGCTGGCGGGCGTGGCCCCGGCGCTGAAGGGCCTCGTGGACCAGCAGGCGCTGTCGGGCATGGTGACGCTGGTCTGGCGCCGCGGCGAGATCGTCCAGGTCGACGCCATCGGCCATCGCGACATCGAGGCCGGCCTTCCGATGGAGCGCGACACCCTGTTCCGCATCGCCTCCATGACCAAGCCGGTTACGACCCTGGCCGCCCTGATGCTGGTCGAGGAAGGCAAGCTGAAGCTGGACGACCCGATCACCAAGTGGCTCCCGGAGTTCAAGGACATGAAGGTCCTGACCGACGCCACGGGCCCGATCGACTCCACCGTTCCTGCCGCCCGCGACATCACGGTCGAGGACCTGATGACCCACCGCTCGGGCCTCGCCTACGGCTTCACCTCGCTGGGCCCGATCGCCCATGCCCATGAGGAGAAGCTGGGCTCGGCCCTGGCCAACCCGCACACCCCCGACGAATGGATGACCCGCCTGGGCGCCTTGCCGCTGAGCTACCAGCCGGGCGAGCGGTTCCACTACAGCCACGCCACCGACGTGCTGGGCTTCCTGGTGGCGCGCATCGAAGGCAAGCCCCTGGGCCAGGTGCTGAAAGAGCGCATCTTCGATCCGCTGGGCATGCACGACACCGGCTTCTGGACGCCGTACGAGAAGCGTCATCGCCTCGCAAAGCTCTATGCCGCAAAGCCTGAGGGCGGTCTGAAGGACGTTTCCTGGGCCGACCCGGACACGCCCGCGGCGTTCGAAGGCGGCGGCGGCGGGCTGGTGTCCACGGTCGACGACTACCTGAAGTTCGCCCGCCTGATGCTGGGTCGCGGGGAGGTCGATGGCGTGCGCCTGGCGAGGCCCGAGACCATCGACCTGATGACCACCAACCGGCTCACCGACGAACAGCGCGGCCACGCCTTCCTCGGCATGCCGTTCTGGCTCAGCCAGGGCTTCGGCCTCGGCGCCTCGATGATCCTGGACGCCGAGAAGCACCAGTGGATGGGCGCCGGCGGCGAGGGGGCGTTCGGCTGGCCGGGCGCGTTCGGAACCTGGTGGCAGGCCGATCCGGTCAACGACCTGATCCTGATCTACCTGATCCAGGACTCCATGCCCCTGGGGCCCGAGGCGGTCACGGCCATGCAGGGCCAGCGGCCCACAGGCCGCATCGGCTGCCCGATGTTCCAGAAGATGGTCTACGCCGCCCTTACCTAGGGCCGCCGCGGCGCGACACAGATCGGCCGTCCGTCCACGGTGTCGCCCGCCAGCGTGCCGTCGCGGGCGGCCGTCGCTCGGGCGCGGTTGAGCGTCCGGCCTTCCGGCGGCGGCGTCTGGCCCTTGGCGCAGATGGCGACCTCGACGCGCTGGCCGCCGTCGGGGCAGGTGCAGATATCCTCGCGAAGGTCGAGCCGGCTGCCCGGGACCTTGCAGACCGCCGGGATCAGCCGGCCGCCGACCTCGATGCATTGGATCGTCTTCGTCGGTGGATTCTCGCCGATCGGCTGGGCGGAGGCCGGCGCAGCGATGGCCGCCAGACTGGCCAGGATGGAGATGGTGCGGATCATCGGCTGTTCCTCCTGGTCGCAGCATAGCGCCCGACCGAGGCCGGCGCCTTCCCAGCCTGCCCGCACTGCCGCAAGCTTGGATATGGCCTGGACGAAATCCCCAACGAGCCTCGTGGACCTTTTCGAGCTCAGCCTGCCCGACGCCCCGGGCCTGCAGCGCCGCAAGATGTTCGGCTATCCCGTCGCCTTCGTGAACGGCCACATGTGCGCCGGCCTCTTCCAGGACAGCGCCTTTGCCCGCCTGCCGCCCGCGCTCTCGGCCGAGCTGGTGGCCGACCACGGCGCAAGGCCCTTCGAGCCCATGCCTGGCCGGCCCATGCGCGCCTACCTTGCGCTGCCGGAAGAGGTGGTGGAGGACGAGGCGCGCTTCGCCGACCTCCTTGGCGCGGCCTACGCCTTCACCGCGGGCCTGCCGCCGAAGCCGCCGAAATCCACGCGCAGTTCACCACGTTGATGCGCGCGCTCTTAACCGGACCTGGCGCAGCTTCCGGTCCATGGACCCGATCTCCACCGCCCGCTACGGCCTGATGGCCGCCTCGCGCCGCTTCGAGGCGTCGGCCGTCAACATCGCCACCATGGGCGTCGAAGGCGAGCCTGAGGTCGATCTGGCCAAGGAAACGGTCGGCATGATCGAGGCCAAGACCGCCTTCTCCGCCAACCTGTCGGTGATCCGGTTCGCCCAGGACATGTGGGACTCGCTGCTCCAGCTCCAGAGCCGCTGACCGAACCCTCAACGAAAACGAAGAAGGGGAGCCTCGCGGCTCCCCTTTTCGTATCCGGCGCGGTTCGAAGCCTACTTCTTGTCGGTAGGGTCCGACCCGTCCTTCGGCGCGCCCGTGCCGGACGAGCCCATGAACAGCTTCTTCCCATCGGGGAAGGTCACGTCGCGGCCGTTGGCCTTGCAGGCCGGCCGGCAGAGCTTGTCCTTGGACTGGTAGCCGCGGACGATGATCTCGGTGCCCGCGGGCAGCGAGGCCTTGGTGATTCCCGAGCGCATCAGGGTGTTGGGCGTCCCGCCCTCGACCATCCAGGCGGTCGACTTGCCGCTGGCGTCGACGACGTTCATGTGGACCCAGGCGTGCGGATTGATCCACTCGACGCGGGTCACCTTGCCCCGCAGCAGGACCGGGGCCTTGCCGTCGAACTCCGCGGCGAAGGCGTGGTGCGCCCAGGCCGCGCCGCCGGCCGCGACCACGCTCAACGCCGCCCCGATAGCCGCCGCAACGATCAGTTTCTTGTTCTTGTCCATCTCGCGCCTCCAACGCCGGATGCTAGACCTTATCCCTCGAAGGTTCGGTTTGGAACCGGACCTATTTCAGCGGTTCCTTGCGCAGGTCGCCGTACATCAGCTCCTCCACGAACTCGACGCACTTGAACTGGTTCAGCCGCGCGTCCTCGCCCTGGCGCTTGTAGAGGTTGAAGCTCATCTTCCAGGGCCGGGTGAAGGTGGCCGGGTCGGTGATCGTGGCCTCGTAGCGCATCAGGCCCGGGCCCGTCGGCGTCCAGCGCTCGACCACCTGCATCTGATCGGAGTGGAAGTTGCCGGCCCGGTCGAACCAGGTGCGGTCGTTCATGCCGGTGACGGTGACCACCAGGGTGTCGCCGTCCCACTTGGCGACCGACTGCCCCATCCAGCTGTCGACCGGCGCCGGGCCGGGGTCGGTAAAGAGGATGTTCCGCACGGCGCCCGCGTACTCATAGGCGATGAGCATGGACTTCTCGGACTGGAAGACCTGGAACGGCAGGTGCATGTAGTTCGCGCGCGGCACGCCCGGCAGGTAGCACTTCACCTCGGGGTCGAGGTTCAGATAGTCGGCGCGGTTCGCGTCCCGCTGCTTCTTCGCCTCGGGGGTGTAGGGGATCTCGCCGCCCTCAACGATGCCCAGGCCGCCGGGCACGGCGCCCACGGCGCCGAGCGCCAGGACGGGCTTGGCGGGCACGGGAACCACGGGACCGGGACGAAGCTGCAGCGCCGCGCGGGCGGCGTGGGGCTCGATGTCCCAGCCGGCCGAGTTCATCGCCTGCCAGACGCCGTTCAGGTCGGGATGCTTGCCGTCGGGGCCCCGCGGGGCCTTGTAGACGGCCGCGGCCTTGGATTTTCCCTGCGCGTGCGCCGCCGCGGGCGCGGTCACCGCAAGGCCGATCACAGCCAACGCCGCCACGAACCTGTTCATGTTCTCGCTTCCCCCAACTCGGGCCCGGGCTCTGCGGCCGGGCTCTCGTGACCTCAACCTAGACAACGCTCGCACCCCGCGCCAGCGGACGCGGTGTTTGAGAAACCGGTGGGCTGCGGTAAGCCGCCCGCCATGACGCTGCGCCCGCTCTTCGCCACGCCTGTCTACGAGGCGACCCTTACAACAAACCGTAGCTTCGAAAATTTCAACCGCGAGATTTTGGAAGCCTGCCTAATGCTGGAGGCCGAGGATCAGGCAGGCCGCGCCTGGAGCCGCGCGCACGGGTACGGCGGCTACACGTCCTACGCTTCGCTCGACGACCTGCCTCAGCGGATGAGTGTTTTCGCCGACCTGAAGACCCAACTCGACCGCCATGCCAAGGCTTTCGCCGAGGGCCTTCACTTCGACCTGCAGGGCGGGCGGCTCCGGCTCGATAGCCTGTGGGTCAACGTCCTGAAACCCGGCGCCGGCCATTCGGGGCACATCCACCCACACAGCGTCATCTCGGGCACCGCCTATGTGGCCGTGCCGCCCGGCGCCAGCGCGTTGAAGCTGGAGGATCCGCGGCTGCCGCTGATGATGGCCGCCCCGCCCCGCCGCGCCGACGCGCCCGAAGAGACCCGCGCCTTCGTCTACCTCCAGCCGCAGCCCGGCGCCGTCTATATGTGGGAGAGCTGGCTCCGCCACGAGGTCCCGGCGAACAAGGCTAAGACCCCGCGCGTGAGCGTGAGCTTCAACTATGGTTGGCGCTGACCGCCCCTAGCGGTCTGCCACGGCCTGGGGGCGAGCGAACTTACCGCCGAAGAAGTCGCCCTTGTTCCAGAGCGGCCGCTCGTCGGCATCGGCGATCTCGCGGGCGATCTCGTAGTTGATGCGGGCGAACTTGGCGCCGGCCGCGTAGTCGATCCCCTGGGAGAGGTCGTCGCACGGCTTGTGGTAGCACTTCGCCAGGAAGCCGCGGAACTTGGCCTCGCCCCCGTTCTGGAAGCCGGTCATCAGGAAGGTCGAGGGCACGCCGACCTCGACGAACCGGAAGTGGTCCGAGCGGGTGAAGAGCCCCTCCTCCGGCATCGGGTCGGGCGACAGGGCCACGCCCTCGCGCGCCGCGGCCCGGCGAACCGCGCCGGCCAGGCTCGAGCGCTCGGCGCCGAACGCCACCACGTCCACGAAGTCGTAGGTGAGGATCGGCATGTCGAGATTGACGTTCGCCACCAGCGCCGAGGCCGGCGCCGTCGGATTGCGGGCGAAGTACTCGGCGCCCAGCAGGCCCTTCTCCTCGCCGGTAACCGCCAAGAACAGCACCGAGCGGCGCGGCGCCTTGCCCGAGGCCTGGAAGGCCCGCGCCACCTCCAGGGTGGTCGCGATGCCGCCGGCGTTGTCGAGCGCGCCGTTGTTGACGCCGTCGCCGTCCACCGGCGGCGTGACCCCGATGTGGTCGAGATGCGCCGACAGGACCACCACCTCGCCCTTCAGCTTCGGGTCGGAGCCTTCCAGCACCCCGGCGACGTTGGCGCTCTCAAGCGTCTTGGTCTCGGTGCGCAGCGTCGCATCCAGGCTGGCGGCCAGCGCGAAGCGCGGCGGGTCGCCCTTGGGCTTCTCGGCCGCCGCGACCACCTCGGCGAAGGTCTTACGGGCGCCGGCGAACAGCTTCTCGGCGCCCGCAACGCTGACCGCCGCCAGCTGCGGGGTGTCGATCGCCGCGTCGTTGGGCGCGCCGTCCGGCCTGCGCCAGGTCATCGCCCAGCTCTGCCAGGTGCGCTTGCCGTCCGCGAAGGGCCGGCGCTTCTCGTCCGACGGCAGGTTGACCGAGATCAGCCCGACCGCGCCGTGCGCCGCCGCCTGCGCCCGTTTCGTCCGCCCGTTGGCGTAGTAGGCGCGCTCCTCGGTCTGGAAGCCGGACGGGGCGCCGGACAGCACCACGACGATCTTCCCCTTCACGTTCAGCCCCTTGTAGTCGTCGCGCTTGTGCTCCGGCGAGACGACGCCGAAACCCACGAACACCAGCGGGGCCAATACGCGCCGCTCGCCCGCCCCGAACGGCTTGCCCGGCATGACGTCCTCGCCGAACACCAGTGGGACATCGGCGGCGCCCTTAGCCTTGAGGACGAACTTGCCCTCGTCGGCGGGGCGCGCCGCCAGGAGCGGAACCGGCTGGAACCAGCTGCCGTCGGACCCCGCCGGCTTGAGGCCGAGTTGGGCGAACTGGGAGGCGACGTAGTTGGCGGCGATGTCGTAGCCGGGCGAGCCGGCCTCGCGGCCCTGCAGCAGATCGGAGGCCAGGAAGGCGACGTGGGCGCGGACGCGCTCAGCGGAGGCCTGCGACTCACTCGTCTGCGCCGCGGCGGGAGCGGCAGCGAGCATCGCGGCCGCCATGGCGAGCGCGAACCTTGATGGAAACATGAAAACTCCCTGGTTTGCCCATTTCTATCGCAGGGCCCGGCGATGCAACCAGCACGCCTCGCGCAACAGGGGAGTTTCTCCCCCGACGCGAGACCACCCACAAAAACTACAATCAGAAGTGAGGAAACACACTTGACGGTGGAATTTTAAAGTTACCAGCTTGTTACAGTTGTTCGCCGCGTCATTCGGGGGATCGCGGTGAATGGTCACAAATGGGGCGCTACATGTCGGCTTTCAAACTAAAGTATTTACTGTTGGGAACCTTGGCCGCCAATTCGGTGATGTCCGCGGCGCCGGCTTCGGCCCTCACGATCGAGCTTAACGATATCGGCGGCGTTTCGGGCTCACCCGCGCAACTCGGCTTCCAGGTGGCGGCCAAGTACTGGGAGTCGGTCTTCACGAACGACGCCACGATCCGCCTGGACGTCGGCTACAGCAATCTCGGCCCGGGCATCCTCGGCAGTACGGGCAGCACGCTCTACCAGTTCCTCGACATCTCGGACTACCAGACGCTGCTGTCGCTGAACGCCACCAGCGCCCTGGACGCGACGGCTGTCGCCAACCTCTCGCCGCTCAGCGGGACGGGGTCGGTGGACGTGCTGGTGCCGGGCTACCTGACCGGGACGTCCGGCGTCGACGTGGACGCCGCGCCGCGCACGGCCCCCGACGGCCAGGAGATCAGCAACACCATGGCGATCTCCACCGCCAACCTGAAGGCCCTCGTCGGCGACTTCGGCTACGACGGTCCCGACGCCGAGATCCAGTTCTCGAACCAGTTTGCGTTCGACTTCGACCCGCGCGACGGCATCACGCCCGGCACCTATGACTTCATCGGGGTCGCCGTGCACGAGATCGGGCACGCGCTGGGCTTCATCAGCGGGGTCGACGACTTCGACTACAACAACGGCTACACCGGCAGCGACGTCGACGACTACTGGTGGGGCTACAGCGCCGACATGTTCCGCTACAGCGCCCCCGGCCAGCTCGACTGGACCGTCGGGACCGAGTCCTACTTCTCGATCGATGGCGGCGTGACCAACCTCGGCAACTTCTCGACCGGCTCGCAGAACGGCGACGGCTGGCAGGCCTCGCACTGGAAGGAGCCGGACGTCGCCTGCACGAACTTCCAGGGGATCATGAACCCCTACATCTGCAACGGGGTCGAGGACTCGGTGAAGGCGCTGGACCTGGCGCTGTTCGACGCCATCGGCTGGAACGTCAACTTCGACGTGCTGCAGAACGGCGACTACGAATACCTGACCTCGACCATGCGCGGCACCTTCGTGCCTGAGCCGTCGACCTGGGCCTTGATGATCATGGGCTTCGGGATGATGGGCGGCATGGTCCGCCGTCGCCGGCCGGCGCTCGCGCGCTGAGGCGAACCCAGGCCTGAACGAGAAACGCCGCCGGCTTCCACCGGCGGCGTTTTTTATGGTGTGGGTCGCGGACGACCTTAGCTGTCGAGGAAGCTCCGCAGCTTCCGCGACCGGCTCGGGTGCTTCAGCTTGCGCAGGGCCTTGGCCTCGATTTGGCGGATCCGCTCGCGGGTCACGCTGAACTGCTGACCCACCTCTTCCAGGGTGTGGTCGGTGTTCATGCCGATGCCGAAGCGCATGCGCAGGACACGCTCCTCGCGCGGCGTCAGGGACGCCAGCACGCGGGTTGTGGTCTCGCGCAGGTTCGACTGGATGGCCGCGTCGATCGGCAGGACGGCGTTCTTGTCCTCGATGAAGTCGCCCAGGTGGCTGTCTTCCTCGTCGCCGATCGGCGTCTCGAGGCTGATCGGCTCCTTGGCGATCTTCAGGACCTTGCGCACCTTCTCCAGCGGCATGGCCAGCTTCTCGGCCAGCTCTTCCGGCGTCGGCTCGCGGCCGATCTCGTGCAGCATCTGGCGGCTGGTGCGGACGATCTTGTTGATCGTCTCGATCATGTGCACCGGGATACGGATGGTCCGGGCTTGGTCGGCGATCGAGCGGGTGATCGCCTGCCGGATCCACCAGGTGGCGTAGGTCGAGAACTTGTAGCCGCGGCGGTACTCGAACTTGTCCACCGCCTTCATCAGGCCGATGTTGCCCTCCTGGATCAGGTCCAGGAACTGCAGGCCGCGGTTCGTGTACTTCTTGGCGATGGAGATCACGAGGCGCAGGTTCGCCTCGACCATTTCCTTCTTCGCCTGACGCGCCTCGCGCTCGCCCTTCTGCACCGTCTGGACGATGCGGCGGTAGTCGTCGATCGGGACGCCGGTTTCCTGCGCCAGAGCCGCGATCTCCGAGCGGATGTCGCTGATCTGGCCGGCGTCGTTCTCGGCGAACTTGGTCCAGCGGACGCCCAGGGCCTTCACCTGGTTGCCCCAGTCGGGGCGCATTTCCTGGCCGAAGTAGGCCTTGAGGAATTCGGTGCGGCTGATGCCGTAGCTGTCGGCCAGCCGCAGCAGGCGGCCTTCCAGGACCATCAGGCGCTTGTTGATCGCATAGAGCTGCTCGACCAGCGCCTCGATGCGGTTGTTGTTCAGCTTCAGGGTCTTGAGGTGCTGGACGATGGCGCCCGCGGCGGCCTGGTAGGCGGCGCGGTCCTTCTCGCTCAGGTCCTCGCCCTTCAGCTTCTGGCCGACCAGCTTTTCCTGCAGCAGGCGGAAGGCCTCGAACTCGCCGGCGATGGCGTCCAGGGTCGCCATCACGCCTTCGCGCAGCTCGGCTTCCATGGCGCTGATGGTGGGGCCCGCGCCGTCGTCGAAGTCGTCGTCGCCGTCGCCTTCGCCTTCGGGCTTCTCTTCGCCCTCGACCTCTTCGGCCTCCTCGGCGGCTTCCGCCGGGGCCGGGATCTCGCCAGCAGCCTGGTTCTGGCCGCCATAGGTCTGTTCGAGGTCGATGACCTCACGCAGCAGGATGCGGCCGCCTTCCAGCTCTTCGCGCCACACCATGATGGCTTCGAAGGTGAGCGCGCTCTCGCACAGCCCGCGGATCATGGTGTCGCGGCCGGCTTCGATACGCTTGGCGATGGCGATTTCGCCCTCGCGCGACAGCAGCTCCACCGAGCCCATCTCGCGCAGGTACATCCGCACCGGGTCGTCCGTGCGGTCGTAGGCCGGCTCCTTGGTGGTCTCGACCACCGCCGATTCCTCGCGGACCGCGACCTCGCCGCCCTCGGCGTCGTCCTCGGACTCCACGACGTTGACGCCCATCTCGCTCAGCATGGCGAGGGTGTCTTCGATCTGTTCCGAGGTCACTTCCTCGGACGGCAGGACCTTGTTCAGCTCGTCCATGGTGACGTAGCCGCGGGTCTTGGCCTGTTTGATGAACTTCTTGACCGCCGCATCCGTGAGGTCGAGCAGCGGACCGTCGCCGCCAGTGGATTCGGGCGTTTCGGCTTCGGCCGTGTTTGCGCTCATCTAAATCTCCGAACTCGGCTGCCGCCCCCCTTGCAAGGGACGGGCCGAAAATAGTGGGCGACGGGCCCGGATCGAGAGGTCGCGTCAATACGACCCGTGGTCCGTCGAAAACGTTCCCGTGCTTGTTTCAATGCGCCAGTGGATACGCCGACCCGCCATGACCCGACGCCGCCACAGGACGATTGGCCGCAGAGGTTACCCTCGCAGCGCCCTGTGGCGTCGACCTTCGGCCCTTGAGGACCTGACGGCGCGACCACTGCGATTTCCGCGCATCGAGGGAGACATCACATCCACGTGGGGGGCGCGTCCGTGTTCGCAACGGCCCATCGATGTCTGTCGTAGCGCGCTAAATCTGCAGGACGGCAGATGGCGTGCGGCACGCCCAGTGTCAAGACAGCGACCGCGTCGGGCGAACAGGGTGCGGGCATTTCGCGCAGGTCGGCTCGCGCTTGCGTCGGACAGCCGACGCCCCCCCGCGTCAGTGCGGCAGGACCGGCGGGCTGCCGTCGTCCTGGGTCCAGTCGCTGTTGATCAGCTTGCGCAGGTGGTCCCGCTCGGCCTTGAGCGGCGCGAGCGCGCTGACCGCGGAGGGATCGCGGCCGATGTCGCTCAGCGCGCCCTCGACGGCGCGCTCCAGCGCCTCCAGCTGCATCAGCAGCTCGAACGCCTGCCGCCAGAGGATCCGGGCCCGGTCGCGGGCGGCGCCGGGGTTCAGGAACGGCGCGGCCACGCCGGCCTTGCTGGCGTCGCGGTCCATTCGCGCGATCATGGCGTCGTCGACGCCCCGCGCCTTCAGACGACGCAGCACCGCGTCGAAGTCCGCGTCGTCCGCCTCGTAGCGGAGCTGGACCAGTTCATGGGCGATACGGTCCAGCTTGTCGTCGCCGAACCCGCGAGAGCCGACCAGTTCGATGGAATCGTCGATGATCCCCGGATCGTGCAGCGCCGCCTTGGCCAGGGCCGCCGCCAGCGGCCGCGACGACAGTTTCAGCTCGCCGGCCGCGGTCTTGGCCTCAGGGCTCGCGCCCGCGAGCGCGGCCTTGCGCTTTGCCCAGCCGTGCTTCGCCAGCGCCCGGCCGGCCGCCCCGGGCTCATAGACCGTCTGGCGCGAGGGCGAGAGCGCGTCGAAACGGCCGAGCAGGTCCTCCTTGTAGGCCGCCGCTAGGTCCGGATCGGCGATGGTCGCCGCAAGCTTCCGCAACCGCACCTTCAGCGCCGTCTTCCGCTCCGGCGTGTCCAGCGGCTCGGCGTCCTTCTCGCGGATGAACAGCGCCTCGGCGAAGGGCGTCGTGTGCGAGAGCTGCGCCTTCAGCACCGCCGGCCCCTGCTCGCGCAGCACGTCGTCCGGATCCTTGCCGCCCTCGACGATGGCGAAGCGGAAGCTCTTGCCCGGCTTCAGCAACGGCAGCGCCCGGTCCATGGCCCGCGCCGCGGCCTGCCGGCCCGCCCGGTCGCCGTCGAAGCAGAGCGTCGGCTCGGGATGATGCCGCCACAGCACCTCCATCTGGTCCTCGCCCAGAGCCGTGCCCATGGCGGCCACGGCCGGTACGCCGGCGCGCTGGCAGGCGATGACGTCCATGTAGCCTTCCACCACCACCAGCGGCAGGTCCTCGTCGGCCTTGGCGGCCGCCAGGATCTTGCGCGCTTCGGACAGGCCGTAGAGCTGATGGCCCTTGTGGAAGACCACAGTCTCGGGGCCGTTCAGGTACTTGGCGCGGGCCTGCGGATCCATCGCCCGGCCGCCGAACGAGACCACCCGGCCGCGCACGTCCAGGATGGGGAAGATGATCCGGTCGCGGAACCGGTCGTACGGCGCGCCGCCGTCCTCGGGCGCGATCAGCAGCCCCGTCTCCACCAGCTCGGCGGGCCGCGCGCCCTTGGCGACCAGATAGTCTTTCAGCGCCGTGCGGCCGGCCGGCGAGAAGCCAATGCGGAACCGCGACCACTCCTTCTCCGGCAGACCGCGCTTCTCGAGGTACGCGCGCGCGTCGCGCCCCGGCGGCCGGCGCAGCTCGGCCTCGAACCACTGGGCCGCCAGCTCCAGCCAGTCGCCCAGTTCGTGCCGCTTCTTGTCCTGCTCGGCGCCGCGCGGATCGACCGCCGGCAAGGCGACCCCGGCCTCCGCCGCCAGCCGTTCCACGGCCTCGGCGAAGCTCAGCCGCTCGGTCTCCTGTAGGAAGGTGATCAGGTCGCCGGTCTTGCCGGACGAGAAGTCGAAGAACTGGCCCTTCTCGTCGTTCACGTAGAACGAGGGCGTCTTCTCCTTGTTGAACGGCGACAGGCCCACGTACTCGCGGCCCTGCTTGCGCAGCTTCACGGTCCGGCCGATGACGTCGCTCGGCCGCAGCCGGGACTTCACCTCCTCCAGAAACCGCTCGTCAAACCGCCCGACCATCCCGGTAACCGCTAGCACCAGTCGCCGCTAACAACCTGTGGAACGACGCGACCTGCCTGTGGATGACTCGATTCGACGTCAAAACCGGACGCCTCAGCCCACGTGCCCCAACTTGTCCGGGTTGCGGACGTTGTAGATCGCCGCGATCTGGCCGTCGTCGCCGGGTTCGAACGCCATGACCGCCAAGCCATCGCTCAGGTGCAGGATGAACCCCGGCAGGCCGTTGACCCGCGCCGGTGAGAAATTCGCGACGTAGCCGCCGCCGGTCCGCCAGGAGAGCGCCCGCATGAGGCCCACGATGTCCTCGCGGCCCACGAGCACGCGCAGGGCCGCCTTCCGCTTGCCGCCGCCGTCGGTGACCATGATCGCATCCTCGGCCAGGAGGCTGGACAGGGCCTTGAAGTCGGCCGAGGCCGAGGCGGCCATGAAGGCCTGCGCCAGCTTCATCGCCTTGTCCTGGTCGACGGCGAACCTCGGCTTGGCGTCCTGAATATGCTCGCGCGCCCGGCTGGCGAGTTGGCGGACCGCCGCCTCGGACCGGTCGAGCGTGGCGGCGATCTCGGCGTAGTCCTCGTCGAACACGTCGTGTAGCAGGAACACAGCCCGCTCCAGGGGCGACAGCCGCTCAAGGGCCAGCAGGAAGGCGATCGACACTTCCTCGGCCCGCTCCACGGGGTCATCGGTCATCGGCTCGATCAGGGGCTCGGGCAGCCAGGGGCCGCGATAGGCCGCCCGCTCCACCTTGGCGGCGCGCAGCCGGTCGATGCACAGGCGGGTCGTGGTCCTAACCAGCCAGGCGGCGGGGTCGGTGACGCCCTCGCCCGCCCGCTGCCACCGGATCCAGGCGTCCTGCACCGCGTCCTCGGCCTCGGAGACCGACCCCAGCATGCGATAGGCCAGCCGTTTCAGCCGGCTGCGATTGGCCTCGAAGGCGTCGATCTGGCCCGCGTCCATGGCCGCCACCTTAAGCCGCCAGCCGGTGCGGGGCGACAGCCTCGCCGTCCACCTGCACGCGCGAGCAGGCCTTGCCGTAGCCAAGGGCGTACTTGAGCGTCGGGTACATCCGCGAGGCCACGATGGCCAGGCTGATCGCCACCAGCGCCTCGTCGCCCCAGCGGCGCACGATCTCGTCGCGCAGCGGGTCGCAGGCCGCCATGTCGCGGGCCAGGCTCGCCCGGGCGAAGCGATAGCCCAGCGCCGCGGTCTCGCCCATGGCCGCCTCGTCACCCGCGATGACGGCTCGCAGCACCTTTGGGTCCACCCCATTCGCCGTGGCGATGTCGACGCCCACCTGCACGCAGGGCCCGCAGTCCTCCAGCATGGTCCCGTAGAGGCCGGCGGCGACCAGCGCCTCGGGCGGCGCGGCCTTGTGGTCGGGCGCCTGGGCGCCGAGGCTGAACTTGAGCAGGCTGGCGGGGTTCACGCGCAGCACGTGGCGCATGTAGCTGGCGTCGTAACCGTAGGTGCGCTCGAACTTGCCCAGCCAGCGGGCGAGGAAGATTTTCAGCATCGGTCAGGCTCCTTGCGGCTTGCGGAGAAGGGCGAGCGCCAGGGGGATGGCGGCGAACAGGTAGACGCCCACGAGGTCGCGCAGCATGTCCGCGGCGGGCGTCGGACCGCAGGCGGCGTCATAGACGTGGATGGCGGCGTGCAGCGTCAGCCACACCGACGCCAGCACCAGCGCCGGCCACCCCTGCGCTGGCCGCCACGCGAACCATCCCAGGCCCAGGGCGCAGGCTAGATAGATCGCCCCGATGTCGCGCACGAAGTGCGGATTGAACGGCCCCGTCGCCGGCACGCCCGGCACCGCGTCGTACCAATTCAACGGCGCCGCCAGCATCGCCAGCCCGTTCGCCGCAAAGGCCAGGGCCATCAGCCCGGCAAGATATCGATCCCAGTTCCGCATCCGCCCAATTCCCTTGATTTCGACCCAAGGACGGACGGCGCGGTCATGTTGTGACATGCCAGATGTTCTTATATTGTTCCGATGGTCGCCCATGTGAGGTTACGACATGTCAGATGAGACTCAGGACCGCGACGCATCGCTTATTTGCGAGCAACAGACCTTCCAAATTCGCGGAGCGGTCTTCGAGGTGAACCGGACGATGGGGCGCGGCTTTCTTGAAGCGGTCTATCAGGAATGCCTTGGACTGGAATTTCAGAGGCGTTCCATCCCATTCCGCGCCCTGCCGGGACTGAAGCTGACCTACAAGGGCGTGCCCCTGCGGCAGACCTACCAGCCGGATTTCATCTGCTTTGAGAGCGTGATCGTCGAACTCAAGGTTGCGCGCGAACTGGCCCCCGAGCATCGAGCGCAGCTCTGCAACTATTTGAAGGCGACGGGCCTGCGTGTGGGCATGCTCGTGAACTTCGGCGGTTCCGGTCCAGCCGCGATCGAACGCATGGTCATCTAGGACCACGGACCATCACCGACCATCACGGATCGATGTCCGCGCCGCAGGCGCTGTTCGTCATGTCCCACGGAGGGCGATCGCCTTGTCCGTGATGGTCGGTGATGGTCCGTGGTTCCAGATCAATTGAGCCCCCGGACCCACGCCGGCAGCTCGGAGATGCTCTTCAGCTCGGCTAAGCGCGGGTGCTCGGCCGGCGGTTCGGCGACCTCGTGAGCCCAGGTGATGTGGTAGGGGATGTAGGCCCCCCAGGCGCCGGCCTCGAGCGCCGGCAGGATGTCGGAGCGCATGGAGTTGCCGCACATCACCGCCTCGGCGGCGCCGGTGCCATAGCGGTCGAAGACGCGCGCATAGGTCGAGGCGTCCTTCTCGCTGACGATCTCCACCGCCGCGAACAGGTCGCCAAGGCCCGAGGCGGCCAGCTTCTGCTCCTGGTGCAGCAGGTCGCCCTTGGTGATCAGCACAAGCCGGTAGCCGGCCTCGGACAGGTCGGCCAGCGCCTGGTCGACGCCGGGCAGCGGCTCCACCGGCTCGGACAGCATCTCGCGGCCGGCGGCCAGGATGTCGGCGATCAGGCGGCCGGGCGGCTCGCCCCTGGTCAGCTCCATCGCCGTCTCGATCATCGAGAGGGTAAAGCCCTTCACCCCATAGCCGTAGAGCCGCAGGTTGCGCTTCTCCACCTCGGCCAGCTTGGCGTTGGTGGTCTCATGATCGGCGAACTCGGCCATCATCTCCCGCAACCGGTCCTGGGTCAGGCGGAAGATCGTCTCGTTATGCCAGAGCGTGTCGTCGGCATCGAGGCCGACCGTGGTGATGCGCATGGCCGCCTCCATAAGGCTGCACGGCGGGGATGTGCAATCGGCGGGCGCCGCCTGCAACCGCACTGGGCGCCGCCCGCCAATCCCTTGACCGCCCGGCGAATGCGAACGACCGGCGCGGCTCATGCCGCAATCTCGACGGCGGGGCGATTCGGAGATCGAGTATGGCGGCGGGCGGCGTACGGGCCTGGTTCGCGCGGCTGACCGGGGCGGCGGCGCTGTCGCAGGCGCGCGCCCAGGCCGAGCTCGCCGAGGTGCGGCTGCGCGAGGTCATCGACGCGATCCCCGAGGGCGTGGTCTTCCTTGACGCCGAGGGCCGCTACATCCTGTGGAACCGACGCTATGCCGAGATTTACCACCGCTCGGCCGACCTGTTCCGGCCCGGCGCGAAGCTGATCGACACTCTACGCGAGGGGGTGCGGCGCGGCGACTATCCGGACGCCATCGGCCACGAGGAGGCGTGGCTGGCCGCCCGCGAGGCCAAGCTGTTCACCGCCACGGGCGAGCGCCACGAGCAGCAGGT
The DNA here is from genome assembly GCF_001824475.1 of Phenylobacterium sp. RIFCSPHIGHO2_01_FULL_69_31. Classification (GTDB taxonomy): domain Bacteria; phylum Pseudomonadota; class Alphaproteobacteria; order Caulobacterales; family Caulobacteraceae; genus Phenylobacterium. Next base: position 126,451 of record NZ_MHXN01000011.1, on the reverse strand, counting down.
GGCCGACGGCCGCTGGCTGATGATCGAGGAGCGGCGCACCTCGGACGGCGGCGTCATCGGCCTTCGGGTGGACATCACCGAGATGAAGCGCCAGGCCGAGGCCTTGGAGCAGGCCCTGGCCCACGCCGAGGCCGCCCATCGGGCCAAGGCCGAGTTCCTGGCCGACATGAGCCACGAGCTGCGCACGCCGCTGAACGGCGTCGCGGGCCTCGCCCAGGCGCCGGACGCCACCGACCTCAGCCCCGACCAGCGCGCCCTGGTCGCCGAGATCCGCGCGGCCGCCCGCCAGTTGGACCGGCTGGTGAACGGGCTCCTCGACTATGGCGACGCGGACCTCGCGCCTGACGACCGGCCGCACGCCGCACCGGACCGTCCGCTGAAGGTGCTGGCCGCGGACGACAACCCCACCAACCGCAAGGTGATCGAACTGATGCTGGAGGCGGCGGGCGTCCAGGTGGTGACCGTCGAGAACGGCTTCGCGGCGGTGGAAGCCTGGCGCGGCGGCGGGTTCGACGCGGTGCTCATGGACCTGCGCATGCCCGTGACCGACGGCCTTGCGGCGATCCGCACCATCCGTTCGGAGGAACGGGCGGAGGGACGGCCCCGGACGCCGACGATCGTCCTGTCGGCCAACACCTCGCCCGACGACCGCGCCGCCAGCGCCGCGGCCGGCGCGGACGGCCACATCGCCAAGCCGATCCGGGTCGAGGCGCTGTTCGGCGCCCTGGAGACGGCGCTGGCCGGTCAGGCCGCGCAGGCGTCGTGAGGCTTGGTCACCCGCTCGGTGGAAGCGGGGAAGCGGGCCAGGGCGCCCGGCGGGCGGATCGGCCGGGGCGCGAAGTTGCCGCCACAGTTCGGACAAGCGCCGCCGAGGCGGGTCTCCACACAGTCGGCGCAGAAGGTGCACTCGAAGGTGCAGATGCGGGCGTCCGGGCTATCGGGGGCCAGGTCGCGGTCGCAGCATTCGCAGTTCGGTCGGAGGGCGAGCATGGCGTCACCCTGACGGGCGCCCGGCCTGGCGTAAATGCCAAGTTTCCCTCGTTTTCCGCCAGCTATTCGCCGAACCCCTCCCCGGGCTCGCGGATGGGCTCCAGCCGCAGCAGGCGCGAGTCGGCCACGCCGGCCGTCCGGTGCTGGACCAAGTCTCGGTACTCCGGATCCCGGACCATGGCGATGAACGCCTCGGCCGTCGGGTACTCGGCGATGAAGGCGATGTCCCAGGCCTCCGCGCCCGGGCCGGTGACCATCACCTGCGGCTTGCCCGCCCAGACCTGCCGGCCGCCGAGCTGCTTGAAGATGTGCGCCGTGGTCCGGCCATAGGCGCGATAGGCGTCCAGCCCGGAAAGATCCTTGCCATGATCGGGATGCCCCGCCGGGTATTCCGCCTTCGGCTTCAGCTTCACCAGGTTCAGCATCTGGATCGGCTGGTCGCGCGGGAGGCTCTTGAAGAAGTCCCAGGCCTCGCGGTCCGGATCGATATAGGCCATAGGTCCCTCGCGTCGCATTGACCCCAAGTCCGGGACTCACTACCTACGCCGCCGTTTGCCCACAAGGAGCCCCCACCATGAGCCGTGACCTGCTGCCTGGCGTCACCGGAGTCCTGGTGCTGGCCGACGGAACCGTCCTGCAGGGGATAGGCGTCGGCGCGGTGGGCGAGGCCGTGGGCGAGGTGTGCTTCAACACCGCCATGACCGGCTACCAGGAGATCCTGACCGACCCCTCCTACATGGCTCAGATCGTGGCCTTCACCTTCCCGCACATCGGCAACGTCGGCACGAACGTCGAGGACATCGAGCAGATGTCAGGCTCGGCCGAGACGGCGGCCCGGGGCGCGATCTTCCGCGACGTGCCGACCAAGCCGGCCAACTGGCGGGCCGACAGCGACCTGGAAACCTGGATGAGCCGCCGCGGCGTCATCGGCCTGGCCGGCGTCGACACCCGGGCGCTGACCCGGGTGATCCGCGAGCACGGCATGCCCCACGGCGTGATCGCCCACGATCCCGACGGCAAGTTCGACATTGACGCCCTGGTCGCCAAGGCCAAGGCCTGGTCGGGCCTGGAGGGTCTGGACCTGGCCAAGGACGCCTCCTGCCTCCAGCCCTTCACCTACGATGAGGGCCTCTGGGACTGGAACGGCGGCTACGCCAAGCCCGGCAAGGCGAAGTACGAGGTGGTGGTCGTCGACTACGGCGTGAAGCGCAACATCCTGCGCGCCCTGACCTCTGTGGGCGCCCATGTGACGGTCGTGCCGGCCAAGACCACGGCCGAGGAGATCCTGGCCCGCAATCCGGACGGCGTGCTGCTGTCCAACGGCCCCGGCGACCCCGCGGCCACGGGCGAGTACGCGGTGCCGGAGATCCGCAAGCTGGTCGACAGCGGAAAGCCGGTGTTCGGGATCTGCCTGGGGCACCAGATGCTGTCCCTGGCTCTCGGCGCCAAGACCAAGAAGATGGACCAGGGTCACCACGGCGCGAACCACCCGGTGAAGGACCTGACCACCGGCAAGGTCGAGATCGTCTCGATGAACCACGGCTTCACGGTCGACCGCGACAGCCTGCCCGAGCCGGTGGTCGAGACCCACGTCTCGCTGTTCGACGGCACCAACGCCGGCGTGGCGCTGAAGGACCGGCCGGTCTTCTCCATCCAGCACCACCCGGAAGCCTCGCCCGGCCCCACGGACAGCCTCTACCTGTTCGAGCGGTTCGCCGGCTTCATGGACAAGGCGAAGTAGGCGCCGGCCCTACCAGCCGATGTGTTCGAGGATCTCGGGCAGGAACTGGACGAAAACGTCCAGGTCGTCCTGCAGCGCCTCGTAGGTGCCGCCCGGCGCCAGATTGGCGTCGTAGGCGAAGATCGGGTCGCCGCCCTCGTCCGTGTAGACGCGGATGTAGCGCTTCTTGAGGTTCCATTCGTTGACCTTGGCCGCGCTCAGCGGCTCCTTCAGGTCGAAGCTGGCGACGAACTGCACCGCGCGGCACCGGCCGGCGTCACAGTCGTACAGGTCGAGGTCGAAGTTGATCCCGTCCTTCGAGGTCGAGACGTAGGGAGAGCCCTGGTCCGTCTTGGCGATCTTGGCGTCGAAGCCGGCGCTCTTCATGAAGGCCAGCACGTCTTCGACCGTCAGTCCGGCGGCGGGGATCGGCCGCGCGTGGGCCGCCCCCGCGCTCAGGAACAGCGCGGCGACAGCCGCCAGCAGCACAGGCTTCATACCCACCCCCAGGAGACGTGTGCGCGGAACGCGGCGCCGCGCGGGGCGGCGCCGGCTCCTACAGCTTCGACAGCTTGCCGACGCCGATGACCGGGCCGCTCGGGCCGGCCGGGTTCTTCGAGCCGCCAGGCGGTTCCTCCGACACGGCCAGGGCCGCACCCTCGGACATCTTGCCCATCAGCTCGGTCGGCAGGGCGATCACCTTGGCCTTGCCGGACTCCACCAGGCCCAGGGACTTGGGATTGTCCTGGCCGGCGATCAGCCACAGCTCGTGCACCTTGTCGCGGTCGGAGCCTTCCGGCAGCAGCGAGGTGACGATCAGCGCCTTGCGGTCGGGGTCGTAGGCGGCCACGAACAGCGGCTGCGCACGGCCTTCCTGGCTGACGACGCTGGCGTTCAGCAGCTGACCGGTGGGCTGCACCGGAACCTGGCGCTCCACCACCGTCGGCGGCTGGGCCACCTGGACCATCACGCCGGCGAGGCTGGCCGCGGCCAGGGCGAAGCCGCCCATCGCCGAGTTCCGCCAGAAGCGCAGCTTGTTCATGATCGCGCCGTTGTCGTTGGCCGGCAGCATGCGCTCGATGCGGGTCCACAGGCCGGCCGGCGCCGGGACCGGCTCGATGCTGTCGATCATCGGGCCAAGGCGCGCGCGCCAGGCTTCGACGTCGGCGGCGAAGGCGGGTTCGCGGGCCATGCGGGCCTCGGCCTCGGCCCGTTCGCGGGCGTTCAGGACGCCCAGGGCATGTTCGGCGGCGAAGGCTTCGGCTTCGGAAAGGTCGGGAGCTTCGCTCATGACTGGAGGCACCCCTTCAGCTTCGCCAGTCCGCGACGGATCCAACTCTTAACGGTGCCCAGTGGAGCATCCATGCGCTTGGCTAAGGCTTCGTAAGTGACGCCTTCGAAAAATGCGGTGCGGATCACCGACTGGGTCCGGTCGTCCAGTTCCGACATGCACCCGTGCAGCCGGTCGCGGTCGTCCGCGGCGGCCAGCAGCGTCTCGGCGCTGTCCGCGCCGTCGGGGATTTCCAGTTCCTCCACGGGCTCGGCGTAGGCCATCGGCCCCCGCGCCCGCAGCCGGTCGATGGCCCGGTTCCGCGCGATGGTGGACACCCAGGTCATCACGCTCGCGCGGGCTCCGTCGAAACGGTCGGCCCGTCGCCATATGGTGACGTACACGTCCTGCAAAACGTCCTCACTCTCCTCGCGGTCGGAGAGGATACGGAGGCAGACCCCAAAAAGCTTCGCGGAGGTGGCCTGGTACAATTGTCGCAGGGCCTCGCGCTCGCCCGCGGCGATGCGGGTCATCAGCGGCGATAGGATGTCGGTTGTCGTCGCGGCGGAGGCCAAGGCGGTCCCTTAGGTTGTGTCGCTTTGATCAGCGAACGCATTAGGGCGAAGCTGCCTGTCTCGCGCGCAAGACGCAAGGGTTCCCGTATCAGGGGTTCCTGGGGATCGTCACCGCCGCGCCGGGCGGCGCCTGGTCGATGGTCAAGAGGCGCACGGGCTCGTCCCCGACCACGACCGCTTCGTGCCACTGGTCGACCGCATCCACCATCCAGTCGCCCGCGACGGCGTCACGGGTCTGCCCGGTATCGAGATTGGTGATCTTGAGGCGCCCGGCCAGCACGTTCACGACGCGCGGATAGGGGTGTTTGTGGGCCGCCAGGCGTCCGCCGACGGGAATGACCGCCTGACTGACGGTGACGCGCAGATCGCCGGCCGGGGCGCGGATCGGCTGGCCCGACAGGGTGGCGTCCAGAACCGCCGGCGCGCCCGGCTTGGGCGGGGTCTGCGCCGCGGCGGGCGTCGATATCAGGAGGGCGAGGAGAGGCAGGGCGCACCGCATGCGCCCCACCCTGCCTTCATCGCGTCAGCGAAGCTAGGCCGCGGCGGACTTCAGCGTGGCCTTGCGGGTGGCGGCGCGCTTTTCCTTGGCGCGCTCGAGGCGGGCTTCCTTGCGCTGGTGGGCCTCGGCCTGCAGAGGTTCCAGCAGCTCGGCCGCGGCGGCCTTCTGCTTGTCGTCGCCCTGCTCGCTCAGCCTGCGTGCGTTCGCCAGCAGGTTCACGACCTCGTCGTCGCTCAGGGTCGGGATTCTGTCGAGCAGGCTCATGGGCACTCCGCATGTCTTCGGACGCCGAACGTCGACGCCCGTAAGGATAGAGCCTCAGCCGCCGGTTAGTTGCGTGATTCGCTTGAGAAATTTCCGGGAACCGAACGCGCTCTCCGGAACTATGGGCTCCCGGGTCGTGTGCGTGCTTGCGCCAAGCGGCATCGGTCTCTAAAGGGGCGCCTTAACCTGCAGTTCTGACTTGTCGGCAGCGGTGCGAAAGCACGCGCGGCCCTTGCGCGCGAGACCCATGCCCAAACGTACCGACATCTCCTCGATCCTGATCATCGGCGCCGGCCCCATCGTCATCGGCCAGGCGTGCGAGTTCGACTACTCGGGCGTCCAGGCGTGCAAGGCGCTGCGCGCCGAGGGCTATCGCATCGTCCTGGTGAACTCGAACCCGGCGACGATCATGACTGATCCCAACGTCGCCGACGCCACCTACATCGAGCCGATCACACCCGAGATGGTCGAGAAGATCATCGAGAAGGAGCGCCCCGACGCCCTCCTGCCCACCATGGGCGGCCAGACGGCGCTGAACACCGCGCTCGCCCTGGAGGCGAACGGTGTCCTGAAGAAGTACGGCGTCGAGATGATCGGGGCCAAGGCCGACGTCATCGACAAGGCCGAGGACCGCCAGAAATTCCGCGACGCCATGGACAAGATCGGGCTGGAGAGCCCCAAGTCCAAGGCCGCCCACACCCTGGACGAGGCCATGGAGGGCCTGGAGTTCGTCGGCCTGCCCGCGATCATCCGCCCCTCGTTTACCCTCGCCGGCACCGGCGGCGGCATCGCCTACAACGTCGAGGAGTTCCGCGAGATCGTGGAGCGCGGCCTGGACCTCTCCCCCACCACCGAGGTGCTGATCGAGGAGAGCGTGCTGGGCTGGAAGGAGTACGAGATGGAGGTCGTCCGCGACAAGGCGGACAACTGCATCATCGTCTGCTCCATCGAGAACATCGACCCGATGGGCGTCCATACCGGCGACTCCATCACCGTCGCCCCGGCCCTGACGCTGACCGACAAGGAATACCAGCGGATGCGGCGCGCCTCGATCGACGTGCTGCGCGAGATCGGCGTCGAGACCGGCGGCTCGAACGTGCAGTTCGCGGTGAACCCCGCCGACGGCCGCATGGTGGTCATCGAGATGAACCCGCGGGTGTCGCGCTCGTCGGCCCTCGCCTCCAAGGCCACCGGCTTCCCGATCGCCAAGGTCGCCGCCCGCCTGGCCGTGGGCTATACGCTCGATGAGCTGATGAACGACATCACGGGCGCCACGCCCGCCTCGTTCGAGCCCAGCATCGACTACGTGGTCACCAAGATCCCGCGCTTCGCCTTCGAGAAGTTCCCGGGGTCCGAGCCGTACCTCACCACCCAGATGAAGTCGGTGGGCGAGGTCATGGCCATCGGCCGCACCTTCGCCGAAAGCCTCCAGAAGGCCCTGCGCGGGCTGGAGACGGGCCTCACCGGCCTCGACGAGATCGCCATCGAGGGCGGCGAGGATCCGGAGATGGGTCACGCGGCCGTGCTGCGCGCCCTCGCCCAGCCCACGCCGGACCGGCTGCGGGTCATCGCCCAGGCGTTCCGCCACGGCCTGACCGTCGACGAGATCCACGGCGCCTGCTCGTACGAACCCTGGTTCCTGCGCCAGCTCGAGACCCTGGTGAAGACCGAAGCGCAGATCCGCGCGGACGGCCTGCCCACCACGGCCGTGGAGTTCCGCAAGCTGAAGGCCCTGGGCTTCTCCGACGCCCGGCTCGCCAAGCTGACCCACACCACCGAGAAGGAAGTCCGCGAGCAGCGGCGCGCCCTGGGCGTGCGGCCGGTATTCAAGCGCATCGACACCTGCGCCGGCGAGTTCCGCGCCGAGACGCCCTACATGTACTCGACCTACGAAAGCGGCGCCCTGGGTCAGCTTCCGGACAACGAGAGCGAACCCTCGGACCGCAAGAAGGCGATCATCCTCGGCGGCGGTCCGAACCGGATCGGCCAGGGGATCGAGTTCGACTACTGCTGCTGCCACGCGGCCTTCGCGCTCGACGAGATCGGCGTGGAGTCGATCATGGTCAACTGCAACCCGGAGACCGTCTCCACCGACTACGACACCTCCGACCGCCTCTACTTCGAGCCCCTGACAGCCGAGGACGTGCTGGAGCTGATCAAGGTCGAGCAGACCCGCGGCGAGCTCCTGGGCGTGATCGTGCAGTTCGGCGGCCAGACCCCGCTGAAGCTGGCGGCCGCGCTGGAAGAGGCCGGGATTCCGATCCTGGGCACCAGCCCCGACGCCATCGACCTGGCCGAGGACCGCGAGCGGTTCCAGCAGCTGCTGCACAAGCTGAAGATCGCCCAGCCGGTGAACGGGATCGCCCGCTCCCGCGAGGAAGCCTTCGAGGCGGCCCACAAGGTGGGCTACCCCATCGTCATCCGCCCCTCCTACGTGCTGGGCGGGCGGGCGATGGAGATCGTACGCGATGACGAGCAGCTCGAACGGTACATCACCACCGCCGTGCAGGTGTCGGGCGATAGCCCGGTCCTGATCGACCAGTACCTCAGCCGCGCCACCGAGGTGGACGTGGACGCTCTGTGCGACAATACCGGCGCCGTCTTCGTGGCCGGCGTCATGGAGCACATCGAGGAGGCCGGCGTGCACTCGGGCGACAGCGCCTGTTCCCTGCCGCCGTTCTCCCTGCGCCCCGAGACCATCGCGGAGCTCAAGCGCCAGACCGAGGCGATGGCCCGGGCGCTGAACGTGCGCGGCCTGATGAACGTGCAGTTCGCCATCGAGGAGCCGGCCAGCGCCAACCCGCGGATCTACGTCCTGGAGGTTAATCCGCGCGCCAGCCGCACGGTGCCCTTCGTGGCCAAGACCATCGGCGAGCCGGTGGCGGCCATCGCCGCCAAGCTGATGGCCGGCCGGCCGCTCAGCGAGTTCAATCTCACCGACAAGCCCTACGACCACATCGCGGTGAAGGAGGCGGTCTTCCCGTTCGCCCGCTTTGCCGGCGTGGACACGATCCTCGGACCCGAGATGCGCTCGACGGGCGAGGTCATGGGCCTGGACTGGATCCGCCCGGGCGAAGGCCCCGGCCCCGCCTTCGCGCGCGCCTTCGCCAAGAGCCAGCTGGGCGGCGGCACCGTCCTGCCGTCCAAGGGCTGCGCCTTCATCTCGGTGAAGGACAGCGACAAGGACTGGATCCTGGAGGCGGCCCAGATCATCTCGGCCCAGGGCTTCCGCATCCTGGCCACCGCCGGCACCGCCGCCTACCTCACCGAGAAGGGCGTGAAGGTCGAGACGGTCAAGAAGGTGCTGGAGGGTCGCCCGCACATCGTCGACCACATGAAGAACGGCGAGGTGCAGCTGGTCTTCAACACCACCGAGGGCAAGCAGTCGCTGCTGGACAGCTTCGAGATCCGCCGCAGCGCCCTGATGATGAAGATCCCCTACTTCACCACCACGCCGGCCGCCCTGGCCGCGGCCCGCGCCATCGCGGCGGTGGCCGAGGGGCCCCTCGAAGTGCGGCCGCTGCAGAGCTACGCCTAGGCTTCTCGCCTAGGCGTCGTCCTCTTCTTCCGCCGGCGCCTCGCTCTCGTCTTCGGTCCCGGCTTCCAGGATCTTGAAGGCGTCGTGGAAGCGCTTGAGGGCGCCGATGGAGGCCTGCACCCGCTGGGTGGCCGCGCCCACGTCGCCCTGGGCGCCGTTGATCACCGCCAGGTTGGTGCTGGCGATGGCGTCGGCCAGCGCCTTCAGGCACCCCTTGAGCGCCGCGAAATCGGCTGCGGTGTCGGGCTCGTCGCCGTCGTCATCGATATAGTCGTCGAGGCTGACCATGTGCGTCTCCGGAAGTTCAGCGCGATGTGCCGCCGGACGGCGCGGAAGTCCATGGCCGCCCGGCGATTGCACGCGCCTCGCAATCCTAGGGTGTGGCCCAATCACCACCCACGCTTGCGGATTGACCGCTCCGGTTTCGAGGCGCAGACTCCCCTCATCGCCTGACTGAGACAGGCGGCAAGGGCGCGCCCCGGCGGCCCACTTGGTCTCCGCTTCTCGCAGGCGGGGCCCGGCGAACTTCCGGGGGACGCCTCTGGCGTCTGCCGCAGCCTGGCGTGGAGCTCAAGAACTCCACCAAACAGGATTGCGAGGAAGTCTCATGCATACCGAGCCGCATACCGGCGAAGTCCGTCATCACAAGCCGAAACATCTGGCCGAGAAGTTCGAGGGCCTGATCGGGGTCGTCATGGTCGCCGCGATCGTCCTGCTCGCCATCGGCCTGATCTACGGGATCATGACCACCGGCAGCTCCGAACCCAAGTGGATGCAATAGGGGCTCAGAGCGCCCTCGCCAGCACCAGATCGTCATAGGTGTTGGCGCCCACCTGGAACTTCCGCACGCCCGCCTCGGTGAACCCCTGGCGGGCGTAGAAGGCGATTGCGCTCGCGTTCTCGCCGTAGACGCCCAACAGTAGGCGCCGGGCGCCCAGCGCCCTGGCGGCGTCGATGGCGGTGGTCATCAGCCGTGCGCCCACGCCGCCGCCCTGGAACCGTGACAGGAGGTAGATCCGCTTGATCTCCAGGTCCCCCGGCCCGGTGGGGACCGGCAGGTCGGGCGGGCAGAGCATGACGTAGCCCACGGTCGCGCCCAGGCCCGCCACCTCGGCCGCCCAGAATCTGTGCGTCTCCGGTTGCGCCAGCCAGGCGGCATAGCGCCCCTCGCCGTGCTCATCACCGCAGTGCGCCAGGATGTCCGCCGCCGGCAGGACGGTCGCATAGGTCTCCAGGAACGTCGCCTGGCCCACCAGCGCCAGGGCCCCGGCGTCCTGCGGACCGCAGGGTCGAATGTCGATCTTCATAACCCCTCCAGCGGCCGGTCCTCCGACCCGCGCGCTCGCTTGCCTTCCAGGGGCGGATAGCCTGGATAGGGCGCGCGGCGAAGGGGCTAGGCGGGCGCCGGCCGGCGCGCTACCACTCAAGGTTATCAACGATAAGGGAGGGATCAGATGGCAGGTCGAGTGAGCGGCAAGGTCGCGCTCGTCACGGGCGGGGCCAGCGGGATCGGCCGCGGCTGCGCCGAGAAGCTGGCGGCCGAAGGCGCGTTCGTCGTCGTCACCGACATCCAGGACGCCCTGGGCGAAGAGGTGGTGGCCGGCATCCTGAAGTCGGGCGGCAAGGCCGAGTACCGCCACCAGGACGTCACCGACGAGGACGGCTGGGCCGAGATCGTCGATGGGATCAAGGCGCGGCACGGCCGGCTCGACTTCCTGGTGAACAATGCGGGCATCGGCATCGGCGGGTCGATCCTGGAGATGACCCTGGCCAACTGGCGCCGGCAGACCGCCATCAACCTGGACGGCGTGTTCCTGGGCACGAAGCACTCGATCCCCCTGATGCGCGCCTCGGGCCAGGGCGGCAGCATCGTCAACATCTCCTCGGTCGCCGGCCTCAAGGGCTCGGCCAACCTCGCCGGCTACTGCGCCACCAAGGGCGGCGTGCGCCTGTTCACCAAGGCCGTGGCCATGGAATGCGCCAACGCCCGGGACGGCATCCGGGTGAACTCCGTCCATCCGGGCCTGATCGAGACGCCGATCTGGACCACGGTCGGCGAAGCCGTGAACCCCGGCGCCAACGCCCCGCCGGACCTGGACGCCATGTCGGCCATGGCGGTTCCCCTCGGGGTGAAGGGCTGGCCGGAAGACATCGCCAACGGCGTGCTCTGGCTCTGCTCGGACGAGAGCCGCTACGTGACGGGCCAGGAGCTGGTTATCGACGGCGGTCTCACCGTCCGCTGAGCCCCGGTCTGGCGCGCCCTCAGCGAGAGCGCGCCAACGTCGGTCAGGCCGCCGCCAGTTCGGACAAGATGTCGTCCATCCGGTCGTAGCCCATGGCCATGCCGTCGCTCATGCCGGTCGCGAGGGCGCCGTCGCGCGCCGCCTTGGACTCGAACAGCATGGTCATGATCGCCGTCGTGCGGCGGCCGGTCTCCTCGAAGACAAGCGTGTTGATGGCCTCGCCGTCGAAGCCTTCCATCCGCTCGCTGGTGACGATCCTCTCGAAGGGGACGATCTCGCGGTGCACGCCGCTCGAGCCGAATTCCGTCCCATCCTCGTCGCTGCGCCAGCGGTAGCGATAGGCGCCGCCGACCCGCAGGTCGACCTCGCAGACCGGCATCGACCAGCCGGGCGGTCCCAGCATCCATCGCCGGATCAGCTCGGGCTTCACGTGGCAGTCCCAGACCAGCCGGGCCGGCGCGTCGAACACGCGGGCGACGCGGATCTCCCGGTCCGAGGGGGTGGAGACATCGACAGGCTTGGGCATCGGTCAGTCCTTCTTCTGGGTCTTCAGCTCGTCCAGCAGGTCGTCGAGGCGCGCGTAGTTGGCTTCCCAAAGCGCGCGATAGCGCTCGATCCAGCCGTTCGCCTCCTGCAGGGCGCGCGCCTCGATCCGCGCCGGCCGGCGCTGGGCGTCGCGACCCCGGCGGATCAGGCCCGCCCGCTCCAGCACCTTCAGGTGCTTGGAGATCGCCGGCTGGCTCATGGCGAAGGGTTCGGCCAGCTCCTGCACGGAGGCCTCCCCCGTCGCCAGCCGGGACAGGATCGCCCGGCGGGTCGGATCGGCCAGGGCCGCGAACGTGGCGTCGAGCTGCTGTTCATAACTCATGGGCTATATAGCTATTTGGTTATATAAAGGGCGTCAAGTCGACCTTTCGGCCGCGGTCCGCTAGACGGCCGGGATGGCTGCGACCCTGCATGTGATCTTCGGCCCCTCAGGCGCCGGCAAGACCCTCTACGCCCACGCCTTCGCGCGCCGGGAGAAGGCGGTGGCCTTCGTGCTGGACGAATGGATGGCCCAGCTCTTCGCGCCGGACATGCCGCAGCCCATCGAATACGAGTGGATGATCGAGCGGGTGCAGCGGTGCGAGGCCCAGATCTGGTCGGTCGCCGCCGGCGTGCTGGCGACGGGCGTGCCCGTGATCCTCGACATCGGCCTGATGCGGAAGGACGACCGCGCCCGCGTGCGGGAGATCGCCGAGGGGGCGGGCCTGCCCCTGCAGTTCCATTTCGTCACGGCGCCGGTCGAGGTGCGGCGTGCGCGCGTGGCCGAGCGCAACGTCATCCGCGGCGAGAACTTCGCCATCGAGGTCAAGCCCGAGCACTTCGAGTTCATCGAAGGCGTGTTCGAGACGCCCGATGCCGACGAGCTCGCAGGCGCGATCGTCAGCGAGAGCGCCTGACCCGGCCTCAGTGCTGGAAGGTCGGATAGAGGTGCGCCGGCCAGGTGGCGTCGGCCGCCCGATGGTACGCCTCGCGCTGGGTCAGGCGGGCGTTGTACTCCACCAGCACCGGGTGCTCGGGCAGGACCTTCTGGTAGAACAGCCGCGAGACGGTGCCGCCCAGCACCACGTCGGCGGCGCTGAACCGGTCGCCCAGCAGCCATTTGCGCGACGCCAGCGTCGTGGTCAGCGCGTGCACCATGTCGTCGAATGCGCCGAAGCCCACGTCCGAACCCGGCAGGTCGATCTTCTGCGCGTGCAGCGAGGCCACCGGGTCCACGACCGCCGTCGCGTAGACCATCCACTTCAGGTAGGCCCCGCGGTCCCTGTCCTCGATCCGCGGCGCCAGGGTCCCGTAGCTATAGCGGTCGGCCAGGTAGATCGCGATGGCGGGGTTCTCGCTCACCACTACCTCACCGTCGGTCAGGGTCGGCACCTTGCCGGCCGGGTTGAGCTTCAGATAGGCCGCCGCCTTCTGCTCGCCCTTGCGGATGTCCACGGTCCGGACGTCGAAGGCGACGCCGATCTCCTCCAGCATCCAGTAGGCGGTGAACGCCCGGCTGCCCGGCGAGTGATAGAGGGTGATCCCGCGCTTGGCGGCCATGGCGCACTCCTGAGGTCCAGGCACAGGTAGTGCGAACGCCCCGGATTGGCGAGGCGCAGGTCGGATCGGCGGGGGTCGGCGATCACGGGCGCCTCCCCGATAGGCGGCTTCTCCCGCCCCACCCTTGATTTTTGCGGCGCACAATCCTAGCTTCTTTGCCCCCGGGTCGCATTCGCCCGCGGCCGGGGTGGGGATCACCAAGGCGAACCTCGAGTCACGATGGAAAAAGTTCCGATGACCGTCGAGGGCTACAAGGCCCTGGACGAAGAACTGAAGCGTTTGAAGACGATCGAGCGGCCCGCCGTGATTGCGGCGATCGCCGAGGCGCGCGCGCACGGCGATCTCTCCGAGAACGCCGAGTATCACGCGGCCAAGGAGCGCCAGGGCTGGATCGAAGGCCAGATCGCCGACATCGAAGACCGCATGGCGCGGGCCCAGGTGATCGACGTCTCCAAGCTGTCGGGCAGCCAGGTGAAGTTCGGCGCCACCGTCTCGGTGGTCGACGAGGACACCGAGGAGGAGGCCCGCTACCAGATCGTGGGCGAGCACGAGGCCGACGTGAAGAGCGGCCGCGTCTCGATCACCTCGCCGATCGCGCGGGCGATCATCGGCAAGGAGACGGGCGACGTCGTGGAGGTCATGACCCCCGGCGGCGGCAAGTCCTACGAGATCACCAAGGTCGAGTGGGTCTGACCCCCGCCCGATGGCGGCCCCGCGTCCCCTGAGGATTTGGGCCGTCTCGGACGGCCGCGCCGGCATCGAAGCCCAGGCCCTGGGCCTGGCCGAAGCGGTCGCGCGCCTGAAGCCGGCGCACATCGCGGTCAAGCGGATCGGCTGGCGCGCCGGTCTCGGCCGGCTGCCCTGGCGGCTGATTCCGCCCCGGGCGCAAAGCGGCGACCCCATCGCCGCCCCCTATCCCGACATATGGATCGCCGCCGGGCGGGCCACGCTGCCGCTCTCCACCCGCATGCTGAAATGGAGCGAAGGGCGCACCTTCGTCGTGCAGCTCCAGGATCCCAAGGCGCCCCTCTCCAGCTTCGACCTGGTGGTTCCCCCGGAACACGACGGCCTCGCCGGCCCCAACGTCTTTCCGATCCTGGGGGCGCCCAACCGGATCACCGCCGAGAAGCTCGGGCTGGAGCTCGCCCGGTTCCAGGAGCGGCTGGCGCCCCTGCCCCACCCGCGCGTAGCCGTGATCGTCGGCGGCAAGTCCAAGGCCCACGACCTGTCGCCGGCGCGGGCGCGCGCACTGTCCGCCGCGATCGCCTCCGCGGTCGAGGGGGCCGGGGGCGCGCTGCTGCTCTCGTTCACCCGGCGAACGCCGGTCGCGGCGCAGCAGGCGATGACCGCGGCCCTGCGCCATCTGCCGGGGATCATCTGGGAAGGGGCGGGTGAGAACCCCTACTTCGCGTTCCTGGCCGCCGCCGACGCCATCCTGGTCACCGAGGACTCCACCAACCTCGCCACCGACGCCGCGGCGACCGGCAAGCCGCTCTTCGTGCTTCCCATGGACGGCCGCAGCGCCAAGCTCGCCCGCTTCCACGCCGAACTGCAGCGACGGAACATCGCACGTCCCTTTGTCGGCGAGTTGACAGCGCCGCCTTATGCGCCCCTGCTAGAAACCGATCGAGCCGCCCGCGAACTGCTGCACCGTTACGACGGATCGGCCTGACGCCGGCCCCGGCTCAACTTTAGGCTAGGTTTTCTCGCCCGGCTCGCGCCCTGCGGTAACTTTGTCTAAGGATTTGTGGATAGCCTGCCCGCAAGGGACACCAACCGATTCGTATACGGGGGCCGCACAGTGGCGACTTACTTCTTTGAGGAAATGACCGCTGCGCAGGCGGCGTCCTTCAATTCCGCGACCGACCAGATGATCTTCACCAACCAGACGGTGACGGCCGCGCAGGTGTCGGTGAGCTTCGTACCCTTCACCGTCAACACGCCGGACTACGTGGTGCTGACGGCGCCGACCAAGACGCTGCAATTCTCGGATCCGGGCGGCTTCCGCGCCACCTCGAACATGGGCGGCTCGGCCGCCATCTTCGCCGACAGCTCGCTGCTCTACGCGGGCACGACCGGCGACGATACGGTGCAGGGCGGGTCCGCCGCCGACGGCCTCTACGGCGGCACCGGCGACGATTCGCTCCGCGGCGGCGACGGCAACGACGTGCTCCAGGGCAACCAGGGTGAGGACACGCTGTCGGGCGAAGGCGGCGACGACGTCATCTACGGCGGCCGCGACAACGACACCATCGACGTCGGCGGCTTCGCCACCGCGTCGGTCCTGCAGTTCGCCCAGGGCAATCTCGGCGACGACACCATCACCGGCGGCGCGGGCCTCGACCTGCTGCTGGGCGGCCAAGGCAACGACAACATCAACGCCAACCAGGGCGGCGGCGACTACGTCCTCGGCAACCTGGGCAACGACACGATCGCCGGCTCCACCGCCGCCGATACGCTCGGCGGTCAGGATGGCGACGACGTCGTCACGGGCAACGGCGGCGCTGACTCGCTCGATGGCGGTATCGGCGCCGACACGATCACGGCCGGCGGCGGCGCCGACACCATCAACGCGGGTGACGGAAACGACTCCGTCGACGGCGGCGCGGGCGCCAACAACATCTCGCTCGGCGCGGGTGACGACACCCTCGCGAGCACCGGCGGCGCGGACGTGATCGACGGCGGCGCGGGTGCGAACTCGATCAACGCAGGCGACGGCGACAACACGATCACCACCGGCGCTGGCAACGACAGCATCGTCAGCGGGACCGACGCAGACCTGATCACGACCGGGGACGGCAACGACACCGTGGCGGCCGGCGATGGCGCCAACCGGGTCACCACCGACGCCGGGACCGACAGCGTCACCACGGGCACGGGCGACGACACGATCAGTACCGGTACGGGCAACGACACCATCGCCGGCGGCGCGGGCGTCAACTCCATAGACGCCGGCGCGGGCGCCAATGTGATCTCCGTCACCGGCGGCGGCGGCACGGTCGTCGGCGGCGAAGGCAACGACACCGTCACCGGCTCCACGGCCGCGATCTCGATCAGCACCGGCGCCGGCGACGACACCGTCTCGACGACCAGCGGGCACGCGACCATTGCGCTGGGCGAGGGCGTCAACAGCCTCGCCTCGGGTACGGGCAACGACTCCGTGACGTCCGGCTCCGGCGCCGACAGCCTCTCCACCGGCGACGGCAACGACAACGTGAGCGCCGGCGAAGGCGCCAACACGGTCGACGCAGGGGACGGCAACAACACCGTCACCACCGGCGGCGGCGCGGACAGCGTCTCGACCGGGACCGGAAACGACTCCGTCAACGGCGGCGCCGGCAACGACACGATCTCCGTCTCGACCACCAGCGCGGGCGGCGTCGATCTGGTCAACGGCGGGACCGGCGACGACATCATCACCTTCGGCGGCCGCGCGGCCATCCAGGGTGGCGAAGGCGCGGACACCATCACCGGGGGCGGCTCCGACGACAACATCGTCGACGGCGGCGCGGGTGCGAACAGCATCACGACCGGCGGCGGCTCCGACAGCATCACGGCGACCAGCGGCAACGACACCATCACCGCTGCGGCCGGCAATGACAGCATCGGTGCGGGCGAAGGCGCCAACGTCGTCAGCGGCGGCGCGGGCACCGACACCATCACCGCCGGGTCGGGCACGGACACCATCACGGGTGGCGCGCTCCGCGACGTGATGACCGGCGGCACGGGTGCGGACACCTTCGTGTTCGCCGCCAGCGACAGCGGCGTGGCGAGCTCGGGCTCGATCGACACCATCACCGATTGGGCCGCGGCCGACTTCATCGACATCGACGACGCGGGCACCGGGGCAAACTACCTCGAGATCACCTCGGCGACCGACTTCGCCGCCGCGCTGGCCCTGGCCAACACGGCGATGGACAACACGGTCATCTACGTCTCCATCCTGGTCGGCTCGGATGTGGTCGTCTTCGTCGATGGCAACGCCGACGGGACGGCCGACGATGCGATCCTGCTGACCGGCAAGGCGCTGACCGACATCTCCGAAACCAACTTCATCTAACCGAACCCTCATCGGGGTTCCTGGGCCGCCCTTCGGGGCGGCCCTTTGCTTTTGGGCCGCATCGGCTCATCACGGGGGCCATGATCGGCGCCGCGCTCCCCCGCCCCGACGTCGCCCCATTGCCGGGCGAGGCAAGGCCATGACCGGACCGCGCATTCTCTTCGTCGTCGACGCCGGCCCAGCTGTGGGCGGCGGACACGTCATGCGCTCCCTGACCCTGGCCCGGGCGCTCACCGCCCAGGGCGCGGCCTGCGTCTTCCTCGGGCCGCCGATGGCCGGCGAACTCTTGGAAGCCTTCGCCCCCGAAGTCCCGCGGATCGCGGGCGACGACCTGGCTGCCGCGGCGGCCCGGGAGGCCTTCGACGCCATCGTCTTCGACCACTACGGCCTGGCCGAACCGGACCACCGCGCCATGGCGCGCGGCCGCCCGGTGCTGGTGATCGACGATCTGGCCGACCGGCCGCTGGGCGCCGACATCGTTCTCGACTCCGGCCCAGAGCGGAAAGCCGCCGACTATCTGGGGCTGACCGACGAGGCCACGCGCCTGCTCCTTGGCCCCGTCTACGCCCCGGTCCGCCCCGAGTTCGCCGCCGTGCGCGAGCCGGCCCTCGCGTGGAGAGGCGAGCCCGTGCTGCGGATCCTCGTCTCCATGGGCCTGACCGATGTCGGCGGGATCACGGGCCGCGTCGTCGACCTGCTGCGGCCTCGCATCCACGACATCGGCCTGGACGTGGTTCTGGGCGGCGCGGCGCCCAGCCTCCCCGCGCTGACCAAGATCGCCCGCCGCGACCCGCGCCTGATGCTGCATGTCGACACCCCGCACATGGCGCGCCTGACCGCCGAGGCCGACCTGGGCGTCGGCGCGGCCGGATCGGCCACCTGGGAGCGCTGCGTGGTTGGACTGCCGTCGCTGATGGTGGTGCTGGCCGACAACCAGCGGGGCGCCGCCCGCGCCATGGCCGAGCGGGAGGCCGCCCTCGTGGCCGACGCCGGCGAAGCCGACTTCGACCAGGTAATCGACCGCCACCTGATGCGGCTCCTGCGCGACGCGAACCTGCGCCGCCAGCTGGCCGCCAACAGCGCCGGCGTCTGCGACGGCCTGGGCGCCGGCCGCGTCGCCGAAGCCTTCCTCAACCTGATCGGCGCCCGCGACGCCTGACCGCAGGGCCTCTAACAGCGTGTTAACCGTGCTGTGGCCCCATGAGCCGGTATTTCCGGAGGGGACCGGTTTGGCCGTAAACCAGGCGCCGTTGCGCAGGACGCATGCTGAGGCCGATGCGCGGCTGGTGGTGGCGCGTCCCCGCCTGCCTCTGGCCGAAACCATCCTCCCCTATCTGCAGCGCATCGACGAGGCCCGCTGGTATTCCAACTTCGGCCCCCTGCTGACCGAGCTTGAAGACCGTCTGTCCCAGCGTTTTCCGGAGGGCACGCGCGTCATCACGGTGGCGAACGGCACCCAGGCCCTGGCCTTGACGCTCATGGCCATGGAGCTGCCGGCGGGCGGCCTCGTCGCCATGCCCGCCTGGACCTTCGTGGCGACCGCGCACGCCGTCCTCCAGGCCGGTCTCGTGCCGTGGTTCGTGGACGTGGACGAACAGACCTGGAGCCTGGATCCGGCCGCGCTGGCGGCGCGGCTTTCCCAGGCGCCCGGTCCCGTGGTGGGCGCCATCCCAGTCTCGCCGTTCGGCCGTCCGCTGGACCTGGCCGCATGGCGCGCCTTCCGTGAGACGACCGGCGTCCCCGTGCTCGTGGACGCCGCCGCCGGTTTCGACACCGCCGACGACGCGCGCCTGCCCCTGGTCGTGAGCCTGCACGCCACCAAGGTGGCCGGCGCGGGCGAAGGCGGCTTCCTCGCCACCGACGATGCCGATCTGGCGGCCAAGGTCCGCGCGCTGTCCACTTTCGGCTTCCGCGGCAGCCGCGACTCTCTTCTGCCCGCCACCAACGCCAAGCTCTCCGAGTACACCGCGGCGGTCGGCCTCGCCTCGCTCGACGGCTGGCCGGCGGACCGCCTGCGCTTCCTGCGCGCCGCCCAGATGCTGCGGATCGGCCTCACCGGCCTGCCGCAGGTCGAGTTTCAGCCCGGCTGGGGCGCGGACTGGATCACCAGCGTCTGCTGCGTGACGTTGCCGCAGGACGCGGCGGACGCCGTCGAGGCCAGCCTCGCCGCCCAGGGGGTCGACACCCGCCGCTGGTGGGGCCTGGGCTGCCACGCGAGCCCCGCCTTCGCCGACCTGCCGCGCGAGCCCCTCGACGCCACCGATCGCCTCGGCCGCCGCGTGATCGGCCTGCCCTTCTCCATCGATCTCACCAGCGCCGAGATCGGCCGCATCGCCGCCGCCCTCCGGCACGCGCTGTCGGGGGTTTAGCGCCGCCGCCGCGAGGCGCGCCATTAACCATTCCGTAGCCGCGCTCGCCGAGACTCGGCAGGGGCTTGAGGTAGGCGCCATGCGCGATGTCGTGATCTTCGGAATGGGTCAGGTGGCGGAGGTCATCCACTATTACCTCGCCGAAGAGGGCGGCCGGAACGTCGTCGCCTGGACGGTGGACGCCGAGTATCTCACGGCCGCCGAGCATCTGGGCCTTCCGGTCGTGGCCTTCGAGGAGGTCGAGGCCCGCTATCCGCCCGAAACCCACGAGATGTTCGTCGCGGTCAGCTTCAAGGGCGTGAACAAGCTCCGCGAAGCCAAAGTCGCGGCCGCCGAGGCCAAGGGCTACACCCTGACCAGCCACGTCAGCCCGCGCGCCGCGGTCTGGCCGAAGTTCGTGGCGAACCCCAACACGATCATCATGGAGCAGAACGTTATCCAGCCCTACGTCACCGTGGGCCGGAACGTGATCATGTGGTCGGGCAACCACGTGGGGCACCACACCCGCATCGGCGACAACTGCTTCATCGCCTCCCACGCCGTCATCTCCGGCAACTGCGAGATCGGCGCCGGGACCTTCATCGGCGTCAACGCAACGCTGCGCGACAACATCACCATTGGGATGCGCAACGTGATCGGCGCCGGAGCCCTCGTCTTGAAGTCCTCGGACGACAACGCCGTCTTCATCGGCGCAGCCACCGAGCCCAGCAAGGTCACCAGCGACCGGCTCCGGGGGATCTGAGGCGACCATGGGCTGGCGGGTCATGGGTCGGATCTTCGACCCTTCCGAGCATGACTGGGCGGGCACGCATGCCCAGGTGCCGACGGCCCTCGTCTACGATGACAAGGTGCGCGTGTTCTACGCCGACCGCTACGCCGACGGTCGCAGCTACACCACCTACGTCGACCTCGACCGAGGCGACCTCGGCCGGGTGATCTACGCCCACAAACAGCCGATCCTGGGATTCGGCGCGCCGGGGACCTTCGACGACGACGGGGCCATGCCCAGCTTTCCCGTCCGCCATAACGGCCAGGTCTGGCTGTACTATTCCGGCTGGAACCGTGGCGTGACGGTGCCCTACCGCAACTCGGTCGGCATCGCGGTCAGCGACGATGACGGGGACACCTTCCGCCGTCTCTACGAGGGCCCCGTGCTGGAGCGCTGCCCGGCCGAACCCTACATCGCCGTGACGCCGAGCATCCTGCGCGAGGGCGACCTCTGGCGCATGTGGTACATCTCAGGTGTCCGCTGGACCGACGTCGAGGGCAAGTACGAGCCCGTCTACGTGATCAAGTACTGCCACTCCCGCGACGGCGTGACCTGGGAGCGGCCGAACCATCTCTGCATCCGTCCGACCCACGACCGCGAGGCCTTCTCCCATCCGACGGTGATCCGCGACGGCGACCGCTACCGCATGTGGTACTGCTACCGCGACAGCGTCGACTACCGCGACGGCGCCGGCGCCTATCGCATCGGCTATGCCGAAAGCCCGGATGGCCTGGACTGGACCCGGATGGACCAGGCGTGCGGCCTGGACGTGGGCGTCGCCCCCTGGGCTTCGACCATGACCTGCTACCCGTTCGTGGCCCGGATCGACGACCGCATCGTCATGTTCTTCAACGGCAATGGCTTCGGGCGCACCGGCTTCGGCTACGCCGTCCTGGAGGAGGATCGATGACCGGCGACACCCCCGTCGAAGCCACCACCGCCCAGGACGCCGGCCTTGCCGCGCGCGAACGGCTCCGCGAGATGATGAACGCCAGCCCGCTCGATCCGGGCGAGCTGATGTTCAACCTCGGGCTCTACACGCGCAGTTCTCTACTGGTGAAGTTCCTGGTCCTTAGCGAGGTCTACAAGCGCATCCAGTCCCTGCCGGGCGCCCTGATCGAGTTCGGCACGTGGCGCGGCCAGAACCTGGTGCTCATGGAGAACCTCCGAGCGATCTACGAGCCGTTCAACAAGCAGCGCACGATCATCGGCTTCGACACCTTCTCCGGCTACCCGGAGGACGCCGGCATGGCCGCGAAGTCCACCGAGACCCACGGCGGCTACAACACCGGCAGCGCCTATCCGGACTACCTGGCCGAACTGCTTCGCGTGCACGAGGCCATGAACGCCTTCGGTCACATCCCGGGCGGGCACCAGCTGATCGCCGGCGATGTGGCGCAAACTGCGCCGAAGTACTTTGCCGACCATCCGGAGACCCTGGTGGCCTTCGCCTTCTTCGACATGGGCCCCTACGAGCCCACGGTCGCGGCGCTGAAGGCGATCCGGCCGCACCTTATGCCCGGAAGCGTGCTGCTCTTCGACGAGCTCACCTGGACCGGTGCGCCCGGCGAGGCCATCGCCTTCAAGGAAGTCTTCCGCGACGCCCGCTACACGATCGAGAAGGTGACCCTCTATCCCTCCAAGACCCTGGTCACCTTGCTATGAAGCTCGACCTCAGCCTCGATGAGTTCAACGCGATCATGGCCGAGCGTGGCTGGGTGGTGTTCCCGCGAGCCGTCGACCCGGCCCTCGTCGCCCGCATGGCCGAGGATCTCGAAGCTGCCTGGGACATATGCCGGGCGATGCAGGAGAAGAACGGCGTCGCCTCGGACGCCGACCATACGGTCCATCACCTGATCGGTCTCAAGCCCAGCTTCCTGGAGTACATCGACGCCAGCGAAGCCCTGAACCCGTATTACGAGGCCTACTTCGGCGGCCGCTACATCCTCAATTCCTTCGGCGGCGCCATCAACACGCAGGGTCGAACCTCCTACGCCCAGCGCATTCACCGCGACATTCGCAGCTACTCGGGCGACATGCCGCTACTGCTGAACACCCTGGTGATGCTGGACGACTTCACCGCCGACAACGGCGCCACCTACATGCTCTCCGGCTCCCACAAGGCGGCGGAGAAGCCGTCGGACGAGGACTTCTACGCCCACGCCGAGCGCGCAACCGGCCCGGCGGGCAGCGTCCTCGTGTTCAACTCCAACGTCTGGCATGCGGGCGGAAACAACACGACCGACCGCGCCCGCCGCTCCGTCACACCCATGTACTGCCGCCCCTTCATCAAGCAGCAGTTCGACTACCCCCGGGTCCTGGGCTACGACGCCGGCGCCTCGCTCACCGCGCACACCCGCCAGGTGATCGGCTACAACGCCCGCGTCCCGGCCAGCCTCGACGAGTGGTACCAGCCGCCCGAGCGTCGCATGTACCGGGGCGACCAGGGATGACCGCCCAGCGCGACCTCAACCGGGAATTCGCCGACACCGAAGACCGCAAGTACGCCTACGACTTCGACTACCGCATGCACGCCTACATGCTGCGGACGTTCGAGGCGAAGCTGCCCCGCGGCGGCCGCGCCCTGGAAATGGGCTGCTTCGAGGGCGAGTTCACTCGGCGCCTCGCGGCCATCTTCCCGGACCTGACGACGGTCGAAGGCTCGAGCGACCTGATCGACATCGCCCGCGCCAAGGCCCCGCCGGGCGTCACCTTCGTCCTCAGCCGCTTCGAGGACTTCGAGCCCGCCGCCAAGTTCGACGCCGTGTTCCTGACCCATACGCTGGAACATCTGGACGAGCCGGTCGAACTGCTCCGCCGGATCGGGACCTGGCTCACGCCGAGCGGCCGTCTCTTCCTGGTGGTGCCGAACGCCAACGCCGCCTCGCGCCAGATCGCCGTGGCCATGGGCCTGATCTCGCATCCTACAGCCGTGACGCCTGGCGAGTTCGAGCACGGGCATCGCCGCACCTATGACCTGCCGGCCCTGAAGGCGCACGTTGCGGAAGCTGGCCTGGTCGCCGTCGAGACCGGCGGCGTGTTCTTCAAGCCGTTCGCCAACTTCCAGTTCGACAAGCTGATCGCCAGTGGCCTGATCGGCGAGGACTACCTGGAAGGCTGCTTCAAGCTGGGCGCGCTCTACCCGGACCTCTGCGCCAGCATCTACGCCATCTGCGCCCCGCCGGGCGCCGGAGAGACCGCATGAACAAGCCCGCCCGCCTCGCCCGGCCCGCCTCGCCCGTCATCGATCGTGAGGCGTTCCTCCGCGAGGGCTTCTTCGTCGCCCGCGGGCTTCTCGACCCGCGCGACCTCCAGCAGCTCAATGCCGAGATGGGGGAGCTCTTCGCTCAGCAGCTGCGCCGGCTGGGCTTGCCCGTCGATGCCGGAACCTCCCGGGAGGCGTTTCACGCCAATGCCGCTCGCCTCCTGGCCGTGGACGTGCCGACCTACATCGCCACCGCCCGGATGACCCAGATGGTCCCGTCGGCCCACCGGATCATGGCGTCGGATGCGATCGTGGAGCTGGTGCGCGCGGCCGGGGTCGCCGTGCCGGTGCTCTCGACGCGGCTTTCCAACCACATCATGTCCGAGACCCTGCGGATCCCGGGCGGCTACCACAAGTCGCCGCCGCACCAGGATTGGCGCAGCATGCAGGGCAGCCTGGATTCCGTCGTCCTTTGGGCGCCCACCACGCCGGTGACCGCCACGTCCCACCCGCTGGAGGTGATCCCGGGCTCGCACCTCTACGGCCTCCTGGACACTGTCGAGCACATTATGACGCCCACGGTCAGCGACCCACGCATCACCGAGGATCAGTACCGCCCGCTGCCGATGGAGCCTGGCGATGGGGTGATCTTCTCCTCGTTCCTCGTCCACCGCACCGGTGAGACCGGCGATGGCAACGTCCGGATCGCCTTCAGCACCCGCTTCAACAACGCCGCCGAGCCGACCTACGTCGAGCATGGCTATCCCACGCCGTACAAGTATTCCTACCAGACCGACCTGATCGTCCCGGACTTCCCGAAGCCGGCCGACCTGCGGACAATCTTCCCGGACGCCGTCGACTGACGCCATGGCGGCCATCGCGATCATGCAGCCCTACTTCCTGCCCTACGCAGGATACTTCCGCCTGATCGCCCAGACCGACCTGTTCGTCATCTACGACTGTGTCCAGTTCCCGCGTCGGGGCTGGCTGCATCGAAACAAGCTGCTGGACGCGCGCGGCGAGGAACAGTGGCTGACCCTGCCGCTGAAGCCCGCGCCGCAGGACGTGCTGATCCGCGATCTTCAGTTTGCGGACGACGCGCGCGCAGCCATCGGCGACCGCTTGCGGCCCTTCCCCGTTGCGGCGCGCGGCGGGGCCCATGAGCCGCTGCTGCACCGGGTGCGCCAGGCCGAAGGATCGCCCGGCGACTACATCGCCGGCCTGCTGGAAGAGGCCTGCCGGCTGCTCGGCCTCCGGTGGAACGTGGTGCGTTCGTCGTCCCTGGACGTGCCGCAGAGCTACCGCGCCCAGGATCGCATCCTCGAAATCGCCCGCCGGCTCGGCGCAACGCGTTATCTCAACGCGCCCGGCGGCCGCGACCTCTACGACGCCGAGGCCTTCGGCGCCGCCGGCATCGAGCTGGAGTTCCTCGGACCTTGGGGCGGCGCGGGCGGTTCGATCCTCCAGCGCCTGGCCGACGACGAGCTCGCCGTCCTCGGCGAGCAGATCCGACATGGTTAACGCCTCCTCAATCGGCGCAGCAGATAGTCGCCGCCGAAGACGTGGAGAGACGGATGAGCGCGCTTGCAGCCCTGGACGGCCTTGAGACGCGCGATCAGCGCGCGCTGGGCGTCGCCGCCTTCCACGAGGGTGACCTGGCAGCCGCCATCAGCCACTTCCAGGCCCGTTGCCTGCAGGATTCTTCCGACTACGAAACCCGCTACTGGCTCGCCAGCGCCGCCGCTGCGGCCGGCGCGGGCGAACAGGCGGCAGGCATCCTCGACGAGGCCCGCACGCTGCACGCGCTTGCGGTGCTACAGGCCCTCGATGTCGACGTCCGGCGGCTCGGCGCCGATCGGCCCTACGCGGCCCAGGTCGGCACTCAGCTCTACGCGCGCAAGCTGATGGCCTCCGCCAGCTACTGCCTCGGGCGGGCGCTGGATTTCGACAACCTCGATCCCAACACCATGGTCACCTACGGACTGTCCCTTCAGCATCAGGGACGCATCCAGGAGGCGGTGGATGTCTTCACGGCGGCCTCCGAGGTGTTCTCGATCCCCGGCGTGCACCAGTTCCTGCTCTATCCGCTGTTCTATGTGGACGATCGTCTGGCGCGGGTCTCCGCGGAGAGCCGGCGCTGGGGCGAACTCTACGCGGCCGCACCGCCCGGGCCACCGCCCGCCTTCGCCAATCCCCGCACCGCCGAACGGAAGCTGCGCATCGGCTACGTCGGCCCCAGCTTCACCAGAAACCAGGTGGCGCCTTCCACGGTCCCCGTGTTCGAGGCGCACGATCCGCAGGCGGTCGAGGTCTTCCTCTACACGCCGGATCCGGCCGCCGAAGCGCCGCTGCCCGACCACTGCACGATGCGCAAGATCGGGCATCTGTCGGACGAGGACGCGGCCGAACTCATCCGTGGCGACCGCATCGACATCCTGGTGGACGTCTGGGGCCACACGGCCGGCAGCCGCTTGAGGGTCTTCACCCTTCGGCCGGCCCCTGTCCAGATCGGCTGGATCAACTTCATGCAGACCACCGGCCTCACCTGCATGGACTACGTCATGCACGCCGACTCCATGGAAGTCCCAGGCAACGAAGCCTACTTCACCGAGGAGATCTGGCGGACGGGCGAGATCATGGCGCCGTACCGCCCGAGCGCCGAACGCCATCCGCCCACGCCCACGCCCGCGCTGAAGAATGGCTATGTGACGTTCGGCTCGTTCAACAATCCGGCGAAACTGAACGACGCCACGGTCGCCGGCTGGGCGACCATTCTGAAGGCCCGCCCCGCCGACCGCCTGATCCTGAAGTACGGCCTCTTCACCGACCCGGTGCTTCAGCGGGTGACCCAGGCTCGTTTCGCCGCCTTCGGCGTTCGGCCCGAACAGATCGAGTTTCGCGGCCACACCACCGGTCCCGACTACACGCGGGAGTTCCACGACATCGACCTGGCGTTGGACCCATCTCCCGTGCCAGGCGGCACCACGACGGTGGACGCGATCGCGAACGGCGTGCCGGTCCTGGTCCTGAAAGGTCAGGACTTCTATTCGCGGACGCCCCTGCCCCTGCTTCTGCCCTGCGGCCTGGAGGAGCTGGTGGTTGAGGACTGGGACGCCTATGTCGCCAGGGCCTTGGAGCTGACGGCCGACGTCCAGGCGCTCGATGCGCTGCGCGCACGCGTCCGCCCGGGCTTCGACAACTCGGCCTATCGCGACGAAGTGGGTTTCACCCGCCGGCTCGAGGCCGACTACCGGCGCATGTTCCAGCGCTGGATCGACAAGACCGCCTAGCGCTCGACGCCATCATGGCCGGGACAAGCCCGGCCATGGAGCTCCTACGCCTTCAGCACCGTGTTCGCCCGGATCACCGCCGCGCCGTCGGCGCCGAGATCCTTGCGGGTGTCGGTGAGGCTGAGGGGGCCCTGGAGGGTGGCGTTCACCGCTTCCATGCCCGGCGCGCGGCCTTTGCCGCGGGCGATGAGGTAGCGCAGCGAGATCCGCTCGTGGTCGGCGGCGTCCGGCTGGGTGCCGTGCAGCGTGCAGGCGTGCCACATGGCCGCAAAGCCGGCGCCGCCGGTCAGGATCCGCTGCCGGGTCTCGACCTCGCCATGCTCGCCGTTGCGGTAGAGCCAGGTGTCGGGCGTGGCGCGGGTCAGGTCGTGCGGGAACACCGAGCCGCCCAGCTTGTGGCTGCCCTCCAGCAGGTACAGCGGCGCGTCCGCCCGCGTCACCGGGTGCAGATAGACGTAGAGGGTGAGGAAATCGGCTTCCCGTTCCTTGTAGTCGATCAGGTCCTGGTGGAAGTCGATGCCGTAGAAGTAGGTGATGTCCCGGTTCTGGGGCTTCATGTAGGCGCCCAGGTTGTTCACCGGGTTGCCGTGGATGCGCGCCTTCAGCCAGTCGGGGATCGACCGGGCGGGCACACCGCAGACGACCTTCTTGTTCAGGATCTCATAGTCGTGGCCCAGGAGGGCGGTGACCGCCTCGACGATCTGCGGCGCCTGCTCGACGAAGCCCAGCCGGTCCTCGAACCGCTCCAGGAGGTTGCGGCCGGGCCGGGGGTTCACGCCGGTGTATTGCGGGTCGGCGTCGAACTCGGCCTCGCTCAGGAACAGCGTCTCGTCGAACGCCCGCGTGGCGCGGATGTCGGCCAGAAGGCCGGTGGCCGCCGCGGCGTCCACGGGCGCCTGGAACAGGTGCGCGCCGGTCTCGATGAAGTCCGAGATCGCGTCGGCGGCCGGCCCCGGGCCGGCCATCGGCTTCGCCATCATGTTCACGGGAGTCTCCGCAGCCTCATGGTTAAGGACGGAGAAGACCCCCTTCGCGTTAACTCCCGCTTACGATGGCGCCGATCGGCCGTCAGGCGGCCTTGGTCTCCGCCTCCGCCTTGCCCCCATAGACAAACGCCGGGTCGTCCAGGTCGATCAGCGGCAGCTCGTCCTTCTCGCGCCAGTAGTCCTGGCTGTGCCGCCACTCGGGCTTGTCGCCGGCCTTGGGCAGGAGGTGCATGCCGCGCATCAGGTAGCCCGGGTTGAAGTTCTCCGGGTCGATCCACGGCTTCAGGGCCATGTCCTTGTCCTCGGGCCGCAGGGCGACCTCCACCTTGGACACGCCCTTGTCGCGCATGTGGTTCAGCAGGCGGCAGACGAAGTCGGCGATCAGGTCGGCCCGCAGGGTCCAGCTGGCCCGGAAGTAGCCGAACACCCACACCATGTTGGGCACGCCGGTGAACATCATGCCGCGGTAGGTGACGGTGTTCGCGAAATCCAGCGGCTTGCCGTCGACCACGAAGTCGATATCGCCCAGGACGTTCAGGTTGAAGCCGGTGGCCGTGATGATCACGTCGGCCTCCAGCGTCTCGCCCGACTTCAGCAGGATGCCCGTCTCGGTGAAGCGGTCGATCTCGTCGGTGACCACCGAGGCCTTGCCCTGCTTCACCGCCTGGAAGATGTCGCCGTCCGGCACAAAGGCGATCCGCTGCCGCCAGGGACGGTAGGTCGGCGTGAAGTGCTTCGCCGTAATCTCCGGGCCCACGAAGGCCGAGACCCCGGCCAGCAGTTCGGCCTTCACGACCTCCGGCTCGTCGATGGAACGGCGAGTGAAGAGGTCCTGGTTGTAGAGCTGCTGGCGGCGGACGATCTCGTGGATCCAGGCCTCGTCGACCTCCAGCAGCCGCAGCTGGTCGGCGATGTCGATCGCGTTGCGGCCCGGGATGAAATAGGTCGGCGAGCGCTGCAGCAGGGTCACGTGCCCACAATCGTCGGCGATGTTGGGCAGGAGGGTCGCCGCCGTGGCGCCCGAGCCGATGATCACGACCTTCTTGCCCTTCAGCTCCAGGTCGTCGGGCCAGGTCTGCGGGTGGACGATGCGGCCCTTGAAGCTGTCCATGCCGGCCCATTCGGGCGTGTAGCCCTCGGACTGGCGGTAGTAGCCCTGGCACATCCACAGGAAGTTGGCCGTGAAGCGCAGCGGCTCGCCGGTGTCCAGGCGGACGGCCTCGATCGTCCAGAGGTTCCGCTCGCTGGACCAGGTCGCCCGCTCGATGCGGTGGCGATAGCGGATATGGGGCGCCAGGTCGTTCTCTTCGATCACCTCGCCCATGTACGAGAGGATCTCTTCCGCGGTGGCGATGGGCGGGCCCACCCAGGGCTTGAACCGATAGCCGAAGGTGTAGAGGTCGCTGTCCGACCGGATGCCCGGATACTTGTGGGTCAGCCAGGTGCCGCCGAAGCTTTCGAGGGTCTCGAGCACCACGAACGACCGATCGGGCGACTGCTGGCGCAGGTGGTAGGCGGCGCCGACCCCCGAGATCCCTGCCCCCACGATCAGGACGTCGAAGTGGCCGGCGTCCGTGGCGGTCGCGGTGACAGCATTCATGGCTCAAGCCTCCCAATGTTTTGTTGGGGCCGACCATGTGCGCCTGCCAGGGCCCGGCCCTTGATGCAGATCAATCTAAGTGATCGTTGATAACTAATCTAGCGGGAAGCTAGGCGAGCATGTCCCAGGCCAGCGGCTCGCCCCGCGTCAGGTCACGGACGGCCTTCCGCCCCAGCACCGCGTCGAGGTGCGCGGGGGCCAGGCCGTTGCCCGGCCGGATCGAGCGCACGTTGGCCCGCGTCAGGGGCTCGCCCGCCTTCACGTCGGCGGCCACGTAGAGCGAGCGGCGGAACTGCACGTTGCCGCGTTCGGAGCCCAGGAGGTCGTAGTGCGCCCGGCCCAGCGCGGACCAGGCCGCCCTGGTGTCGTCCACCAGCGCCTTGAACTCCGCCGGCTCCAGGCTGAACGCCGCGTCCGGCCCGCCGTCGGCGCGCGCCAGGGTGAAGTGCTTTTCGATCACGCTGGCGCCCATGGCCACGGCCGCCACCGAGGCCGCCGTGCCGGGCGTGTGGTCCGACAGCCCGACCGGGCAGCCGAACCGCTGGGCCATGTCGGCGACGGTGCGGACATTGGCGTCGGCGAAGGTGGCCGGATAGCTCGAGACGCAGTGCAGCAGCACCACGCCCGGCGCGCCGCCCGCCAGCGCCGCGTCCCGCGCCGCCTCGATCTCGGCCAGGTTGGCCATGCCGGTGGAGATGATCAGGGGCCGCCCCTTGCCCGCCGCGTAACGGATCAGCGGCAGGTCGACGGCCTCGAACGAGGCGATCTTGTAGGCGGGCGCGTCCAGGCCGGCCAGCAGGTCCACCGCCGTCTCGTCGAAGGGGCTGGAGAAGATGATCACGCCTCGCGCCCGCGCCCGCTCGAAGATCGCCGCGTGCCATTCGTAGGGGGTGTAGGCCTCCTGGTAGAGCTCGTAGAGGCTGCGGCCGTCCCACAGGCCGCCGGTGATCCGGAACTCCGGCCGGTCCACGTCCATGGTGATGGTGTCGGCGGTATAGGTCTGGATCTTGATCGCGTCGCAGCCCGTGTCGGCGGCCGCGTCCACCATGGCCAGGGCCCGGTCCAGGCTGCCGTTGTGGTTGCCCGACAGCTCGCAGATCACGAACGGCGGATGGTCCGCGCCGATCTTCCGGCCGGCGATCTCGATCTCAGGCGACGTACCCATCCAGGAAATCTAACGCCGTCTCGCTGAAAGCGGTGTTAACCAACCCGGCATCTGCCGTCGCACCCGCCCGGAATCGACACTACATTGGCGCCATGTCCGAACCTCGTTCCGTCCGCTGCCTGATCGTGGGCTCCGGCCCCGCCGGCTACACCGCCGCCGTCTATGCTGCGCGCGCCCTGCTGAACCCCGTGCTGATCCAGGGCATCCAGCCCGGCGGCCAGCTCACCATCACCACCGACGTGGAGAACTATCCCGGCTTCGCCGACGTCATCCAGGGGCCCTGGCTGATGGAGCAGATGCAGGCCCAGGCGGAGCACGTCGGGACCGAGATCGTCAGCGACATCGTCACCAAGGCCGACCTGTCGAAGCGGCCGTTCCGGCTGGAGACCGACAGCGGCCAGGTGTGGCTGGCCGAGACCCTGATCATCGCCACCGGCGCCCAGGCCAAGTGGCTGGGGATCGAGACCGAACAGAAGTTCCAGGGGTTCGGCGTCTCGGCCTGCGCCACCTGCGACGGCTTCTTCTACCGCGGCAAGAACGTGATCGTGGTGGGCGGCGGCAACACCGCGGTGGAGGAGGCCCTGTTCCTCACCAACTTCGCCGCCAAGGTCACCGTCGTGCACCGCAAGGACGAGTTCCGCGCCGAGCGGATCCTGCAGGAGCGCCTGTTCAAGCATCCCAAGATCGAGGTGATCTGGGAGCATGTCCTGGACGAGGTGGTCGGCGAGACCGACCCCATGGGCGTCACCGGCGCGCGGCTGAAGAACGTGAACACCGGCGCCGTCCAGACCGTGCCCGCCGACGGCGTCTTCATCGCGATCGGCCACGCCCCGGCCTCGCAGCTCTTCAAGGGCCAACTCGAGATGGACGCCTCGGGCTATCTGAAGGTGAAGCCGGGCACGGCCTCGACCGCCATCGAGGGCGTCTACGCCGCCGGCGACGTCACCGACGACGTCTACCGCCAGGCCGTGACCGCCGCCGGCATGGGCTGCATGGCTGCGCTGGAAGCCGTGCGGTTCCTGGCCGAGGAGGACCACAAGGCCGCTCACCACCCGATCAGCCACCAGGAGGCGCAGAAGATCGGCGTTTGGTGAGAATTAATCGCAACGGCTCCGCTTGAGTCGGAAACCCGACCCGCGGTTCGGCGGTTATGCCCACGTGGAACCGCAAAACCAGAGTGCGAGTGATCGGTACAGGATGCAGGCCGAGGTGGTGATGCGCCTGGCCGCCAAGGCCGGGAGCCCGGCCGAGAAGGACGTCTACCTCTCCATCGCCGAGGGCTGGCGCAAGCTGGCCCTGGAAGCCCTGCGCAACGAGCGCCAGGACATGCCGCAGGCGGCGCGGGAGACCCGCAGCTTCCGCCACGATCCGTGATCTAGCCTGACGCCGGCCGCGCGGCGGGCTAACCTCGCCCGATGATCCGGCACGCCCGCACCGTCGACCATGCCGCCATCGCCGAGATCGTCGAGGCCGCCTTCGGCCAGCCCGACGAGGCGCGCCTGGTCGAGCGCCTCCGCGCCGACGGCGACGTCCTGTTCGAACTCGTGGCCATTGAGGACGGGCGCATCGACGGCCACATCCTGTTCAGCCGCCTGTGGGCGCAGAGCCCTCACCTCTACGCCGCCCTCGCGCCCGTGGCCGTCCGGCCGAGCGTCCAGCGGGCGGGCCTCGGCTCGGCCCTGGTCCGCGCCAGCCTGGAGCAGGCCCGCGAGTTCGGCGCGCACGGGGTGATCGTGCTGGGCCATCCCACCTACTACCCCCGGTTCGGCTTTTCTGCGGAGGCCGCCGCCCAGGTCCGCTCCGTCTACGCGGGCGGTCCAGCGTTCATGGCCCTGGCCATCGAACCGGGCGCCTTCGACGATCCGCTGAGCGTCACCTATCCCGACGCCTTTTCCGCCTGATCCGGCTAGGATGGTCTCATGAAGTCCGCTGCCTTCGTCCTGGCCCTTTCGCTCACCGCCGGAGCCGCCCAGGCCCAGACCGCCGCCGAAGCTCTGCTGTCCGCGCCGCTGCGCGCGCCGCCGCAGAGCCTCGCCATGGACCTCGCCGAGGCCAAGCCCGCCTTCACGCCGCGCTACGCCCATGCGCCGGAGCCGCGGATCGCGGGCGTCGCCAAGACATCGCTGGACCGCCGGCTGAGCGACGAGGGGGTGGTGGGCTCGCTGGGCTTCCTCTGCGGCCTGGAGCCGGGCGCCGAGCGCAAGGCCGGCGCGGCCGCCACGCGGGGCTACGACCCCACCGGCCGGTTCGTGGGCGCCAAGCTGCGCGTGGCGTTCAGGTAGCCGCGGGCGCGGCGGTCACCGGCGCGGGCGAAGGGCTCGCAGCCGCAGGCTTCTGGTCCATCGCCCGCTCCATCGCCTCCAGGCTCTGGTTGATGCGCTTGACCTCCTCAGCGGTCGGCTGGCGGCGCGTGGACATCAGGACGCCCATCACCCGCGTCCGCTCGCCGCCCGGCAGGGTGGGGTCGACGACGCTGTAGGTGCGCACCTCGCCGGCCACGGCCAGGGTGATCTTGCGCTCGGAGGCGATGCCCTGTGTCTCTGGCGACAGCAGGCCGCCTTGCGTCCGCGAATCCAGCCCGCCCAGCACCGCCGGCGACAGGTAGGCCTCGCCTCCGGCATAGCGGCCGGTGAAGGCCGGCGGCTCGCCCCACGGTCCGGTCCAGCGGTAGAAGATGTGCTGTCCCACCCGGGTCATCTTCACCAGCGTCGGCGCCCAGTACGGCGACACGTACTGCGCGTGATAGTGGGTCGCCGAGCCCACGGTCTTGTCCACGTAGCCGTTCAGGGCCCGCTCGGCGACGGCGCGGGCGCGCTTCCACAGCCCAGGCTCCGGCGCGTAGCGGAGCGAGCCGTCGCAGGTGAACGTGAACTGGCAGCCGGTCGCCCGGGCCGAGCCCTGGTAGACCACGCCGCAGACCGACTTCGGATAGGCCGGGTGGCGCATCCGGTTCAGCACCACCTGGGCCACGGCTTCCTGGCCGACGTCCGGCTCCCGGGCGGCCTCGTAGTACACCGCCTCGGCCAGGCACTGGACGGCCCGCGCGCGGTCGGGGCCCGTGGCCTTCAGCACGAACGGCTTCATCGGCCGGATCGGCAGGCGCGAGAACGGGCGAAGCGCGTTCACCTCCTCGGCCGTGGCGCTGTCGGTCTCGGTGGCTAGTCCCAGATCGGGAACGTCTTCGATATCGAGGCTGCCCCAGCCCTGGGGCCGCGCCCACAGGTCCGGCGCGCGAGAGGCGGGATCGTGCCGCACGGCCAGCGCCCGCATCGCCGGATCCATGCCCGACGCCAGCTTGAAGAGGCCCTCGTTCGAGAGGTCGTACGAGGCGAAGCGCGCCGCGTTCTGCGCCCCCGGCGACGGCGCGCAGGCGGGTCCGGCCACGGCGGCCGTCAGGACCACAGCGGCCCCGATCTTCGCCCACGACGGGCGAAGCCGATCCCAGCGCAACGTCTTCAGGGTCATCCCCCCTCTAGAGTTCGAGCCGTCGCATATAGGTGCAAACCGGCGATATTTGGACCCATGGCCGGCAAAATTCGTGCAACCTCTGGAGAAGCGGGCTGTGGCCGCGAGCCGCGGCCTGGCCTGTTGCATGGCTCCGAGACGCATCCCATGCTGGCGGGGGGCCCATCCCATGCTGGCGGGGGGCCCATGCGGGCTCGGGGGTTTGATGCCACGTTCATGATCCGGGCGCTGTCCCCGCTCCAGCTCGTTCCGCGACGCTCGCCGCCATTCCTGATGGCGCTGGGCATCAGTGTCGCCGCCCTCGCAGGCGCCGTCCTGCTGCGGGGCGCCCTGCTCGGTTTCGAGAACGCCACCGCCCTGTCGGCCACGACCTTCCCCGCCCTCATGCTGGCGACGCTCTATGCGGGCCCGCGCTGGGGCTGGGCGACGCTGGGCGCCTCGCTGGTCCTGGGCAACTGGGCGCCGCTGATCACCGCCGTGGGCGTCTCCAACGCCGCCGTCGTGGCGATGTTCACGATCTCGGCGGCCCTGACCATCCTGGTGTCCTCCAGCTTCCGCGAGGCCCTGGTGCGCCTGGACGAGGCCAACGCCGCCCACGCCGCCGCCCAGAAGAACCTGGAGGTCACCGAAAGCCGCTTCCGGACCCTGGCCGACAGCGCGCCGATCCTGATGTGGGTCACCCGGACGGATGGCCGCCGCGAGTTCGCCAACAAGACTTACGTCGATTTCCTGGGCGCCGGGTTCGAGACGGCGCTGGACTTCGACTGGCGCAAGGTCCTGCACCCCGACGATCTCGCCCGCATCCTGCAGGAACAGGTGGCCGGCGAGGCCTCGCGCAAGCTGTTCACCCTGGAGGCCCGGTTCCTGCGCCACGACGGCGAGTACCGCTGGGTGCGCTCGGTCTCCCAGCCCCGTTGGGACCCCGACGGCGCCTTCGCCGGATTCATCGGCGTTGGGTTCGACATCACCGACGCCAAGCGCGCCGAGGAAGACCTGAAGCGGATCAACGACTTGCTGGCCGAGCGGGTGCAGGAGGCGCTGGCCGAGCGCGACGAGGCCGAAGCCGCCCTTCAGCGGGCGCAGAAGCTGGAGGCGGTGGGCCAGCTCACCGGCGGCGTGGCGCACGACTTCAACAACCTGCTCACCGTGGTCATCGGCGCCCTCGACCTGATGCAGCGCCACCCGGGCGACGAGGCCCGCCGCGAGCGGATGATCGACGCGGCCCTGGGGGCGGCCCGGCGCGGCGAGCGCCTGACCCAGCAACTCCTGGCCTTCTCGCGCCGCCAGGCGCTGAAACCCGAGCCCGTCCAGGTCGATGTCATGCTCAAGGAGAGCGAGCCGCTGCTTCGGCGCGCCGTCGGCGAGGCCGTCGCCCTGGTGGTCGCCCCCTCCGCGCCCGGGGCGGTCGTCAACGTCGATTCCAGCCAGTTCGAGGCGGCCGTCATGAACCTGGTGGTCAACGCGCGCGACGCGACGCCCGCCGGCGGGATGATCCGGGTCGAGACCCTCCCCGTCCGGCTCGGCGACCGCCAGGTGGAGGCGCTGGAGGCGGGCGACTACCTCTGCGTGGCCGTTCACGACACCGGCGCGGGGATGGACGAGGCCACGATCGCGCGCGCCTTCGAGCCCTTCTTCACCACCAAGGCGCAGGGCCGAGGCACCGGCCTGGGCCTGAGCCAGGTCTACGGCTTCGCCCGGCAGAGCGGCGGGACCGCCACCGTCGACAGCAAGCCGGGCAAGGGGGCCAGCGTCTGCCTCTACCTGCCGCGCATCGACGGGGACTCGTCGGCCGCGACGCCCGACGCCGGCCAGGCGTCTCCGGAGCCGGGCCCCCGCCTGCGTGTGCTGCTGGTGGAGGACGACGCCCAGGTCGCCGAACTGGTCGAGGCGATGCTGCGCGACCTTGGTCACGACGTCCGCCGCGCCGAACATGCCGACGCGGCCCTGGCCCTGCTGCACGCATCCGAGCCCTTCGACCTGATGCTCACCGACCTCATCATGCCCGGCGACAAGTCGGGCGTGGACCTCGCCCGCGAGGCTGTGGCCCTGCGTCCGGACCTGCCTGTGATGCTGTCCTCGGGCTATACCGGCGAGGTCCTTTCGGCCGCCGAGGACACCCCCTGGCCCCTGCTGCGCAAGCCGTACGGGCCCCAACAGCTCTCCCAGGCCATCGCCGACCTGCTGGGTTCCGCCGCCAGAAAGTGATCGCCTCGGCCGCAAAGGCCCTTGCACGTCCTCGGGTCACCCCTATATGCTCGCTTATGCTCCAAGTGAGCAAAAGGGAGTAGCGCCGAGCCTCGACGCCCGGCGCATTTTATAGGCCTAAGAAATGCTCAAAGTGAGCATAAGGAGGGATCCATGGCCGCCGACGGGTTCCAGTTCGCGTTCACCCCCGCTGTCGAAGCCGCCACCGCGCCGGCGTGGGAAAAGGTGAAGCGTCACGTCACGCCCATGGAATGGCGCCTCCAGGCTCCGCTGATCGCCGAGATCAACCGGCTGAAGCGCGAGAAGGACGCCGTGATCCTCGCCCACAACTACATGACGCCCGAGATCTTCCACGGTGTTGGCGACTATGTCGGCGACAGCCTGGGCCTGGCCAAGGAAGCCGCGCGCTCGGACGCGAAGGTGATCGTCCAGGCGGGCGTCCACTTCATGGCCGAGACCTCCAAGATCCTGTCGCCGGAGAAGCGCGTCCTGATCCCGGACCTGCGCGCCGGCTGCTCGCTCGCCAGCTCGATCACCGGCGCCGACGTGCGCCTGATCAAGCAGCGCTACCCCGGCCTGCCGGTGGTCACCTATGTGAACACCACGGCCGACGTGAAGGCCGAGACCGACATCTGCTGCACCAGCGCCAACGCCGTGCAGGTGGTGGAGGAAGCCGCGAAGCTGTGGGGCGTCGACCGGGTGATCCTGATCCCCGACGAGTTCCTGGCCCGCAACGTGGCCCGCCAGACCGACATCGGCATCATCGCCTGGAAGGGCCGCTGCGAGGTGCACGAGCGCTTCACGGCCGACGACATCCTGGAGATCAAGGCCGCCTACCCCGACGCCGAAGTCCTGGCCCACCCCGAGTGCCCGGCCGAGGTGCTGGAGGTCTCGGACTTCGCCGGCTCGACGGCGGCCATGAACGACTACGTGATCCAGCGCCGGCCCAAGCGCGTGGTGCTGATCACCGAGTGCTCGATGGCCGACAACGTCGCCGCCGACGCGCCGTTCACCGAATTCGTGCGGCCCTGCAACCTGTGCCCGCACATGAAGATGATCAGCCTCGAGAACATCTACGAGGCCCTGCTGCACGACCGCCACGAGGTGACCGTCGATCCGGCGATCGCCGAGCGTGCGCGCCTAGCCGTCCAGCGGATGATCGACCTGCCGCCGCCGGCGCGCCCGGCGCGCTACGACCTCGTCAAGGCGCGTCATCACGTCGACGTGGAGCTGATCTGATGGCCGAGCGCCTCCGTCACGACGGAGTGCTTGTGGTCGGCGCGGGCCTGGCGGGCCTCAGCGCGGCCCTGGCGGCTGCGCCGGCCAAGGTGCTGCTCCTCACGGAGGCGCCCCTGAACCACGGCTGCTCCTCAGCCTGGGCGCAGGGCGGCGTGGCCGCGGCGCTGTCGGCCGACGACGCGCCCGAGTTGCACGCGGAGGACACCGTCGCCGCCGGCGCGGGTCTCGTCGATCCCGAGGCCGCCCGCCTTCTGGCCGCCGAAGGTCCGGCGGCTGTGCGACGGCTGGCGGCCCTGGGCGCGCCCTTCGACCAGCGCGCCGACGGCGGGTTCGCGCAGAGCCTCGAGGCGGCCCACTCGAAGGCGCGCGTCGCCCGCGTCAAGGGCGACCAGGCCGGCCGCGCCATCATGGAGGCGGTCACGGTCGCGGCCCTGGCCGCACCCCACATCCAGGTGAAGACCGGCGCGAAGCTCGTCGGCCTGCTGCAGGACGCCACGGGCCGCATCCGCGGCGTGCTGGCGCGCATCGACGGCCAGCCGGTCGAGATCGCGGCCAAAGCCGTCATTCTCGCCGCCGGCGGCATCGGCGGCCTCTACGCCGTCACCACGACGCCCGCCGAACTGAAGGGAGAAGGCCTGGGCCTGGCGGCGATGGCCGGCGCGGTGATCGCCGATCCCGAGTTCGTGCAGTTCCACCCCACGGCCATCGACATCGGCCGCGACCCCGCCCCGCTCGCCACCGAGGCCCTGCGCGGCGAGGGCGCCAAGCTGCTGGACGGCGCGGGTCGGCCCTTCATGGCCAACTACCACCCTGCGGCCGAACTCGCCCCGCGCGACGTGGTGGCGCGCGCCATCCATGCCGAGCGCGCGGTGCGCGGCGGCGCCTTCCTCGACGCCCGCGAGGCGGTGGGGGCGCACTTCCCCGAGGAGTTCCCCGCGGTCTTCGCCGCCTGCATGGGCGGCGGCATCGACCCGCGCGTCCAGCCGATCCCCGTCGCGCCGGCCTGCCACTACCACATGGGCGGGATCGCCACCGACATGGACGGCCGCACGTCTTTGCCCGGTCTCTACGCCGCAGGCGAATGCGCCTCGACGGGCGTCCACGGCGCCAACCGCCTGGCCTCGAACTCGCTGCTGGAAGCCGCCGTCTTCGGCGAGCGTGCGGGCCGCGCCGCCCGCGACGAGCGCCCGGCGAGCGGACCCTACGCCGTCGTGACGGCGCCCGAGCTGCCGGACGAGGCGCTGCAGACCCTGCGCCAGGCCATGAGCCGCGAGGCCGGCGTGGTCCGCGACGCCGAGGGCCTCGGCCGCCTGATGTTGCTGATCGGCGACCTGGAAGCGCGGCATGGCCGCGCCGCCTCGCTGGCCGCCGCCCGCCTGGTGGCCGCCTGCGCCCTGAACCGGCGCGAGAGCCGCGGCGGCCACTTCCGCGCAGACTTTCCCGAAGCGGCGGCGCCGGACCGCACCTTCGTCACCCTCGACCGGATCGACCCGGCCGGCCTCAGGTACGCAGCGGAATGACCATCGAACCCTTGCCCGACCTGCTGGTCGCGCCGATCGTGCGCGCCGCCCTGGCCGAAGACCTGGGGCGCGCCGGCGACATCACGGCCCAGGCCTGCGTGCCGGCCGACGTCCGCCTCACCGCCGACTTCGTCGCCCGCCGCGGCGGCGTGGTGGCGGGCCTCGCGTGCGTCCGCCTTGCCATGGCCGAGCTGGACCCCAGCGTCCGCATCGACCCGCTCAGCGCCGACGGCCAGGCCGTGCCCGCCGGCACGACCCTGGTCCGCGTCAGCGGCTCGGCCCGGGCGATCCTCACCGCCGAGCGCACGGCGCTGAACCTGCTGGGCCGCCTCTGCGGCATCGCCACCCTCACCCAGGACTTCGTGGAAGCCGTCGCGGGCACGAGCGCGAAGATCACCGACACGCGCAAGACCACGCCCGGGCTGCGCGCCCTGGAGAAGTACGCCGTCCGCTGCGGCGGCGGTACGAACCACCGCTTCGGCCTGGATGACGCCATCCTGATCAAGGACAACCACGTGGCCGCCTGCGGGTCCGTCGGCGAGGCCGTCCGCCGGGCCAAGGCTTTCGCCGGCCACCTGGTCAAGGTGGAGGTCGAGGTCGACAGCCTGCTGCAGCTGCGTGAGGCGCTGGCCCACGACCCCGACGTCATCATGCTCGACAACTTCACCGTCGACGACATGCGCGACGCGGTGAAGCTGGTGGATGGGCGCATCAAGCTGGAAGCGTCGGGCGGGATCACCCTCGACACCGTCCGCGCCTTCGCCGAGACCGGCGTCGACGTGATCAGCGTCGGGGCCCTCACCCATTCGGCCAAGGTCCTGGACATCGGCCTCGACGCCGTCGACGCCTGACGAAACCAACCCTCGGCCCGCGGGTTCACCTCTCCCAAGAAGAGGAGGAGCCCATGGCTTCCAAAGCGCCCCCCATTCCCCCGGAACAGCGCGCCTCGCCGGGGGAGAAGCCCCACATCGAAGGCGCCGACATCGGACGTCGCGACCGGGTGACCGGCGCCCAGTCCGAGCAGCCGGGCGACGATGACGTCAACCTGAAGTCCCAGGGCCGTCACGGCAACATCGCCCAGAACACTACCCATCAGGGCAACGTCCAGGACCGCTGACATGCCGGACAAACATCCCAACACCGACCGATGGGGCGGCCCGGGCGCCAGCCACGAGGACCGCTCAGAACCTCAACCCAAGGACCCGCCCTTCGGCGGCCGTGGTCCCGAGGAGCCGACGAACACCCAGTTCAGCGGCGTGTCCGGCGGTGGCGGCGAGCGCGATCGCCACCATGCCCACGACGCCAAGGGCAAGCGCGACACCGAACAGAACAGCCGCCAGCGCGCGAAGCACTAGGCCACCCCGGCCGCGGACCACCCCCAGGTCCGCGGCCGACGGTCCGCGACAAAATCCTCAACCGATCGGTTGACAATCCGCGCGGCCCCCAACACATTCAACCTCATGGTTGAATTACATTTCACCCCGGACTCGGCTCGACTGGACGCCGTCTTCCACGCCCTCGGCGACCCCACGCGGCGCAACATGCTCCGCGATCTGGCCTCCGGGCAGCGCACCGTGGGCGAACTCGCCGCGCCGTTCGACATGTCGCTGGCCGCGGCCTCCAAACACATCCGGTCGCTGGAAAAGGCGGGCCTCGTCCGTCGGACGATCCGCGGCCGCACCCACGTCTGCCGCCTCGAGCCCCGCGCGCTCGCCGACGCCCACCAGTGGATCAGCTTCTACGAGCGCTTCTGGAACAGCCGCTTCGATGTCCTCGAGGATCTGCTGCGGCGCGCCGACACCCCCGATCCCCAAGGAGACGAGCAATGACCGACGCCACGACCGTGAGCGCCTACGGCGAGCTGATCGAGCCCGCCACCGTGCGGATCCAGCGCCTGCTCCCCGGCCCGATCGAGCGGGTCTGGTCCTACCTCACCGACAGCGACCTCCGCGCCCAATGGCTGGCGCGCGGCGATATGCCTATGCAGGTCGGCGGCAAGGTCGAACTGGTCTGGCGTAACGACGAGCTGAGCGGCCGGCACGAGGATCGCCCCGAGGGTGTCGCCGAGGAGCAGCGCATGCAGTGCGCGGTCACCCGCCTCGACCCGCCCCACCTCCTGGCGATCAGCTGGGGCGAGCGCGGCAGCGAGGTAACCTTCGAGCTGGAGCCGCAAGGGTCGGAGGTGATGCTTACCCTCACCCACCGCCGCCT
The DNA here is from genome assembly GCF_001824475.1 of Phenylobacterium sp. RIFCSPHIGHO2_01_FULL_69_31. Taxonomy (GTDB): domain Bacteria; phylum Pseudomonadota; class Alphaproteobacteria; order Caulobacterales; family Caulobacteraceae; genus Phenylobacterium. The sequence continues at coordinate 85,183 of NZ_MHXN01000011.1, read as the reverse complement.
GCCCGACCGCGCCAGCCTGCTGGGCGTGTCCGCCGGCTGGCACGCGCATCTCGACGTGCTGCAGGCCCGGATGCGCGAGGTGGCGCCGCCCTCATTCTGGAAGGCTTGGACCGGCCTCCGGGCCGAGTACGACAAGCGCCTTCCGTAACCCCTGCCCGTTCCTCGAAACCTTCCAAGCGCAAGAGTTCACTCATGAATACCCCTCCGATCGTCTCGCCCGAGGCGTGGGAAGCCGCGCGTGCGCAGCTACTCGTGAAAGAGAAGGCGATGACCCGCGCCCGTGACGCGCTGGCCGCCGAGCGCCGGCGGATGCCCTGGCTCGCCGTCGAAAAGGACTATGTCTTCGAAGGCCCGAACGGCCCGGCAAGGCTGGTCGACCTGTTCGACGGCCGCCGGCAGCTGATCGTCTACCGCGCCTTCTTCGAGCCGGGCGTGCTCGGCTGGCCCGAACGCGCCTGCCGCGGCTGCTCACTTGTGGCCGATCAGGTCGCCCACGTCGCGCACCTGAACGCCCGCGACACCACCCTCGTCTTCGTCTCCCGCGCGCCCCAGGCGGACATCGCCGCCCTCAAGGCCCGGATGGGCTGGACGATGCCCTGGTTCACGATCACCGACAGCTTCGACGCCGACGTCGGCGTGGCCGAGTGGCACGGCACCAACGTCTTCTACCGCGACGGCGAGCGGGTGTTCCGCACCTACTTCGTCAACAACCGTGGCGACGAGCAGATGGGCAACACCTGGAACTACCTCGACATCACCCCCCTCGGCCGCCAGGAGCTCTGGGAAGACTCGCCCGGGGGCTATCCCCAGACGCCGACCTACAAGTGGTGGAATTGGCACGACGCCTACGAACCCCAGGCCGCGCCCGATCCGGCGTGGGTGGCGGTGTCCGACGCCGGAGAGGCCGCCTTCCGCAAAGAGAGCGCCAAGGCGTGAGAGTGTCCCGCGGCCTCGGTCTCGCAGCCGCCCCGACCTTCGCGGCCATGGCGCTGCTCAATGGGCTGGGGGCCGGGGGGCCGGCGGATCCAATCTGCTCTGCCCTGCCGGGATCTCCCCTGGGCGGCATGACGGCCATGTACCTGCTCATGGCCGCCTTCCACCTGGGCCCCTGGCTGGACCGGCCCCGGCGTCGTTCGTCGGGCCACCTGCGGCCTTCGTCGCATTAACGAGGTGTCATTGGCCCAGGCGCGCGGCGACGGCGTAGCCTGGGCCCATGCTCAAGCCAGCCCTTCTCGCCGCTTTCGTAGCGGTCGCCTCCGCCGCCCACGCGCAAGACCCTGCCGCGGGCTACCCGAAGCTGATCCCCGCCCCCGGCGGAGAAGTCGTGATCCCAAGCGCCGGCGCGCAGCAGGCCTATGACGGGTTGAAATACGCCCCCGCGCGGCGCGCCGGGGATTTCCTCTACATCTCAGGTGTGATCGCCGGGCCCCGCGGCGCGGCGGAGCGCGACGGACCGGCCTTTACCGAACAGACCCGCCGCGCCTTCCGGGCGATCGAGGCGATGCTGAAAGCCGAGGGGCTGACCTTCGCCGATGTGGCGATGATCAACACCTTTCACGTCTGGGACGGTCCCGGCTTCAAGGGCACGCGCGACGAGCAGTTCGCCGCCTTCGCCAAGGCCAAGGACGAGTTCATGGCTGCGCCGCACCCCGCCTGGACGGCGGTCGGCACGACGGGCCTCCTGGCGGACGACGGGGTGGTGGAGATCCAGATGATCGCCTACGCACCCCGCAATCGGTGACCGTCAGCTCGCCTTCTTGAACTGCACCGCCTCGGCTTCCACGGGGCGGCTGCCGGCGCCGGGGTGCACCTTGAAGGCGCTGATCAGCTGGCTGAGGTCGCGAGCCTGGCGCAGGAGCGTGTGGCTCGCCGCGGTGCTCTGTTCGACCATGGCCGCGTTCTGCTGGGTGGTGTGGTCCATCTGGTTGATGGCCGTGTTCACCTGACCCAGGGCCGACGACTGCTCGCGCGCCGAGGCTGCGATCTGGGTGACCAGCTGGGCGATCTGGTTGAACTGGTCGAAGATCTGCTGCAGCGCCTCGCCCGTCTGGCCGACCAGCTCCACGCCGGCGCCCACGTGACGGGTGGAAACGCCGATCAGCGTCTTGATCTCCTTGGCCGCCTCCGCCGAGCGCTGGGCCAGCTGCCGCACTTCCGAGGCGACGACCGCGAAGCCCTTGCCGGCGTCACCGGCGCGCGCCGCCTCGACCCCGGCGTTCAGCGCCAGCAGGTTGGTCTGGAAGGCGATCTCGTCGATCACCCCGATGATCTGGCCGATCTGGTTCGACGACGAGGAGATCTCGTCCATGGCCGAGACGGCGCGTCCGACCACGTCGCTGCTGGCGTCCGCGCTGGCGCGGGCCTCGGTGACGACTTTGTCCGCCTGCTGGGCGCCTTCCGAGGTCTTGCGAACGGTGGCGGTGATTTCGTCCAGCGCCGCGGCCGTCTGTTCCAGGCTGGCGGCCTGGGCCTCGGTGCGGCGGGCCAGGTTGTCGGCCGCCTGGCTGATCTCGCCCGACCCTGCCGACATGGCGTTCGAGTTCTCCTGGATCTTGCCCATCGTGCGTTCCAGGTTGGAGACCGCGCTGTTGAAGTCGTTGCGCAGCTGCTCGTACGAGCCGTTGAAGGCCGTATCGATGCGATAGGTGAGGTCGCCGGCCGACAGGCGCGACAGGCCCTGGGCCAGGGCCTGCACGACCGCCGTCTGCTCCGCCTGGGTCCGGGCGCGTTCGGCCTCGGTGGCGGCGCGTTGGCGGGTCGATTCCTCCCGGGAGACCTCGGCCTCGCTTTCCAGCCGCAGGCGCGCCAGGGCGCCTTCCTTGAAGCTGAGCACGGCCTTGGCCATGTCGCCCACCTCGTCCTTGCGGTCGGCGGCCGGCACCACGACGTCGTTGTCGCCGGCAGCGAGCTTGCGCATGATCTGGGTCATGGCCCGCACGGGCGTGGCGATCGAGCGGGACAGGATCACGCCGCAGACCGCCGCCAGCACGCCCAGCAGGATGACCCCGCCGATCAGGCCGAACGTCACGCGCTGCATGGCGCCGGCCTGCGCAGCCGCCTCCCGCTCCTGGGTTTTGGTCGCCGCCTCCTCCAGGGCGCCCAACGCGTCTTCAACCGGCGAGATGGCCTTGTCCGCGACGCCGTCGTTGCTCACCAGCGCGACGCCTTGCTCGCGCGTCATCGGGTCCGATCCCAGCGCAATGCCGATGTTGAGGGCCACCTTCTCGTAGTTTGCGAACGCCGCGTCCGCCTTCTTGACGATCGCCGTCTCTTCCGCGTTTCCGGCCGTCAGCGTGCGCAGCGCCTTCATCGCTTCGAAGAACTTGACCTTGTGGGCCTCGTTGATGCGCTTGACGTAGTAGGTGTCGCCCGACAGCAGGAAGCCGCGCAGCGAGTTCTCCTGCCGCGCCAGCCGGAAAGTGGCGTCCTGGGTCGCCGACAGCACCTGCCGCGCGCGTTCGGTGCGGGCGGCCGACGCAGCCAGTTCCGCATTCGTCAGGTAGAGCCCGAGACCGCCGGCAGCGATCGTGGCCAGCATTCCGGAGAAGACCAGGATGAGCTTCGCGGAGATCGAAACGTTGCTGAATTTCACCTTGAGTCCTGTCGGTCGAGAGGTGGAGCAGTTCAACCCAACACTGCTCGGCGTTTACTACCTCCCGATTAAGGACCCGCCTGAAAGGCTGGGACAGTATGTCGCAGACCTCAGTTTTCCCTCGGGAATTCGGATATTCACGTTCTGGTTGTGACGATGTTGACCAGCAGTTCACCTCTGCGATCTTAAGGACGTCACGAAATTGTCGCGGACAAAGGGTCCTCCTCCAATGAGCAAGCTACTGCGAACGTCGGCGCTCGCCGTCCTGATCTCGAGCGCCTCGGCGCCGGCCCTGGCGCAGACGAGCGACGAGCGGATCGCAGCCCTCGAAGCCAAGATCGCGGCCTTGACGGGAGAGCTGTCGGAACTGAAGGCCGAGACCCAGAAGGCCAATCAGGAGGTGAACAAGAAGCTCGGCGCCACCGCCACGCTCTCCAACGGCCGGCCGACCATCACCAGCGCCGACGGCAGCCAGAAGTTCGCCCTCCGCGGCATCGTCCAGTTCGACGCGGCGGCCTACGACAGCCGGAACACCCCGCCCGGCGCAACGGACCTGAACTCCGGCACGAACTTCCGCCGCGCCCGGCTGGGCGTCGAAGGCACGGTGGCCAAGCACTGGAACTACGTCCTGACCGCCGATTTCGGCGGCAGCGGCACGGAGGGCGCCCAGCTCAACGCCGGCTATATTGAGTACACGGGCTGGAAGCCGGCCGACGGGGTGAATGCCCGTCTGCGCATCGGCGCCTGGGCGACGCCCACCGGCCTGGAAGACGCCACGAGCAATACTGAGGGCCTGTTCCTCGAGCGCGCCGCGGTTGCCGAGATGGTGCGCAACCTGGCCGGCGGCGACGCCCGGTCGAGCGTCGGCGCCCTGTTCAACGGTGAGCGCTGGTACGCCTCGGCCGTGCTGACGGGCGGCCTCGTCGGCGGCTCGGGCGAGTTCGACGAGCAGGCCGGCTACCTCGGCCGCATCGCCCTCAACCCCATCGCCGGCAAGGACTACGCGATCCACGTGGGCGCCAACGTCCAGGGCGTGTTCGAGGTCGCCGACACCGGCGCCGGCGCAGCCAAGGTCACCCAGCTGCGCCTGCGGGAACGGCCGGAACTGCGCGTGGACGGCACGCGCCTGGTCGACACCGGCGCCCTCGCCGCCTCGGGGCTTACGGCCTACGGCCTCGAACTGGGCGCCCAGTACCGGAACCTGCAGATTTCGGCGGAAGCCTTCCGGGTCGACCTGGACCGGATCGCCGCTTTCAACCCCAGCTTCGACGGCTGGTACGTCCAGGGCGCCTGGACGATCACGGGCGAGAGCCACGGCTGGAACAGCGCGTCGGGCGGCTTCAGGGGCGTCAAGCCGGCCAAGAACTTCAACCCGGCCGACGGGACCTGGGGCGCGTGGGAGATCGCGGCGCGCTACAGCGTCCTCGACCTCAACGACCGCGCCGGCTCGGCCGGCGCGGCGGCCCCGGCCGGCGGCGTGCGCGGCGGCGAGCAGACCGTCGCGACGGTCAGCCTCAACTGGTACCCGAACGCCGTCTACCGCTTCCAGGCCCAGTACCAGCGCGTCGACGTCGACCGCCTCAACGCCACCGGCGTCGAGGTCGGCCAGGACGTCGACATCGTCTCCCTGCGCAGTCAGTTCGCTTTCTAGGCGGGCTGCAACCGGCCTGCCGCCTCGGCCGCCGCCTCCGCGCGGCCGTCGATGGCGGCGGCCATCCGGGCCTTCACCGCCGCCAGAACCTCCGGCCGCGCCAGTTCCGGACGCCCGGCGTTGAAGGGCGGGGCCGGCGCATATTCGAGGCCGAGCTGGATCGCTTCGGCGTAGTCCCGCCCGGCGAGCTCTTCCAGAAGAACCAGGGCGAAGTCGATACCCGCGGTCACGCCGCCGCCGGTGATCACGTTGCCGTCCCGCGCCACGCGCGCCTCCGACACCCGGGCGCCGAAGCCCGGCAGCAGCTCGCGCCAGGCCCAGTGGGTGGCCGCTTCGCGCCCCTGCAGGAAGCCGGCCGCCCCCAGGATCAAGGAGCCGGTGCACACCGAGGTGAGATACGTCGCGCCCGCGCCCAGCCGGCGGACCTGCGCCATGAACGCCTCGTCCTGCATGGCCTCGGTCGTGCCGAAGCCGCCCGGGATGCATAGGACATCGCAACGCTCGATCTGCGCCAAGTCGGCCAGCCTGGTGAAAACCAGGCCCTCCGCCTCGATATCCTGGCCGCCGAGCGAGGCGACGATCACCTCCGCGCCTGGCGTGCGGACCAGCACCTGGTGCGGTCCGGTGAAATCCAGGTGCGTGACGCCCGGGTAGAGCACGAACACGATCTTCAGATTGGCCATCGGCGCCTCCTGCAAGTTGAGGCCTGGACCCTAGGCTTGGCGCGGTCTGGCCGAAATGCCATAGTTCCCGCGCTTCCTGCCAACGGAACACCGCCATGGCCCGCCGTATCGCCCTCGTGATCTTCCCGGGCTTCCAACTGCTGGATGCCGCCGGACCGATCGCCGCCTTCGAGATCGCCGAGCGCTACCGGCCCGGCAGTTATGACTTGGCCGTCCTCGCGCCGGGCGGGGGCCAGGTGACATCCTCCGCGGGCGTGGCGTTCGCTGCCCAGCCGCTGGCCGAGGGGCCGTTCGATACGATCGTGATCTCCGGCGGCGACGGCACGCGGTCGCTGAAGGAGCTGGGTGAGATCATCCGCTGGCTGAAGCACGTCACCGCGCGCCGGCGGACGAGCGTCTGCTCCGGCGCCTATGTCCTGGCGGAGGCGGGGCTGCTGGATGGTCGCCGCGCCACGACCCACTGGAGCCGGACCGACGACTTCGCCCGCCGCTACCCGCGGGTGAAGCTGGACGCCGACCGCATCTTCATCCGCGACGGCGACGTCTGGACCTCGGCCGGCATCACCGCCGGGATCGACCTCGCCCTGGCCCTGGTGGAAGATGACCTGGGCGCCGACGTCGCCCGTCGCGTGGCGCAGCAGCTGGTGGTCCATCAGCGGCGTCCGGGCGGGCAGAGCCAGTTCTCGGCCCTGGTCGAACTGGGCGGCCGCTCAGGCCGCTTTGCCGAGTTGATGGACTGGATGCGCGCCCACCTGGGCGAGGCCTTGACCGTCGAGCGGCTCGCCGCGGAAGCGGCGATGAGCCCGCGGAACTTCGCCCGCGCCTTCACCGCCGAGACGGGGACGACGCCGGCCAAGGCGGTCGAGCGACTGCGCCTGGAGGCGGCGCGCACGGCCGTCGAGACCGGACACGCGCCCATCGACCGCGTGGCAGAAGCGGCCGGCTTCGGCGACCCCGAACGGATGCGCCGCGCCTTCCTCCGCGCCTTCGGCCAGCCGCCCCAGGCCCTGCGCCGGGCCGCGCGGGCCTAGCCGACCTCAGCGACCGGCAGCTCCGCCTCGTCTGCACTGCGCCGCCCGATCCAGCCGGCCACGACGCCTGCGAAATGGTCGATGTTGATGGGCTTTGAGATGAAGTCGTCCATCCCGGCGGCCAGGCAGGTGTCCTGGTCCTCGGCCGTGGCGTCGGCGGTCATGGCCAGGATGGGGGTCCGGGCCCCCGGACCGTTCGAGGCCCGGATGCGCCGCGTGGCCTCCAGGCCGTCCATCTGCGGCATGTGCACGTCCATCAGCACCACGTCGTAGGCGCCGTTGGTCACCGCCTCCACCGCGTCGGCCCCGTTGGTGACGGTGTCCACATCGCAGCCCATGGCCTGCAGCACCGTGACCGCGACCATGGTGTTCACCGGATTGTCCTCGGCCAGCAGAACCCGGCCGGAGCAGGCCACCGCTTCGGCCTCCTCCACCGCCGCGGGACGTGCCGCGGACTCCGCTGCCCCGCCGCCGAGCAGGCTCTCCAGCGCCTCCACCAGCACCCGCCGCCGCACCGGCCGCGCGAGCGCCGCGTCGGCGTCCAGGGTCTCGAGGTGGCTTTCCGAGGCGTCGTCCAGGCCGATGATCAGCACGACGCGAACGTCCCGCCGGGCCGACCGGGCGCGCAGCACCTCCACGAGGCCGGCCTTGTCCTCGCCCGCGAGGTTGGCGTCGGCCACCACCACGTCGAAGCCGGCCGCCGGATCCGCCAGCGTTGCCAGGGTGGCGTCCAGCCCCGGAGCGTCCACGATCTCGGCGCCTTCCCGCTCCAGGGCGTCGCGGGTGGCGCGCCGGGCCTCCGCCAGGGTCCGGGCCACCAGCACGCGCCGCCCCGCCAGCCGGCGCGCCGGGGCCGGCGGCTGGTCGGCGGCGTCCTCCAGCGGGACCTCGAACCAGAAGATGCTGCCACCGCCCGGCCGGTCGGCAACGCCGATCTGGCCGCCCATCAGTTCCACCAGCTGCCGGCAGATCGACAGCCCCAGGCCCGTCCCGCCGAAGCGCCGGGTGATCGAGTTGTCCGCCTGCTGGAACTTCTGGAACAGCCGCGTCTTCGCCTCGTCCGGCACGCCTGTCCCCGTGTCGGCCACCTCGAACCGGAAGCGGCGGCCGTCGCTCTCGCCGGCGTGGGCGGACACCGAAACCAGGACATGGCCCTGCTCGGTGAACTTCAGCGCGTTCGACAGCAGGTTCAGCACCACCTGCCGCAGGCGCACCGAGTCGCCCCGCACGAGCGCCTGGGCCTCCGGCTCCACCCGGCACACCAATTCCAGGCCTCGCTCCAGCGCCCGCGGCGCCAGCAGTTCGACCGCATCCTCGACCAGGGTCTCGAGGTCCACGTCGACCGCTTCCAGGTCGATCTTCCCGGCGTCCAGCTTCGAGACGTCCAGGATGTCGTTGATGATCACGAGCAGGTTTTCGGCGGATAGTTTCACCGACCGCGCGAAGGTCTGCTGTTCGGGCGACAGGTTGGTCCGCAGCAGCAGCGCGTTCATGCCGATGACGCCATTCATCGGTGTGCGGATCTCGTAGCTCATGTTCGCCAGGAACTCGGACTTGGCCAGCGCGAGCGCCTCGGCGCGGGCCCGGGCCCCGGACAATTCCACCGCCTGGGCCTCCAGCACCCGGGTCTGTTCCTGGAGCGCCTGAGTCCGCTCGTCGACCTGCCGTTCCAGCTCGGCGCGGCGCCGCTGGAGGTATCCGGTCCGGCGCCAGACGATCAGCGCCACCAGGCCCGCGAGCGCCAGGGCGACCGCCAGCTTGGCCCACACCGTCTGGTGCCACGTCGGCAGCACCTTGATGGGCAATCGCAGCACCTCTGGCGTCCACCGGCCCGACAGGTCGGACGCGCGCACTTCCAGGAGATAGCGGCCGGGGGACAGGTTGGTGAAAGCCGCGACGCGGCGGCCCGCGCCCGTCTCGGTCCAGTTGGCCTCGCCGTGCATCCGGTAGGCGTACCGGATCCGCTCGGGCGCGGTGTAGTCAAGCGCTGCAAAGCCCACTTCGAAGCTCTGGGCGCCCGCCGGGATGCGCAGGGCTTCGTTGGGGCCGAGCGCCAGGAACGGATTGCCGCCGACCCGCTCGCCGCCGATCCGCACGTCCGTGATCGCGAGCGACGGTCGTGAAGCGACCGGCCGCACAAGGTCCGGATGCACGAGGGCCAGGCCCCCGCGGCCGCCGAACAGGATGTGCCCGTCCTGCGTGATCGTCCCGGAGTCGGTCCAGAACGTCGAGATCGCCACGCCTTCTGCGACGCGGAAGGCCTGCACCTTCAGGGTCTTCGGGTCGATCATCGCCAGGCCGCTGTCGGTGCTGATCCAGATGCGGCCGGCGTAGTCTTCCACCGCACGGTTGGCGTTGCTGTTGGGCAGGCCCTCGTCGAGGCTGATCTGCCGGAACTGCCGCGGGCGGCCGGGCTCGGCCGGCAGGCTGACGGCCACCCCATGCCCGAACGTCGACACCCAGAGTCGGCCGGCGCGGTCGACCAGAAGGCTGGCGATATAGCCGTCCGGCGCGTCGAAGCGCTCGACCGCACCCGTCGCCGGGTCGTAGCGGTTGAGACCGTTGAACGTGCCGATCCAGGCCTTGCCGTCCCGGTCCTCGGCGATCGCGCTGACCCGCCGGTCGCTCAGGCGCTGCACGGGCACGGTGAAGCGCGCCGCGAGTTTGTCCCCCGGTCCCACCCGATAGGCCCAGGCGCCGTCCGGCCCGCCGATCCACAGCCTGTCACCCGCTCGCGTCAGGGCTTGGACCCGCGCGTTCGGCTTGCGTCCGGGCATCTCGATCCGTCGCGCGCGCCGGGCATTGGCGTCCGCGCGGTACAGGCCCTCATCGGTGCCGATGAAGACATCGCCGCCTGGGGCCGCCGCGAACCCACGCATCGACGTCCTCGGCAACGCCCCCGCCACGCCGGGCTGCGGCGCCACATGGACGAGGCTGCCGCGCCGGGGGTCGATCAGATCGACGCCGTCGCTGATATACCCGGCCCACACGCGACCATCCGGGGCGGAGTAGAGCGCCACCGGGTTCTTCTGGGACAGGGCTGCCCCGGACGCCCGCCCGCCGAAGAGGGTGGCGAACGCCGGCCGCCGCGGATCGTGGCGTGTCAACGAGCTGTTGGTGGCGATGAACACCAGGCCGTTCGCATCGCGATGCACGGCGCGAATGTTCTCGTCCGCGTACAGCAGGCTTCCGTTGCCCAGCCGCAGCTTCCGGCCCTCGAGGGTCGCCGGATCCACGGTGAACATGCCCTCGTCATAGGCGCCCAGCCACATCTCCTGCGGCGAGACCTCGACGATGGCACGGACGCGCGGGCCCCGTTGAGCCGCGGTCGCGTGGCCTACCGCTCCGATCGGGGTCACCCGGCCCGTGGCGGGATCCAGCACGAAGGCGCCGTGACCGTCCGTGCCGATCCAGAGCCGTCCGTCCGAGCCCATGGTGAGGGCCACCACCGAGGGCGCCTCGCCGCGGGACGGCAGCCTGACAGCGGTCAGGGCGCCGTCCGGCGTGCGCCGCAGCAGGCCGCTAGGCGTCCCGATCCACAGGCGGCCCGCACGGTCCTGGGCCAGGGCGGCGACGCCCGCCGACAGCATGTCCACTGCCCCCTTCCGGCCGTCCACTCGGGTGACCGCGCCCGTCGCCGGGTCCAGGAGGTCGAGGCCGGCCTCGGTGCCGACCCAGAGCTTGCGGCCGCCTGCATCGGCCAACGCCGCCACGCTGACGTGCCCCAGCCCCTTCGGCCCCGCCGCATAGGTGATGAAGCCGTCGGTCCGGGGATCGTAGAGGGCCAGGCCTGCCGAGGTGGTCCCGACCCAGAGCCGGCCCGCGGCGTCGGTGTGCAGGACCTGCACCTGGCTGTCGGGCAGGTGCCCTGCGCCTCTCTGCTCGGCGGTGAACACCCGGAACTGCGCCCCGTCCCAGCGCGCCAGGCCGTTCTGGGTGCCGAGCCACAGGAAGCCGCGGCCGTCCGTCGCCAGCGCCATGGGGATCGCCGAGTTGGGAAGCTGGTCGTCCTGCGCGATGGGGGCGATCACGCGGGTGGCGAGGTCGTGCCAGCGATCGGCGCCCGCGGCCTGCGCGGGCGTCAGCGCCGCCAGGGCGAGCGCGGCGATCCAGCCGGCTCGTTTCCGCAGAGGTCCAGGACGCATGCCGCTCACTCACAACTCGGGCGATTGAGCAGAAGACTACGGGCGCCTGAAAGAAACCGTTACCGGCGGCCGCCCCTCGGGCTACTTGCCCCCGCCTGTCCCCTGGCCGCGCAGGATCCGAAGGCTTTCGTTCTGCCGCTTGATGATGCCGAGCATTTCGCGATGCCGCATGGCGTCGACCTTGTCGTGCAGGTGCATGATCTCGAGTTCGGCCCGCAGGTTGACGATGTAGTCGTGCTCCGCAGCCTTGCGGTCGCGCTGCGCGGCGCGGTTCTGGCTCATCATGATGATCGGCGCCTGGATCGCCGCCAGGGTCGAGAGCATCAGGTTGAGGAAGATGAACGGATAAGGATCGAACGCCAGGCCGAAGCCCCGTGTCACCACGTTCCAGGCCATCCAGCCGAACAGCACCACGCCGAAGCCGATGATGAAGGCCCACGAGCCGCCGACCGCCGCCACATTGTCGGCCAGCCGCTCGCTCGGACGGCGATCGTCGTGCTTCAGGCTGGCGTGGAGGTCCGTCGGCGCCTCGGTCGATATGAGATCGATCACGCTGCGCTGCACCGGGCTCAGCGCATCGTAGGCGCAACCCAGCAAGTCCTTCGCGAGCTGTTCTCGCGCGTCGATAGCCATCGGTCTTCCCTCTCCGCATCGGCCGCGGTGTATTCGGCGGAGCTTCAGGGGGACTCAGGCATGGCGGCAAGCGGCAAGGCGCAGGCCAGCGGTCGGCGAACGATCTTCATCACCGGGGCGGCCAGCGGCATCGGACTGGCGACGGCCAAGCGTTTCGCCCACGGCGGGTGGTTCGTGGGCCTGGCGGACATCGACACGAAGGGCCTTGCGACCGCGCTGGCCGCCATCGGTCCGGACAACGGCGTCGCCAGCCGGCTGGACGTTCGCGACCGCGGCGCCTGGAAGCGGGAGCTGGCCGCCTTCGCCAAGGCGACCGGCGGCCGGCTGGACGTGCTGGTGAACAACGCCGGCGTCGCCAAAGGCGGCTATCTCGAGGCCCAGACCCCGGACGAGGTCGACCTGCAGGTGGACGTGAACCTCAAGGGCGTCCTGAACGGCTGCCGCGCCGCGTTCGACCTCCTGGCCGCCACGCCGGGGGCCCAGGTGGTCAATGTGGCCTCCGTGGCCGGCGTCGTCGCCGTGCCGCGGGCCAGCGTCTACACCGCCACCAAGTTCGCCGTGCGGGGCTTGTCGGAAGCGCTAGACGCCGAGTTCGCGCGGGTAGGCGTAGGCGTCCGCTGCGTCATGCCCTGGTTCATCGACACGCCCCTCCTCGACAAGGCGCGCTTCTACGGCAACGAGGACCTGCGGGTCTCCCTGCGCGAGCAGAAGATGGCGGTCTACCCCGTGGAGGACGTCTCCGAAGCCATCTGGTCGGCCGTGACCCGCAAGCCGCGCCTACATCACCTCGTGGGCGGGCAGGCGCGGCATGTGGGATGGCTGAGCCGCCTCGTACCCGATCTCGTCAGGAAGCGCCTGCGACAGCAGGTTGAGGCGATGTGAGCAGGGCGGCTTCGGCGGGCTTGGCCGAGGCCGCCGCCGGCTGGGCCGCCTGCGCGGCCGCCGGCTTCCCCTGCGTCGTTGCGGCGGGGGTCGAGGTCGCCACGGGCTCCAGCGAGTCGGCCACGGCCTTCTCCATCAGAGCCGGCATCAGCCGCAGTTCGGGGACGTGGGCCCCCTCCTCCGACGTCAGCACCGCCTGCTGCACCATGGGCGTCTCCGCCGGCGCCGCGCGGAGGCGACGGGGCGAGAAGCGGTAGAAGACGTGCGTTCCGACATTGGCGACCCGCAGCATCTGAGGCGCCCAGGCCGGCGAGACGGCCGTCGTATGGAAGTGGGTTGCCGAGCCGATCTCGGCCCGGAGCGCGCCGGAAAGGGCGCGGGTGGCGATGTCGCGGGCCCGGTTCCACGCCAGGTTCTCCCGGCGCTTCCGCATCGATCCGTCGCAGGCAAAGCTGAACTGGCAGCCAGAGCGGCCGGCGCCCTGGAACACCACGGCGCAGACGCTCTTCGGATAGGCCGGATGCTTCACCCGGTTCATCACCACCTGGGCGACGGCGGCCTGGCCGCGGGCGCTTTCGCCGCGGGCCTCGTAATAGACGGCCTCGGTCAGGCAATCGAGGTCTGCGCGACGGCGCGCCTTCGCGGCCCCGCGGTCGCTGTCGAAGCGATCCGACACGGTCTGCGCATCCGCGCCGGCCTTGAACGCGTAACGTTCCAAGCCAAACCGCAGTCCGGGCGCGCCAGCCTCGGGGCGCGAACCGGCATAGCCGCTGGCCGCGGCCTCGGCCATACGCAACTCGTGCGTATGTTCGACAGCTTCGCCGGACATGCCGGCGGCGAGAAAGACGGCGCCCAGGCCCAGGCCGACGCCTGCGCCCGCCAAAGCGGCGCTAATCGGCGCACGCCATGCGGCGCGCACCTTGGTGCTGAACTTCAAAACGGGAACGGTCCTCAGCGGCGAGGGCAGATGCGCCCCCCAACTCATTGACGCCGCGGTCGCCCCTGCTCGTGCTGGTAGCGTCCGCCGGCAGGCCTGGCCCGAGATCCGTGTTGGGCGAGGCGACGGCAAATGGTGAAGGGTGTATGAATGCTGGAAGCGCTGCTGGCAACACTTTTTTGCGTCGCAGCATTAACGGTCGCAGCTTCGCCGAGGCTGGGATAACGTGATCTGCGCGGGCAGAACGCTGACAACACACGGCAATTCACGACGGTTCCGGTTCCAGGCGATCTAGTCTTCACCTAACCGCGAATTCTTCTGCAAGGATCCTCGTTTACCTTATTGCTTCGCACACGAACCTTAAGCGGAACCGTAGCGCACCCCAGCTGTTCTGTAGGCGCACACACGGAGGGTTCCCATGCGCGTCCCGCTCATCCTGCTTTCGGCCACCGCAGCGCTGGCGCTCTCCGCCTGCGGCCACAACGTCGAACAGCGCGCCTCGACGGGGGCGATCGCAGGCGCGGTGGTGGGCGGCCCGGTCGGCGCGGCCGCTGGCGGCGCGATCGGCGCCGCCGTCAGCAAGGGCGTCGACAAGTAGACTTATCCGCGGCGCCCTGACGCATCTGGCGCAGCTTCCGGCTCGTACCCATCTCGAGGACGATGGGAGGGCGCGAATGCGCAATCTTCTACTTGCAGTGGCCGCCCTGGTGGGCGTCCTGATGATGGCCGCGAACGCCGTGAGGGGCTTCTAGCGCCTTACGCTGACGCGCGGCTGGTCAGGCCGTCCTGGCGCAGGCGCCATGCCTCGATCGCGGCCCGCGCCACGAACACAGCGATGGCGATGCCAAGACCGACCCGCATCCACAGCTCGAAGATCGCCTGCGCCTTGCCGGCCGGACCGCTCACGATCAGGAACCGCTCGGCCTGGATCACACCCAGCAGGATCGCCGCACCCATCATGCTGCGCCAGATCACCATCCACCGGACGAGCTGGACGCGGTCCGGCCGCAGCAAGGCCACGACGTTGGAGGCGAGCTCCACCACTAGATAGGCCACGATCCACCAGAAGAACCGCTGCCAGACCGGCGCCATTTCGACCTGCAGGCCGATATCGCCGAAGACGTCCCGGAAGTGGATCGCGCCCGTCCACCAGAGCAGGAAGACGATCCCCATTCCGAGTTCGGTGAGGAGCTCGAACCGCGAGGCGCGCTTCCCCTCCGCGGGCGGCAGGCGCTCGGGCCGCCACCGGGCCATCTTCTGCGGATCTCCGAACCGCTCGATCAACGCGAACACCAGGGTCACGACCCCGAACGCGAACACCATCGTCGAGATGGGCGAGCCCAGCCCGTTGGCGCTGAGGGCGCCGCCGCCGATGAGCTTCACGACGATCAGGATCACGTACACCGCGGCGATCACCACCAGGGTCGCCTTCATCGCCGCCCACCAGAACGGAAAGACCTGCGGCCCGATCAGGTGCTGGGTCTTGCGATAGCGGCCTGCGACCACGAGCGGGTTGCCGAACTCCACAAGCATGGCCCCGGTTTCGGCCTCCGTCATCGGCCGCCCCAGGCCCTCCTCGCGCGCCTCGACGCCCGACATCAACTCGTCGCGCAGTTCCGCCACGATGTCGGTGCGTTCGCGTTCCGGCAGGTCCCGGGCGATGGCCGCGAGGTAGCGGTCGATCAGGTCATGGGTCATTTCGGCGCTCCCCTCAGGATCGCGTCGACCGAGGCGTTCAGCCTGGTCCACTCCTCCACCAGCCGCCCGAGCACGACCCGGCCCTCCTCCGAGAGCCGGTAGAAGCGCTTGTTCCGCCGCTCCTCCACGCGCCATTCGCTGGTCAGGAGGCCCTGGTCCTCCAGCCGGCGGAGCATCGGGTAGAGCGCCCCTTCGTCGATCTCCACACCTGCGTCGGCCAGGGCCTTGCGCAGGGTGTAGCCGTAGTGCTCGCCGCGGAGCTGTCCCAGTACGGCCAGGATCAGCGACCCGCGCCGAAGTTCCAGCCGCAGCGTCTCGAAGATGTCGGCGTCGTTCGGCATCGCGCTGTGCGTCATACACTGTGCGGTACACAGTGTCTATCGCATACTATGTGCCAAACAGTATTGAAGGGTGCCGCACCCGCTGCAGGGCGGCCGCGGCGCCTACTCCGCGGCCTCGGGAATCATCGCGGTGAGCTTCTCCGCGAAGCTCTTCAGACAAACCTCCGACGGCCCCAAGGGCCCTGAAACGTAGCCCGAACTCTCCATGCCATCCTGCACCCGCTGGATCAGCACCGTGTCCTCGGCGTTGACCTGCCGGTTGATGCGCCAGTTGAGGTAGCGGGCGGCCTTCACCTCCCGCCGGGCGTCGGGGCGGACATAGGCGATCTCGCGGATCAGGGTCTCCGTCGGCGAGATCGGGATGAACTGCATGAAGTCGATCTGGTCGGGATAGACGTCGAACGCCACATTCGGCCACAGCTTGTAATAGTTCCACCGCCGCTGATCGCGCCCCTGCAGATGGTCGAACTTCGGCAGCAGGGCCTGGTAGTTGCGCTCCACCCAGTTGGGCGACGGCGTCTCGGTGATGTCGCCCCACATCTTGTCGACCCAGGGCGCGGCCTCGATGCCGTAGCTGGCGCCGAACAGGCGGGTCAGGCCCGGATGCGCGACCGGGATGTGCAGGCTGTCGGAATAGTTGTCCGAGATGTTCTTCCAGTTCACCGACCGCGGACGCAGCGTCACTCGGCCCTGGGGCTGGAGGTCGGGCGGGCAGTGCGGCGCCAGCTCGTCGGCATAGGGCGCCATCATCTCGGCCACGCTGGGCAGGCCGCTCTGGAAGCGCACGAAGATGAAGCCGAGGAATATCTCTTGTTCGATGGGCTTAAGGCCGTACTCGACGGGATCCAGCCCGTCGAACCCCTGCCAGCGCGGCACGTGCGCCAGCCGCCCGTCCAGGCCGTAGCTCCAGGCGTGATACGGGCAGACGATCCGGTGGCCGCAGTTGCCCTGGTTCCCGTCCGCCAGCCGCGACGCCCGGTGGCGGCAGGCGTTGTGGAAGCTGCGCACCTGCCCGTCGTCGCCGCGAACGGTCAGCACCTTCTCGCCCAGGAAGTCGAACGCCTGGTAGTCGCCCGCCTCGGGGATGTCGTTCAGGTGGCACACGACCTGCCAGGCGGTGCGGAAGATGGTCTCCCGTTCCCGCTCGAAGAAGGCCTGGTCGGTGTACATCCAGGCGGGAAGGCTCTGCACGGGCGTGTTCATCGCGGCACTTGTTCCACGCCGAGGGGACGCTGTCAGCAGGACGGCGTCCCCTGTGGCGCCGTCAGGCCGGGACCGCCGTCTTCCCCACCAGGCCGGCGAGCCGCCGCGCGATGATCTGTTCGGCCTCGGTCATGATCCGGTCGATCAGCGCCTGCACCGTCGGGATGTCGTGGATCAGGCCCGCGACCATGCCGCAGCTCCAGCCGCCGGCGTCCATCTTCCCTTCCTTGAAGATGGCCGGATAGACGCCCGCCACTTCCGGCGCGATGTCGGCGAAGGTGATCTTGTCGCCGAGGGTCCGCTCCTTCTCGAGCAGGCGCTCGACGCCGGCGTTGGTCAGCACCCGCTCGGTGTTGCGCAGCGGGCGCATGATCAGGCGCGTGTCGAGTTCGGTGGCCTTGACCAGGGCGTCCTTGACGTTCTGGTGCACCGGGGCGTCCGTCGTGGCGATGAAGCGGGTGCCCATGTTCACCCCGTCGGCGCCCAGGGCCAGGGCCGCGACGAGCTGGCTGCCCGTGGCGCAGCCGCCCGAGGCGACGAACGGGATCTTCAGCTCCTCGGCCGCCCGGGGCAGCAGCACCCAGTTGCCGACGTCGTCCTCGCCGGGGTGCCCGCCGCATTCGAAGCCGTCGACGCTGACCGCGTCGCAGCCGATCGCCTCGGCCTTCAGCGAGTGGCGGACGGAGGTGCACTTGTGGATCACCTTGATCCCCGCCTCCTTCAGGCTGGGCATCCACTTCTGCGGATTGTTGCCGGCCGTCTCGACGACCTTCACTCCACTCTTGATGATCGCCTCGACGAAGCCCGGATAATCGGGCGGGGTCACCGCCGGCAGGAAGGTCAGGTTCACGCCGAACGGCTTGTCGGTCATCTCCCGGCAGCGGGCGATCTCCTTGGCCAGGTTCTCCGGCGTGCCCTGGGTCAGGCCGGTGATGATGCCCAGGCCCCCGGCGTTCGACACCGCCGCCGCCATCTCGGCATAGCCCACCATGTGCATCCCGCCCTGGAGGATGGGGTGTTCGATGCCGAACAGTTCGGTGATGCGGGTCTTCACGGGCGTCCTCCTTGGGCTTCGACGTTTACACTGTACTGGACTGCCCGCGCCGCGCCCGCAAGCCGCCGCCGGGTCAGCCTCGAAACGCCCTCGCCGTCCGCCACGTCAGCCCGGATAGCCTTCCCGGCAAGGACTACACACCGGGAGTGAAGCGAATGAGCGATATCCTCGACCTGGGCGGACGCGTCGCCCTCGTGACCGGCGCCGGCCAGGGCGTCGGGCGGCAGGTGGCCCTCCAACTGGCCGACGCGAAGGGCAGCGGCGGCGTGGTCGTCAACGACTACGTTCTGGACCGTGCGCAGGCCGTGGCCGAGGAAATCCGCGCCGCCGGCGGCAAGGCCCTGGCGCTGCAATGCGACGTCTCCGACCACGCGGCGGTGAAGGAGATGGTGGCTAAGGCGGCGGCCGACCTCGGCGCCGTCGGCATCCTGGTCAACAACGCCGGCAACGCCGGCGCCAATCCCTCCGCCGAGCTCGGAAAGCCGTTCTGGGAGACGGGGCCGGAGGTCTGGAACAGCTTCATCGGCGTCAACCTCTACGGCGTGATGAACTGCACCGCCGCGGTGATCCCCGGCATGCTGGAGCGCCAGGCGCCCGGACGGATCATCACCGTCATTTCCGACGCCAGCCGGTGGGGCGACGCAGGCCTGGAAATCTATGCCGGAGCCAAGGCGGGCGCGGCGGGCTTCATGCGCTCGGTCGCCCGTTCGCTCGGCCGCTACGGCATCACCGCCAACTCGGTGGCGATCGCCCTCACCGCGACACCCGCCGTGGAGCGCACCCTCAACGGCGATCCCGAGCGGCTCAAGCGCACGCTGGAAAAATACATCATCCGGCGGCCCGGCCGTCCCGACGACATCGCCAACATGGTCCAGTTCCTGGCCTCGGACGCGTCGAGCTGGATCACCGGCCAAGTCTATCCGGTCAATGGCGGCTTCTCCTTCGCCCTCTGATCGGCGCCTCGCGCCCGGCTGCTGACACTCTGCTGTCAGCAGCCCTCTGCGCAGGATGTGGCGAACCTGCCCCGGAGCGCCTACCTTGGACGCCATGCCTCGCCCCGCTGAGCCAACCGGCGTCGCCGACATGTCGGCCGCGTTCGACTACGACGAAAACACCATGCCCATGCTCTGGAAGCCGCACCGCCCCGTGCGGCCGGACAAGAGCGAGGGCGGGCGCAAGTTCAAGCTGGCCAGCGCTTACCAGCCGGCCGGCGACCAGCCGACCGCGATCCGCGAGCTGGTGTCCGGCGTCGAGGGCGGCGAGCGCGACCAGGTGCTGCTGGGCGTCACCGGGTCGGGCAAGACCTTCACCATGGCCAAGATCATCGAGGAGACCCAGCGTCCCGCCCTGATCCTCGCGCCGAACAAGACCCTCGCCGCCCAGCTCTACAGCGAGTTCAAAAGCTTCTTCCCCGACAACGCGGTGGAGTTCTTCGTCAGCTACTACGACTACTACCAGCCGGAGGCCTACGTCCCTCGGACCGACACCTACATCGAGAAGGACTCCTCGATTAACGAGCAGATCGACCGGATGCGCCACTCGGCGACCCGCGCGATCCTGGAGCGTGACGACGTCATCGTCGTGGCCTCGGTCTCCTGCATCTACGGCATCGGCTCGGTCGAAACCTACTCGGCCATGACCTTCTCTCTGACTCCGGGCGACCGGATCGACGAGAAGCGGCTGATGGCCGACCTGGTGGCGCTACAGTACAAGCGTAACGACCAGGCGTTCGAGCGCGGCACGTTCCGCCGCCGGGGCGACACCCTGGAGATCTTCCCCGCCCACTACGAGGACCGCGCCTGGCGCATCTCCCTCTTCGGCGACGAGATCGAGGCCATCACCGAGTTCGACCCGCTCACGGGGCGCAAGACCAACGACCTGGCCGGCGTGAAGATCTACGCCAACAGCCACTATGTGACGCCCCGCCCGACGCTCCGCCAGGCGATCAACCAGATCAAGGTCGAGCTGAAGGAACGCCTCGACTGGATGGTGGCCAACGGCAAGCTGCTGGAGGCGCAGCGGCTGGAACAGCGCACCACCTTCGACATCGAGATGATCGAGGCCACCGGCTCCTGCGCCGGCATCGAGAACTACAGCCGCTACCTCACCGGCCGCCGGCCGGGCGAACCGCCGCCGACCTTCTTCGAGTACATTCCCGACAACGCCTTGCTGTTCGTGGACGAGAGCCACCAGACGGTGCCGCAGATCGGCGCCATGTACCGGGGCGACTACCGCCGCAAGTTCACCCTGGCGGAGTACGGCTTCCGCCTCCCCTCCTGCATCGACAACCGCCCGCTCAAGTTCGAGGAGTGGGACGCCATGCGGCCGGACAGCGTATTCGTCTCGGCCACCCCCGGCGGCTGGGAGATGGACCGCACCGGCGGGGTCTTCGCCGAGCAGGTGATCCGCCCGACCGGCCTTATCGACCCGCCGGTGGAGGTGCGCCCCGTCGCCAAGAACGGCTTCAGCCAGGTGGACGACGTGATCGCCGAGGTGCGGGAGACCGCCGCCCGCGGCTACCGCTCCCTCGTGACCGTCCTCACCAAGAAGATGGCCGAGGACCTCACCGAATACATGCACGAGCAGGGCCTGAGGGTCCGCTACATGCACTCGGACGTCGACACCCTGGAGCGGATCGAGATCATCCGCGACCTGCGCCTGGGCGCCTTCGACATCCTGGTGGGGATCAACCTGCTGCGCGAGGGCCTGGACATCCCCGAGTGCGGCTTGGTCGCCATCCTGGACGCCGACAAGGAGGGCTTCCTGCGTTCGGAGACCTCCCTGATCCAGACCATCGGGCGGGCCGCCCGGAACGTGGACGGCCGGGTCATCCTCTACGCCGACAGCGTCACCGGCTCCATGGAACGGGCCATGGCCGAGACGAAGCGCCGCCGGGAGAAGCAGGAGGCCTATAACCTCGAGCACGGCATCACGCCGGAGAGCGTGAAGAGCCAGATCAAGGACATCCTGGCCAGCCACTACGAGAGCGACCGCGTCACCGTGCCGGTCGGCGTGGCCGAGGATGGCAAGCCCTTCATGGGCGACAACTTCAAGACCACGCTCAAGGACCTGGAAGCCCGCATGCGCGAGGCCGCCGCCAACCTGGAATTCGAGACCGCCGCCCGCCTGCGCGATGAGATCAAGCGCCTGAAGATGCTCGACCTCGAATTCGCCAACGAGATGCTGACCCCGGAGGGCGAGACGGCCGACAAGGGCGCCGTGAAACGCGTGAAGGCCGAGGCGCGTGCGGAAGCGGCGGAACGCTTCCGCAAAGGGCGGCTCTAAGATGTAAAGCGGCGGAAGAGCCACGGACCATCACGGACCTGCAAGGCAGCAGAGCCCGTCCTCTGATGATCCGCGTTGGTCCGTGTTCCGCGCGAAGCGCGCCTTCAGTCGAACACGTCCGCCACCGTCGCCGGGTTCTCCACCCTTAGCGTGTACACGGCTGCCACCAACCCATAGGCCAGCACAGTGAAGAGACCGCTCGCGGCCTGAGACGCCAGCAACGACCCACTGCTCGGCGGTGCGCCCGCCGCGGCCGCCTCCACCATCAGTGGAACCAGCAGCACAATCAACGGGATCAGGAGCACAGCATAACCCAGGAGCATGCCTCGCGTCGCTCGCCGCATCAGCCGCCACGACATCGCCGGCGTGATATCCTTTCGACCCGCCACGCGCGCCATCGGCCAAAGGGTCAACCGCATGCCGACCCAGATCAGCACAAGAGCCAGCAGCACGACGCTCGATCCCGCGACCACCATCATGCCCGGCTCGGTGACCGATTGGGCCACCAGGACGTTCAACAGGCCTAGCGCCATCAGGCAAAGCACCATGCCCGCCGTAATCAAAGCGCCCTCCAAGAGCGGCCTGTCGAACCGCAGCCATCGAGCCGGCTCGCTCATCACCCGCATCGCCCAGGCCGCGCCCAGGCCCGAAATCCCAGAGGCGGCCAGTGCATAGGCCAGATAGCCCGGCGCGGCCTGCGCCGCTGCCGCATCCACGCCCATGAGGGCGAAGCCGTGCTGTACCACCTGCCCGCCTGCCGCCAGGCCCAGCCAGACAACCAGCACCCGCCAGCCCGCCGCGCGCGCGCGCGCCGCGGCACCGCGCAGCTGCGTTATCGTCCCAATCCGCGCTCTGGGGTCCGCCCCTCGCGCCTCGACATCCGCCGCAACCGCCACCATCGCCTACGCCCCCACTGCACGGCTTCGAATGAGCCAGGACCGAGTGCCTCGGTCAACAGCAGGCTGTAGCGTGAGCGACGCGCAACCGCGCCTGACCGCTCGTCGCAATCCGTCGGCCGTAAGCTTGACAGCCGTTGCCCTGCCTCGCGACGCTCCGCGCCTCGCTGCAAAGGAGCAATGCATGCGCACGATGGTCCGAGGCGTGATCGCCGCCCTCTGCGTGAGCGCACCCGCCGCGGCCGCCGAAGAGCTGCCCCTGGTTTCCGTCACCAACACCCAGGCCGAGCGCGTCGCCTACTGCACCCTGCTGGTCGACGGGCGCGCCCGCACCAAGCTCGCGATCCGCCCCAGCAAGACTTGGTCCGAAGGCTTCGACCCGCGCCGCGAGTTGCTGCTGGTCTGCGACCGCGCCAAGGCGCTGCGCTTCGGCCCCCTCAAGGCCGGGGCGCGCTATCGGCTGATCGAGATCCCGGGCGCGAAGATTGAACTGGCAGAGGGCGGCTAGGCGCCCGACGCCGCCCACTTCTTCCGCTCCGGAAGCACTCTTGCGCCGCGGCCTTAACTAAACACCGTGGCGCCGAATCCCCACGTCTCTCCCCAGCAGAGTTAACTGGCGCCGTTCATGCTGGAGACAGGGAACCTCTGCTGTGTTTGGGACGTAAGTTCTAGCAGCAAGGTCGGCTGTAGCGTGATCCGAAACGGGTCCGCGGCCGTAACGACCTTGGGGATCCAATTGAGGTACACGAAGATGTCTCCGTCTCTCTCCGTTGTCGCCGATAACGAACTGAAGATCGTTCCCACCAAGACTGAAACCGTCTCCGAGCGCGTGCGCCGGCTGCAGGCCGAAGCCAAGCAACTGGCCAAGGATCACGTGAAGTCGCTGTCGCGCGCCATGGTCGAGCTGGAGCAGCTCGCCGCCGAGATCGCAGAGGGCGGCGACGCCTACGCGCCCGGCATTCGCGAGGTGGCCCGCCAACTCGTCGAGGACCTGGACAGCCGCGTCCAGACCCTGGAAGCCATCGCCGCCCGCACCTGAGCGGCCGCTACAAGGTTGTGCATGATCCGGCCATCGGCGGGCGACGATCCCCTGCCGCCGAAGGGCGATCCCGGGCAACCTGAAGGGTCGACGGACGCCTAGACGCCAGTCGTCGGCCCGATCCCGCGGCCATCTATGGGCAGGCTGTTCCACGAGGCGCCGGTGTGCTCCTCGTAGACCCGTTTGAGATCGCGGGCCCGAGCAACGAGGTCCCCGGCCCGACCGGAAAGCCCGGGCGCGACGTCCGGCGGCGCCTGGAACGTGGGCTGGTAGGCTTCGATCGCTGCGAGCAGTTCGAAAAGTGTGGGGTCGGCCTCTTGGCCGCGCGAGCCGGCGTCCATCCGTTGCACGGCGTCCTCAAGCGCGGCCTCGTATTCATCGGCGTTGCGAATTTGCATGAAGACCTCCCTCTGCTGACGGTTTTAGAACGCCCGCCCTACGGCGAAGTTGCGGCGACTGCTGGTGGCGGACGGCGCCAGATGGGGACACTGAGCCGCCGGCGACAGACTGCGGAGCCGACGCCGAAGCGTGCGCATCCGAAGCGCGCTTGTCTTCGTACTTCACTCGCGACCGAGCCTCTGGACAGAGGCCGACAGCGGCTGGCCGCGCGCCCAGCTCCTGGTCCTGCAACCGGAAGACTAGCGTTCCCCCAAATAGGGGAATTATGAACGAATACTGAGGGATGGCCGCGGAGGGTTTAATTTTCAGATCCTGGAACCTTCGATTTCGCCGCGCCCTTATTCGCCGCCTGCATATGGCGTTTCGAGTATTTCGAACGCGCGAGGGCTGGACACCAATCACATGAGATTTCGCCTCCTCGGAGCCGCCATTGCGGCGCCTCTGTTCCTCTCCGCCCTCCCAGCCAGCGCCGCCGTGGTATGGTCCTTCCAGCCCGGTATGGCCTCGCCTAGCACCGGCTACACGGTGATCAACACCTTCGACACCACGGCGGGGATCGACGGCTCGGGCTTTCTGATCAAGACGCCACCGGCCGACAGCGAGGGGGCTCCCCCGGCCAACTCCATTCCGGCCGGCACGCCCTATCTGTCCGTTCTCGGAGGCGGTAGCGCCACCATTGACTTCGGCGCGGCCGTCAACCGTTTCCAGTTCGATTGGGGCTCAATCGACACTTACAATACCCTGACCATCGACTCGACCGGCCCGGAAAAGATCATCATCCCCGGGGGCAACTTCATAAATGCGGCGAACGGCAACCAGGTGTCTCCGGGCACCAATGGTCTCTTCACCGTGTGGGGTGACGCCGGCGAGACGTTCCAGAGCATCACCCTGACCTCGTCGAGCAACTCCTTCGAGATCGACAACCTGGCCATCGGCGGCGCCGCGGTGCCGGAACCGGCCACATGGGCGATGATGATCATGGGCCTTGGTGGAGCCGGCGCGATGATGCGCCGGCGTCGCCTGGTGCTCCAGAGCCTCTAGACACTGAGGCGCGTCCCCGGCGTCGGCGCCGGGGACGCGCTGTTCAGCGAAGGGCGACCCGCTCTTCAAGCGCCCTTATGGCCACGATCCTGGCGGGGCCGCCGCCTGTCGCCGCAGTGATCGTGAGTTGCCGCTGGGCCTCGCCCTAGGCTCACCCTACGAGACGAGGTCGCGGAACTCGTGGCTGCGCCGCAGCCAGGCGGCGGCATAGCCGCAGATGGGGGTGATCTTCAGGTCCTTGGCCCGGGCGTCGGCGGCCAGGGCGGCCATGAGCCGGCCCGAGGCGCCCGTGCCGCGCAGGGGAACCGGGCTGAAGACATAGTCGATGTAGAGCCGGTCGCCCGTCTTCCGGTAGTCGGCGTAGGAGGTCAGCCCCTCCTCGTCCATCTCGTAGCGTTCGCCTGTATCGCGCAGTTCGGACATTGATCGGGCTCCTCAGGCGGTTAGGGTTCGAAGCTGGGGAACGTGCTCGGAGAGATCAAGATGCGTGTCTTTGCGGTTGTGGCGCTGGGCGCCCTGGCCCTCGCGGCCTGCTCCAAGAAAGAGGACAAGGCCGCCGCCCCGGACGCGGCGGCGTCCGCGTCGGCCTCGGGCGGAAACGCCAGCGCCACGGCCGGCCCCGTGGCCATGCCGAAGCGCAAGCCGGGCCTCTGGAGCCACACCATCGCCGCCGAGGGCGCGAACCAGACCATGCAGGTCTGCATCGACGCCGACACCGACTCCAAGATGAGCGTCTGGGGTCAGGCGGTGAGCAAGGACATGTGCGCCAAGAACAGCTTCGCCGCAGCGCCGGGCGGCTACGCCTTCGAGAGCGAATGCGACATGGGCGAGATGGGCCGTGTGGTGTCCAAGGGCACGGTCACCGGCGACTTCGCCTCGGCCTACACCGTGAAGACCACCAGCACGACCACCGGCTCCTCCATGCCGCAGGCCAACACCACCAGCGACATGACCCTGACCGCCAAATGGGAAGGCGCCTGCCCCGCCGGCATGAAAGGCGGCGACGTGACCCTGCCCGGCGGCATGAAGATCAACATGGAGGCGATGGCCGCGAAAAAATGATCGCGGCCGTGTCGGGACCGGGTGGGGCGCCGCGTCCTAGGGCCAACAGAGGAGACTGGACATGGCTACCAAGATCGACATCGCCCCGAACCACGACAACGAGCTGGTCCTGGCCCGCATCATGGATGCGACGCCGGAGCAGCTCTACAAGGTGTGGACGACGCCCGAACGCTACCCCGAATGGTTCTGCCCCAAGCCCTGGCGGGCCGAGGTGACGAAGATGGACCTGCGCCCGGGCGGCGCCAGCAACAACGTCATGTACGGCCCGGACGGCGAGCGGTTCGAGAACCAGGGGGTCTTCCTGGAGGTCGTGCCGAACGAGAAGCTCGTCTTCACCGACGCCTTCACCGAGGGCTGGGTTCCGGCCGCCGACGGCGGGATGATGACCTGCGTGCTCACCTTCGAGCGTCAGGCAGACGGCAAGACCCTCTACCTTGCCCGCTGCGGGCACCCCACCCCTGAGAAGAAGGCCCAGCACGAGCAGATGGGCTTCCACGAAGGCTGGGGCATCTGCGCCGAGCAGTGCGAGGCGATCGCCAAGACCCTGTAGGCCGAGGCTGAGCCCCCTCCCGCTCCGGGACCTCCGCCTGAAGGGGGGAGTTCGCGAAGCGAGAGGGGGCTAGGCCAGTTCCACCGCCATCGCCGTGGCCTCGCCGCCCCCGATGCAGAGCGAGGCCACGCCCCGCTTGCCGCCGCGGGCTTCCAGCGCCGACAGCAGGGTGGCCAGGATGCGGGCGCCGCTCGCGCCGATCGGGTGGCCCAGGGCGCAGGCGCCGCCGTTGACGTTGAGCTTGGCCCGGTCGATGCCCAGGTCCCGCTCGGCGATCATGGCGACCACGGCGAAAGCCTCGTTGATCTCGAACAGGTCGACATCGTCCAGGCTCCAGCCGGCGCGCTTCAGCGCCTTCTGGACCGCCGGCACGGGCGCGGTGGTGAACAGGCCCGGCTCGTGGGCGTGGGCCGCGTGGCCGGCTACCCTCGCTACAATCTTCATGCCCAGCTTCCGGGCCACGCTCTCGCGGGTCATCACCAGGGCCGCGGCGCCGTCGCTGATCGACGAAGCGTTGGCCGCCGTGATCGTGCCGTCCTTGGCAAAGGCGGGCTTGAGGGTCGGGATCTTGGCAGGGTCGGCTTTCAGCGGCTGCTCGTCCTTGTCCACCACGGTGGAACCCTTGCGGTCGGTGACCGTGACCGGGACGATCTCGCGGGCGAAGGCGCCGCTCTCCGTGGCCGCGCGCGCCTTGGTCAGGCTGGCGATGGCGTATTCGTCCTGCGCCTCACGGGTGAACTGGTAGGTCTTGGCGGTCTCTTCGGCGAACGAGCCCATCAGGCGGCCCGGCTCGTAGGCGTCTTCCAGACCGTCCAGGTACATATGATCGTACATCGTGTCGTGGCCGATCCGCGCGCCGCCGCGGTGCTTGGTCATCAGGTAGGGGGCGCCGGTCATGCTCTCCATGCCGCCTGCGACGATCACGTCGACCGAGCCGGCCGCCAGGGCGTCGTGCGCCAGGATCGCGGCCTGCATCCCCGAGCCGCACATCTTGTTGACGGTCGTGGCCTGCACCGACTTCGGCAGTCCGGCCCCGAGCGCGGCCTGTCGCGCCGGAGCCTGGCCCAGGCCCGCGGGCAGGACGCAGCCCATCAGGATCTGCTCGATGGCCTCGGCCGGGGCGCCCGAGCGCTCGACGGCGGCCCTGACGGCGGTCGCCCCGAGCTCGGTGGCCTTCACGCCCGAAAGGACGCCCTGAAAGCCGCCCATGGGCGTGCGGGCGTAGGCGGCGATGACGACGGGGTCTGAGGAGGTTTGGGTCATGGCTGTCGATATAATTTCACCGGTTGTCGAAAACCAGCGGACGCAGCGTCAACCTCAGACGTCGCGGACCGTCCCCTGGATGAAGCCGCCGCCCAGCACGCGGGTCGGCGCCTCGGGCGCATAGAGCACGCAGGCCTGGCCGGGCGCCACGCCCTCTTCCGCCGCGTCGAAGACCAGCCCCGGCTGGCCGTCCACCCAGGCTAGCCGACCGGCGGCCGGCTCGCGCGTGGAGCGGGCGCGCGCCAGAACGGGGCGCCCCGCGTCGCAGGCCGCCTCGATCGACGGTCCATCGCCGATCCAGTTCGTTTCCTTCAGGCTGAGCGCGTGGGTCAGCAGCGCCTCGCGCGGCCCCACGATCACTTGCCGCTTGTCGGCGTCGATCTTCACCACGAACAGCGGGTCGCCCACGGCCACGTTCAGCCCGCGCCGCTGGCCGATAGTATAGCGGGTCACGCCTTCGTGGCGGCCCAGCACGCGGCCATCCTGGTGCACGATGTCGCCCGGCTCGGCGCCGTGCGGGCGCAGGCGGTCGATGACCGTGGTGTACCGGCCCTCCGGCACGAAACAGATGTCTTGGCTGTCCGGTTTGTCGGCCACCGCCAGCCCCAGCTCCATCGCCGCCGCCCGCACGGCCGGCTTCGGCAGCGCCCCCAGCGGGAAGCGCAGGTAGGCGAGCTGTTCGGCCGTGGTGGCGAACAGGAAATAGGACTGGTCGCGCGCGGGGTCCGCCGCCCGGTGCAGCTCCGGCCCCGCCGGCCCGACCTCGCGCCGCACGTAGTGGCCGGTAGCCATGGCCTCGGCGCCCAGGTCGCGCGCCACGTCCAGCAGGTCGCGGAACTTCACCGTCTGATTGCAGCGGATGCAGGGGATCGGCGTCTCGCCGCGCAGGTAGCTGTCGGCGAAATCCTCGATCACCTGCTGCTTGAAGCGGCTCTCGTAGTCCAGGACGTAGTGCGGAATGCCGATGGCGTTCGCCGCCGTCCGGGCGTCGTGAATATCCTGGCCCGCGCAGCAGGCGCCCTTCTTCTGGATCGCAGCGCCGTGGTCATAGAGCTGCAGCGTCACGCCCACCACGTCGTAGCCGGCCCGCGCGAGCACGGCGGCGGTGACGGTGGAGTCCACCCCGCCCGACATGGCGGCCACGATCCGGGTCCCGGCCGGCAGACGCACGGCTTCCCGCGCGGCCTCGATCAGGCCGTCGCTCAGGCGGTCGGGGACGAGGACCGGGGCGTTCATGGCGGCCTATGTAGTCCTCCGACCCCGCTTTGGGGAGGGACAGATGGCCCCAGGCGCTACCGCAGCAGGTTGATCAGCGAGGATTCCTGCAGCGACTGGAAGACGTAGGCGGCCGACTGCACCGAAAGCTGGGCCTGCTGCAGCTGGGCCGCAGCCTCGGCCATGTCGGCATCGGTGATGTCGCCCAGCATGCCGGCCAGCGAGTTCTGCCGGGTCTTGAGGTCGTCTGCGATGGTCTCCAGGCGCTTCTGGTTCACCCCGTTGTAGGCCGCCATCTGGGTCACGTCGGCGCGCACGCCGTCCCAGGTCGACAGCTGGTTCTCCAGGAACGTCTGCTGCGCCGCGGTGAGCTGGCCGCCGAACGGCCCCGAGGCGCCTTCGTTGAAGGCCTGGAAGGTCTGGAACGCCGTCAGCAGGTCGGTCCCCATGTCGCCGGCCAGCAGGCCGGTGGTGACGGTGGTCGCCTCATCGAGCTTGGCGGTGACCTTGAACTGGTCGTTCTGGAAGAAGCTGGCGATGGGCGGCCCGGCCGTGAGGTCGGCCAGGGACGTCGCCGTCACGGGGCGGGTGTCCACCTGGCCGCCGGCGAAGACATATTTGCCGCCATAGCGGGCGTTCATCCCCTCCACGGCATTGCGCAGCTGGCCCTGCACGTCCTCGACCAGGGTGTCGGCGCGGCCCGAGGCCAGGGCTTCGGCGAACAGCTGGCGGACCGCCTGCGCGGCGTCGGCCACCCGGGTGATCGCGGTGTTCTGGGTGTCCAGCTTGTCGGTCAGCAGCTTGTTCTGATCCTCGTAGACGCTGAGCCGGGTCTGCACCGAACGCATGGCGGTCAGCAGTTCCGAGGACTTGGCGTAGTCCTTCAGGTTCTGCCCGTTCTTCTGGGTCGCGACCTTGTCGCCGGCCTCCATCTGATTCTTCTGGGCGGTCAGAAGGTTTGCGAGGACGGCCGAGTAGTTGCCGGGGGTGGTGACGCGCGTGACCATCTTTAGTCTCCTCAGACCATGTTCAGCAGGACGTCGTAGAGATCGCCTGCGGCCTGGATCATTCGGGCGGAGGCGCTGAACGCCTGTTGATAGGTGGTGAGGTTCACCAGCTCCTCGTCGAGGTTCACGCCCTCGACCGACTGGCGCCGGTTGTTGGCTTCGGCGGCGACGGCTTCGGCGCTCGCCTTGCGGGTTTCCGCGGCCGCGGCGCCGCGGCCGATGGCGCCGCCGAACTCGGCGGCGTAGCGCGAGACGGTCATGGTGACCTGGCCCAGCGAGCCGGCCGGCTGGAACAGCGTGCTCCGTTCGCCGGCGGCGGAGAGGTCGAGGGCCCCCTGCCCATCGCCCGGACGCACGGCCACCTGGCCGACGGCCACGCTGGTGTCGACCTTGCCCATCGCCATCTTGGTGGGGTCGGAACTGAAGATCGAAGACACGGAGAAGCGGCCGGCGCGGGTCGAGCGCTCCTGCACGCCCAGTCCGAACAGCTGGCTGATCGAGGGGCCGCCCGCGCCGCGTTGGGTATTGTCGGTGATCACCGAGACCTTGGCGTCCAGCGCCGCGCTCGACGTGAAGCTGAGGACGCCGTTCGCGTCCAGACCGAACGAGCCGTAGAGGCCCACGCCCGTCGCCGGGCTGTTCAGCGAGGCCAGGAGGTCGCTCATGTTTGCGGCCGCCGGGACGGTGACCGCGACGCTCGAGATCGGTCGCCCGTCCGTATAGGAGAGCTGCAGGTTGATCTGGTCGCCAGGCGTAAACCCGTGCGGGCTCGCGGCCGTCAGGCCCGTGGCGTAGTTCGTCTGGCCCGACGCCTTGACCAGGTCGTTCAGCCCGAAGAAGTGCGAGAAGCCGCGGCCGGTCTTCTGCGAGGTGCCTTCGTCGATGGCCAGGCCGTTGCCGCCGGCGGCGTTCAGCGTCAGCGCTCCGTTGGTGAAGGTGGCGCTGCCCGTGGCGCCCAGGGCGGTGTTGAGGTTCGTCAGGAAGTTGGCCGGCGTGAACGCGGCGGCGGGTCCGCCGTCCACCGACATGGTCCCGGCGGTGAAGTCGATGTCGATCTTGCGCTGGAGCACGCCCGTCGGGCTGACGATCGCGAGCGTCGAGGTCCCGCTGAAGCCCGTGACCGCCGTCGGCAGGTCGAGGCCGGTATCGCGGCCGGCCATGGTGGTGGGCGGGGGATAGGCGGCCGCGTCGTTGTTGGCCGCGTTGAGCTGGTCCACGGCCTTGCTGACGAATTCGCCGAGCTGGTCGTAGATCTTGGGAAGCTCGACATCGCGCAGCTCGAGCAGGCCCTTCAGCTCGCCGCTGCTGATGTTGATGGGCGTCGACGAGGGGCTGCCCGGCAGCTGGGCGGAGATATAGCCGGGGGTCGAGTCCGTCGCGTTGAAGGTGAGCTTCGCCGGCGCGTCGCCGGCCAGCAGCACGCCTTCGGCCGAGCGCACGTCAACGCCGCCCGACGTGCGCGGCGAGATCCGCACGTTCACCAGGCTGGCCAGTTCATCGAGCATCTGGCTCTGGATGTTGGCCGACCCGGAGGCGTCGGCGCCCACCAGCGTCGCGCGCGTGATGTCCGAGTTGAGCTTGCTGATCTCGCTCAGCAGGTTGTTGACGCGATCGACGTTGGCCGTGATCTGGGTCTCGACCGTATCGCCAAGGGCGACGATCTGGCTGTTGATCCGGTCGGCTTCGGTCAGGAAGTCCTCGACGTTCGACAGCGCCTGGCTGCGCAGCAGGGTGGAGGACGGATCGTCGGCCGCCGTGGCGAAGGACGCGAAGATCTTGTCGAGGCGGTTGAAGAAGAAACCGTCCTTGCTGGGGTCGCCGAACAGGCTCTGGGCGTTGTCCAGGTACTGCGAGACCGCCGACCAGCGTGAGGCGTCCGAGGACGCGGTCAGCGAGGCCATCTGCAGGTACTGGTCGGTGATCCGCTGGACGCCGTCGATCTTCACGCCCATGCCGGCGCCGTCGACGACCAGAGAGCTCTGGTTGACCGCCTTGCGGACGTAGCCGGGGGTGTTGACGTTGGCGATATTGTCCGAGATCGCGCGCAGGGACGCCTGCGCGGCGTTCAGGCCGGACGATGCGGTGAGAAGAGTGGCCGTTAGCGACATCGGTTAAGGCTCCGCCCGGCAAAGGCTGACGCACGACCCGGCGGATTCTGCCGGGGCATTGGTGAACGCGCGTGCGTCAGGCCGGAAATTCTTCAACATTTTCAACATTGGTCCCTCTGAGGGCCCGATGGGGTCGAAAACAATGGCGCAAGTCCGGCGCCAGTCCGGAAGCGGAAGCTGCCCGGTAGTCTGCACGGTGACGGTTAGGGTTTTGGTAAGGCGGCAGGGAACGCCCCCCGGCGCCCGCCGCGGCCCGGCAAATTCATCCGCAGCGGGGTGGCGCGCCGACAGGACTCCCGGTCTTTTATCAATGAAAACAGCGCGTTGATAAACTGGCCCGCGGGTTGCTCAGGAGGAGGCCGAATGAGCCCGGCGCAGGACGCGCCTTCCTCACACCAAAGTCTGCCCAACGACCATGACTGCGTCCGCGCTCAACATCGCCTCGATGACTCCCGGCGCCCCGACGGGCGTCGGCGCCGCTGCGAACCCGGCGGCCGGGGGCGCGCTCGCCGGCTTTGAAACGCTGATGGGCGCCCTGTTCCCCACGACCGATCCCAATGCGGTGGCGGCCCAGCCCAATGTGCAGGCGCCGTCGACCCTGACGGGCGCGGCCGTCAGCCCGGACCTGCTGGCGCAGACCGGCGAAGGCGACGGCGAGGGCGACGCGCAGGGTCAGGTCGAAGGCGACGCCGCGGCCCCGGTCGCGGCGGAAGGGCAACCCGCTCCTGGCGATGCGGCCGCCGCGCTCGCCGCCAGCCTGGCCGCCGCCCAGACTACGTCCGTCCAGACGCAGGTGACCACGGCGAAGGGCGCTGCCGGCAAGGATGTCGACGCCGCGCCCCCGGCCTGGGGCCGCGACAAGGCCAAAGGCGCCCCCGCCATGCCGGCGATCCTGGCGGCGAACCCCAAGGCCGGACTGGTCGAGAAGGCCGAACTCGCCGCCGAGACGGGGGACGAGACGCCGATGGCAGGCGAAGCGCCGGTCGGCGACCTTCCCGAGCCGGCTCCGCAAGTTGCACCCGCGGCCCGCAACGCCGCACAACCGCCGGCCAATCCGGCCCCTACAGCCAGCCCGATCCCCGCGGTCGCACCCGGCGTTCAGCCTGAATCGCCCGCGGCGGCCCCGTCGCCGAGCGAGCCCGCCGTCGACACGAAGGCGGTCGAGACCGTCGAGACGCCCGCCACGGCCGCCGCCGCCAGCATGTCTGCCCGGCCGGAAGCGGCCGCCGCCGCAGCGGTGCCCCTGCGGCCCGCCAAGGCCGAGCGCGTCAAGAGCGCCGACGCCCCGTCCGCCGAGACGCCCGACGAACTGAAGCCCACCGAAGCAGCCGACAAACCGGTCCACGCCAAGGCCGCCCAGGGGGCCGCCAAGGCCGCCGCGGCGAGCGTCGAAGCCGCCGAGGCCAAGCCGCAGGACGCCGAGACCACTGCGGAGTCGCCCGACGCGACCGGCCAGGGCGAGACCCGCGCCGCGGCCGCGGCCTCCACCCCGGCATCCGCGCAGGCGGGTCAGGTGGTCCGCGGATCGCCCGAGACCGTCGCCAACCTCGCCGCCCAGATCGTCAAGAAGCTGGAAGGCAAGTCGACCCGCTTCGACGTCGAGCTGGATCCGCACGGCCTGGGCAAGGTCGACGTGCGCATCGAGATCGGCGCCCAGGGCCGGATCACCGCGGGCATGACCTTCGAGAACCCGCAGGCCGCGGCCGACGTGAAGGCGCGCGCCGCCGAGCTGCAGCGCGTGCTGGAGCAAGCCGGCTTCGACCTCTCCGGCGGTATCAGCTTCGACGTGGCCGGCGACCGCGGCCATCCGCAGCAGCAGAACCAGGCCTGGCAGGATCAGGGCGATGCGGGCCGCGCCTTCCAGGGCCGGGCCTTCCGCGCAGCGCTCGAGACCGCGGGCGATGCGGCCGACGCCGCCAACCAGGGCGCTCTGCGCCTGCGCCGGGGTGTGAACTCCGGCCTCGACCTCAGGATCTGACGCCATGGCCGTCGACGCCGTCACAACCGCGAGCGGAGCCAGCGCCACCGGACGCGCTCGCCTCGCCGAGAACTTCGACACGTTCCTGACGCTGCTCACCACTCAGCTGCAGAACCAGGATCCGCTGTCGCCGATGGATTCCACCCAGTTCACCCAGCAGCTGGTGCAGATGACCGGGGTGGAGCAGCAGCTCCTCACCAACGATCTGCTGGAGAAGCTCGTCTCGAACACCGGCACCGGCGTCGCGACCGCGGTCAGCCTGATCGGCAAGGAAGTTCGCGCCGACTCCGACGCCGCCGCCCTGAAGGACGGCCAGGCGGAGTGGACCTATTCCCTGGGCCGCGACGCCTCGACCGTCCAGCTCGACATCCTGGACTCCAAGGGCCGCGTCGTCCGCTCCATCGCCCCGACCGACAACAAGGCCGGCGAGCACACCCTGACCTGGGATGGCAAGGGCCAGGGCGGCAGCGAACTGGCGGACGGGACCTACACCCTGAGGGTCACCGCCAAGGACAGCGAAGGCTCGACCGTGACCTCGAACGTCTACGTCGACGGCCTGGTCACCGGCGTCGAACAACAGGACGGCCTGACCTTCATCACCGTCAACGGCGTGCAGATCCCCTGGGATCAGCTCGTCAGCATCCGCCAGCCGGAAGAGCCCGAGGAGACCGCCACGGCGGCCACGGACACCGGTTCAACCGACAACTCGGACGACAAAACGTCGTCTCCAGCGGCGGCCTGACCGGCCGAACCCACGCAGCACGCGACCCCGCTTCAGGAGAACGGAACTAAGTCATGTCCATCAATTCAGCCCTGCTCGCCGGCGTTTCCGGGTTGGTCACCAACTCGTCCGCCCTGGCCGCCATCTCGGACAACATCGCCAACGTCAACACCGTCGCCTACAAGCGCAACCAGGTGAACTTCGCCAACGTCGTCACCGCCCAGGCGGTGAAGGGCAAGTACTCCGCCGGCGGCGTCCAGGGCATCACCCGGCAGTTCGTGAGCACCCAGGGCCTGATCCAGGCCTCCGGCTCGACGACCGACCTCGCTATCTCCGGCGACGGCTTCTTTGTCGTGACGAACAAGGGCGCCGGCCTGACCGCCGCGGATGCCCGGTCCTTCACCCGGCAGGGGTCGTTCAGCGTCGACGCCGACGGCTATCTGAAGAACGATTCCGGCCTCTACCTGCAAGGCTGGCCGATCCAGGCCGACGGCTCCTTCGTCACGCCGCCGTCCGACCTGACGGCCATGAACTCGATCAACGTCAAGAACCTGGGCGCCGCGGTCTCGCCGACCGCCAACATCGCCATCAGCGCCAACGTCGACAAGGACAACGCCACGGCGCCCGAACCGATCGACGTCAACATCGTCGACGCCGCCGGCGGCCGCCACACGCTGCGCCTCAGCTTCGTCGAGACGGCCACCGTCAACCAGTGGGAAATGACGGCCGCGATCTATCCGACGGCGGCGGACGGGCCGATCACGCCCGCCAGCCCGATCCCCGTCGTCTTCAACACCGACGGCTCGATCAACACGGTGGGCGGCGTCGCGCCCGACGCCTTCTCCCTGAACGTCGGTTGGGCCGCCGCCCTCGGCCTGCCGGCCCAGGACATCGCCCTGAACCTCGGCAAGCTGACCCAGTTCGACGAACCGAGCTCGGTGGGCTCGATCAGCCAGGACGGCGCCGGCGCCGGCAACGTGGTGGCTATCGAGGTGGACGAGGAAGGGATCGTCTCGGCGATCTATGACAACGAACAGGTGCGCAAGGTCGCCAAGATCGGCATCGGCACCTTCCCCAACCCGGACGGCCTGGCCCAGGTGAGCGGCAACGCCTACCGGCCCACCACTGCCGCAGGGGAAATGGTGATCAAGCAGGCGGGCGTCGGCGGTGCGGGTCTGATCTCGCCGTCGAGCCTGGAAGCGTCGACTGTCGACTTGTCGGCAGAGTTCACCGGCCTGATCCAAACCCAGAAAGCGTACTCCGCATCGTCGAAGATCATCACGACGGCGGACCAGATGCTTGAAGAACTTATCAACATCAAGCGCTAATACTGACCGTTAACCGAGTGAGAAACTTCTACCTGAACTCAACTGTATTAAATTGGTACACGGGGGAGCCCATGGTTAGGTGTTTCTTTACTAAGGCGATTCAGCGGCTGTTAGGGGCCGCTGGATATGCTTCCCGTCGAACAGTGATGGTGAGGCGCTAGAAAGCCCATGCTTCAACAACAACAGACGCGCACGAACAGCCGTGGCGAGGCCTATGTTATCGGGCCGACGGGCGCGCCCCTGACCAAGAACGACCTGCCGCCCCCGAACACGGGCCGGTGGGTCATCCGCCGCAAGGCCGAGGTGGTCGCCGCCGTCCGCGGCGGGCTGATCACCCTTGAGGAGGCTCTGGAGCGCTACTCCCTGACGAACGACGAGTTTCTGTCCTGGCAGCGCTCGATCGAACGTCACGGCATGGCCGGCCTGCGCACCACGCGGCTGCAGCAGTACCGCTAACCAACCCTGCATAGGGCTGGCTCGAAAGCCGGCCGCGCCTTCCCTGGCGCGGCCGGCTTTTCGGTCTTTCAGGACAGCCTGCGCACGAGGATCGTGATCCGCTCGCGCTCGCCCGGCTTCCGTTCGACCAGCAGCCGCGCCACCTGGGCGTCGTCGTGGAAGGCGTAGCCCTTGATGGCGTCCAGTAGCGCCTTGGCGAGGTTGTCGAGGTCCAGCCAGGGCGGCTCGCCCACATACTCCATCGCGATCTCGACCGCGTATTCCCCCCAGGCCGGCCGTGAGCCGCGCCAGGCCTTGCGGAAGAACTCGTAGATCAGCGGCTTGTAGTACTTCGCCTGGGTCGTGAGACCGTCGACGCTCACTTCCAGCACCCCGTCGCCCTCGCGGGCGCGCACCTTGCCGTGCTGGGTCCAGGTCTCGGTCATCCCGCCCTCATAGCGGCGGGCGGCCTTGCAGTCTCGCGCCGTGGCGGTAAACCGTCACCCGCCAACAGACTGGGGATTTCCGATGAGCGCGACCCGCACCGAGACCGACACCTTCGGCCCGATCGAGGTCGCCGCCGACCGTTACTGGGGCGCCCAGACCCAGCGCTCGCTCGGCAACTTCAAGATCGGCTGGGAGAAGCAGCCGCAGCCGGTGATCCGGGCCCTGGGCGTGGTGAAGCGCGCCGCGGCCGAGGCCAACATGCAGCTGGGCAAATTGGACCCGGAGATCGGCAAGTACGTGGTCGCCGCCGCCCAGGAGGTGATCGACGGCAAGCTGGACGACCACTTCCCCCTGGTGGTCTGGCAGACGGGGTCCGGCACCCAGTCGAACATGAACGCCAACGAGGTGATCTCGAACCGCGCCATCGAGATGATGGGCGGGGTGATGGGTTCGAAGAAGCCGGTCCATCCCAACGACCACGTCAACATGAGCCAGTCGTCGAACGACACCTATCCGACGGCCATGCACATCGCGTCCGCCGAGGAAGTGGCCCGTTCGGTGATGCCGGCGCTGGAACACCTCCACGCGGCGCTGAAGGCCAAGGCGGTCCAGTTCGACCACATCATCAAGATCGGCCGCACCCACACCCAGGACGCCACGCCGCTGACCCTCGGCCAGGAGTTCGGCGGCTACGCGCACCAGGTCTCGATGTCGGTGCAGCGGATCAAGCAGACGCTCTACGGCCTTTATGAACTGGCCCAGGGCGGCACGGCGGTCGGCACTGGCCTGAACGCGCCCATCGGGTTCGCCGAGCTGGTGGCCGAGAAGATCGCCGGCATCACGAAGCTGCCGTTCATCACCGCGCCGAACAAGTTCGAAGCCCTGGCCGCGCACGACGCCATGGTCTTCAGCCACGGCGCCCTCACGGCCGCGGCCGGCGCCCTGTTCAAGATCGCCAACGACCTGCGGTTCCTGGGGTCCGGCCCCCGCGCCGGCCTGGGCGAGCTGGCCCTGCCCGAGAACGAGCCGGGGTCGTCCATCATGCCCGGGAAGGTCAACCCCACCCAGGCCGAGGCCCTGACCATGGTCTGCGCCCACATCATGGGCAACCAGACGGCGATGGCCTTCGCCGGCAGCCAGGGCCATTTCGAGCTGAACGTGTTCAACCCGGTGATGGCCTACAACTTCCTGCAGTCCTGTCGGCTGCTGTCCGACGCCGCGGTCTCGTTCACCGACAACATGGTGGCGGGGACAGAGGCCCGCGAGGACAACATCAAGCTGAACCTCGAGCGGTCGCTGATGCTCGTCACCGCCCTCAACGGCAAGCTGGGCTACGACAACTGCGCCAAGATCGCCAAGGCAGCCCACAAGAACGGCACCACCCTGCGCGAGGAGGCCGTCGGCGGCGGCTACCTGACGAACGAGGAGTTCGACGAGTGGGTCCGCCCGGAGAAGATGATCAGCCCGGGCTGATCTACTCCGCCGCGTAGACCACCGGGTGGGCGTGGGCCCAGAGGTGGGCGCGGTAGGCCTCGAAGCATTGCTCGCCGCAGATGAGGCGCATGACGGCGCCCTCCGCCAGGTGCCGCGCACAGTCGGGGGCGGCCTCAACCAGCGGGATCAGGGCTTCCGCGTTCCAGGCCCGGGAGTGCTCGATGTCGAGCTGGGCATGCAGGGCGAAGTACTTGCGCTGCTCGGGCGCCACGCCCAGCCGCTTCAGGCCCTCGTCCACGCAAGCGACGCGGGTCGGCGCGGTCAGCTCCACCACGCCAAGCGCTCCGATCGACTGGTAGACATATCGTCGGGTGGTGGCGAAGGCGGTCATGGTGTTGGCCAGGGCCAGGGACTGCCAGAGCGTGCCCTCGATGCTGGGGGTCAGACCGAGGCCTTCGACGGTCCGGTCCAGCATGGGGCCGTGCATGCCCGCTTCCTTGCCGCGCCCCATCTCGTCCCAATAATTGCGGGCCAGCTCCAGCTTAGGGCGGGCAGGCAGCTTCACCTGGGTCATGGCGACCAGATCGTCGAAGCCGGCCTCCCCGGCCGCTTCCTGGGTCAGGAACCATTTGATCTGTTCCAGGCTGGCTTCGGTCTCCAGCCAGGCGAACAGGGGGTCGTATTGGCCGGGACCAGACTGCTTGAGGTCCTCGAACCAGGCGATGAACCCCTCGGGATCGCTCGGGACGGCCGCCACGAGCGGGGCGATCTCGGCGCGGAAAGCTTCGATGAACGCGCCTTCCAGCCGCATCATGCGGACATCGTTGTTCAGGGTCATGGACCAGTCGGCGTCCGGCGTCTGGACGGCCAGCCGGCGCCGGTTCCACCGAGCCAGCCCCTGGTGAAGCGCTTCGGCGTCCGGAAACTCGGGTGAGAAAACGCCCACGCGGGCGAGACGGTCGGCAGCAAGCATGCGGATACTCCCTCGGACGCGGAGGAGCGCGCGAAATGCGTTGGAGTTCCTGAGGCTTAGCTTTGTTAAGCCCGCCGCATCACGGCGAAGTCGGCCAGATCCTGCAGCGCCGGCCGCCACGAATTGGAGCCATAGTCGGCGATGGCGGCCTTGGCGGTCTCGGCGTAGCGGCCGGCCAGAGCCAGGGTCTCCTCCAGCGCGCCGGTCTCTCGCATGAGCTCGCGGGCGTGGTCCAGGTCCCCGTCCTCCTGCTCGCGCCGGTCGACGGTCCGGATCCAGAAATCGCGCTCCGAGGCGGCCGTCCGCTGCATGGCCAGCAGCAACGGCAGGGTGACCTTGCCTTCTCGGAAGTCGTCGCCAGGGTTCTTTCCCAGCGTCTCGGCATCGCCCGAGTAGTCGAGCGCATCGTCGATCAGCTGGAAGGCCAGGCCCAGGTCCTGGCCGAACTTGCGCAGGGCGCGGCACCGATCGGCCGGCGCCCCGGCCGAAACCGCGCCGGCCTCCGCCGCGGCGGCGAACAGCTCGGCCGTCTTGGCCTTGATGATCTCGATGTAGACGTCCTGGCTGAGGTCCAGGTCGTGGCTGCGGGTGAGTTGCAGCACTTCGCCCTCGGAGATGACGCGGCTGGCCCGAGCCAGGATCTCCAGCGCCGGCATCGACCCCGCGCCGACCATCAGCTCGAACGCACGGGCGAACAGGAAGTCGCCCACCAGAACGCTGGCCGGGGCGCCCCAGATCAGGTGCGCCGCCACGCGGCCCCGGCGCAATTGCGAGGAATCGACCACGTCGTCGTGCAGGAGGGTGGCGGTGTGGATGAACTCCACCGCGGCCGCCAGCTTCAAGCAGGCGTCGTCGCGCGCGCCGCACAGGCGGGCGGCGGCGATGGTCAGGAGGGGGCGAAGGCGCTTGGCGGAGCCGGCGATCAGGTGGTCGGCCAGGGCCGGGATCACCGGCACGGGGCTGTCCATATGCTCGCGGATCAGGGCGTCCACCGCGCGCATGTCCGGACCGGCCAGCTTCAGCAGCAGGTCCAGCGAGGGGGGAGCGGCGATAGCCTGGGCGGCTTCCAAGAGAGAACTATTCCTATATCAACAGGCGCCCGGCCCCCGACCGGTCGCCATTCGCCGGGACAATGGTGACGCGACAGGGCACGGTCAAGCGACCAGAGCCGAACACGTTCAGTCCCTTCTACACCAAGGCCGGGCCCGATGGATGCAATCACTGAAGACGGGCTGCTGGACGGGCGCATCCGCCTGCGGCAACCCGCCCGCGGGTACCGCGCCGGACTGGATGCGGCCCTGTTGGCGGCCGCTTGCGACGCAGGACCCGGGCAACGGGTGATCGAGGCCGGCTGCGGCGCCGGGGGCGCTCTCCTGGCGGCCGCGACCCGGCGGCCCGGCGCCAGCTTCACCGGCGTCGAGCGGGATCCGCGCGCCGCCGCCCTGGCGCGGGAGAACATCGCGCTGAACCGCCTGGGCGAGCGGGTCACGGTCGTCGAGGGCGATGTTGCGCTGCGCTTTGCAGGGCTCGAGCTCCCGCCCTTCGACGCGGCCATGGCTAATCCGCCGTTCTTCGACGACCCCGGGGCCCTGCGCGGCCCGGCGCCCGAACGGCGTGGGGCGTGGATGGCCGACGATGGCCTGGAGGCCTGGATCGGCTTCCTGTCCAAGGCCGTGCGCGAGGGCGGCTCCATCACGATCGTTCACCGCGCCGACCGTCTGGGCGACATACTGGCGCTGCTGGCTCCCAAGGCCGGTTCGATCCAGATTCGGCCGATCCACCCTTTCGCCGACGAGCCGGCCAAGCGGGTGCTGGTGCGGGCGATAAAGACCGGCAAGGCGCCGCTGCAACTGCTGCCGCCGCTCGTGCTCCACGACCGCAACGGCGGCAAGCATCGACCGGAGGTCGAGGCCATCCTCCGGGGCGAGGCCGCACTCCCCTGGCGCCCGTGAAACTTGCATCTCACTCCGCGAATTCAACCTTAAGACCTCCACCCCTTGACGGAGCATTCGTCGATCTTGTTCGCTGACCATTGGTCGCGCAGGCGATGGGTTGGAGGGATTGCCGATGTCTCAGGTGAAGGCCGCCGTTTGCGCAGGGATTCTTCTCATGGCCGGGATGGCCGCTGCGCCGGCCCGCGCGGACCTGCTGTTCAGCAACCCCGGGACCGACGTGGCCTGCGCCGCCGGATGCTGGGCCAGCGGCGGCTCGCCCGACTATGCCTTCAGGACCTGGGATGATTTCACCATCGGGGTGGACGCCCGGGTGACGACCGTCACCTGGCGGGGCGTCGCCTTCGCCGAGGGCCTCAACCTGCAGGACCTGGACACCCTGTCCTGGGACCTCGGATTCTTCGCCGACGCCGCCGGCACGCCGGGGGCGGAGCTCTACACGGCCAACATCGCCGACGCCGACGTCAGCCGGATTTTCCTGGGAACCGGGGGATTGGCCGGCACGACGGTCAACTATTGGGAGTTCTCGGCCGTCCTGCCGACGGAGTTCGCCGTCGCGGCAGGCACGACCTACTGGTTCTCTCCGTTCTCGAACCAGTCCGACTACTACCCGGTCTTCGGCTGGAGCGGCTCGACGGGCGGCTCAACCTTCCAGACCCTACTCACCAACGACTCCACCTACGTGCGGAGCAACAACCGCGCCTTCACGCTGAGCGGCGTCGTCCCGGAACCCCAGACCTGGGCCCTCATGATCCTGGGCTTCGGCGCGGCAGGCGCGGCCCTCCGCCGGAAGCAGGCGGCGCGCGCGACCTAGCGAGGTCGACATCGCAGGTCGTCGGGCGTCGACGCGCCGTCAGATCCCCAGCGTCTCGCGGCAGTTCGGATCGACGATGTCGTGCTGCTCGGGGTGCTTCTTCACCCAGGCCGACATGAAGGGACAGGTCGGGACAACCTTCAGGCCGGCTTCGCGCGCATAGCCGAAAGCCGCGCGCGCCAAGGCGCTGGCCACGCCCTTTCCCTCGAACTCCGGCGGCACCACCGTGTGCGGCAGGACGATCTGTCCCGGCTTCAGGCGATACTCGGCAAAGGCCGTGTGACCGTCCAGCTTCACCTCGAAGCGGCTGGTTTCGGTGTTGTTGACGACATCGACCTCGGCCATGGGCATGCTCCTCGTGCTCGGCTCTTCTTGACGCGGCGCGAGGCCGCCGCCAAGGTCCCGCGCATCCGGCGAGGCCACCAGCAGAGGAGAGGATCACATGTCGCCCATTGCCCGCGCAGCCCTCCGCTGCGTCGTCCCGCTGGCGGCTGCCTGACAGCCCACCCTTCCCCGACGGGGATGATCCGCGGTCGACGCCTGTTTGGCTCTCGACATCAAGGACACCTCCGTTGCTGACCACAGCACTCTCCGACTACGGCTGGACCGAAGCGCTCCAGGCCGACTTCCAACCTTTCGCGACCCAAGGCCTGATCCCGGGCCGCATCATCGTCCAGCAGAGGGGCGGTTATCGCCTCGTCACCCCCGGCGGCGAGATCGACGCCCGCGCCTCCGGGGCCCTGATGAAGGCGACCGCCGAGGACGGCCGCCCCACCGCCGGCGACTGGGTGGCCGTGGAGGCTCGCCCGGGCGAGACCACCGCCCTGGTCCACCACATCCTGCCGCGCCGCACGGCCTTCGTGCGCAAGGCGTCGGGCCCCCGGGGCGGCGCACAGGCCGTGGCCACCAACGTGGACGTCGCCCTGCTGGTCGCGTCCCTGAACTCCGACCTGAACCTGCGGCGGCTGGAGCGCTACCTGGCCACCACCTACGAAAGCGGCGCCGAGCCGGTGATCGTCCTGACCAAGGCCGACCTGACCCCCGACGTCGCCGCGCGTGTGGCGGAGGTGGAGGCCATCGCGTTCGGCGCGCCGGTGCTGGCCATCTCGTCGAAGACGAGGGAGGGCTTGGACGCCCTCGCAACCCATCTGCGGCCGGGGCGGACGGCCGTGCTCCTGGGATCGTCGGGGGCTGGCAAGTCCACCCTGCTCAACGCCCTCGCCGGCGAGGAGAAGATGGACACGGGCGAGATCCGTGAGGCCGACGAGCGCGGCCGCCACACCACCACGCACCGCGAACTGGTTCGGCTGACGTCGGGGGCGCTGATCCTCGATACGCCGGGCATGCGGGAGCTGGGGCTGTGGGAGGCGGAAGCGGGGGTCGCCCAGACCTTCGCCGACATCGAGGCCCTGGCCGAGGAGTGCCGGTTCCGGGACTGCGGCCACGGCGCGGAGCCAGGGTGCGCCGTCCGCGCCGCCATCGAGGCGGGCGACCTCGACCCGGCGCGACTGAAGAGCTTCGAGAAGCTGCAGGCGGAACTGGCCTTC
The DNA here is from genome assembly GCF_001824475.1 of Phenylobacterium sp. RIFCSPHIGHO2_01_FULL_69_31. GTDB lineage: Bacteria > Pseudomonadota > Alphaproteobacteria > Caulobacterales > Caulobacteraceae > Phenylobacterium. The sequence continues at coordinate 41,839 of NZ_MHXN01000011.1, read as the reverse complement.
GAGCGCCGCAAGGAAGACCCCCGCGCGGCCATGGAAAACAAGAAGCTCTGGATCAGCCGCCACAAGGCCGGCCGGGCTCGGATGAAGGCCAAGCGGGGGGACGACGGCTAAGCCTGCCGCCGGTCGCGCCCTCCCTCCCCCAGATTGGGGAGGTGGGGTGCGCCGGACGCCGTCAGACTCCGGGCACAGTTCGTTTTGTCCCGGGGGATCGCGTGCCAGCCTATTTCACGTCGCAGAGCTTCACCGCGCCGCTCCGGGCGGGTTTCGAAACGGCGTACCTCCATGAGGTGGGGGTCGGCGACTACAACGCAGACGGCAAACTCGACGTCGTCCTAAGCTATTTCCTGTTCCCGCTGGAGACGAGAGCGGCGCCGGTCCGGCTATTCGTCGGCGACGGATCCGGCGGCTTCAGCGAGGCCACCACCCAGGTCTTCGGCGCCGCCGCCCCGACCACCGTCCACGCCCGCGAGACCATCGTGGCCGACTTCAACCGCGACGGCCGGGCGGATGTCTTCCTGGCCGACCACGGCTACGACGCCAGCCCGTTCCCAGGGGCTCAGAACGGCCTGATCCTCTCATCGGGCGCCGCCGGGCTCGCCAACGCGACGGCGCAGTTGCCCCAGCTTTCCGACTACACCCACTCGGCCGAGGCCGCCGACATCGACGGCGACGGCGACCTCGACATCTACGTCGGCAACGGCGGCGGCGGACAGGCCGTCACCGCGCCGTACTTCCTCATCAACAACGGGTCGGGCGGCTTCGCCCGCAGCGACGCGGGCCTGCCGGGCGTCCTCACGGCCGGGGGCCGACCCAACCACTGGAGCGAGGCGTTCCTCGACGTGGATGGGGATGGCGACAAGGACCTGTTCCTCGGCTCCAGTCTCAACAGTCCCGCGCAGTTGCTGCTGAACAACGGCCAGGGCGTCTTCACGCTCTCGGGCCGCGCCATGCCCGCCGGGGCGGCGAACGCCGACGCGGTGGACATCCAGGCGCTGGACGTGAACGGCGACGGACGGCCCGACCTGGTGCTGAGCTACTCGGTGTTCGGATCGGGCGACCCGACCCGCCAGATCCAGCTTCTGGTCAACGACGGGGCCGGCGGGTTCACCGACGAGACCGCCAGCCGCCTGCCGGCCTCGATCCAGGGCGGCGCGTGGAGCCGCCGGGTGCACCTCACCGACGTCAACGGCGATGGATATACGGATCTCGTCCTGTCCAACGGGTCGTCGACCCCGTTCTACTTGGCCGACAGTCGGGGGAACTTCGTTCAGCTGCCCAACCTGTTGCCAGGCAATGCCTTCGACCAGATCACCCCGGCCGACGTGAACGGCGATGGCCGCGTCGACATGTTCACCTGGCGCGGGCTCTTCAGCGGCGCGGAGCAACTGCGGGTGGACGTGGCGGTGGACCCCGGCTCCCACCAGGTGGGGACCGCCGTCGCCGAGGGGATGATGGGTGACGCCGACAACGACACGATCAACGGCGCGGCCGGCAACGACGTGATTTTCGGCGGAAGCGGCGTGAACTACCTGCGGGGGGACGAAGGCGACGACGTGATCGTCGGCGGCCGGGGGTTCGACGACATCAACGGCAACATGGGGAACGACACCTGCGTCAGCGGGGGCGGCGACGACTGGGTCGTGGGCGGCCGCGACAACGACAGCCTCGCGGGCGGCGCGGGCCAGAATCTCGTCTACGGCAACCTCGGGGCCGACACCTGCGAGGGCGGCGACGGGGACGACGTCGTCCGCGGGGGCCAGGACAACGACAGCCTGAACGGCGGCGCCGGCAGCGACTATGTCTCGGGCGACAAGGGGGACGACACCGTCGTGGGCGGCGCCGGGGCCGACCGCTTCCACACCTTCGGCGAGGCGGGCGTCGACCGCGTGCTGGATTTCAGCCTCGCCCAGGGGGACCGGGTCCAGCTCGATCCAGGCACGCAGTACACGGTGTCGCAGGTCGGAGCAGACACGGTGATCAGCATGACCGGCGGCGGCCAGATGGTCCTGGTGGGCGTGCAGGCAAGCGCCCTGACCGACGGATGGATATTCGGCGCCTGATCCCGGAGCCTACCGCGCGAGCCACCGCGCGGGCAGCCGGTACTCGGGGCGGCTGGGACGCAGCAGGTCGAGGGTGACCAGGACGCCCAGTCCCAGGAACTTCAGCATGATGCGTGCGACGTGCATGGCGGCCTCCCCGATCGTGACAGCAACGGTTGATCGGCCCCAAGGTTGCGTGGAGTCGGTGACACCGGTGTGTCGGGGCCATTTCGCATGGTCTCGTGACAGTCCCGAAACGAAAAACGGCCCGGGATCGCTCCCGGGCCGTTCCCGTCGTTCGATTGGGCTCGCGACGGATCAGTTCCGCGCGGTGTCGACCAGCTTGTTCTTGGTGATCCAGGGCATCATGGCGCGCAGGCGCTGGCCCACTTCCTCGATCTGGTGCTCGGAGCCCCGGCGGCGGGTCGCCTTAAAGGACGGCGCGCCAACGGCGTTCTCCTGCATGAAGTCGCGGACGAACCGGCCCGACTGGATATCCTCGAGCACCCGCTTCATCTCGGCCTTGGTCTCGGCGGTGACGATGCGCGGGCCGGTGACGTACTCGCCGTACTCGGCCGTATTGGAGATCGAGTAATTCATGTTGGCGATGCCGCCTTCGTAGATCAGGTCCACGATCAGCTTCACCTCGTGCAGGCATTCGAAATAGGCCATCTCGGGCGCATAGCCCGCCTCGACCAGGGTCTCGAAGCCCGCGCGGATCAGCTCCACCAGGCCGCCGCAGAGCACGGCCTGCTCGCCGAACAGATCGGTCTCGCATTCCTCGCGGAAGTTGGTCTCGATGATGCCCGAGCGGCCCCCGCCGATAGCCGACGCATAGGCCAACCCCAAGTCCATGGCGCCGCCGGTGGCGTCGTGGTGGACCGCGATCAGGCAGGGCACGCCGCCGCCCTTCTGGTACTCGCCGCGCACGGTGTGGCCGGGGCCCTTGGGCGCCACCATCAGCACATCGACGGTGGACTTGGGCTCGATCAGGCCGAAGTGGACGTTCAGGCCGTGGGCGAACAGCAGCGCCGCGCCGTCGCGGATGTTGGGCGCGATCTCGGCGTTGTAGATGCCGCGCTGCAGCTCGTCGGGCGCCAGCACCATGAGTACGTCGGCCCAGGCCGCGGCGTCGGCCACGGTCATGACCTTCAGGCCGTCGGCCTCGACCTTCTTGGCGGTGGCCGAGCCGGCCTTCAGCGCCACGGCCACGTTCTTCGCGCCGGAATCGACGAGGTTCAGCGCATGCGCGCGACCCTGGCTGCCATACCCTACGATGGCGATCTTCTTGTCCAGGATGCGGGAAATGTCGGCGTCGCGGTCATAGTAGACGCGCATGATTGTTCTCCTGAGACAATGAAACCTGCTGCGAGCGCGCAACGGCGGCGCAGCAAAGCCGGGGGTGTGAAGCGTTTTTTTGCGCGAAGGTCAAGGGACGGGCCGTCACAGGGCGAGCCTCGCCATGCTCAGCGAGTCCACATAGGCGCCGTCGCGCCAGGCGTAGGCGCGGTGCAGGCCCTCGCGCTGGAAGCCGAACCGCTCGTAGAGGGCGATGGCGCGGGTGTTGTCGGCGTAGACGTTGAGTTCCAGCCGCTTGATGTTCCACCAGCGCTCGGCCAGGTCGATGACGGCGGCGAGCAGCGCCGCACCCGCGCCACGGCCCGCGTAGGCGTCGTGGACGGCCATGCCCAGGCTGGCCACATGGCTGCGCCTGTGGGGGCGATCGCGGTGCAGGCCGATCGAGCCGATGACCCGGCCGTCGAGCACGGCCACGAGCCCCGCATCGCCGGGACCGGTCTCCGCATGCCGCTTCTGCCGCGCGTCTACCGATACGAACGGCGGCTGGAGCGTGCCCCAGACCGCGCGCGGCTGGCCCAGCACCTCGGTCACGGCGGGGATGTCGGCCGGCTCCATCGCGCGGACGACTATATCGGAACTGCGTGGGTCCATCGGTCTCGTCTCCGGTTGGGCGGGCGGATCGAGGCCAAGAAAAAGCCCCGTCCGGATCCCGGCGGGGCTGGTGTGGCGGTCTGCGGTCGCTTCCAGGTCCTAGCGCACGACATCCCTCACCGGCCCGCCGGAGGCGGTCGGAAGAAGGTTTACGAGCTGGATGCGGAACGAACGCATGCCTGCGCTTTAGCACGGCGGGACTCTCGTCGGCTAGGCCGAAGCGTGGCATTCGAAGCTGATGCCGATCGAGGTGACCCAGAGCCTGTGGCTGGACGACGACGAGGTGCAGGTGCGCGCCGTCCGCGCCTCCGGACCCGGCGGGCAGCATGTGAACAAGGTCTCGACGGCCATCGAATTGCGGTTCGACGTCCGCGGCTCACCCTCGCTGCCGGAACCGGTTCGGGCCAGGCTCTACAAGCTCTCCGGCAACCGCCTGACCATGGACGGCGTGCTGGTGCTGGTGGCCCAGGAACACCGGAGCCAGGAGATGAACCGCCAAGCGGCGGTCGAGCGCCTGCTCGACCTGATTCGCGAGGCGGCCAAGCCCCCGCCCCCGCCGCGGAAGAAGACCAAGCCGACCTACGCCTCGAAGCTCAGGCGGCTCGAGGGCAAGACCAAGCGGTCCAGCGTAAAGGCGATGCGGGGCAAGCCGCGGGGGGAGGACTGAGCGGCGGCGTTACTCCGCCTCGGTGACCTCGGCGGCGCCGACGTGCTTCTTGATGCTCTCGATGGCGTCCTTGGCCCCGGACTTCGAGGCGTAGCCTTCGGTCGAGAAAATCACTTCGGAATTGTACTTGAAGCGGACCCGGAACTCGCCGGCCTTGTCCTTGTAGATCTCGAACTTGTGCGCCATCGAAGCCTCCGCTCTGGGGTTGGGAGGCAAAGCTTAGGCCAGCGACGATGACCGCGCTATGGCAAGCTTTGGACGCATTCGCCTATAAGATGACCATCATGCTCGCCCCCCGCCTTCCGATCCTCGGCGCCGTCTCCGCCGCCCTCCTCGCCTCCGCCTGCGCGCCCAGCCTGGGTCCCCCGCCGCCCGGCGGCCCCGTCTCGCGCCCACCGCCGCCTCCGCCCATGAGCGGCAGCGCGAACTTTTCGGCGGCGGATTTCGCCTGGTCGCAACGGTCCGGCGGCAACATCATCGCCGGCCGGGTGGCCTATCGGCAGGGCCCGACGCGCTACACCTGCGCCGGCGCGGCGGTGGTGCTCACCCCGGAAACCCGCTGGTCCGCCCGCCGCATGGCGGCGCTCTACGGTTCCACCGAACGGGCCGCCTTGCCGGCCGACGAGGTTCGCGCCCGGACGCCCAATGCGCCGGCGGGCGACGCCGGCCCCTTCGTGAAGCGGACCACCTGCGACGACGCCGACCAGTTCGCCTTCGGCGGCCTGCCGGACGGCGCCTGGTACGCCATCACCGTGGCCCGGCCCGCCGGCGGGGCCGGCCAGACCGTCGCGCTGATGAAGCGGGTCGTGGTCCGTGGCGGCCGCACGACGCCCGTGACGCTCTGAGCCTTCCCCTCCCGCCGCAACGGGAGGGGAAGCGCGCTCCTTAGTGGACCTTCACGCGGCCGATCTCGAGGCCGTCGTCGCCCGCGTGCACGTCGATGACCGAGCCGTCCTCCAGTTCGCCCTGCAGCAGCTTGCGGGCGATCGGGTCGATCAGCTCCTTCTGGATCACCCGCTTCAGCGGCCGGGCCCCGTAGACGGGGTCGTAGCCGCGGTCGCCCAGCCAATGCAGGGCGCCGTCGTCCAGCGAGAGCGCCATGCGCCGGTCGGCCAGCAGCTTCTCGACGCGCTGGAGCTGGATCCGGACGATGCCGTCCATCTCGGCGCGGCCCAGCCGCTTGAACAGGATGATCTCGTCGATCCGGTTCAGGAACTCCGGGCGGAAGTGGTGGCGGACCACGTCCATGACCATCGGCCGGGCCTTGTCCACGTCCTCGCCGTCGGCCAGGGCCGCCAAGTGCTCGGACCCGAGGTTCGAGGTCATGATGATCAGGGTGTTGCGGAAGTCGACCGTCCGCCCCTGGCCGTCGGTCAGGCGACCATCGTCCAGCACCTGCAGCAGCACGTTGAACACGTCCGGGTGCGCCTTCTCGACCTCGTCGAACAGGACCACCTGGTACGGCCGCCGGCGCACGCTCTCGGTCAGCGCCCCGCCCTCGTCGTAGCCGACGTAGCCGGGAGGCGCCCCGATCATCCGGCTGACCGAGTGCTTCTCCATGTACTCGCTCATGTCGAGGCGCGTGATCGCGTGCTCGTCGGCGAACATGAACTCGGCCAGCGACTTGGTGAGCTCGGTCTTGCCGACACCCGTCGGGCCCAGGAACAGGAACGAGCCGATCGGCCGGTTCGGATCCTGCAACCCGGCCCGCGCGCGGCGCACGGCGTCGGAGACGGCGACCAGCGCCTCCTCCTGCCCGACCACGCGGCCGCGCAGGCTGTCCTCCATACGCAGCAGCTTCTCTCGCTCGCCCTCCAGCATCTTTTCCACCGGCACGCCGGTCCAGCGGCTGACCACGGCGGCGATCTGCTCGGCGTCCACGACCTCGGGCGTCAGCTGCTCGTCCTGGCCCTCGGCGGCCTCGGCCTCGGCCAGGCGCTTCTCCAGTTGCGGGATCTCGCCGTATGCGATCTCGGACGCGCGCTGCAGGTCGCCCCGGCGCTGGGCGGCGGAGAGCTCGGCCTTCAGGCGGTCCAGGGCCTCCCGTGACTGCGCAGCCGAGCTGACTTTTTCCTTCTCGGCCCGCCAGCGGGCGGTCATCTCGGCGGACTGGCCCTCCAGGTCGTCGAGCTCCTCTTCCAGCTTCTCCAGCCGGGCCTTGGAGGCGGCGTCCGTCTCCTTGGACAGGGCCTCGCGCTCGATCTTCAGCTGCACGACGCGGCGGTCGATCTCGTCCAGCTCCTCGGGCTTGGAGTCCACCGCCATCCGCACGCGGCTCGCCGCCTCGTCGACCAGGTCGATGGCCTTGTCCGGCAGGAAGCGGTCGGTGATGTAGCGGTTCGACAGGGTCGCCGCCGCCACGATGGCGCTGTCCGAGATCCGCACCCCGTGGTGGACCTCGTACTTTTCCTTCAGGCCGCGCAGGATCGAGACGGTGTCCTCCACCGTCGGCTCGTCCACCATCACCGGCTGGAAGCGGCGGGCGAGCGCGGCGTCCTTCTCGACGTGCTTGCGGTACTCGTCGAGCGTGGTGGCGCCCACGCAGTGCAGCTCGCCGCGCGCCAGGGCGGGCTTCAGGAGGTTCGAGGCGTCCATTGCCCCTTCCGACTTCCCGGCCCCGACCAGGGTGTGCATCTCGTCGATGAACAGGATGATCGAGCCCTCGGCCGCCGTGACCTCGTTCAGCACGGCCTTCAGCCGCTCCTCGAACTCGCCGCGGTATTTCGCGCCGGCGATGAGCGAGCCCATGTCCAGCGACAGCAGCTTGCGCTCCTTCAGGGCCTCGGGAACGTCGCCGTTGACGATGCGCTGGGCTAGGCCCTCGACCACGGCGGTCTTGCCGACCCCGGGCTCGCCGATCAGGACCGGGTTGTTCTTGGTGCGGCGGCTCAGCACCTGGATCGTGCGGCGGATCTCCTCATCGCGCCCAATTACCGGGTCCAGCTTGCCGTCCTTGGCCGCCTGGGTCAGGTCGCGGGCATAGCGCTTCAGGGCGTCATAGCCTTCCTCGGCCGAGGCGCTGTCGGCCGTGCGGCCCTTGCGGACGGCCGTGGCGGCGTCCTCCAGGCCCTTGGCCGTGACGCCGGCGTCCTTCAGCAGCCTGGCCGCATCGCCGCCTTCCTTCGCCAAGGCGATGAGCAGCCGCTCAGTGGTGACGAAGGCGTCACCGGCCTCCTTGGCGCCCTGCTCGGCCTCGGCGAACACGCGGGCCGTGTCGGGCTTCATGTAGAGCTGGCCCGAGCCGCCCTCGACCTTGGGGATGCGGGTGAACGCGGCGTCCAGCGCCTTGTCGACCTCGTCGGGCCGGCCGCCCGCGCTCTGGATCAGCGCGCGCGTCAGCCCGTCGCGCTCTTCCAGCAGCACCTTCAGGATGTGCTCGGGCGCGAGTTGCTGGTGGCGGCGGGCGAGCGCGAGGCTCTGGGCCGACTGAATCGCCTGCTTGGCGCGGTCGGAATAGATGTCGATGTTCATTCGGGTCCCCTCGGTAGGCGGAACGCGGCGGCCGCCTCCACAGAAGCACGGTCGCCGGCCACCCCGATGTAGTGTGGCATTGAGGCCACACAAGAGACCTTGAGCCGGATCAATTCGGCGGGTTGTGTTTCTCCAGGAAGTTCACCGTCGCGGTCAGCATTCCGAGCCGCGTATCCGCCCGCGCCATCCAGCGGTCCTGCCCCGGCAGTTCCACGACCTCCACCGGCTTTCCGGCCGCGCGCAGCGCCGCCGCCATGTCGCGGGTCTGCGAGACCGGAACCGCCGCATCGTCCTTCAGGTGGATAAGCAGCACCGCGGCCTGGGCGTCGCCGGCGTGTTGTATCGGCGAGTAGCGCGCCAGGGCCTCGACGTCCTTCACCTCGCCCAGTCCCCGCCAGGCCGAGGCGTTGTCGGCCTTGGCGTAGGAGTCCTGCCTGCGCAGGTCCGATATGCCGCCGACCGACACCGCGCAGCGGTAGACCTCCGGCTCCATGGTCGCCCCGGCCAAGGCCATGTAGCCCCCGAACCCCTTGCCGACGACGCATACCCGCTTCGGATCGACCAGACCGCCGTTGGCCAGCGACTTTACGCCGTCGGACAGGTCGGTCTGCATCTTCCGCCCCCATTCCCTGTCGCCGGCCGTTCGCAGCGCCCCGCCAAGTCCAGAGGAGCCGCGATAGTTGACCTGCAGGACCGCATACCCGCGGGACGCCAGCGCCTGCGACCACCAGTCGAAGTTCGCCGTGTCACGGTCCGCCGGCCCGTCGTGCGCAAGCACCACCAGCGGCAGGGCCTTGGCCTGGGACGTCCCGGGCGGCCGGGTCAGGTAGCCCACGAGATCGAGACCGTCGGCCGCCTTGAACCGCACCCGGCTCTTGGGACCGATGTCCGCAGGCGTGAGGCCGGGGTAGGTCGAGGCGATCCAGGCCGACGTGCCCTCCTTGAGGTCCAGGAGCGCAAAAGCCGGGCTCTCACCCGGCTGGTCGACCCAGGCCACCACCTTCCGCCGATCCTGCGACCACGACTTCATCTCGACCGTGAGCGCCCGGAAGGACGAGGTGACGGTGTCGATGACCTTCTGGTCGGCCGGGTCGAGGTAGGTCACCCGGTCCACGTCGCCGTCCAGCTGCCAATGCCCCAGCAGCCGCCCTTCGTAGGGGTCGCTCAGCGGGACCTGGTGCGCAGGAACCGCTACCGGGGGCGCCGGCGGGGCCCCGTCCGTGCGGGCCTCGTTCCATGTCGTTCCGGTCGCCGGATCGCCGACCGCATAGATCACCGACCGTCCGTCGCGCCCCAGTCCGAGGATCCGAGCGCGGGCGGCGAAACCCTCCGCCGAATGAACGACCCGCCAGCCCTTGCCGTCCTTGATCCTAAGCTCCGACCGCTCCGACTTGGGCAGGTAACGCTCGTGGGCGATGGGACGGCCGTCGACATCCACGAGCCAGCGCCGGATCCCCTCGTCGGCCGGCTCGATCACCCGGGCCCGGCCCGTCGCGAGATCGACTTGGAATAGACCCACGTAGCCACGGCGGTTCACGAACTCGATGGCCTGCAGAAAGACAGCCGGCCGGCCGCCGACTGTGCGAACCATGGGGGCGAAAACGATGTTGTTCATGCCCACCGCGGCATCGGACATCAGCGGCGTCAGCTTCGAGGACTCCACATCGAGAAGGTGGGCCCGAAGCCAGCTTCGCGTTCCACCCGTGACGTCGCCGGGGTCGAACTCGACGCTGGTGTAGATCAGCAGGTGCCGCTCCCCCACCCAGCGGACCCCGCCCAGAGGCACTTCGCCGAAGTCCACCCTCGCCTTGGCCGCCTTCGTCGCCAGGTCCTGGACCGCGACGGAGCGCCGCTCGCCGTCGGTCACGATCACCGCCAGTTGGCCGCCGCTCGGCGACAGCGTGGCCGCGTCGATGGCCGGCAGCCGGCCATAGGCCTCCAGCGGCGCAGCCTGCACGGCCCCCGCCAGCCCCCACGCGAGCGCCAGGGCGACGGCGAAACGCTTGATACTCATGACTTCGACAGGCCCCACGCGATGCAATCCGAGATTGCCAAGCGGCCGGGCGCGCCGCAAGCGCGCGCGCTAATCCGGCGGGTTGTGCTTCTCGATGAAGGCCATGGTGGTCTCGAGGGTCTGCAGGCGCGTCTCGCCGCGGGAGAGCCAGTGGTCCTCGCCCTTCTGGACGACCAGCTCGACGGGCTTGCCCGCCCCGCGGAGCGCGTCGGCCATGATCTGGCTCTGCTCCAGCGGAACCACGCTGTCGTCCTTGCCGTGGATGAGCAGGACCGGGATCGTCACCTTGTCGACGTGGGCTGCAGGCGAAATCTCGGCCAGGACCTTGCGATCCTCCTCGGCCCCCATGAAGCGGGTCCAGTAGCGGAAGGCGGACGGGCCGCGCTTCGCCCTCGACCAGGATACGAACCGTCCGAGGTCCGACAGGCCGCCGAAGGAGGCGGCGCAGCGGTAGACGCCGGTGTCCAGGGCCGCCCCGGCGAGGGCGGCATAGCCGCCGTAGCTGGCGCCCACGATGCAGACGCGCTTCGGATCGATCCGCCCCTCGGCGGCGAGGTAGTGGACGCCGTCCGAAAGGTCGGTCTGCATCTTGCGACCCCACTGGCCATAGCCGGCTTCGAGCAGGGCGTCGCCCAGGCCCTCGGAGCCTCGGAAGTTCACTTGCAGCACGGCGTAGCCGCGCGAAGCCATGCCCTGGGCCCACCAGTCGAAGCCGGGCGTGTCCCGGGAGGCCGGACCGCCGTGCGGGAAGACGATCAGCGGCAGGCGTTGCGCCTCGCGCCCCTTGGGCACGGTCAGATAGCCGGTGAGTTCCAGCCCGTCGCGGGCCTTGAACCGGATCGGCGTCTGGCGCGCCACATCCGCCGCCTTGACGCCCATGTACTCGGGCCCCAGCCACGTCGCCTGGCGGGTGTTCAGGTCCACCAGGGCGTAAGCCGGCCCCTCGTCGGGCGAATCCACGCGGACGACGATCTTCTTGCGGTCGCCGGACCACGACTGCAGCGAGACGATCGCGCCCGGAAACGCCGCCGTGACGGCCTTCCAGATCCGCTGGTCCTGGGGGTTCAGGAACGTATAGCGGCCCTGCTCGCCCACCAGGGCATAGTGGCCAGAAAGGCGGCCGTCCTGCGGATCGTAGAGCGCGCCCTGGCTGCCCGAGACGGGCACCGGCGCCGCTGCCGGCGCATCGTCGAAACGCGCTTCCTTCCAGACCAGTTTCTCGCCGTCGATCGTCTCGTACAGGACGGACTTGCCGTCCGGCCCGAGGCCCATCATCGAGGGTGGGTCGAGCGGCGCCATCACCCCGAGGGCCTCCCGCCAACTGCCGTTGCCGGCCCTCAGCTTGATCGCCCACCGGCCCGTCCTGAAGTCGTAGAGTTCCTGCGCCACCGGCTCGCCGTCCACGCCGACCACCCAGTCCCGGGTGTCGGGACCGCCCACCTCGACGATGCGGCTGCTGGCCCGATCCAGGTCGATGCGGAAGAGCGAGACGCGCCCCTCGTTGTTCACGAACTTGATGCCCTGGACGAAGACCGTCGGCTCGCCGTTGTAGGTCCGCACGACGGGCAGGCCGTAGATCGTGTTCATCGCGTATTCGGCGTCGCGCAGCAGCGGCAGGACCTTCTTGGTCTTCAGGTCCATGCTGAAACCCATGGCCCACTCGCGCTGTGTCGTCCGGACGTCCATCGGATTGGCGGTCACGGTGGTGATGATCAGGAGGTGGCCATCGCCCGCCCACCGCACGTGGCGCACCTTGGCCCGGCCGGTGCCGGCGCGAAGCGTCATCTGTTTGCTGGCCAGGTCCTGGACCACGATCAGCCGATCCTCGCCGTCGGTCAGGACCAGGGCCACCGCATGGCCGCTGGGTGAGACCGACGCGGCCTCGATGGTGGGCAGCTTGCCGTAGGCGGAGAGCGGAGCTGCAGCCGCCGTCCAGGACGCAAAGGTCGCCGCCAGCGCAAGCGCGACAACGAAACGCGGAAAACGGATCACTGGACAGGCCCCCACCTGATGCAATCCGAGATTGCCAAGCGGCCGGGCGCGCCGCAAGCGCGCGTTAGTTGACCTCGGACTTCTTCAGCGGCTCGGGCGGCAGGGGCGCGACGGGCACGCCGTCCTCCATCAGGTCGCGGACCTCTTTGGGTGTCGCCTGGCCGTAGATGCCGCGATCCTCGGCCCGCCCCTCGTGGATCGCCCTGGCTTCCGAGGCGAAGGCGTCGCCCACGTCGTCGAAGTTCTCTTCCACGTGCCGGCGGATGCGGCCGGCGGCCTCCATCATCATCGCCTGGGCCTTGGCGGGCAGTTCCTCGCGCATGGTGCGCTTCGTGCCGGCCACGGCGGGCGCCATGATCTGCTTGCGCACGGCCTTCGAGGCGCACAGGGGGCATTCCAGAAGGCCACGGCCCTGCTGGTCGTCGAAGTCGGTAGACGAGCCGAACCAGCCCTCGAACTCGTGGTCATGGTCGCAGGTGAGGGCGTAGCGGATCATCGTGGCGCTTAGGGACCTGTGAACGCCCGCGCGTTGGTCAGCACGGGAATGGCCGCCCGCGCCTTGGCGGGCGCGTCCGGATCGAGGTCGGCCAGAAGCACGCCGGGCTCGTCATGGTCAAGTTTTGCAACGACTTTTCCCCAGGGCTCGACGACCAGCGATCGCCCCCAGGTGCCGCGGCCGTCCTCGTGGAAACCACCCTGGGCCGGCGCCAGGACATAGCTTCCCGTCTCGATGGCCCGGGCGCGCATGAGGACCTCCCAGTGCGCCTCGCCGGTGGGGCGGGTGAAGGCGGCCGGGATGGTGATGACCGTGGCGCCGGCCAGGGCGAGCGCGCGGTGCAGGGCCGGGAAGCGCAGATCGTAGCAGATGGTCAGGCCCAGCTTCACGCCGTCCACCTCCGCCACCACGGCCCGGTCGCCGGGCTCATAGGTCGCCGACTCCCGCGCCGTCTCGCCGGTCGGCAGGTCCACGTCGAACATATGCAGCTTGTCGTAGGTCGCCGCGATCGATCCGTCGGGGCGGATCAGGACCTGGCGGTTGGCCGCCTTGCCGTCCTCGCGCTTCACCAGGGCTGAGCCCACGTCGATCCAGACGCCGAGGTCCCGGGCCGCCTCGCGCAGCCCCAGCACCACCGGATCGTCCTCAAGCGCGGTCAGCTGCGGCAGCAGGGCCTCACGGTCCTTCTGCAGGATGTTCGTGCCCTCGGGCGTCACGATCAGGCGCGCCCCGCCCGCCGCCGCCTCTCGGACCAGCGGCAGGACGTGCGCCAGCGCTGCGGCGTGGGTGGCGGGCGTGCGGGTCTGGATCAGGCCGACTTTCATCGCCGACCTATACCGCGGCTAGGCCGCCTGGAGCAGCGGGTCGAGCTGGCCGGAGCGTTCGAGCGCCATCATGTCGTCGCAGCCGCCGATGTGGCGGTCGCCGACGAAGATCTGCGGGAAGGTCGCCCGGCCGCCGGCGCGCTGGATCATCTCCTGGCGCTTCTCCGGATCGAAGGCGGCCTCGATCTCGGTGAACGGGACGCCCTTCTGCTCCAGCAGCGACAGGGCGCGGATGCAGTAGGGGCAGAACGGCTTGGTGTAGATGGTGACGGGTTGGCTCATGGCGCTCTAACGAAACACGTCTCGGTTCAGCTTCATATGGTGAGTCCTGCCGCAGCCTGAACCCGGGCGACCACGGCCAAATCGACGCGGGCGGCGCCGGCGGCCTTGAGCGCCCGTGCGCAGCCCTCCGCAGTGGCGCCGGTGGTCAGAACGTCATCGATCAGCAGGATCCGGAGGCCCTCGATCTGGGTCCGCCGCGCTTCAGGGACCTCGAAGGCGCCGGCGACGTTGCGCTTGCGGCCGGAACCGGACTTGCCGCCCTGGGTGGCGGTGGCGCGGCGGCGGACCAGGGCGTCCGGCAGGTAGGGCGTCCCCGTCATGGCGGCCAGGGGCCGGGCGATCTCGGCGGCCTGGTTGTAGCGGCGGCGGAGCAGGCGCAGCGGGTGCAGCGGCACCGGCGCGATGGCGTCCGCCTCCTCGATCAGCTCGCGCGCCGTGCGCGACAGCCAGCGGGCGAACAGCGGCGCCAGGTCCAGCCGGTCGGCGTGCTTGAGCTGCAGGATCGGGTTTCGCGACGTCTCGTCGTAGAGGCACGCCGCCCGCGCCGCGTCGAACGCCCGCGGCTTGGCGAGGCACGCGGCGCATCGCGCCCCCGGATCGAAGTCGAACGGCGCCCCACAGCCGTCGCAGACCGGCCCGTCCAGGAACCGGATCCGGCTCCAGGCGTCGGCCGAGAACCCGCCCGCCAGAGGTCGCGGCCCGCCGTCCAGGGTCTGGGGCGGAAACAGCATGTCCAGGGTCACGCGCCAGGCCGCCCGAACTCTAGGCTTCCAACTGGCGGCGAAATCGCCATCTTCCGCGCTCAATGCCCGCCCCCCCGCGCCTCTTCGACCGAGTCCTGCACCGCAAACGCCTGGACCGGGCGGCTCCCGGCTTTGCGAACGCCGACTTCCTGCAGCGCCGGGCTGCCTATGACGTGGCCGAGCGCCTGGGGCCCATCCTGCGCACTTTCAGCTTGGCCGTCGACCTCTCCGCGCGGGGCGGGGCCTTCGCCGAGGCGCTGGCCGCGGAGGCTCCGGGTCGGGTCGACACCCTGATCGAGGCCGACCTCTCGCACCGGATGCTGACTGGCCGCCACGGCCTGCGCCTAGCCGCCGACGAGGAGCGGCTGCCGTTCGCCGATGGCAGCCTGGACCTGATCGTCTCCACCCTGGGCCTGCACTGGACCAACGACGTCGTCGGAGCCCTGATCCAGATCCGCCGGGCGCTGAAGCCCGATGGCCTCTTCATCGGCGCCTTCCTGGGCGGGACCACGCTCACCGAGCTGCGCCAGTCGCTGGTGGCGGCCGAGAGCGAGATCCTGGGCGGGGCCGGCAGCCGTGTCTCGCCCTTCGCCGATGCGCAGGACGCGGCCAACCTGCTGCAACGGGCCGGCTTCGTGCAGCCGGTCAGCGACGTCGACACGGTGACGGTGCGCTACGAGCATCCGCTCAAGCTGCTCACCGACCTGCGCCAGATGGGCGAGACGAGCGTGCTGGCAGACCGGCATCCCAAGCCCCTGACCCGCGCCCTGCTCCACCGGACCTTCGAGATCTACGCCGAACGATTCGGCGGCGAGGACGGCCGCGTGCCGGCGACGTTCGAGATCCTGACCCTGACGGGTTGGGCGCCGGCTGCCACGCCCGCCGGGTAAGATTCCGTCAACCATCCGGGGCGGACACTGACGCCCGGGGGGCTCCTGCCTGCGGGGGTCCAAGATGATCGTGAAAAAGCTCAAGCTCGCGGCCCTTGCCGCCACCGTAGCCCTGGCGGGCTGCGCCACCGGATCTGCGCCCTCCAAGGCGCCGCCGCCGAAGAAGGGGCCGTACATCGGTATCGACGGGGGTTTGGCCAGCCGCGCCAGCGCCTTCGAGGCCTTCACGCGCAAGGCCACCGCCATCGACGCCTCGTTCTCCGGTCCCGGCCAGATCGCCGAGCGCCTGCGCACGGCCGCCGGCTACGAGCCCAAGGAGCTGGAGGCCGGCATGATCGCCTACGCCGCCCTCGCCGCCATGCAGGAACCCGCGTTCGTGGCCGGCGTGCGGGCGAAGGGCCGCGACGTCTCCCGCCGGCTGGCGACCGATCCGGCCGCGGCCCTGGATCTGCCCGGCGGCCAGGCGGCGGCGCAGCGAGCCAACGCGGCCCTGGCCCGGCGCGGCGAGGCCCTGGCCGACGCCGGCGCCCGGGTGAAGAAGACGTCCTACAGCATCCAGCACCAGGCCTGGTCGCGCGCCCGGCTCACCAACGGTCCGCAACGCCTGGCCGCCGTGAAGCAAGCCGCGGGCTACAGGCCCGAGGCCGCCGACCGCGCCCGCCTCACTGCGGCGATCTCCGAAGGCGGCCGTCGCGGCGGGCCGAGCCCCGTCGTCGCCCGCGGCGTCGCCCTCGCCGCCCTCACGGTCCTGGGCCAGGACGCCGCCGCCCGGCCCCTGCTCAGCGAGTTCAAGAGCGGCCAGTGCCTGCGCACCGCCAAGCTCAACTACCACCAGTGCCTGGCCGCGGCCGGGACCCATTACGAGGACATCTACTGCCTGGGCGTCCACGCCATGCGCGACCCCGGCCAATGCGTCGTCGACGCCACCAAGCCGGCCAAAACCATGCGACGGGCGAGCCTGGACTAACCTCCCGAGCTCCTCCCCCGTTCACGGGGGCGGAGCGGTTACTCCCCCACCCAAATCCCTACATGACCCTTGCCGCCGGCGGCGACGCAGGTCCCGGCACGGCAGGCGATGGCGTGGAAGGCCTCGGTGTCCGTCTGTCGCCAGGTTCGGCCGTCGTCCTCGCTGATCGACGAGCCCCGGGGTCCCACCGCCAGCAGGGTGCGGGCGTCGAGCCGGCCGACGCCTTCCAACAGGCGCGGCGTTCCAGCGTGGGGCGCCAGCCTCCAGCCGCTGCCATCGCCGAGCGCAATGGACGGCATGTCCGCCAGTTCGTCCTTGTAGTCGCCCCCCACCACGACCGCTCGGCCGCCGCCCAGGCTGAGGCCGCCGAACAGGCCGGCGCTGCCGCTGCCGGCCAGCGGCGTCTCGGCCACGGTCCAGGTCCCGCCGTCGTCGGCCGAATGGTGGACGCGTCCCTTGCTCAGGCCGCCCGAGACGATCCACACGTCCGATCGCTCGCCCAGGAAAAGCGCCGAATTGCTGGCCGCGAAGGCCGCCTCGCCCGGTTGGACCGGCGGTCCCGGCAACCGCCGCCAGGTCCGGCCGCCGTCCTGCGTACGCAACAGGAACCAGCGTCCGTCGATGGGATCCCCGAGCACGTAGCCCACGCGGCCGTTACGGAAGGCGACCGTGTCCAGGAAGCTGCTCGGCAAGCTGGTCTCGAACACCTGCGTCCAGCTGCGTCCGCCGTCGGCCGTGCGGAACAGCTTCGCCTGCCCCTTAGGCCCTTCCCCAGCGCTCATCAGCACCGTGGTCTTGGCGTCCAGCGCCGCCAGGCCGCGGAAATCCAGCTCCGCCCCCTCCGGCGGCGCTGCGAAGCGCCAGGTCCGCCCGCCGTCTTCCGACACCGCGTAGGTCCCCTTCGCCCCCGAGACCTGCACGATCCCGGCCCCGACCGTGGCGATGGCGCGCAGGGTGACATCCTTCGGCAAGTCGATCCGCTTCCATGCCGCCTGTGCGGGTAGAGGCGCAAGCAGCAGGGCGGCCGCCAGCAGGGTTCGCAGCATCGTCAGTCCCCCAGCAGGTGCAGCGCCACCTCGCGCCGGTGCGGGCGGCGCCGATGTTCGAACAGATAAATCCCCTGCCAGGTCCCCAGCACCAGCCGTCCGTCGAACAGGGGGATCGACAGCTGCACCCCCGTCAGCGCCGCCCGCAGGTGGGCCGGCATGTCGTCGGGGCCTTCGTCCTGGTGCCGATAGGCGGCGCTTTCGGGCGCCACAGCGGCCACCCAGTCCTCCAGGTCGCGGCGGACGTCGGGGCCGGCGTTCTCCTGTATGACGAGGGATGCCGAAGTGTGGCGGCAGAACAGGGTGAGGAGGCCGGTGCTCATCCCCTGTCCGTACGCCCAGCCGCAGACCTCGCGGGTGATCTCGTGCAGGCCCTGGCCCGGCGTCTGGAGCGTGAGCGTCCGGGCCGCCTGGCGCATCAGATCAGGTCCCGCAGCCAAGCCACCAGCGGCCCGTCCGCCGGGGGCATCGGATAGCTGTCCATGTCGATGGGCCGGACCCAGGCCATCGCCTTGTGCTCGCGATTGGTCACCTGCCCCTCCCACCGGCGCACCAGGTAGAGCGGCATCAGCAAGTGGAAGCTGTCGTATTCATGGCTCGCGAACACGAAGGGCGCCAGGCAGGCGTGGCTGACCCTGATGCCCAGCTCTTCCTCCAGCTCGCGGATCAGGCAGGCCTCGGGCGTCTCGCCCGCCTCCACCTTGCCGCCCGGAAATTCCCAGAGCCCGGCCAGTTGCTTGCCCTCCGGCCGCTGGCAGAGGAGCACCCGTCCGTCCACGTCCACCAGGGCCGCCGCGGCGACCAGGACCATGCGCTTTTCCGTCATGGCGCGGTCGCCGCGACGAGAGGCGCGCGACGGTTCGAACCCTCGGGCGACTTCTCCGCCGGGGGCCAGCCATACGCGCTGCCCGTGGCGGCAAGGACTTCGCGGGCCAGCCGCCAGCCCCCGCTCCCGTTGGTCATGATCACCACTCCCTGCCGCGATCCGTCCAGGAACGCGAACGAATGGCACTGGAAGCCCTCATTCCCGCCGCTGTGCTGGATGGCGAGGCGCTGGCCGCGCGGCTCGATGATCATGCCCAGGCCATAGCTGCTCAGGACTGGCGTCAGCATGGCCCGAGCCGAGGCCCGATCGAGGATCGCGCGCGGCTCGCCTGAATATGCTCTCTGCAGCGCGATCAGGAAGCGCCCATAGTCGGATGGCGTGGTCCAGAGGCCGGCGGCCGCATACTCCGGGTAGGTGTGGCGCGCGCCCTGAATGACCGCGCCCTTCGGATCGTGCGCGCTGGCCGCCTTCTGGACGACGGCCTGCGGCAACGGCTGAACGAAGGTGGAGCTGCGCATCCCGGCCGGCCGCAGGATCAGCCGATCCAGCAGCTTCGGGAAGGGCTGCCCACCCGCCTCGGTCATGAGCAGTTGCGCCACGGTGTAGCCGCCGCCGGAATAGGCATAGCCCTGCCCGGGCGGCTCGAACGATCGAACGGCCGGCGTGTTGGCCGGGGGCTTGCCGTCCAGCATCTGCACGTCACTGGGGATCGGCTTGCCGGCCGCATATCCCGGGAAGCCGCTGACGGTCAGCCCGGCGGTGTGACTGAGAAGGCGGCGCAACGTCACCTTCTCGGCGGCGGTATGGGGGCTCGCGGGGACCTGCCAGGTCTTGAGCCGCGCATTCACATCGCCGTCGAGATCGAGCCGCCCCTGCTCCACGAGGCGCAGCGCCCCCGCCGCGGCCACCGCCTTGCTCATCGAGGCGGCCTGGAACAGCGTGTCGGGCCTCACAAGCCGGCCGTCGGAGGCGTCGGCCACGCCGTAGGTCCGGGTCCATTTCACCTTGCCGTCCTCGATGAAGGCGACGCTGACACCGGGGACCTTCAGCTCCGCCATCCGGGCGGCCAAGGTCTTGCCCTCGGTCGAGCCGATCGGCGCGATGCGGCTTTCGACGGCGGCGATGGCGGCGAGATCGGTCGCGGACGGCGCCGCGAACGCGCCGCCTGCCAGAAGCCAGGCCGCCGCGACGATGCTCGTCAGGAACCGCATCCCATCCCCCGCCGGACCACTGGATTCGCCTGTTCGAAGGCTTCCCACGCCCTGCGGCCAAAAGGCAACTCCTGGCGGTATTCGTCCCCCGTGGGTTGACTTCACCGTCGCAAAGCCCGATGTGCCCCCTGCGTTCTTCGGAGCGCTATCTGCGTTCCAGCCGCGTGGGGCCTCCTTGGGGGCTCAGCCTGTCGAGCGCCGTGAGGCTTTCTCACCCGATGCGCCCATCACGCGGGGCGTCTCTCCAAAGACCGGCGCCAGTCGACCCGCGGAAGCCCCGCGAAGGTCGTGTTCGGCGCATACGCGAAAGAATATCTTTTGACCCAATTCACTGACCTTGGCCTGGCCAAGCCGCTGCTCAAGGCGCTGGCCGACGAGGGCTACACCCAGCCGACGCCGATCCAGGCGCAGGCCATCCCCGGCGTCATGACCGGCCGCGACCTGCTGGGCATCGCCCAGACCGGCACCGGCAAGACCGCCGCCTTCGCCTTGCCGATCCTGCATCGCCTGGCCGAGAACAAGAAGCCCGCCCCGCGCCGCAGCGCCCGGGTGCTGGTGCTCGCCCCTACCCGCGAACTCGCCACCCAGATCGGCGAAAGCTTCAAGTCGTACGGCAAGCACATGGGCGTTTCCGTCGCCGTGGTGTTCGGCGGCGTGAAGTACGGCGGCCAGATGCGGGCCCTCGCGCCCGGCGTCGACATCCTGGTGGCCACCCCCGGCCGCCTGCTGGATCACCTGGGCGAGAAGTCGATCACGCTGGAAGGCGTCGAGATCCTGGTGCTCGACGAGGCCGACCAGATGCTGGACATGGGCTTCATCGTTCCGATCCGGAAGATCGTGAAGTTCCTGCCCAAGGCGCCGCGCCAGAACCTGTTCTTCTCGGCCACCATGCCCGCCGAGATCGAGAAGCTGTCGGGCGAGATCCTGAACCCCAACCCGCTGAAGGTCTCGGTGACCCCGCAGGCCACCACGGTCGAGCGGATCAACCAGCGCGTCCTGTTCGTGGAGCAGTCGCGCAAGCGCGCCCTGCTGAGCGAGCTGTTCGACGACGGCGGCTTCAAGCGCGTGATCGTCTTCACCCGCACCAAGCGCGGCGCCGACCGCGTGGCCCGCGGCCTGGAGCAGGCCGGCGTCGAAGCCGTCTCGATCCATGGCGACAAGAGCCAGGGCCAGCGCGAGCGCGCCCTGGCCGCCTTCAAGGCCGGTGAGGTCCGCGCCCTGGTGGCCACCGACATCGCCGCCCGCGGCATCGACATCGACGCGGTCAGCCACGTGGTCCAGTACGAACTGCCCAACGTGCCGGAAGCCTATGTCCACCGGATCGGCCGTACGGCCCGCGCCGGGGCGGATGGTTCGGCCGTGGCGTTCTGCGCCGACGACGAGCGCAACCTGCTGAAGGACATCGAGAAGGTGACCCGCCAGCGGATCCCCTCGTTCGATCGCCGCAACGACAAGCACCTGGGCGCGGCCACCGCGGCCATGCCCGACGTGGGCGGCAAGCCCGAGCGTCCCGACACCCGCGGCTCGGCGCAGCCGCACCGCGGCCAGCACCAGGCCAAGCGCAACCGCAACCACGGCGGCGGCGGCCAGGGCGGACACCGCCACGAGGGCGCGCCCGCGCGTCCGGCCGGCGACAAGCCCGCCTTCAAGGGCCCCAGCCGCGGCGCGGGTCGCGGTCGCAGCGGCGGTGGCCGCAGCGGCGCCAGCGGCGGCAGCGCCCGCTCGTCAGGGTCGACCGGGGTCTGGTCGAACCGCTAGGGCGCGACTAACAACGGGGCGGGCGGACTGATCCGCCCGCCCTTTCCTTTTCGGGTCATGCCGCCGACGCTTCGCGCCACCACCGCAGCCGCCCTCGGCGTCGTCCGGCGCTTTCCACCCGTGCACTGGGTGGTGCATCAGGCGGCCCTGCAGATCATCAAGACGCCGTGGGGCGAGCGCTTCGTGCGCGGCGTGGTCGGCCCCCAGGCCCAGACCGACAAGGAATACCGGGCCTGGATCCTGGCGCACGACACACTGTCCGATGAGGACCGCGACGCGATCCGCCATCACATCGCGGGCTTCCGCCGCCGGCCGACGATCTCGGTGGTCATGGCCGCCTACCGATCCGATCCCTACCTGCTGCACGAGGCGGTCTCCTCGGTCCGCGCCCAGCTCTATCCGCACTGGGAGCTCTGCATCGCCGACGACGGCTCGCCCGGCGAAGCCACGTGGAAGGCGCTCACCGAACTGGCCGCCACGGACCCCCGCATCCGCATCGTCCGGCGCGAGGCGAACGGCGGCATCGCCGCGGCCACCAATTCGGCGCTGGAGCTGGCGTCCGGCGCGTTCGTCGCCTTTCTGGACCACGACGACCTGCTGGCCGAGCGGGCGCTCTACGAGGTGGCCGCCGAACTGGAGCGGCATCCCAACGCCGACCTCCTCTACTCGGACGAGGACAAGGTCGACGACAAGGGCCGCCGCTCCCAGCCGCACCACAAGACCGACTGGAACGCCGAGCTGATGCTGGGCGTGAACGCGGTCAACCACTTCACCGTCATCCGCCGCAGCCTGCTGACCGCCCTCGGCGGCCTGCGCGGCGGCTTCGACGGCGCACAGGACCACGATCTGGTGCTCAGAGCCGCCGAGCGGGCGACGCCGGCTCGCATCCGCCACATTCCCTGGGTGCTCTATCACTGGCGCCAGCACAGCCGGCCGGGCTCGTTCTCCCGCGCCCGGGCCGCCGAGTGCGCCGCCGCCGCGGCGCGGGCCGTGGGCGAACATCTGGAACGCACCGCCCAAGGCGGCGCCGTGGAACAGATGGACGTCGCGGCCCGATGGCTGCGCGTGCGCCGCGCCGTCCCCGAGGCAAAGCCGCTGGTCAGCCTCATCGTGCCCACCCGCGACCGCGCCGACCTGGTGGCCCGCTGCGCCGAGGGCGTGCTGGCGGAGACCGCCTACGGGCCCATCGAGCTGCTGATCGTCGACAACGGCAGCGTCGAGCCGGCCACCCTCGCCCTGTTCCAGTTCCTGAAGGCCGACCCCCGCGTCCGCATCCTGGACGCGCCCGGCCCCTTCAACTTCGCGGCCTTGAACAATCTCGCCGCCGGCCAGGCCCGCGGCCAGGTGCTCGTCCTCCTGAACAACGACATCTCGATGATCCGGCCCGACTGGCTGGACGAGATGATCGCCCAGGCGGTCCGGCCCAATGTCGGGGCCGTAGGCGCCAAGCTCTACTACCCCGACGACACCCTGCAGCACGCCGGCGTCGTCCTGGGCGTGGGCGACGTGGCCGAGCGCGTGGCGGGACACCTCTACGCCGGCGCGGGCGCCAACCATCCGGGCTACCAGGGCCACCTGGCGCTGGCGCGGAACGTCTCGGCGGTGACCGCGGCGTGCCTGGCGATCCGCAAGGCGGTCTACGACCAGGTCGGGGGGATGGACGCCGAGCACCTGGCGGTGGCGTTCAACGACGTGGACCTGTGCCTCAAGGTGCGGGAGGCCGGCTACGACATCGTCTGGACGCCCCACGCCGAGCTCTATCACCATGAAAGCGCCAGCCGTGGCTCCGACCTCGCCCCCGCGGCGGCCGCGCGGTTCCAGCGCGAGGTGCGCGTGATGCGCGACCGCTGGGGCGCGGTGCTGGACGCCGACCCGTTCTACGGCCCGGTGTTCGACCGGCGCTACACCAACTACCGCCTGGGCGAGCCGCCGAACCGCACGCCGCCCTGGAAGGTCGCCGATGGACCGCGCTGAGGCCCTGGCCGCCCTGATCGACCCGGCCCGCCAGCGGGGACTGGAGATCGGCCCTCTCGACCGGCCCATGGTGACCCGGGCGATGGGGCCGGTGGAGTACGTCGACCGCGCAAGCCGTGAAGGCCTGGTGGCGGCCTACGACGGCCACGACGTGGATCGGGCCCGCATCCCCGAGATCGACCACGTCTGGGGCGAGCAGAGCCTGCTGGACTGTGTCGGCGGCGCCCGGGCCTACGACTACGTCCTGGCCAGCCACGTGATCGAGCACGTCCCCGACGTCTTCGGCTGGCTGGGCGAGATCGCCAGCGTCCTGGCCGACGGCGGGCTGGCGGTCTTCTTCGTGCCGGACAAGCGCTACACCTTCGACGCCCGGCGGCCGGTGAGCACGGGCGGGGAGTTCGTCGACGCCCATCTACGCCGCCTGCGCCGGCCCGATGCGCGGCAGGTGTTCAACCACGTCTACGATACCCGCGACCTGAAGGCCCCGCCGCTGGACGAGGCCGCCCTGACGGAGCGCGCCCGGCAGGGGCTGGACCTCGCCCGTCGGACCGACGCCGAGTACCTGGACGCCCACTGCTGGGTGTTCACGCCGGCCAGCCTCGTGGACGCCCTGGACCTCGCCAGCCGCCTGGACCTGCTGCCCTTCGAGCTGGCCCACCTGGAGCAGGGGACCGACGAGTTCCTGGTGGCCCTGCGACGGCTGCCGGAGGCGATGCCCCCAGCGGCGCGGCGCGAGGCCTTCACGGCCAGTGCGGCCCGCCTCGACCCGCCCGACGACGCCGGGACCGGCGGCGACGCCGCGGTCCTGCACGCCCAGGCTCGCGCGGCCCTGGCCCGGGCCGACGCCATCGAGAACTCGACGATCTGGCGCGCGACGGCGCCGTTGCGCGCGCTCCTGGGTCGCCTGCGCCGCTAGCTGCGGTAGTCGCCGTTGATCTCGACGTACCGCTTGGTGAGGTCGCAGGTCCAGACGGTGGCGGCGGCCCGGCCCACGCCCACATCGACGCTGACCTCCAGCTCTTGCTTCTTCATGTAGTCGCTCATCTTGGCCTCGTCGTAGCTGCCGGCGATGAGACCGTCCTGGGCCGCCCAGTGCGGCCCGAACTTCACGCTCATGGAGTCCCGGTCGACCGGCTCGTCCGCCTTGCCCACCGCCATGACGATGCGGCCCCAGTTGGCGTCCTCGCCGGCGAAGGCGGTCTTCACCAGGGGGCTGTCGGCCACAGATTTCGCGATTTTGCGGGCCGAGGCGGCGCTCTCGGCGCCCGTCACGGTGATCTTGATGAACTTGGTCGCCCCCTCCCCGTCGCGGACGAGCTGGTGGGCAAGGTTCATCAGCACCTGCTCGAGCTTGTCGCGGAAGTCGGCCAGGCGCCGATCGCCCGCGCGGCTGATCTTCGGCGCCCCGGACTGGCCCGTGGCGAACAGCAGGAGGGTGTCGTTGGTGGACCGGTCGCCGTCCACCGTCACGGCGTTGAAGGTGTTGCGGGTGTAGAGGTTGCAGAGGTTCTGCAGCGCGCCCGGCGAGATGGCCGCATCCGTCACCACGAACGCCAGCATCGTCGCCATGTCCGGCGCGATCATGCCCGAGCCTTTGCAGATCCCGCCGATCCGCACCTTCACGCCATCGATCTCGGCTTCCGCGTAGGCGCCTTTCGGGAAGGTGTCCGTCGTCATGATCGCCCGCGCCGCGCCGCCCCAGCCGTCGGGGCTCAGCTTGTGCTCCACGTCGGCCAGGCGGTTCACGATCTTGGTGTCGTCCAGCAGCACCCCGATCACCCCGGTGGAGGCGACCATTACGTCCCGTTGGCGGCAGTCGAAGCGCTTGCCCACCGCCGAGGCGACCCGGCGGACCGCATCGGCGCCCGGCCGACCGGTGAAGGAGTTGGCGCAGCCCGCGTTGACCACCAGCGCCTTCACGCCCTCGCCCTTGGTGGCCTCCAGGTGGCGCTTGCACCAGTCGACGGGCGCGGATCCCACGCCGTGGCGTGTGAAGACGCCGGCGCAGCTCGCGCCCTCGGGGAAGCTCATGACCAGAAGGTCGTCGCGGTCGTGCTTGTAGAATCCGGCCCGGCCGGTCGCCATGGTGAGGCCCCGGATCGGTTTCATCCGCGGAAACGGCACGGCCAGCGGCGAGACCGGCATGGCCGACTTGTCCACCTTGCCCGCGCCCGCCGGCGCAGGCTGCGCCGTTCGGTCGTCGAAGGCGCGGGCCGCCTTGTCGGCGCGCTTCAGCCCGGCGCGCTTGAGGGCCGTGGTCAGGGGATCGAGGGCGCGTTCGAGCGCTTCGCCAACGGCCTCGACAGGCTTGGACGCCTTGCCGGCGGGCTTGGGCGCGGCGGCCTTCGCCGCGGGCGTGCTGGGCTTGCGGCTCATGGAGCAGCTCCCTTCTGGGTCGAGGTCACCGGCGCCGGGGGCGCTACGGTCTTGGGGGCGTCGGCCGGCGGAACGGGCTTGGGCGCCCCGGCCTCGGGTTTGATCAGGGTCTCGACCTTGGCCTTGGCCCGCAGCTTCTCCAGCAGGTCGCGGATCCGGTCGTAGGTCAGGAAACGGACGATCTGAGGGCGGGCGGCGTCCAGCGGAATCGGCTGCTCCTGCCGCACGTCCTCGACCTTCACCAGCGCGAACCCGCCCTGCGTAGGCACCGGTCCGATAAGCTGGCCCGGCTTGGCGCCCTTCAGCGCCGCCTCATAGGCCTCCGGCATGACGTCGGTGGTGAAGTAGCCGAGATCCCCGCCGTTGAAGCGGGTGGCGGCGTCGCGGGACCGCTCCATGGCCAGGGCCTCGAAGTTGGCGCCGGCGGCCAGCAGCTTCTTCACCTGGTCCACCTCGGCCGCGGTGGCCAACACGATCTGGCGGGCGCGGATCTCTTCCGAGCGGCGCGCCAGCTTCTGCTGTTCCTCGTAGAGCCCGCGGATGTTGTCCTCGGTCACCGCGTCGGCGACCGTCGTCTCCACCAGCATGTCGCCCATCACCCGATCCTGGGCCGCGGTCAGCCGGCGCTGGGCCAGGGGGTCCTTGTCCAGCTTGCGCCGCTGGGCCTCCGCGGCCAGCAGCTTCTGGTCGATCACCTGGTCCATCATCTGGCGGAACAGGTCCGACGAGGTGTCCAGCGGCTCCCCCTCGCCGATCAGGCCCTGGGCGATCGCCTCGCGCTTCACGTCCGAGGCCCACACTGTCTTGCCGTCGACCCGGGCCACCGCCTTGTCGCCGCGCTCCGGCGGGCTCGAGCTGTCGCCGCCGCGGTCGCAGGCGGCCGCGACCAGCGCCAGGGCGGCAATCATCGCGATGCGGAAGGGACCTGAGGCCATCGGGTCATCCCTGCGGGGGGCGGAGACGCGGCGTCAGCGGACACCGCCCGTCCCCCTAGTGCGCGACCCTGGAAAGGGGAAGCCCTTTCGCATCCGGCGCGAGCCCGCGGCCGCAGGCGCCGCAAACCGGAACCAGAATTCGCTTCGCCCGGCTGGCCATTTTCCCGCCGGGATGCAAAGGTGCCGGCGAGTTTTCCGGGCCCCGACCGAGGGCTCAAAAATCCATTTCGTTGGGAGGACTATTCCAAATGCGTGAAGCCGTCGTCGTTTCCTATGCCCGCACCGGCCTGGCCAAATCCGGCCGCGGCGGTTTCAACATGACGCCCACCGTGTCGATCGCCGCGCACGCGGTGAAGCACGCGGTGGCCAAGGCGGGCGTGGACGGCGGCGACATCGAGGACGTGTTCATGGGCAACGTCGCCCACGGCGGCGGCAACATCGCGCGCCAGGCGGGCCTGCTGGCCGGCCTGCCGGTGACCGCCTCGGGCGTGACCGTGAACCGCTTCTGCTCGTCGGGCCTGCAGACCATCGCCATGGCGGCGAACCACGTCCGCAACGACGGCGCCCCGGTGGTCGTGGCCGGCGGCGTGGAGTCGATCTCGATGCCGAACATGGGCACGGGCCCGAACAACTTCGACCCCGAGCTGACCAAGATGCACCCGGCGATCTTCATGGCGATGATCGACACCGCCGACATCGTGGCCCAGCGCTACAACGTCAGCCGCGAGTACCAGGACGAGTATTCGCTGGAGAGCCAGCGCCGCATGGCCGCCGCCCAGCAGGCGAACAAGTTCGCGGACGAGATCGTCCCGATGAAGACCAAGATGAAGACGGTCGACAAGGCGACCAAGGAAGAGTCCATCGTCGACTACGTGGTCGACCGCGACGAGTGCAACCGCCCCGACACCACGCTGGAAGGCCTGCAGAAGCTCCAGCCCGTCATGGGCGAGGGCAAGTTCATCACCGCGGGCAACGCCTCCCAGCTCTCGGACGGCGCCGCCGCCGTGGTGCTGATGGAAGGCAAGGAAGCCGAGCGCCGCGGGCTCAACCCCCTGGGCGTGTTCAAGGGCTGGGCCGTGGCCGGCTGCGAGCCCGACGAGATGGGCATCGGGCCGGTGTTCGCCATCCCGCGTCTGCTGGAACGCCACGGCCTGAAGGTCGACGACATCGACCTGTGGGAGCTGAATGAAGCCTTCGCCAGCCAGTGCCTCTATAGCCGCGACAAGCTTGGCATCGACCCGGCGAAGTACAACGTCAACGGCGGCTCGATCGCCATCGGCCACCCCTTCGGCATGACCGGCGCGCGCCTCGCGGGCCACATCCTGCAGGAAGGCAAGCGCCGCGGCGCCAAGCACGTGGTCGTCTCCATGTGCATCGGCGGCGGCATGGGCGGCGCCGGCCTCTTCGAAGTCTTCTAGTCGGGTAGCCCCGCTCCCGTCCGACGGAAGCGGGGATCCCGTCCTCTGGACAGGACAGGGCGGCTGCAAGCGACGGGCTTGCGGCCGCCCTTTTCATTCCGCCGCGATCGTCGGCGGCTCGCGTCCCGCCGTCCCGCGCAGCGACGCGGCCGTGGCGCGGCTCTCCTGCAGCAGCCAGTCGCGGAACCGCTGCACGTGGCGGCGGCCTTCCATGTCGGCGCGGAACCGGGCGCGGAACCCGTGCTCGCTCCAGCGGCCCATGGCCAGCGGATAGGGCAGCGCAATCCTGCCGGCCGCCAGATGAGCGTCCAGCAGCGCCAGCCCGCAGAGGGTGACGCCCGCGTTGGCCGCCACGGCGTCCAGGGCCGCGGTGATGCGGCGGAAGCGCATGCCCCGTTCGGGCGCGCTGCGGTCCACGTCGTTGGACGCGACCCAGTCCGGCCAGGACAGCCCCGCCGGATCGTCCTTGTAGAAGTCCAGGTGCAGGAGCGGGAACCCCTCCAGCTGGGCCCGCGCCGTCTGCTGCGCCGTGCGCCGCGTGTTCTCGGGAGACGCCACCGGCAGGACGTAGTCGCGGAACAGCAGGTCGGTCGGCGCGTCGGCGCGCGCGGGGCCGAAGCTGATCTCACAGTCGACGCGACCCAGGCGCAGCGGCGCGTCGCCCTCGCCGTTGATGCAAAAGCGGATGTTCGGATGCGCCTCGCGGAAGGCCGCCAGCCGCGGCTCCAGCCATAGCTCGACGAAGTCCGACGCCGCGGCGATGTGGAGTTCGTGGCCGCGTTGGAGTTCGAGCTCCCGCGCGGCGGCCTCCAGTTCCGCGAAGGCCAGGCTCAGGTGCGGCAGGGCGGCGGTCAGGCCCGGCGCGGGCTGGATCCCCGACCGGCCGCGCAGGAGCAGCTCGACGCCGAGATAGTCCTCCAGCGCCTTCACCCGCTGGCCGACGGCGGCGGGCGTGATGCCAAGCCCTGCCGCCGCCGCCGCGAAGGAGCCTTCGCGCACCGCCAGCTCCAGGGCCTGGAGCGAGCGCAGGTATGTCGGGGCGACCATCCCTTATCCTAAGCAAAACCTTTAGTCAGCGCCAGATTGTTTAGATTGTGCGCCCGGGCCGACGGGGCGACACTTCAATCATTCCAAGGGTGATGTGGGGGCGGCGCCATGGGCCAACTCAAACGTTACCTGGTCGAGCGAGAGATGCCCGGCGTCGGCGGTATGTCCATCGTCGAGCTTTGCGGGGCGGCTCGCGCTTCGAACCAGGCGATCGAAAAGATCGGCCGAAGCGTCCAGTGGCAGCACAGCTATGTCGCCGGCGATCGGACGTTTTGCATCTACCTCGCGGATGGCGAGGACGCGATCTACGCCCACGCCGAACTGAGCGGGTTCCCGGTCACGAACATCACCGAGATCTCGCAAATCATCGATCCAACCACCGCCAACAACTGAGCGGCGGCACGCTTCACCCGTCGCGGACTGCGCCCGGGGGGCGCGGGGCCGTGCGAGGAGAACGTCAAATGAAAATGGAACCCAACTACGAACGGCTCATGGAGATGTCCAAGCGCGTCAACTGGCGCATCGAGGACATCATCGGCCCCGAGAAGCGCATGGACTTCTCCAAGCCGTTCCTGCCGGAGAGCTTCGCCCGCACCGGCGAGCTCGATTTCCTGACCGCGGCCGAGCGTCTCAAGCTCAACCACATCCGGGCCTTCGGCTACCTCGGAATGTTCGAGCTGGTCGAGCGCTGCATCCTGCCGGTGATCGAGGACCTGGCGCCCTCGGCCCCCGGCCAGGACACGCACCGCACGCCGGCGCTGCTGCAGTTCGCCGCCGAGGAGGCCAAGCACATCGAGCTGTTCGTGCGCTTCCGCCAGGCCTTCACCGAAGGCTTCGCGGGCGAGTGCGGCTTCATCGGCCCGGCCGACGAGATCGGCGCCGCCGTGCGGGCGCACAGCCCCCTCAGCCTGGCGATTTTCGTGCTCGGCATCGAGTGGGCGACGCAGCGGCACTATCTGGACAGCGTCCACGACGACGACACCCTGGATCCGCAGTTCAAGAGCCTGCTGAAGCACCACTGGATGGAGGAATCCCAGCACGCCAAGCTGGACGCCCTGGTGTTCTTCGAACTCGCCGCCCGCGCCCGGCCCGACCAGGTCGAGCAAGCGGTGGAGGAGTTCCTGGAGATCGGCGCCTTCCTCGATGGCGGCCTCGCTCAGCAGACCCAGCTCGATCTCGCCTCCCTGGAGGCGGCTATCAGCCGGACGCTGTCCGAGCGCGAGCGGGCGCGCTTCGTCGAGGTCCAGCACCAGGCCCAGCGCTGGACCTTCCTGGGCTCGGCGCTGCGCAACGAGGGCTTCCTGGGCGCCATGGGCAAGGTGAGCCCGGCCGCTCGCGCCCGTCTTGAGCAGGTCGCCCCCGCCTTCTGCTAAGGCCGCCGACGCCTGGCCTGGCCCGGTCGATCCGTCCGTATCGACCGGGCCTTGCGGCCCCCTACAACCGCCGTCAGCCCGTCTCGAACCGCCAAAACCCAGGGCACGCGCCGCAATGAACCCTCCCCTGACAGGGGCGCCGCGTTGACTTGAGCGGGGGCAGTCCTTAAGTCACCCACGCCCCAAAAGAGCGCTTCTTCCAGGCGGGCGAAGGGCCTTATCGCCGCCTCACGGACATTCCCTTTGAGCATCTTCCAACGGTTCTTCGGCTCTTCCAACGACCGCAAGGTCAAGGGCATGAACGCCCGCGTCGCCAAGATCACGGCGCTGGAGCCCGCCATGCAGGCGCTCTCCGACGAGCAGCTGCGGGCCAAGACGGCGGAGTTCAAGGAGCGCATCGCGAAAGGCGCGAGCCTCGACGACCTGCTGGAAGAGTCCTTCGCGGTCGTGCGCGAAGCGGCCCGGCGGGTCCTGGGCCAGCGTCACTACGACGTCCAGCTGGTGGGCGGGATGATCCTGCACCGCGGCGGCATCGCCGAGATGCGGACCGGTGAAGGCAAGACCCTCGTCGCAACCGCGCCGACCTATCTGAACGCCCTCTCGGGCAAGGGCGTCCACGTCATCACCGTCAACGACTACCTCGCCCAGCGCGACAGCGAGTGGATGGGCCAGGTCTATCGCTTCCTGGGCCTCTCGGTCGGGGTGATCGTCCACGGCCTCAGCCAGGGCCAGCGGCAGGACGCCTACCGCTCGGACATCACCTACGGCACCAACAACGAGTTCGGCTTCGACTACCTGCGCGACAACCTCGTCTACGACGTCGGCGAGATGGTCCAGCGCGGCCACAACTTCGCGATCGTCGACGAAGTGGACTCGATCCTGATCGACGAGGCGCGCACGCCGCTGATCATCTCGGGCCCGACCGAGGACCGCTCGGACTTCTACCGGACCATCGATCTGCTGATCAAAGAGCTGATCAAGGACAAGACCACCTACGACTACGACGAGAAGCAGCGGCAGGTGATCCTGACCGAGGACGGCTCGGAGAAGGTCGAGGAGATGGCCGCCGCCGCCGGACACCTGGCAGAGGACTCGGCCGGCCTCTACGATCCCGCGAACATCTCGGTGGTGCACCACATCAACCAGGCCCTGCGGGCCAACGTGATGTACGTGCGCGACAAGGACTACATCGTCCGCGCCGGCGAGGTGATCCTGATCGACGAGTTCACCGGCCGCATGATGCACGGCCGCCGCCTGTCGGAAGGCCTGCACCAGGCCATCGAGGCCAAGGAAGGCGCCGTCGTCCAACCCGAGAACCAGACCCTGGCCTCGGTGACGATCCAGAACTACTTCCGCCTCTATTCCAAGCTCTCGGGCATGACCGGCACGGCCGCCACCGAGGCCCAGGAGTTCGCCGACATCTACAAGATGGACGTGGCCGAGATCCCGACCAACCGGCCGGTCCAACGCATCGACGACGACGACGAGGTCTATCGGACCGCCGCCGAGAAGAACAAGGCCGTGACCCTCCTCATCGAGGACTGCTACCGCCGCAAGCAGCCGATCCTGGTGGGCACCGTGTCCATCGAGCGCTCGGAACAGCTGTCCGAACTCCTGAAGGCCCACACCTTCGAGATGGACGGCAAGACGATCCGGGGCATCCCCCACAACGTGCTGAACGCCCGCTTCCACGAGCAGGAGGCCAGCATCGTGGCCGACGCCGGGGTGCCGGGCGCGGTGACGATCGCCACCAATATGGCCGGCCGCGGCACCGACATCCAGCTGGGCGGCAACGTCGACATGCGCCTGGCCAAGTGGCGGGAAGAGCAGCGCGACGCCGGCATCGAAGTCACGCCCCAGCAGGCGCTGGACAAGAAGGCCGAGATCGAGGCCGACATCAAGGATCTGAAGGAACAGGCGCTGGCCGCCGGCGGGCTCTTCGTCCTGGGCACCGAGCGGCACGAGAGCCGCCGGATCGACAACCAGCTCCGCGGCCGGACGGGCCGCCAGGGCGACCCGGGCCACTCCAAGTTCTTCCTGTCCTGCGAAGACGATCTGCTGCGCATCTTCGCCGGCGAGCGCCTGGACACGATCATGCGCACCTTCGGCGTCCAGGAAGGCGAGGCGATCACCCACAAGTGGCTGAACAGCGCCATCGCCACCGCCCAGAAGCGCGTCGAGCAGCGCAACTACGAAATCCGCAAGAACCTCCTGAAGTACGACGACGTCATCAACGACCAGCGCAAGGCCGTGTTCGAGCAGCGCCAGGAGTTCATGGAAGCGACGGACCTCGAGGAGATCATCTCCGAGTTCCGCGCCGAGACGATCTCCGACCTGGTCAACCGTCACCTGCCGCCCAAGGCCTATGCCGAGCAGTGGGACGTCGAGGGCCTGGACGCCCAGGTCCAGCATTACCTCGGCCTGCAGCTTCCGATCGCCGAGTGGGCGGCAGAGGACGGCATCGCCAACGAGGAGATCGAGGAGCGCATCCGCGCCGCCGCCGACGCCCACGCCGCCGAGCGCAGCCAGATGGTCGGCGAGCACATGCGCAGCGTCGAAAAGAGCTTCCTGCTCCAGACTATCGACCTGCAGTGGCGCGAGCACCTGATGCACATCGACCACCTGCGCACGGTGATCGGCCTGCGCGGGTACGGCCAGCGCGACCCGCTGAACGAGTTCAAGACCGAGGCCTTCTCGCTGTTCGAGAAGCTGCTGGTGGACCTTCGCCAGAACGTGACCCGCTGGCTGATGACCGTGCAGTTCACGTTCGAGGAGCCCCCGCCGCCCCCGTCGCAGCAGACCTTCGAGGTCCACCTCGACCCGCTCACGGGCGAGAACGAGGCCGAGCGCGGCTTCGTGCCCGACGGGATCTCGGCCGAACAGCGCCAGGCCCTACCGGTCACCGCCCTGCCCGACGGCTGGGAACAGACGGGCCGCAACTCGCCCTGCCCCTGCGGCTCGGGCAAGAAGTTCAAGCACTGCCACGGCGCGCTGGTCTGACCGCAGCCGGTTGCCGGACGTGAGGTAAGGCCAGCCAGGATCGCTTCGTTGATTTGACGGAGCGTTCCATGACCGCCCTGCCCAAGGCCTGCATCATCGGGGCCGGCTGCTCCGGCTTCACCACCGCCAAGCGGCTGCAGGATCTTGGCGTGCCCTTCGACTGCTTCGAGATGTCGGACGACATCGGCGGCAACTGGTACTTCAAGAACCCCAACGGGCTGTCGGCCTGCTACGAGAGCCTGCACATCGACACCTCGAAGTGGCGGCTCGCCTTTGAGGACTACCCGGTCCCCGCCGACTGGCCCGACTTTCCCCACCACGCCCAGCTGCTGCAGTATTTCCGCGACTACGTGGACCACTTCGGCCTGCGTCCGAAGATCACCTTCAATACCCGGGTCGAGCTGGCCGAGCGCACCGCCGACGGCCTCTGGGCCGTGACCCTCTCGACCGGCGAGCGGCGGCTCTGCGACGTCCTGTTCGTCTGCAACGGCCACCACTGGGACGCGCGCATCCCGGACTATCCGGGCGCCTTCGACGGCCCGGCCTTCCACGCGCACGACTACCGCGACCCGTTCGATCCCGTGGACATGCGCGGCAAGAACATCGTGGTCGTCGGCATGGGCAATTCGGCGATGGACATCGCCTCCGAGCTCTCCCAGCGGCCGATCGCCAAGACCCTGTGGGTCGCCGCCCGCCGGGGCGTCTGGGTGTTGCCCAAGTACATGGACGGCCGGCCGGCGGACAAAGCCTCCATGCCGCACTGGATGCCGCGCAAGCTGGGCCTCAGCCTGGCCCGCGCCAAGATCAAGAAGACCATCGGCCGGATGGAAGACTACGGCCTGCCCAAGCCCGACCACGAGCCGCTGGAGGCCCACCCCTCGGTGTCCGGCGAGTTCCTGACCCGCGCCGGCTGCGGCGACGTGAAGTTCAAGCCGAACATCGCCGAACTGATGGGCAAGAAGGTCCGGTTCGAGGACGGCAGCGTCGAGGAGGTGGACGCCATCGTCTACGCCACCGGCTACAGGATCAGCTTCCCGTTCTTCAAGGACCCCGCCCTCCTGCCAGACGCCGAGAACCGCTTCCCGCTGTTCAAGCGGATGATGCAGCCGGGCGTGCCGAACCTGTTCTTCATGGGCCTGGCCCAACCGTTGCCGACCCTCGTCAACTTCGCCGAGCAGCAGGCCAAGCTCGCCGGAGCCTACCTCACCGGCCGCTACCGCCCGCCGCCGCCGGCCGAGATGGCGGAGGTGACCAAGGCCGACGAGGCGCTGCACCTGGGCCCCTACTACAAGGCCGCGCGGCACACGATCCAGGTGGACTTCGGCCTCTACGTCCACGACCTGCTCAAGGAGATCGAGCGGGGCGGCAAGCGGGCGAAGGCGGCCGGCTATGCCCTCCCTGTCGCCGCCCGCGCCGCGTTGGAGCCGGCGTAGGCCAGCCGGCCTTCGATCAGCCGCCCCAGCCGCCGCACCCCCTCATCGATCTCGGCCGGCGACGGCAGGGAATAGCTGAGCCGCAGGGTGTTCGGCTCGGCGCCCACGGCGAAGAACGGCGCGCCCGGCACAAAGGCCACGCGCTCCTCGGCCAGCGCCGCCTCCAGCAGCTGGGCGCCGTCCAGGCCCTCGGGAAGCTGCAGCCAGACGAACATCCCGCCCTGGGGCTTGGACCAGGTGACGCCCATCGGCATGTGCCGGGCCAGCGCCGTCTGCATCGCCGAGGCCCGTTCCCGGTAGTGGTCGCGCAGGCGTTCCAGGTGCGCCTCGTAGCCCTCGGCGACCACCCGGGCGGCCACCATCTGGTTGATCGTCGAGACGTGCAGGTCGCAGCCCTGCTTCAGCAGCACCAGCTTGTCGATCACGGCCCGCGGCGCGCAGACCCACCCCAGGCGCAGCGCCGGCGACAGGGTCTTGGAGAAGGTGCCGCAGTAGAGCGTGCGCGCATTCTCGATCCCGCCCGATCGTGCGACGTCCAGCGCGATCAGCGAGGGCTCGGCGGTCCCCGCGAACCGCAGGTCCCGATAGGCGCCGTCCTCGATCACCACCAGGTCGTAGGCATCCGCGCGCTCCAGCAGCCGCTCCCGCTCCCGGCGCGGCATCGTCCGGCCGGACGGGTTGGCGAAGTCCGGCACCACATAGGCCAGCCGCGCGCCCGCCGGGATCTCGCCCGCCAGGTCGGCATAGGCGGGCTCATAGGCGTTGAAGGCCCCCAGCGCGCCCATGTAGGTGGGCCGCTCCACCATCACCGTCGAGCCGCGGCTCAGAAACAGCTTGCCGATCAGGTCCAGCGCCTGCTGCGAGCCGGCGGTTATAACGATGTTGCCCTCGTCGCAGGGCGTCCCGTCCGCGGTCATGCGCGCGGCGATCCAGCGGCGCAGTTCCGGCAGGCCCTCGCTCACCGAATACTGCAGCGCCTGGGCCCCCGCCTCGGCCAGCACCTCGGCATAGAGGGCGGCGATGCGCTCGGTCGGGAACAGCACCGGATCGGGGATGCCGCCGGCGAACGAGAGGATGTCGGGCTGGTCGAGCAGCTTCAGCAGCTCGCGGATCTCGGAGGCGCGGACATGCGCCATCCGTTCACTGAAGCGGCCGGTCCAAGCGGTCATGGGGTACTCCATCGGCTGGGCGGATGGAGGGGTCTCTTGCCGATCCATCCGCGGGGTTTGCGGGGGATCGGACGGGGTGAGCAGCTAGCTGCGCACGACCTCGCGACGCCCCAAGCGGGCGGCGGCTACCTTCGAAGCGAGGGCGAGGCGCAGGCTCATGATGCAGCGTCCATAACCGCTGAAAGCGCCGCTGTCACGGTCCAGTCGCGCGGAAGTGGCCCGTGCGCCGCAGGCGCTACCTTCGAACCGCAGAAAACGCAGAAGGACGCAGAAGGACGCAGAACGCGGTCGAGCTCGGCCCTTCTGCGTCCTTCCGCGTTTTCTGCGGTTTGCTTCTCTCTCGCGCTCCGCGCCTACCGCGTGACGATCGGAAATCCCGCCCGCGGCGCCGAGAGCATGCCCAGCAGCTTGGCCAGGGCGGTCTTGTCGCCCGCTGTGGCCTGGCCCGACAGGTCCGCGCCCGCCAGCGCGCCGGCGAGGAACTGCGCCCGCGGCAGGGCGAAGACGCCGTCCGCCCCGCCGGCCTTCGGATCCGCCTCATAGGTCAGGACATCGTGCTTCACGCGCAGCCGGAACCGCTCCTTTCGGTCGGGGAAGATGAGGTCGACTGCCACCTCGCCGCCCTTGGACTTCGCCGGATCGAGGCGCACCGCCAGCAGGTCCAGCAGCATGGGCGTCGGCGTATTGCGGATGAAGTCGAGAGACGCGGACTGCCCCGGGCCGGCCACGACGCCGGCCCGCAGCTCGCGAGCGCCGGTCAGGTACATGTTGCGCCAGATCGCGCTCTCGGCGCCCACCGCCTGCCGCTCGTAGGTCTTCGCCAGAAGCTCCCGCGCCGTGGTATTCTTCGCATCCGCCATCACCAGGCGGTTGGCCAGCTCGCCGGCCCACCGGTCATCGCCTTTGTCGTAAGCGCCCTGGGCCGCCGCCAGCACGGCCGCCGCGCCGCCCATCAAGGCCACGTAGCGCGCCGCCTCGTCGGCCGGCTCCAGCGGGGCCAGGTGGACCGGATTGGCGTCGTACCAGCCCATGTAGCGCTGATAGACGGCCCGGGAGTTGAAGCTCATCGTCCCGTAGTAGCCGCGGTTGTACCACTCGGCGCCCAGCACCTCGGGCAGCCGGATGCGGTTGGCGATCTCGTTCGGCAGCAAGCCGTCGTTCATCAACCGCACCGACTGGTCGTGCAGGTACTTGTAGGCGTCGCGGTGCTTCTCCAGGTAGTCGCCGATCTCGGCGCGCCCGAACCGCGGCCAGCCGTGGCTGGTCATCAGCACGTCCGACTTGTCGCCGTACAGCCGGATCGATTCGGTCAGGTAGCCGGCCCATTCCCTGGCGTCCCGCACCAGGGCGCCGCGTGGGGTCAGCACATTGTGCATCGTGGCGTTGGCGTTCTCCGCCAGGTCCAGCAGCTTCAGGTCCGGGAAGTAGAGGTTCATCTCCGCCGGGGCTTCGGTGTTGGGCGTCAGCTGGAACTGGATCCGCACGCCGTCGACCGTCAGCTCCTGGCCGCTGCGGGCGATGTCCACATTGGGCGGGACCAGGGTCTGCGTGCCCGGGGCCACGGCCATGCCGATCCCCGAGTTGACCAGTCCCTCCGGTCCCTTCGGCAACAGCGATCCGAACTGGAACGTCGCCCGCCGCTGCATGGCCGCGCCCGCGATGATGTTCTCGCTGACGGCGTGCTCCAGGAATCCTTGCGGCGCGATCACCTGCACCTTGCCCGAGTCCACGTCGGCCTGGGCGACCATGCCGCGCGCGCCGCCGAAATGGTCGACGTGGCTGTGCGTGTAGATCAGCGCGACCACGGGCCGGGCGCCCAGCTTCTCGTTGGCGAGGTCCAGGGCCGCCTTTGCCGTCTCGGCGGAGGTCAGCGGGTCGATGACGATCCAGCCCGTCTTGCCGGCGACGAAGGTGGCGTTGGCGAGGTCGAAGCCGCGGACCTGCCAGACCCCTTTGGTCACCTCGAACAGGCCGTGCTTGGCCAGCAGCTGCGACTGCCGCCAGAGGCTGGGGTTTACGCTGGCCGGAGCCGGAGCCTTCAGGAACTCGTAGGCGGAAAGGTCCCACACCACGCGGCCGTCGGCGGCCTTGATCGTGGGCTCGGCGCGGGTCGCCACGAAGCCCCGGTCGGCGAAGGCGAAGTCCTGGCGATCGTTGAAGTCCGGCCCGGCGGCCTGCGCCGGAAACGCCAGCGCCAGCGCGCCGGCCGCGGCGAT
Organism: Phenylobacterium sp. RIFCSPHIGHO2_01_FULL_69_31; assembly: GCF_001824475.1. Lineage (GTDB taxonomy): Bacteria > Pseudomonadota > Alphaproteobacteria > Caulobacterales > Caulobacteraceae > Phenylobacterium. The sequence continues at coordinate 3,722 of NZ_MHXN01000011.1, read as the reverse complement.
CAGTTTCGTCTTCATGGAAACGCCTCCCGTCCCCGAGCCATGCCCGGGGGCGGGAAGCTTGGCAACCAACCGCTAGAGCGCAATCCGCCGAAGTGGAAGCCGGTTCGGCGAAGAGATTGCGCTCAAAATCAAAGGGATAGAGCCTTCTCGTCCCCTTCAAATGATTGCATTTGAAGGGGGAAGGCTCTAGGCGATCCAGTCCAGCGTAAGGCTGTTCAGGACGACGAAGGCGTCGGTGCTGACCTCCACCGCCGAGTAGACACCGATCTCGCCGTCGCCGGGCATCGGATACGGCAGGATGTGAAACTCGCCGTCGCCCGGCATGGGGAACGGCAGGATGTGGAAGTCCCCGCCGTCGCCGGCCACGACGCCCGTATCGTCCGGCGCCGGGACGCCGTTCTCGAACGCGGTGACGAAGCCGTCCTCGACACCGTCGCCGTCGAAGTCGATGGAGATGCGCTCGCCGCCCTTGTCGTCGGCCTCGCGGCCCAGGATCGCGGCGTTCGGGCCCAGTTGGCTGAGGTCGATCTTGTCCTCGGCGGTGAGGTCCATGATGGTCCCCAGGTTCTCGGGCCCGTCGGCGTCGGCCCCGGCGGAGGTGAGGACGAAGGTGTCTGCGCCCTTGCCGCCGAAGGCGAACTGGCCGTCCAGCGTGAGGACATCGTCGCCGTCCGTGCCGGCCGCGATGCGCAGGCGGCCGCTGTCGCCAGGCACAGGTTCGATCTGGCCGGGCATCGGCGCTGGCAGGGCGTCGGCCGGCAGCGGCACGACGCCGGTGTTCGGCAGCACCCCGCTAGAGGTCGCGGAATTGGGATCTAGGGTAGGCATACTCTGCTCCTGAATTCCCCCTGAGGGGGCCAAGCTGTGCCGTGACGCGGCTCAGGAGTCCAGTATTTATGCAATACATTTATATGAACTTTTGCGCCCGTGGCTTGACTTAACGCCCCCCGCCGCATCGCATCGCGCAGCGGCAGGGGAGGATCGGATGGCGGGGTTCAAGGTATTGGCGGCAGCGCTCGCGCTTGCCCTGGGGCTGACCGTGCCGGCGGCCGCACAGAACGAGGCCCAGAAGACCGCGCTCGCCGGCATCGACCCGCTGTTCGAGGCCTTCATGACGGAGCGCCACGCCCCGGGCCTGGTCTATGGCGTCGTGGCGGACGGCAAGCTCGTCTACGTCCGGACGCTGGGCGTGCAGGACACGGCCTCGAAGGCGCCGGTCACCGCCGACACCGTCTTCCGTATCGCCTCCATGTCCAAGAACTTCACGGCGCTCGCCGCCCTGAAGCTGCGCGACGACGGCAAGCTCCGCCTCGACGCCCCCGCCGAGACGGTGATCCCTCAGCTCAAGGCGCTGAAGTACCCCACCACCGACAGCCCGAAGATCACGGTCCGCGACCTGTTCACCCATAACGCCGGCTTCGTCACCGACGACCCGTGGGGCGACCGCCAGCTCGACATGTCCGAGGCGGACTTCTCGCGGTTCGTCGCCGCCGGCGTCCCGTTCTCGCGCCCGCCCGGCATGGCCTTCGAGTACTCGAACTTCGGCTACGCCCTCGCCGGGCGGGCGGTGACCAACGCCGCGGGCCGGAACTACGCCGACTACGTCGAGGCCGCATTCCTGAAGCCGCTGGGCATGGCCTCGACGGGATATGACGTTGCCAAGGCGCCGGCCGCGCGGCGCGCGGTCGGCTACCGGTGGCAGGACGGGGCCTGGGTGGAGGAGCCGTCCCTGGGCCCCGGCGCCTTCGGGGCCATGGGCGGGCTGATGACCACCGCCAACGACTACGCCCGCTACATGGCCTGGGAACTCGCCGCCTGGCCGCCCCGCGACGGGGCCGAGGACGGCATCCTCAAGCGGTCCAGCATCCGCGAGATCGTCCGGGGCCAGAACTTCCTGGGCGTGGCGGGCCGCGCAAACCGGAACGACCCGGACGACTGCGACCGCGCCCGGGCCTACGGCATGGGCACCATCGTCTATTCGGACTGCAAGCTCGGCCCTCACTTCACCCATTCCGGCGGCCTGCCGGGCTACGGCTCCAACGTCCTGATGCTGCCGCAGCGGGGCGTCGGCGTCTTCGCCTTCGCCAACCTCACCTATGCGCCCGTGTCGGTCACGGTCCGCGAAGCGGCGATCAAGCTGGTGGCCTCCGGCGCCTTCCCGGTGCGGACACAGCCGCCCAGCGCCGGCCTGACGGCCATGGCCGCCGCGGTTCAGCGGATCTATGCGGCCGGCGACGTGCTGGCCGCCCGGGAGGCCCTGGCCATGAACGTGCTGCTGGACCGCGACGCCCCCCGCCGCAACGCCGAGATCGCCGCCCTGAAGGCCAAGCTCGGCGCCTGCCGCGCGCCCGAGCCGATCGTCGCCGACAACGCCATGTCGACGATGCTCACCCTGCCCTGCGAACGCGGGACGCTGCGGGTGCGCATCACGCTTGCGCCCACGACGCCCGCCTCGATGCAGACGATGGAGTTCTCGAGCTAGGCCGTCGCCGGCCGGACGATGTGTCCTTCGTCCGGGCTGACCTTGCCCGCAACCACCTGGTCGTAGAGCGCCTGCAGCGCCTGCGGCCCCGCGTGCCGCTTGAGCTTCATCCAGGGATTGCCGGCGATGAAGGCGGTGAGCGCCGCCTGGAAGCGGGTGTCCAGCTCCGCCCCGCCCCAGTCCTTCATCCGCTGGCGGATGCGGTCGGGGGCGAAGAAGAACGCCGGCGTCGGGCCTACGGTCTGCGGCGGCCCGCCCCGGGCTTCCCAGTGGGTGACGCCGACGATCAGGCTGGCCTGGAGCGCCGCGCCCAACGTCTCGTGCACGTCCCTGCTGACCGAGCTGCGGCCGGCGAAATCCACATAGGCGGCCGGGCCTTCAACCTTGAGCCCCCGAATGGCGTCGTAGGTCACCACCTCGTCGTAGAGGCCGGTCGTCTTCAACAGATCCCTGTGCGCGGGCGAGGTCAGGCCGATTACCTTCACGCCCCGCCGCCGCGCCAGCCACGCCAGGCCCATGGCCGTCTTGCTGGACGCGCTGGAAAGGACCAGCGTCTTCAGGGTCAGGTCCGAAAGCTGGTCGTCCAGCAGGAAGCTGGTCATGAGGAGCGGCCGCAGCAGCGAGCGCCAGTCGTCATCCGCCGCGGGTTCGGCGACCTGGTAGGCGTTGTAGGTGGGCGGCAACTCCGCGCGGTGCGCAGAGACCTCGACGTAGCCCGCGGGCCGCTTCTGCAGCCGGGCCACGGTGTGGCTCGACATGGGCCAGTAGCCGAACAGGCGCAGCCCCACCGGCGCATCGGCCGCGTTCGACCGCACCACTCGCGCAAAGCCCCAGACCGGGATCCGCCCGAGCCCCTCCGGCGCCGGGAAGAACTTCCAGTAGCCGAGTTGGTCCCCCGCCGCGCCATAGGTGACGTTGTTGGCCGTCAGCGCGAAGCTCTCGACCTCCAGCAACGCCTCGCCCTCGGCCAGCGGAACCTCGACGTCGGACGGCGCGAGCGTCGTCTTCCGCAGGTCGCCCTGATCGACGAGCAGGTCCCAGCCGTTCATTCGATGTCTCCCAGGCGTCAGCGGTCGTTCAAGATATGCCCTCTCCTCACCCGTAGGGGGAGGGGGACCGCGGCACGCGGTGGAGGGGGAACACGGCAGCTCAGCGCTTCCGGCATGCCCCCTTGTTTGTTGGCTGGCTGCTACAGTGGCGACGTCTTCCGGGACGCCCGCCTGGCGTAGCCGCGCCAGGC
>NZ_MHXN01000010.1 GCF_001824475.1 Phenylobacterium sp. RIFCSPHIGHO2_01_FULL_69_31 | reverse complement strand
CAGGTCGAAGACATGGCCGCACCGACCAGCCTCACAGAACTCTCAGATCAACCTTGCCAACGGGGAGCCGTCCAGACATGGCGCGATCCCGGCGCACGCCCAGCAGGACCGAAACCCGGTCCAGCCTGATCTGGTCCTGGACATAGAAGCCGACCTGGCTGAGGCGGTCGGTGGGGTTCGCGAGGCGGTCGGGGACCGTGTAGTTCCCGTAGACCGGCGCGTAGGCGTCGATCGGGGTGGTGAGGCCCGAGGCGAACTCGCTCTTCTCGGAATACTTCTGATACTCGACCCCCACGAGCAGTTCGTGCTGGAGCCCGCCCGTGGCGAACCCCGCCTGCAGGTGGTTGTCGGTCGTGAAGGTCTCGATCTCGGGATAGATCGCCCAGATGTAGCGGTTCAGCACCCGCCGATCGGGGTCGACGAACGGCTGGGTGGGGTTCGAATAGCTGTCCGGATAGATGCTCTGGTAGTCGACGTTGGCGTCCAGGTAACGGCTGTTGCTGCGCAGTGTCATGGCGTCGCTCAGTCGGTGTTCGGCCAGCAGGCTGACGGCAAAGGTCTCGGTGTCGTACTTTTCCCAATCGGGCTCGCTGAGGAAGCGCGACGTCGGCAGACGGCGGCCCGGGGCCGCGCCCAGACTGGCGGCGATCGGCACGAAGGTCGAAATCGTGCCGCCTTGGTCCTTCTGATAGCGGCCGAGTAGGGTCAGCGTGGTCCGCTCGTTGGGGGCCCAGGTCAGCGAGGGGGCCAGAAGGAACCGGTCGTCTTCGACATAGTCGGTCTGGGTTCCGGACTCCCGCAGGACGCCGACGAGCCGCACGGCCAGCGTTCCCGCCTCGTCCAACGGTCCGGTGACGTCGGCCGCCGCCTCGTAGCGATGGTGCGTGCCGTATGCGACCGAGACCTCGCCGGCGCGGGTGAACTGCGGGCGCTTGCTGGTCTGGTTGATCAAACCGCCGATGGCGCCGGACCCGTAAAGCGAGCCGCCGGGACCTTTCAGCACCTCCACCTGTTCCAGCATGTGGATGTCGGTGCGCGGGCTGTAGTAGCCGAAGGTCTGGCGCAGGCCATCAAGATAGATTGGCGCCTCGACGCCCCGGACGAAGGAGTCATCATTGCGCCCGTCGTTGCCATAGGCCTCCGCGACCACGCCCGCCGTATACCGCAGGGTCTCCTGGAGGTTCTGTGCGCCGCGCTCCAGGAATTGCGCGCTCGTCACCACGCTGATCGCCTGCGGCGTGTCGATCACCGCCGTGTCGGTCTTGCCCGCCGCCGTCCGGATCAGTTCGCCCTCGACGACCACGCCCTCCAGATAGGCGGGGGCGTCGCCCGCGGCGTCCGCGAGCGCGGGCGTTGCGGTCAGGAGGGCCAGAGGCGAAACGAAGTTCAAAAGGCGGCGCACGCGGTACTCCTCGAAGATATGCGAATGACTCGCAATCGCGTCTTAGCGAGGCGGGGCTAGCGGAGCAAGTTGTTGCGAATTGTTCGCAAGAGATCGATATGTCCACCGGTGTCGCCGTGCGGACCGTCGCGGATAACGCCGTCGGGCGTTTGCCTCCGGCGCTAGGTTATGGTTGTTCACCTATGTTGACGCCGGGGCATGGATTCCAGGCGCACGCAACGGGAGAAGCGTTCATATGTCCGAGGCCGTTCTGCCGCCCGGTTGGCCCGCCATGTCCATCCAGCAGGCTCATGCGTTGCTGGGCCAGCCCGGCCTGCCGACCGAGATCGGTGAGGCGACGATCCGCGGCGTTCCGCTGAAGGTCTGGAAGAACCAGCCGCCGACGCTGCGCGCCGTGGCGGAGATGGCCAAGACCCACGGGGACAAAGTCTTCCTGGTCTATGAGGACGAGCGCGTCACCTACGACGCCTTCTATCGGGCCGTCGCCCGGTTCGCCGTCGAGCTTCAGGCTCAGGGCGTCGAGAAGGGCGACCGGGTCGCCGTCATCATGCGCAACGTGCCCGAATGGGTGGTCGCCTTCTACGCGGCCGCCTCGATCGGTGCGATCGTAACGCCGCTGAACGCCTGGTGGACCGGTCCCGAGCTCGAATACGGCCTGACCGATTCTGGGACGAAGGTCGCGGTCATGGACGCCGAGCGCTACAGCCGGATGACGGAGCACTTCGGCAACTGCCCCGACCTGAAGCACGTCTACGTCAGCCGCGAGGTGGACGAGATCGCCCACCCCTACATCAGCAAGCTGGAAGAGGTGCTGGGCGCGCCGAACGACTGGGTGAAGCTGCCCGACCAGCCGATCCCGCCCGTCGAGATCGACACCGACGACGACGCCACGATCTTCTATACCTCCGGGACGACCGGTAAGCCCAAGGGCGCGCTGGCCACCCACCGGGCCGTGAACTGCAACATCTTCACCGCCGGCGCGGCCGGCGCGCGCACGTTCCTGCGCAAGGGCGAGATGCCGCCGGCGCCGGATCCGGACGCGCCCCAGCGGTCGGCCCTGCTGTCGGTGCCGTTCTTCCACGTCACTGGCTGCTTCGCCGTGCTGAACCCGACCCTGGCGACCGGTGGCAAGCTGGTGCTGATGTTCAAGTGGGAGCCGATCCGCGCCTTCGAGCTGATCCAGCGGGAGAAGGTCACCACGGCCGGTGGCGTGCCGACCATCGCCTGGCAGCTCCTGGAGCATCCGGCCCGTGGCAACTACGACCTGTCGTCCCTCGAAAGCGTCTCGTACGGCGGCGCGCCGTCGGCGCCGGAGCTGGTCCGGCGGCTGAAGGAGGTGTTCCCCAAGTCGCAGCCCGGCCAGGGCTGGGGCATGACCGAGACCTGCGCCACCGTCACCTCGAACAGCGCCGAGGACTACCAGAACCGTCCCGACAGCTGCGGGCCGGCCGCCGCGGTGGCCGAGCTGCAGATCCGCGATCCCGCGGACGGCCTCACCGTGCTGCCACCCGGCAGCGTTGGCGAACTCTGGTCCAAGGGGCCGATGAACGCCCGCGCCTACTGGAACAAGCCCGAGCCCACCGCCCAGACCTTCGTCGACGGCTGGGTGCGGACCGGGGACCTGGCGCGGCTCGATGAGGAAGGCTTCTGCTTCATCATCGACCGGGCTAAGGACATGCTGATCCGTGGCGGTGAGAACATCTACTGCGTCGAGGTCGAGAACGTCCTTTATGACCATCCGGCGGTCATGGACGCCGCCGTGGTGGCCAAGCCGCACCGGATCCTGGGAGAAGAGCCGGCCGCCGTGGTGACGCTGAAGCCCGGCCACGAGGCGACCGAGGAGGAGCTGCGCGCCCACGTGGCGGAGCGGTTGGCCGCCTTCAAGGTGCCGGTGGCGGTGAAGTTCTGGCACGAGACCCTGCCGCGCAACGCGAACGGCAAGATCCTGAAGAGCGAACTGAAGAAGCTCTTCGTGGAGGAGCCCGCCTGAGGACCCGCGCCGACCTGCTGCTCGTCGCCCGCGGCCTGTTCGAAAGCCGGGCCAAGGCGCGCGCGGCGATCGAGGCGGGTGGGGTGACGGCGGACGGCCGGCCGGTCGCCAAGGCGTCCGAACTGATCGAGGAGGCGGCGGTCGTCGAGGCCGTTGCGGCCCATCCCTGGGTCGGACGCGGCGCCTTGAAACTGTCCCATGCGCTGGATCTCTGGCCTGTGCCGGTCTCCGGGCGCGTTGTGCTGGACGTCGGCGCTTCGACCGGCGGCTTCACCGAAGTCTGCCTGAGGGGCGGCGCGGCGCGGGTCTATGCGGTCGACGTGGGACGAGGGCAGCTCCATCCCAGAATCGCCGCCGACTCGCGCGTCGTCGCCATGGAGGCTACCGACGCGCGCGACCTGACGCCGGCCCTGATCCCGGAGCCACCAGGCCTGATCGTCACCGACGTCAGCTTCATCTCGTTGGAAAAGGCGCTGCCGGCGGCGTTGGGCCTGGCCGCAGCTGGCGCCGACCTCATCGCCCTGGTGAAGCCGCAGTTCGAAGTCGGCCGTGAGCATGTCGGTAAGGGGGGCCTCGTCACCGACGCGGCGGCGCGGTCGCGGGCCTTGGAGGCCGTTCGGGCGTTCGTCGAGGGGCAGGGTTGGCGCGTCGGCGAGGTCGCCGACAGTCCGATCCTGGGCGGCGACGGCGCCCGCGAATTCCTGCTGTGGGCCGTCCGCCCATAGAAAAAGGGCCGCCCCGATACGCCGGGCGGCCCAGTTTGACACTCGACTTGGAGATGGTTCAGTCGACGACGGCGTACTTGCCGTTGGCGTCGCGGCAGACCCGGACGAAGCGCGTCTGGGTGCGGCCGTCGGGCATGTAGATCGGGCTTTCCGCCAGGGTGCAGCTGTCCGGCTCGGCGGGACGCTCGGCGGCGCGATAGCGCTCGATGGGCTCTTCGCGCCAAGCGTCCTCGCGGGCTTGGGCGGCCGCGGAGTCGGCGTAGGCGTCGCGGTCGTAGTAGCTGCCGTTGGACGCCGCGGGCGGTGGCGGGGGCGGGGCGCTGTCGTAGTAGCTGCTGGGCGATACGCAGGCCGCGCTCTTGTTGCCCACGACGCCGCCGATCACCGCGCCCAGCAGGCCGCCCAGCAGGGCGCCTTCCGTGCGGGCGTTGCGCGCCGCGGCGTTGGAGCCGATCACCGCACCCGCGCCACCGCCCAGCACCGCGCCGACCGTTCCGCGCTGGGTCTGATCGCGCCTGCAGGCGTCGTAGTAGTAGCCGGTGGTGGTGCGGGTGGTGTACGGACCCGCGGGTTGGGCCAGCGCCGGAGCGCACGCGCCCAGCGCGATCACGCCGGCGAGCGCGGCGGCTGCGGCCTTGGCGATGGTGACCTGCGTGGACATTCGGTATCCCTCGATTTCGATGCTCTCGGCCGCACTACGGCGACGCTTTCCGGCAAGATGCTGGCGCGAACCTGAACGGCCGTTGAGAATCTCGTTCATGTTCGTTCATTTCCGCTTAACCACGCGGCCCGCGATGGTGGCCCGATGAGGTATCCCAAGCGCCGGCCCCAGGGGCGCCCCGACCCGCGCCCGCCGCCGGGCCCGCCGGTCGAGCTCACCATCGAAAGCGTGGGCGGGGAGGGCGACGGCGTCGCGCCCGGGCCGGTCTTCGTGCCGTTCACCTTGCCAGGCGAGCGCGTGCGCGCGCAGGGCGCCGGCGAACGACGCGATCTGCTGGAGGTCTTGGAGCCCAGCGCCGAGCGGGTCGAGCCGCCGTGCCCGCACTTTTTCGCCTGCGGTGCCTGCGCGCTGCAGCACTGGGACCATGCACCGTATCTGGCGTGGAAGGTCGAGCGACTCGTCGGAACGTTGGCCCGCCAACGGATCGAGACGGAAATCCTGGCGCCCTTCGCCGCTGAGCCCGGCACGCGCCGTCGTGTAGCGCTGCACGCTCGCAAGGGCGGCCGGGACGCTGCCCGCCTGGGCTACAAGGCCCGCAAGTCCTGGGACCTGGTGGACATCGCCGTCTGCCCGATCGCCGACCCGGCCATCCAGGCGGCGATCCCTGCCCTGAAGCGGCTGGCTGCGCCGCTGTTCGAGCATCCGAAGTCGGCGCCCACCCTGCACGTCACCCTGACCGACACCGGCCTCGACATCGACATCACCGGCGTCGAGGCCAAGAGCGGGGGCCTGTCCGCGGACGCGCGCATGCAACTGGCCGAGCGTGCCGCGGAGGCAGACTTCGCCCGCGTCACCCTCGCCGGCGAGATGGCCTATATGGCGCGGATGCCTCAGGTGCGGCTGGGGCCGGCGCGGGTCGGCCTGCCGCCCGGCAGCTTCCTGCAGGCGACTCCTGGCGCGGAAGTGGCCATGGCCGCGTTTGTGGCCGTGGCGGCGGCCGGCGCGCACCGGATCGCCGACCTCTACTGCGGTGTGGGCACTTTCACCTTCCGCCTGGCCGAGATCGCGCCCGTTCACGCGGCGGATTTCTCCGCGGCAGCCGTGGCGGCCCTGACCGCGGGCCTCGCTTCCGCGCCCGGGCTGAAGGGTGTTACGACCGAGGCCCGCGACCTCGTGCGCCGTCCGCTGCTGGTCCACGACCTGCGGCACACCGACGTCGCGGTCTTCGATCCACCCCGCGCCGGGGCGGCCGAACAGACCGCCGAGTTGGCCGCCTCGAACGTCGCCCGCGTCATCGGCGTCTCCTGCAACCCCGCGACCTTCGCGCGCGACGCCCGCGTCCTGCTGGATGCCGGCTTCACCCTCGAGCGCGTCCTGCCCGTGGACCAGTTCCTGTGGTCGCCGCACGTTGAGTTGGTGGGGGTGTTCCAGAGGTAGGATCTCGCCGAGGACAGGGCGGATCATTCTGCGAACAGGTCCATCTGGCCGCCGCGCTGGGGCGGCACGTGGAACCGGCTCGCGTCGAGGGAGCCCCAGCCGACGTCCAGCCCGTACCGCTTCTTGGCCGCAGCGAAGCGCGCAGCCATGAGAGCGGCGAGGGGGCCTTCACCCTTCATGCGGCTGCCCCACTGGGCATCGTAGTCCTTTCCGCCCCGCATCTGGCGGACCAGCGACATCACCCGCCGGGCGCGGTCCGGGTGGTCGGTCTCGAGCCATTCCCGGAACAGGTCCTTGATCTCCAGCGGCAGGCGCAGCGCCACGTAGCCGGCGCCGGACGCGCCTGCTTGGGCCGCCCGTTCCAGCACGGCCTCCATCTCGTGATCGTTGAGGCCCGGAATGCAGGGCGCGAACATCACGGTCACCGGCACACCGGCCTGCGTCAGGCGGCGCACGGCGTCGATCCGCTTCTCCGGCGTCGCGGCGCGGGGCTCCATCGAGCGGGCGAGCTGGCGGTCGAGGCTGGTGATCGAGATCGCCACCCGCGTCAGCTTCATCGCCGCCGCCTCGGCGAGCAGGTCCAGGTCGCGCACGATCAGCGCCGACTTGGTGATGACCGAGAACGGGTGGCGGAACCGCACCAGCACCTCGATCACCCCGCGCGTGATCCGGAGCCTTCGTTCCTCCGGCTGATAGGGGTCGGTGTTGCCGCCGATATGGATCAGCTCCGGCGTATAGCGCGGCTTGGCCAGCTCCTTTTCCAGCAGCTGCGCCGCATGCGGCTTGAAGAAGAGCTTGGACTCGAAGTCGAGGCCTGGCGACAAGCCCATGTAGGCGTGCGCCGGCCGGGCGTAGCAGTAGATGCAGCCGTGCTCGCAGCCCCGGTACGGGTTGATCGAGGCGGAGAAGCCGACGTCGGGGCTGTCGTTGCGGCTGATGATGACCCTGGCCTTCTCGGCCGTCACCGCTGTGTCGAGCTGCCCGGGCGCGGGATCCTCGATCGCCCAGCCGTCGTCGAAATCCTCGCGCTGTTGGGACTCGTAGCGGCCGCTGGCGTTGGAGCGGGCGCCTCGGCCGCGTGGGACCTTGGGGATCTGGGAGGTGAAGCCGGATGACATCGGCCAACCCTAGGCGCCAGAGAAGAACAAAACAAGAACTATTGACCGCCTAGGGGGAAGCAAGCTCTGTCGGGGCATGCTTTCGGTGATCATCGACGCGCGGTCAGGGGCTGACGGTCTGCCCGGACTTCTGGCTCAGCTCACAGCGGGGGCCGTGGACGGCCTGGTGCGACAGGTGCTGATCGTGGCGGCGGAAGGCCAGCCAGGGATCGGCGAGCTTTGCGAGGACATGGGAGCCGAGGCGAGCCTCTCCCTCGAGGCGGCGGCGATGGCGTCACGATCCGATCGACTGCTGGTGCTGCCCGCGGACCTCCGCCTGCGGGACGGCTGGATCAAGGCGCTCGAGACCCACCTGACGCGAGGTGGCGAGCCGGCCGTGGTGACGGGATTTTCGGACGGTGGGCTGTTCGGCCGCCGTCCTTTCGGCGTCCTACTCGAACGCGGCCGTCTGGAGGCCGCCGGCGGCGCCGATCTGCAGCGTCTCCGCCGCGATCTGGGGCTGCGGGTTCGCCGGATTGGCTAGGTCGAGACGCACGTCGATCCGGCGCGCGCCGCCGGCCAGGGCGTCGAGGGTGCGGGTCTCCTCGCCGAACATCCGCTTGTAGGTCCAGTAGGCGGCCATGACCTTCTCGACGTAGTTGCGGGTCTCCAGCGCTGGCAGGCACTCGATGGTGAGCAGCGGATCGTCCTGGCCCACCATCGCGGTGGTCTTCAGCACTGCGCCGGGTCCGGCGTTGTAGGCCGCCACCACGTGCAGGATGTCGCCGCCGACGCCGCGGTCCATGAGGTAGCTGAGGTAGTCCTGGCCGGCCCGAAGGTTGGTGGCCGGATTGAACAGCACGTTCGGCCGCTTGCGGTAGATGGCGTCCCCGGTGGCGAGCGCAGCGGAAGCGGGCATCAGTTGCATCAGCCCAAGGGCGCCCACGGGCGACACGGCCCGCGGATTGAATGCGCTTTCCTGCCGCACGATCGCGTAGACCAGCGCCTTGTCCACCGTGAAGCCGTCGCGAGGCTCCAGCGGCGGGGCCTGATAGTCGCCCAGAGACAGATACTGGGGCTTTTGCGAGCCGGGGCCGGCGGAAGGCCCGAGCGCGGCCAGCATCGCGTTCCAGGCTTTGCGATCCGCGCCGGTGCGGGCGAGGGCGAGGCCGGCGCGGAGCTCCTGGCGCGCCTCGTCGACACGGCCGATCTGGGCGAGCGCGGCGGCGCGATGGGCCCGGGGGTCATTCTCCAGCAGGCGCGTCGGCGCCGGTTCGGGCGCGCGGAACGATGCGGGGATGAACTGCCCGGTCTGGGCGTCCGCCATGGTCATCTGGACCTGACGCTCGGCGATCATTCCATAGAAGGTCTGCGGGGCCTGGGCGGCGAGGCGCAGGAAGGCGTTCGCCGTGGCGTTGTCGCCCAGCGCCACGGCCGAGCGCGCGGCCCAATAGGCGCCGGCGGCGCGCATCCACGGGTCGCTCTCGTCGTCGCGGGCCACCTGGGCGAAATAATCGTGCGCTTGGCCATAGTCCTGCAGGCGCCAGGCGGAGAGGCCCGCAATCCAGCGCTCGCCCACGTTCACGGCGAGCTGGAAGGCGGTGCGGGCGTCGCCGGAGTAAAAGGCTTCGCGGGCGGGCCGGGTGATCTCGCTGCGCGTCGTGTCAACCAGCGCCACCTCGGGCGTCGGAAGGGGCACGGCGTCGGCCGGCCGGCGCTTGGCGGCCAGGGAGAAGACGCGGTCGGCAAGCGGCAGGTCGCGGAACCTGGCCAGCCAGCCCGACAATTCCTCGAAAGACGCCTTGTGGGCGCTGGGATGCATCAGGGCGCGGAACGACAGATAGCCGTCGAGGGAACGATCCTTGATCGTCGCCGCTTCCAGTTGGGCGCCGACGAAGTCGCCCTGGTCCACGGCCTGGAAGGCGGCGGCATAGGCGCGGGCGTCGGTGTCGGAGAGGGCCTTCGGCGATCCGGCCGCCGCGACAGAGCTGGCAACCGAGGCGGCGGCGACGAGGGACAATACCCCGACGCGCAGGCGCTGTTCGAGCGTCATGCCGTCTATATCCGCGGGCAGAACTAACGTCTGCTGAACGCGGACCCCTTTTTCTCTGAGTCCCAGGTTGCGAAGCTAGAGGGGCCTTTCCGGGCGATCAAGCCTTTCGGAAAGCGTCAACAGATCGCTCCACGCCTTTTTCTTCGCGCCGGGCTGACGCAGCAGGAAGGCGGGGTGAAGTGTCGGCATGGCGGGCAATTCCAGCGTCCCATCGGCCGAGCGCCATTCGAACCAGCGCCCGCGCAGCGACAAAATGCCCTCCTCGCGCTTCAGGACCGACTTGGCCGACGCCCCACCGGCGAGGAGCAGCATCCGGGGCTGGACCAGCTGGACGATGCGCTCGAGGAAGGGCGCGCAGATGGCCTGCTCCGCCGGCGTCGGCGTCCGGTTGCCCGGTGGGCGCCAGAAGACGGTGTTGGTGATCAGGACCCGATCGGTAAGCCCCGCCGCGGCCAGCATGCGGTCGAGCAGCTTGCCAGCCCGGCCCACGAACGGCTCCCCGCGGGCGTCCTCATCGGCGCCCGGGCCTTCGCCGATGACGAGCAGCGGGGCCTTCGGATCGCCCCGATAGACCACGGCCTTGGTGGCCGCGCCCTCGAACCGCAGGGGACAGCCCTCGAAGGCCGCGATGGCGGCGACCAGGGCGTCGAGGTTCGCGGCTCCGGCGGCGAGCTGCTGGGCCTGGGCGACGGCGCCGGAGATATCGGCCTGGCCGCCGAAAGCCCGGGGCGCGGGCGCCGCGGCCAGGGGCACCACGGGCGCTGCGGGGCGCGCGGGTGGCAGGATCTTGCCCGCCTCGATCCGGTCGACGGCCTCGTCCAGCAGCATGGCGTCGACCCCCGCGTCCGCCCAGAAGGCGAGCAGGCTCTCGGCGATGGCGGCGTCGAAGGGTTCGGCGATGGCCGACATTCCCTGGGTTCACTCCGGATCAGGCTTGCGCCACTCTTGGCGCGTCAGCGCGGGCTTGTCAGCCCGGAATGGGGAGAGCGGACGCGATGGCGAGGTTCGCCTGGCTTGCGGCAGCCTGCGTGCTGGTCGGCCCGCCCGCCGCGGCCCAGCCGGCGCGCGAGCACCGCGAAATGGTGGCCGAGCTGGGCGGAACCTACCTCGGCCCGCAAGCCGACTATGTGCAGCGTATCGGGGAGCGGATGGCCCAGGCTGCGGGGATGCGCCAGCGCTGCGTCTTCACGGTGGTGAACTCCGAGGTCGTCAACGCTTTCACCGCACCGCCCGGCTGCTACGTCTACGTGACGCGCGGACTGCTCAGCATCGTCAACTCCGAGGCGGAGCTGGCGGCGGTGCTTGGCCATGAGCTGGGCCATGTGGCGGCCAACCACGCGGTTCGCCAGCAGAACGCCGAGACCATGGGCAGCCTGGCGGCCACGCTGCTGGGCGTCGCCACCAAATCCGACCTGGCCGGCAAGGTGGCCGGCCGCGTCGCCAAGCTAGGCGCGCTCGGCTACTCGCGGAACCAGGAGTACGAGGCGGACAGCCTGGCCCTGACCTACCTGCCGGCGGCGGGCTATGCGCCGGACGGCCTAACGCGCGTCCTGGACGACCTGCAGCGGGAGGGGGCCTTCACAGCGCGCGAGACGGGGCAGCCGGAGGGCGGGATGGCGCCGTGGGCCAGCACCCATCCCCTGACCTCGGACCGGATCCGCCGCGCCAGCGCCCAGGCCGCCAAGACGCCGCCGCAAGCGGGGCTGACGCTGGACGAGGCGAGCTACCTCGCCGCCGTGGACGGTCTGCCCTACGGCGAGGCGGGGGCGCAGGGCTACGTCCGGGGCGGCAGCTACATCCATCCGCAGCTCGGCATCCGCTTCGAGGCGCCGCGGGGCTTCCAGCTGGTCAACCAGCCCCAGGCGGTGCGGGTGAGCGGGCCGGGTGGGACCCTGGCCGAGTTCACGGGCGGGCGCGCCACGCCAAAGGAACTGGAAAACTACGCCCTGGAGGTCCTGCGCGGCGTGGTGCGCAACGGCCGCCACCAGGTGGGGCAGCCTCAGCACACGAGGATCAACGGCCTGGACGCGGTGGTCCTGCCGGCTCGGGCGACGTCGGCGGGGCGGCCTGTCGACCTGACGGTGGTGGCCTATTCGCTGGGCCGCGACGAGGCCTACAGCTTCGTCGCCATGACGCCGGCCGGGCAGGCCAGCCTGTTCGACCCGATGTTCGACTCCTTCCGCCGCCTGTCGGACCGGGAGGTCGACGCGATATCCGGACGCCGGATCGCCGTCGTCGAGGTGCGCCCCGGCGACACGGCCGAGTCCATGGCGGCCCGGATGGCCCCGGACCGGGACCGCCTGGACCGCTTCCTCATGCTGAACGCCCTTGAGGCGGGCCAACCGCTGCGGCCGGGAACCCAGGTTAAACTCGTCGTAGAGGGCCGCCCTTGAGCACCCGGTACGGGTTCGCCCTTGACCGCCCCGCCGTGACCTCCCGATAAGACCCCTTCATAACGCGAGCATCGGACGGCGAGGGGGCCGGCGGTGACGGACCAAAGGGGAACGCGATGAGCGAAGACGTCGGCCAGTCGATCCAGCGGGAAGCGATGGAGTATGACGTCGTCATCGTCGGCGCCGGGCCTTCGGGCCTGGCCGCGGCGATCCGCCTGAAGCAGCTCGACGCGAACCTCACCGTGGCGGTCTTGGAGAAGGGCGCCGAGGTCGGCGCGCACATCCTCTCGGGTGCGGTCATCGACCCCAAGGGCCTTTCCGAGCTGCTGCCGAACTGGAAGGAGCTGGGCGCCCCGCTGGAGACGCCCGTCACGAAGGACGTCTTCCTCCTGCTGGGACCTCAGGGCAGCCTGGAGCTGCCGATGTGGGCCATGCCGCCGTTCATGGACAACCATGGCAACTACATCGCCTCGCTGGGCAACGTCTGCCGCTGGCTGGCGGGGCAGGCTGAGGGCCTGGGCGTCGAGATCTATCCCGGCATGGCCGCCTCGGCGCCCGTGTTCGAGGGCGACAAGCTGGTCGGCGTGGTCGCCGGCGAGTTCGGCTTCGGCAAGGACGGCAAGCCTGGCCCGAACTACGAGCCCGGCATGGAACTGCGGGGCAAGTACGTCTTCATCGGCGAGGGCGTCCGAGGGTCGCTGGCCAAGGTGCTGAAGGCCAAGTACGGGCTGGGCAAGGACGCCGACAAGGAGAAGTACGGCATCGGCATCAAGGAGCTGTGGCAGGTTCCGGACGCCGTGTTCACGCCGGGCCTCGTGCAGCACACCACCGGCTGGCCCCTGGACGACAAGACCGGCGGCGGCAGCTTCCTTTACCACTTCGGCGACAACTACGTGGCGATCGGCTTCGTCACCCACCTGAACTACAAGAACCCCTGGCTCTCGCCCTTCGACGAGTTCCAGCGCTTCAAGCACCACCCCGAAGTCGCCAAGTACCTCGAGGGCGGCAAGCGCATCGCCTACGGCGCCCGCGCCATCAGCGAGGGCGGCCTCCAATCGATCCCGAAGCTCTATTTCCCGGGCGGCGTCCTGCTGGGCGACAGCGCCGGCTTCGTGAACGTGCCGCGGATCAAGGGCAGCCACGCCGCCATCAAGAGCGGCATCATGGCCGCCGAGGCCGCGTTCCACGCCATCCAGGCGGGCCGCTCGGGCGACGAACTGGCCGAGTACAAGGCCGCGTTCGACGGCTCGTGGCTCAAGAAGGAGCTTAACGTCGTCCGCAACGCCAAGCCGATGCTGTCGAAGTTCGGCACGGCCATCGGCGGCGCCGTCTCCATGTTCGACATGTGGACCACGCACCTCCTGGGCGGCTTCTCGTTCTTCGGGACGATGAAGCACGGCAAGAGCGACGCCGAGTCCACCGGTGCGGCCAAGGACTACAAGCCCATCGTCTATCCGAAGCCCGACGGCGTGCTGAGCTTCGACAAGCTGTCCAGCGTGTTCCTCTCGTCCACGAACCACGATGAGGCCCAGCCGGCGCACCTGAAGCTGCGCGACCCGTCGATCCCCATCTCGGTGAACCTGCCCAAGTACGGGGAGCCGGCGCGCCTCTACTGCCCGGCGGGCGTGTACGAGGTGCTGTACGACGAGGCGGGTCAGAACCCGAAGTTCCAGATCAACTTCCAGAACTGCGTCCACTGCAAGACCTGCGACATCAAGGATCCGTCGCAGAATATCGACTGGACGACGCCGCAGGGCGGGGACGGGCCGAACTACCCGAACATGTAGTGGCCATTTTTTCCGTGTGACGATGGGGCGCTTGCGGCGGAGCCTCCGCGCGCCCAGAGTCTGATCATGCTTCGTACCCTGCTGCTCGCCTGCGCCGCCCCGCTCGTCCTGCTCGGAGGCTGCGCCAGCGCCGTTCCCAAGACCGAGGATGCGGTTCTCGGCGCTCCGATCGCCGCCGACAGCGCCTACGGCATGTTCCTGGCCGGCAGCGCGGCGCTCCAGGAGGGGCGGAACGGCGACGCCGCGCGGTTCCTCGAACTGGCGCGCAGCCAGAGCGGCGACGATCCCGCCGTGGCCGAGCGCGCCTTTACCGCGGCCCTGATGGCCGGCGACATCCAGAAGGCGGCCTTGCTGGCGCCCGACGGTCCGACGGCCTCCGAACCTGGCAAGCGCCTCGGCCGGCTGGTCAAGGTCGTCGCGGCCATCGGCGAGGGCAAGGGTAAGGTCGCCAAGGCCGAGTTGTCGAACGACGGGATTGGTTTTCCCCACCGCGCCGCCGCCGCGCTGCTGGGGCCGTGGGTGTCGGCCTCGGTCGGCGACACCGAAGGCTCCACGGTTCGGCCGCAGCTCCGGGGCGATGCCGGCGTCGACTATTTCGGCCAGATCGGCCAGGCGCACCTGTTCGAGCGGGCCCGTCGCTACGACGAGGCCGAGACCGACTTCAAGGCGGTCACCGCCAGCGAGAACCCCAGCGAAATCGCCGTGCTGGCCTACGGCGGCTTCCTCGAGCGCCGCAACCGCCGGCCCGAGGCCCTCGCCCTCTATGACGCGGCGCTGAAGCGCAATCCCTCGAACCTCAGTCTCAAGGCGGCCCGGGCCCGCGCCGGCGCGAACCGCACCGCCCCGGCCATGCCGACCCTGAAAGAGGGCGCTGCCTTCGCCCTGCTGGCGCCGGCCGCGACGATGATCAGCGCCAAGCAGGAATCCATCGGCCTGGCCTATCTGCGCCTGTCCCTGTCGCTGGACCCGCAGCGCAACGACGCCTGGCTGATGCTGGGCGACTTGCTGCAGCAGAACGGCGACGTCGAGGGCGCCCGCCTGGCCTATTCCAAGCCCAAGCCCACCTCGGCCGAATTCCCAGCGGCGCAGGCCAAGCTGGCCTGGAGCTACCAGAGCGCCGGCGACAAGGAGGGGGCGCTGCGGCTGGCCCGCACCGGCGCCGCCACGGGCGACACCGAGGCGCGGACGACGCTGTCGGACCTCCTGCGCGCCAACGAGCAATATCCCGAGGCGATCGAGATCCTGAACGGCGTCATCGCCGAGGCCAAGGCCCCGGACTGGCAGCTTCACTATGCGCGGGGCCAGGCGTTCGAGCGGTCGGGCAGGTGGAAGGAAGCCGAGGCCGACCTCGCCCTGGCGCTCAAACTGCGGCCGGACGAGCCCGAACTGCTGAACTACCTGGGCTATGCCTGGATCGACCGCGGCGAGCGGCTGCAGGAAGCGATGGGGATGGTCGAGCGGGCCGTGGCGTCCAACCCGCGGTCGGGCGCGATCGTCGACAGCCTGGGCTGGGCGCACTACCGGCTCGGCGACTACAAGAAGGCCGTCGAGGTGCTGGAGCAGGCGGTCGAACTGGAGGCCGGGGACCCCGAGATCAACAACCACCTGGGTGACGCCTACTGGATGGTCGGCCGCAAGGACGAGGCGGTCTTCCAGTGGCGGCGCGTCCTGACGCTGAAGCCCGACGACCGGATCAAGGGCGACGCGGAGAAGAAGCTGGCCTCGGGCCTGGGCCCGCAACCCAAGCTCGCCGGGCAGTAGGATGCCCGCGCGACTGGCGCCGGCGAAGGTCAACCTCTTCCTGCACGTCGGCGCGCCGACGGCCGACGGCTATCATCCGATCTGTAGCCTGATGGTTTTCGCCGACGTGGGCGACCGGGTGTCGATGGAACTGGGCGAGGGCCGCCTGACGGCCAGCGGGCCGTTCGCAGGGGGCCTGGGCCGCGAGTCGGACAACCTCATCATCCGCGCCGTGCGCGCCTTCGTGGCCGACCTGGGCCGGCCGATGGCGGAGCTGTCGTTCGGGTTGGACAAGCGCTTGCCCATCGCCAGCGGCCTGGGCGGTGGGTCCAGCGACGCGGGCGCGGCCTTGCGGCTGATCCGGGACGTGTTCGCGCCACAGGTCGACGATGCGCGGCTCGAAGCCGTGGCGGCGCGCCTGGGCGCCGACGGCGCCGCCTGCCTCTGGGGCCGGCCGGTTCTCGCGCAGGGTCGGGGAGAGCGGCTTACGCCAGCGCCCGGGCTTCCCGTGCTGCACGCCGTGCTGGTGAACCCGGGCGTGCCCGTCTCGACCCCCGAGGTCTATCGCCGCCTGGATGCAGCCGGCGCCTTCGGGGACGTGACCCCGCCGGTGATGCCCGACGCTTTTGAGAGTCCGCAGGAGGTCGCCGCCTGGCTGGCGACGCAAGGCAACGACCTGGAGGCGCCCGCCGTCGCGGCGGCGCCCGAGATCGGGACGGTGCTGGACACGTTGCGGGACGAGCCGGAGGTGCTGTTGGCCCGGGTGTCGGGCTCGGGTGGCACCTGCTTCGCGCTATGCGGCGACGATATCGCCGCCGAGACGCTCGCCGAGCGGATCGAGGCCATGGCGCCCCACTGGTGGGTCGAACGCTGCCGCCTGGGCGGACCCTGGGAATAGCCGGAACGAAAACGGGGGCCCCGAAGGACCCCCGTCTCTACCCACTGACGCCTGCCAACGCTTGGCGGCAGGCGCCACTCCCCCGAGTTTACGAGTGGTAGGCGCGTTCGCCGTGCTCGACGATGTCCAGGCCTTCTTCTTCGGCTTCCGGCGAGGACCGCAGGCCGACCGTGTACTTGATGATGAAGAACACGATGCTGGAGGCCACCGCAGACCAGACCACCGCCACCAGCACAGCCTTAAGCTGGGTGATGAACTGGCCCATCATGCTGTAGCTCGCCAGGGCGTCGCAGGTGGAGATATCCCCGTCCGCCGCGCAGGTCGTGTAGTCGACGATCCCGGCGCCGCCCAGGCTGGCCGAGACCAGGATGCCGGTGGCCAGGGCGCCCACAATGCCGCCGATGGCGTGGATCCCGAAGGCGTCCAGGCTGTCGTCGTACTTCAGGGCGTTCTTCACCACGGAGCAGAAGAAGACGCAGATCGGCGAGACCACGAGGCCCAGGATCAGGGCGCCCATCGGTCCGGCGAAGCCCGCGGCCGGCGTGACCGCGACCAGGCCGGCGACCAGGCCGGAAGCCATGCCCAGCAGCGAGGCCTTCTTGCGCGTCACCCACTCGGTCATCGCCCAGGAGAAGCCGGCGGCCGCCGTCGCGACGAAGGTGTTGACCACCGCCAGGGCGGCATAGCCGTTGGCTTCCAGGTTGGAGCCGGCGTTGAAACCGAACCAGCCCACCCACAGCAGGCCGGCGCCCACAAGCGTCAGGGTCAGCGAGTGCGGTTGCATCGGCTCGGACCGGTAGCCCTTGCGGGGGCCCAGGATCAGGGCGCCCATCAGGGCCGCGATGCCGGCGTTGATGTGGACCACGGTGCCGCCCGCGAAGTCGAGCGCGCCCCAGCCCCAGAGCAGGCCGGACTTCACCGGATCGGTCGGCGCCGTGGCGATGCCGTCGGGGCCCGGCCACCACCAGACCATGTGGGCCATGGGATAGTACGAGAGCAGCGGCCACAGGACGGCGAAGATCACGCAGGCGGCGAACTTCATGCGCTCGGCCACGCCGCCCAGCACCAGGCAGGCGGTGATCGCCGCAAAGGTCATCTGGAAGGCGATGAACGCCAGTTCCGGAATGTAGATCCCGGTGGAGAACGTCGCGACGTTCGAGGCCGGCGTGACGTCCTTCAGGAACAGGCGGCCGGCGCCGCCGACGAAGGTGTCGAGACCGCCCCCGTCGGTGAAGGCCAGGCTGTAGCCATAGGTCACCCAGGCGATCATGCCGATCACGCACACGGTGGCCGTCTGCATCAGCATCGACAGCATGTTCTTCTGACGGACTAGGCCGCCGTAGAACAGCGCAAGGCCGGGGATGATCATCAGCAGCACGAGGACGGTGGAGACCATCATCCAGGTGGTGTCACCCTTTTCGACCGTCTGGGCGGGCGCCGCTGGCGCCGCCTCGGCCGCGGGCGCGGCCGCTTCAGGAGCCGGTGCGGGCGCGGCGGCTTCAGGCGCGGCGGCAGCGGGCGCTGCGGCGGCGGGCGCCGCAGCCTCCTGGGCGAGGGCAGGGGCCGCCAGCGGCGCCCCGGCCATCACGGCGGCGAGCGCAAGCCCGGCCAGCCGCTGTTTTCCAAAGAATTTCATAAGCATATGTCCCCTTGTCCCGTTAGAGCGCCGCGGCGCCCGTCTCGCCCGTCCGGATGCGCACGGCCTCCGAGACGTCGAGGACGAAGATCTTCCCGTCACCGATCTTGCCGGTCGCAGCCGCGGCCTTGATGGCCTCGACCGCCTTACCCGCCGCCGCGTCGTCGACGACGGCCTCGAGTTTCACCTTGGGCAGGAAGTTGATCTGGTACTCCGCGCCCCGATAGATCTCGGTCTGGCCCTTCTGCCGGCCATATCCCTTGACCTCCGAGACCGTCAGACCCTCCACGCCGGCGCCGACAAGCGCTTCGCGCACGTCGTCCAGCTTGAACGGTTTGACGATCGCCATGATGAGTTTCATCCGCTCGCTCCCGCGTCCGGCCCTGAGGGCGGGCCCAACCCCTCTCGTTCGTTCGAAGACCCCGCGCCGTTATCCCCTTCGCGGTGGTCGCAGCGACGCTATGTCGGGGGTGCGCCGGGGGCTGACCGCTGGGATGACGCTTCGGTGAAGAAGGCCAAGCTCGCCTGTTTTATGAGCGCCAAGGGTCTCCGGCGCCGTGGAATTGGGCAATTGTCGCCCTCGGGCGGCCCGAACCCAGGCTTGACCCACGCGCTGACGGTCGTAAATCCGGCGCCTTCCAGGCCTAGTCTCAGCGGGCGGTCAGCCTGGAACCGCTTGAACTCTCCCGCGTAAGTCACCTGCGGCCCCCCGATCGGGCCGCCGCAAACACAAGGACCGCTAATGTCGCCGACCCGCTTCTTCTTCGCCGCCGCCGCCGTCGCCGCCCTGAGCACCGCGCCGTTCGCCGCCTCGGCCCAGACGCCGGCCGCCGCGCCCGCCGCCGCCAAGCCCGTCGCCGTGCAGGGCGACCTGGTGGACACCCTGAAGCTGTCGGGCCAGTTCACGACCTTCGTGGGCGGCATCGATGCGACCAATCTTGCCGGCCTGCTGAAGACCAACAAGAACCTCACGGTCTTTGCGCCGACCGACGCCGCTTTCGCCGCCATGCCGGCGGACCAACTGGCCAAGCTGAAGAGCGACAAGGCCGCGATGCAGAAGTTCGTCCTGCACCACGTGGTCAACGCGCCCGTCGACTCCACCAAGATCAAGGGCGCCAAGGGGCCGGTCCCGTCGGGCGCGGGCGACACCATCCTGCTGGACGGCAGCGACGAGGGCGGTTCCCTCAAGGTGGACGGCGCCACCATCGTCCAGGCGGACCTGCGCACCGGCAGCGGCCTGCTGCACGTGGTGGACAAGGTGCTGGTCTCCGGTGAAGGCGCCGTCGAGCCGCCGGCCGCCAGCGCCCCCGCGGCGGACGCCTCGGCCACCGCGCCGACGAGCTAGGCGAGGTAAAACCTTGGGCGGCGGCGGGAACCAACACCCGCCTGAGCCGTACAGCGTCAGCACGTCGAGGATGGGGCTTAGCATCGCGCCATCAACCGGAGTTCTGACGATGAAGATCGCCCTTTTCGCTACCGCAACGGCCGCCGTCGCCCTCCTGGGCGGCGCGGCCTCCGCGCAAGACCAGAACATGCCGAAGGCCCCGACCCCCGGGTCGGTGACCGGCGACTGGAACGGGGCCCACGCGCCCTCGGACGACAAGCAGTACACCGAGAAGGTGACCGTGCCCGTCGGCTCCACCGCCTCCACTGGGATCGCCGCGCCGCCGGTCGACACCGGCGTGACCGCCGCCACCCCGCCGGCGGAGGCCACCGCCTCGGCCGAGACCACGACGACGCCGGCGGCGGGCGCCTATGCCCAGTCGGCCAGCGTCACGACCTCGACGGTCACCAACGGTCCGGTGCCCGATACGGCCGAGAACCGCGCGAAGTACGGTCAGCCGATGTCCCGCGCCGGCAAGCGGACCGCCGCGCGGGGCAACTGAAACCACTCGGAAATCAGCCCTCGCTTGGGTTGAAGCGAAGGTCGGCGGGCCCTATGGTCCGCCGACTTTTTTTGCGCCTGCGAACGTATCGTCCCCAATGCCTGATCAACCTCTGTCTTTTCAGGGCCTTATCCTGAAACTCCATGACTATTGGAGCCGTCAGGGCTGCGCGATTCTGCAGCCGTACGACGTCGAGGTGGGGGCGGGGACCCTGTCGCCCATGACTGTCCTGCGCACCCTGGGGCCGAAACCGTGGAAGGTGGCCTACGTCCAGCCCTCCCGCCGGCCCGCCGACGGACGCTATGGCGAGAACCCCAACCGGCTGCACCAGCACCACCAGTACCAGGTGATCCTGAAGCCGAACCCCGAGAACCTGCAGGAGCTCTACCTGGGCTGTCTGGAGGCCATCGGCATCGATCCGACGGTCCACGACATCCGCTTCGTCGAGGACGACTGGGAGAACCCGACGGTGGGCGCCTGGGGCCTGGGCTGGGAGGTCTGGTGCGACGGGATGGAGATCACCCAGTACACCTACTTCCAGCAGGTGGGCGGCCTGGACGTCTTCCCGGTGGCCGGGGAGCTGACCATCGGCCTGGAACGGCTCAGCCTCTATCTGCAGAACAAGGACAACGTCTACGACCTCAAGTTCAACGACGAGTTCAGCTACGGCGACATCTACCTCGCCAACGAGCAGCAGTTCTCGGCCTTCGAGCTGGAAGTCGCCGACGTCGCGACCCTGAAGCGCCAGTTCGAGGACATGGAACGCGAGGTCCCGCGGATCGTCGCCACGAAGGGCCGCCAGGGCCAGTCGCTGGCGCTGCCCGCCTACGACCACGTGCTGAAGGCCAGCCACCTGTTCAACATCATGGACGCCCGCGGCGCGATCGCCGTGGCCGAACGCCAGAGCTACATCGGCCGCATCCGCGACCTCTGTAAGATGTGCGCCGAGGCGTGGGTCGCCGACCAGGGCGGGAACGCTTAAGCATGCCCCAACTCCTGCTCGAACTGCTCTCCGAAGAAATCCCCGCGCGCATGCAGGCCGGCGCCGCGCGCGACCTGGAGCGCATGGCCCGCGAACGCCTCGCCGCCGAAGGCCTGCTGCCCGAGGCGCTGAAGACCTTCGCCGGCGCCCGGCGCCTGACCCTGGTCGCCGAGGGGCTGCCCGAGGCCCAGAAGGACCGCCATGAAGAGGTGAAGGGCCCCCGGACCAGCGCGCCGGAACAGGCCCTGGAAGGATTCCTGCGCAAGAACGGGCTGGCGAAGACCGACCTCACCGAGAAGGACGGGATCTGGTTCGCGCACATCCATCGCAAGGGCCGCCCGACGCCCGAGATCGTGGCCGAAATGGTGGAGGGGATCGTACGCGACTTCCCCTGGCCGAAGTCGATGGTCTCCGGCGTCAGCAAGCTGCGCTGGGTGCGGCCGCTGCGGCGCATCCTCTGCGTCTTCGACGGGGACGTCGTGCCCTTCCACATCGAGGGCATCCCCAGCGGCGACACCACCCAGGGCCACCGGTTCATGGGCTCGGGCCAGTCGTTCAAGGCGAAGGACTTCGACACCTACGCCGACAAGCTCGAGAAGCATTTCGTGGTCCTCGACGTCGAGGAGCGGAAGTCCCGGATCCTCGAGGCCGCCAAGACGCTCTGCTTCGCCCGCAACCTGGAGCTGGTCGAGGACCAGGGGCTGCTGGACGAGGTCGCCGGCCTGGTGGAATGGCCCGTGCCCGTGCTCGGCGACATGGACCCGGCGTTCCTGGACCTGCCGGCCGAGGTGATCCGCACGTCGATGCGGGTGCACCAGCGCTATTTCGCCGTCCGCGATCCGCGCACCGGCAAGCTCGCCCCGCACTTCGTGACCGTGGCCAACATCGACGCCACCGACGGCGGCAAGACCATCGCCCTGGGCAACGCAAAGGTGCTGTCGGCCCGCCTGTCGGACGCCCGGTTCTTCTGGAACGAGGACCGCAAGGTCCGCCTGGAGGACCGCCTCGAGAAGCTGAAGGGCGTCACGTTCCACGCCAAGCTCGGCGCCATGTACGAGCGGGTCGAGCGGCTGGAGATGATGGCCGCCGCCCTCGCGCCTCGCGTGGGCGCCGAGCCCGCCAAGGCGACCCAGGCCGCGCGCCTGGCCAAGGCCGACCTCGGCACGGGCGTGGTCGGTGAGTTCCCCGAACTGCAGGGGATCATGGGCGGCTACTACGCCGAGGCCGAGGGCCTGTCGCCCCTGGTGGCCGAGGCCGTCCGCGACCACTACAAACCCGCCGGCGCCAATGACGACGTGCCCGACCGTCCGGTGACCATGGCCGTGGCCCTGGCGGACAAGCTGGACACCCTGACGGCGTTCTTCGCCATCAACGAAAAGCCCACCGGCTCGCGGGACCCATTCGCCCTCCGCCGCGCCGCCCTGGGCGTGATCCGGATCGTGCTGGGCTCCGAGCTGCGCATCCCGCTGCGCCAGGCGGTGGCCGACTGGTACCGTTCGCTGCGCTGCTTCGTGGACCCGGGCCGGGCGCTGTGGGTCTCGACGCCCAAGGTCACCGTCCATCTGGGTGCGGGCGGCCGGGCCAAGTCGCAGGAGTTCGAAGTCTATCTGCGCGAGTTCGACGAGGCGCTGCTCGGCGGCGGACCGCAAGTCGTGGCCATGGACCGCGACGTCGACATCGTCTTCGACCGCCTGGAGCGCGAGAAGCCGACCGGCAAGGTCCTCTACGAGTTCCGGCCCTACGACGAGGTGTCGGACGAGATCGTGGCCTTCTTCGCCGACCGCCTGGAAGTCTGGCTGCGCGACCGGGGCCAGCGGCACGACCTTGTGGCGGCGATCTTCGCCCTGGGCGACGACGATCTGGTCCGCATCGTGGCCCGGGTGAACGCCTTGGACGCCTTCCTCAAGACCGAGGACGGGGCGAACCTGCTGGCGGGCTACAAGCGCGCCGTGAACATCCTCAAGGCCGAGGAGAAGAAGGGGGCGCTGCCCGACGGCGCGCCCGCGCGGATGGCCTCGTCTTCGCCCGAGGAACTGGCGCTGATCGCCGCCGTCTCCGAGCTGGACGCCAAGCTCGATACGGCGCTGGACGCCGAGGATTTCTCGGGCGCCATGCGCGAGCTTTCGAAGCTCCGCGCGCCCGTCGACGCCTTCTTCGACAAGGTGTTAGTAAATTCCACGGTATCCGAGGAACGCGACAACCGCCTCCGCCTTCTGGCGAAGGTTCGGGACGCCATGGGACAAGTGGCGGATTTCGCGCAGGTTACAGGTTAAGCGAAGGGACTTCAGAGATGGCCGAGACGATGGTGAAGACGCGTTGGGTCTATGCCTTCGGCGGCGGGTCGGCCGACGGCGACGCCTCGATGAAGAACCTGCTGGGCGGCAAGGGCGCCAACCTGGCGGAGATGTCGTCGCTGGGCCTGCCGGTGCCCCCGGGCTTCACCATCACCACCGAGGCCTGCACCCACTATTACGCCAACGAGCGGGCCTATCCGGCCGGCCTGAAGGAACAGGTGGCCGAGGGCCTGAAGAAGGTCGAAGAGCTCACCGGCAAGCGCTTCGGCGACGCGGCCAATCCGCTCTTGGTCTCGGTCCGCTCGGGCGCCCGCGCCTCGATGCCGGGGATGATGGACACCGTCCTGAACCTGGGCCTCAACGATGAGACCGTGGAGGGGCTGGCCAAGCTCTCGGGCGACCGCCGCTTCGCCTTCGACAGCTATCGCCGCTTCATCCAGATGTACTCGAACGTGGTGCTCGACCTGGATCACCACATGTTCGAGGAGATCCTCGACGACCATAAGGACCGCCTGGACGTCCACGTGGACACCGGCCTTACCGCCGAGAACTGGGAAGCGGTGGTCGCCGACTACAAGCGCGCCGTCGAGGACGAGCGCGGCGAGCCCTTCCCGCAGGATCCCAGCCAGCAGCTCTGGGGCGCCGTCGGCGCCGTGTTCGCCAGCTGGATGAACGACCGCGCCAAGTTCTACCGCCGCATGCACGACATCCCCGAGAGCTGGGGCACGGCGGTGAACATCCAGTCGATGGTGTTCGGCAACATGGGCGACGGCTCGGCGACCGGAGTGGCCTTCACCCGCAATCCCTCCACCGGCGACAACCGTCTCTACGGCGAGTTTCTGATCAACGCCCAGGGCGAGGACGTGGTGGCGGGCATCCGCACGCCCCAGCCCCTGACCAAGGTGGCGCGCGAGGAGATGGGCGACATCAACCCCTCGATGGAGGAAGCGCTCCCTGAGGTGTTCGCCCAGTTCAAGGACGTGGTGGGCAAGCTGGAAACCCACTACCGCGACATGCAGGACATCGAGTTCACGGTCGAGCAGGGCCGGCTCTACATGCTGCAGACCCGCAACGGGAAGCGCACGGCCAAGGCGGCGCTGAAGGTGGCGGTCGACCTGGCCAACGAGGGCCTGATCAGCAAGTCCGAGGCCGTCATGCGCGTCGAGCCGGGCTCCCTGGACCAGCTGCTGCACCCGACCATCGACCCCGCCAGCCCGCGCGACGTGATCGCCACGGGCCTGCCGGCCTCGCCCGGCGCGGCCACCGGCAAGGTGGTGTTCACGGCGGAAGAGGCCGAGAAGCTGGGCGGCTCGGGCGAGGCGGTGATCCTGGTGCGCGAGGAGACGAGTCCCGAGGACATCCGTGGCATGGATGCGGCCCGCGGCATCGTCACGGCCCGCGGCGGCATGACCAGCCACGCGGCCGTGGTGGCCCGCGGCATGGGCCGTCCCTGCGTCTCCGGCGCCGGCGAGATCCACATCGACGCCAAGGCCCGCGAATTCCGCGCTCGCGGCAAGACCATCCGCGAGTACGACATCGTCACCATCGACGGCTCGACCGGCGAGGTGCTGCAGGGCGCCGTGAAGATGATCGAGCCCGAGCTGTCGGGCGACTTCGCCGCCCTGATGGCCTGGGCCGACGAGGTCCGGCGCCTGAAAGTCCGCGCCAACGCCGAGACGGCGCTGGACGCCCAGACCGCCCGCCAGTTCGGCGCCGAGGGCATCGGCCTCTGCCGCACCGAGCACATGTTCTTCGACCCGGCGCGGATCGCGGCGGTGCGCGAGATGATCCTGGCCGACGACGTGGCCGGCCGGAAGGCGGCGCTGGCCAAGATCCTGCCCATGCAGCGGCAGGATTTCGTCGAGCTGTTCAAGATCATGGAGGGCCTGCCGGTCACCATCCGGCTGCTCGACCCGCCGCTGCACGAGTTCCTGCCTCACACCGAGGAGGACGTGCAGGCCGTGGCCGAGGCCACTGGCCTGGACGCCGCCAAGCTGCTGCGCCGGGCGCAGGAAATGCACGAGGTGAACCCCATGCTGGGTCACCGCGGCTGCCGCCTGGGCGTGTCGTACCCCGAGATCTACGAGATGCAGGTCCGGGCCATCATCGAGGCCGCCTGCGAGGTGGCCGCCGAGGGCCGCACCGCGCCGATCCCGGAGATCATGCATCCCCTCGTCGCCAAGGGCGAGGAGATGAAGTTCCTGCGCCAGCTGACCGACCGCACGGCCAAGGAAGTGCTGGCCGAGAAGGGCGTCGCCATCGAGTACATGGTGGGCACCATGGTCGAGCTGCCGCGCGCCGCCCTGCGCGCCGCGGACCTGGCCGAATACGCCGAATTCTTCTCGTTCGGCACCAACGACCTGACGCAGACGACGTTCGGCATCAGCCGCGACGACTCCGGCCGGTTCCTGAACGCCTATATCGAGAAGGGCATCTTCGAGAAGGACCCCTTCGTCAGCTTGGACCAGGAAGGCGTCGGCGACCTGATCAGGATCGCGGCGGAACGCGGCCGCGCCGCCCGCCCGGGCGTGAAGCTCGGCATCTGCGGCGAGCACGGCGGCGACCCGGCCTCGATCCAGTTCTGCGAGAGCGTCGGACTCGACTACGTCAGCTGCTCGCCCTACCGCGTGCCGATCGCCCGGCTCGCCGCGGCCCAGGCCGCGATCGGTGAGCGCGAGAAGGATCGCTAGCGCAGTTGCAGTTCCTCCCCCAGCGGGGGAGGAATTTCACTACCAGCTCCAGTCCTTCGCGCTCGTCCGGCAACCGCCGTCCTTCCAGCCGGTCCAGCCGCGGCCGCGCACCACCTGGCCGGGCCGGGCCGCGGTGGGCGCGCCGTTCGCCAACGCGAGCTGGCCGTTGACCACCACCTCGCTGACGCCGGTGGAGAACTGGTGCGGCTTCTCGAACGTGGCGTGATCCTGGATCGTCGCCGGGTCGAAGACGACCACGTCGGCGTAGTTTCCGATCTTGAGCTGGCCCCGGTCGCGGAGCCCGAGGTTGTGGGCGGGAAGGGCGGACAGCTTGCGGACAGCCTCGCCCAGGGTCAGCCGCTTCTCGTCCCGGACGTACTTCGCGAGCAGGCGGGCGAAGTTGCCGTAGGCGCGCGGGTGGGTGGACGACAGGGTGAACGGATCCTCGGGCGCCTGGGCCTCGGCGTCCGAGCCGAAGCTCATGTAGGGCAGGGCGACCTGGCGCGCGACGTTCGCCTCCGACATCGAGAAATAGACCACCTGC
This sequence comes from Phenylobacterium sp. RIFCSPHIGHO2_01_FULL_69_31, assembly GCF_001824475.1. Classification (GTDB taxonomy): domain Bacteria; phylum Pseudomonadota; class Alphaproteobacteria; order Caulobacterales; family Caulobacteraceae; genus Phenylobacterium. Next base: position 15,347 of record NZ_MHXN01000010.1, on the reverse strand, counting down.
ACGCGCGAGCCGTCCTCGATCACCAGATCGATGGCGGCGTCTTCCGGGCTGACGCCACGCGCCTTGGCCACCTCGGCCAGGGTCTTGCCAGTGAGCGGCTTCAGTTTCGGGTTCTTGAAGCCGACGAGCAGGGTGCCCTCGGCGCCTGCGCCGCGCTGCAGGTTCTCGAAATTGGGCGAGCCGGAGCGCATCTCCTCGATCACCTTGGCCCGTGTGGCGGGGTCCTTCAGGCGCGAGATCCAGGCCTCGACCCCGCCGGCCTGCACCCAGGTCGGCATGGCCGCGTCCAGGCCGGTGGAGCTGGCCGGGTAGGTGTACATGTCGGTGGTGATCCGCAGGCCAGAGGCGCGCGCCGCCTCGATCTTGGCTAGCGCCGCGTCCAGCTTGTCCCAGTTGGCCCGCCCCGACGCCTTCAGGTGGTAGATCTCGGCCGGCGCGCCGGAGTTGCGGGAGATCTCGATCAGTTCGTCGATGGCCTCGAGCAGCCGCGCGCCCTCCGAGCGCATGTGGCTGATGTACATGCCTCCGCAGCGCCCGGCCTCGGTGACAAGGGCCGTCAGCTCCGGCGTCTCGGCAAAGGTCCCCGGCGCATAGATCAGCGACGAGCCCACGCCCAGAGCCCCGTCCTCCATGGCCTTCACCACGATGGCCCGCATCTGCTGCAGCTGCGCCGGCGTGGGGTCCACGTCGCCTTCGCCCAGCACGTTCACCCGCACGGTCGCCGCGCCCACGAAAGAAGCGACGTTCACCGAGACGCCCTTGGTCTCCAGGAACCGCAGATATTCGTCCAGCGTGGTCCAGGTGATCGGATACTTGATGTCGCCCTGACGTTTGAGTTCCAGCGCCTTCATCTCGGGCGTCAGCGGGCCCATGGACGAGCCTTCGCCCATCACCTGCAGGGTCACGCCCTGGCGCAGCTCGGACTGGGCGCGTCCGTCCTGGATCAGGCTGTCCGTCGACCAGGAGAGCATGTTGATGAAGCCGGGGGCGATCGCCTTGCCCTTAGCGTCCACGACGGTCCTCGCCGTACCCGGACAGGCGCCGACGCAGGCGATCCGCTCGCCCCTGATGGCGACGTCCCCGCGGAGGGGCGCACCGCCGGTCCCGTCATAGATCTCGCCGTCCCGGACGATCAGGTCGTAGCGGGGCGCCGAACCCGCCGCCGAAGCTGTGAGACACAACACCATGGCGGTGGCGGCAAGCAGCGATTTCATACGGGACTCCCTCCGAGCGAGGGAGCCTAGCCTAACGCTTGCGGACGAACACCGTCCCCGCCGAATAGCCGGCGCCGAACGAGCAGATCAGGCCGGTCTCGCCCGTCTGGAAGTCGTCGCTGGCCTTGTGGAAGGCGATGATCGAGCCGGCCGACGAGGTGTTGGCGTATTCGTCCAGGATGATGATGTTCTCGCCGGGCGCGGGCTCCCGCCCCAGGACGCGCTTGCCGATCATCTCGTTCATGTTGATGTTCGCCTGGTGCAGCCACAGGCGCTTCAGGCCGTGCGGGTCGATCCCCAGGTCGGCGGCATGGTCCACGATCATCTCCGAGACCATCGGCACCACCTCGCGGAAGACCTTGCGGCCCTCCTGGACGAACAGCTTGTCGGGGGCGCCGATCCCTTCCGGGGCGGCGCGGTTCAGGAAGCCGAAGTTGTTGCGGATGTTGTTGGAGAACTGGGTCTTCAGGCGCGTACCCAGGATGTCCCAGCCGCCCGTGGCGTCCTCGGCGCGCTCGACGATTACGGCGGTCGCGACGTCGCCGAAGATGAAGTGGCTGTCGCGGTCGCGGAAGTTCAGGTGGCCCGAACAGATCTCCGGATTGACCATCAGCACGGCGCGGGCGCCGGAGGCCATGAAGTCGGCCGCCGTCTTGATCCCGAAGGTCGCGGACGAGCAAGCGACGTTCATGTCGAAGGCGAAGCCCTCGATTCCCAGAGCCTGCTGCACCTCGATGGCCATGGCCGGGTAGGCGCGCTGCATGTTCGAGGCGGCGCAGATCACGGCGTCGATCCGGCCGATGTCCTTGCCCCAGCGGGCGATGGCTTCCTGCGCCGCCGCCACGGCGATCTCGGCGAGGACCGAGATCTGGTCGTTCGGCCGTTCGGCGATGTTGGGGGTCATGCGCTCGGGGTCGACGAGGCCCGTCTTGTCCACCACGAAGCGGCTCTTGATCCCCGAGGCCTTCTCGATGAACTCGGCGGACGAGGAGGTCAGCGCCTGTAACTCGCCGGCGGCGATCGCCTCGGCGTTCCGGGCGTTGAAGCGCTCGACATAGGTGTTGAAGGTCTCGACCAGCTCGGCGTTCGAGAGGCTGTTCGGCGGCGTGTAGAGCCCCGTGGCGGCGATCACCGCATCGGTCATTCGGTTTCCTTCCGGACTTTGGCCGCCTGATTACCACGACCATTGCCGGCGTCACGGGGCGATGTGGCCGCAAGGCCACAGACACCGACTGAACATACCTTCGCCAAAGAACCGTCGGGCTCGGGCCGCGTTTGGCGTCGATCCCTGATGGGACTGGGCGGGCTGTCCAGAACGAGTACGGAGTTCCTCCCCAAAATGAAAAAAGCTCTCATCGCCACGGCCTCTTTGGCCGCTATCGCTGTCGTCCCCGTCGCGGCCCAGGCCCAGATCGCCTCGACCGCCGAAGTGCCCACGGGCGTCTACGCCAACATCCATGGCGGCATCGCCGATGGCGGCCAGGCCGACCTCGGCGTGATCGGCGGGCGGCTTGGCTATCGGTTCAACAACTTCCTCGGCGTCGAAGGCGAACTCGCCACCGGCCTGAAGAGCGACACGGACACCATCGGCGGCGTGGACGTGAACACGAAGCTGAAGCACTCGGCCGGCGTCTACGGCGTGGGCTTCCTGCCGGTCGGTCCGAACACCGACCTCCTGGCCCGCGTCGGCTACGGCACGACCAAGCTGCGCGCCAAGGCCGCCGGCGTCTCGGCCTCCGATTCGGAGGAATCCTGGAACTTCGGCGTGGGCGCCCAGCACCACTTCGATGGTCAGAACGGCGTCCGCGTCGACTTCACCCGCCAGGAGTTCGAGAACGACGCGGGCCACGCCAACGTCTGGACCGTGGGCTACACCCGCCGGTTCTAAGCCCTAGGGCTTCGGGCGCCGGCGCGTTCCCAGTCCCTCCCAGGGACGTCGGCGCCTGAAGGAAGGCCGCTCCCCGCGAGGGAGCGGCCTTTTCCTTGACCGGGCGGGGCCGGACGCCCACGGTCTTCGAAACGAAGGTTTGGGAGGGACCGCGATGAACGAGGCGTTCTTCGTTCAACTGGCGCTTTCGGCGGCGGCGGTCGGCGTGCTGGTCGGCATCGCGGCCTGGGCCAAGATCGCCAGGCCGGCCGGCCCCCTGGACGAACACAAGGCCCGCGGCCTGTTGGAATACGAGTTTCCGGGTCGTCGGCTGGACGCGGTGTGGGTCGCTTCCGACGGGGCAGGGGCCCTGGCGAAGTCGGGTGGGCTGGCCCTGGTGATCTGTCAGGTTGGCGACGGGTTTGCGGCCCGCCAGATCCCCTGGGCCCAGGCCATCTCGTCCAGTTTCAAGAACGGCAAGCTGTGCGTCGACCTGGCGGACATCGCCGCCCCCCGCGCCACATTGTCGCTGCCCGCCTGGCCGCCCAAGGACCTCGCCGCATGAAGGCCGAGTTCGACCCGGTCACCCTGGCGACGCCGTTCTTCATCCTCTCGATCATCCTGGAGATCGTGCTGGCGCGGATGGGGAAGGCGCAGGCGCGCTATGAGGCCAAGGACACCGCCGTCTCCCTCGGCATGGGACTGGGCTCCACGGTGGCGGGCGTGTTTACCGCCGGGCTGATCTTCGCCGCGACGGTCTGGGTCTACGAACACCGGCTGTTCACGATCCCCATGACGGCGATCTGGGCGTGGGTGGCGATCTTCCTGCTGGAGGACCTGACCTATTACGTCTTCCACCGGGTCAGTCACGAGCGGCGGTTCTGGTGGGCCAGCCATGTGAACCACCACAGTTCGCAGCACTACAACCTGTCCACGGCGCTGCGGCAGACCTGGACCGGCGGGGTGGCCGGAACCTGGCTGCTGTGGCTGCCCCTGGCCTGGCTCGGATTCCCCCCGGCGATGATCGCCATCCAGAAGGGGATCAGCCTGGTCTACCAGTACTGGATCCACACCGAGGCGATCCGCAGGCTGCCGCGCTGGTTCGAGGCGGTGTTCAACACACCGTCGCACCACCGGGTCCATCACGCGCGTAACCCATTGTACCTGGACAAGAATTACGCAGGCATACTGATCATCTGGGATCGTATGTTCGGCACCTTCCAGCCCGAGCTGGACGAGGAGCCCTGCCGCTACGGCCTGGTGAAGAACATGGCCACCTTCAACATCCTGCGGGTGGCGTTCCACGAGTGGGCCGGGATCGTACAGGACGTCGTCCGCCATCCCCGCCATGCCCTGGGTTATATCTTCGGGCCGCCTGGCTGGAGCCACGACGGCAGCCGGGAGACCAGCGCCATGATCAAGGCGCGCGCTGCGGAGGCGCCGGCTCAGCCTGCCGGCGCTATTCGGGAGGCCGCGTAAGGCTAGTCGCGAAGAAGCGGCAGGCTCAGTCCGCTGACCGGGCGGGCGCCGAGGATTTCGCGGCGGAAGCGGAACAGCTCGGCGGGGCGCCCGCCCGTCTCGGCGTCCAGGCGGCCCAGGCCCTCCACCAGCTCCGCCCGTTCCAGGGCCCGGCGGAAGTTCTGCTTGTGCAGGGGAACCCCGGCGATGGCCTCCACGGTCCGTTGCAGGGCCGAGAGGGTGAAGGCGTCGGGCATCAGTTCGAACACCACCGGGCGATACTTGAGCTTGCCGCGCAGCCGCCCCAGGGCCGTGGCGAGGATGCGCCGGTGGTCGGAGATCATGGGCTCGCCCAGCGCGGCCATCAGAGCTTCTGCGCGCGCCGGCGCGGCCTCGCCGCGGTCGCGCGCCGCCTCGGGGGCCAGGCCGGCCTCGTAGAGCAGCTCGTAGCGCTCCAGCACGCGCTCCTCGTTCCAGGGCGCGCCGTCCAGGGCGAACAGCAGCCGGGCCCGCGCCAGCTTCTGCGCGTCGTTGCCCGCCCAGGCCCGCAGGGCAGCCTCCACGGTGTCGAACGCCGCCGGTCGGCCGGCGCGCCAGTCCTCCCAGGGGAAGATCCGCGACCACGGCCGCCATTCGCTGCCGGCGAAGTGGGTGTCCACGGCGGCCGGCGCCAGGGCGAGATAGCCCACCGAGATCACCCGCGCGGCCGTGCTGCCGCCGCCGAGGTCCGCCAGCGGCGCGTCGCGACCCTTGTCGCCGAAGGTGTAGAGCTGCTCGACATAGCCGAGGTCGAAGCGCGTCTGCTCGGTCACGAAGGCGCGGAGCGCCAGCTCGAACGTGCGGTGGCCGTCGGGATCGAAGGGCCCGAAGGGCAGGCCGAGATCGCCGCCGACCGCCTTCTGGCGGACGGTCAGGACGACGGCTTCGCCCTCCTTGATGGCCACCACCACCGCCGACAGGCCGATGACGAGCGAGCTGGTCATTCCGTATCGAACGCCTGGGCGTGGGCCACGTAGCCGGCGGCCTCCGACAGGACTTCGAACCGGCGGACGTAGTGCGCCTGGGCCTCGAACGGCGCCTGGGGCTCGATCGTCAGCGTGTAACCGGCGGGGGGCGCGCCGAAGAAGTCCAGGCTCTCGGCGTGGCTGAAGCCGGCCAGTTGGGTGGCCTCGAAGAAGGCGCAGGCGCGGTCGGCCTGCTTGATCAGCTTCTTGATGGCCAGGGGCGTCTTCGCCGGCAGGCCGAAGCGGACGTGGATGGCCGTCTCCAGCCGCTCCTCGAAGACCTTGTAGTCGACGCCCAGGGCCGCCTTGAACGGGCTGATCATGTCGCCGATCACATATTCAGAGGCGTCGTGCAGCAGGGCGGCCAGCCGCCAGCGGGGCTCGATGTCGGGCTGGATGTGGGCGACGATCTCCTCGACCACCACGGAATGCTGGGCCACGGAGAAGGCGTGCTCGCCGACGGTCTGGCCGTTCCAGCGCGCCACCCGGGCGAGGCCATGGGCGATGTCCTCGATCTCGATGTCCATGGGGGAGGGGTCGAGCAGGTCCAGGCGACGGCCCGAAAGCATCCGTTGCCAGGCCCGGGGCGCCTCCTTTGTGCGACGCAGCCCTTTCCTCACGGGCGTATTCCTTTCACTGTCGAGATCGTGAACTGGCCCAGGGACTGACAAAGATCAATCCGGGCCGTTTCAGCATAGGGGATGATGGGGCGTGAAAGGGATGCACACATGAGTTGGGCCCGCATCATGGCGCCGCTGTCGGGCGGCCAGGGCGACGCCGCCGCGGTGAAGGCCGCCGCGATGATCGCCGCGCCGTTCGGGGCGGAGCTCGCCTGCGTCTACACCCCGGCCGACGTGGCCGACGTCATGCCCTGGATGGGCGAGGGCTTCCTGGGCGGCGTCCAGACGACGGCGCTGGAGTCGCTCAAGGAGGCCACGGCCGCCGGCGAGATCAACGCCCGCAAGGCGGCCGAGGGGGCCAACTATGCCAAATCCCAGTTCGTGGCGCTGCAGACGCCGGTCTGGGCCGGGCTTTCGGCCGAGAGCCGCCTGTCCGACGTGGTCGTCTTCACCAATGACCCGGCGCGAGGCCGCGGGCCGCTGGCCGAGGCGTTCCAGCAGATGGTCGCCGACGAACAGCGCCCGGTCCTGGTCGCCCGCGAGGGCCTGAAGGTCGGCGGCGTGATGGCCGTGGCCTGGGACGGCGGCAAGGAAGCCTCCCGCGCGGCGCGCCTGGCCACCCCGCTGCTGGAAAAGGCGTCCAAGGTGGTGATCATCGCCGCGCCCAAGGCCAGCTCGCGCACGTTCGATCCCGCCCGGCTGCAGAGCTACTACGCCGCCCGGGGCGTTACGTCGGAAGTGCAGCTTCTCACCGACAGCGGCGACGCCGCGCCGGCCATCCTGCACGCCGTGGCGGCGGCCGGCGCCGATATCCTGGTGGCCGGCGCGTTCGGCCATCCGCGGCTTCAGGAGTTCATCTTCGGCGGGACCACCCGCACGCTGTTGAACTCGGACAGCCCCAGCCTGTTTCTCTCACACTAGAACTCTTATCTGACTGCCAGGAGGTGATTTCATGTCCCTGTCGCGCATCGTGATGCGGCTCGCCCGCAACCCCGGGACCGAATTCGCCGGGGGAGACGACCACCGCGGCTATTCCCTGACCGCTCCGCTCACCCCGGACGGCATGCTGGACGAGGCCGCCTACGGGAAGGCGCGCGACGCCTGCACCGTCCGTCGCTTCGCCCCGGACGAGGACCCGATCGACGGCCGGCTGGCGCGCAAGGGCCAGCGCTGGTTCTTCGACTACGACGAGGACGACGCGGCCGACAACGAGCCGGTTCACCGCCTTGGCCAGCACCGGTTCGCCGTGGGCGAGTACGTGACGGTCACGGACGAAGACGGCCGGCCGCTGACCTACAAGGTCGTCGAGGTGCAGCCGGCCGCCTGACCGACCTCAACCCTCGCGCTTCATCCGCGCCTGGCGGGCCGTTTCCAGCGGATTCGGCTCCAGGCTTCCGAACGAGCCCGTCTGCACGGGCCCTGCGGGCTCGTACACGCTGAGCGTCGCGCCCTTGGGCGAGACGGCGGTGCGGGTGAGTGTGAGGGAGGTCGGGGCGGCGCGCTCGCCGAAGAGGCGCTTCCCGCGGCCCAGGATGACCGGATAGGTCATCACCCGGAACTCGTCGATCAGTCCCTCGGCCATCAGGGTCTGCAGCAGGTCGCCGCTGCCCTGGGTAAGCAGCGTGGGTCCGTCCTGCTGCTTCAGCCGGGCGACGTCGGCCGCGGCGTCGGTGAGCGCCACCGAATTGGCCCAGGTCATCGGTGCCCCCGTCCGCGTGGCGACATACTTGGTGACGCGGTTGAACGGAGCGGCGACGGGGTGCTCTTCCGGCATGAAGGGCCAGTAGGCGGCGAAGATCTCATAGGTCTTGCGGCCGAGCAGCAGGTCAAAAGGTTCCGCGAACAGTTCGCCGACCCATCCGCCGTTCACGTCGTCGGAGTGTGGCCAGAGCCAGCCGCCGAAGCGAAAGCCGCCCGTGGGGTCTTCCGTCGGCATGCCCGGGCCCTGGATGACGCCATCGAGGCTCACGAACGCCGCGGCGACAACCTTTCTCATCCTGCTGCTCCAATCTGGACGTTTGCAACAAGGACGGGCCGACGCCTGCCGACCCGACAGGCGCGCAGAAATATCCGTAAGGAGCGGTCAGACCCCGCCGTTCTTACGGACCAGCTTCTTCACATCGGGATAGAGGTCTTCGCCGTCCGGGCCTCCGGACTTGGAGCGGACGACGGCCACCGTCAGCGGGCCTCGCTTCGGCCCACCAGCCTCATAGCCGACGAAGCGATAGCCGTCGGGCAGATCGCCGCCCGTATAGATGAAGGTGGCGCGGAGCCCCCGCTTCTCGGGATTGAGCGCCTCGCCGCGGAGGCGGACGTCGCGGCGCACGCGGATCGTGGCCGTATCTTCGTCGGCGTCGATATTGACGGGGCCCACCCGGATGTTGGCGGTGTCGTCGCTGTCGTTGGCCACGATGTGGATCCCCGGCAGGTCGATGCGCGTGGTCGAGCCTTCGCCCTCGGTGACCACGGTCTTGCCGTTCTTCATCTCGACGTTCACGGCGTCGACGGCCTTGCCGTCGACCTTGAGGTCGAGGTCCAGGCCCTTGGTGTCGGCGGCGGCCTGTTTGGCGGCCGCATCGGCGGCCGCCGCGGAAGCGGCGGAACCGCCGGCCGCGGCGCCCGTCGCCGCGCCCGCGGCGGCCTGCTGTTCGGGCGTCAGGCGGTTGGCCAGAAGATTGGTTTCGATGGCCGCCAGCGTGGAGTCCACGCCGCCCTGGGTCGACACGAGTTGCAGGGTGACCTCGGCGCCGCCTTCGGCCGCATAGGTGCAGGTCTTGCCGTCCGACGAGGCGGAGGTCCGCGTCAGATCGCCCTGCTTCATGGGGCACTCCAGCGCCGCGCGCGCCGCCGGGACCTTGGGGCCGCACGCCGCGGCGGTCAGGGCCATGGCCGAGGCGCAGGCGAGATATAGCGGCTTCATGAAAAAGGGCTCCGTCCGTTCCTTCGAAAAGGTGGTCGGAGCCCTTCGAAAAGGCGAGTGAATTCGGCGTAACGCCGAGGGTTACTGCTGGCCTGGCCGGGCCGCGCCCTCGCGCCGCGCCAGGAACGCCAAGCGCTCGAACAGGTGCACGTCCTGCTCGTTCTTGAGGAGCGCGCCGTGCAGCGGCGGGATCAGCTTGGTGGGGTCCTTCTCCGCCAGCATGTCGCCGTCGATGTCCTCGACCATCAAGAGCTTCAGCCAGTCCAGCAGCTCGGAGGTAGAGGGCTTCTTCTTCAGGCCCGGCACCTTGCGCATGTCGTAGAAGATGCGCAGCGCCTCGGCGACCAGCTTGTTCTTGATCCCCGGATAGTGGACGTCGACGATCTCCTGCATCGTCTCGGCGTCGGGGAAGCGGATGTAGTGGAAGAAGCAGCGGCGCAGGAAGGCGTCCGGCAGCTCCTTTTCGTTGTTCGAGGTGATGATCACGATCGGGCGGACGGCCGCCTTGATCGTCTCATTGGTCTCGTAGACGTAGAATTCCATCCGATCGAGCTCCTGGAGGAGGTCGTTCGGGAACTCGATGTCGGCCTTGTCGATCTCGTCGATGAGCAGGACGGGGCGGCCGCCGTGTTCGAACGCCTCCCAGAGCTTGCCCTTCTTGATGTAGTTCTTGACGTCCTTGACCCGCTCGTCGCCGAGCTGGCTGTCGCGCAGGCGGGTCACCGCGTCGTACTCGTAGAGGCCCATGGTGGCCTTGGTGGTCGACTTGATGTGCCAGGTGATCAGTTCGGAGCCGAGCGCCTTGGCGATCTGCTCGGCCAGGACCGTCTTACCGGTGCCGGGCTCGCCCTTGATCAGGAGCGGGCGCTCCAGTGCGATGGCGGCGTTCACCGCCACCTTGAGGTCTTCGGTGGCGACGTAATCGTCAGTTCCCTCGAAACGCAGACGGCTCATCTAGGCTCCCCGCGCGGGCGCCAAGCCCACGTTCGAACAGTTGTTTGTCTGCGCCAGACTATAGTCCTGCACCGGATGTTCAAGCGGGTTCGCCTGTCCGTAACGGCAACGGACGGCCCATTGCGGGCGCGCGAGACGCGGAATAGTGCTTGGACCGGGCAGGCCGCTCTTTCGAGGTCATCGGATTGAACCTGGCGATCCTTCAGGCGCGGATGACGTCCAGTCGGCTCCCCGGCAAGGTCATGGCCCCGGTGCTGGGCGAGCCGATGATCGGCCGCCAGCTTGAACGGCTGGGCCGCTCCGCGCGGATCGGTCGCATCGTCGTGGCCACCAGCACCGACCCCTCCGACGATCCGCTGGCCGACTATGTGGCCGGCCTTGGGCATCCGGTCTTCCGCGGCTCGCTGACGGACGTGCTGGCCCGCTTCGCCGGCGCGATGGCCCTGGTTCCCGACGCCGACACGATCGTGAGGCTGACGGCGGATTGCCCGCTGGCGGACTGGCGCGTGATCGACGCGACCATCGACCACTTCCGCGACACCGGCGCCGACTACGCCAGCAATACGCCTGCCGTCCGCACCTATGCGCACGGGCTGGATACCGAGGTGATGCGCCGCACGGCGCTGGAGGCGGCGTGCCGCGAGGCCACCGACCCCTATGAGCGAGAGCATGTGACGCCGTTCATCTATCGGCGGCCGGGCCGGTTCCGCCTGGCCTACCTCTCGCAGCCGGTGTCGCAGGCGCACCTGCGGTGGACGGTGGATCTGCCCGAGGACCTGGCCTTCGTCCGCGACGTTTACGAGCGGCTCTATCCGGGCAATCCGGCCTTCACGAGCGCCGACGTCGCGGCGCTGGAACACAACAGTTCGGGAGCCGTGGCATGAGCGCGCCACAGATCGTCCTGCGGCCCGTCGAGGCCGCCGACAAGGCCCAGCTCCGCACCTGGCGGAACCTGCCGGAGATCTCGGCCTGGATGTACAGCGATCACGAGATCTCGGAGGCCGAGCACGAGCGTTGGTTCAACGCGGCCATGGCGGATCCCGCGCGCAAGTACTGGATCATCGAGCTCGATGGCCGCCCCGTGGGGCTGGCGAACCTGTACGACATCGCCCCGGCGCATCGGAAATGCTCGTGGGCCTACTACCTGGCCGACCCCGCCACGCGGGGGAAGGGGGTGGGGGCCTTCGTGGAGTTCCAGGTGATCGAGCACGTCTTCGCCGACCACGGCCTCAACAAGCTGTGCTGCGAGGTGCTGATCGGCAACGAGGCGGTGTGGAAGCTGCACGAATCCTTCGGCTTCCAGCGCGAGGCCCTGCTCCGCGCCCATGTCTGGAAGCACGGCCAGCCGCTGGACGTGGTGGGGCTGGGCCTGCTGGCCGAGGACTGGGCGCGCGTGCGCCCGACCAGCCTGGCCCGCCTGCGCGAGAAGGGCTTCGACCTCGCCTAGCTGCGCGCGCGGCCGTCCGGTCGGGCGTAGCCCAGGTCGGCAAGGTCGGCGTCGTCGACCTTCTTGGCTTCGAAGTTGGTGAAGTCGTCCTCGCCGCCTTCCACCGACAGCGCATCGCCCGTCTCTTCCAGGCCATCGATGTCAGACGCGGCGACCCGGCTCTCGTCGAAGCCGTCCTCGGGGCCCTGGCCGTCGAGATCGTCCTCGCGCTCGGCGGTGGCGGCGCGATAGTCGAGCTCGTTGTCTTCCTCGGTGTCGCCGTCGTCGATGGCCTCGGGGTCGAACTCGTCCGCGTCGAGTGCGAGCGCCTCGTCTTCGTCACGGTCGCCGGCGAGCTGGGTCAGATCCTCGACCTCCGGCAGTTCCTCGAACGTGCGCTCCTCGCCGAGGCCGCTTCCGTCGTCGTCGAGCAGGGCGTCGTAGGCCTCTGCGCCTTCCTGGCCGTCCAGGTCGGGGGATTCGGACATCTCCGGGCTCCTCGCATCCGGCGCCGGAGCGGCGCCTGGGCGATCAATCCCTGGGCGCGGTCAGCGTTCCGCGGCGAACGCTTCCACGGCCTCTCCGACGGAAGCCATGACGGGCTCCCAGTTGCCGAAGGCGGTGGCGGTGAAGGTCCGGACCTGGGGGTACCAGGGGAAGCGGGCCGTCCCCAACCGTGTCCAGGAGCCCGGCGTGGAGATCAGCCAGGTCGGCGCGCCGGCGGCCGCAGCAAGGTTCAGCGTGGCGTTCTGGAAGCCCACGACCAGGTCCATGGCCGCGCAGAGGGCGGTCACGTCGTCGAGGTCCTGCTTCAGGTCGATCCCCGGCGGCGTCCAGATGCGCACGCCATAGTCACGTTCGGCCTGGGCGATCTCCTCGGAGCAGTCGCCGTACTGCAGGTTCACCAGAGTGACGCCCGGGGCCCGCAGCACCGGCGCCCACGCCGCGAAGGGCGAGAAGAAGCGGTGGCGGGCGCCGTTGTGCAGGTTGCTCTTCCAGAGCAGCCCGACCTTCACGCCGGCCGGCGCCTTGGCCAGTTCGGCCCGCCAGTAGGCGACGCGTTCCGGGTCCGGCGTCAGGAAGCCGACGCGCTCGGGGAAGGCGCCCGTGGTGCGACGGAACTCGCGCAGCAGGGAGGCCATCGGCGTCCAGAGGTCGTAGGCCTTGAAGTCGGTGACGAAGGGCAGGGTGCGATAGGTGCGGCCGGCCTTGAGGTAGGTCGCGTGCGCGCCGACCGTGGCCGTCGGGAAGCTGCGCTGGAACAGCGTCACCAGCCGCGGCTCCACGGCGATGGTCAGCCTGCCCTCGGGGCCCAGCGCCTCGATCACGTCCGGCAGCAGGTTGGCGAAGAGCACTTCGTCGCCCAGCCCCTGCTCGCCGACGACCAGCAGCGACTTGCCGCGCAGGTCCGCGCCGGGCGCCCAGCGCGCCACGTCGACCAGGAAGTGGGTGACGTCGGGATGCGCCGGGTGAAGGCGGGCCTCGTACTCTTCCCAGCCCTCGGCGATGCGGCCGAGGGCGATCAGGATCGTCGACAGCGACAGGCGCATCATCTGCCGCTCGTGGTCGGCCATCTCGTGCCGCAGGGCGCTTTCGCAGAGTGCGAGCGCCTCCTCGGCGTCGCCCTGGGACAGTCTCGCGTTGCCGAGGTTGTAGCGGGCCTTGGCGAAGCTCTCGTTGAGGCGGACGGCTTCGCGGAAGAAGACCTCGGCGTTGGCATAGTCGCCCTGTTCGGCCATCACCGTGCCCATGGTGTTCCAGAGCATGGCTACTTCGGGATTGGCCACGATCGCCGGCCGCAGCAGTTCGATAGCCTCGCCGTAGGCCAGGCGGTCGCGCAGGACGCAGGCGAGGTTGTTGGCGCCCTCGTGGTGGCCGGGGAAGCGGGCCAGGAAGTGGCGGAAGAACTTCTCCGCGTGGTCCTTCATGTCGAGGCGGTAGGCCAGGCGGCCGAGATCGTTGGCGACCTCGGCGTGATCGGGCAGGAGGCGCAGCGCCGTCTCATAGGCCGTGATGGCCGAGCCGAAGTCGCCGGCGCGCTCGCGGCTGATGGCCAGCAAGTACCAGCCGAAGCCGTTGGTCTCGTCTTTTTCCAGCGCCTTGAGGGCCCACTCGGCGCCCTCCTGGTGCTTCTCCGCGTTGAGGGCGGCGACCGCGCGGTCCAGCATCGGCTTGACCGCCAGGGCGCGCAGTTCGCCCATCGCCTGGGTCAGCTTGGACAGCGCCTCCTTCGAGCCGGCTTCGCCCATGGGGCCGCCCACCATCCGGGCGGCGCTGGCCGCGGGCCCCACAGCGCTCTCGAGCGCGAGGGCGGACGCAGCGCTGGGCGGGGCCTTGATGGACATCGGGCGGAGACTCCGGAGGATGGTCCGCCAGATGCCCCGATCATGCTTAATTCCCGCTTAAGGCCTGCGGCGAAGTGGGCCGGCAATCCGGCGTTAACGCTCCGTCGATAAGCGTGGGATGCGTTCGGACCGAAGGAGGGCGAATATGGTTCACACGAATCGCTTCGCCGATTCACAGGCTCCGAAAACAGGGGGCGGGACGTGCCGCTGAAGCTGTCACTGAGGCCTGGTGAGAAGTTCGTCCTGAACGGCGCTGTCGTTCAGAACGGCGACCGCCGGGCTGTGCTCGTCCTCCAGAACAAGGCTTCGGTCCTTCGCGAGAAGGACATCATGCAGCCCGACGAGGTTCAGACGCCCGCGCGGCGGATCTACTTCCCGGTGATGATGATGTACCTCGACGAGGGGGGCGCCGAACGCCACTACGACGAGTTCGTGCGCCGGCTGACCGAGTTCATGGGGGTGATCACGAACCCCTCGGTGCTGGCGGATTGCGTGAACATCTCGAAGCACTGCATGGCGCGCGAGTACTACAAGGCGCTGATGCTCTGCCGGAAGCTCATCGAGTACGAAGACGAAAGGCTGGGGAATGTCCCTTCAGGCGTATCAACAGGCGGCGACGCGGGCTGAAAACCCCCGCGACATGGAATACCGCCTGTTCGCGCAGGTGACCCGCGCGCTGATGGAAGCCGCCGCCCTCGATCGTACGGAGGTCGGCAAGCGCGTCGACGCGCTCGACTGGAACCGCCGGATGTGGGCGACGCTGGGCACGGATTGCGCCAACCCCCAGAACGGCCTGCCGGCGCCGTTGCGGGCCTCGTTCATCTCGCTCAGCATCTGGGTCAGCAAGCACACCACCCTGGTCATCCGGAACCAGGAGGAGATCGAGCCCCTGATCGAGATCAACCGCATGATTATGCAGGGCCTCGCCAGCCAGGGATCCCAGGCCGCGGCCTGACGCCCGACCGCTTCGTAGGTTTCAAAGGCCGCGGCGACCCCGCGGCCTTTTGCTTGCGCGCCATGTGGTCGGCAGGTCCTGCCGGGCTGCAGAAATGGCTAATGGCGACGGTCCAAACGGCGCACGCTGATATCCGGAAATAGCAATAAAAACAACATTCTGAGGCGGTCCTGGCGTGGTTAATCCTGGCCTGGGACTTGCTTGGTCGTGCATGGGCGAAAAATCGCCCGCCGGCAGAAGTCCGGACAACCCCTCCAGAATGGAAGGATCTACCCATGGCCAACTCGGTCAACACGAACGTCAGCGCGATGATCGCGCTGCAAAACCTGAACATGACCAATGCGGATCTCAACAAGACGCAGGGGAGGATCAACACCGGACTGAGGATCGCCAACGCCAAGGACAACGGCGCTGTCTGGGCCATCGCTCAGAACCAGCGTGCGACGTCCCAGTCGTTGAACGCCGTCCGCGAGTCTCTGCAGCGCGGTCAATCCACGGTGGACGTGGCCATCTCGGCCGGCGAAACCGTGTCGGACCTGCTCCTTCAGATGAAGGAAAAGGCCCTGGCCGCCGCCGACGCCTCG
>NZ_MHXN01000009.1:195266-255393 GCF_001824475.1 Phenylobacterium sp. RIFCSPHIGHO2_01_FULL_69_31 | reverse complement strand
TAGTCGTTCGAACACCAGACCGTCACGTCCTGGCTCGTCCCGTCACCCTTCGTCCACGTCGCCCGCGGAAACGCTCCGCGATGACGCTTCAGGTCCGCAAACACACGATAGCGCCCCTCAGACCGAACACGGTCCAGAGCACTGCGGAAAGCGTGGGCGTAGTTCATCCTAGCGACGCGTCTCGTGCAGATCGGCCAGGGCGTTGCGCACCCAGACCACGCCCAGCGCGACCATGAAGACGGCGTAGCCGGCGAGCACGAGCGTCAGGAATGGGGTCATCGGGATCTCCTTATGCGAGGCACAGGATTCCGCAGACCCTCCCGGGCCGCCTTGATCGGGATCAAGACCCGCTTCAGGCCGCGGGCCGGTCCTCGGGATCCTCGACCAGGATGCGGGCGGCGTCGCCCTCCGGATCCTCGTACTGCCCTGCCTTGAGGCTCCACCAGAACGCGGCGACCGCCATCAGGCCAAGGCCCAGCGAGAACGGGGCCAGGAACATGACGATGTTCATCGGCGGGCTCCGGTGCGCAGCGCGTTGAGGGTGACGACCAGTGACGAGCCGGACATGGCGATGGCCGCGACGAACGGGTTCACCAGGCCCAGCATGGCCGCCGGCGCGGCGATCAGGTTGTAGAGGGCCGCCAAGCCGAAGTTCTCCATGGCCCGTCCCCGAGCGCTGCGGGCGACATCGACGGCGTCCACGACGGTCATGAGGCTCTCGCCCGAGAAGACCAGGTCGGCGGCGTTCTGGCTCGCCTCCAGCGCCGTGCCGGGCGCCATGGCGGCATGCGCCTTGGCGAGGGCGCCGGCGTCGTTGAGCCCGTCGCCCACCATCAGCACCTTGCGCCCCTCGCGGGTCAGGTCGTCGACGATCGCAGCCTTGTCGGTCGGCGTGCAACCGGCCCGCCACTGGACGACGCCGGCGGCGGTCGCGGCCCGTTCTACCGGCCCCGGCAGGTCGCCCGAGAGGATCTCCGCCGACAGGCCGCGGGCGCGCAGCGCCGCGACCGTCTCGGCCACGTCGGCCCGCAGCGGGTCGACGAAGGCGAAGCGGATGCGGATGTCGTTTTCGAAGCCGAACCACAGCTCGGTCTCGGCGGCGTGGCTCTGCACGCCCAGGAAGGCGGCCTTGCCCAGCCGGCAGCGCCGGCCATCGACGAGCCCTTCGACACCCTCGCCCGGATACTCGGTCACGTCCTCGGCCAGGGGGCCGTCACCCGCCGCCTCGGCCAGGGCATGGGCCAGGGGATGGCGCGAGGCGCGGGCCAGCGGCGCAGCCATGGCGATGGCGGCGGGCGCGGTCTCCTTCAGGCGCGGGCGGCCCAGGGTGAGCACGCCGGTCTTGTCGAAGATCACATGGTCCACCTCGGCCAGGCGCTCCAGCGCCGCCCCGGACTTCACCAGGACGCCGCGCCGGAAGAGGCGGGCCGAGGCCGTGATCTGGACCGCCGGCACCGCCAGGCCCAGGGCGCAGGGGCAGGTCACGATCAGCACGGCGACGGCCCGGATCAGCGCCTCGCGCGGGCCGAGGCCCAGCGCCCAGCCGCCGGCGAACGTCAGCAGGGCGACGGTGTGGACCACCGGCACGTAGATGGCCGCGGCCTTGTCGGCCAGCCGCACATATTTCGACTTGGACTGCGCGCCCATCTCCACCAGCCGGGCGATGGCGGCCAGGGCGGAGTCCGCCGAGCGCGCCGAGGCCCGCAGCCGCAGGGCGCCGGACAGGTTCAGGGCGCCGGCCCGGCAGGTCTGGCCGACGGCGACCGCGACGGGCGCGGTCTCGCCGGTCAGGAGGCTGTTATCGAGTTCGGACGCGCCCGAGACGATCTCGCCGTCCACCGGCAGGCGGTCGCCCGGCCGGACCAGCAGGAGGTCGCCGGGCAGGACCCTGTCCACCGGCGTCGCGGTCAGCACGTCGCCGGCGCCGATCAGGGTGGCCGTCGGCGCCTGCATGGCCAGGAGGTCCGCCGCCGCGCTCGACGCGCGGGCGCGCAGGCGATGCTCCAGCCAGCGGCCGATCAACAGCAGGAACAGCAGCGACACCGCCGCGTCGAAATAGGCGTCGCGCCCACCCAGCACGGTTTCCGAGAAGCTGATCGCCAGCGTCAGGATGACGCCGATGGAGATCGGCACATCCATGTTCGCCCGCCGCGCCTTCAGCGAGCGCCAGGCGGAACGGAAGAAGGGCATGCCCGCGTAGAGCGCGCACGGCGCGCCCACGATGCCCGAGAACCACATCATCAGGACCCGCGTCGCCGGCCCCAGCTCCTGCCCGAACAGGCCGGCCCAGATCGGCACCGAGAACATCATGGTGTTCATCACGCCGAAGCCGGCGACGGCCATGGCCAGGATCAGCTGGCGGCCCTCGCGGTCATGCGCGTCCCGGGCCTGTCCGGGATCGTACGGCGTCGCCGGATAGCCCAGGCGCGCCAGGGCCTCGACCACGCCGCCCGCGTCCCCGGAGCCGGCGCGGAACTCGACGGTGAGCCGCTTCTGCGTGAGGTTCAGCCGCGCGGCGGCAACGCCCGGCAGGGCCTGCATCTCGCGCTCGATCTTGGCCATGCAGCCGGCGCAGCGGGCGTCGGGAACCAGCAGGTCGAGGCTGCTGCGCCCGTCCTCGCGCCGGGAGAGAAAGGCCCCCAGGTCCGTGCGCGCGGCGTCATAGGTCAGGGCCATGTAAGCCTCCGCTCGGCGACGAAGGCCCCGCCCTGCGGCCCTCGCGCCTCGGCAGTGAGATCCCAGGCGCCGTCCAGCCGGCCCGCCGGGGCCACATAGCGACCGGGGCGGTCCTCGACGAAGCGCAGCTCGACCCGGCCCGCGTCCGTGGCGGGGCGCTGCAGCCGGCCGGTGATGGCCAGCCCTTGCAGGGCGCGGCCGTCGCGGTCACGGAATTCGAGGGCCACCTGCCCCGGCTCGGCCCCCGCCGAGGCGCGCCAGCCGAGCCGCTCCTGCGCCTCCAGCTGGGCGATGCGGCGGTTGTAGAGCAGGCCGTCCTCGTAGGGCGTCACCGACACCTGTCCGGGGAAGGTCCGGATTGCGATCACCATGAAGCTCGCATCCACCGCGATGATCACGGCGAAGAAGGCGCTGACGCCCGCAAGGACGTGCCAGCCGCGCACCTCGAACGGCCGCCGGGGGGTGTTGGGGACGAGGCTCATGGGGCGCTCTCCGCTCCGGTGAGGAAGGTGGTCTTGGTCTCGGCGCTCGCCTTGTCGCCGCGGATGGTGAAGACGGCGGGCAGGCTGGCTTCGGCCGCCCCGGGCGGGGCGGTGACGAACACCCGCAGGCCCCGCACCTCGTTCGCCGGCACGGTCGTGCGGACGACGGCGCCGGGCGGGTCGCCGGGCGCGCTGAGCCGGGCGCCAGGCACGCCGACGATGGCGATCTCGACGGTCTGGGCCGTGAAGGTGCGGTTGGCGATCTTCAGCGTGTAGCCGTTGCGCACTGACCCGTCGTGCAGCCGCACGAACATCGGATTACGATCGCGCAGGGCGTGCAGGTCGAGAGGCTCGCGGTTCAGCAGCCCCCAGCCGACCAGTCCGGAGACCAGCACCAGCGCCAGGGCGTAGTAGAGCGTGCGGGCGCGGACGAACTGATAGAACGGCTTGCGGCCGGCCGCCCGCTCGGCCACGGCGAAGTCGGTGTCGTAGGCGATCAGGTCGCGGGGGCGGCCCACCCGGTCCATGATCTCGTCGCAGGCGTCGATGCAGAGGCCGCAGTTGATGCATTCCAGCTGCGGGCCGTCGCGGATGTCGATGCCCATCGGACAGGCGACCACGCAGGCGTGGCAGTCGATGCAGTCCCCTCGGCCTTCCCAGGTTTGGCCCTTCTTGTGCGGCCCGCGCAGCTCGCCCCGGTCGCGCCGGTAGGTCACCTGGAGGGAGTGGTCGTCCAGCATCGCGCCCTGGATGCGGGGCCAGGGGCACATGTAGATGCAGACCTGCTCACGCATGTGGCCGGCGAACACGTAGGTGGTCGCGGTCAGGATGGCGCACGAGATGTAGGAGGTGATCGGCGCCTTGCCGGTCCAGAACTCGGCCAGCAAGGTCGGCGCGTCGCGGAAGTAGAAGATCCACGCGCCGCCGGTGGCGAAGGCCACGCCCAGCCAGACCGCATGCTTGCCGCCCTTGCGCCAGAGCTTGTCGAACGACCAGGGAGCGGCCGCCAGGCGCATGCGCGCGTTGCGGTCGCCCTCGAACATCCGCTCCACATAGATGTAGAGGTCCGTCCAGACGGTCTGGGGACAGGCGTAGCCGCACCAGAGCCGCCCGAACAGCGCCGTCACCAGGAACAGCGCCAGGGCCGCCATCACCAAGAGGCCGGTGATGAAATAGACCTCCTGCGGCCAGAGCTGGATGCCGAAGAAGTAGAAGCGGCGGCCGAAGAAATCGACCAGCACCGCCTGGTCCGGCAGGGCGCCGGGGCGCTCCCACCGGATCCACGGCGTGACGTAGTAGATCGCCAGGGTGGCGATCAGCAGCGCCCACTTGATCCGCCGCCATTTGCCGTGGACCAGCTTGGGGTAGATCGGAACGCGCGGCTTGTAGAGGCCGCCCGTATCCTTGGCCCTGGCCCGCGCCCGCTCCGCCGCGGACTGCGGGCCGGGGCCCGGACCTTCCGGCGGTTCGCGATTGGCGACGGTGTTGATGACGGTGGTCACCGGCCGGCGGCTCCTGTGGCGACGGCGTCCCCGGCCACCGGCGCGGGGGCCGGCGGCGCGACCGGCTCGGCGACCCCGCCGGCGTTGGCGTGCACGTACACGGCCAGCGCCTTGATCGTCTCCGGCGAGAAGCGGGCTTCCCAGGTGGGCATGACGCCGTTGCGGCCGTTGAAGATCTGGTCGTGGATCGCGGTCCGATCCGAACCGAACAGCCATTCGGCGTCGGTGAGGTTCGGGATGCCCTGGGTCGCGTCGCCGGTCCCGGCCGGACCGTGGCAGGCCGAGCACTGGTCGGCGTAGGTCTGACGCGCACGGCCCACGGCCGCAGCGTCCGCCTTGCGGCCGGACAAGGCCACAACGTACTCGGTGAGATCGCCGATCTGGGCCTCGGTCAGCAGCTGGTCACGGCCGAACGCCGGCATGACCTTCTCCCCCAGGGCGTTGGCGTGGCCCGAACGGACGCCCACCTGGATGGTGTGCCGGATCTGGTCCAGCTTGCCGCCCCAGAGCCAGACGTCGTCGCGCAGGTTGGGATAGCCCTTGCCGCCCGCACCCCCCGCGCCGTGGCAGGTGGCGCAGTTGTCGCCGAACACTGACGTGCCGACCTGCATGGCATAGGCCTGCAGCTCGGGATCGGCCTCGATCTCCTGGAGGCTTGCGGAGCGCAGCTGGCTCTCGCCGGCCTGGCGCTGGGCGGCCAGGCCCTTCAGCTCGCCCACCACCTCGGCCCGGTCGGACTTTCCGAGGATGCCGCGCGTGTAGCCGGTGAGGCCAGGCCAGGCCGGCATCAGGATCCAGTAGATCACCGAGGCGAGCATCGAGCCGTACCAGACCCACAGCCACCAGCGCGGCAGCGGGGTGTCCAGCTCCTTGATCCCGTCCCACTCGTGGCCGGTGGTCTCGGTGCCGGAGTGTTCGTCTCTTTCGCGCTCAGACATGGGGCGCCTCGTCATCTTCAAGCGGGAGTTGGGCGAGGCGCTGGAACGCCTGCTTGTGGCGCGGCCAGAGTGCGTATCCGACGCCGGCGGCGAAGATCAGGCCGAAGAACACCGTCCCGCCCTGCTGGGCGAAGGTGGCCACGGTCTCGTAGGTGAGGCTGCTCATCGCATGTTCCTCGGATCTTCCGCCTTGTAGGTGCGGAAATCGACCATGGTCCCGAGCACCTGGAGGTAGGCGATCAGGGCGTCCATTTCCGTCAGCTTCTGCGGATTGCCGTCGAAGTCGCGCTGCTGGACCTTGACCCCGTAGCGCTTCTTCAGGTCGGAGGTGTCGCCCGCGAACGGGTCGACCTGCTGCTCCAGGTCCGCGGCGGCGTTGGCGATCTGCGCCTTGGTGTAGGGCACGCCGACGGCCGTCAGGGTGGCCAGGCGTTTCTCGATCGTGCGGTAGTCGAGTTCCTTTTCAGCCAGGAACTTGTAGGGCGGCATGTTGGACTCCGGCACGACCGAGCGCGGATCGCGCAGGTGGTCGTGGTGCCAGCTGTCGGAATACTTGCCGCCGACCCGGGCCAGGTCAGGCCCGGTCCGCTTCGACCCCCACTGGAACGGGTGGTCGTACATGCTCTCGGCCGCCAGGCTGTAGTGGCCGTAGCGTTCCACCTCGTCGCGCAGGGGCCGAATCATCTGCGAGTGGCAGACGTAGCAGCCCTCGCGGACGTAGATGTCCCGGCCCGCCTGCTCCAGCGGGGTGTAGGGGCGGACCCCCTGCACCTTCTCGATGGTGCTCTCCAGGTAGAAGAGCGGGGCGATCTCGATGAGACCGCCGATCGAGACGACGATGATGATGCCGATGGTGAGCCAGAGCGAGTGACGCTCGAACTTCTCGTGACGCTTCCACATGTTCGGGCCCCTTACTCAGCCGCGGTCAGCAGCGGGGTGGGCGACGAGACGAGCGGCAGCTCCGCGGAGGCGGTGCTGGGCATGCGGATCGTGCGCCACAGGTTGTAGGACATGATCACCGCGCCCATGAGGAACAGGAGCCCCCCGATGGTCCGGATGACGTTCTCGATGTGCTTGGCCGCGACCGTCTCGACGAAGGCGTTCGCGAGGTAGCCCTGCGGCGTGTATTCGCGCCACATCAGGCCCTCCATGATGCCGGAGACCCACATGGCGGCGATGTAGAGAAGGATGCCGGTGGTCGCGATCCAGAAGTGCCACTCGACCAGCTGGTTCGAGTACAGCCGCTCCTTCTTCCACAACCAGGGCACCAGGCAGTAGATCGCGCCGAAGGTGATGAAGCCGTTCCAGCCCAGGGCGCCCGAGTGCACGTGGCCGATGGTCCAGTCGGTATAGTGGCTGAGGGCGTTGACAGCGCGGATGGACATCAGCGGGCCTTCGAAGGTCGCCATGCCGTAGAAGGCGATGGCCACCACCATCATCCGCACGACCGGATCGGTGCGCAGCTTGTCCCACGCGCCGGACAGGGTCATCAGCCCGTTGATCATGCCGCCCCAGGACGGCATCCACAGCATGATCGAGAAGGTCATGCCCAGCGTCTGGGCCCACTGCGGGAGGGCCGTGTAGTGGAGGTGGTGCGGGCCCGCCCAGATGTAGATGAAGATCAGCGACCAGAAGTGGACGATGGACAGGCGGTACGAATAGACAGGCCGCTCCACCCGCTTCGGGACGAAGTAGTACATCATGGCCAGGAAGCCGGCGGTCAGGAAGAAGCCCACCGCGTTGTGGCCGTACCACCACTGGATCAGCGCATCCTGGACGCCGGCGGCCGCGGAGTAGCTCTTGGCTTCCAGCAGGCCCACGGGGATCGCCGCATTGTTGACGATGTGCAGGATCGCAATGGTGACGATGAAGGCCAGGTAGAACCAGTTGGCCACATAGATATGCGGCTCCTTGCGCTTCCAGATCGTGCCCAGGAAGACCAGCAGGTAGGCGACCCAGACGATCGTCAGCCACAGGTCCACGTACCACTCGGGCTCGGCGTACTCGCGGCTCTGGGTGATGCCGGCCAGGTAGCCGGTGGCCGCCAGGACGATGAACAGCTGGTAGCCCCAGAAGACGAACCACGGCCAGGCGCCGCCCGCCAGGCGCGCCCGGCAGGTCCGCTGGACGACGTAGAAGGACGTCGCGATCAGGGCGTTGCCGCCGAACGCGAAGATCACCGCCGAGGTGTGCAGCGGCCTCAACCGGCCGAAGTTCAGCCAGGGCGCGTCAGGGAAATAGAAAAGGTTGGGCCAGCTCAGCTGCGCCGCGGCTGCCACCCCTGCGCCCAGACCGGCGATGGCCCAGAACATGGTGGCGATGACCCCGGCGCGGACGACGCCGTCGGCGTATCGACTCTGGTCGCTCCGGAACCGGCCGGATCCCAGGCCCACCGTCATCGTCAGGAACGCGACGAGGAAGCCCACGAGCATCACATAGCCGTGGAACCTGAAGGACGGATCCTTCGTGAATGCTGTGGCCAACAGCGCCGCAAGAGCGGCTAGGCCGGTGAAGGTGTAGAGCGCGATCGCGTCGAAGGGCGCGTCGTCGCTTCGGGCTGCAGCCTGCGTCATGGATCCCACGGGTGCTTAGAGAGACGGCCTGCTTTGCCGCACTGCAAAATGGCTCACCTTGATCTAGCTCAATGACCGACTTGCGAGCCTGCGACACCCTGGCGCGGTAGACGGAGACCCTCAGGATGCGACGATTGGCCCTGCCTCTGCCCAGCGAAGATCAGGTGATGCGCCTAGGCGCCGCCCTGACCGGCATGGTGCTGTCGGCGAGCGCCGCGCTCGCCGCCGATTTGGCCCAAGAGCATATGCGCACCCTGGGCGTCATCTGTGGCGCCAGCCCCCATCCCCATTGCGGCTGGTGCTTCGGTGCGGTGGGCCTCGGCCTGGCGGGGCTCACCGCGTTCGTCGTGGCGCTTCGGCCCCGGATGCTTTCGAAGCTTAGGTTTGTTCCAGATCAAGGTCGCGCTTGATCCTCCCTGGCAAACCCCTCGCCAAGCGGCGCAATGCCGCTCAAGAAGGGGATAGAAGATGACTACCAAGTTCGGAGCCGCGGCGCTCGTCGCCGCGCTCGCGGTCGCCGGCGTCGCCCAGGCGCAGGACTTCAAGCCGAAGGCCAAGGGCGACATCGTCCTGAACGTCCGCGTCACCGACGTTGCGCCGACCGGCAGCGACCCGATCGTCACCCTGGCCGGCGCCGCCACCGGCCTGCGCGCCAAGGCCAGCTACGACGTCATGCCGACGGTGGGGCTGACCTACTTCCTGACCGACAACATCGCCGTGGAAGCCATCGCCGGCACCACGAACCACACCGTCCGCGCCAAGGGCCCGGGTGTCGATGTGAAGGTCAAGGAAACCTGGGTCCTGCCGCCCATCGTGACCCTGCAGTACCACTTCGCGCCGCAGGCCCGCGTCAGCCCCTATGTGGGCGCGGGCGTGAACTACATGCTGTTCTACAGCGGCTCGGACAAGAACGGCTTCAACCTCCACATCGACGACGGCTTCGGCGCGGCGCTGCAGGCAGGCGTCGACATCGCCATGCGCGACCAGTGGACCATCAACCTCGACGCCAAGAAGGTGTTCTTCGAGACCGACGCCGTGGATCGCACCAACGGAATCAAGACCAAGGTCACCCTGAACCCCTGGGTCCTCTCGGCGGGCGTAGGCTACCGCTTCTGACGCCGTTGATCCTGCGCAAGGCGGCGCGCTGAGCCCAGCCTATCGTGGTCCTCAAAAGGGAGGACCGACGATGAACCGGCTCAAAGGCAAGGTCGCCGTGATCACGGGTGGCGCGCTCGGCCTCGGGCGCGCCACCGCCTTGCGCATGGCGGAAGAAGGCGCGGCGGTCGCCATCACCGACGTGCTGACGAAGGAGGCCGGCGACTTCGCCGACGACCTGGCCGCCCGCGGATTCCAGGCCTGCAGTTGGCCGCTCGACGTCTCCAAGGAAGCGGACGTCCAGCGCGTCATGGACCAGGTGGCCCAGCGCTTCGGGCGCATCGACATCCTGGTGAACAACGCCGGCGTCGCCGGTGTCAGCAAACCGACCCACGAGGTCACTGAGGCGGAGTGGGACTTCGTCCAGGCGATCAACGTCAAGGGCGTGTTCTTCTGCACCAAGCACGCCATCCCGCACCTGCGGCGCGCGGGGGGCGGCAGCATCATCAATCTCAGCTCCATCTACGGCCTGGTCGGCGGACCCGACGTGCCGCCCTATCATGCCTCCAAGGGGGCGGTTCGGTTGATGAGCAAGACCGACGCCTTGATCTACGCCCCTGACCGGATCCGCGTGAACTCGATCCACCCGGGCTTCATCTGGACGCCCATGGTCGAGGGCTACCTGAAGGACGCCGGCGACGACCCGGCCGGCCGGGCCGGGCTGGATTCGCTTCATCCGCTCGGCCACATCGGCGAGCCGGACGACATCGCCTGGGGCTGCGTCTACCTGGCCTCCGACGAAGCCAAGTTCGTAACCGGCTCCGAGCTGGTGATCGACGGCGGCTACACGGCGCGCTGAGCCCGGCCTTGCCCGCCTTCAGCCTTCCGGCCCTGCTTCGCGCCCTGGTGGTCTGGGCCCTGATCCTGCTGGCCGAGAGCGGCCAGGGCGCGCTGCGCCGCCTGGTCGCCGACCCGGACCTGGAGTTCGCGATCCGCCAGCTGTCGGTCGTCACCGGGGCCGTGATCATCTTCGCCATCACCTGGGCGAGCCTGCGCTGGATGCGCATCCGGACGGCGGGCGGCGCCCTGGCGATCGGCGGCCTGTGGGTGGTCCTCACGCTCGCCTTCGAAATCGGTCTGGGCCGCATCCTGGGCTTGAGCTGGGACCGCATCCTGGCCGACTATGATCTCCTGCACGGCGGGCTGATGCCCCTCGGCCTGCTGGCGATGGCCCTGACCCCCTGGGCGGCGCGCCGACTCCAGGCCGGGCGGACGCGGCCGACGCCGGACACGGTCGCCCCCGGTCCCCGGAGTACGCCATGAAGCACGCCGTGATCCTCGCCCACCCGGCCCGCAAGAGCCTCAACGCCGAGATCGCCCGGACCTACGCCGAGGCGGTGGAGCGGCTGGGCCAGGAGGTGCTGGTGCGCGACCTCTACGCCATGCGCTTCGACCCGTGCCTGAAAGCCTCGGAGATCCCCGGACCGAAGGCGCCGAAATTCCGGGACGACGTGATGCGCGAGCGCGAGCGGCTGGCCGACGTCGATGTCTTCGCCTTCATCTATCCGATCTGGTTCAACGCGCCCCCGGCCATCCTGAAGGGCTATGTCGACCGCGTCTTCGGTATGGGCTTCGGCTTCGAACCCGGTTTCGGGGGAACCGAACCGCGCCTCGCCGGCCGCCGCCTGATCAGCTTCTCCACCTCCGGCGCACCCGACCACTGGGTGCGCGAGACCCACGCGCTGAGCGACCTCACACGCCTGTTCGACGCCCACCTGGGCGGGACCTGTGGGCTGAAGGTGGTGGACCACGCCCACTTCGGCGGCATGGTTTCGGGCATCACCCAGGAGGCGTTCGAGGCGGTGATCGCCAAGGTCCGCACCGCGGCCGCCGCCCATTTCCGCGCCCACCCGCCGCGCACGGCCTGAGCCCGACAGAAGCGCGCCCCAGCCGCGGAACGGCTGGGGCGTTCAGTTTGCCATCCGGGAAGCGGGGGCGCCGTCCGGACGGGATTCACCGGCGCGAACCTCAAGGCCTGCTTGCTTTGGGGGCGAGGGCAGGCCTCTGGTCCAGGACCAGTACGGATAGCTGATCACCGATAATCAGCGGCCGCTTTGCGCGAGGTCAAAGCCCACCCGCGATCAGACCGGAGCCCGGCGCGATGGGAGCACGGACGCTTGGCTGGGCGACGTCGCCGCCTTTGGCAGGGCGGCCGCCAGCTTGCGGTCCCAGCCGTAGATGTCCGGCCGGAAGCCGACGCGGCCGTCGGGCTCGACCCGCACGGTCCAGTGGACCACGTAGAGCGGCAGGCGGTGCGCCAGTCCGATCCGACGCGTGACGCCGGCGGCGATCCCTGCGTCCAGCGCCTCGGGGGACATTCCCGTGGGCGCCAGCAGGTTCAGCGCCAGCGCCCGGGGTTCCTGCAGCCGCATGCAGCCGTGGCTGAAGGCGCGGACCGGCTGGGCGAACAGGCCCTTGGCGGGCGTATCGTGCAGATAAACGCCGAAGCGGTTCGGCACGTCGAACTTGATCACCCCCAGCGAATTCTTCGGGCCGGGGCGCTGCTGCAGCCGCCCGTCGACCCACCGGATGCCCATGCTGGCCAGGTACCCCGGCCGCCGCGCTTCGGCCGGCAGGAGCTCGTTGCGGGCGATCGAGGTCGGCACGTTCCACGGCGGATTGAGGATCACCGCCTCGATCTGGGCCGAGAACATCGGCGTGGGGTGCTTGGGGCTGCCCACGATCACCCGCATCCGCTGGACCGCCGCCCCTCCAGAGTACAGCACGGCCTCCTGCCCGCCGGTGTCCACCTCCAGCCGGTCGCCCGGCGGCGCGTGGGGCATCCAGCGCCACCGCTCGAGGTTGGCGTCGATCTGGGCCAGCCGCTCGGCGGCGGTGACGTTCAGCGCGGCGCGCGTCGCCGGACCCAGGACGCCGTCGACCTCCAGGCCGTGCACGTCCTGGAACGCGCGCAGCGCCGCCTCCAGCTCCGTATCGAACAGCGCCAGATCGCCCGACCCCGCGCCGAACCCCTCGGCCGCCAGCCGCGCGCGCAGCGCCGTCACGCCGCCGTCCCGGTCGCCGAGGCGCAGGGTTGGCCCGCCGGGCACGCTGGGCCAGCCGCCGACGCCCACGGTCATGGCGTAGCGGCCCCGCGCGGCGACGAGGGCGCGGTAGGCCGGCGCGGGCGGGGCCAGCGCGGCGAGCCAGGCGTCCAGCCGCCCCGCCGCACGCGCTGCCGCCAGTTCCGCCGCCAGGTCGCGCACCGGCGGGGCCAGGGCCCAGTCGGAATCGACCCGCGAGGGGCGGACCCGCTGGCCCGCCTCCACCCGCGCATAGTCCAGCACCCGGCGCGACAGCGCCCGATCGTCGAGATCGAAGCGGTGGTCCCCTAGCCCCAGCGCCGCGCCGATGATCACGCGCTCTGCGGCGCTGAACGGCGGCGGGTCGGCAGCGGCCCGCGCCGCCGGCGCAACAGCCAGGGCCGCAAGCAGGGCGCACAGCAACCGTCGCCGGCTACCGGCGGCGTATTTCACGAGCGCCATCATGCCGCCGACATAGCCCCTTGGCATCCTGTGGTCCGTGATCCAGATCAACGGGGCCGCTTGCGACCGATCAAGGACGCAGGCCGTCGGAGGCGTCATGAGCCGCGCATGACCACCCGAAATTTCGAAGCTCTGTTCTCGCCGAAGCGCATTGCGCTGATCGGCGCCAGCGACCGCGCCGGCTCGGTGGGCGAGGTGCTGGCCGCCAACCTCCTGGGCGGCGGCTTCCGCGGCGAGCTGTTGTTCGTCAATCCGAAGGGCCGCCCGGTGCACGGCCACGCGGTCTTTCCCTCGGTCGCAGCCCTGCCCGAGACGCCCGACCTGGCCGTCATCGCCACGCCCGCGCCCACCGTCGCCGGCGTCATCGCCGAGCTGGGCGCCCGCGGTTGCCGGGCCGCGGTGGTGATCAGCGCCGGCTTCGAGGGCGACGATCCCGAGAGCGCCGCCCGGCGCCAGGCCATCCTCGACGCCGCACGGCCCCACCTGCTCCGGATCGTCGGCCCGAACTGCCTGGGCCTGCTGTCGCCGGTCCATGGGATCAACGCCAGCTTCGCCCGCACCACGCCCCCCGCAGGGGGTCTGGCCCTCGTCGCCCAGTCGGGCGCCGTCGCCGCGGCGGCGCTGGACTGGGCCCCGCCCCACGGCCTCGGGTTCAGCCACGTCGTCACCCTGGGCGATTCCCTCGACGTCGACGTGGGCGACCTGCTCGACTTCCTGGGCCGCGACCCGGAGACCCGCGCCATCCTGCTCTACGTCGAGAGCCTGCGCGATGCGCGCAAGTTCATGAGCGCGGCCCGCTACGCCGCCCGGGCCAAACCCGTAATTCTCTTGAAGGGCGGCCGCAGCCGCGCCGGCGCCAAGGCCGCCTTCTCGCACACGCGGGCCCTCGCGGGCGCCGACGACGTCTACGCCGCCGCCTTCCGCCGCGCGGGCGTGCTGCAGGTGGACGGCCTGGACGACCTCCTGGACGCCGCCCTGGTCTTCGCCGGCGGCCGCCCGCCCCCGGCCCGGGGCCTCACGATCCTGACCAACGGCGGCGGCGCCGGCGTGCTGGCGGTGGACGCGCTGGAGCGGACGGGGGCCAGGCTCGCCGGCCTGGACCCGGCGACCCAGGAAACCCTGCGGGGCCTCACGCCCGCGCACGGCGCCGTCGGCAATCCGGTGGACATCCTGGGCGACGCCGGCCCTGACCTCTACGGGCGCAGCCTCGGCGCCCTGCTGGCCGCGCCAGAAGTCGACGCCGTGCTGGTGATCAACTGCCCCACGGCCGTGGCCGACAGCGGCGAGGCCGCCGACGCCGTCATCGCCGCCCGGACCGCCGCCCGGGGCCGCAAGCCGGTGCTGGCCGCCTGGCTCGGCGAGCCCAGCGTCGCCCTGGGCCGCGCCCACCTGACCGCCGCCGGCGTTCCGACCTACCCCACCGCCGAGGCCGCCGTCCGCGCCTTCGCCACCTGGGACCGTGCGCACGCGCTGCATGCCCTGCTGCTGGAAGCGCCCGACGGCGCCGACGAGCCGCCGGACGTGGCCGGCGCCCGGAAGGTCGTCGAACGCGCCCTGGCCGAAGGACGGGCCGCGCTCGACCCGCTCGAGGTCCAGGCCGTGCTCCAGGCGTATGGGATTGCGACCGCGGCGGCGCGCCTTGCGCGTACGCCCGCAGAAGCCGGCGAGGCGGCCGCCGCTATCGGCCCCGACGACCCGGTGGCGCTGAAGATCCAGTCGCCGGACATCAGCCACAAGTCCGACGTGGGCGGCGTCGTGCTCGGCCTGCGCGGGGTCCCGGCGGTGGAGCAGGCCGCCCAGGCGATGCTGGACCGGCTGGCCGCGGCGCACCCCGATGCGCGCCTTGAGGGCTTCCTCGTCCAACCCATGATCTCGCGGCCCAAGGCCCAGGAGGTGCTGGCCGGACTGGTCCGCGATCCCACCTTCGGCCCGGTGGTGGTCGTCGGCCATGGGGGCGTCTCGGTGGAGGTGGTGGCCGACCGCGCGCTCGGCCTGCCGCCCCTGAACGCCGCCCTCGCCCGGGACATGATCGGCCAGACCCGGGTTTCGCGCCTGCTGGCCGGCTACCGCGACCGGCCCGCGGCCGACCTGGACGCCCTGGCG
The DNA here is from genome assembly GCF_001824475.1 of Phenylobacterium sp. RIFCSPHIGHO2_01_FULL_69_31. Lineage (GTDB taxonomy): Bacteria > Pseudomonadota > Alphaproteobacteria > Caulobacterales > Caulobacteraceae > Phenylobacterium. The sequence goes on along the minus strand of NZ_MHXN01000009.1, from coordinate 240,479 downwards.
GCGGTTCTCGTGGCCCTGGGCCGCCTCTCCACCGACCTTCCGGAGATCGCCGAGCTCGATCTCAACCCCGTGCTCTGCGATGCGCAGGGCGCCCTGGCGCTGGACGCCCGCATCGCGGTGCGCCGTCCCGACGCCACCACGGCCCGGCCGGCGATCCTCCCCTACCCCGAGCACCTGGCCCGCGACATCGTGGCCGACGGCGAGCCCCTGCGCCTGCGCCCGATCCGGCCCTCCGACGTCTCCCGCCTGATCGAGATGGTCGACCGCTGCACGCCCGAAGATATCCACCTGCGCTTCTGCAGCGGCATGGGCCACCTGAACGAGGAACTGGCCACCCGCCTCTGCCAGATCGACTACGACCGGCACATGGCCTTCGTGGCGGAGACGGCGGCCGGCGACCTTCTGGGCGTGGGACGCCTCGTGGAGGACCCGGAGGGCGAGACGGCAGAGTTCGCGCTGATGGTGCGCAGCGATCGCCAGCATCATGGCCTGGGCGGGATCCTGCTGCAGGCCGTGCTCGACTACGCCGCGATCCGGGGGCTGCGCGAAGTCTGGGGCGACATCGCGCGGGAGAACAGCCGGATGCTGGACCTGGCCCGGGCGCTGGGCTTTTCGACCGCGCCCAGCGTCGGCGACTTCGCCCGCGTCTGGGCCACCAAGGCCATCCCCGCTGGCCAAGCCGACGCCGTGCCCGCCTAGGGCCGTTGATCGAGGTCAAGGCGGCGGTGGCCCGGAGGCGCACGGTCGGCCCGAAACGGGAGACCGGCCATGACCGTCCAGTTCGCGACGACCTCGACGACCCCCACCGCCTTTGACTCCGCGGCGCGCGATGCGCTGGGGCTCTGGTCGCAGGCCTGGGGCGTCGACGGCTACGCCTTCACCCGCGAGGCCATGGGCGCCTGGGCGTGCGCCACCACGGCCTGGATGAACTACCTCGGCCGGCTCGCGACCAGCACCACGCCCCTGGCCGCCTTCGACGCCGGCTCGGCGCTGATGACCGACTGCCTGGAGATCTGCAGCCAGGCGGCCAGCGATCGCCTGAAGGACGCCGGGCTCGCGACCCCTCTCCTCAACGATGCGTGACCCCATGACCAACGCCGCCCCTCTTCCCGAGTCCTCCGCCCTGGCCCTGCCCGCGCTGGCCGGCTTGGCCACCGCCTCCTCCAGCCCGCTGCGCGACGTCCAGATCGAGTGCGACCCGGAGCTGCGACTGCCGGCATCGGAAATCACGCCCATCGTGACGATCACCGGCGAGGCCATCGCCTATGCCCTGCAGCACGCCTTTCCCGAGGGCCGCCACGGCCACATCTGGGTCAAGCTCGCCGAGAAGGAAGGGCGGCGGATTCTGACGGTCCGCGACGACGGCATCGGCATGCCCGACGACCTGCCCGAGGAGCCCTCCAACGGCTTCGGCGCGATCCAGGCCCTGGCGCGGCAGCTCGGCGGCTACGCCCGGATCGGCAGCGCGCCCTTCGGCGGCGGCCTCGTCAGCGTCATCTATCCCCGCACCCACTGACCCGCGTCACGGGATCAGCACCGCCGCGCCCGTGAACGCGCCGCGACGCAGGTCGTCCAGGGCCGCGTTCGCCTCCGCCAGGGGATAGCGGCGGACGTGGGGGCGGACCACGGCCGCGGCGGCCAGCGGCAGGTACTCCCGCGCGTCCTGCCGCGTCAGGTTGGCCACCGAGACCAGCCGTCGCTCCTCCCAGAGCCGGGCATAGGGAAAGCTCGGGATGTCGCTCATGTGGATGCCCCCGCAGACCACCGTGCCGCCCTTGCGAACGGCGGCGAGCGCCAGCGGGACCAGGTCGCCGACCGGCGCGAAGATGATCGCCGCGTCCAGCGGCTCGGGCGGCGCATCCTCCGACCCGCCCGCCCAGACGCAGCCGAGCCCGCGGGCCAGCGACTGCGCCGCCTCATCGCCGGTCCGCGTGAAGGCATGGACGGCCTGGCCGTCGTAAGTGGCGAGTTGCGCGAGCAGATGCGCCGCGGCCCCGAAGCCATAGAGCCCCAGCCGCCGCACCGGCCAGTCCGCGCACGCCAGGCGCCAGGCGCGGTAGCCGATCAGGCCCGCGCACAGCAGCGGGGCGGCCGCCTCGTCGGAAAGGCCCGGGGGCAAGGGGAAGCAATAGTCCGCCCGCGCGATCACGCTGGACGCATAGCCGCCGTCGCGGGTCCAGCCGGTGAACTCGGGCGAGTCGCAGAGGTTCTCGCGGCCCTCCCGGCAATAGCGGCAGGTCCCACACGTCCCGCCCAGCCAGGGCACGCCGCGCCGCTCGCCAAGCGCCACGCCTTCGACACCGGGACCGACGGCGTCGACCACGCCCACGATCTCGTGCCCCGGCACGACCGAGGAGCGGCGCGGCGGGAGATCGCCGTCCACCACGTGCAGGTCCGTGCGGCAGACGCCGCAGGCGCGGACGCGCAGCCGCAGCTCGCCCGGTCCGGGCTCGGCCGGCTCGCACGCCTCCGCCACGAGGCGCGTTCGCGGCTGCCGCAGGACCATGCGCATGGCCTCATCCTTCCTAAAGGGTCAGCGCCATGAAGATGGTGCCGGGCGGCGTCGGGGCGTAGTAGGCGGCGATCCGCGCGAAGCCCATTCGCTCGTACAGCGCGATCGCCGACGCCATGCCCGGCAAGGTGTCCAGGCGCAGCTCCGAATAGCCGATCGCCCTGGCCTGCCCGACGGCCGCCTGCGCCAGCGCCCGGCCCAGCCCCAGGCCCCGGGCGGCCGGCGAAAGGTACAGTCGCTTCATCTCGCAGCAGCCGGCCGGCGCGAGCGGCCTTAGGCCTACGCATCCGAGCGGCGCGCCCCCGGCGTCGCGCGCCAGCAGCAGCGCCCCGGCCGGCGGCGCATACTTTCCCGGCAGGGCGGCGAGTTCGGACCGGAAGTCCTGGTAGCCGAGGTCCACGGGCAGGGCGGTGGCGTAGGCTTCGAACAGCGCCGCCACCGCGCCGAGGTCGTCGGACGAGGTGGCGGGACGGATGACGAACGCCTCGGGCATGGACGGACATGAGCAGGCGCCGGGCCGTCCGGCAACGGTGCGACGTACGGTCGGGCTTCCGACATTTTTGGCGCCCGAGCCAGGAACAATCGGGCGGCGCCCCGGTTGACGGGGCGGGCCAGCAGACCGCGGCGATGCGTCCGGGTGCGGCCCGTCTCACCTGAAAAAGGGCTGTACATGACAACGCGTACCCAACTTCTTGCGCTGACGGCGGCTGCCGTCTCCCTGGCGGCGGCGGGCGGAGCGGCGGCTGCAACCTACGTCGAACCCTGGACCACCTCGCCAACCGGCGGCATCTCGGTGGCGTTCGGGGACAATGGCCTGGGCATCGACGGCGCAGAGAGCATCGCCGGCCAGACCAGCTCGACCCACGTCTACGACGCCGGGACCGGCGCCTTCACCGACACGTTCGCCTTCGAACTTCCGACCGGCGTGGTCGGCTTCACGCTGAGCTCGATCGGCTTTCTGGAGAACAGCGCGCTGACGGTGACCTCGTTCACCTTCAATGGGGTGGTCATTCCGGTCAGCAACCTGCCGGTTGGCGAGGGCGGCAATATCGTGCTCGGCGCGAGCGGACCGCTGACCGTGAACCTGGGCGGGCCCCAGGTGCTGACCATCTCAGGCTTCGGCGGCAGCGAAGCGGTGTTCGGTAGCACCGCCACCTTCAGCGCCGCCCTGGTTCCGGAGCCGGGCGCCTGGGCCCTGATGATCATGGGTTTTGGCGGCACGGGCGCCGTCCTTCGCAAGCGCCGCAATCTGCTGGCCGCCGCCGTCTGACGACGAGGCTACGGCATGCGGGGGCCCTGGCGGCGACGCCGGGGCCCCTCCCGCTTGGAGCACCGGAAAAAATTATGGCCGCGGGAGGAAACCTTCTCGCCTCAGTTGAAGTTTTCTCGTTGACGGTGAGACATCCAGCCCCCCGTCACAGCCCCAAAGCCCCCGATCCTCACAGCCCCGGATCGGGGGCATCCCCTTTTTGGGGCCTCTCAGGCCTCGACCTGGGCCAGAGCCTCCAGATCCTGGAAGAAGTAGCTGACCGGCACGCCGAGGCATCGGGACAGCCGGTACAGCATCGGCGCCGAGATCGTGCTCTGCCCGCGTTCGTACTTGTGGATCTGCTGCAGGCTGACCCCGCAGCGTTCGGCGACGTCGGCCAGCGAGAGGTCCAGGTCGCGGCGCCGTTCGGCGAGCCTGCGGCCGATCTGCAGGGTGATGTCGTCGTTCGTCACGATGTACTGTCCAGGATCGGTGTTCCTGGCGACAGGCGTGCAAACCTCGCGCCAGGGCCGGGCAGATAGCCGCCCGGTCCTGACCGCAGGATGAACGGCGTTACATCCGCTCCGGCGTGGCGATGCCCAGGAGGTCCAGGGCCAGTTCCAGCTGCCGCAGGGTGGCGCTGGCCAGGGTCAGGCGCGAGGCCTTCACTGCCGGCGCCGACAGCATGATCGGACAGGCCGCATAGAATTTCGAGAACGCCTGGCTCAGCCGATAGGCGTGCTCGGCCAGGGCGTTGGGCGCCTTCTTGTCGTAGGCCTCGGCCAGGGCCGCGTCGAACGCGTCCAGCGTCAGCACCAGGTCGCGCTCGGCCGGCTCGGCCACGGTGACCGGACCGGCTTGCGCGCCCTCGTCGGCGGCCCGGCGCAGCAGGCTCTTCACGCGCACCGCCTGGTACAGCAGGTACGGCCCGGTCTTGCCCTCGAAGCTGGTGAAGCGGTCCAGGTCGAAGACGTAGGACGTGCCGCGGAAGTTCTGCAGGTCGGCGAACTTGAGCGCCGCCACGGCCACCTTGCCGGCGATCTCTTCGAACTCTTCCGTGGGCAGGTTTTCGCCCAGCCCCGCCTCGTGCAGGCGCTCGCGCGCCTTCGTCCGGGTCATCTCGATCAGGTCGTTCAGCTTCAGGACACCGCCCTCGCGGGTCTTGAAGGGCTTGCCGTCGGTCCCGTTCATGGTGCCGAAGCCGATGTGCTCCAGCTGGCCCTCGGTCGCGTAGCCGGCCAGGTAGGCCGCGCGGAACACGATCTCGAAGTGGTCGGCCTGGCGCTGGTCGACGCAGTAGATGACCAGGTCCGGCCCGAACTGGCGCTTGCGGTCCAGGATGGTGGCGAGATCCGTGGTCCCGTACATCGCCGAGCCCTCGGACGAGACGACCAACAGGGGCGGCAGTTCGCGCTTGTCGCCATCTTTCGCCACGCGGATGATCCGCGCGCCCTGGTCGTCGACCAGCAGGCCTTTGGCGTCCAGCTCGGCGACCATGTCCTCGATCAGCGGATCGGCGTCGCTCTCGCCCTTCCACCAGTCGAAGTCCACGCCCAGGGCATGGAAGTCCCGCTCGAGCGCCACCTGCGTCACCGCCCGGAACTGGCGCCACAGCACGTAGCAGCCGGGCTTGTGGCCCTGCAGGTCGGCGGTCAGCTTGCGGGCGCGATCACGATAGGCCGGATCTTCCTTCCCCTTCGCAGCGGCCAGGGGATAGAGCCGGTCGAGATCGGCCAGCGTGATCTTCTCGAAGGCGGCCGGGATCGGCGCGTCCTTGTCGTCCAGCGTCTCCACCAGGGCGGCGATATCCGGATGCTCGTCCATGACGGCCCCGATCAGCAGGCCCATCTGGTAGCCCCAGTCGCCGAAGTGAGCGTCGCCCACCACCGTATCGCCGCGGAAGCGATAGAGGCGCTTGATGCTCTCGCCGATGATCGAGGCGCGCAGGTGCCCCACGTGCATCGGCTTGGCGACGTTCGGGCCGCCATAGTCGACGATCACCTTGCGGGCGTGCGCCACCGTTTCGGCGCCCGCGCGCGGGTCGCTGGCGATGGCCTCGGCGCGCGCCGACAAGGCGGCATCCGCAACCTTCAGGTTGATGAAACCCGGTCCGGCGATCTCGACCGAGCTGAGCCGGGGATCGCCCGCCAGCTTCTCCACCACCGCTGTGGCGATCTCGCGCGGATTCTTGCCCAGCCGCTTGGCCGCGGCCAGCGCGCCGTTCGACTGGAAGTCGGCGAGGTCGGGCCGGTCCGAGGGCGTGACGCGGCCGAGTTCGGCAGGCGCGCCAATGGCGGCGAAGGCGGCCTCGACCGCCTCGCCCAAGGCCGATTTCAGGTCGCTCATGGGTTCGGAGTGTTGCTCGCCTGGCCGACGTTCAGGCGGAAGCGCTTGCCGTCGCGGTTGAAGGCCGCCATCTGCGGCGTGACCTCGAAGCCGATCAGCACCTCGAAGTTCGAACCGGAGGTCGAGATCGACGCCCGCGGGATGGTGATGTTGTTGATGTTCTCGGTGACGTAGAGCCGGTCCTCGCCCTCGGGGAAGGTCACCGGCAGGTCGAACGTCTCCTTGGCCAGGACGCTGCGGTTACGGTCGGTCACCGCCACCCAGTAGCGATAGGTCTTCTGGCGACCGTCGGCCTGCGGGCCCTTGCCCACCTCGAACAGCACCTCCATCCGCAGCTGGATCGGCTCTTCATCCTTGTACTGGCAGCCGGCCGAAATGCCCTGGATCTCGCCGGACCAGGCGACGTTGGCCGACGCCTCGCGGCCTTCCTTGAACTCGACGTAGCGGGCCGCATCGTACAGCGACTTCACGAACGGGCACGGGCCGGCGTTGCGCAGGGCCTGCAGCGGCGCCTGGTTGTCGCCCCACTCCTCACGCTGCCTGCGCTTCTTGGCCGCCTCTTCCTGCTGCTTGCGCTGTTCGGCCTCAGGGTCGCGGCGTCCCTGCGCGTACGACATGGCCGGGACGGCGGTGAAGGCCGCCACGACGGCGGCGGCAAGGAGCATCTGGCGGCGCATGGAAAAGCGTCTCGAAAATCGGCCCGCGAGGAGTTCGCGGGGTCAAGCCGCTAAGTACAGCCTGAGGACTATGGCTGCAACGCGGCCTAGCGATTGCGGCGCTGCGGCACTAGGTTCCGGCCCATGTCGACCCGCCCGCCCCTCACCGTCCTGCTCGCCAGTCCTCGCGGCTTCTGCGCCGGGGTGGACCGCGCGATCCAGATCGTCGAGCGGGCGATCGAGAAGTACGGCGCGCCGGTCTATGTCCGCCACGAGATCGTCCACAACCGTCACGTGGTCGATCGGCTGAAGGCGCTGGGCGCGATCTTCGTGGAGGAACTGGACGAGTGTCCGGCCGACCGGCCGGTGGTGTTCTCGGCCCACGGGGTGCCGAAATCTGTCCCGGCCGACGCAAAGGCGCGGAAGATGCTCTACCTCGACGCCACCTGCCCGCTGGTCTCCAAGGTCCACGTCGAGGCCGGCCGCCATTTCGACGCCGGCCGCGAGATCGTGCTGATCGGCCATGCCGGCCATCCCGAGGTCGTCGGCACCATGGGCCAGCTTCCCGAGGGCGCCGTGGCCCTGATCGAGACGGTGGAGGATGCTCGGGCGTTCCAGCCGCGGGACCCGGCCAACGTCGCCTTCGTCACCCAGACCACCCTGTCGGTGGACGACACCGCCGAGATCGTCGCCGCGCTGCGGGCCCGCTTCCCGCAGATCGCTGCGCCCCACAAGGAAGACATCTGCTACGCCACCACCAACCGCCAGGAGGCGGTGAAGGCCATCGCCGCGCGGTCCCAGGTGCTGCTGGTGCTGGGCAGCGCCAACTCGTCCAACTCGGTGCGCCTGGCCGAGGTGGGACGCCGCTCGGGCGCCGAGGCCTATCTGATCGATGACGCCTCGGCCCTGGACCTGTCCTGGATCGACGGCGCCCGCACGGTCGGCGTCACCGCCGGGGCCTCCGCGCCCGAGGTGCTGGTCCAGGGCGTCATCGACCGCCTGGCCGACAGCTTCGACGTCACCGTGGAAGAGATCGACACGGCCCGCGAGACCGTCACCTTCAAACTGCCCCGCGCGGTGGCTTAGGGCGCCCGGCCGATCCGGAGCGTTCGGCTTTGCAGCCACGCGGCCAGAGCCGCGATGTCCGTCTTGCCCGTCGCGACCGACAGCATGATTTCGGTCGCGTCGTCGGCATTCGCTGTCAGGACGATCCCGTTGTCTTCCAGGAACTGGCCGAGGGCGATGAACGCCATTCGCTTGTTGCCATCGACGAAAGGGTGGTTCGAGGCGATCCCGACAGCGTAGGTCGCGGCCAGTTCAAGCAGGTCGTCGACACCTTCGTAAGCGCGCCGGTTGATGGGGCGCGCCAGCGCCGACTCAAGCAAGCCCTTGTCCCGCAGTCCGGCCGCGCCGCCAGACGCTACGACCACGTCATCGTACAGGGCAAGCATCAGCGGCTTGTCCAGCCAGACGGGTTCCGCGGTCATCGGACTATTTCGCGAGAGCCTGGAAGGTCTTGTCGTAGCGCTTGAGAAAGGCCCGTCCGCGTGCTCGCCGGGCCTCGAAGCTCATATCCAGCGTCCCGATCGTGAGCTGGCCGTCTTCCGAAACCTGAAAGCCGACACTCTGCCCATCAGCGGCGCCCAGGAGATCCTGAGCTTCCGGATTGAGAACAATGGCGAGGCCTTCGTCGGTTTGTTTGACTTTCAGAACGATCATCTGCGGCTCCAGGCGCACAACCGTATCATGACCCGCTCCGGTCGTCTCCGTCCGCCCTACCCCTCGAACCGCTCGAACGTGCGGTTGTAGCGGCGAAGGAAGGCGCGGCCGCGGGCGTGGGGATCGTCGATCCAGCCTTCCCGCCCCATGGCCTGCAGGCCGCCATCGCTAGCGGGCGTGAGCTGCAGCGTGTCGCCCACATTGAGGTGGAGGGCCTTGAGCACCTCTTCCGTGAGGACGACCGCCACCTGGTCGCCAATCCGCTCGACCTTCAGCTCGATCATGTATTCCTCCCGTGAGGGTCCCCGTCTTGTACCACAATCGCGCGGTTCCGCGGAAAGCGCCGCAACGTCCTTGACCGACCGCCCGCCGTCGCCCATCGGGGGGCCCATGGCGGTCTACACCGACATCACCGACGACGAACTGGCCGCCCTCCTGGCCGACTTCGACCTGGGCGCCCCGCTGGCGTTCAAGGGCATCGCCGAAGGCGTGGAGAACTCCAACTTCCTGCTGGAGACCGAGGCCGGGCGCTACATCCTCACGGTCTACGAGAAGCGGGTGAACGAGGCCGACCTGCCGTTCTTCCTGGAGCTGATGCGCTGGCTGGCCAGGCACGGCTATCCGTCGGCCGAGCCGAAGGCGGACCGCCGCGGCGACCTGATCAAGACCGTTCGCGGCAAGCCCTGCGCCATCGTGGAGTTCCTGAACGGCCTTTCGGTCCGCCGCCCGACCGCCGCGCACTGCCGCGAGGCGGGCGCTGGCCTCGCCGGCCTGCACCTGGCGCAGGCGGGCTTCCCCGGCCAACGCGCGAACGACCTGGGCCAGGCCGCTTGGTCGCCGCTGTTCGCAGGCCTGCACGCAGCGGCCGAGGCGCTGAAGCCCGGCCTGTCCAAGGTGATCGCCCAGGATCTGGAGATGCTGGCCCGGCGCTGGCCCACGGGCCTGCCGACCGGCGTGATCCACGCGGACTACTTCCCGGACAACGTGTTCTTCGCCGGGCCGAAGTTCGCCGGGACGATCGACTTCTATTTCGCCTGCGTCGACGCCTTCGCCTACGACGTCGCCATCGCCCTGAACGCCTGGTGCTTCGAGCCGGACGGCAGCTTCAACATCACCTCGGCGCGCCAGTTCCTGGCCGGATACGAGAGCCTGCGGCCGCTGTCCGACGCCGAGCGCGCCGCCCTGCCGGTGCTGGCGCACGGCGCGGCCATGCGCTTCTTCCTGACCCGCCTGCACGACTGGGGCGCGACGCCCGCTGGCGCCCTGGTCCGGCCCAAGGACCCGCTGGAGTACGAGCGCAAGCTGGCCGTCCACCGGTCCTCGCCCGACCTCGTCCTGTTCGGGGCGCCGGCCGCACAGTGACCCCGGGCGTGGTGATCTACACGGACGGCGCATGCTCGGGGAATCCGGGGCCCGGCGGCTGGGGCGCGATCCTGATGCACGGATCGACGACCAAGGAGCTGTCGGGGGGTGAGCTGGCCACCACCAACAACCGCATGGAGCTGATGGGCGCCATCGCCGCGCTCGAAGCCCTCAAGAAGCCCTGCCAGGTCGAGCTGCACACCGACAGCCAGTACGTGATGAAGGGCATTTCGGAGTGGATCCACGGCTGGAAGCGCCGGGGCTGGCGGACCGCCGACAACAAGCCCGTCAAGAACGACGACCTCTGGCGCCGCCTCGACGAAGCCCGCGCCCGCCACGATGTGAAGTGGCGCTGGGTCAAGGGCCACGCCGGCCACGAGCACAACGAACGCGCCGACGAACTGGCGCGCCAGGGCCTGCGCGAGACGGTCGAGGCGGCCGCCTCGCAATAAGGCCGCGTCAGGCCGGGAACCGCGCCGCGCCGGGCTCCGGCGGCAAGGCGAGCGCGCCGACCACGTAGGACACCGTCCGGTAGAAGCCGCAGAGCAGGATCGCCTCCAGCACCTGCGCCTCGTCGTAGTGCGCACGCAGGGCCGCGAATTCCGCCTCGCTCAGCGCCGCCCGGTCATGCAGCGCCTCGGCGGCGGCCAGCAGCGCACGTTCCGCCGGGCTCCAGCAGGCCGCCGCCGAGCCTTCGCCCACCGTGGCCGCGACCTCCTCCGGCGTCAGCCGCGCGGCCGCGGCGAAGGCCGAGACGTGGACGCCCCACTCGTACTCGTTGCCCGCCAGGGCGCAGGTGCGGTCGATGACCAGTTCGCGTTCGCGTAGTCCCAATGGCCCCCGGTCCAGCAGCGAGCCGGCGCGGAACTTCCGCCAGGCCCGCTCCGACGTGGCCAGGGTGCGGAACAGCAACAGCGGCGGCGCACCCTGCATGATGGCGTCGAAGTTGGCCTGGATGTCCGCCGGGTACGGCGGCTCCAGCGGTGCGATCCTTGGCATGGCTTCCGCTCCTTGCTACGACTTCGATAGCATGAACGCTACATTTTCCGTAGCGCCGGTCAAGGCATGACGGATCGGCGTGTCCGCGGCTCCCGCACCGGGCGGCCGATCATGGTGCTGCTCGACCTGCTCGGGCGGCGATGGGCCTTGCGCGTGCTCTGGGAGCTGCGCGGCGGGCCGCTGACCTCCCGCGCTCTCCGGAGCGCCTGCGACGAGGCCTCGCCCACCGTGTTGCAGGGCCGGCTGGCCGAGCTGCGCGAGGCGGGGCTGGTCGATCATTCGACGGGCCAAGGCTACGGTCTGACCGCGCGCGGACGGGAGCTCCTGGACGCCTTCGCGCCCCTCTACGACTTCGCGGAGCGATGGGCTGGGGATAAGCCCGCCAGCTCAACCACGCCGGGTTGAGACGACTCAAAAAAACAGCCGGTATGGCGTAGTCGCGTCCGAAAAGTTCTGCTTTTGTTCGCACCAAGGAGTCTCGATCATGGCGGACGGAAACAGACAGTTTGCGCGGGAGTGGAGCTTCGGCGAGGCCCGCCTGGGTTGGGCCACGGCCGCGCGGTCCAGCCTGTGGGCGCGCTGCGCCTGCGGGCGCGAGGCGGCGGTCGATCCCAAGCCTTGGCTCGCGCAAGGCCTCAGCCGCCAGACCCTGCACGACCTGGAGCACCGGCTGCGCTGCGCCTGCGGCGCCCGGCGCGCGCAATTGGAGATTCGGGGCCTGGCCGAGGCGCCCGGCGGCGGCGCGGGCGGCATCCACGTCTTCCGCTGACCTAGAGCCTTTCTGGTTCAGATGGGATCATCTGAACCAGACAAAAAGGCTCTAAATCAAAGGTTTAGAGCGCGTCGGGCGGGTTAACCGGCTTCCACTTAACCCTGACGCGCTCTAGCGCGGAGCCCGCTGCTTTTCCCGAACATTTCAGGGATGTCGCCCGGGTCGGCATCATGGGCGCGGTCGCCCGTGAGACATTCCTCCGCCTCAGGGAAGAGGAGAATGCCCCCGATGACACGCCGACTGATCCTGGGCCTCGCCCCGGCAGCCCTCGCGCTGGCCAGCTTCGCCCATGCCCAGCCTGCGCCCCCCGGCCTGCGGGATGAGCCGCCGACGGCCGAGCTGAAGGCGCGCCACGAGGCCATGCAGAAGCAGCACATCGAGGACCTGAAGACGGTGCTCCGCCTGCGGCCGGACCAGGAGCCCGCCCTGGCGGCCTTCGTCGAGGCCCACAGGCCGAAGATCCACGAACGCAGGGGCCCCGCCGAGCCCAGGCCGCTCACCACGCCCCAGCGCCTGGAAGAGATGTCTCAGCACGAGGCCGAGATGCGCGCGCACCTGGACGGCATGCGCCAGGCCCTGGCCAAGTTCTATGCCGCCCTGTCGCCCGATCAGCAGAAGGTGTTCGACGCGCTCCAGCGCCTCAAGGGGCCGCGGGGCGGTCCGGGCCAGCACATGATGATGGGAATGCCCGGCGGACCCGGCGACGGCCCTCACATGATGATCCGCCGCCGTGGCGGCCCGGACGGTCCCTTGCCGCCCCTCTAGGCGCCGCCCCGATCAGCCCTTGCGGCGAATTGTGGCGAAGTCGCTATGACGGCGCCACAGTTCGCGGCGAGAGGACCCTTCATGATGGCCCAACCTTCGGTCCTGCCGGCCCGCCACATCCTGGTTGTCGAGGACGACACCCAGCTGCGCGAGCAGGTGAGCGCCTATCTCGCCGATCACGGATTCCATGTGCATGCCGCGGCGGACGCCCGGGCGATGGACCGCGCCCTGGCCCAGGCCCCGGTGGACCTCGTGGTCCTCGACCTGATGCTCCCCGGCGAGGACGGCCTGTCGATCTGCCGGCGCCTGTCGGCCGAGGGCGGCCCGGCGATCATCATGGTCAGCGCCATGGGCGAAGAGATCGACCGGGTTCTCGGTCTGGAGCTGGGCGCCGACGACTATCTGCCCAAGCCCGTCAGCCCCCGGGAACTGCTGGCCCGCGTCCGCGCCGTGTTCCGGCGTCTGGAGGAGGTGCGCGGCGGCGCGCCCCGCAAGGGCAAGGCCTATCAGTTCCAAGGCTTCGTGGTGGACGCCCTGCGCCGCCAGCTTCGGGCGCCCAACGGCGCCACGATCCTGCTCACCTCGGGCGAGTTCTCGCTGCTGTCGGCCTTCCTGGATCACCCCCAGCGGATCCTGTCGCGCGACCAGCTCCTCGACATCGCCCGCGGCAACGACGCCGACGTGTTCGATCGCGCGGTCGACGTCCAGATCAGCCGCCTGCGGCGCAAGCTGCACGCCTGCAGCGAGACCGAGATCATCAAGACCGTGCGCGGCGCCGGCTACATGTTCGACGTGGCGGTCACCCGGCCATGAAGCTTCCGGCGCCGCCGCGCGCCTCGATCGGACTGCAGCTCGTCGCCCTGATCGTCGCCTGCCTGTTCGCGACGCATCTGCTGGTGTTTTTCGCCATAGCCCTGCTGCCGCCGCCGCAGCCGCCGCTCTACCGCCTGACCGAGATCGCTGGCGCGCTGCAGGGCGGCCCGCTGACGGCCCGCTTCGGGCGGCCCATGCTGCGGAACGTGGCCGATGCGCCGCCCCCGCCGCCCGCGGCCCGCCGCCACGCCGCCGTACATGGCGAAGCCGCCCTCGCCGCCGCCCTCGGCCGGCCGGTCCAAGATGTGCGGTTCGTTCCGCGACCGCTCGCGCTGTTCGAGCGGCTGCTTCACCCCCGGATGCGGCGGATGGTGTTCGAGGACCGCCGCACGCCGGACGGCGCGCCGCCCGGCCCGCCGCCACAGGGCGCGGGCCTCGATGGGCCGCCGGGCCCGCCGCCGCAGTTCCGCTTCCGCGGCCCGCGCGAGATGGTGCTGGGCGACTTCACCGCCGCCGTGCGGCGCGCGGACGGCCGCTGGGTGGTGGTGCGGTCCAGTCCCGAGCCCTTCCCCACCGACTGGCAGAAGCGCATCTTCCTGCTGCTGGCCACGGGATTTGCCGTCGTGGCCCCGGCGGGCTTCCTCTTCGCGCGCCGCATCACCGCGCCCTTGAAGCGCTTTTCGGAGGCCGCCGAGCGCCTGGGCCGCGATCCCCACGCGCCTCAAATGGCGCTTTCCGGCCCAGCCGAGATCGGCGCCGCAGCCGAGGCCTTCAACGCCATGCAGGGCCGGCTCAAGCGCTACGTCGATGACCGCACTGCCATGGTCGGCGCCATCAGTCACGACCTGCGCACCCCGCTGGCCCGTATCCGGTTCAAGTTGGAACGCGCCCCGCCCGCGCTCAAACAGACGGTCCTCTCCGACGTCGCCCAGATGGAGCAAATGATCCAGGGCGTGCTCACCTTCATCCGCAACGAGAGCACCCCACGCCATCGCGAACGACTGGACCTGCTGTCGCTCGTCGAGTGCGTCGCCGACGACGCGGCCATGGTCGGCGGCGACGTGGAGATCTCCGGGTCGGCGACGGTGACTGTGGACGGCGACGCCGTCGCCCTCCAGCGCCTGTTCGTGAACCTCGTAGACAATGCGGTGAAGTACGGCGGCCAGGCGCGGATCCGCGTCGGCCGCGAAGACGACCATGCGGTCGTGGAGATCGACGACGCCGGCGAAGGACTTTCCCACGACGACCTCGAGCGCGTGTTCCAGCCGTTCTACCGCGCCGATGTCTCGCGCAACCTGGACGCCGGCGGCATCGGCCTCGGCCTGCCCATCGCCCGCTCGACGGCCCGCGCCCACGGCGGCGACGTCGAGCTGGTGGCGAGGCCGGAAGGGCTGCGCGCGCGGGTCACCTTGCCCTTGGCCTAACCACGAGCGGCCAAGCCGCCGCCGGGCCGCGCCATGGCCACCCGCTCCGCTGCGCCCTGCAGGTAGGCTGCGTCGAACTCGCCCGCCGCCACAAGGCCTGCCCAATCCCGCACGATCAGCTCGCGCGAGCGCAGCTCGATGAGGCCGTTGGCCCGGAGCGCCTGCAGCACCCGGTTGGTATGCACGCCCGACAGCCCCGCCGCATCGGCCAGGTGGTTCTGCGTGATCGGGAACCGGCAACGGTTGTTCTGCACCAGGTCCGCCCGCTGCATCCGCGCATAGACCTCGCACAACAGGTGGGCGACGCGGGCGTAGGCCGTCCGCCGTCCCATGCCGAACATCCACTCGCGCTGGATCGCCGCTTCGAGGAGGCTGAGACGCCAGAAGGCCTGCCCCAGCCGGGGACGCAGCGCGATCAGGTCCGCCAGCCGTCCGCGCGCGATCGGCGCCACGCGGCACATCGCCAGGGTCGAGACGCTGTAGTCCACCGGCATCCCCGCGAGCTGCAGGTCCAGGATGTCGCCGGGGACATGGAAGAAGACGATCTGGCGCCGCCCATCGGGCAGCGTCTTGTGCCGGAACGCCTGGCCCTCCATCAGCACGTGGCAGTCGGGTGCGGCCTCGCCGTCCGTCACCAGCTCCGTATCGGAGGGCAGGGTCTTCATCGGGCCCACCAGGGCCTCCACCGCGGCGCGTTCCTCCTGCGCCAGCGGCCCATGACCTTCCAGGTTTGCGATCAGTCTCCCCGCCATTCCGGTTTGCAGACCATGCGCCGCGGGGTCTGCGAATTAACTGGGTTAAGGTCGCTCACAATTGCAGCGTGCAGCCCTCAGCGATCCATCGACTCCAGCATCAGGTAGGTGGGATCGAACTCGGCCAGCGCCTGCAGCCCCGGCCAGTCCAGGATCCGCACCGTCTCGTCTCGCCAGGTGACGAGGCCGCGGCTTCGCAGCTCGCCGACGACGCGGTTGGCATGGACCTGCGAAACCCCCAGCGCATCGCCCAGCTCGGCCTGGGTCAGGGGCAGGTTGAACACGCCGTCGGGGGCCGCGCCCACCACGTCCAGCCGGGTGAACAGCTCGCAGATGAGGTGAGCCGCCCGTTCCAGGGCAGATCGCTGGCCGGCCCCCAGCAACCATTGCCGAAGGATGGCCGCGTCGATCAGCGTGGCCATCCACAGCAGCCGCGTCAGGTGCGGCATCGTCTCGCTCAACCGGCGCAGATTCTCGTGCGGATAGACGGCGATGCGGCAGCGGCTAAGCGTCGCCACGGTGTGGTCCATGCGCTTCAGCGGGAAGCTCTGCAGGTCCACGAAGTCCCCGCTGACGTGCAGCGCCAGGATCTGCCGTCGGCCGTCCGGCAACGCGCCGTACCGGCAGGCCCAGCCCTGTTCGAGGAGCAGGGACTGGTGGCTGATCTCGTCCTGGCGGACCAGTTCCACGTCGGCGTCCACCTCGATCCGGTGCGAGACGGCCTCGTCCAGCGCCCGCGCCTCGGCCTCCGTGAGGCTGCGGTCGCGACGCAGAAGCTTGCGGAAAAACGGGTTCGTCACGAAGGCTCCAGGTCGTCGACGTCCTGCCCCTCGCTCCCGAACGCGTCCGAACGGTTAAGGTTCGAACGATCTAGCGGCACGCATAATGTCACTATATGCTATGTCCAACGAAAGACGGGGAGGACGGCATGCGGCTCTGGAAGTGGCTGGCGGCCCTTGTGCTGGTCGTGCTCGTGGGATTGGGCGCGGCCTATCTGAACCGCATGACGATCTTCGCCATGATCGCCCGCTCGCGCCTGCCGCCGGTGGAGCCGAACCGGCCGGTCACCTGGGCCCAGGGCCCGGCCACCGCGCCCGAAGGCGAGCGGCCGCCGAACGTCGTCTTCATCCTGGCGGACGACCTCGGCTACAACGACATCAGCTTCAATGGCGGCGGCGTGGCGAATGGCGCGGTCCCGACGCCCAACATCGACGCCATCGGCCGCGAAGGCGTGGCCTTCGCCGCGGGGTACGCCGGGAACGCCACCTGCGCCCCGTCGCGCGCGGCGATCATGACCGGTCGCTATCCCACGCGCTTCGGCTTCGAATTCACGCCCGCGCCCGTCGCCTTCGAGCGGATGGTCGGCACCGAGGCCGAACCCGGCGCCCTGGTGAAGCCGAAGTTCTTCGCGAACCGGCTCAAGGACATGCCTCCGGGCAGCACGGCGCGGACGCCCGATGCGGTGAACACCCTGAGCATGCCCGCCGGCGAGATCACCATCGCCGAGGTGCTGAAGACCCGCGGCTACCGCACCATTCACCTCGGCAAATGGCACCTTGGCGGCAAGAAGGGCTCGCGGCCCGAGGACCAGGGGTTCGACGAGAGCCTAGGCTTCATCGCGGGCGGCGCCATGTACCTGCCCGAGAAGGACAAGGGCGTGGCCAACGCCAAGCAACCCTGGGATCCCATCGACCGTTTCCTGTGGCCGAACCTGCCCTACGCCGTGCAGCACAACGGCTCGCCGATGTTCCAGCCCAAGGGCTACATGACCGACTACCTGGCCGACGAGGCGGTCCGCGCGATCAAGGCCAATCGGAACCGGCCCTTCTTCCTCTACTTTGCGCCGAACGCCATCCATACGCCGCTGCAGGCGAAGAAGGCCGACTACGACGCCCTGCCCCAGATCAAGGACCATCGCCTGCGGGTCTATGGCGCCATGGCCCGGAACCTGGACTGGAACGTCGGCCGCATCCTCCAGGCGCTCAAGGACGAGGGGCTGGACGACAACACGCTGGTGATCTTCTCCAGCGACAACGGCGGCGCCGGCTATGTCGGCCTGCAGGAGGTCAACCGGCCGTTCCGCGGTTTCAAGTCCACCTTCTTCGAGGGCGGCATCCACGCCCCGTTCTTCATGCGATGGCCCGCCGCGATCCCGGCCGGCTCGCGCTATCCCTATCCCGTCGGGCACGTGGACATCTTCGCCACCGCCGCCGCGGTGGCCGGCGCCGCCGTCCCGACCGACCGCAAGATCGACGGCGTCGACCTCTTGCCCTACGTCCAGGGCAAGACGTCGGACCGGCCGCACCAGGTGATGTTCTGGAGGTCGGGCCAGTACAAGGTCGTCCGCGACGGGGACTGGAAGCTCCAGTCCAGCGAGGCGCAGAACAAGGTGTGGCTGTTCAACCTCGCCGCCGATCCCACCGAGCAGCACGACCTGTCGAGGAAGGAGCCGGCCCAGGTCCAGCGCCTGCTGGCCCTGATCCGCGCCCAGGACGCCGAAAGCGTGAAGCCGCTATGGCCGTCGCTGCTGCAGGGCCCCGTCTTCGTCGATCGCCCCAGCGGACAGCCGCAGAAGCCCGGCGAGGAATACGTCCTCTGGGATAACTGAACCGCTATCGCTTCGCGTAGTAGTCGACGGCGGCCTGAGCGGCCTGATCGTAGGCCGCCAGCAGCGGGTCGGTCTTGGCCGAGCCCGCGCCGTCGCGAGCGGTCAGAAAGTAGTTCGCGTAATGGCCGTACGCGACGCGGCACAGCCGGTCGCGCTCGGGATCCCCGTAGTTGGACACGAAGGTGCGATAGTTCTCCCAGGCGTAGCCGACGCAGGCCACCTCATGCGCCAGCCAGTCGAGACGCCCGCCATGCGCGTCCGCGATCCGCTTGGCGAGGCTGGGCGGCTCGACCGCCACCGGCGCCGAATAGCCGCCGTCGCGCACGCCCTGCTCGATCTCCTCGGCCTGCCGCAGCAGGTCGGCGACGTCCTCGGGCGGCAGGCTGTCCTCCATCTGCGCCGCCTGCGCGCGCAGCTGCCGGGCCAGGTCCAGCATCTTCTGTGGCGTGTCCTGCGCCTGCGCGGCGGGCGCCGCGACCAGGGCGAAGGCGAGAGCGAGATGCAGGAGACGCATCCGGAAATTCCTGTGCTGCTTGGACCAATGAGCGCCCGCGCGGGGCCGCTGACATTCTACGCAGGAATGCCGGTTTCGGACGACACGGCCAAGCTTGCAGTTCGCAGGCCGTTAAAAGCCCAGGCCCGGCTTGGTCCGAATGTTCAGCTGGCCCGCCAGACCGGCCTTCCGGTGGTGCTCGATGGCGGCCATCTGCGGCGACATGGCCATGTTTCGGAACGCCTCCAGCGAGGGGTATTCCGCCAGGGCCACCATGTCCCACAGCTCCTCGACCTCGCCCAGCAGC
Source organism: Phenylobacterium sp. RIFCSPHIGHO2_01_FULL_69_31 (assembly GCF_001824475.1). GTDB lineage: Bacteria > Pseudomonadota > Alphaproteobacteria > Caulobacterales > Caulobacteraceae > Phenylobacterium. The sequence continues at coordinate 221,702 of NZ_MHXN01000009.1, read as the reverse complement.
AGGCCGGTGACGTGGCCCGAATAGCGGATCTTCCCGCCCAGACCCTCCACCAGCTTGCGCACCTCCTCACCGTAGCGGGCGTAGGCCTCCGCGCCGGTCAGGTGCGCGTCCGAACCGTCGGCGTACTCGGCCTTCGGCTTGAACTTCAGCAGGTTGACCATCACGAACGGGCCGTCCTCGGCGCCGCCAAAGAACGCCATCGCCTGCTCGGGCTGCGGGAAGACCGCGTTCTCGACCTTCACGACCGCGCCCTTTCGATCAGCCCGTCGATCGCCTCGACGATCTCTCGCGGACTGTCCTCCTGCAGGAAATGGCCGCCGCTCAAGGTGACGTGCGGCTGGCCCTTCGCCCCGGGCACCCGCGACTGGAAGACAGCCTCGCCGCCGCGGGTGATCGCATCGCCGTCGCTGAATGCGGTCAGGAAGGGCTTGTCGAACGCCTCCAGCACCTTCCACGCCGCCAGGTTCTCGGCCACCGAGGGGTGCTCGGCGGTGACGGGCACCAGGGTCGGGAACTGCCGCGCGCCTTCCTTGTAGGTCTCGTCGGGGAACGGGGCGTCGTAGGCCGCGATCTCGGCCTCCGAAAGGTTCCGGCCGCTGCCGCCGTTCAGCAGCATGCCGATCGGCATCTGCGGCACGTTCTGGCTGAACTCGAGCCAGGCCTTGAAACCCTCGGTCATGCCGCCGCCCGTGGGCAGGCCGGTGTTGGCGACCACCACGCCCGCGAACCGCTCGGGAAAGGCCGCCACCAGGCGCAGGCCGATCAGCCCACCCCAGTCCTGGCAGAAGAGCGTGATCCCCTTGAGATCCAGCCCCGTGAGCCAGGCGCTCATCCAGGCCACGTGCCGCTTGTACGTATAGTCGGTCCGTTTCGCTGGCTTGTCCGAACGGCCGAAGCCCACCAGGTCCGGCGCGATCACCCGGCGCCCGCGGGCGACCAGGCCGGCGATGATGTGGCGGTAGAGATAGGCCCACGACGGCTCGCCGTGCATCAGCAGCACCACCGCCCCATCGCGCGGCCCCTCGTCGACATAGTGGATCCGCAGGACCGTCCCGTCCGCGTCCCGGACTTCGGCGTAGCGCGGCGCGTATGGCCAGTCCGCCAGCCCCTCGAACCGCGCGTCCGGCGTCCGCAGGATGTCCATGCCGTCCTCCCTCTTTGATTAATGACATTATGCGTGCCATTATATCGCCGTCAATGCCGCCCTCTCGACAGGCCGGCTGACACGGGCGAGATGAGGGCATGAGCACCGCTGCCAAGGCCAAAGCCCCGACCGAGGTCGCCGACGGCCGCCGCCGGCGCGGCATGGACAATCGGGCCCGCATCGTCGCGGCGATGATCGAGATGGTCCGCGCCGACGAGGTCGCCCCCAGCGCCGAGCGGGTGGCGGCCCGCGCGGACGTCGGCCTGCGCACCGTCTTCCGTCACTTCCAGGACATGGACAGCCTCTACCGCGAGATGTCCTTGGTCATCGAGGCCGAGCTGCGGGCCATTATCGAGCAGCCGTTCCAGAGCGGACCGGGGCCCGAGCGGGCGGTCGAGCTCGTCGCCCGCCGCGCGCGGGCGTTCGAGACCATCGCGCCCTTTCGCCGGGCCGCCGAGGCGGTGCGCCACCGCTCCAGGTTCATCGGTTCGGACTACGCCCGCCTCGTCCGCGAACTGCGCGCCATCCTGGAGCGCGAGCTGCCGCCCGAGGTCGCGGGCGACCCCATGAAGCTGGAGGCGCTGGACCTGCTGCTCAGCTACGAGGCTTGGTCGCGCCTGCGCCGCGACCAGGGCCTGACTCCCGAGCGCGCCCAGGCGGTGATCGAGACGGCGGTGCGCCGCGTGATCGGCTGATCGGAACCCCCGGCCCCTCAGGCGATTGATCCAGCAAGGAGATCGCCATGCTTACACCTGAAATCCTCTGGGGCCTCGGCGCACTGGTGCTTCTGGCCGCCCTGGTCTGGGGAATGACCCAGTACAAGCGGCGCAACCGCGCCAACGACCCTATCACCGAGCGCGCCACCCGCGCCGAGTACGACCATCCCGACACCTACCAGCGCGAGGAAGAGAAGTTCCGCGACCAGGTCAGGCCCTCGTAGGAAATCGCCGACGCGCCGTGGGAAATAACTGCCCACGACCGAAGCCCGGATGACTATCGTCGCGCCGACGATTATTTCGGCCCAGGCTGCTTTTTGCGCATCCTGCGCCGCCGCAGCCTGTTCCATGTCCGGATCGTTTCATTCGGACATTGCGCCATGAAACAATCGGACCGCCGCCCGCCTGCTGCTCGTCTTGCAGGTCCAGGCCTGTCCCGGCCGCGTCGAACGGCGCGCGCCAGGGCGTCCCAGTGACCACAGCGAGGCAACGACAGTGCAGATATCGACGACGTCCGCGACCAGCGGAGGGTCCCAGGCGCAACGCGTCCTGGCCACCCTCCTCCAGCAGACGAGTGCGACGGATGGGCCGGAAAAGCCCACCGGCCCCAAAGGCGCGGGCGGTCCCCCGTCCGGACCTCCGCCCGGCCCGCCCCCCGGCGGCGGCGCCCAACAGTTCGCCGCCAACACCCTGGGCAGCCTGCTGGGGGTCCAGGAATCCTCGGATGCGGGCGACCTGGCCGCCCAGCTCATCGAGAATGCCGACAGCGACACCGACGGCGCGCTCGGCGTGGAGGAGATCCAGACCGCCCTGGGCGCCGAGGCCTCCGAGGAGCTATCGGCTGCGGTCTCGAACCTCGATACCGACGACGACGGCAAGCTCAGTTCCGAGGAGCTCTCGGCCGGCCTGGAGGCCAACCGGCCCGAACGCCGCGGTCCGCCGCCGAGCGCCGCCGTCGCCTCGCGCCTGATCGACGAGGTCGACGCCGACAGCGACGGCGCGCTCAGCCTGGCCGAAATCCAGTCGCAGTTGGAACTCGACGCGGGGTCGGACCTTGCCGGCGCCTTCGGCGGTCTGGACGCCGACGGCGACGGCCTGCTGGGCGCCGCCGAGCTGACCGCTGCGCTCGACGCCTTCCAGGCGGCCCGCGGCGAGGGCCGACAGCCCCAGGCCACCGTGACCGCCTGAAGCCCCGCGGCCGGACCGCCCGCCGGTCCGGCCGTTTCGCTGCGATGAACGGGAGCCGACCGCGCGGCTCAGAGGGCTGTCAGGCGGCGCATGGTCTTATCCGGTCACAAGGTCGGCCACAGCCGATCAGAACTGGAGACAACAGATGAAGACCATCATCGCCACCCTGGCCGCCGCGGCCGCCCTCACGGCGGTCGCTGGTCCCGTCGCCGCACAGCCGTATCGCGACCACGATCGGTACGAACAATCCGGCTACCGTGACCACGACCGTCACGAGCAACGCCGCTGGCGCACCAGCGAGCGCGTCGAGACTGCGGAACGCCGGATCGAGTCCGGCCTGCGCAATGGCGAACTCAGGCCTCGCGAAGCCGCCAGGCTGCGGGCCGAGGTGCATGAGTTCGCCCGGCTCGAAAACCGCTACCGCGCAGGCGGCCTGACTCGCCGCGAACGGCTCGAGCTGGACGACCGCCACCGGGCGCTGATCGCCGACATGCGGGCCGCCCTCTACAATGAATACGGTCAGGGCTACGGCCGCCGCCGCTAGCCGGCCAGAGCCCCGCCTTGCTCGCAAGGCGGGGCTCGACGCCTCCGACACCGAATTCCTGCCGGCTGGACCCAGCAGCCCCTTGGAGTGGGGTGTCGGACGCCGCCCCGGGTCAGCGCCTGACCGATCCCGCTAACAGTCCGCGACACGCGTATGGGGTACGGCGGAACAGTGGTTCACGTCCCAGGCCATACTCCGCGTTGCGCGGCGGACGAGGCCCCCCGACGCCCGCGCCACGCGACTCCAAAATCAGCCGCACACCGTATAGGTCCGTCCCGTAAAATCGCCTCACAGTGCGGCCGGTGTCATCGCGCGTTTCATCGATCACCGCTCGTGCATGAACACGCTCAGCTTCGACCTTCAGTCGCGCAACGCGCGACCGTGCGTCATGAATGATCGGCGACGCATCGGAAGCTCGAGCCCTGTCCGCTTCGAACAGGGCGCGGGCAGCCTCGAACTCGGAGCCGAGGAAGGCGGCGACGACGGGACTTAAGGGGGAGGCGGGGCCCACTTCGTGGGTCAGAGCCTTCGCGGCGGGGAGGGCTTCCACTTACTTGGCGAGGGGACGGGCGGGTCGCATTCGGCCATCAAGGTTGGGAAGCTCATCGGTGCGACGGCCTTGGCGGCCGCTGACGCAGCCAGCGGAGGCCCATCTCGGGGGGAATCTAGCGGAGGCTCATGGCAGAGGTTGTAGCGAGCGTGAGCGCGCGCCGGGAGGGCCGTCTTTGGCGCGCTCACCGTGGGGCGTGCCTGAGGCCCCCTGCACCGCCTCGCGGTCGCCTCCCCCCCTCGTCTTCGCGACAGGACGGCGGGAGGCGGAGTGACCGCCGAGTTTATTCGCCCTCGCGGCACGGGGGCACGCAAAGATCGGGCGCTAGCCCGCCCTTTCAAGCGCCCGACGCGCCCGGCCCCGGCCGAATGCTCAGTCGGCCCCTGCGAGCACGCCGCGCAGACGGGTGATGAAGGCCTGGATATTGGCGCGCACCGTGGCTTCGTTCGCCAGCCTCAGCCGTTCCACCGCGATGAGCGCCTCGCTCATCTTGGCCGTACCGCTGGCCGCGATCGGCTCGTCCATCAAGGTCTTGGAGGTGGCCACCTCGACCACGCTGTAATGCACGCGGGACTTGACGGTCAGATCCAGGCCGGCCAGCGGGCGCTCGAGTTCGATCAGGCGGGCGGAGACGCGGACCTGGCCCGGAGACCCGTCGGGCGCGAGGAAGCCGGCGCCTTGCAGGGACGCCTTCAGCGCAGCGTCGAACTGGTCGGCGGAGACGTTCGACATCCAGAGGGGATTGGTCGCCGATCCACCTTGGCTCGGGGCGACCGTGACCGCCTGGAACCCCGGCTGTCCAGACTGCACCTGGTCCTGGGCGGAAGCGACGGGCGCGATCATCTGCGTGGAGCGACCGCCGGACGCGCACCCGGCGAGGAGGAGCATCGCGGCCACGGCGGCGGCGGCATGGGAATGGCGCAGGATATTCATTGGGCGGTCTCGCCTTTTCGAGGTTCAAGCGTCACGATGACAGGATTGGGTGTGAGGCGCTGAGTGGCGCCGGTGTTCGCGTCGATGACAGCCCCGATCACGCCGCCCAGGATCAAGTTTCCGGCCATCCCGGCGCCGCCGGCGCCCGCGGTCGTATGCGTGACCGAGACCTTGACCGGCTCATAGCCCGGCTTGGTGATCTCGGCCGAGAACTCCGCCTCGCGCTTCATGCGGATCGAACACGGCGTAGACGCGCAAGAGTCGCCCAACGAGGTCTTGACGCTGGCGCCCGGTGGCGTGGTTTGCACCTCTCAGGCCTCGTGCTGGCCGCGCGTAATCGTCGCGCAAGCGGACAGGCTTGCGCCGGCGGCGACGACCGCCGCGACTAGATGGAACTTCATGTACTCCCCCGAACACACCGGCCGCGATCCTGCTGGATTCACGCCCTTCCCCGCAGCCATTCTGCATGGTCAAGCTATGAGTGCAAGCGGGTGAACTGCGCGGTGTGCGGGTGACTAAGTTTTAGGTGGCCGCGGTCTGACACCGACGGCGCGCAAAAGTGTCGGCCGGGGCGCGGCCGGTTCGTCCTTTGCCTGCGGCCCGATGGGGGCCGCGGTTTCGAGGACCGCCCCGATGTCGATCACCCTTTATGAGTTGCAGCCGACCCGTTCGGCCCGTGCGCGCTGGACGCTGCTGGAGCTGGGCGTGCCGTTCGAGAGCATCGCGGGGAGGGAGGTGTTCGAGATGCCGGAGCTGGCGCAGATCCATCCGCTGAGCAAGCTGCCGGCGCTGCGCGATGGGGGGCGGCCGCTGTTCGAGTCGGCCGCCATCTGCAACTGGCTGGCCGACAGCCATCCGGAGGCGGGGCTTCTGGCGCCCTCGGGCACGTGGGCGCGGGCGCTGCACGACCAGTGGGTGGCGTTCACGCTGTCGGAGATCGAGGCGTTCCTCTGGCATACCGCCCGCAACATGTTCATCCTGCCGGAGGACGAGCGGCTGCCGGCGGTGTTTCCCCAGAACGAGGCGGCGGCGAAGCGGGGCCTGGCGGTGCTGGACGCTCATCTGAAGGACCGGGACTGGCTGGTGGACGACCGGTTCTCGCTGACCGACATCTTCACCGGCTATGCGGCCTGCTGGGGCGTGTGGCAGGGGATGGCCGAGGACCTGCCGCATCTGACCGCCTATGTGGAACGGCTGCAGGCCCGGCCCCTCTGCCCCTACCACCAGGACGTCCCGGCCGCGGTCCCGGCCTAGTTGCGGCCGCGGCCGGAGCGCCTTTCCGGCCGCGGCTGTCGTTCTCTTTTTGTTCTTGACATTCGCGCGCGTTTCTGAGAAGGTTCGGTCAGGGTCTCGATCTGCGCCTGGCGGCGTGGCGGGGCCCTTTTCGTTTTCCGGACATCAGGGGTGGACCCGTGGATGAGGTGGTGGTGGCGGCCGCGGCCGCGGAGGCGCCGTCGCGGCGGCATGGGCGGACGGGGGTGCGGTTTTCGGCCGAGCTGGGGCGGGCGATCTGCCGGCGAGTGGCGGCGGGGGAGACGATCCAGCGGATCTGTTCAGAGGCGGACATGCCCAACCGCGGAACGGTGACCGCCTGGGCGAAGGCGCACGGGCGGTTCGGCCGGGCGCTGGCGCGGGCGCAGACCCTGGGCGGGTGGGACCATGAGCGGGGCGGCGGGCGGCGCTCGTCCTATTGCGAGGCGACGGCGATGGAGATCTTCGCGCGGCTGTCGCTGGGCGAGTCGATGAGCGCCATCTGCCGCGACCCGGCGATGCCGTCGCAGTCGACGGTGGCGCTGTGGCGGGCGCGGTATCCCGAATTCGCCGAACGGGTGGCGCGGGCGCGCGGGGTGCAGGCCGAGCAGTTCTGCGACCTGGGCTGGGAGATCGCCTCGGCGGTGACGCCGGCGACGGCCTATGCCACCGAGGTGAAGCTGAGGCAGCTGCGCTGGACGGCGGCGGGGCTGGCGCCGGCGCGGTTCGGGCGGCACCGGCCGGTGGAGGCGGAGACGACGCTGGAGCGGGAGGCCGCCTCGCCGGCCCAGCAGGCGGGGCCGGTGGTCTGGACCGTCCGCCACTTCAAGGTGGAGCCCCAGCCGGACGGGACGCGCAAGGTGGTCGCCTATCTGCGCGACAGCCGCACGGGCGAACTGCGGCGCGAACATCCGGAGGACGGCCCGGCGGACGGGGACGAGGCGCCCGCGAGCCTGAAGGAAGGGAAGTGGGTGTTCTGACCGCCGGACCACCCGGGCTCCGGGAGGTCGGCAGGGAAGAAATGGCGCGCCCGGAACGATTCGAACGTCCGACCCTCAGATTCGTAGTCTGATGCTCTATCCAGCTGAGCTACGGGCGCGCATTGCCTCTCGGCGAGGGCGCGGAACCTAGTCGGGGGCGGGACGGAGCGCAAGTCCCCGTCCCGCCGATTTTTTCCAGGCCCGCGTCCTCAGCCCTAGCGGCGGGGGAACGGCAGGCCGCCGAGGATGCCCTGGCGCAGGATGTCGGAAGCGCTGGGGGGCTTGGGCGGCTGCTGCTGTTGCTGCGGGGCGGGGGCGCCGGGCATGCCGGCCCGGCCGCCGCGGCCGCCGCCGCTCATGTTCGGCATCTCCTGGCCGAGGATGCCGCCGGTGGCCGAGCGGTAGCGGACCTTGACCGCCCACTGCTGGTTCCAGGTCACCTTGGGATCCTGCGGGCGGGGCGGATAGACGAAGTTGGCCTCGCCGCCGTAGGCCACGAGCTGGGCGATGGCGCTGGGGGCGGCGTCCAGCACCTCCTTGGGCACGGCGCAGGTCTTCTGGGTGGGGCCCATCAGGGTCTTGTTGGCCACCAGGCGGTTGATGTCGGACTGGCTGAGGAAGTCGGGGTTGGAGAAGCCGGCGGCCTGGGTCTCGGACGAGGTCCACATGACCACCGTGTCGCCGTCGCCGCCCATGGCGCTGGCGTAATAGGCCTGGGCGTTGCCGACCAGGTTCCAGCCGAGGTTCACCCAGCCGCCCGGGGCCTTGGCGTTGGTGGTCAGGTTGATGGGGCCGAGGAAGTCCTGGTCTTCCTCGAGCGTGAAGTTGATCTCGGGGCTGTAGTTGCCGCGGATCGTGTGGGCGCCCACCAGCGAGCCGTTGGAGGGGACCATGTCGCGGGTCTTCTCGTTCGGCCACTCGCCGTAGGTGCGGTTGCGCTGGACCGACGGCGGCTGCATCGGGCGGTAGTCGATGCCCTTGAAGAGGTTGGCCGGGTTCTGCTGGCCTGAGGCCATCTTGGCGAAGTCGATGACATAGGGCTGGCCCGGGCGGGCGCGCTCGCCGCAGCCCCAGAAGATCAGCATCTTGCCCTTGGGCTTCTGGTACTCCTGCGGGACGTTGTCGTAGCGCTCGGGCCGCTCGGTCTGCACCGGCTTGGGCGTCAGCAGCGGCAGGGCCGGGCCGGCCTGCAGACCCGAGGGCGGCAGGTGGTCGGCGGCGGGCGCGGGGTTGGTCTGGCCCGAGCCGAGCTGGAGCTGCAGCGTCTTGGAGGCCCCGCCCCCGCCCATCATGGCGCGCATCATGGCCCCGGTGTCCGGTCGGCCGCCGCCCCCGCCCATGGCGGGCATGCCGAAGCCGGTCTGGGTCTGGGCGCTCATCCAGTAGACGGCGACCGGCCCGGTGACCTTCTGCTGGGCGAGCGCCGTCGAGGCGACGGTGGTGATGGCGATGGCGGCGGCGCCGGCGAGCAGCGCCAGCTTAGGTCCCGGACCCATGGAAAATCTCCCCTGAACAAACCCGGCCGAACGCTAGTCCGCGAACGGCGAAAGTGAAATCCGCTTTTCTGGCGGACCCCGCTGCGGATTTGCGACGAAAGCCGCCGTTCAGTCCGCCAGGTCGCGCCAGCAGGGAACATACGCCCCCGGCCACGGCTTGGCTTCAAATACCCCCCGGGCCACGGCGCGGGCCAGGCAGTCGGCCGCCAGGGCCCCCAGGCGGGCCAGGGCGTAGGGCGCCGGCTCGGCCAGCGGCCGCACGCCCGTGGAGATCGCGAACACCACGTCGCCGTCGAACGGGGCGTGGACGGGCCGGATGGCGCGGGCGAAGCCGTCCTGGGCCATGACGGCGACCCGCTTGGCCTGGGCGGGCGTCAGGACGGCGTCGGTGGCCACGCAGGCGATGGTGGTGTTGCGCTGTTCCGCCGGGCGCTTGGCCGAGCCCCATTCGTCGGGTCCGGCGCGCAGGCCTGCGGAGCCCAGGCCGCCGAACTCGTCCTCCAGCTCGAACGGCGCGGCCCAGAAGGTGCGGCCGCCGGGGGCGATCACCGAGCCCCAGCTGTTGACGCCGACGATCGCGCCCACCGTGTAGCCGTCGGCCATCACCGCCGAGGCCGAGCCCACGCCGCCCTTGAGGCCCCCGGCCATGGCCCCGTAGCCGCAGCCCGCCGTGCCCAGCTCGACGTCGAGGCCCGCCGCGGCGACGGCGCGCCGGCCGAGCTCGCGATAGGGCGGCTCCTCGCCCCAGCCCTTGTCGCCGCCGTTGGCCATGTCGAACAGGATCGCCCCCGGCACGACGGGCGACTTGGGAATGCCCTCGACGAGGCCGAAGCCCCGCCCCCGGGCGCCCAGCCAGGCCACCACGCCGTCGGCGGCGGCCAGGCCATAGACCGAGCCGCCGGACAGCACGACCGCGTCCACGGCGTCGACGAGGTTCTCGGGCGCGAGGGCGTCGGTCTCGCGGGTGCCGGGCGCCCCGCCACGCACGTCGGCGGCGCAGACGGCGCGCGCGTCGGGCAGGATCACGGTCACGCCGGTGCGGACGCCGACGTCCTGCGCCTGCCCAACCCTTAGGCCGGGAACGTCGGTGATCAGGTTGCGCGGGCCTGGACCTGGGCTCTTTCCGTCCATAGGAGGGACGTCGCACGTCCGGGCGTTTGTTGTCCACGCGGCCGGCCCGCTATGGTCAAGTCCGTTGTTCAGGAGCGCGCCCGTCCCGTGAAGTTCAAGTCGCCTTTCGCCGCCCTCGCGCTGGCCGCCTTCGTGTCCGCCTGCGCCACGCCGCAGCCGGCGGTGTCCGAAACGCCGCCCGCGGGCGCGCCCCGGGCCATGGTGGCCGCGGCCAATCCCATGGCGGTGGAGGCCGGGCTGAAGGTGCTGCGCGCCGGCGGCACGGCCGTGGACGCGGCGGTGGCGGTGCAGGCGACCCTGGGCCTGGTGGAGCCGCAGAGCTCGGGCCTCGGCGGCGGCGCCTTCCTCACCTACTACGACGCCCGGACGAAGCAGGTGACCGCCTACAACGGCCGCGAGACGGCGCCGAAGGCGGCGACCCCGAAGCTGTTCTACGGCGAGGACGGCAAGCCGATGAACCGGACCGCCGCCATCCTCTCGGGCCGCTCCACCGGCGCGCCGGGCGCGGTGGCCATGCTGGCCCTGGCGCAGTCCCAGCACGGCAAGCTGGCCTGGAAGGACCTGTTCGGCGAGGCCGAGCGACTGGCCGACCAGGGCTTCCCCGCCCCGCGCCGGATGGCCGCCGCCGCCTCGGGCCGCGCCCCCCAGGCCGCGACGCCCGACGCCGTCGCCTATTTCACCAAGCCGGACGGGACGAAGATCCAGCCCGGCGACACGGTCCGCAACCCCGCCTACGCCGCCACGGTGCGCAAGATCGCCGCCGAGGGCCCCAAGGCCCTGCTGGAGGGCGAGATCGCGCAGGCCATCGTCGCCAAGGTGAAGGCGGGGCCGAACCCCGGCGAGCTCAGCCTGGACGATCTCAAGGCCTATCGCCCCAAGGCCGAGGCCGCGCTCTGCCGCCCCTACCGCGCCTATCTCGTCTGCACGCCGGGCGCGCCGTCGGGCGGGCCGGCGGTGCTGGAGGCCCTGGGCATCCTCGAGCACACCGAGATCGCCAAGCACCCCAACAGCGTCGAGGGCTGGTACCTGTTCAGCCAGGCCAGCCGGCTGATGTACGCCGACCGCGACCGCTACATCGCCGACCCCGACTTCGTGGACGTGCCGGTGCAGGGCCTGCTGGACCCCGCTTACCTGGCCGAGCGGGCGCGGCTGATCGGCCCCTCCCCCGCCGCCAGCGTGCCGCCCGGCAAGCCCCGGGGCGCCGGCGTTCGCGCGCCCGACCGCACCCAGGAGGTCTCGGGCACCACCCACCTCGTGGTGGTCGACCGGTGGGGCAACGTGGCCTCCATGACCACCACGGTGGAGAGCACCTTCGGCTCGGGCCGGATGGTGCATGGCTTCTTCCTGAACAACCAGCTCACCGACTTCTCGTTCAGCCCGGAGGACCGCGACGGCGCCCCGGCGGCCAACGCCGTGGCCGGCGGCAAGCGGCCCCGCTCGTCCATGGCCCCGGCCATCGTGCTGGACAAGGACCGGCGGTTCGTGGCGGCGGTGGGCTCGCCCGGCGGCCCCTCGATCCTGGCCTACAACCTCAAGGCCCTGGTCGGCATGCTGGACTGGAAGCTGCCGGTGCAGGAGGCCATCAACCTGCCCAACCTGATCGCCGGCGGCAGCTTCTACGCCGCCGAGGTGGACAAGTTCTCGCCCGAGCTGACGGCGGGGCTGGAGGCCCGGGGCATCAAGCTGACCTCGGGCTTCGGCGCGGAAGGCTCGGGCCTGCACGGGATCGAGGTCACGCCGCAAGGCCTGCGCGGCGGCGCCGATCCGCGTCGCGAGGGCGTGGCGAAGGCGCCGTAGGAAGGCTCTTTCCCCTCCACCTCTCTCCTCCCCCGATTTGCTCGTCATCATCGCGCTTGTCCCCGGGGATCCATCCCTCCCCACGGCGAGCGCGCAGCCGGCGGCGCAGCGCCCCGCTCGCCCGGTTTGGCAGCCGGGGATAGGTCCGCCGGGGCAAGCCGGGCTATGACGAGTGACGCATGTTCGCTTTTTGTTCTTGACTACCCGCAACGACCGTGAGATGATTTCCTCGCGTAGATCACTGCACTCCGCCACCCGCCGCTGAGCGGACAAGGCGCCGCCAGCCAGAGCCACGCACTCCCAGTCCATCCGCCGTAGCGGAGCCACCGCTGCGCGCACCCGCGCGGCTGTGGCTCACGGATCAATCCCTGTGAGGAGAGCATGCATGGCCTATGGCCAAATCGATCCCGCACGCCTGGAAGGTGAGGCGCTAAGACGTTGGTATCTGCGATCTCCAGCCGACATCGAGAACGAACGGCAAGACGCGGCCGCGCAGAGATACGACACCTTCTTTTCGCGAAGTGGCCCTTCCCTTGACGCTGCAAGCCGACCTCAAGATGCCACCCGCTCTCAGAAGGCGCCTGCAAGTGAGGCCCGTCAGGTTGCACCCCACGCGGCGGACGAAAACTGCGTCGGCTGTCACGGCCGCCTCCCCCGCCCTCCGTTGCCGCCACCGTTCGGCACATTCCCGTTCCCAAGCGGTCCATTGTTTCGCGATGTCCCCAATAGTCCGCCAGGAGCCGGCGGCTCTGATCGCAAGCAATGTGAAATCCAGGCCCAGAGTGATGATCGGATTTGCGGCAGTCAGCCGCGACCTAAGGACATCGCCATATGTCGTGCGTCAGCGTCCAGGCGACGTGCGCATTGTCAGCGATCTGGTGAGGTGGGCTTCCCATCATTGGACACCGCGGGCCGCATCGGTGGTTGGTGAGGAAAGGCCAATTAGCGCGCCTCCAGCGGTTCTCCGGCCCAATCGATCAGGTTGGGGTGGATCGAAGCGGAGAAGCTGAATGCGGTGACGCTTGCCCGGTCTTTAGGGTCGTCAACGGTCCAGATGTCCAGATACTTCCAGACCGAACTCAGGCAGGTCACCGCCGGACCGAGTGCGCTTTCTGGCAGATGAAGCGACAGCTCGAAATCCGATCCGTACGCATCGCCCGAGCGCTCATAGAACCGCCCGACGTCATCCAATCCATCCGAGCCGAAGGAGACCTCGGGTCCGAAGGGCGAGATCCAGATGCGCATCAGCTTGCCACGGTGGGTGCTCGGCGCCCTCACCCGCGCCGCCATCTCGATACTTCGCGCATAGGCAAGGCCGCCCTGGAATCGATACTCGACAGGCGTGGTGTCGTGGCTGAGGCCCACATGAAGCCCCCAGTTCCAATCGGTTATTTCGACCATGTATCGGCCGTCGAAGAAGCCGGGGTCAGTGGTCGCGTTTGGGGCGGTCACAAGAGTTCTCCACTCACTCAGACGAGATGTACTTATTTTGTTCCGGCCAACAAGGCCAATGCTCTTGCCCATAGCCGCACGACCGCGCCGTCAAGGGGTGGGTCCTCGGGGCAAGCCGGAGGATGACGAGCTTTGGAGTGGGTGGGCACCAGCTGGCCCACCGTCGTGGCCTATCCCTCCGCCTTCGCCCGCCGCGCCCGCGCCTTCGGCGGTGGAGCGCCCGGCAACCGCAGTTCGAACACCGTGCCCTGGTCGCCGGTGACGGAGAGGGTGAGGTCGCCGCCGTGGCCCTGGGCCAGTTCGCGGGCGATGGCGAGACCGAGGCCGGTGGAGTCCGGGCGGCCGGAGCCGGCGAAGGGCTGGAACAGGCGTTCGCGCATGCGCATCGGCACGCCCGGGCCGTCGTCGGAGATGCGGATGAGGCTGGCGCCGGCCTGGGCCTCCATGGAGACCTCGACCCGGCCGGGCGCCGTGCGGCCCTCCTGGTGCTCGATAGCCTGGCGGGCGTTGCGCAGCAGGTTGACCAGGATGCGGTGCAGCTGGTCCGGGTCGGCGATCACCTGGTCGGCGCCGGTGATGCGGGACACCAGCTTCACCCGCGCGTCCGCCAGCCGAGCCTCGGCGGCGGCTTCCTTGAGCGCGTCGGCGAGGTTGACCGTCTGGGTCTCGGGCGCGGCCTCCTCGGTCTTGCCGTAGACCAACACGTCGGCGGCCAGCTTCACCGCACGGTCCAGGGCCCGTTCGAGGCGCGGCAGGGCCTGGCTGACCTTGGGGTCGTTGGAGGCGGCCAGGCGCTCGGAGGCGAGCTGGGCGCTGGTGAGCATGTTCTTGAGGTCGTGGTTGATCTTGGCGACCGCCTCGCCCAGCGCGGCCAGCCGGGCGCGGGAATTGAGCGCGGCGCGCAGGTCGGCCTGCATGCGGTCGAGTTCGGCCTCGGCGCGGCCGATCTCGTCCCGGCGTCCGGAGAGCTGGATCTGGGCGGCGGGGTCCTCGGGGTCGGCGCGGAACCGTTCCATGGCGAAGGTGATCCGCTGCATGGGCCGCACGAGGAAGAGGTTCAGGGCGAAGAAGACGATCACGCCCGCCAGCGCCGCCACCCCGGCCACGATCGCCACCAGGCGCCAGAGGTAGCTGGCCAGGGCGCGCTTCAGCTCGGTGTCGGTGGCGACGAACTCGATGAAGTCGGCCTCCTTGCGGAAGCGCGGCTCGGCCATGACCCGCACGCGGCCGCCGTCGCCCAGCAGGGTCTGGAACGGGGCGAACAGGGCCAGGCCCGCGGCGCGGGGGCGCAGGTCCACCAGATAGGGCGCGCGGCTGGGCCGGCCGGCGGAGAACACCAGCGAGCGGGCGCCGTCGATGGAGACCGCCACGATCTCGACCCCCGCGCCTTCGAGGAGCTGGGTCTTGAGCTGTTCGGAGACCACGCGGTCGGGGGCGACCTCGGGCGCGAGGGAGGCGAGCTCGGCGGCGCGCACCCGGTCCAGCAGCCACTGCTGCTCATAGGCGGCCATGGCGGGGGGGATGGCGAGGGTTCCGCCCAGGGCCGCGAAGACGACGGTGAGGACCAGGAGGCGCGCGGAGAGGCCGCCGGGCCAGAAGAGGCGGCGCCGGTTCCGCTCGGGAGCTTCGGTCGGTGCGTCCGCCATTGTCCTCCCGAATTAGTGCAGCGGAGCCGCTGCGGCAACGTAAGGGCCCGGGATGGCGAGGCTATCGCGCCCCGACCGCCTCCGCCACCGAGCCGAAGCCGTCCGCGCGCAGCCGGGCCGCGAGGTCGCGCTTGATGCGCACGACCAGGCCCGGCCCCTCGTAGGCCAGCGCCGAATAGAGCTGCACCGCTGCCGCGCCGGCGCGCAGCTTGGCGTAGGCGTCGGCGCCCGAGGCGATGCCGCCCGCGCCGATCAGCAGGAACCGTCCGGCCCCCGCCTCGCGGAACTGGCCCAGCACGCGGGTGGAGAGCGCGGTCAGGGGGGCGCCGGAGAGGCCGCCGGGCTCGTCCCGGTGGCGGGACTTCAGCGGCGGGCGGCTGATGGTGGTGTTGGAGACGATGACGCCGGCCAGGCCGTGGTCGGCCACGCTGTCGGCGATGGCCTCGATCTCGGCGTCCTCCAGGTCGGGCGCGACCTTGAGAAACATGGGGACGGCCACGCCCTGGGGCAGGGAATCGGCCGTGTCCATCAGCCGGCCCAGCAGTTCGTCCAGCGAGGCCTTGGTCTGCAGCGCGCGCAGGCCGGGGGTGTTGGGCGAGGAGATGTTGATGGTGAAGTAGGACGCCATGCCCCACAGCCGGCGCAGGCCCGTGGTGTAGTCAGCCAGGCGGTCCTCGGAATCCTTGTTGGCGCCCAGGTTGGCGCCGACCACGCCGCGACCGCGATGGGCGAGGCGCGCGGCGAAGGGCTCCAGCCCCTCGTTGTTGAAGCCCATGCGGTTGATCACGGCCCGATCCTGCCACAGCCGGAACAGGCGCGGCCGCGGATTGCCGGCCTGGGGCAGCGGGGTGACGGTGCCGCATTCCACGAAGCCGAAGCCGGCCCGCAGCATGGGGCCGAACACCTCGGCGTTCTTGTCGAACCCGGGGGCGAGGCCGACCGGGTTGGGCAGTGTCAGGCCGGCCAGGTCGGTGGCCAGGATGGGATCGTCGGCCGGGGCGCGCGGGCCCAGGCCCAGCTTCAGGCCCTTGATGGCCAGGGTGTGCGCGTCCTCGGGGTCGAGGTTGCGCAGGGCGTAGGTGGCGAGGCCGTGCAGGTCCTTCATCGGGGCGTGACCGGGACGCCGTCCGGATCCAGCGGGGCGTCGTGGACCCGCAACACGTCGGTTGCGGCCAGGGGGCCGTAGAGGTGCGGGAACAGGTCGCCGCCGCGCGACGGTTCCCAACGCAGGGCCTCCCCCAGGTCCTCGGCTTCGATTTCCAGGACCACCAGGTCGGCTTGCCCGGCGAAGTGGCGGCGGGCGGTCTCCGGCGCCTGGGCGGCGGTGGAGAAGTGGATGTAGCCGTCCTGGCGGTCGACCGCCGAGCCGTCGAAGCGGCCGGCCGTCTGCGCCAGCTTCCACTCGGCGCGCGGCAGGATCTTGTAGATGCGCACGGCTCAGCGCTCCGGGAAGAACAGGCCGTCGAAGTGGGGGCGGCCGTTCGAATCGAACAGGAACACCGCCGCCGCCGCCGGGGGAAAATGGCGCTGGGCGCGCGCGACTAGGCTGGCCGGGGCCGAGCCCTCGATCAGCAGCTGGATCGTCAGTTCCTGCAGGCCCGGATTGTGGCCCACGACCATGACGGTGGCGCAGCTTTGGCCCGCCGCCTGGGCGGCGCGGCGGATGGTGCCGGAATCGGCGTGGTAGAGCTGGTCGTCCAGCCGGGTCTCGGCGCCCGGGAAGGCCGGGCCGGCGCTTTCCCAGGTGCCGCGGGTGCGGGCCGCGGGCGAGACCAGGGCCACGTCCGGCCGAAAGCCCATATCGGCGAGTTGGGCGGCCATCTCGGCCGACTCGCGGATGCCGCGCGGGGCCAGCCGCCGGTCGAAATCCTCGCCGCTGTCTGAATCGGCTTCGGCCTTGCCGTGCCGCAGGAGGATCAGCCGATCCATGGACGCTCCCTTACCCATACCCTCCATAGCCTAGGCGCGCCCGGCTGCAAGCCATTGACACCGCACGGGCGAGGCGGTCCAACGCGGCCATGACGGCGCAGGCCCCCATCACGGCGGGGATCGAGATCGGCGGCGGGACCTGGCGGTTCCCGGCGAGCCAACCGCTGCGCCTGGACTCCGGCGCCAAGCTGGCTCCGCTGGAGATCGGCTACAAGACCTATGGCCGGCTGAACGCGGACAAGTCCAACGCCGTGCTGGTCTGCCACGCCCTGACCGGCGACCAGCACCTGGCCTCCACGCACCCGGTGACGGGCAAGCCGGGCTGGTGGGACCGGTTCGTCGGACCCGGCCTCGTGCTGGACCCCGAGCGGCATTTCATCATCTGCACCAACGTGATCGGCGGCTGCATGGGCAGCACGGGGCCGGCCTCGCTGGATCCGGCGACCAACGCGCCGTACGGCCTGAAATTCCCGGTGATCACCATCGGCGACATGGTGCGGGCCCAGGCGATGCTGATCGAGGCCCTGGGTATCGAGACCCTGTTCGCGGCCATCGGCGGGTCCATGGGCGGGATGCAGGTGCTGCAGTGGGCGGCGGACTATCCGGAGAAGCTGTTTTCGGCGGTGGTGATCGCCGCGGCCGCGCGCCATTCGGCCCAAAACATCGCCTTCCACGAGGTGGGGCGCCAGGCGATCATGGCCGATCCCAACTGGCATCAGGGCGCCTATCTCGCCGCCGGCGTGCGGCCGGAGAAGGGGCTGGCCGTGGCGCGGATGGCCGCGCACATCACCTATCTGTCCGAGGCGGCCCTGCAGCGGAAGTTCGGGCGCGAGCTGCAGCGCGACGGCCTGTCGTGGGGCTTCGACGCCGACTTCCAGGTGGAGAGCTACCTGCGCCACCAGGGGACCAGTTTCGTCGACCGCTTCGACGCCAACAGCTATCTCTACATCACCCGGGCGCTGGACTACTTCGACCTGGCCGCCCAGTACGGCGGGGTGCTGGCCGAGGCGTTCGTGAAGGCGCGGCACGTGAAGTTCTGCGTGCTCAGCTTCTCCTCCGACTGGCTGTATCCGACGCCGGAGAGCCGCGACATCGTCCGGGCGCTGAACGGGGCCGGCTGCCGGGCCAGCTTCGCCGAGATCCAGACCGACAAGGGCCACGACGCCTTCTTCCTGGACGAGCCGCTGCTGGACCAGACCCTGCGCGGCTTCCTGGCGGCGCAGGCCCAGGCGCGAGGGCTTCCTTGACCGCCATCCGCGAGGATTTCGCCGAGATCCTGAAGCTGGTCCGGCCCGGCGCCCGCGTGCTCGACATCGGCTGCGAGGACGGCGAGCTCTTGGAGCTGCTGACCCGCGAGAAGGGCGTCGACGGCCAGGGGCTGGAGATCAGCCCCGAGGGGGTGGCCGCGGGCCTGGCGCGCGGCCTCGCCGTGGTGCAGGGCGACGGCGACCGGGATCTCGACCACTTCCCCACCCGCGCCTTCGACTACGCCATCCTGTCCAAGACCCTGCAGCAGATGCGCGAGCCGCGGCACGTGCTGTCCGAGCTGCTGCGGATCGCCGACCAGGCGGTGGTGTCGGTCCCCAACTTCGGCCACTGGAAGGTGCGCTGGGCGCTCTTGTCGCGCGGCCGGATGCCCGAGACCGGCGCCCTGCCCGAGCCCTGGTGGTCGACACCGAACATCCACCTCTGCACCCTGCGCGACTTCACCGTGCTCTGCGACGAACTTGAACTGCGCATCGACGCCTGCGCGGCCCTGGCCGAAGGCCACCCCGCCCGGCCCATCGACCCGCGCCAGCCGATCGAGAACTGGCGCGCCGAGACCGCCCTCTTCCTGCTGAGCCGCAAGGCGGAGCCGGAGGCGGCCCCAAGCGTGCGCGCGCAGCAGAACCTGTTCGGCGAGTTGGAAACGCCGAAGGTCGAGGCGCCGGCGGCGAGGAGGAAGCGCCGGCGCTAAAGTCAGCGCACCGCCACGACGCGCGTTTCGCCGTAGCGCTGGATGAGGCGGCGGAGCTGGATGGCCACCGGGCCGCGGGCGACGGGGGTGACCACGTAGCGCTTGTAGGCGCCGCCGGTGTAGCTCATCGGGTCGCCCGAAATCAGGCCGATGCGCAGCACCTCGCCCGTGTCGTGGCGCCAGGCGAACGTTTCCGGATAGTCGGTGTTGAAGTTGGCGAGGGTCATTCGCACCCCGCCCCGCGGCGCGCGCCGGCCCCAGGTGGCAAGGGCGGTTGAGAGGCTGCTGGCGACCAGCGCCTTTATCTCGGCCTTTACCGGTCCCTCGGGGTCGAACTTGGGATCGCAGGTGGCGGGCAGGTCGACGCGCATCCGCTGGGGCTGGGCGGCGTAGACCCGGCGGCGCTCGCGCTCGTAGGCCGGGTCGCCCCGCAAGAGCTCGATGTTGTAGCCCGAGCGCTGCACCACCACCGGCCCGGCCGAGCGGCCCACCACCGCGTAGCTGTCGGCCCAGCGGCGGACGCGCGGGACGGCGCGCATGTCCTCGCTCCACATGTAGGCGAACCGGCCCTCGATCCGCAGGTCGACGGTCACCGTCTGGCCGAGACGCACATAAGGGTCGCCCCACCAGGTGCGGCTGAAGCAGACGTGACGCACGAGGGCCTCGACCGCCGTAGCCGCGGTCAGGTCGGCCGCCGCGGCGGGGGCGGCGGTCAGGACGGTGAGGACGATGGCGAGGAGCCCGGCCTTCATGGGAGGCTCCCGGGGTTTGCGGTCAGCCCGCGATGGCGGCGGCGTCCTCTTCGCCCGTGCGGATGCGCAAGGCCCGCTCCAGGTCGAGGACGAAGATCTTGCCATCGCCGATCTTGTTGGTGTTGGCCGCCTGCTGGATCGCCTCGACCACCGGCTCGACGATGTCGGACGGCACGGCGATTTCCAGCTTCACCTTGGGCAGCAGCTTCACCTCGTACTCGGCGCCGCGGTAGACCTCGGTCTTGCCCCGCTGGCGGCCATAGCCGCGGACCTCGGTCACGGTGAGGCCGGACGCGCCCGCCTCGGTGACCGCATCCAGCACGGCGTCCAGGCGGCTGGGCTTGATGACCGCGATGATCAGTTTCATGCGCCCCGACGCCTCCGATGGAACTCGAATCCTGGATACAGCTAAGACCTTCGCCGCGGCGGCGCCAAGCGGTCTCGCAGGATGGGAGCGTCAGGCGCCCGAGAAACCGGCGCCGCCCCGGGCGCGGGGGCCAGCAGGGGCCGCGCATTGCGGACCCGCACGCGCGAGCCCTGGGGTTTCACGGCGAAGGTCTGTTTCACCGCCTCCATCAGGAGCAAGCCCGCGAAGCCGGGCCACAGGCGCGAGCCGGCCTGTTCGAAGCCCTCGGCCCAGCGGGCCATCCAGCCGACGGGGGGCACATAGAGCGCGCGCGTCCATCCAGAGGGTTCCAGGTCGGCCTCGCGCAGCAGTTCGGCCAACTGGCTGCGGCTGTAGGGGCGGCCGTGGCCGAAGGGGGTCTTCTCGGTGTTGGCCCACAGGCCGTTGCGCGAGGCCACGGTGACGATGGCGCGGCCCGAGGGCGCCAGCACGCGCCAGACCTCGCGCAGGAAGCCCACCGGATCGGCGCTTTCCTCGAGGCCGTGGACCACCAGGATCCGATCGAACAGGGCGTTGGGGAACGGCAGGCTATCCTCGGGGGTCAGGGTCGCCAGGTTGCGCCCGTCGACCGGCCAGACCTCGACCCCCTGCTGGGCCGGCATGGCGGCGACGACGCGGCGCGCCCGGGGCCGCAGGCCGGCGGCGAACGGCGTCGCATAGCCCTGCACCAGGATGTCCAGGCCCGCGACGTCGCCCCAGGCCTCGGCGAGCTTGCGCTCCACCATGGCGCGCGCCGCCCGCCCCAGGTCGGAGGCGTAGAACTGGCGAAGCTCGAGCACGTCGCGGCGCATGGGCGGATGGCTATGCTCGACCGGAGCGGCCGACCAGCCTAAATCGTTGCGCGACCATCGGGAGTTTCGCCATGCCGCTGACCGTCCATCAGTTTCCGTGCCTCTCCGACAACTATGGATTCCTCGTCCGCGACGAGGCTACCGGCAAGACGGCCTGCATCGATACGCCCGACTCGGCTGCCATCCTGCGCGAGCTGGAGACGCTGGGGTGGGAGCTGGACATGATCCTGAACACCCACTGGCACCCCGACCATGCTGGCGGCAACACGGACATCAAGGCGATCACCGGCTGCACCATCGTGGGGCCCGCCGAGGTGACGCGCATCGCCCCGCTGGACCGCGAAGTCGCCGGCGGCGACACGGTGGACCTTGGCGAGACCCGGTTCCGGGTGATCGAAAGCGGCGGTCATACCCTGGGCCACATCGCCTATTTCGACGCCGCGGACCGGATCGCCTTCGTGGGCGACACCCTGTTCGCCCTGGGCTGCGGGCGCCTGTTCGAGGGGACGGCCGAACAGATGTGGGAGAGCCTGCAGCGCCTCGCGGCCCTGCCGGACGACACCACCGTGTACTGCGCGCACGAGTACACGGCCTCGAACGCCCGCTTCGCGCTGTCCGTCGACGACAGCCCTGCGCTGAAGGCGCGGGCGGACGAGATCTTCGCGGCGCGCGAGCGCGACGAGTGGACCGTGCCCACCACCATCGGCCTGGAGAAGGCGACCAACCCGTTCCTGCGCGCGCCGCTCCTGGCGGGCAAGGTCGGGGCGGCCGGAGCGCCGGATCACCTCGCCTTCGGCGCGGTGCGCGAGGCCAAGGACAACTTCAGGGGCTGACGCGCGCGCCGATCACCGCGCGGCGCGGTCACTTTCCGCGCGCGACCTTGATGATGCGGTCGGAGGACGGCCGCCCCGCGAGGCCCTCGGCCGGAGTCACCACGATGGTCAGGACGCCGTTCTTCAGAGTCGCCTGAGGCTTGCGCCCCTCCTGGAAGCGCACGCGGTTGACGCGGCTGAGCAGCGCCCGGCCGTCCTTGCGCTGGGACAGCCGGATGATGGCCACGCTGGTGACGACGGCGGCGTCGGCGATCAGGGCCGAGGAGGCGGGCGTGGCCTCGGCCTCGAACAGCATTGGCCGGCGGGCGGCTCGGCTGGCGCGCAGGGAGGCCTGAGCCATCCGTTCGAAGACCGCCTGCGGGCTCAGGGGCGCCAGCCGCAGCGGCGCCCCGCCCCCGGCCAGCGACACCGCCTCGCCGCTGGGCCGCTGGTCGGTGAAGAGGGTGAACCCGCCCAGGCGCGTGACCCGCAGCACCGGTTCGCCCAGGTCGTTCTTGTAGATGGTGTCGCCCCGGGGCGCGGGATTGGGCGCCAGGGCCCACACCTCCGGGCTGTCCTCGAACTTGAGCATCGGGACCGGCTGGGTGCGGTCCAGGATGAAGACGCGGCCTTCCTCGGAGACGTAGCGGGCGATCTGCGGGCGCGACGCCTCGGCGCCGCGATGCTTGAACAGGCCCTCCCGCAGGCGATCCACGGGCCCGGCCTCCGCCGGGTGCGCGAACGCCAGGGCGGCCACGCCAAGCAGCGCCGCGCAGATCACCCCCCTCGACGCCGTCCGCTCACCTGTCATGCCAAGCTAGCAGATGCCTGTTGATCGGGGCGCTTTTTGGACGTCGCCGTGACCTTCACCCGACCAGGTACTGACCGCCGTTCAGTGAAAGAGTGGTTCCCGTAACATAGGCCGCCCGCTCGCCGGCCAGGAACGAGACCGTGTCGGCGATCTCCTCGCCGCTGCCGAGCCGGCCGGCCGGGATCTGGGCGATGATGCCCTCCAGCACCTTGGGCGGCACGGCCTGGACCATCTCGGTGTCGATGTAGCCCGGCGCCACGCAGTTGACGGTGACGCCCTTGCGCGCGTTCTCCAGCGCCAGCGCCTTGGTGAAGCCGATCACCCCGGCCTTGGCGGCCGAATAGTTGGTCTGGCCGATCTGGCCCTTCTGGCCGTTGATCGAGGAGATGTTGATGATCCGGCCCCAGCCGCGCTCGCGCATGCCCTCGATCACCTGCCGGGTCATGTTGAAGAGCGAGTCCATGTTCACGCGGATGACCTCGCTCCACTGCTCGGAGGTCATCTTGTGGAAAACGCCGTCGCGGGTGATGCCGGCGTTGTTGACCAGGACGTCGATCGGTCCCAGCTCGGCCTCGACCTTCTCGACCGCATGCTTGCAGTCCATGAAGTTGCCGACGTTGCCCTTCACGACCATGACGCCGAGGCTCTTGGCGCACTCGGCCGCCGCCTCGTCGTTGCCGGAGTAGCCCGCGGCCACCAGCATCCCGTCGGACTTCAGGCGTTCGACGATCGCCCGACCGATGCCACGGGTTCCACCCGTGACCAGCGCAACCCTGGCCATTCCCGTCGTTCTCCCTAATCCGCCGTGGCCCGTTGATTCAGGCGTTCGGCATCAAACCTTTTCCACGCACATTGCGACACCCATACCGCCGCCGACGCAAAGCGTAGCCAGGCCCTTCGTTGCATCGGTGCGGTTCATCTCGTGCAGCAGGGTGGTCAGGATCCGGGCGCCCGAGGCGCCGATGGGGTGGCCGATGGCGATGGCGCCGCCGTTCACGTTCACCTTGTCCGGATCCAGGCCCAGTTCGCGCACCACGCAGAGCGACTGCGCCGCGAAGGCCTCGTTCGACTCGATCAGGTCGAGGTCCGAGACCTTCCAGCCGGCCTTTTCCAGGGCCTTGCGGCTGGCCGGGATCGGCCCCGTGCCCATGATCTCCGGGTCGACGCCGGCGTGGGCCCAGGAGGCGATGCGGGCCAGGGGTGTCAGGCCGCGGTTCTTCGCCTCGTCGGCGCTCATCAGAACCAGGGCCGCGGCGCCGTCGTTCAGGCCCGAGGCGTTGGCCGCGGTCACCGAGCCATCCTTGGTGAAAGCAGGGCGCAGGCCGGCGACGCTTTCCAGCGTGGCGCCGTGGCGGATGTATTCGTCCTTGTCGACCACCGTGTCGCCCTTGCGGCCCTTGATGGTCACCGGCGCGATCTCGCCGTCGAACTTCCCGGCCTTCTGGGCGGCCTCGGCGCGGTTCTGCGAGGCGACGGCGAACTTGTCCTGGTCCTCGCGCGTGATCTGCCAGCGGGCGGCGATGTTCTCGGCGGTCTGGCCCATGTGATAGCCGTGGAAGGCGTCCCACAGGCCGTCCTTGATCATGGTGTCGACGAAGGCCAGGTCGCCCATCTTCTGGCCGCCGCGCAGGTTCTGGGCGTGGGGCGACTGGCTCATGCTCTCCTGACCGCCGGCGATGACGATCTTGGCCGAACCCTCGGCGATCTGCTGGGCGCCCAGGGCGACGGCGCGCAGGCCGGAGCCGCAGAGCTGGTTGAGGCTCCAGGCCGGGCTCTCCACCGGGATCCCCGCATTGACCGCCGCCTGGCGGGCCGGGCCCTGGCCGGCGCCGGCCTGCAGCACCTGGCCCATGATCACCTCTTCCACGTCGCTGGCGGAAATGCCCGCGCGCTCCACCGCGGCCTGGATGGCGATCCGGCCCAGTTCATGGGCGGGAAGGCTCGACAGCGCGCCGTTGAAAGAACCCACCGGCGTGCGGGCGGCGGAGACGATGACGATGTCGCTCATGGCGGATCCTGAGGTTTCCTGGGGACGATCCAGGGCTCATCTATCAACCCCGCCCCGGGGGAGAGCAAGGCCGGTCGTGCAATTGGCGATGCCATTTGCTTATGGGCTCGCATCCGCGATACTGCGGTGCAGAAAGGCCGGTGAGTCATCGCCAGGCCGCACGAAGGATTAGGGATGGCCGACACCCAGGGAACCGGCGCCGACGCCAAGGGAAGTTCCGCCGGAGGCGAGCGCGTCGTCATCAAGAAGTACGCCAATCGGCGTCTCTACAACACCGCCTCCTCCAGCTACGTCACCCTCGAGCATCTGAGCGAGATGGTGAAGCAGGGCGTCGATTTCGTGGTCTACGACGCCAAGACCAACGAGGACATCACACGCACCGTCCTCACCCAGATCATCTTCGAGGAAGAGAGCCAGGGGCAGAGCCTGCTGCCGATCCAGTTCCTGCGCCAGCTGATCAGCTTCTACGGCAATTCGATGCAGGCCTTCCTGCCCAGCTACCTCGAGCTGTCGCTCTCCAGCTTCACCCAGCAGCAGGAGCGGCTGCGCAACCAGCTCTCCAGCTTCGGCCAGGCCGGCGGGATCGCGAACTACGAAGATCAGATCCGCCAGAACCTGCAGCTCTTCGACCGGGCGATGAAGATGTTCTCGCCGTTCGCCTATGCGCCCACCGCGCAGCGCGCCGAGGAACCGGCCCCCGCCCCTGCGACAAAAGGGGATGCCGGCTCGGATGAGGCGTTAACCCTCTTGCGCAAGCAGATGGCCGAGATGCAAGCTCAGTTGGACAAACTGGCGAAAGGCTGAGTTGCGGCCTGCGTCTTGCAGGTTGTGCGACACGATGTCCCGGATTGACCGCATCCAGCGCGCGGTCTCGGCGCGCAGAGCGTCGAAGACCGAAGCCGACCGGACCGAACAGGGCCGGCCCGCCGGCGCGTCCAACCTGCCGGTCCCGGTAAGCCCGGTGGAGCCGCCGCGCAGCTTCCGTGACGAGCGCCCGCGCGGCTATGCCGAGTTCGCGGCCCAGATCATCGGCCAGGGCGGCGAGCGCCGGGGCCTGCGGGCCGGCGCCTCGCTGCTGGACCACGCCCGCCACGCCTACAACCGCACCGAATGGTCGGGCAGCTACGACCGGCGCGCGCGCAAGGGCCGGGCGGCGCGCGAAGACATCTAGTCGTCGCCGCGCAGCCGCGCGACCTCTGCCTCCAGGGCCGCCACCCGCCGCTCCAGCGCCGCGATCCTCTGTTCCGCCGAAACGGCCGGCGTGGGCGTGGACACCCCCGCCCGATTGGCGATCTCTGCGGCGGTGACGCCCAGAAGTTCGGCGAAGGCCGAAACCTGCCCGGCGGAAAGTTCCCTCTGATCCTTGAAGACCAGGGCGAGCTCGGGCTCGCTCAGGCCGGCGACCGCCGCGAGCACGGTCCGCGACAGGCCCCGCTCCTCGAGTTTTCCGTCGAACCAGGGGGCGTCGAAGAAGAGGGCCATGGGCGGACCTAAGTTGGCGCAGGACTTGCTTAACCGTGTTGGTAACCCGCTGCCACGGACCGGCAAATGCTGCTCTTCCTCTCCCGCTTCGTCGATGTCGCGCTCGTGGCGATGATCCTGAGCGCCTTCACCTGACCCGGTGACCCTGGCCGATTCCCGCCAGCACGCCCGGCCCGGGATCGCCAGATTGCAGCTCAGGAGAAGGAGCTGCCCATGACCACCATCATCAAGACCGTCGAGATCGACGCCCCCGCCGACGCCGTCTGGGACGCCGTCGCGGACTTCGGGGCGGTGCACCGCCGTTTCGCCCCGGGCTTCGTGACGAACGTGGAGCTGATCCCGGGCGCCCGGATGGTCACCTTCGGCAATGGCATGGTGGTCAAGGAGCTGTTCCTGGGTTGCGACCACGAGGCCCGCCGCCTGGCCTATTCCGTCCGGGCCGAGCGTTTCACCCACCATTCGGCCAGCTTCCAGGTGACCGAGCCGGCCCCAGGGCGCAGCCGCTTGACCTGGATCGCGGACGTCCTGCCGGACGAGATCGCGCCGATGGTGGAGGAGATGATGGCGGCGGGCATCGCCGTGGCCGGACGGACGCTGGGACGCGTCCCAGCCTAGAGATTGTTAGGGACTGAGGCTATCCTTCACTTCTCCTCCCCCAGA
>NZ_MHXN01000009.1:0-195237 GCF_001824475.1 Phenylobacterium sp. RIFCSPHIGHO2_01_FULL_69_31 | reverse complement strand
ACCATGCTGCGCATGGTCCCCCTCCCCCTACGGGTGAGGAGAGGCAACCAGGAAGGCCCCGCGCCAAGTTCCTAACAGCCTCTAGACTTCGTCCACCCCGCCCGGATTGCGGGCCCGCGACTGCAGCCACATCACGCCGAACAGGTCCGACAGCGAGGCCACGAGCCGGCCGAAGTTCGTGTACTTCGACTGGCCGGTCTGGCGGTGGCGGTGGTTCACGGGCCGGAATTCCACGCGGTAGCCCTCGCGCAGCATGAGCGCCGGCAGGTAGCGGTGGATGTGGTCGAAGTAGGGAAGCCGCAGGAACGCCTCGCGCCGAAAGGCCTTGAGGCCGCAGCCGGTGTCGTTGGCGGTGTCCTTCAGGAGGCGCTTGCGCACGCCATTCCCGATCCGGGAGGCGAACTTCTTGGCCTGGCTATCCTGGCGCTTCACCCGCTCTCCACCGACCAGGGCCAGCTCGGAGGGGCCCGCCACCAGCGCATCCACCAGGGCCGGTCCGTCGGCCGGGTCGTTCTGGCCGTCGCCGTCGAGGGTCACGACCACCGGCGCCCGGGCGGCCAGGATGCCGGTCCGCAGCGAGCGGCTCTGGCCCGAGTTCTTGCGGTGGGCCAGGACGCGCAACTGCGGAATCTCGGCGGCCAGCGCCTTCAGCGCCGCGCGCGTGCCGTCCCGGCTGGCGTCGTCCACGAAGATCATCTCGTAGGACCGGCCGGCGAAGGCGGCGGCGATTTCGCGCGCCAGGGCGGGCGCCGCGCCCTCCTCGTCATAGACGGGGATCACCACCGAGATGTCGGGCGCGGAAGCCATCGCCCGCTCATAGCGGAAAACGTGGCGTGAGAAAGGATCGTGGTATGCACGGCCCATGACGCTGGATGCGGTCCTGACGAAATGGAGCGGCGGTTGGCGGGGGCCGGCGCTCGCCGCCTTCATCGCCTTCCTGGCCGGCCTGCCCGGCCTCGTGGCCATGCCGCCGCTCGACCGCGACGAGGCGCGGTTCGCCCAGGCGACGGCGCAGATGCTGGAGAGCGACGACTATGTGGTGATCCGCTTCCAGGACGCGCCACGGTTCAAGAAGCCGGTGGGCATCCACTGGCTGCAGGCCGCCAGCGTGAGCCTGGTGTCGAGCCCCGAGGCGCGGCAGATCTGGGCCTATCGCCTGCCCTCGCTGCTGGGCGCCATGCTGGCCGCGGCCGCCTGCGCCTGGGGCGCGGCGGGCTTCTTCGACCGGCGGACGGCGCTGCTGGCCGGGGCGCTGCTTGGCGGCTGCCTGCTGGTCTCCACCGAGGCGTTCATCGCCAAGACCGATTCGGCCCTGGCCGGGACGACGACGCTGGCCCTGGCGGCGTTGGGCCGGCTCTATGCGGCGCAGCGGGGCGGCGAGCCGGCCGGACGGCGCGCCGTCTGGATCTTCTGGGCGGCGCTGGCGGCCTCGACGCTGATCAAGGGGCCCATCGGGCCCATGGTGGCGTTCTTCGCCATGATCACCCTGGCGGTCTGGGACCGCCGGACCGGATGGCTTGCCGGGCTGAGGTGGTGGTGGGGCCTGATCATCGTCCTGGCCGTCGTCGGCCCCTGGGCCGGCGCGGTGACGGTCGCCACCGATGGCGGGTTCTGGTCGGAGGCGGTCGGATCCGATCTCGCCCCCAAGCTGGCCGGCGGCCAGGAGACCCATGGCGCGCCGCCGGGCTACCATCTGCTGCTGACGCCCCTGCTCGCCTTCCCCATGACCCTGCTGCTGCCGGCCGCAGCGGTGGCGGCGTGGCGGCATCGCGCCGAGCCTGGGGTCCGCTTCGCCCTCGCCTGGCTGATCCCCATCTGGATCGTGTTCGAGGCCCTGCCGACCAAGCTGCCGCACTACCTGATGCCGGCCTATGGCGGCCTGGCCTGGCTGGCGGCGCGGGCCCTGGCCGAGCCCATCGGGGCGGTCGCGCGCTGGCTGGGCGCGGGCCTGCTGGCGGTGATGGGCCTGGTCCTGGCGGGCGCGGTCTTCTACCTGCTGTCGGTCTATGGCGATCCCTCGGACGCCTGGGCCGCGACCCTGGCCGGCGGCCTGTTCGCGGCGGCCGCGCTGGTCGGCGCCTATCTGATGGTCCGCCGGGCGCAGCAGGCGGCGGCGCTGGGGGCGCTGGCCCTCGCCATCCTGGCGCACGCCGCCCTGGCGGCCGCCTTCGCGCCACGGCTGGATCCGCTGTGGCTGTCGGCGCGGTTGGAGCGGGCGCTGGAACAGACCCGCCTTCTGCCGCGGCAGGGGGTCGCCGAGGCCCCCGTCGCCGTCGCCGGCTTCGCCGAGCCCAGCTTGGTGTTCGCCCTGGGCACCGCCACCGAGCTACACGGCCCCGCCGAGGCCGCCCAGGCGATCGTGGAGGGCCGCCCGGCCATCGTCGAGCAGCGCGAGGAGGCGCCCTTCCGCGAGGCGCTGGAGGCCCGGGCGGGAACCGCCGTGCTGGTCGCGAGCGTTGGCGGCATCAACTACTCCAAGGGTGATCCCATGACGCTTCGGGTCTATGTGGCGCCCGAAGTCCTGAACGAGGTCAGACGATGAGCCGGCGTATCGAGATCGTGGAGGTGGGCCCCCGCGATGGTCTGCAGAACGAGAAGACGCTGCTCGAGGTGGGCCAGAAGCTGGAGATGATCCAGCGGCTCGAGGCCGCCGGCGCCCGGCGCATGGAGGTGGTTTCGTTCGTCAATCCCAAGCGCGTGCCGCAGATGGCCGGCGCCGAGGAGATCATGGCCGCCCTGCCCCGCAAGGAGGGCCGGTCGCGCATCGGCCTGGTGCTGAACCTGCGCGGCTGGGAGCGCTGCCTGGACGCCGGCTGCGATGAGGCGAACGTGGTGGTGTGCGCCAGCGACGGCTTCGGCATCCGCAACCAGGGCGCCTCGGTGGACGAGCAGATCATCACCATGGCCAACATCATGGGCGTCCGCCGCAAGGAGGATCCGCCGGTGACGGTCACCGTCTCGGTGGCGTTCGGCTGCCCCTTCGACGGCGAGGTGCCCGAAGAGCGGGTGGTCGAGATCGTGAAGGCTGCCGCCGACCTGCGCGTGGCCGAGATCGCCCTGGCCGACACCATCGGCGTGGCCGACCCCTGGATGGTCCGCCGCCGGGTGGAGCTGGCGAAGAAGGCGGCGGGCCACATCCCGCTGCGGCTGCATTTCCACGACACCCGCAATACCGGTTTGGCCAACGCCTATGCCGGCGTCGAGGCGGGCGTCGACATCCTGGACGCCAGCGTGGGCGGCCTGGGCGGCTGCCCCTTCGCGCCGAACGCCACGGGCAACATCGGCACCGAGGATCTGGTCTACATGCTGGAGCGGGGCGGCTTCGAGACGGGCTACGACCTCGGCAAGCTGATCGAGATCGGCAACTGGGCGGCGGGCCTGCTGGGCAAGCGCGCGAGTTCGGCCCTTAGCCGGGCGGGCGGCTTTCCGATGACCGTGCCCGTGGCCGTGCCCTGAGCGGCTACTGGACCCGTTCGACGCGGAAGCCGCGAGCCGCCAGCAGGGTCGGCAGGCCGTCGGGGCCGATCAGGTGGAAGGCGCCGACATTGACCAGTTCGACGCCAGAGCCCGCCATCCCTTCGGCGAGGCGATCGGCCCAGGCCTCGTTCCGGCGGCGCAGGAAGGCGTCGTACAGCGCCGGGTTCTCGCTGCGCATATCCGCGATGTGCCCGTCGCCGAGACTGCCGGCGGCCCAGGCGTCCTCCAGGCTGGCGGGCTTGAACGGCAGGCGCAGGCGTGGCCCGCGGCTGCGCTCGCGCACCACGTCGGCCAGGTAACGAACCTCTGAATCCTCGGGCAGGCTGGCGAACATGCGGGCCTGGTCCTCCAGCGTCTCGAAGGTGCGGATGCGCTTGGATTCGGCCCGGGCGGCGCGGGTGATGGTGACGTCCGCGCCCTTGTCCACCGAGGCGCCGCGGGCGAGGGCCGGCTGCATGGACAGCATCAGCGCCGCCGCCCAGGGCCGCAGGTGGTCCACGCGGGCAAGATCGGTCTGGCGGGCCAGGGCCCCCAAGTCGGATGGCGCCAGCTTGCGGCTGAGCGGCCGGTCAGGGTCGACGCCGTAGCGGCGGACCAGCAGGCGCAGGGTGTCCGGGTCGCCCGACTGCAGGTCCGCTTCGAACCAGACGGTCCCCGCCCGGGCCAGGACCGCGTCGTAGAGCGGCGTGCGCCAGGCCTGGCCGGGCTGCAGCGCATGCAGGGTGCCGAAGAGGTAGACCTGGCTGTCGGCGTCCGAGACGCGCCACATGGCCGGCGCCGCCTGGGCCGTCCCCGCAAATCCCAAGATCATCGCGCCCGCCGCCCCGGCGAGCCTGCGCATCCAACCCACGGTGTCCCCCGACATCGAGCGCCGATCAGGCGTGGGGGATTATGGCTCCCAAACTCGGAAATGCTTCGACAATTTCAGGCCCTGGCGCTGGTAGTGCGACCCTAGGTCGCCATAGAGGCGCGTCGGGCGCTCGGTGAGCGGTTCGTAGACAAGCCGCGCCACCGTCTGGCCGTCCTCCAGGATGAACGGGGTCTCGTGGCTGCGGACCTCCAGCACGCCCTTGGAGCCCTTGCCGTGCGCCTCGTCGGTGCCGAAGCCGGGGTCGAAGAAGCCGGCGTAGTGGACCCGGAACTCGCCGACGGACGGATCGATCGGCGTCATCTCCGCGGCCTCCATGACCGGGATCTCCACCGCCTGCTTCGAGGCCAGGATGTAGAACTCGCCGGGGTCGAGCAGCAGCTGGCCGTTGCGCGGGACCAGGGGCTCCCAGAAGTCCTTCGGGTCGTGGCCGTCCTCGTGGTCGAGATCGACGACGCCGGCGTGGCGGCGGCCGCGGAAGCCCGCGATGTCGCCTGTCAGGTCGACGCCGACGCTCTCCGTCCGCAGGCGGGCGGGGACGCCAGCCTTGAGCCGGAGCTGGTTGAGGCGGGTGCCCGAGCGGACCAGCACCGAGAAGGTCTGCGGCGCGATCTCCATGTAGAGCGGGCCCTCGTAGCCCTCGTCCACATCGTCGAAGGCGTCGCCGTAGTCGGTGATCACCCGCACGAAGACGTCCACGCGGCCGGTGGAGCTCTTCGGGTTGGCCCGGGCCGAGACGCCCTTGGGCAGCTTCACCCGCTCCTGCAGCTCGGCGATGTAGACGCAGCCGCGCTCCAGCACCGCGCCCTTGGTGAGGTCCAGCTCGTGCATGGCTACCTCGGCGATGCGCTGGCGGACCGTGCCGTGGCGCGGCAGGAAGGAGGCGCGCACGCGCCAGGCCTTGCCCGCGAGGCGCAGGTCCAGGCTGGCCGGCTGGACCTGGTCGGGCTCCCACGGCGTCGCCGACGCGATGGCGCCGCCGGCGATCAGGGCTTCGATGGATTGGCAGGGCAGGATGCCCGGGGCGTTGAACTCGCTCATGGGCCGCGAACCCTTACCGCAGAACCGCGATGTGGCAAGGCTTGGCCGAGAGGAATTGGGGCCGGCCCCAGGAAAGCGGACCTTGACGGCGCCGGGTGCGGAGCGTTCAAGCGGCCCAGTTTTTCTTGAAGGAGGCCATGATGGCTGAAGACCCGCGCGACTGGGAAATCGAGACCCGAGCGGTGCGCGGCGGCCTCATGCGCACCGAGCACGGCGAGATTTCCGAAGCCCTCTTTCTGAACCAGAGTTTCGCCTACGAGACCGCGGCGGCGGCCGACGCGCGGTTCGCCGGCAACGCACCGGGATTCATCTACCAGCGGTTCGGCAACCCGACCACGCAGATGTTCGAGGATCGCCTGGCCCTGATCGAGGGGGCCGAGCAATGCAAGGCGACCGCCTCGGGCATGGCGGCGGTACAGCTCGCCCTGATGGGCCTGGTCCGCGCCGGAGACCATATCGTGGCGGGCCGTGCCCTGTTCGGCTCGTGCCGCTGGATCCTCTCGGAATGGATGCCGCGGTTCGGGGTGGAGACCACCTATGTCGACGCCACGGACCTGGAGGCGTGGAAGAACGCGGTCCGGCCCAACACCAAGTGTTTCCTGGTGGAGAGCCCGGCCAATCCGCTGCTGGAGGTGACCGCCATCGGCGCCGTGGCCGATATCGCCCATGCGGCGGGCGCCAAGCTGGTGGTCGACAACGTGTTCGCCACGCCGATCTTCCAGAAGCCGCTGGCTCTGGGCGCGGACATCGTCGTCTATTCGGCCACCAAGCACATCGACGGCCAGGGCCGCGTGCTGGGCGGGGCGATCCTGGGCGCCGCCGAGCTGATGACCGAGGCCTACAAGGACATGCACCGCCACACCGGGCCGGCGCTGTCGCCCTTCAATGCCTGGGTGCTGCTGAAGGGGCTGGAGACGCTGGAGCTGCGCGTGCGCCGTCAGACCGAGAACTGCGCCAGGGTGGCCGACGCCATCGCCGCCCATTCCAAGGCGCTGAGGACCATCTATCCCGGCCGCCCGGACCACCCGCAGGCCTCGATCATCGCCAACCAGATGACCGGCGGCGGCAATGTGGTGGCCTTCGACCTGGGCAGCCGCGACGCGGCCTGGCGGTTCCTGGACGCCCTGCAGATCGTCGACATCTCCAACAACCTCGGCGACGCCAAGTCGATGGCCACGCACCCCTGCACCACCACCCACCGCTCCATGCCCGAGGCCGAGCGTCTGGAGATCGGCCTGACCGAGGGCTGGGTGCGGATGAGCGTCGGCCTGGAAGGTCCCGGCGACCTGGTGCGCGACGTATCGCGAGCTCTGGACGCCGCCTAAGCCGCCAGCCTGAACACCTTGCGCGCCGCGCCCCCGAGGAACAGCTCGCGGGCGCGGTCGTCGAGGCCGAGATCGTCCAGCGCCGCCAGGGCGTGCTTCGGCGAGACCATGGGCCAGTTAGTGCCGAACATCACCCGGCCCGCCCCCTGCCCGCGCATGAAGTCGGTGAGCTGGGGCGGCAGCCGCGCCACGGTGTAGGCCGAGGTGTCGACGTAGAAGTTCGGGTACTTCCGCGCCAGGGACAGCACCTCGTCCATCCACGGGAAGCCCACGTGGCCGCCGACGACGCGCAGGTCGGGGAAGTCCAGCAGCACGTCGTCGAGGTAGGGGATCGGACGGCCGGGCTCGGAGCGGCACAGCGGGCCGGTGTGGCCGATCTGGGTGCAGAACGGCAGGCCAGCCTCCACGCAGGCCACATAGACCGGATAGTAGCGGCGGTCGTTGGGCGGCAGATCCCACAGCCAGGGCACAACGCGCACGCCCACGAAGGCGGGGTTGGCGGCGTGTTCGCGGATCGTGCGGACCGCCCCCATGGGATCGTTGAGGTCCACCGTCATCAGCCCGCGCAGTCGGGCGGGCGCCTGGGCCACCGCCTCGGCCACCTCTTCGTTCGTGATCAGCCAGCCGCGGGGGCCGCACCAAGCCGAGAGGAAGGTAATATCGACGCCGGCCGCGTCCATGGCTGCCAGGGTCCGGTCCGTGGTGACCGGCGGCTCGTCGCCGCTCTTGCCGGTCCAGCGGTTGAGAGTCGCGAGCCAAGGTTGCTGCTGGAACAGCGCATTGGGCTGCTGGGCCCAGACGTCGACGGCGCCCATTGGACGGCTCCCGAATTTACTTCACATCACAAGTAAATGCGCGTTGAGCGGCGCTGTCAACGCGGGCTAGCTTCGCCCGCATGGATCCGGCCGGGCGCGAGCGCCTCTACCATCTGCTCCAGACGGCCGCGCACCGGCTGAAGACCCGCGCCGACCGCGATTCCCAGGGCGTGGCGGGTGTGACCGCGGCCCAGGCGGCGGTGATGTTCGTGATCGCGCGGGAGCGGGCGACGACGCAGCGGCGGGTGGCCGAACAGCTGAAGCTGAACGAATCCGCCGTGACCGGCATGGTGGGGCGGCTGATGGAGGCCGGCTTCGTCGCACGCGCGCCCAGCCCCACGGACGGCCGCGCCTGGACCGTGACCCTGACGCCGGCCGGAGAAGCGGCGCTAGACCGCTTCCGGGTCAACCTGGACGCCCTGAACGCCGAGATCACCGCCGCGCTGGGCGGTGAGGCCGAGGTGGCGCGCTTCGCCGACGGCCTGCGCGCGATCCTCGCAATCGCGCCCAGCCGCGAGGCCTAGGCGATCTCCAGAGCCTCAGGCGCGACGGCGTAGACGCGGCTGCAGTACTCGCAGGTGACGTGGATCTTGCCGTCGTCCTCGACCATATCCTCGCGCTCGGCCCGGTCGAACGACTTCAGCACCGTCACGATCCGCTCCTGGTTGCAGCGGCAGAAGGCGCGCAGCGGCTTGGAGCCGAACACGCGCACGCCGTCCTCGTGGAACAGCCGGAACAGCAGGCGGTCGGACGACAGCTCCGTGTCCAGCAGTTCGTCCTCGCCCAGGGTCTCGAAGAACGCCTGGGTGCGAACCCAGGCCTCCAAGGTGTCGCCTCGGGCGTCGTCGGCGGCGATGTACTGGATGAGGAAGCCGCCGGCGCGCCAGCCGGTCTCCTCGCGGCCCACGGCCAGGCGCACGCGCGTCGGCGTCTGCTCGGACTGGGCGAAGTACTGCTCGGCGCAAAGGGCCAGGGTCTCGCCGTCGATGGACGTCATGCCCTGGTAGCGATCCATGTCGCTGCCCTGGTCGACGGTCATCATGAAGACGCCCTCGCCCAGCAGCGTCCTGGCGCCCGGGCGCAGGAAGCCCTGGGACACGGCCTCGACCTCGGCGGCGTCGAACCGGCAATAGCCGCGCAGGCCGCCCGAGGTGTCGTAGTCGGCGACCACGTAGCGCACGGGGCCAGCGCCGCGAGCCTCGACGATCAGCCGGCCGTCGAACTTCAGGTACGAGCCCACCAGGGCGGCGAGCGCGCACGCCTCGCCCAGCAGGTTGGCGACCGGCTCGGGATAGTCGTGACCCCGCAGGATCTCGTCGATGGCGGGGCCGAGCCGGGTGACGCGGCCGCGAACGGGTTCGCCCTCGATCTGGAAGGCGCCGACGAGGTCGTCGGGGGTCTGTGTATCGGACATGGGGCGCAATATAGGACGCGTCGGCGAGGTTGCGAGCGGGCGAGTTGTCCTAGGCGCCCGCCCACTCCGGCGTCAGATGGCGCCGAAGCACCAGGCCAGGATCGACTTCTGGGCGTGGATGCGGTTCTCCGCCTCGTCCCAGACCAGGCTGGCCGGCCCGTCGATGACCGAGTCCGTCACTTCCTCGCCGCGGTGGGCCGGGAGGCAGTGCAGGAACACGGCGTCCTTGTTCGCCACCGACATCAGCTTGTCGTCGACCTGGTAGGGCTCCAGCGCCTCGATCCGCTCGTCGTGGTCGGTGTCGCCCATGGACACCCAGGTGTCGGTGATCACGCAGTCGGCGCCGCGGACAGCCTCGACCGGATCGTGGGTGGTCATGACATGACCCTGCTGCTCGGCGGCGCGCGCGAGGTCCATCATGTCGGGATGGAAGACGGCCGGGCTGGCGATGTTGAGCTTGAAGCCCAGCTTGGGCGCCGCATGGATGAAGGACGAGCACACGTTGTTGCCGTCGCCCACCCAGGCGAACGTCTTGCCGTAGACGTTGCCGCGGTGCTCCTCGAAGGTCATCAGATCGGCCAGGATCTGGCACGGGTGGCTCTTGTCCGACAGGCCGTTGATGACCGGCACGGAGGACCACAGGGCCAGGCGCTCCACGTCCTCATGGACATTGGAGCGGATCATGATGGCGTCGACCATGCGCGACAGCACGCGGGCGGTGTCTTCGATCGGCTCGCCGCGGCCGAGCTGCATGTCGACGGCGTTGGAGATGATCACGTCGCCGCCCAGCTGGCGCATGGCGGCGTCGAACGAGAAGCGCGTGCGGGTGGAGTTCTTCTCGAAGATCATGGCCAGGGTCCGGCCGCGGGCGGGATGGTCCTCGTCGGGCTTGCCCTTGGGCCAGCCGGCGCGGGCCGCCTTTCGGGCCTTGGCGTCTTCGAGGATGATCCGCAGCTCAGTCCCGTCGAGCCTCCACAGGTCGAGGAAGTGGCGGACGGCCTTACTCATGCCGCCGCCCCCGCCTTTTCCTTCGCCGCCTTGGCCTGAGCGGCTTCGCAGGACTTCTCCAGCAGGCCGATCGCCTCGCGGGCTTCGTCGAGGCTGAGGGTCAGCGGCGGCAGCAGGCGCACGCAGTTGTCGCCGCCGCCTGCGATCAGCAGGTGGTTGTCGCGGGCGTGCTGCATGAACTCGCGATTGGGCGTCGCCAGCTTCACGCCGATCAGCAAGCCCTTGCCGCGGATGTCGAGCACCACGTCGGGATAGCGGTCCTTCAGCCCCGAGAGCTGCTGGTTCAGGTAGCCGGCCACCTCGCGGACGTGGGCCAGCAGCTCGGGCTTGATCAGTTCCTCGACCGAGGCGACGCCGACCGCCATGGCCAGCGGGTTGCCGCCGTAGGTGGAGCCGTGGCTGCCCGGGCCCATGCCCTTGGCCGCCTCGGCCGTCGCGAGACAGGCGCCCACCGGGAAGCCGCCGCCCAGCGCCTTGGCCACCGCCATGATGTCCGGATCGGCCGCGCCGTCCGCCCACTCGTAGGCGAAGAGCCGGCCCGTCCGACCCAGGCCGCACTGGATCTCGTCGTAGATCAGCAGGGTCCCGGTCTCGTCGCAGAGCTGGCGTATCTCCTTGAGCTGGGCCTCGGTCCAGGACCGGGCCCCGCCCTCCCCCTGCACGGGCTCCAGGAGGATCGCCGCGGTGGTCGGACCGACCAGCGCGCGCAGGCCCTCGAGGTCCCCGAACTTGGCCTGCACGAACCCGGGCAGCGCAGGGCCGAAGCCTTCGACGTAGCTGGGATTGCCCGCGGCGAAGATGGTGGCGATCGTCCGGCCGTGGAACGAGCCGTCGAAGCCGATGATATCGATCCGCTCCGGCTGGCCGTTCGCCCAGTGATACTTGCGCGCCGTCTTGATCGCGCACTCGATCGCCTCGGCGCCGGAGTTCGTGAAGAAGGCCACGTCGGCGAAGGTGTTGTCGGTGAGAAGCTTCGCCAGCTTCTCCTGGTGGGGGATCCGGAAGATGTTGGAGGTGTGCCAGAGCTTCTCGGCCTGGTCCTTCACCGCCTGCACCAGCTTGGGGTGATTGTGGCCCAGGGCCGTCACGGCGATGCCAGCCATGCAGTCGAGGTAGGCCTCGCCGTCGGCGGTAAACAGTCGCGAGCCCTCGCCTCGCTCGAACGCCAGCGGGGCGCGCGCATAGACGCCCATGATGTGATCGCTGGGAACGGGGGCGGAGGT
Source organism: Phenylobacterium sp. RIFCSPHIGHO2_01_FULL_69_31 (assembly GCF_001824475.1). Taxonomy (GTDB): domain Bacteria; phylum Pseudomonadota; class Alphaproteobacteria; order Caulobacterales; family Caulobacteraceae; genus Phenylobacterium. Next base: position 184,066 of record NZ_MHXN01000009.1, on the reverse strand, counting down.
CGTCTCGGCCACTGTCTGGGCCCTCCAAAATGAAACGTCCCCGCCGCGTTGAGCAGCGGGGACTGGAAGGCTTCGCCTTTTCCGCGTGAAGTGTGACGGTGTCAATCTTTTGCTCCCCCTCGGCGAGGGAGTGGGCGGGAGGGAGCACGCCCCCTCCCGCCAAGCAGCTAGAAGTCCATCGTCGCGCCGACGAACAGGTAACGTCCGAACGCGTCGTACATCTGCGCCCAGGTGTTGCCGTTGCAGGGCCCGGTGGGGCAGTTCGACGAACCTGTCAGCGGCGGATCCTTGTCGAACAGGTTGTTCACCCCTGCGCGGAAGTTGATGTTGTCCCGCATCGTCCAGGACGCCGTCAGGTCAAAGTAGTCCCGCGCCTTGAGCGTCTTGTCCGAAGCGTACTGCAGACCGGGGTTGTTCAGGCCCGGATCCTTGGAATAGGCGTCCAGCGTCACCTTCGAGAAGTGGCGCCACTGCAGGCTGAGGGAGAAGTCCTTGAACCAGTCGCCGTACTCGAGCGGCGTGGTCCAGGTTACGCGCGCCTTGTGGCGCCATTCCGGGTTCGGCGCCGACAGACCACCCGAGACCGAACAAATGTTCCCGAAGTAGCCGGCGCAGTCGAACGCGTCTTCACCGGGGAGCGGCTGCACCTTCAGGGTGTCGAGATAAGTCCCGACGAAGTTGAAGCTCAGGCCCCCGCTATTTCCAAGCCCAAAGTTCTCGAGGTCGGTTCGATAGCCCACGTTGATGTCGAAACCGGTCGTCGCCAGCGAGCCGGTATTCAGGGTGGTGTTTCGCACGAAGCCCTGGTTCGACAGATAGAGCGAGTTGTCGGCGTCGCGCTGGACGAGGTTGCAGTAGAAGGGATCCAGCGTATCGACGCAGCGGGTGATGATCGTGTCCGCGCCGATGCCCGAGATGAAGTCCTTCACCTTGATATCGAAGTAGTCGACCGAGAGGTTGAAGCCCGGCAGGAAGGACGGCTGATAGACGAAGCCGACGGTGTAGGTGTCGGCCGTCTCCGGGTCGAGGTCCGGGTTGCCGCCGTTGAGCCCGTTGTACTGGTTGGCGCTATTCGCTTCGATGGCCAGGACCTGGGCAGTCGTGAGGCCAAACGCCTGGGCGCAGCGGGCGACCAGCGGATCATTGGCGGACAGGCCCGCACAGGGATCCTGCGTGCCGTCGAGGACGACGTTCTGCGGGCTGAACAGTTCGAGGACGTGGGGGGCGCGAACGGCGCGGTTGTAGCCGCCGCGGATCCGCAAGCCATCGATCGGTTCCCAGTCACCGGCAATCTTGTAGGTCTCGGTGGTGCCGATTGTGGAATAGTCGGAGTACCGGAAGGCGAGTTCCATCGTCAGGTTCTTGGCGAAGGCCACGTCCTGCACCAACGGAATTCGGGTTTCCGCGAACATCTCATAGACGTCGAAGCTGCCGTTGACCGGGGGAGCCGCGCCGCCCGAGCCGTTGAGCTGGCCAGACGAGGAGATGAAGTCGGACGAGAAGTCCATGGTCTCGCGCCGGTACTCGGCGCCGATCGAGACGCCCACGCCGTCGGTAGCCCAGGGTGTCTTCACGCCGTATTCGGTGAGGTCGCCGCCCAGCGAGAAGTTCACGACCCGCTCGAAGAGGTTGCCCATGGTGGTCGACGGCGTCTCGAGATAGGCCAGCGCCTCGGGCGTGACGCCGCCCAGTTGCATGATGTTGTAGGGGACGCACGCCAGGTCGGTCTGGTCGATCACCGATTTGCAGGTCGGGACGCCGTTCACGTTCACCACGTTCAAGGCGTTGTTGATCGCCTGGGTGCGGAAGAAGCCGGTCTGGACCTGGTTGAACGACACGCGGCCATACTGCATGGCGAAGTCGTAGTTCCAGTTGTCGCCCAGATCGCCGCGGACGCCCACGACGTAGCGATACTGCTGATGCTGCATCGCGCCTTGGCGACCGCCGCCCTCGACGTTCCGGCGCGCGATGGTGCCGCGGAACATGGCGTTCGGGTTGGTGGTGTTGGCGCAGGTCTCGCCCGCCGCGCCCTGGAACACGCCGAGCAAGCCGCGCTGCTGGGCGGAGAGGAAGGGGTTGGCGCAGTTCACGTTGAACGAGCCCGCGAACACGCCGCCGGCCGCGATCTGGAACGTGGACTGGTCGTCCATGAACATCACGTCGGCGTAGGCCGTCGCCCAGTCGGTGAGCTCATACTCGGCGAAGGCGCCCAGCACGTAGCGATCGTCCGGACGCTGGTAGTAGTTCTCCGGGCCGAAGTTGAAGACGTCGCGGCTCGCATCGCGGGTGCGGAAGGTGTTCCCGGGCCCGGTGATGTCGACCACGTAGTTGCCGAAACGGGCCGGGAAGGCGGTGCCGGAGCCACCGCAGCCGGCGGCGGCGAAGGTGTCGCCGGAATTCAGGGTGCAGGACGAGAAGTCGCGGTTGCCCTGCAGGATCGGCTCGACGTGACGGTAGCCGGCATAGGCGGTCACGTTGCCCTTGCCGTCTGGCGAGTTCACGCCGATCACGAGGGTGACCTGGCTCGACTCCCCGTCGCGAACGTTGTCCTTCGGCAGGCGGAAGAACTCGGGGCTGGCCGCCTTCGCGGCGCTGGCGGAGACGACATCGGCGATCGAGCTGCCGTTGTCGTGCTGGTAGATGCCGTACTGGGCATCGACGCGCACGCCTTCGAAGCGGCGCGACATGATGAAGTTGACGACGCCGCCCACGGCGTCGGCGCCGTAAACGGCCGAGGCGCCACCCGTCAGCACGTCAACGCGCTCGATCAGGGCTGAGGGGATGAAGTTGATGTCGGCGGCCAGGTTGGCGCCCGTGGTGTTGGGCGTGCCGGGCATCAGGCGGCGGCCGTCGATCAGGACCTGGGTGCGCGTCGGACCGAGGCCGCGAAGGCTGATGGTCGCCGTACCCGTCGAACCGTTGGACACCGAGGAGCCCTGGGCCGCGAAGGCTTGCGGCAGGCTGTTGATCATGTCCTCGACGCGGGTCACGCCCGTCGCCTTGATCTCGGCCGCGCTGACCGCGGTGACCGGGCTGACGCTCTCCAGGTTCGGCGACGGAATGCGGGTGCCGGTGACGACGACCTCGCTGATCTCCTCGCCGGCGGTCTGCGCCAGCGCCGGGGACGCGGTCATGGCCGCCCCGCAGATCATCGAAGACGCCAGGAGGCGCGCACGGACAGTAAGCTTGCTCACGATCAATATCCCCTTCGCGGCCGACCGCCAGTTGGGCGGCCCCGCTCCCCACAAGAAGGTTTCGGCCCACCGCTCGCGGGCCAGGTGACGGTGAGTTACGGTTGCGTGACAAAGAGGGTCAATCATGGCCCAGGCAACGAACGATGCGTTCTGAGCAACACACGGACCGAGCGGCAATAATTCCTGGATTTCCAGAAGTTATCGGGTTTTTGATCGCCGTCTTTTTCTATTTCTGTGTTGATTCCGACACAGGCCTGCGCGGGCCGGACGATGTAATCGCAGCCGAGGTCAGGGCCGCGTCGAAGTAGCGGCGCAGGCGTCTCAGTCCCTCGGGCCGAATGGTCGCCTGGCGACGGCGCAGGTCGACCAGCCCGGCGGCGGCCAGGACGCCAAGGTGATGGCTGACGTTGACCCTCGGCAGCGCAAGGGTTCGGGCGAGATCGCCGGCGGACGCGGGGCGGGCGACCAGGCGCTCCAGCAGGACCCGGCGCGTCGGGTCGGCCAGGGCCCGGAACATCTCCGCCGGGGCGTCGGCCGGCGCGCCGCGCCCAATCTCCATCAGGCCGTCCTGGACCGCGGCGCGGCGTGCTCGACCTCCAGGGCATGCAGGCGCCGCGAGACCGCAAAGCGCTCGCGCAACCAGCCTTCGCCCACCGAGGCCTCGAACCACAGGCGATCGAAATAGATCCGCAGCTGCGGCAGCGGTTCGACCGTGGCCACGAGCAGGCCATCCTCCTCGCGGACCAAGCCCGCCTCCTTCAGCACGCGCACGTGGTGGGAGACGGCCGGCCGGGTGACGGCGACGGCCGCCGCGAGGCTTCCGATCCGCGAAGGCCGCGCCAGGATGCGCTCGTAAAGGTCGCGGCGGGTGGCGTCGCCCAGCGCGTCCAGCGCCGCGCCGACGGGATCGCTCATCCCCAGCCCCCCGCCGCGCGCAACGGCTTCACCACCGAGTCCGCGTCGAGAGGGGTCGAACGCAGCAGGCTGATGAAGCGCCGCAGCGCCGGATTGTCATGGTCGTTGCGCCAGGCCGCCGCGATCTGCAGCGTCGCCGGCCGGCCGGGCAACGGCGAGAAGGCGACCCCGGCGCGGGTGGCGTGGGCGACGCTCTGCGGCGCGACCGCATGGCCGACGCCGGCGGCGACCAGACTGAGGACGCCGTCGTGCGAGGTCATCTGCACCCGGACGCCGGCGCGGGCGCCGCCCCGGTCGGTCACCAGCCTCTGGATACGGCCCCAGTCGTCGCCCGCCGCGCAGAGCACGGGCGCCTCGCCCAGCGCCTCGTCGGGCGCCTCCAGCGAACGGGCCAGGAGCCAGGGCTCGCTCCACAGCGACAGGCTGTCGAGACCGGCTGGCACGTCTTCGGCATCGATCAGGATCGCGTCCAGTTCGCGGTCCAGCACCGCCGCCACCAGTTCAGCCGCCGATCCGCCGCGCAGCTCCAGCTCCACGTCCCGGGCCGAGCGGCGATAGGCGCGAAGGATGGCTTCGGCCGGCCCGGCCGTCACCGGCCACACATGGCCCAGCCGCAGGCGGCCCACCTCGCCCCGTCCGGCGGCGCCGGCGCGGACCGCCGCCTTGGCCAGCAGCTCCAGCGCGCGCTCGACTTCCGACAGGAAGCGTTCGCCGGCCCCGGTGGGACGCGCGCCGCCCGACGAGCGCTGGAACAAGGACACGCCCAACGCATCCTCCAGCGCCAGCACCCGGCGCGACAGCACAGACGGGTTCACGCCGAGAACTTCCGACGCCCGTCGAAAGCCGAGATGCTCGCGCACCATCAGGGCGGAGCGAAGGGTGGCGATGTCCTGCGCCGCGAGGGCCTCAGCCCCGCGGCGCACGGGAGATCCGCGGAAGGGTTGGTTCGGTTCCTGGGGCGACATCAGGCCGCACGCGCCTTTCGCGACGACACCGTCCAGGCGATGACGAGGCCCACGGCGACATGGGCCAGGATGTCGAGGCCAGACTTCGCGCCCTGCCAGCTGGGAAAGGCCCCGGGCCAGCGGAGCGGCAGGACGACGAGGTACATGACCCCGTAGAGCATCAAGCCGTAGAGCGCGCCCGCGATCATCGGCCGGGCGGTCAAGGCAGGGACCCGGCGGGCCGCCAGGACGTAGACCGCAGCCATGGCCAGGGCGATGCCGAAGTGGGTGGCCACGCCGAGCAGCACCGCCGCCATTCCGCCATCGCGGGCGGCCGGCCCGCCGATCCACCCGCTGGCGACGGCCTGCCAGGGCCGGGCGGCGGGCTGGCCGGACGCGACGGACATGCCGGACGCATAGAGGAGATCGACCGCGCCGCCGGCGAGGCCCGCGATCATCGTTTGCGACAACGTACCCCGCCCCGGCGGGGAGGCGGCCGGGGAAGCGGCGGCGGCGGTCATGGGGAGGTCCTCCTGCGACGCCGCGACGTTGCCGCTACGTCGCCCGCCGGGTCGCGCACGTTCCGAGGGCGAAAAGCACATTCCGATGACCGCGTGCCGCCGCCGACCGCTTGGCCTTTGACTTCGCTCGCGTCTGGCGTTGCTCTTGCAGGCACAGGCTGCCGATGACGTACCCGTTCAAGTTCCAAGACACGCCCGAGCCCACCCTGACCTTCGGGCGCCAGCGCGAGTGGGGCCCGCTGGCGGCGACGGAGGTGCACGCCACGCCCGGCCGCTATCCCGGGCAGGCGATCTCGGACCATCGGGTGATCTTCTACCTGACCCCTGGGGTGCCCACGGATTGCACCTGCGAGGGCGTGGGCCAGTTCCGCATCCAGAGCCCCTACGACTTCGATCTCGTCCCCGGTGGCGCCAGCGGGTTCTGGGAGGATCATACGGACTGCGACATGGTCTCGGTCCGCCTGTCGCCAGCGTTGTTATCGTCCACGGCAGAGGCTCTGGCGCTCCCGGGCGGCCGGGCCGAACTCGCGCCGAAGATCGGGGCGCGCGATCCGCTGGTCGAGCACGTCGTGCGGGCGCTGATCGCCGAGCTGCAGGCGCCTGCGCCCGCCGGAAGGATCTACGCCGACAGCCTCGCCATCGCCCTGGCCACGCGCCTGCTGCAGAACTTCGCCGTCGTGGGCTTCGCCGGCCGGCAGACGCTGTCGAAACCGCAGATCCGGCGCATCGTGGAGTTCATCGAGACCAACCTCGATGGCGAACTCACGCTGGAACAGGTCGCGGGGGTCGCGGGCATGAGCATCCCGCACCTCACCACGCTGTTCCGCCGCACCATGGGCCAGTCCGTGCACGCCTACGTCATGGAGCGCCGCGTGCATCGGGCCCGCAGCCTGCTGCTTGGCCGCGGGATGACGATCGCCGAGGTCGCCCTGGAAACCGGCTTCGCCCACCAGAGCCATTTGGCCCGCTGGATGCGCCGCCTGCTCGGCGTCACGCCCTCGCAGGTGCTGCGGGACTAGGTCTTGATCTTGTAGCCGGTGCGGAACATCCACAGGCAGACGGCGCCCGTGACCACCGTCAGCACCGCGGTCATGGCCGCGCCGATGGCGAGGTTGCTTTCGGCCTGGCCCGTGAAGCCGTAGCGGAAGCCGTCGATCAGATAGAAGAACGGGTTGAAGTGGCTGAACGTCCGGAAAGGCTCCGGCAGCCGCTCGACCAGATAGAAGGTGCCGGACAGGAACGTCATCGGCATGATGACGAAGTTGGTGACGGCGGCCATGTGGTCGAACTTCTCGGCCCAGAGCCCGGCCATGATGCCGATGAAACCCATGATCAGCGCGGCGCCCAGGCCGAAAAAGACGATGGCCCAGGGCTGGGCGATCGGCAGGCGCGCGAAGGGCAGCACCGCGACCAAGCTGACGAGGCCGACCACGATGCCGCGGGTGGCCGCGCCGCCGCCGAAGCCCACCACGTGCTCGCCGGGGGTCAGCGGCGGGGTCATGAAGTCGCCCATCAGCCCGTTGAACTTGGCCTGCAGCAGCGACGATGAGGAGTTGGCGAAGGCGTTCGAGAGGATCTGCATCATGATCAGCCCAGGCGCCACGAACGTGCCGTACGCGACGCCGTGCACCTCGCGCGCGCCGCCCACGGCGACCACGAACACCAGCATGTAGAGCAGCGCGGTGACCACCGGGGCGGCCAGGGTCTGCATGCCCACCTTCATGAAGCGCCGCACCTCGCGAACGTAGAGGGTCTTCAGCCCCTCCCAGTTTACGCCGTGATAGGCGCGCGGCTGCGGGGGCAAGGCGACTTCGGCGTCAGGCATGTCTCGCATGGCCGAGATGTGCGCGCTGCGCGGCGGCTGCGCAAGGCCATGCCTCAACCACAGCCCAAACTCGAATCAACATCTAGTTCCTGTGGAGAACCCGCAGGGCGCCTATTGTGGCTCTTATCGAGTTGTTTACTACTGATGGTGGTTGGTGGCGGTTGAGTTAGCTCGGCGCCACAAGATGTTGATCCCGGCGCCCCGGCGGCGCGCCGGATCCTCTGGGTGGGAGGCGAGACCATGGGCTGGACCGACGAACGCGTGGAACTTCTGAAGAAGCTCTGGCAGGACGGCCTCTCGGCCAGTCAGATCGCCAAGCAGCTGGGCGGCGTCACCCGCAACGCGGTGATCGGCAAGGTTCACCGCCTGGGGCTTTCGGGTCGCGCGACCCCCTCCAAGCCGCAGCGGACGGTATTCAAGGCCCCGCGTCCGGCGCGTCCGGCCCAGGCCTCGCCGTCGGCGCCGCGCCGCATCGCCGAGCCCGTCTCGGCGGCCCATCCGGCCCCCGCGCCCGTGCGCTATGTCGACGAGACTCCTGGCACGGCCACCGTGCTGACCCTGGGCGCCCACATGTGCAAGTGGCCGATCGGCGATCCGTCGCTGGACAGCTTCACCTTCTGCGGCCGACGCTCGGAAGAGAACGGCCCCTACTGCCACGAGCACGCCACGGTTGCCTACCAGCCGGCCCAGGCGAAGAAGAAGTCCGGCGCCGCCGAGCTGGCCCGGAGCCTGCGCCGCTACATCTGAGTTCCGCTGCAAAGCGGCCCGACTATCCGTTGGGGATGGGAGGCGCGCCTGAGAACCGAAGCTGCGCAAGCTGCTTAAGGTCCCGGGCGCGCCTCTTTTCTTTTGCGACGACGCCCCTAGCTTCGTGAGCCCATGACCGACGTCGCCACGCCCCCCGACGAGACCGGCAACGCCAAGGCCTATTCGGTCTCGGAGCTGGCGTTCGCGCTGAAGCGGACGCTGGAGGACTCGTACGGCTTCGTGCGCCTGCGCGGCGAGCTGTCGAAGGTCACCCACCACTCCAACGGCCACGTCTATCTGACCATCAAGGACGAAAAGGCCGCCATCGACGGCGTCGTCTGGAAGGGCAGCGTACGCGGGCTGTCGGTCCGACCCGAGCAGGGGCTGGAGGTGATCGTCACCGGCAAGATCACCACCTATCCGCAGGGCTCGCGCTACCAGATCGTGATCGAGAGCATGGAGGCCGCCGGGATCGGCGCGCTTCTGGCCCAGCTCGAGCGCCTGAAACAGCGGCTGGCCGCGGAGGGGCTGTTCGAGCCCTCGCGGAAGAAGGCGCTTCCCGAGATGCCGGCCGTGGTGGGGGTGATCACCAGCCCCACCGGCGCGGTGATCCGCGACATCTTGCACCGGATCCGCGACCGCTGGCCCTGCCGCGTCATCGTCTGGCCGGTGGTGGTGCAGGGTGAGGCGGCGGCGGCCCAGGTCTGCGGCGCGATCAAGGGCTTCAACGCCATGGCGCCGGGCGGACCGGTCCCACGGCCGGATGTGCTGATCGTGGCCCGCGGTGGCGGTTCGGTGGAGGACCTGTGGGCCTTCAACGACGAGACCCTGGCCCGCACCGTCGCCGAAGGAACCATCCCGCTGATCAGCGCGGTGGGCCACGAGACGGACACCACCCTGATCGACTTCGTCTCCGACCGCCGCGCGCCGACCCCCACCGCCGCGGCCGAGATGGCGACGCCCGTCCTGGCCGAGCTGAAGGCGCTGGTTTCGGACCTGGGCGGGCGGATGCACCGCTGCGGCGGGCGGGTGGTGGACGAGCGGCGGGGGCGGATCGAGCACGCCGACCGGGCGCTGAAGCGGATCCCCGACCTGGTGCGGCTGGCCGAGCAGAGGTTCGACATCGTCTCCGGCCGGCTCGGGGCGGGCCTGGCGCGCAACGCCGCGGCCCACGAGCGCGACCTGGTGCGGGTGGCGTCCAGGCTGTCCCCCCTGCTGCTGGAGCGGCCGCAGCAGGTGCAGAAGGACCGGCTGGACCGGCTGACGGTGCGACTGGAGCCTTCGGTCCGACGGCGGCTGGAGCGCCTGTCCGAGCGGCTGGACGGACTCTCCAAGCTCTACGGGTCGGTCGATCCGGACCGGCCGCTGCAGCGCGGCTTCGCCCGTGTGGCGCGCGCCGACGGTTCGCTCGTGCACGCCGGCGCATCGCTGGCGAGCGGCGAGGCGGTCGCCATCACCTTCGGCGACAAGGTCACCCGTCAGGCAGTCATCGACGGTGCGGGTGGCGCGACCCCGCCTCCCCTCACGCCCGCCAAGCCGGCGAAGGCGAGACCCAAGCCCGAAGGTCCAGCGCAGGGCGACCTGTTCTGAGCGCGTCCGAAGCGCTAAATAGGGGCGCATGAACGCCCACGACCGGAACCTCGGCGCCAACGACCAGGCCAAGCTCCACTACGGGGATGGCGACTACGCGGTGCTGCGCCCAGGCCGACACGTCCTCTGCGCCGTCACCGGCCAGAAGGTCCCGCTGGAACAACTCCGCTACTGGAGCGCCGAGTTGCAGGAGGCCTACGCCGGACCGGCCGAGGCCCTCAAGCGGTGGCAGGAAACCCGGGGCTAGTCGCGCCGGTACTCTTCGTTCGGCCAGCGGCGGTGGACCCAGAACCACTCGGTGGGCCGGGCGCGGACGCGGTCCTCGATGAAGGCGTTGACGCGGCGCACGCCCGCCTCGATGTCGGCTTCCCGATCTCCGGTGTCCTCGAGGCGGATCGGGTCGTGAACGATCACCTTGAACCGGGCGCCGGGGCCCACCCGCTGGACGCTCATGGGCTGGAGCGGGATGCCGAACCGCAGCGCGAAGGTGGATGGGCCCGGCGCGGTGTGAGCCATGTGGCCGAAGAGCGGCGCGGCCACGCCGCCGTTGAACTTCTGATCGTTCATCAAGGCCACGCTTTCGCCACGCTGCAGCGCCCTCATAAGTTCGCGGGCGCCGTCCAGCCCCTTGGGCGCAAACAGGCGTACGCCGTAGCGGAAGCGGTTCTTCCGCACGCGTTCGTCGACGTAAGGGTTGTTCATGGCGCGGTACGTGACCTGGCATTTGACGCCAGCGCGGACGATTACGGCGGCCATGAGTTCGAACGCCGAGAAGTGTCCCGAGATGAACACCACCGGCCCGTCGCCTGCGGCGATTGCGCCCAGCCGCGCCTCGCCCTCCACCTGCACCCGGTCTGTGTCGGCTACAATACGGTCGAGGAGCAGTAATTCCGTTAGCGATCTACCGAGTTCGATCCATTGCAGCCGGAGGAGACGGCTGATCTCGGTGTCATCGGCCTGCGGGAAGGCGATACGAAGATTGCGCTCCGCGACTCTGTTGGCACGGGTCAAGGGGCCGAGAACGGAAAACAGCGATCCGCCGAAATTTGAAACAGAATCAATCGGGAAGGCCCGGATGAGGGCCGAAGCGGCGTCAAATAGCGCAGCCTCGAGCATCCAAATTAGTTTCGACACGTATGAATGGTTAAGCGCGGCCATCCACTCTTCCTAGGCTTGGTCGCTCACGTTCGGCAATGGAGGCGGCTGGCGTGCGAATTGCGATGTCTCAACCGCGGAGTCCCGAACCGGGACGAAGGGAAATCATGGTCGGGGATTCCATGGACGAGATCGACATCCACCTGGGCCGGCGTCTTCGCCGCCGCCGCCGCCTTCTGGGCCTGACCCAGCAAGAGCTGGCGCACGCCTGCGGGGTCCGTTTCCAGCAGATCCAGAAATACGAATGCGCGGCCAACCGCATGTCGGCCGCCCGCCTGTGGCAACTGGCCGAGGTGCTGGAAGTGCCCGTCAGCTACTTCTACGAGGGCCTGACCCGCGACCAGCGCGAGAGCCTGGAGCGCGAGACCGCCTCGTCCTCGACGGAGACCCTGGCCAGCAAGGAAACCCAGGACCTGATCCACGCCTACTACCAGCTGGGGGAACGGCCCCGCCGCCGCCTGCTGGACCTGGCCAAGGCCATGAACGGCGAGATCGAGGCTTAAGTCCGACCGCAAGGCGGGTTAAGCGGGGGCCATGACCCTCGACCCCGCCCGCCTTGAAGAGCTCGACGCGTTCCTTGTCGAACTCAACCGCGCCGCCGCCGGAGCCATCCTCCCCTTGTTCCGCGGCGAGCACGGCCTTTCCAACAAGCACGAGGCGGGGTTCGACCCCGTCACCGAAGCGGACAAGGGCGCCGAGCGCGCCATCCGCGCCATGATCGCCCAGCGCTATCCCGGACATGGGGTGATCGGCGAGGAGTACGGCGAGGATCGCCCCGACGCCGAATTCGTCTGGGTGCTGGATCCCGTCGACGGCACCCGGGCGTTCATCGCCGGCTTGCCGCTGTGGACCACCCTGATCGGCCTGCGGTTCCAGAGCTCGCCCGTCCTGGGGTCGATCGGCCAAGCCTTCCTGGGCGAGCTCTACATCGGCCATGCCGGCGGCTCGCGCCTGGTGAGCCGGGACGGGACGCGGCCGCTGAGGGTGCGCCCCTGCCCCAAGCTGACCGACGCGGTCATCGCCACCACCGATCCGGAGGGCTGCTTCACCGGCGCGGAACTGGGCGCCTGGACGCAAGTGCGGGCGGCTGCGCGCCTGGCACGCCTGGGGTGCGACGCCTATGCCTACGCCATGGTCGCGGCGGGCACGATGGACATGGTGATCGAAGCCGGGCTGCAGAGCTGGGACATCGAGGCGGCGATCCCGCTGATCGCGGGCGCCGGCGGGCTCACCACCGACTGGCGGGGCGAGCCCATAGGACGACACGGCGGGCAGATCGCCATCGCGGGCGACCGCGCCTGTCTGGACGAGGCGCTGGTCGCCCTGAGGCGTTCCGCAAACTAGGCGCTAGGCCTTGGCGGCCGGGGCCTTCTTGGCCGCGGCGGGCTTCTTCGGCGCAGCCGGCTTCTTGGCGGCAGCGGGCTTGGGCGCCGCAGCCGTCTTGCCGGCGGGCTTGGCCGCCGCTTTCGGAGCCGCCGCCTTGGGAGCCGCCTTCGCAGCCGCAGGCTTGGACGCGGGCTTGGACGCGGGCGTTGCAGCGGCCTTCACCGCCGGCTTGGCGGGCGCCTTGGCGACCGGCTTCGCCGCGGCGGCCTTCGGAGCAGCCTTCGCTGCGGCCGGCTTGGCGGCAGGCTTGGGCGCCGGGGTCTTCTTGGGCGCGGCAGCCTTCGCCGCCGGTTTGGCCGCGGCAGGCTTGGCGACCGCAGGCTTGGCGGCGGCCTTTGCGGGCGCAGCCTTCTTGGTCGCAGCAGGCTTGGCGGCCGGCTTGGGCGCCGCAGCCTTGGCGGCGGCGGGCTTCGCGGCGGGGGCCTTGGGCGCAGCAGCCTCCTTCGCGGCCGGCGCCTTGGTCGCAGCGGGCTTGGCCGGAGCCTTGGCCGCCGCCGCGGGCGCCGGGGCGGGCGTCGGAGCCGGGGTCGGCGCGGGCGCAGGCGCGGGTTTCGGCGCTTCCGCGGCCGGCGGGGGAGCAGGCGCGGCGGCCGGGGCCGGCGCGGGCTTCGGAGCTTCGGCGGGCTTCGGCGCGGCCTTGCCGGTGAGCGCGTCGAACACTCGCAAGAAGATGTTACGCATGTCGTCCGTCTCCATGAGGATTTCGTGGTAGGCGCCGGGTACGGTGATGAGGCGCCCCTGGGGGAGGTTGCGGGCCGCAGCGGCCTGCGCAGAATTGTCGACGAGGCGATCCTCGCCGGCGGAGACGATCTCCACCGGCACGGTGACGCCGCGCAGCCGTTCGGGCCGGCTGAGGAAAGCGGTGGCCTTGAGCGCAAAGTCCAGCCAGCCGTAGGTCGGGCTGCCGAGCGCGAGATCCGGATTGGCGCGGACCTGGGCCCGGTGCCGGGCGAACCGGCGCGCATCGTGGGTCAGGATGTTGCCGTCGAACGTGTCGTCGAACGGCTTGCCGGCCTGGCCCAAGGTGTACTTGCCCGCCCGACCGAGGGTCAGGTTCAGCCATGTCAGGACGCCGGCCACGGCGGGCGAGACCTTGCCGAACTGAAGGCCCAGCATTGGCGCCGACAGGCAGGCGCCGGCGAAGCGCCGCTCGCCGTTGGCCATAGCCAGCAGCGTGAGGCATCCGCCCATCGAATGTCCAACCGCGATCCAGGGCTTGGGCAGGCGCGCCTCATAGGCGTTCAGCAGCCGGCGGAAGTCTTCGAGGAACGACTTGTAGCCCTTGGCGTGGCCCTTCAGCCGGTCGGGAAGCTCCCGTGCCGACAGCCCCTGCCCGCGCCAGTCGTGCGCCAGCACCACGAAGCCGCGGTCCATGAAGTCGCGGATGGTCTCGAAGTATTTCTCGATCGGCTCGGTGCGGCCGCCGGACAGCACGACGGAGCCGCGGGCCCGACCCGGCGGCGTGAACAGCGCGGCGCGCAGCTTCGCCCCGCCTGCGCCCACGTACCAACCGGCCTCCGCCCCGGGCGGGATCGGATCTTCGGGCGTGTCGACGAGAGGGGCGGGCTCGAACATGGCGCCGCCTAGACCGCCTTCTCGAACAGGGCCTTCACCTTGGGCATCAGGCCCATGGCGACGCCCATGTCGGAAAGCTTGAGCCGGCCGGTCATCACTGCGCGCATGGGATCCAGTTCGCCCTTGCCCAGCTTAACAAGGTCCGAACGGCTGACCGACACCGTCAGGTCCGCCGGTCGATCCTCGTTGGTCACGGCGGCGCCGTCGACGTGGATCACGCCCTCGCCCCTGAGGTCGAGCTTCACCGTCCGGCCGAGGGCGTCCCCCGCCCCCGCGGCGCGGCGGATCCGGTCGGTGAGCTCCTCCAACGTCGCCATGCCCCAGATTATCTTTCGTGAATCAGGGCGAGCTTCGCCGCAGGCGTCGGTTGTGTAAACTGCTCCTGACGCGGGCGAGGCTCTAGACGTTAGAATGTAAAGGAAGAGTGCGCCCGTCGGGCAGGCCCGCGTGGGGCTGGCGTCAGGCTGGCTTGACGAACTTCAGCGTCATCCGGTCGCTTTCCCCGATGGCGTCGTACCGGGCCCGATCGAACTTCGGATCGAACGCCTCGCCCCGCGGCGACGACCGGCGCACGGGCGGCAGCGTCCAGACCCCGAAGGGATGGTCCCGCGTGTCCTTGGGGTTGGCGTTGATCTCGCTGGCCGCCGCGAGCCGGAACCCAGCCTCCTGGCCTAGCTTGATGGCATAGGCCTGGTCCACATAGCCGCTGTCGGCCAGCAGATCGGGGACGCCGCCCGGCGCGGCCCGGTGTTCCTCGACGCCCAGCACGCCGCCGGGCTTGAGGGCGAGGAAGGCGTCCCGAAACGCCTTTTCGGCGATGCCGGCGGCCATCCAGTTGTGCAGGTTGCGCAGGAAGAGGACCAGGTCGGCGCTCCCCGCCGGGGCGACCGGTCCGCTGGTCGGCCCGAAGGCGGTGATCTCGACCACGCCATAGGGTTTGCGGCCGGCGGCGAACCGGGCCCGATAGGCCTCCACCACCTGGGCGGCGGCCGGGTCGACGGGCTCGGCGAGTTGCAGGTGCGCCGCGACAAGCTTGCCGGCGGTTGCGTCCAGGAACGGCGCCAGGATCTCGCTGTACCAGCCGGCGCCGGGCCAGAACTCCACCACCGTATGGCCGGGCTCCAGGCCCCAGAACGCCAGGCTCTCGGCGGGATGGCGCCAGCGGTCGCGGGCCTTGTCGGCGGCGCTGCGCCAGGATCCGGCGACCGCCGCGGCGATGGTCTTGGGCGGCGCGACCGCGGGAGCCTTGGGGCCGCGCTGGCAACCGGCCATGGCGATCGCGCCGACCAGGGCCGCGCGCCGGGAGAACATGATCATGGACGCCGCTTCACTCACGAGCGCCCCCCGGCCGACCCGCGAGCCTAGAGCTAGCGGGTCGGCCGGGCCGGGTCAAAGGCCTCAGCCCGCCTTGACGAAGCGCAGGGTCATCCGGTCGCTTTCCCCGATCGCGTCGTACTTCGCGCGGTCGAAGTTGGGGTCCGCCGGCTGGCCCGACCGGGCGGACTGGCGCGTCGGAGGCAGGGTCCAGACGCCGAAGGGGTGATCCTTGGTGTCCTTCGGGTTGGCGTTGATCTCGGACTTGGCGTCCAGCTTGAAGCCGGCCTTCTCAGCCGCCGCGATGACGGTGGCCGTGGCGACGTAGCCGTTCGTCACGCCCGGCAGTTCGGGCTTGGGATCGGCGCGGTGTTCCTCGACGGCCAGCACGCCGCCCGGCTTCAGCACGGCATGGGCGTCCTTCAGGATCTTGTCGAGGCTGCCGTTCATCATCCAGTTGTGGATGTTGCGGGCGGTGATCACCAGGTCGGCCGAGCCGGGCGGGCCCAGAGGACCTGAGACGGGTCCGAAGTTCACGTATTTGATGGGTCCATACACGGCGGCGTCGGCGTACTTGGCTTCGAACGTCGCCCGGCCCTTCTTCGCCGCTTCGGAGAGCTGCGGATTGGCGAGATCGGCGGCGGTGGCCACATAGGTCCCACCGGTGGCCTTGGCGTAGGGCGCCAGGATTTCGGTCCAGTAGCCGCCGCCGGGCTGCAGTTCGATCACCGTCTGCTTCGGCTTCAGGCCCCAGAACGTCAGCGTCTCCACCGGGTGGCGCGCGGCGTCGCGGGCCTTGTTCGCCGGTGCGCGATGGGCGGCGTCGACGGCGGCCTGCAACTGGGCGTCGGCGGCCTGGGCCGGAACGGCGGCGGAAAGGGCTAGGGCGACGGCGCAGGCCGAGGCGAGGCGGAGCATGGGGGGTTCCCTCCTGGATTGAGGGCGGAAACCTAGGCTGCGAATTCATACGCGAACAGCCCTTGAAGAGCGATTTTGCGGTCCCCAACTCATGGGCTGGAGGCGCTGGATGTCCGGGCCTCCTGGACTGCAGGCGTCGCCGTATGGGGCGCCGACAGGTCCATCAGACAACGCAACCTTGCTTTGAAAGAAGGATGTGACCGCATGCGTACGATCGACTTCTCCCCCCTGTATCGCTCCGTCGTGGGCTTCGACCGCCTCGCCGGTCTTCTCGAGACCGCCGCCGCCGACGCCGCCACGGGCTACCCCCCCTACAATATCGAGCGCACGGACGAGAACGCCTACCGCATCGACATCGCAGTGGCCGGCTTCCGTCCGGATGAGCTCAATGTCGAGGTGAAGGAAAACCTGCTCACCGTCACCGGCCGCAAGGCGGCCAACGACGAGGGCCGGAAGTACCTCCACCGCGGCCTCGCCGAGCGCAACTTCGAGCGCCGGTTCCAGCTCGCTGACTACGTGATCGTGACCGACGCCAACCTGGCGGACGGCCTGCTCTCGATCAGCCTGAAGCGCGAGCTGCCGGAAGCCCTGAAGCCTCGCACCGTGCAGATCACCACCGGCGAACAGCCGACCCTGATCGAAGCCGAGAAGGCCGCCTAAAGCCTCTCGACTCTCAGGACCTGACCAGGGCGGCGTCCTCGCGGGCGCCGCCTTTTTCTATGCCGGAAGCCTGGCGCCGCGCAGGTCGGCGCCGTCCATGACGGCCCCTTCCATCAAGGCGGTCTGCAAGCGGGCGTAACGCAGGCGGGCGCCCGCGAGGCTGGTGGCCGTCGAACGGCCCGGAGCGATCTCAAGCGGCGTGAGGTTCGCCTCGGAGAGATCGGCGCGCGTCAGGTCGGCGCCGCCCAGCCGGGCGCCCCGCAGATCGGCGCCGCGCAGGATCGCGCCGCGCAGGTCGCAGCCTTCGAGGTTGGCGCCCTGGAGGTGAGCGCCGCTGAGGTCGAGGCCCGCAAGGTTGGCGCCCTTGGCGCTGACCGCGGTCAGCTTCAGCCCCTGGAGTTCGCCGGCGAGGGAACGCAGATCCGCCCCGTCGAGGCGTACCGGCGCGCCCTCGCGGCCGCCGGAGCCGACCCAGGCGTCGTGGGCCCGCGCCTCTATCGCCAGCTTTGCCGCGCGCGCGGCATCCTCGCGGCTGGGCGGGGCGGCGGCCTGGTCGAGGCGGGCGCCGCGGGTGCGGGCAGCGGCGAGCACCACGCCGGACAGGTCGGCGCCGCCAAAGTTCGCGTCCTCTAGGACCGCCCCCGAAACATCCACCCGCGCCATCAGGGCGCCGTCGAAGTTCGCGCCCTTCAGGTTGGCGTCGGTGAGCTTCGCGCCGGCCAGGGAGGCGTCGGAAAAGTCGGCGTCGGCGGCGTACAGGCCATCCAGCCGCGCGCCGTCCAGGGTGGCGCCCGACAGGTTGGCGCCATCGACCTCGCCGCCACGGTCCTCTTCCACCACCGCCGGAAAGCCGCGCGTCGGATGCGGCCGGGCGATGGAGCCCGGCCGGAAGTCGGCGTCGGTCAGGTCGGCGCCGGCCAGGTTGGCGCCGGAGAGGCACGCGCCGCGCAGGTCCGCCTTGCGCAGGTTGGCGTTGCGCAGGTCCGCGCGGCGCAGGTCGCAGCCGGCCAGGATCGCACCGTCCAGCTGCGCGCCGGCGAGCTGCGCGCCATCGAAGACCGAACCCGAGAAGTCGCCGCCGGACAGCTTGCGGCCCTTCAGGTCGAGGCCGCTGAAGTCCACGAACGGCAGGTGCGCACGCTTGCCGCCCTTGCCGGCCAGAAAGCGCGCGTGGTTGTCGAGCAGGATGGTGATCTCGCCGTCGCTGAGGCGCCGGCGCCCGGGCAGGGTCGGCTCACGGGGCTGGCCTTGGAGGCGGATCACGGGCCGAGCCTAGATCACATCTTCCAGGCCACGCGCGCCGAACCGGATGATGCCGGTGAAATCGGCCTGCTTGAGAAGCGCGCGGGTGAAGTTGGAACGGCTGACGTCCGCGTCCACGAACACGGCGTGGCGGACATCGGCGGCGGTCAGGTCGCAGTTCTTGAGCTGGGCGCCGGTGAGGTTGGTCGGCAGCACGCGGTCGGCCCCCAGCAACAACGGCCCCATCTGGGCCTCGCGCAGGTCGGCGCCGGAGAGCTTTGCGCCCACCAGCCGCGCGCCACGCAGGTCGGCCCGGCGCAGCACCGCGTTGCGCAGGTCGGCGCCCTCGAGGTGGGCGCCCTGCAATTGCACGCCCTCCATATCGATGCCGTAGAAGGTGGCGCCCTTGGCCGAGAGCGCCGTCAGATTGTAGCCCTTGATCGAGCCCAGCTTGCGCAGGTCGGCATTGTCGAACGACGACGGCTTGCCCTCGCCGCCGCCGCTCTCGCACCACTTGGCGTGCTCGCGGATCATGTCGTCGTACGGCAGATCGGTGATGGCGCGGCCCACCGCCTCGTCGGTCAGCGCGCCGGTCATGTTCGCGTCCGAGACGTTCCAGGCCACCGTGCGCGCCCCCACCAGGATCGCGTCGCGCAGGTCGGCGCCGGCCAGGTCCGCACCCGACAGGTCGGCGCCCGACAGGTTCGCGCCGTTCAGCGAGGCCTGCTTCAGGTTGGCGCGGATCAGCTTGGCGTCCTTGAGGACCGCGTCGGTGAAGTCGGCGCGGACCGCCATGGCCCCGGACAGCCGCGAGCGCTCAAGGTTGGCGCCGGCCAGGATGGCGCCCTGGAGTTCGCCCTGGCTAGGCGAGCCGATCTCCAGCTTGCGGAACCCGAACTGCCGGTCGCCGGCCGCCAGGGTGCCCTCGCGCAGGTCGGCCTCGAACAGGTCGGCGCCGGTGAGGTCGACGTTGCGCATGCACGAGCCGCGCAGATCGGCGCGCCGCAGGGACCCCTCGCGCAGGTCGCTGCCGGTGAGGTCGGCGCAGAAGAGGGTGGCGTTGTCCAGCCGAGCGCCGCGCAGCTTGCAGCCGTTCATGATGGCGCCGGTGAAATCGGCGTCGCAGAGGTTACGGCCCACGAGCTGGGTGCCGGACAGATCCTTGAACGCGAACACCGCGCGCGCGCCGCCGGGCTTGGAGCTCCACAGGCGGTCGTGCTTCGCGCAGATGGCGTCGACCTCCGCCTGCGTGAGGCGCGTCTGCACGAGCGATCTGGCGTTGTTGGCTGACATTCGGGTTCGCTAGCGAAAGACCATATGAACCATGTTAGCCCCCCGGGATTAACGGCGACTTTCCAGGGTTTTAGCCGGGCGATACGTCGCATAGAGCGCGTCGGCCTCGGCCTCCAACAACCCCCGGTCGGTAACGATACCCGCGTTATGCAACCGGCGGCATCCTTCGCCCCCGGCGAACACCGACGAATCACGCGAGGCGATCACCACGCGGGCCACCCGCGACGCCACCAGCCGTTCGCTGCAGGAGGCGACGCCCGTCGACCTGAGGGCGCACGGCTCAAGGGTGACGTAGGCGGTGGCCCCTTCAGCCGCGGAGCCCGCCTGATCGAGCGCGACCTCTTCGGCATGGGGCCGGCCGCCCTCGCCCGTCACGCCCTCGCCGACCACGGCGCCGTCCCGGACGATCACGCAGCCGACCGACGGGTTGTCGCCCGTCCGACCCACGCGCGTGGCCGCCAGCGCGATGGCGCGGCGCATGAAGGCTTCGTCGCTCATGGGCGCAACATGGCCCCTCCGCGGGCCCGCCGGAAGGCGGAAAGCCCGATGGCTCGGCCTAGAGAGCCGGCAGCCGGGTCGCCCGCTCGGCGTCCAGGTAGCGCGCCGCGGTGGGCTTCAAGGCGGCGTCCAGCTCGATCACCAGCGGATTGCCGGTGGGGATCTCGATGTCGATGATCGCCTCGTCCGACAGGGCGAACAGCAGCTTCACGATGGCGCGCAGCGAGTTGCCGTGAGCGGCCACCAGCAGGGTCTCGTTCGCCTTCAGGCACGGCACGATCTCGGCGTCCCAGTAGGGCTGCACCCGCACCAGGGTGGTCTTCAGGCTCTCGGTCGACGGCAGGTCGAGGCCGGCGTAGCGGCGGTCCCTCGAGAAGTCGAACTCGCCGCCCGGGGCCATTTCCGGCGGCGGGATGTCGTAGGAGCGGCGCCACACCTTCACCTGGTCGGCGCCGTGCTTGGCGGCGGTCTCGGTCTTGTTGAGGCCGGTGAGGCCGCCGTAGTGGCGCTCGTTCAGGCGCCAGTCCTTCACCTCGGGCACGAAGGCCTGGCCGGCCGCATGCAGCGCCAGCCACGAGGTGCGGATCGCCCGTGTCAGGACCGAGGTGAACACCCGGTCGATGGCGAGGCCCGCCGCCTTGATCAGCTCCCCGCCCTTCTTCGCCTGGGCCTCGCCCTCGGCGGTGAGGTCCACGTCCACCCAGCCGGTGAAGCGGTCTTCCAGGTTCCACTGGCTCTGGCCGTGACGCAGCAGGATCAGGGTGGGCAAGGTGCGTTCTCCTTCGCGGGAGGTTCGGCTAGGGCATGGGCCGCGATGCAGTCAAGCAGGACCGGAGGGCGAATGATAATCTTGGAGCGCACGTTCAATAGCGATGGCGGCGACTCCATCCTGCTGGAGGTGAGCAAGCCCGAGCCCGATGAAGCCGACTTTCGCTGTAGCTTCCGTCTCATCCGACCGGACGGCGTCCGAGAGGGATACGCAATGGGCGTGGACAGCCTCCAAGCCTTGCTGCTGGCCCTCCAAAAGGCGCACATCAACCTCCTGGCCTATCGCCGAGATAGCGGCCGCCAGGTCCAGTGGCTGGAGATGCAGGATCTTGGGCTACCGCTTCCGCCCTACGTCACCGCCAGCGATTTCGATGCCCTACCCGATTAGCGACGCGGCCCAAGTCGGCTATAGCCAGGGCATGCTGGACCGCTTCTACCTGCCGCTGCTGGCCCTGGCCGCCGCCGCCGCGATCGCGCTGGCGATGGTCTGGCCGCAGGGACTGGGCGACCGCTCGCCAGGACCTTTCGGCCATACGCCCGTGCAGCGCACGGCTGAAATGCAGGCCCGGATGAAGCGGGAGCACGAAGCCGCCCAGCGACGCGCCGCCGCAGCGCGCGAGGCCGTGCGCAACATCCAGAACCAGGCGATCGCCCCCGCGCAATGAGCTCTCAAGACACCATCGCCGTCGGCCGCCGCGTGCTGGACACCGAGGCCGAGGCGCTGCGCCGGATGGCCGCCGAGCTGGGAGAGCCCTTCGCCCAGGCGGTGGAGACCCTGTTCACCGCCCGGGGGCGCGTGATCTGCACCGGCATGGGCAAGTCCGGCCACGTCGCGCGCAAGATCGCCGCCACCCTGGCCTCTACGGGTTCGACCGCCATGTTCGTCCACCCCAGCGAGGCCAGCCACGGCGACCTGGGGATGATCGGCGCCGACGACGTGATCCTGGCGCTCAGCAAGACCGGCGAAACGCGGGAGCTGGCCGACGTGATCGCCTACGCCGCCCGCTTCGACATCCCGCTGATCGCGCTTACGGCGGCGGCCGACGGGACCCTGGCGCGGGCCTCCGACATCGTCCTGCTGCTGCCGGACGCACCGGAGGCGACGGACGCCGTGAATGCGCCCACGACCTCCACGACCCTGCAGATAGCCATGGGCGACGCCCTGGCGGTGGCCCTCTTAGAGCGGCGGGGGTTCAAGCCGCAGGACTTCAAGGTGCTGCACCCCGGCGGCAAGCTGGGCGCCATGCTGCGCACCGCCGCCGACCTGATGCACGGGCGCGAGGAGCTGCCGATCGTGGGGCCGGACACGCCCATGCGCCAGGCCCTGCTGGTGATGACCCAGATGCGCTGGGGGATCGTGGGCGTCGTCGACGCCGGCGGCCGGCTGCTGGGCGCGATCACCGATGGCGACCTGCGCCGCCACATCGACGGGCTGATGGACCACACCGCCGGCGAGGTGATGACGCCGGGCCCCAAGAAGACCGTCGCCCCGGGCATGCTGGCCGGCGAGGCCCTGGCCCTGATGAGCGATCCGCAGCCGGCGGTGACGGTGCTGTTCGTGGTCGAGGACGGCAAGCCGGTGGGCATCCTGCACGTCCACGACCTGCTGCGCGCCGGAGTGATGTAGGGCCGCCAACCCGAACACGTTATCTGCGTTAAGGCTTACGAAGTGGCGTGAGGGCTATCGGCTCGGTTAAACACGCGCCGAAACGCCGCACCCCCGGAGCCCCGATGCTGCCTGCCCCTCGCGCCGACCTGTCGCCCAACACCTGGGACTATGAAGTCACCCCGCTGGTGAAGCCGACCGGCTTCCGGGAGTATGACGCGCGGTGGCTGTTCGGGCCCGAGATCAACCTCTTGGGCGTGCAGGCGCTGGGCCTGGGCCTGGGGACGCTGATCCAGGAGATGGGCCAGAAGCGGATCGTGGTCGGCCACGACTACCGGTCCTATTCGCTCTCCATCAAGCAGGCGCTGACCATCGGGCTGGTGGCCGCGGGCTGCGAGGTGCTGGACATCGGCCTGGCCGTCTCGCCCATGGCCTACTTCGCCCAGTTCGACCTGGACGCCCCGTGCGTCGCGATGGTCACCGCGAGCCACAACGAGAACGGCTGGACCGGCGTGAAGATGGGCGCCCAGCGTCCCCTCACCTTCGGCCCCGACGAGATGGGCCGGCTGAAGGAGATCGTGCTGGAGGGCAAGTGGTCCCAGCGGCCCGGCGGCTCGCTGGCGCACATCGCAGGCGTGGCCGAGCGCTACATCCAGGATGCGGCCGGACGGGTGAACCTGAAGCGGCCGCTGGTGGTGGTCGCCGCCTGCGGCAACGGCACGGCTGGCGCCTTCGCGCCCAAGGCCCTGCGGGACATGGGCGTGGCGACCCTGATCGAGATGGACTGCGAGCTCGACTACAACTTCCCCCGCTACAATCCGAACCCGGAGGACAGCGTGATGCTGCACGCCATGGCCGACGCCGTGCGCACGCATAACGCCGACCTGGCCCTGGGCTTCGACGGCGACGGCGACCGTTGCGGCGTGGTGGACGACGAGGGCGAGGAGATCTTCGCCGACAAGATCGGCCTGATGCTGGCCCGCGACCTGTCCGAACTGCACAAGGACGCGACGTTCATCGTCGACGTGAAGTCGACCGGACTCTTCTCTACCGACGAGGTGCTGAAGAAGAACGGCGCCAAGACGGTCTACTGGAAGACCGGCCACAGCTACATCAAGCGCAAGACCGCCGAGCTGGGCGCCTTGGCCGGCTTCGAGAAGAGCGGCCACTTCTTCATGAACCCGCCGATCGGGCGGGGTTACGACGACGGCCTGGTGGCGGCCGCGGCGATCCTGGCGATGTTGGACCGCAACCCGGACAAGAAGCTCAGCGACCTGAAGAAGGCCCTGCCCGTGGCCTACACCTCGCTGACCATGAGCCCGCACTGCGCCGACGAAGAGAAGTACGGCGTCGTCGACGACGTGGTGGCCGAATACACCGCCCTGGCGGACGCCGGCGGCACGATCCTGGGCCGCAAGATCGTCGACCTGATCACGGTCAACGGGGTCCGCGTGGCGCTGGAGGACGGCTCGTGGGTGCTGGTGCGCGCCTCGTCCAACAAGCCCGAGATCGTGGTGGTGGTGGAAAGCACCCAGTCGGACGACGACATGCGCCGCCTGTTCCGCGAGGAGGTGAAGCCCAGGCTCGCCAAGCGGCCGCAGGTCGGGGCCTACAACCAGGAAATCTGACCCGCTCCGGCCTGCGGCGCGAATTTTGCTGCACTGCGGGACGATGTGTCGTTGCGGCTGCCTTTCGCCCGTGGTGAAAGGCCCGGCCTTCCTAGGAGAGTTCTGAATGCGCGTGGCGATGATCGGTACGGGCTATGTCGGCCTGGTGAGCGGCGCCTGTTTCGCCGACTTCGGCCATACGGTGACCTGTATCGATAAGGACGCCTCGAAGATCGAGCAGCTGAAGAGCGGCGGCATCCCGATTTACGAGCCTGGCCTCGACCTGCTGGTCGCAGCCAACGTCCGGGCCGGGCGGCTATTCTTCGATACCGACGCCCGCCAGGCGATCCGCGAGGCCGATGCCGTGTTCATCGGCGTCGGCACGCCCTCGCGCCGCGGCGACGGCTATGCGGACCTGTCGTACGTCTATTCGGCGGCCGAGGAGATCGCGGGCCTGGTGGATGGGTTCACGGTGGTGGTCACTAAGTCGACCGTTCCGGTGGGCACCGGCGACGAGATCGAGGCGATCTTCAAGCGCGTGCGGCCGGACGCCGACGTGGCGATCGTCTCCAACCCGGAGTTCCTGCGCGAAGGCGCCGCCATCGAGGACTTCAAGCGCCCCGACCGCGTGGTGGTGGGCACCGAGGACGAGCGCGCCCAGGCGGTGATGCGCGAGCTGTATCGGCCGCTGTACCTGAACGAGACGCCGATCCTGTTCACCAGCCGCCGGACCAGCGAGCTGATCAAGTACGCCGCCAACGCCTACCTGGCCCTGAAGATCACCTACATCAACGAAATGGCCGACCTGTGCGAAGCCGTCGGCGCCGACGTGCAGCAGGTAGCCAAGGGCATCGGTCTGGATGGCCGGATCGGCGGCAAGTTCTTGAACGCCGGCCCCGGCTACGGCGGCTCGTGCTTCCCGAAGGACACCATCGCCCTCGTCCGCACCGCCCGCGACGCCGGCAGCCCCGTGGAGTTGGTCGAGACCACCATCAAGGTCAACGACGAGCGCAAGCGCGCCATGGCGCGCAAGGTGATCAAGGCCCTGGGCGGCGACGTGAAGGACAAGACCGTCGGCATCCTGGGCCTGACCTTCAAGCCCAACACCGACGACATGCGCGACGCCCCCTCCCTGGCCATCGTTCCGGCGCTGCAGGACAAGGGCGCGAAGATCCAGGCCTTCGACCCCGAAGGCCATGAGGCCCGCAAGCTGATGACCGGGGTCGAGTTCATGGACGACCCCTATGCGGTGGCGGCGGGCGCGGATGTCCTGGTGATCATCACCGAGTGGGACCAGTTCCGCGCGCTGGACCTGGACCGCATCAAGCTGACCATGAACCAGCCGGTGCTCGTCGATCTGCGCAACATCTACAAGCCCGCCGACATGCGCGCCCGGGGTTTCGCCTATCACAGCATCGGACGCGCCTGAGCCGACCGTCAGCGCCCGCGGCCGGTGACGGCGGCGCGGCCTGGGGCGTTCTGGAGAGCCAGACGGCGACCGAGATCGACGTGCAGGTCGCGCGTGCAGTCGCACACGTTCCTGCGGGCCTTAGGCCCCGATCAGACGAGCGGCGCGAGCCTCGCGCCGCCTCAGAAGCCCGGACCGGGCATCCTCATGAAAGCTTCGGCGATCCAGACGGCGCCGGCCCAGAAGGCCGTGCCCAGGACAGCCACGAAAGCGAGGCAGGCGATCGAGCGGGCGGGCCGCTCCACCTGCCGCGCCACGCCCATGACGGCGAGGTCGCGACGCATTTTATTCCTCCCAGAGCCCGTTATTCACGTCGGTCCGGGTCGAGCCGGCCGATTTGTGACGATGGTGACACAACATTTTGCCCTTAGCTAGGGTTGCTGCGCCATCCCTGACGTGACGTCATTCTGTGCGATCCGGCGTTCGGCGCGGGCCTTGAGATACGCCTGCAGAGCCTGGATCTGTTCGGGCGTCAGGTCGCCGAACCGCGCCGGGGCCACCATCGTCATCAGCCCGACCTTGCGGTTCCCGGCCGCGATGCCGGTGTGCAGCAGGCGTTCGAAATCCTCAGGCTCGTACGAGGCGACCATGTCGAGGCCGGGGGCCTTCAGCATCGGGTTGCCCTCGAGCTGCTGGCCGTGACACTCGATGCAGGTGCGGGCCAGCTCGCGGCCCTGCACGTGCTCGGACCCCAGGTCGACAAGCTTCACGCCCGGGCCGTTCGCCCGCAGAAGATCGGGTTCGGACTTCATCTTGCCCAGCAGCACGCCGATGCGGCCGACCGGCCCCACCTTGACGCGCGGTTGAACCTCCCCCGTCGGCGGGAAGGTCCGCAGGTAGGCCAACAGGTCCGACGTCTCCTGGTCGGTGAGGTGGGCATAGGCGCTGGAGGGCATGATCCAGAGGCGCCGACCGTCGGCGGCGACGCCGTGGCGGATGGCGCGGTCGAGGTCCGCGTCGGTCTGGTTCGCGATCAGCCGCGACAGGTTGGGCCCCCAGGCGCGGACCACCGGCATCTCGTCGTGGAAGAGCTGCCCCCCCAGCGTCTGGCCATGGCAGTCGTGGCAGCCGTTCAGCTTCGCCACGCGCCGGCCTCGCTCGACCGCCCCCGAATCGCTCGCCGCGACCAGCCGCACCTCGGGCTTGTCGACCGGCCACCGGATCATCGCCTCGGAAACGACGAACGCGCCGCCCGCGAGGACAAGCAACAGGGCAGCGACGCCGGCCAGGCCATAGCCGGCCCACTTCAGCATAGGTTTCATCTCACACACCTGGTCTTGGACGTGGCCCTTTGGCGGACCATCGTTCTGGGGACCGGCGAGATACGGGGGGTGGCGGACGCCCACAATCCGCGTGATTGCAGGGCGCCTCTGCAGCTTTGCAGTGCGTCAAAAGCGGAGGTTTAGACGTAGGCGCCCGAGAGGGTCCGCCGCAGGCCTGGGCTAAGCGGCGGCCTTTTTCACCGCGCCGGCGATGTCCTTGATCACCTGTCTCACCAAGTCTTCGTCGTCGGCCTCGGCCATGATGCGGATCAGGGGTTCGGTGCCGGAGGCGCGGACCACGATCCGGCCCGTTCCGTTCAGCCGCTGCTCGGCGTCGGCCATGACCGCCTTGACCTGGTCGCTCTCCAGGGGCTTGCCGCCGGCGAACCGCACGTTCTCCAGCCGCTGGGGCACCGGCTCGAACTGGCGGGCCAGGGCGCTCATCGGCTTGTCGCTCTCCTTCAGCACCGCCAGGACCTGCAGCGCGGCCAGCAGGCCATCGCCCGTCGTGGAGAAATCCGACAGGATCAGGTGCCCAGACTGCTCGCCGCCGACGTTGAAGTCGCCCTGGCGCATGCGGGCCATGACGTAGCGGTCGCCCACCTGGGTCCGCTCGAGGGTGAGGTTGCGGCTGGCCAGGAACCGCTCCAGGCCCAGGTTCGACATCACCGTGGCCACCACCCCGCCGCCGCGCAGCTTGCCCCGCCGGGCCCAGTCGCCGGCGATCAGGGCCATGATCTGGTCGCCGTCCACGACCTGGCCCTTCTCGTCGCAGATCACCAGCCGGTCCGCGTCGCCGTCGAGAGCGATGCCGATGTCGGCCCGGTACTCCTTCACCGCCTTCTGCATGGCGGCCGGGTGCGTCGAGCCGCACTCTTGGTTGATGTTGAAGCCGTTGGGCGCCACACCGATCCGGATGACCTCGGCGCCGAGTTCGTAGAGCGCCTCGGGGGCCACCTTGTAGGCGGCGCCGTTGGCGCAATCGATGACGATCCGCATGCCCGACAGGCTGAGGCGCCGGGGGAACGTGGCCTTGGCGATCTCGACGTAACGGGCCTGGCTGTCGTCGATGCGCTGCACCCGGCCCAGGGCGGCGGGCGCGGCCAGGTTCTGCTGCAGGCCCTCGTCCATCAGGGCCTCGATCTCCAGCTCCTTCTCGTCCGACAGCTTGTAGCCGTCGGGGCCGAACAGCTTGATGCCGTTGTCCGAATAGGCGTTGTGCGAGGCCGAGATCATGACCCCGAGGTCCGCGCGCAGGGATCGGGTCATCATCGCCACGCCGGGTGTCGGCAGGGGCCCGAACAGCCGCACGTCCATGCCGACGCTGGTGAAGCCCGCCACCAGGGCCGGCTCGATCATGTAGCCCGACAGGCGGGTGTCCTTGCCGATCACCACCAGGTGGCGCCGCTCGTCGCCCGACATAAACATCTTGCCCGCCGCCATGCCGACCCGAAGGGCGACCTCGGCCGTCATGGGATGGCGGTTGGCCTCGCCCCGGATGCCGTCGGTGCCGAAGTAGGCGCGCTTACTCATGAGGGTGCTCGTGCAGAGGGTCGGGGGAAACGATCCGAAACAGACTTTTAGTCGCCGCGACCTTGGCTGATGGTAAAGCGCCGCATCGCTGGCGAAAACCGCATGGATTCGCCTTAGAGCGCGGCAGCCGAAAGTGGAAGCCGGTTTCGGCGCCCGCCGCGCTCTAAACTCTTGAATCAGAGGCGTCTCGCCGCACGGCGAGGAGCCTCGGCCACGAAGGATACCTAGGCCACATGTGCGGCATCATCGGCATTGTCGGGACGCGTTCCGTCCAGGAGCGGCTGATCGAGAGCCTGAAGCGGCTGGAGTACCGCGGATATGATTCCGCCGGCATCGCCGCGGTCGTGGGCGGCAAGGTCCAGCGCCGCCGGGCCGAGGGCAAGATCCGCGCGCTGGAGGACGTCCTGGCCGCCGAGCCGCTCGCCGCCACGGTCGGCATCGGCCACACCCGTTGGGCGACCCACGGCGCGCCGTCGCTGCGCAACGCCCACCCGCACAGCCAAGGCCGGGTGACCCTGGTCCACAACGGCATCATCGAGAACTACGCCGAGCTGCGCGAGCGGCTCCAGGCGGCCGGGCGCACGTTCGAGAGCGAGACCGACACCGAGGTCATCGCCGCCCTGCTGGACAGCGAGCTGGCCACCGGTCTCGACCCCGTCACGGCCTTGAAGGCGACCCTGGACCAGCTCAGCGGCGCCTATGCCCTGGGCGTTCTGGTGGAGGGCGAGGAGGGCCTGATCATGGGCGCCCGCCGCGGCAGCCCGCTGGTGGTAGGCTATGGGGACGGTGAGATGTTCATCGGCTCCGACGCGCTCGCCGTCGGCCCCTTCACGAACCGGGTCTGCTACCTGGACGAGGGCGATTTCGTCGCCATCACCCACGGTGAGGCGAAGATCTTCGACCACGCCGGCCGGCCGGCGGAACGTCCCGTGCGCACCGTGCCGGCCTCCGCCGCCCTGGTGGAGAAGGGCAACTACCGCCACTTCATGGAGAAGGAGATCCACGACCAGCCCGAGGGGTGCCAGCACACCATCGCGGCGTATGTGGACACGCTTACCGCCCGCACCGCGATTCCGGGCAGCGTGGACTTTGCCGCCCTCGGGCGGATCCAGATCGTGGCCTGCGGCACGTCCTACATCGCGGGCCTTTTGGGCAAGTACCTGATCGAGCAACTGGCGGGGCTGCCGGTCGACGTCGAGATCGCCTCGGAGTTCCGATACCGCGAGCCGGCCCTTTCTGCGGACAGCCTGGTGATCGCCATGTCGCAATCGGGCGAGACCGCCGACACCCTGGCCGCCCTCCGCTACTGCATGGCCAAGGGGATGAAGAGCGCCGCGGTGGTCAACGCCGTGGAGTCCACCATGGCCCGCGAGGTCGACGTGGTGTGGCCGATCCACTGCGGGCCGGAGATCGGCGTGGCCTCCACCAAGGCCTTCACCGCCCAGGTGAGCGTGCTGACCGCCCTCGCCGTGGCCGCCGCCCGTGCGCGCGGCCGCATCGACGCGGCCGAGGAGCAGCGGATGGTTCGGGTGTTGCTGGAGGCCCCGCGTCTGATCGCCGAGTCGATCGAGCTGGAGGACGCCGTCCGCAAGGTGGCGCTGGAGGTCTCCAAGGCGCGGGACGTGCTCTACCTGGGTCGCGGGCCCATGTACCCGCTGGCTTTGGAGGGGGCGCTGAAGCTGAAGGAGATCAGCTACATCCACGCCGAGGGCTATGCCGCGGGCGAGCTGAAGCACGGTCCCATCGCCTTGGTGGACGAGCAGACGCCGATCGTGATCCTGGCGCCCTTCGACAGCTACTTCGAGAAGTCGGCCTCGAACATGAGCGAGGTCATGGCTCGCGGCGGCCAGGTGATCTTCATCACCGACCGGGAAGGCCAGAAGCACGCGCCGTCAGGCGCCCGGGTGGTGGTGACGGCGCCGCGCTGCGACCCGCTGATCGCGCCACTGGTCTATTCCCCCCCGATCCAACTGCTAGCCTATCACGTCGCGGTGCTGAAGGGGGCTGACGTCGATCAGCCGCGCAACCTCGCCAAGTCGGTGACGGTGGAGTAGCGGGCTTCCCAGCCTTCATGGGGGAGACAAAGAAAAACGGCCGCCCCAGAGGGACGGCCGCTTCCAAGCGATCTCTTGGAGAGAAGGCTTACTTCTTTTCCGGCTCGGCGGCCGGCGGCGTGGCGGACATCGCGCCAGCGTCGGCGGGCGGAGCAGCGGCGGCGTCGGCCGGCGGCGTGGCCGCGGCGTCGGCGGGCGGAGCCACGGCGGCCGGATCGGCAGCCGGAACAGCAGCGGCGTCAGCGGCCGGGGCTTCGGCCGGAGCGGCTTCTTCTTTCTTTTGGCAAGCGGCGAGGCTCAGGGCCAGGACGCCGGCGGTGGCGACGGTCAGAATGCGAAGCTTCATTGAGTAGGCTCCCCGTGGGGTGAATCCCCGACGAGGCGAACCTACACAACTTCGTGCGATCTCAAAATCGTGATCGCGACACCGTCGCCAAAAATTCTCGCCCTGCCTCCGCAGAACGCATTAGGGATCGCAGAGGAGCATGCGGAGGGATTGATGGCGAAGCGCGTGAGGAAGGCCGTCCTGCCGGTGGCGGGGCTGGGCACCCGGGTCCTGCCGGGCGCCAAGACGACGCCGAAGAACCTTTTGAACGTCGTGGACCGTCCGATCCTCAGCTACATCGTCGAGGAAGGCCGGGCCGCCGGCATTGAGCACTTCGTGTTTATCGTCGGCCGCGGCCAGGGCGCGATCGAGGACTATTTCGACGCCAGCCCCGAGGTCGAAGGCATCCTGGAAGCCAAGGGCAAGACCGAGATCCTGGCCGACCTTCGCCGCGACCTGCCGCAGCCGGGCCAGATGAGCTTCATCCGCCAGATGGCGCCGCTGGGCTTGGGCCACGCGGTGTGGTGCGCCCGCGACGTGATCGGCGACGAGCCCTTCGCGGTGATGCTGCCCGACATGCTGATGATGGCGAAGCCCCCGGCCCTCGCCCAGGCGGTCGCCGCCTACGAGCAGAAGGGCGGCAACATCGTGGTGGTCGAGCCGGCGCCCGAGGGCGAGGCTCACAAGTACGGAATCGTCGCCCTGGACGGGCAGGACGGGCGGCTGAACCGTATGACCGGCATGGTCGAGAAACCTGCGCCGGGAACCGAGCCTTCGAACCTCTTCATCTCGGGCCGCTACGTCCTGCAGCCCGAGATCTTCAACATCCTGGAGACCCAGGAGCGGGGCGCCGGCGGGGAGATTCAGCTCACCGACGGGATGGCGGGCCTCATGAAAACCCAGGATTTCCACGCCCTGGAGTACGAGGGGACCACCTACGACTGCGGCGACAAGATCGGCCTGCTGCGCGCCAATGTCGCCTTCGCCCTGGCCCGCCCCGACCTGGCCGCCGACGCGCGCAAGGCCATCGCGGCCCTGCTGTAAGGACCCGGTGCGCCTCTTCCTCTTCGGCTATGGGTTTTCCGGCCGGGCGATGGCCCGGCGGATGGCCGGCAAGGGCTGGGAGGTTTTCGCCACCTACCGTGACGACGCCGGCGCGGCGCGGATCGCCGCCGACGGCCATCGCGGCGTGGACCTGGGCGACCGGGACGCGGTGACGGAGGCGCTGTCCCGCGCCAGCGCCCTCCTCGTCACCGCTCCGCCCGGCCCGCAGGGCTGTCCCGGGCTCAACAGCCTGGTCGGACCGCTGGCCCAGGCCGGCGCCTTTCCGGACTGGATAGGCTATCTCTCCACCACCGGCGTCTACGGCGACCGCCGCGGCGGCTGGGTCACCGAGGAGAGCCGCCTGGCCGCCCAATCGGTCGAGGGCGCGCGACGGGTCGGCGCCGAACGGGACTGGTGGGAGGTCGGCCGCGGGATGGGCCTCACCGTCTGCGTCTTCCGCCTGCCCGGCATCTACGGCCCGGGCCGCTCCGCCTTCGACCGGCTGCGTGAGGGACGCGCCCGGCGCATCGTCGCCGAGGGCCAGGTGTTCTCGCGCATCCACGTGGACGATCTGGCGGCGGGGCTCGAGGCTTCCATCGCCCGCCCCCGGGCCGGCGCGGCCTATAACCTGTGCGACGACGAGCCGGCGCCCAACAGCGAGGTCATCGCCCACGCCGCCCGCCTCCTGGGCCTGGAGCCGCCGCCCGAGGTCCGGCTCGAGGACGCGCAGCTGACGCCCGCCGCCATGCGCTTCTATGCCGAGAGCAAGCGCGTCTCGAACGCCCGCGCCAAGGCGGAGCTGGGATGGCGGCCGCGGTACCCGACCTATCGCGAAGGGCTGGCGGCGATACTTGCGCCCCCGCTGGGGGAGCTCCCGGCGAACGCCGGCTGAGGGGGCTTCCGCTCAGAACGATCGATTTGAGTGGAAGCCCCCTCCGGCGCTACGCGCCACCTCCCCCAGCGCGGGAGGAACTAGAACTCTTCCACCACCGCGATCAGGCGCGCGATGTCCTGCGGTCGGGACAGACGGTGGTCGCCGTCCTTGATCAGGGTGAACACCACGTCGTCGCCCTTCAGGCCCTGGGCCAGTTCCAGGGCGTGGCGCCAGGGCACGTCGGGATCCTCGCCGCCCTGCAGGATTCGCACGGGGATCTGGATGGGGATCGGCTCGCCGCCCAGGATCGACCACCGGGCGCCGTCTTCCAGCAGGTTGCGGGTGATCGGATAGGGATCCCCGTATTCGGACGGCCGCAGCCAGACCCCGTTGGCGGCCAGGGCCGCGCGGCCCTCAGGCGGAATCTCGGGCGCCATCAGCTTTTCGGTGAAGTCAGGGGCGGGCGCGATCAGCACCATGGCCGCCACCCGCGGCGGAAGGGCCATGGCCGCCAGGCAGGCGATCCAGCCGCCCATGGACGACCCCACCAGCACCAGCGGACCGGCGGTCAGCTCGTTCAGCACCGCGATGGCGTCCTCGCGCCAGCGGGTGATCGTGCCCTCCGCGAAGTCGCCGGAAGACGCCCCGTGGCCGAAGTAGTCGAACCGGACGTAGGCCCGTCCCTGCGCCAAGGCCCAGTCGGCGAGGGCCTCAGCCTTCGTCCCGGTCATGTCCGACTTGAAGCCACCCAGCCAGACCACGGTGGGCCCTGCACCTTCCACCAGCCGCCAGGCGAGCCGCGAGCCGTCGGGCCGGTCGAGGAATCCTTCGATCTCACTCATGCGTGACCCTTAGCAGGTGGGCGCAACTCAGTTTAGAGAAGGCCTCGTGTCCCTACCCCCCGATTTCACCCTGCTGCAGGTGGTCCCCGAACTGGAGACCGGCGGCGCGGAACAGAGCACGATCGAGGTCGCCAAGGCCGTGGTCCGCGCAGGCGGCACGGCCCTCGTGGCCACGCGCGGCGGGCGCATGGTCGCGCGCCTGGAAGCCGATGGGGGGCGCCTGGCCCAGATGCCGGTGCAGACCAAGAATCCGCTGGTGATGCTGGGCAACGCGGCGCGCCTGGTGACGCTGATCCGCCAGGAAAAGGTCTCGATCGTCCACGCCCGTAGTCGCGCACCCGCCTTTTCCGCGCTCTGGGCCGCCAAGACGACCGGCACGCCGTTCGTCGCCACCTACCACGGGGTCTACAAGGCGCAGTCCGGCCTCAAGCGCTGGTACAATGCGATCATGACCCGCGGTGATCTGGTGATCGCCAACTCGGACTACACCCGCGATCACGTGCTCGCGGAACACGACATCGATCCCGAGAAGCTGGTCACCATCCCGCGCGGGGTCGACTTCGAACGGTTCGACCCGACCTTCGTCACGGCCAACCGGATCGAGGGGCTGCGCGCCGCCTGGGGCCTGGAGCCCAACGACCATCGCACCCAGATCCTGCTGGCGGGCCGCGTGACCCGCATCAAGGGCCACCTGATGATCGTCGAGGCGGCCCGGCGGCTGGCTGCGGCGGGACGGCGCGACTTTCAGATCCTGTTCGCCGGCGACCACCAGGGGCGGACGGGCTACGCCGCCGAGGTCCAGGCCGCCATCGACGCCGCGGGCCTGGGCGACGCCGTGAAGCTCGTCGGCCATTGCGACGACATGCCGGCAGCCTACCTGCTGGCCGACCTCGCCATCCTGCCGACCAACGTGCCCGAAAGCTTCGGCCGCGCGGCGGTGGAGCCGCAGGCCATGGGCCGGACCGTCATCGCCTCCAACCACGGCGGGGTCACCGAGACGGTGCTGGACGGGGTGACCGGTTGGCTGGCGCCCGTCGAGGACCCGCAAGCCTGGGCCGACGCCCTCGCTCGCGCCATCGACCTGGGCCCAGCCAAGCGCCTGGAGATGGGCGAAGTGGGCCGCAAGCGTGCCCGGCAGCTCTATTCCGCCGAGACCATGTGCGACCAGACCCTCGCCGCCTACGAACGGGTGCTGGAGGCCCGCGCCTGATGCCCCGGCATGTCGAGCGGATTCTGATCATCAAGCTGTCCGCCCTCGGCGACTTCGTCCTGGCGCTGGCGGCCATGAAGAAGATCCGCCAGGCGCATCCCAAGGCGCACATCACGCTCCTGACCACGCCGCCCTTCGAGGCCCTGGCGCGGATCTGCCCCTATTTCAACGCCGTGGACATCGGCGGGCGTCCCGAGAGCTTCCCCGAGTGGATGGCGCTCCGGAAGCGGATCAAGGATGCGAACTACGCCCGCGTTTACGATCTGCAGACCTCGGCGCAGTCGAACCGCATCTTCCAGCTCCTGCGCCCCGGGCCGCCGCCCTGGTCCGGCGTGGCCTTCGGCTGCTCGCTGCCGCACAAGAACCCGCTGCGGAACGGGATGCACACGCTGGAGCGGCAGGCCGACCAACTGATGTACGCCGGCATCTGGGAAGACGCGCCGACCGAGCCAGGGACGGCGCCGCCGCCGGACCTGTCCTGGATCATGAAGTCGGCCCCGCCCGACCGGCCCGTTCCCGGCGCCAACAAGCCCCGCCCTTATGTGATTTTCGTGCCCGGCGGCTCGGCCCACCGACCCGAGAAGCGCTGGCCGGTGGAGCGTTATTCCGAACTGGCCCGCATCCTCTATTCGCGCGGGTTCGACATCGTGGTGATCGGTGGGCCGGCCGAGTCCGACCTGGCCCACGCGATCCAGCGTGCCGTGCCGCGCGCCCGCGACCTCACCGGGCGGACGGACTTCGCCTCGGTCGCCCGGCTGGGCGCGAAGGCCGCGCTCGCCGTGGGCAACGACACCGGGCCGCTGCACCTGGCGGCGGCCGGCGGAGCCCCCACTATCGTGCTGTTCTCGAAGGCGTCCGACCCCGCCCTTTCGGCCCCGCGTGGCCGGGTGGCGATCCTGCGGGCCGAGAACCTGGCCGACCTGCCTGTGGCTCAAGTGGCGCAGGCGGCCAATTCTTTGGCCCCTACCCCCTCTGCCGCGCCTTGATACGACGGGGCCCGCGCGTCATATACTAGCCGGAACGACCGGAGCGCCCCGCGCCCGGCGTTTTTCGCGTTTCAACAGTCCGGAGCACTGCCTATTCGCCGCCCCATGCAAGCGCCGCCCGTCAAGGAAGGGCCGCGCATGAACGAAGACATCCGCGTCCCCCGGGTCCTGCTCATCGATCAGCACGGTGAGAAGCAGGGCGTCATGCCCACCTCCGCCGCCATCGAAGCCGCCGAGGAAGCGGGTCTCGATCTCGTGGAGATCGTCCCGAACGCGGATCCGCCCGTCTGCAAGATCCTGGACTACGGCAAGTTCAAGTTCCAGGAACAGAAGAAGAAGAACGAGGCGCGCAAGCGGCAAAAGGTCGTAGAGATCAAGGAGATCAAACTCCGGCCGAACATCGACGTCCATGACTACGAGGTCAAGGCGAAGTCGATGCACCGCTTCTTCGAGGAGGGCGACAAGGTGAAGATCACCCTGCGCTTCCGCGGCCGCGAACTGGCCCACCCGGAACTGGGGATGAAGCTGCTCCAGAAGGTGAAGGCCGATTTCGAGCCGGTCGCCAAGGTGGAGTACGAGCCTCGCATGGAAGGCCGCCAGATGATCATGATCCTGGCCCCGCGATAGCGAGCGTTCGGTTGAAAGCCACGGCTTACGGAATTCTGAGCGCGGCCGTCCTTGGGACGGCCGCTTTCGTTTCGCCTGCGCTCGCGGCCGACAAGCCCGATGCGCCTGCCGCGCCGTTCAAGATCGGCGAGGGGCTCTACTACGTGGGCTCCGTCGACTATGCGTCCTATCTGATCGCCACCCGGGCCGGCCTGATCGTGCTGGATGGCGGCAGCGCCGAGACCGGCAAGCAGATCCTCGCCAACATCCGCACGCTGGGCTTCGACCCGGCGAAGGTGAAGATCCTGCTCAACACTCACCAGCACTTCGACCACGCCGCCGGCCTGGCGGCGCTGAAGGCGGCGGCGCCGGCGGCGAAGCTCTACGCCAGCGCCGCGGACGGACCGATCATCGCGGCGGGCGGCCGCGGCGACCCCTTCCTGAAGGGCGAGCGCTTCTACTACGAGCCGGTGCAGCCGGCCGTGATCCTGAAGGACAAGCAGAAGGTGACGCTCGGCGGCTGGACGCTGACGGCCCACGTCACCGGCGGACACACCCAGGGCTGCACCACCTGGACGTTCCCGGTCACCGTGGCCGGCAAGGTGCGCCAGGCGCTGGTGCACTGCTCCTCCTCGGTCCTGCCGGGCTACAAGCTGGGCAAGACCGAGACCTACCCCGGGCAGACCGCCGACTACGAACGCAGCTTCGCCACCTGGAAGGCGCTACCCTGCGAGGTCTTCCTGGGCTCGCACGCCATGTTCTTCGGCCTAGCGAACAAGAAGAAGGCGCTCGAGGCCGGCCATCTCGAGGCCTTCGTCGACCCGGCCGGCTGCAAGGCCTTCTACGGCCGGCAGGAAGCGGCCTTCCGCGCAGAGCTCAAGCGGCAGAACCCCTAGCTCCCTCTGCTCGTCATGGCCGGGCTTGTCCCGGCCATCCAGAAGCACGGGCGCGTCTGTGTGAAGCTGAGGCTTCGACGGCAGCCTGCTAACCTCCGCGTATCTGGATGGCCGGGACCAGCCCGGCCATGACGAGCGTTGGAGGGGATGGTGAACGCAGTCTACATCATGGCCAGCCGACAGCACGGCACGCTCTACGTCGGCGTGACGAGCGACCTCCACAGTCGCGTCGCGCAGCATCGGGACGGTTCGGCCGACGGCTTCACGAAGCGCTATGGGGTGAAGCGCCTGGTGTGGTTCGAAGAACACGACAGCATCGTCACTGCGATCCGGCGCGAGAAGTCGCTCAAGAAGTACAAGCGCGAGTGGAAGGTGAACCTGATCGAGCGGGAAAATCCGAGATGGACCGACCTGTTCCCCCTGCTCTTCCGGGCCGAGGGACCGCTCCAGCACCTCCAGCCGCCCGAACGCTCAATGTGACACTGTGGCCTCCCGCCCATGGCCGGTGGGGTATCGAGCAAAGGTCGCGTCCCGTGCTTGCCGCCCGCGCGCGGGCGTCCTAACACCGTTCACATGTCCGACGCCCCGCCGCGGCAGGCGACACCGTCTGCCATGGCGGCGCCGTCGCTGATCGCCGTGATCTTTATCAACATGCTGGGCTTCGGGATCATCGTCCCGTTGCTGCCCTTCTATGCCAAGTCGTTCGACGCCGAGCCCTGGCAGATCGCGCTGGTGTTTTCGGCCTACGCGGCGGGCGGCTTTTTCGGCGAGCCGTTCTGGGGCCGGCTCTCGGACAAGTACGGCCGCAAACCGCTGCTGATCTCGACCCTGTGCGGAAACTTCCTCTGCTACCTGGCGCTGGCCTTCGCGCCGAACGTCTGGGCGGCGCTGGCGATCCGTTTCGTGGGCGGCCTGGCCAGCGGCAACGGCGCGGTGATCCAGGGCTACATCTCGGACGTGACGCCGCCGGAGAAGCGGCCGCGGGTGATGGGCTACATGGGCGCGGCGTGGAACGTCGGCCTGATCGTCGGCCCGTCGGTGGGCGGCCTGTTCGCCCACCCGGAATCCGGCCCGATCGGCTTCCAGATCCCCCTGTTCATCTGTGCGGGGCTGTCCGCCCTGTCGGCGATCTCCATCGTGCTGTTCATCCGCGAAAGCCGGGACCGGCAGCCGACCGTCACCGAGCGGCCAAACCGCTGGGCCGCCACCGGCGAGGCCGTGCGCCACCCGGTAATCGGCCGCCTGATGCTGCTGACCTTCCTGGTGGGCTTCGCCTTCACCGGGATCGAGTCCACCTTCGGCCTCTGGACCCAGGCGAAGTTCGGCTGGGGGCCGAAGGAGATCGGCCTCTGCTTCGCTTTTGTCGGCGTGGCTGCGGCCTTCACCCAGACCTTCATCACGGGACCGATGGCCGAGCGCTTCGGTCCCGGGGCCATGCTGGCCGTCGGCATGACCATCACTCTGGTCGGCCAGGCGCTCCAGCCGTTCGCCTTCCATCCGGGCATGGTGATCGCGCTGATGTGCCTGACCGCTATCGGCCAGTCCGTGGCCTGGCCCAATGTCAGCGCGTTGATCTCCGAGACGGCGCCGCCGGATCGCCAGGGACAGATCCTGGGCCTCAACAACGCCATGGGCGCGGCTGCGCGCGTGGCGGGGCCGTTCTGCGCCGGCCTCGCCTTCGCCCACGTCAGCCTGGACGGGCCCTTCATCCTGGGTGCGATCATCGTGGCGCCTTCGATCTGGCTGGCCGTCATCGCCGCCCGCAGAGCCCAGGCCTGGCGACAGGCCCAGACCGGGAAGGCGCCGGAATGACGGATCTGCCCCCCGCTCCCGCGCCGCGCATGGGCCTGACGGAGGAACGCCGCGCGCTCGTCATCCTCTTGACGGTGATCTTCCTGATGATCGCCGGCTTCGGCCTGGTGATCCCCCTGCTGCCCTTCTTCGCCCAGGCGTTCGACGCGCCGGCCTGGCAGGTGACCCTGCTGTTCTCGGCGTTTTCGGTGGGCCAGTTCATCGGCGAGCCGTTCTGGGGAAAGCTGTCGGACCGGATCGGGCGGCGGCCGGTGCTGATCGTCACCATCGCCATGGTGGGGCTGAGCTATGCGGCGCTGGCCTTCGCGCCGAACATCTGGGTCGCCTTCGCCCTGCGGTTCCTCACCGGCATCTTCGCCGGCAACATCTCCACCCTGCAGGGCGCCCTGGCCGACATCACCCCGCCCGAGAAGCGCGCCCAGCGCATGGGGATCATGGGCTCGGCGTTCAGCGCCGGCTTCATGACCGGCCCGGCCATCGGCGGCTTCCTGGCCCAGCCCAGCCGCGGCGCCCTGGGCTTCCAGCTACCCCTTCTGGTGGCCGCAGGCTTCGCCCTGGCTTCGGCCCTGGCGGTGATCCTGTTCGTGCGCGAGAGCCGCCCTGCGAACGCCGCCCCGCAAAAGCGGGTGCGCGCCGCCGGCCTGCGGGAGGGCTTCGCCGACCCGATCATCAGCCGGGTGATCCTGGTCAGCTTCATCGTCGTGGTGGGCTTCGCTGGTATCGAGGCGACCTACGGCCTGTGGACGGAGCAGCGCTTCGGCTGGGGGCCGCGCCAGATCGGCTTCGCCTTCATGGTCATCGGCCTTCTGGGCGCCGTGTGCCAGGGGTGGCTCTCGGGGCGCCTGGCGCGGACCTATGGGGAAGCGCGCACGCTGACCGGCGGCCTGGCCTTCATGGGGCTGGGCCTGGTCACGCAAGGGCTGTCGCCCACCTGGCCCGTGGCCATGCTGGGTTTCGCCCTGGTCTGTCTGGGGCAGTCCATCTGCTTTCCCAACATCAGCGCGCTGATCTCGCGCGCGGCCCCGCCCGACCGGCAGGGCGAGATGCTGGGCCTCAATATGAGCGGTATGGCGCTGGCGCGGATCGGCGGGCCGGTGGTGGCCGGCCAGCTCTTCTCGCTGGTGGCGCCAGGCGCGCCCTTCGCGTTCTCGGCCCTGCTGATCCTGCCGGCGCTGTGGTTCGCCTGGGCGGTGATCCAGCGGACGCCGCGACTGGCCTAGATCTTGAGGTCGATCACCAGGCCCTTGCCGACTTCCTTCGCCGACTGCGCCGCGACGGCCGTCTGGGTCAGCTCCGTGACCTTGGCGCTCCGCTCGGCCGCCTTGGCGTCCTGCTGGGGCTGCTCGGTCCGGACGGGCGGCGTGTAGGGGACGGGCGGTTGCGATGCGATCGAAGCCGCGGGGGTCGTGCTCGACATTCTCGTCTCCTCAGGCCGCAGTTCGCGGCCGATGCGCTCTTTTAGGAGGCCTCGGGTAACCGACCTTTAAGAGATGGGGTAAATCCCGGGAAAGCATGGCGCCGCCTTGCATTCCGCCCCCCTTTCGTCTACTAGCCCGCCCCTTCGGAACCGCCTGGCCCCAAGGCATGCCAGGGCGGTTCATCAACACGACCAGAGGACGGGACCTTCGGGGCCCGACGTGAAATGCCCAAACTGAAGACCAAGTCGGGCGTGAAGAAGCGCTTCAAGATGACGGCGTCTGGCAAGCTGAAGGCCGGCGTGGCCGGCAAGCGCCACCGCCTCATCAGCCACAACGCCAAGTACATCCGTCAGAACCGCGGCACCAAGGTGATGAGCGAAGCTGATACGAAAATTATCAAGCTCTGGCTCCCCTACGGCCTCTAAGGAGAACTGACAGATGGCACGCGTGAAAAGGGGCGTCACCGCCCACGCCAAGCACAAGAAGGTTCTCGAGCAAGCCAAGGGCTTCTACGGGCGCCGCAAGAACACCATCCGCACCGCCAAGGCGGCCGTGGACAAGGCCGGCCAGTACGCCTACCGCGACCGCAAGGTCCGGAAGCGCAACTTCCGCTCGCTGTGGATCCAGCGGATCAACGCGGCGGCGCGCCTGGAAGGCTTCACCTACTCGCAGTTTATCCACGGCCTTGAGAAGGCCGGGATCGAAATGGACCGCAAGGTTCTCGCCGACGTCGCCGGCGCCGATCCGACCGCTTTCAAGGCCATCGCCGACAAGGTTCGCGCCGCGCTGGCTTAAGGCCTGGGATCGTCTCGATCCTGACGCTTTCAAGAAGCCCTCCGGCCGAACCGCCGGGGGGCTTTTTGCTGCCTCGCTTCTCCCCCGTCCCGAAGAGGACGGGGGAGGTGGCGGCGAAGCCGACGGAGGGGGCGCTAGGCCGCGGGCTCAGAGCCGCCGCCTAGCGCCCCCTCCACCACGTCGTGGTCCCCCTCCCCCGAACTCTTCGGTTCAGGGGAGGAGCGGGTTCCACTTGAAACGAACGTCATCTAGGACACCGGTTCCATGACCGACCTGACCCAACTGGAAGCCGAGCTCACGGCGCGCGTCGGCGCCGCCGCCGACCTGGCCGCCCTGGAAGCCATCCGCGTCGAGGCCCTCGGCAAGACCGGCTCCGTCTCCGAACTGCTCAAGACCCTGGGCAAGCTGTCGCCCGACGAGCGGCGCGAGCAGGGGCCCAAGATCAACGGCCTGCGCGATGCGGTCTCGGCCGCTATCGCCGCCCGCAAGGCCGCCTTAGAGACCGCCGAGCTCGACGCCAAGCTGGCGTCGGAGCGGGTCGACCTGTCCCTGCCGGCGCCGCCGGAGCGCAAGGGCCGCGTGCACCCCACGATGCAGGTGCTGGACGAGATGATCGCCGTCTTCGCCGACATGGGCTTCAGCCTGGCCGAAGGCCCGGACATCGAGGACGATTTCCACAACTTCACGGCGCTGAACTTCCCGCCCAAGCACCCAGCGCGGGAGATGCACGACACCTTCTGGCTGCCCGAGGACGAGCACGGCGAGCGGCGCGTGCTGCGGACCCACACCAGCCCGGTGCAGGTGCGCGTCATGCAGCGGCTGAACGAAAAGCTGCCCAGCTGGATCGCCAACGGCCAGGAGCCGCCGATCCGCGTGATCGTGCCGGGCCGCACCTATCGCTCGGACAGCGACGCCACCCACACGCCGATGTTCCACCAGATGGAAGGCCTGGTCATCGACCGGAACATCCACATGGGCCACCTGAAGTGGACGCTGGACACCTTCATCAGCCGGTATTTCGAGACCCCGATGGTCGAGACCCGGTTCCGGCCGCACCACTTCCCGTTCACCGAGCCGTCGGCCGAGATGGACGTCCGCTGCGACCGCTCGGGCGCGGACGTGAAGATCGGCCAGGGCGCGGACTGGATGGAGATCGTCGGCTGCGGGATGGTGCACCCGAACGTGCTCCGCAACTGCGGCCTCGACCCCGACCAGTGGCAGGGCTTCGCCTTCGGCTTCGGCATCGACCGGCTGGGGACGCTGAAGTACGGGATGCCTGACCTGCGCGACATGTTCGCCTCGGACGTCCGCTGGCTCGAGCACTACGGCTTCTCGGCCTTCCAGGCGCCGAACACCGCCACGGGCCTTTCGTGATGGACGGCTCGGGCAACGACTGGCGGTCGCTGGAGAGCTTCGCCTTCGGCGACAGCCCCGACATGGCCGACCGACTGCTGGGCTTCGTGCTGTCGGGCGCGAAGACGGCCACCTGCTGGTCGGTGCGCGACGGCCAGCAGACCGAGATCGGCAAGCGCATGGTGGTCAATGACGGCGCCGGCCAGCCACGCGCGGTCATCGAGACCGTGTCGCTGGAGCAGCTGCGCTTCAACGAGGTCGGCTGGACCTTCGCCCTCGCCGAGGGCGAGGGCGACGAGTGCCTCGAAGACTGGCGCGAAGGCCACCGCGCCTATTTCACCCGCAACGGCGGCTTTGCTCCGGACATGATGCTCTGGTGCGAACGGTTCCGCCTGGTCGAGACCCTGGACGCCAAGACTTTGGGCGAAGGAGCCCGCCGATGAAGTTCACCCTCTCCTGGCTCAAGGAGCACCTCGACACTTCCGCCACCGTGGACCAGGTGGTCGAGGCCATGACCATGGCCGGCCTCGAGGTCGAGCACGTGGAAGACCCCGGCAAGACGCTGGCCGCCTTCACCGTGGGCAAGATCGTCGAGGCGGTGCAGCACCCCAACGCCGACAAGCTGCGGGTCTGCCAGGTCGACACCAAGGACGGGCGGCTGGAGATCGTCTGCGGCGCGCCGAACGCGCGGGCGGGCCTGACGACCATCTACGCCCCGATCGGGGCCTATGTGCCCGGCTCGGGCGTCACGTTGGAAGCGCGGCCGGTCCGCGGCGTGGTCTCCAACGGCATGCTCTGCTCGGCCAAGGAGCTGGAGATCGCCGAGGAGTCCGACGGCATCGTCGAGCTGCCCGACAGCCTGCCCGTCGGCGCCAGCGCCGTGGAGGCCTTCGGCCTGGAGGCGGCCATCGACTTCGAGGTCACCCCCAACCGGCCCGACTGGCTGGGCGTGCGGGGCATCGCCCGCGACCTCGCCGCCGCGGGCCTGGGCACGCTGAAGCCGGATACGGTCGCGCCCGTCCCGGGGACATTCCCCTGCGAAATCGAGATCCGCGTGGACGGCGACGCCTGCCCGGTGTTCGCCGGCCGGGTGATCCGTGGGCTGAAGAACGGCCCCTCGCCGGCGTGGCTGCAGCGCCGCCTGGCGAGCGTCGGCCTGCGCCCCATCAACACGCTGGTCGATATCACCAACCTGATCACCTACGACCGCGCCCGGCCGCTGCACGTCTATGACCGGGCCAAGCTGGTGGGCAATGTGATCACCGCCAGGCTGGGCCGCGGCACGGCCGAGGCGAGCTCGGACGCGCCCTCGCCGGCGCCGCATCACGACGAGCAGCTCATCGCCCTGGACGGCAAGACCTACGACCTCGGCTCCGAGATGAGCGTCAT
The DNA here is from genome assembly GCF_001824475.1 of Phenylobacterium sp. RIFCSPHIGHO2_01_FULL_69_31. Taxonomy (GTDB): domain Bacteria; phylum Pseudomonadota; class Alphaproteobacteria; order Caulobacterales; family Caulobacteraceae; genus Phenylobacterium. Next base: position 140,441 of record NZ_MHXN01000009.1, on the reverse strand, counting down.
CGCCGATGCGAACGGCGAGCGTCCGATCGGCCTGGGCGGCGTCATGGGCGGCGAGTCGACGGGCTGCTCCGAAGAAACGACCGAGGTGTTCCTGGAGAGCGCCTGGTTCGATCCGATCCGCACGGCCCAGACCGGCCGCGCCACCGGCATCACCTCGGACGCCCAGTACCGCTTCGCCCGCGGGGTGGATCCGGACTCGGTAGTCCCCGGGATCGAGCTGGCCACCCGCCTGATCCTCGACCTGTGCGGCGGCGAGGCCTCGGAGGTCCGCGTCGCCGGGCACGCGCCGGCGCCGCCGGCCGCCATCGCCTTCGACCGCGGCTATGTGAAGAAGCTCTCGGGCCTGGACGTCGGGCCGGCGCGCATCGACGAGATCCTGACCAAGCTGGGCTTCGAAGTGGACGGCGATGCCGTGACCCCGCCGTCCTGGCGCCGCGACGTGGAGGGCAAGGCCGACCTGGTCGAGGAAGTCGCCCGCATCGAGGGCTTCGACAGCCTGCCGGTGGAGCCCCTGCCGGAGATCGCCCGACCCGTGGGCGGCGCCTTGACTGTCCGCCAGCGCCGGATGCGCGACGCCCGCCGCCTGATGGCCGCCCGCGGCTTCGCCGAGGCGGTGACCTGGAGCTTCATGCGCCGGGACTGGGCCGAGATGTTCGGCGGCGGCGACGAGAAGCTGGTCCTGACCAACCCCATCGCGGCCGACCTGTCGACGATGCGGCCCACCGCCCTGGCCAACCTGATCGACGCGGCCGCCCGCAACGCCCGCAAGGGCTTCGCCGACGCAGCCATCTTCGAGGTGGGCCCGAACTTCCGCGGCGATCAGCCGGCTGACCAGTGGACCGCCGTCACCGCGCTGCTGGCCCCGCACGCGCCCAAGCATTGGGCCAAGAGCGGCGGCGACCCGCTGTTCGAGCTGAAGGCCGACCTGCTGGCCCTGCTGGAGGAGATCGGCGCCCCCACGCTGCAGGTGGTCCAAGGCCAGAACGCCGCCTGGTGGCACCCCGGCCGTTCGGCCCGCCTGCAGCTTGGCCCCAAGGTCGTGGTCGCCGAGTTCGGTGAGCTGCACCCGCGGGTGCTGAAGGCCATCGACGCCGACGGGCCGATGCTGGCGTTCGAACTGAACCTGGACGCCATCCCCGAGCCGAAGAAGAAGGGCGTGAAGACCAAGCCGGCGCTGGAGCTCTCGCACCTGATGCCGCTGCGGCGCGACTTCGCGTTCCTGGTCTCCGCCGAGACCCCCGCCGGCGATCTGGTGCGCCCGATCCTCGGCGCGGATAAGACCTTGATCGCCGAGGCGCGGGTCTTCGACGTCTACGCCGGCCAGGGCGTCCCGGAAGGGATGAAGTCGGTCGCGGTGGAGGTGGTCGTGCAGCCGCGGGAGAAGACCCTCACCGACGGCGAGATCGAGGGCCTCTCCGGCCGGATCGTCGCCGCGGCCGAGAAGGCAGTGGGCGCGAAGCTGCGAGGCTAGCGGTCGCGGGGAGCGTCAGGCGCGCTCCCCGGCCTCCTCGGCCCGGCGACTGGCGATCCGGTGGAAGGCCGCGGCCCCCAAGTGCCAGGCGATCAGCAGCGCCAGGGCGATCGCCAGCCAGACGTGCGCCACGCGGGTCGGGAAATGCTCCAGTCCCGCGGGCAGCGACTGGCCGGGCGCCCCGAACACCACCAGGTTCACGCCGGTCAGGACAGCGGTCGCGAAGCCGGCGCCGATGAGGGCGAAGATCAGCAGGTAGAGGCCAAGGTGCGCCAACCGCGCCACGGGCGGATTTTCGGGCGCCTGCGTCCGCCAGCGCACGATCACGCGGGCCAGCATCAGGGCCAGGATCAGGGCGCCCGTGGCCATGTGCAGCTTCAGCACCCCGATCTTGGCGGGATCGTCGGCCGACATGGGCGCGATGACGAGGAAGCCGATCGCCAGCATGCCGAGGATCAACACCGCCACGACCCAGTGCAGGGCGACGAGCAGCGGATGATAGCGGGCGGCCGTCATGACAGCCCTCCCACCACCCGCTCGAGGGCCTCGAGGTTGCGCTGCCAGCCATAGGTGGCGCCGGCGGCGTTGCGGGTGTCGTCGGGGCCGAAGCCCGACTGCTCCATCCGCACGTGCGCCCCGCGGTCGGTGGCCGTCAGGGTCCACGTTACCTCCGTGGAGAGGCCGCCGGCGACCCAGGTATAGGCGAGGCGGCTGGGCGGCTCGACCGCCAGCACTTCGGCCTCCACGATACCGTCCCAGTGCGGCGGCGCGGGCTGGCCGCGGAAGCGGAACCGGTGGCCGACGACAGGGGCGAAATCGTTCGACATCAGCCAGTCCTCGATCAGCGGGCCCTCGGTCAGGGCGCGCCAGACCTTCTCCGGGGCATGCGGGATCTCGCGCTCGACGACGACGGAACGGCTCATCTCTATTGGTCCATGCGGTTGAGGGTGTCTTCCAGGGCGTCGAACCGCGCATCCCAGAAGCGGGCGTAGAAGCCCATCCAGTCGAACAGCGGCCGCAGGCCTTTCGCGTTCGCGCGGTAGAGGACCGTACGGCCAACCCGCGTCTCCTCGACCAGCCCGACCCCGCGCAGCGCCTTCAGGTGCTGCGAGACGGCCGGCTGCGAGACGCCCGCCCCGGCGGTGAGCGCCGAGACGCTCAGCTCCCCATCGCGGGCGAGTCGTTCGAAGAGGCCGCGACGCGTGCCATCGGCCAGGGTGCGAAAAAGCTCTGCGGCGCTGTCCATGCCGAACTCATAAGCGCCCACTTATTCATAAGTCAATGCTTATGTATTGACACCCGCCGCGTCCAGCGGCGCATCGTTCCGCACATGGAGATCAATGGCGTCGCGCACACCTTCATCACCGCGGGCGACTTCGAGCGCTCGGTGGCCTTCTATCGCCAGCTGCTGCCATTCCTGGGGATGCGCGAGGTGGCGGATAGTCCGGACACCTACTACTGCGTGGGCGGCCGCACAGGCTTCGGCATACGCCGGCCGGATCCGGAGCACGCAGGCGAGCGCTTCGTGCAATTCCGGGTGGGCTTGCACCATCACTGCTGGCGCGCCCGCGAACGCACCGACGTGGACGCGCTCTACGCCTTCCTGCTGGAGATCGGCGCCAGGATCGTCCATCCGCCCCAGGAAGAGCCGTGGGCGCCCGACTACTACGCCGTGCTGTTCGAGGATCCTGACGGCATCCGCCTGGAGCTGAACCACGTGCCCGGCCGGGGCCTCTTCGACACCCCGACCCAGCGCGTCGGCGCCACCCTGGACGGGCGCTAGAACGGAATGATGTTCCGCTTCCGGGTGTAGGCTAGGTAGCCGACGTTGGCGCCCAGGCGCACGCCGACGCCGGCGCGGATGGGCGCCAGGGTCACGTCCTCGGCCCGCTGGTAGTTCACGCCCAGGCCGCCGATCAGGTAGGCGGAGCCTTCCACGCCCGGGTAGCGCTGGAAGATCAGTTCAGGGACCTGGAGATTATAGCAGAGGGTGAAGACGCGGCTGGCGTTGCCGCCGAAGTCCCAGCCGGCCGACGGGCCCTGCCAGAACACCTCGATCGGCTCCCGATCCTTCATGTAGAGCAGGCCACGGCCGTAGCGCAGGCCGAAGACGATGGCGCCCGAGCCCTCTTCACCGGCGATATAGGCCGTGGGACGCCCGTTGTTGGCGAACAGCCGCTCGACCGCCGCGCCAGCCGCCTCGGCCGTGACGCCCAGGAAGTCGGAAACGTTCGTGACGATCTCGTCCTGGCTGTAGGTCTTCGGCCCGGCCTCGCCCGTCGGGCCAGCCGAGGGATAGGCGGGCGAGCTGTTCGGCGGCGGCGGGCCTTCGGCCGGCGGCAGCGGCTGCGAGCTTACCGGCTGCGCCCAGGCGATCGCCGGCGCGCCAAGGGTCGCAAGGCCCGATACGATGAGTGTGCGGCGGTCCATGGCGCTTCTCGCCTCCGAAAGTGAATCACCCGTCCCCAGCGGCCTTCGATGCCAAAGGTCGCCTTAACGGGCGATTAACCACGTTCGCGCGGCAGCTTCGGGGCGGGCCGCGACAGGCCGGCTGCTATCTCGCGCGTGCGAATGTGCTAGAGGGCGCCCCATGGCTACCCCGCTTTCGCATATCCGCAACTTCTCGATCGTCGCGCACATCGACCACGGCAAGTCCACGCTCTCCGACCGCCTCATCCAGGAGACCGGCGGCCTGACCCAGCGCGAGATGACCGAGCAGGTGCTCGACAACATGGACATCGAGCGCGAGCGCGGGATCACCATCAAGGCTCAGACCGTCCGCCTGGAGTACAAGGCCGACGACGGCGAAACCTATGTCCTCAACCTGATGGACACGCCCGGCCACGTCGACTTCGCCTACGAGGTCTCCCGCTCGCTGGCTGCCTGCGAGGGCTCGATCCTGGTGGTGGACGCCTCCCAGGGCGTGGAGGCCCAGACACTGGCCAACGTCTACCAGGCCATCGACAACAACCACGAGATCGTCCCGGTTCTGAACAAGATCGACCTGCCGGCCGCCGAGCCCGAGCGGGTGCGTCAGCAGATCGAGGACGTCATCGGCCTGGACGCCTCGGACGCCGTCGTCTGCTCGGCCAAGTCGGGCCTCGGCATCCACGACGTGCTCGAAGCCGTGGTGAAGCGCCTGCCGCCGCCCAAGGGCGACCCGAACGCACCGCTGAAGGCCCTGTTGGTCGACGCCTGGTACGATCAGTACCTGGGCGTGGTGGTGCTGGTCCGCGTCTTCGACGGGGTCCTGAAGGTCGGCCAGAAGGTCAAGATGATGCAGACCGGGGCCCAGTACCAGATCGACCGCCTGGGCGTGTTCAAGCCCAAGCAGACCGACCTGGCCGAGCTCGGCCCCGGCGAAGTCGGCTTCATCACCGCCTCGATCAAGGAGGTGGCGCACGCCGCCGTCGGCGACACCATCACCGACGAGCGCCGGCCCACGGACGCCGCCCTGCCCGGCTTCCGCGAAGTGCAGCCCGTGGTGTTCTGCGGCCTCTTCCCCGTTGACGCGGCCGAGTTCGAGGACCTGCGCGCGGCCATCGGCCGCCTGCGCCTGAACGACGCCTCCTTCACCTACGAGATGGAGACCAGCGCGGCCCTGGGCTTCGGCTTCCGCTGCGGGTTCCTGGGGCTCCTGCATCTTGAGATCATCCAGGAGCGGCTGAGCCGCGAGTTCGACCTGGACCTGATCGCGACGGCCCCCTCGGTCGTCTACAAGGTCAAGCTGACCAATGGCGACGAGATCGAGTTGCACAACCCGGCCGACCTGCCCGATCCCGTCAAGATCGCCGACATCTCCGAACCCTGGATCAAGGCCACAATCTTCACGCCCGACGACTATCTCGGCGCGATCATCAAGCTCTGCCAGGACCGCCGCGGCCAGCAGCGCGAGCTCTCCTACGTCGGGGCCCGCGCCATGGTGGTCTACGACCTGCCGCTGAACGAGGTGGTGTTCGACTTCTACGACCGCCTGAAGTCGATCTCGAAGGGCTACGCCAGCTTCGACTACTCCATCGAGGAGTACCGGGTGGGCGACCTGGTGAAGATGTCGATCCTGGTCAACGCCGAGCCGGTCGATGCGCTCTCCATGCTGGTCCACCGCGATCGGGCCGAGCAGCGCGGCCGCGGCATGGTCGAGAAGATGAAGGAACTGATCCCGCCGCACATGTTCCAGATCCCGATCCAGGCGGCGATCGGCGGCCGGATCATCGCCCGCGAGACGGTGCGCGCCCTGCGCAAGGACGTGACGGCCAAGTGCTACGGCGGGGACGCCAGCCGCAAGCGCAAGCTCCTCGACAAGCAGAAGGAGGGCAAGAAGCGCATGCGCCAGTTCGGCAAGGTCGAGATCCCGCAGGAAGCCTTCATCGCCGCCCTCAAGATGGACGAGAACTAGGGGCCGGGGGCACGACTCGCCTGCGACGCGTTCGCTATTGCCAAGCTAGGCCGCTCCATTACAGGTTGCCGATGGGGGCGTAGCAAGGATCGGAAGAGTGCCGACCTAAACCCCTGCTTAGCGGGGTGTTCCATGGCCAATCCAATTCCGTCCGGCGATCCTTCGCCGCCGACTGGCGATCCCCTGATCGACGCCCTGACGACGGGGTTCCGCTGGACCCTGGGCCCCGACCGCTCGATCGACTGGTCGATCTCCGGCGGCTTCAATGGCGAAGCCTGGACGTCCCCCACCACGACGATCCTGAACGCCACAGCGATGCTGGAGACGTTCTCGCGGTACGCCGACGTCCGGTTCAACTATGTCGGCTCGTTCGCCAACCCGACGGCCGCGGTGCAAGGCGGCAGCGAGATCAATTTCTATCTCTCAGGTAACACCACGACCTTTCCGTCGACCGATTTCTGGGCGCGGGCCTATTTCCCCACCAGCAGTTCCGAGACCGCCTACGTAGGGGCCACGGGCGACGTCGTGCTGAACTTCAACAGCCCGTCCATCACCCTGCCCAGCTACGATCCGGGCAGCGCGGGATGGTTCGTGTTCCTGCACGAGATCGGCCATGCCCTGGGTCTGAAGCACCCGTTCGACGACGGAGGGACGGGCCACCCGACGTTGGAAGACTTTGACCTCGGGGACCTCGACGTCGACTGGGCCACGATCATGGCCTACTCCGACAGCTACGACTACGACCAGCGCTTCTACGATCCGGCCACGCCGATGATCCTCGACGTGATGGCCCTGAGGGCCCTGTACGGCCCTAACATGGCCACCAACGCGACTGACGACACCCACAGCCTGCGCGCGCTCGGGCGCTACGAGACCCTATGGGACGCGTCGGGACGAGACATCCTGAGCGCCGAAGGCTCCATCCGCGGGTGGTACATCTATCTACCGGACGACCAGTTCTCGCTGAACGACCCCGTGAAGGTCGGCTACGCCACGCCGCTCGATGAACTCGACCTGGAGGCTCCCGGCTCGCTCACCTGGCTTCTGGGCGACATCGAGGACGCCCGCGGTTCGGAGCAGGCCGACGAGATCTACGGCAGCGTGCTGCGCAACGTCCTGGCGGGCAACGGCGGCGACGACTACCTCGACGGCTGGGACGGCGACGACAGCCTGGACGGTGGGGCGGGTAGCGACATCGTCTGGGGCGGGCTTGGCAACGACACGATCTCGGACGCCAGCGGCGCCAACTATCTGCGCGGCGAAGAGGGCGACGACCGGATCGCCGGCGGCTCGGGCTTCGACGACATCAACGGCAACATGGGCGCCGACACCGCCTCGGGCGGCCTGGGCGAGGACTGGGTCGTGGGCGGCAAGGACAACGACAGCCTGTCGGGGGACGCGGCCTATGACCTCGTCTACGGCAACCTCGGCGCCGACACCTGCGAGGGCGGCGACGGGAACGACATCGTCCGCGGCGGCCAGGACAATGACCTGGTGCGCGGCGGCGCCGGCGACGACTACGTCTCGGGCGACAAGGGCAACGACACGGTTACGGGCGGGGCCGGCGCCGACATCTTCCACAGCTTCGGCGATGCGGGCATCGACCGGGTGACCGACTTCAGCCGCGCCCAGGGCGACCGCGTCCTGCTGGACGCCGGCACGACCTATACCGTGGCCCAGGCCGGCGCGGACACGGTGGTCAGCATGACGGGCGGCGGCCAGGTCATCCTGGTGGGCGTCAGCCTGTCGTCGCTGGGCGACGGCTGGATCACCGCGGGCTAGCGGGCGATCGCCGCCTCCGTGGCAAGCCACACAAAACTGTCAAAGGTCACTGCTACCTGACCGGCGTTCGGGGACGCGAATGGCGGCCCTGCGCCAGAGGGGCACCACCAATGAGATCCCGTATGCTGACGGGCGCGGCCACGGCCGCCCTGAGCTTTGCCATGGCCGCATCGGCCGCCGCCGCCGACGCGCCCACAGGCGCCGCGGTCGCCACCGCCGCGGCGGAGGCCGGCGAGAGCTCGGTCGAGGAGATCGTGGTCCTGGGCCGCGGCGAGACCCGCCAGGTGCAGACCGTTTCCGGCGAGGAGCTGTCCCTCGAGATGCCTGGCGCCAGCCCGCTGAAGCTGGTGGAGAAGCTGCCCAACGTGAACTTCCAGTCCGCCGACCCCTTCGGCTCGTACGAGTGGTCGGCGCGGATCACCATCCGCAGCTTCAACCAAAGCCAGCTGGGCTTCACCCTCGACGAAGTGCCGCTGGGCGACATGACCTACGGCAACCACAACGGCCTACACATCAGCCGCGCCATCGCCAGCGAGAACGTCGGCGCGGTCGAGCTGGCCCAGGGCGCGGGCGCCCTGGACACGGCGTCGGCCAACAACCTCGGCGGCACGCTGAAGTATGTCTCGCGGGATCCCTCGAGCACCTTCGGCGGCCTGGTGGCCGGGACCTACGGGACCGAGAACACGCTGCGGGGCTTCGCGCGCCTGGAGAGCGGAGAATTGGCCACGGGCGCCCGCGGGTATCTGAGCTACTCCTACAACACCGCCGACAAGTGGAAGGGCGAGGGCGAGCAGCGTCACCAGCAGATCAACTTCAAGCTGGTCCAGCCGATCGGCGAAGGCTCGCTCACCGGCTGGGTGAACTGGTCCAAGCGCCGGGAGCAGGACTATCAGGACATGTCCCTCGAGATGCTGAGCCGCCTCGGCAACAGCTGGGAGAATGTCGCCGGCAACTGGCCGCTGGCGGTCCAGATCGCCGAGGTGGGCAACAACACCGGCTACACCGGCGTGACGCCGCGCTTCCCCAGCTTCGGGACCACCTACCCCGGGCCGATCACCAGCGCGGACGACGCCTACTACGACGCGGCGGGCCTGCGCGACGACGTCCTGGGCGCCATCACCCTGCGGCTGCCGGTGGGCGAGACCGTCGACGTCAAGGCCACGGTCTATGGGCACGACAATGAAGGCCAGGGCCTCTGGTTCACTCCCTACGTGCCCTCGCCGAACTATGGCGTGCTGACGGCGACGACCGACAACGCGCCCATCTCCATCCGCACCACCGAGTACGACCTGCGCCGCTACGGCGTCGTCGCGGCGGCCACCTGGCGGGTCGGCCAGCACGCGATCAACGCGGGGCTCTGGTACGAGGACAACGACTTCAACCAGGCCCGCCGGTACTACGGCCTGAACCGCGCGGCGCCGCAGCGCGACTCCCTGAAGATGCAGTCGGACCCGTTCCGCACCGACTGGGAATACGACTTCAAGACCACCACCTGGAAGCTGTTCATCCAGGACACCTGGACCGTCTCCGACCAGCTCACGGTCAACTTCGGCTTCGCGTCGCTGAAGGTGGAGAACGAAGGCGAGACGGTGATCGCCCGCACCGCGTCGCTGGAGAAGAACGGCAAGATCGAAGCCGAGGAGAACTTCCTCCCGCAAGGCGGCGCCCGCTACGCCCTCAGCGAGGACAGCGAACTGTTCGCCAACTACAGCCGCAACATGCGCGCCTTCCCCAGTTCGGGTACGTCCGGGCCCTTCTCGGCCAACCAGGCGGGCTTCCTGGCGATCAAGGACAAGCTGAAGCCCGAGATCTCCGACACCTTCGAAGCCGGCTGGCGCTTCCGCACCGCCGACTTCCAGGGCGTGCTGGCGGCCTACCACGTGAAGTTCAAGGACCGCCTGTTCTCGGTGCCCGTGGGCTCGGGCATCGTCGGCAACCCCTCGGCGCTGTCGAACGTCGGCGGCGTCACGGCCAAGGGCTTCGAGGCGGTCGGGACCTGGGACTTCGCCGAGAACTGGTCGGCCTTCGCCTCCTACGCCTTCAACGACTCCACCTACGACGACGACACCGTGGACGGGAACGGCGTCGTGGTGGCCCGTACCGAGGGCAAGACCACAGTGGATACGCCGGAGCACCTGTTCAAGGCTGAGCTGGCCTATGACAACGGCGGTTTCTTCGGGCGCTTCTCGCTGAACTACATGACCAAGCGCTTCTTCACCTACGAGAACGACCGCAGCGTCCCCTCGCAGATGCTGGCCGACCTCTCGGTCGGCTACCGGTTCTCCGGATCGCCCTGGCTCGACGGCCTGGAGGCGCAGGTGAACATCTCGAACCTGTTCGACGAGGAATACATCTCGACGATCAACTCCAACGGCTTCCCGCTTCGCGGCGACAGCCAGACGCTGCTTGTGGGTTCGCCCCAGCAGGTGTTCTTCACGCTGCGCAAGACGTTCTGAGGAGAGATGGCGATGCGGGGGTGGCGGTTTCGAGGCCTGGCGGGCGTCCTGCTCGCCGGCCTGCTCGCGACGGCGGCGCAAGCGGCGGACGGCGGCCGGAAGCTGGTCCTGGTCACCCTGGACGGGCTTTCCTGGACCGAGGGCTTCCGCGGCGCCGATCCCGCACGGGCCGCCGACCCCGCGTTTGCGCCGGACCGCGAGGGGCGGGAGCGTATCCGCGCGGCCTTCGTCGAGCCGTCCGACCGCGCCGCCGCCCTGATGCCCTTCCTGCACGGGGTGATGGCCAAACAGGGCGTGCTGCTGGGGGACCGCGAGCAGGGAAGCTGTGCGGCGGTCGCCAACGACAAGTGGTTTTCCTATCCGGGCTACAACGAGATTCTCACCGGCAAGCCCGACCCCGCGATCACCTCCAACGAACATGGGCCGAACCGGAACGTGACGTTCCTGGAGTGGCTCAACCGCCGGCCCGCCTTCGCCGGCCGGGTGCAGGCCGTGGGCTCATGGAACGTGTTTTCCAACATCCTGAACGCACCGCGCAGCGGACTGCCGGTCAATGACGGCTGGGACGACGCGCCGGCCCGTTGGCCCGCCGAGGCACAGATCGCCGCGATGCAGGCCGGAGCCCCGCCGATCTGGCCCACCGTGCGATTGGACACCTTCACTCACGCCTACGCGCTGGAGACGCTGAAGCGCCAGAAGCCGCGCGTCCTCTACGTGGCCTATGGCGAGACCGACGATTTCGCGCACGAGGGCCGATACGACCAGACGCTCTGGGCCGCGCGCCACGCCGACGCCTACATCGCCGAGCTCTGGAGCACCTTGCAGGCGGAGCCGGCCTATGCGGGCCGCACCACCCTGATCGTCACCACCGACCATGGGCGGGGCGGGGCGGCGAACGCGGCCTGGAAACACCACGGCCGGCACATTGCGGGATCCGACGCGGTGTGGATCGGCGTCCTGGGGCCTGGGATCGCTGCGGGCCGCAAGCCGGGTGGCTGCGCATCCTCCAGCCAGATCGCCGCCACGGCGCTGGAAGCGCTGAGATTGGACTGGCGGGCGTTCGATCCCGGGGCGGGTGCGCCGCTGGACGTACGGGCGCGCCCCTAGGCGGCCTCGGCGTCGCTGTCGCGGTCGGCGTCGGCGTCCTTCGGCAGGAAGCCCAGCATGGGCTTGGCCCACCGCTCGGCGTCCTCGCGGGTCAGCAGGGCGCCGGCGTTCACCGCCTTGGTCAGGTGGCGGTAGAACTCGGAGGCGGCCAGGGTCAGCTTGAAGTCGGTGGCCACCGCCTGCAGCGTCGTGGCCTGGGCCAGCATGGCGCGCATCGCCTGGTGAGGATCGGTGTCGGCCGCGGCGACGGCGGCGCGGATGATCTTCAGCGCCTGGTTGATCTTCTGCTGGTAGGGCGTTTCCGTGCCGTCCGTGCGGCGCTTGAGCGGGCCGGCGTAGTCCCCGGAGTTGAACCGGCGGCGGTCGGGGCCGATGTAGCCCACGCCTTCCACCCAGTCGCGGTCGCGCAGGGTCACGGCTTCCAGCCGGCGCAGCAGGTCCTTCATGCTGTAGGGCTTGCGCAGGAACTCGTGCACGCCCGCGTCGCGCGCGGACAGGATCATGCCCGCGGTGGCCGCGCCGGTGATGGTGATGATCGGCGCCTTGCGGCAGCTCCAGGTGGAGCGGCGGACCTTGCGGGTGAAACCCAGGCCGTCCACGCGGTCGTCGCCCAGTTCGACCACGATGATCTGCGGATCGCAGGTCTCGGCGATCTTAAGGGCGCGCTCGGTATTGCCGGCGATCCAGACGTGGCTGTGGGCGATGTCGCGCATGAGTTCGCTGAACATGCGCGCGCTGGCCGGCTGCGGGTCCGCGATCAGGACCCGCTTCAGCTTGGGCTGCATCTTCTCGAGGATACGTTTGTCGCCGTCGAACAAGGGCTTAGCTCCCTCACACCTGGCGCTACGATCTATCCGCAATGCGTAAAAGATCGCTTGATGCGGGGGCGCAATAAATTGCCGCAGCCGGCGCCACGCACCGCGGTCAGTCGTGGAAGGGATCGCGCATCAAAATCGTGTCGTCCCGCTGGGGGCTGGTCGACAACAGCGCCACCGGCGCGCCGATCAGTTCCTCGATCCGGCGCACGTACTTCACGGCGCTGGCAGGCAGGTCCTTCCAGGACCGGGCTCCCTGGGTGGTTTCGGACCAGCCTTCCATCTCCTCGTACACCGGCTCGAGCTGGCTCTGCGCCTTCAGGCCGGCGGGCAGGTAACCGATGTCCTGGCCATTGAGCCGGTAGCCGGTGCAGATCTTCAGCGTGGGCAGGCCGTCGAGGACGTCCAGCTTGGTGAGGGCGATCCCGCTGATCCCGTTCAGCGCCACCGACTGGCGCACCAGGGCCGCGTCGAACCAGCCGCAGCGGCGCGAACGGCCGGTGACGGTCCCGAACTCGCGGCCCACCGTGCCCAGATGCTGGCCGACCTCGTCGAACAGTTCGGTGGGGAACGGCCCCTCGCCGACGCGGGTCGTGTAGGCCTTGACGATCCCCAGCACATAGCCGGGCCCCTTGGGCCCCAGGCCCGAGCCGGCGGCGGCCTGGCCGGCCACGGTGTTGGACGACGTCACGTAGGGATAGGTGCCATGGTCCACGTCCAGCAGGGCGCCCTGGGCGCCCTCGAACAGCACGCGCTTTCCTGACTTCACGATGCCGTCCAGCTTCAGCCAAGCCGGCTGGGCGAAGGGCAGGATCTTGGGCGCCATCGCCTCCAGTTCGGCCAGCAGAGCCGCGGCGTCCACGTCCGGCAGGCCCAGGCCCCGGCGCAGCGGGCCGTGGTGGGCCAGCAGGCGGTCGATCTTGGCCTCCAGGGCCTCGTGGTCGGCCAGGTCGGCCACGCGGATGGCGCGCCGGCCGACCTTGTCCTCATAGGCCGGGCCGATGCCGCGGCCGGTGGTGCCGATCTTGTTGGTCGCGGCCGCCTCGCGCGCCTGGTCCAGGTCGCGGTGGATCGGCAGGATAAGACAGGCGTTGTCGGCCAGCACCAGCAGGTCCGGCCCGATCGCAACGCCCTGGCCGCCCAAGGTCTCGATCTCCTTGAGCAGGTGCCAGGGATCGACCACCACGCCGTTGCCGATGATCGACAGCTTTCCCTGGACCACGCCCGACGGCAGCAGCGACAGCTTGTAGGTCTGGTTGCCCACCACCAGGGTGTGGCCGGCGTTGTGGCCGCCCTGGAACCGCACCACCACGTCGGCGCGGTTGGAGAGCCAGTCGACGAGCTTGCCCTTGCCCTCGTCGCCCCACTGGGCGCCGATCACGGTGACGTTGGCCATCTGGATACGATCTCCCGACCTGCCCGGAGAACGCGCCCAAGCCCTTCGACAGGTGCTCGGCAAAGGCGCGGAGATCAAAATGCGGCGCCGGTCTAGACGATGTGGGCCTCGCCCTCAAGTGACTCGCGCGCTATCTGCGGCCGCATGGACATCCCGCGCTTCCATCTCGCCTTTCCCGTCCGCGACCTCGCCGAGGCCCGCGCCTTCTACGGCGGCCTGCTGGGATGCCCCGAAGGGCGGTCCAGCGCCGAGTGGGTCGACTTCGACTTCTACGGCCACCAGATCGTGGCGCACCTGTCGCCGGATGAAGCCGGGCACAAGGCCACCAATCCCGTGGACGGCCACGACGTGCCCGTCCGCCACTTCGGGGCGATCCTGACCCTGCCGCAGTGGGAGGCCCTTTCACAGAAGCTGAAGGCCGCCGGGACCAAGTTCGTCATCGAGCCCAACATCCGCTTCAAGGGGCAGCCGGGCGAGCAGGCGACGATGTTCTTCCTAGATCCCTCCGGCAACGCCCTGGAGTTCAAGGCCTTCGCCGACGACAGCATGGTGTTCGCGAAATGAGCACGCTTGCCGTCTCCCTCGCCGACATCGAAGCCGCCGCCGCCCGTTTGAAGGGCGTGGCCGTCGAGACCCCGCTGATCGAGAGCCCGGCGCTGAACGAGCGGCTGGGCCTGCGGGTGCTGATCAAGGCCGAGACGCTGCAGCGTGTCGGAGCCTTCAAGTTCCGCGGCGCCTACAACCGGCTGGTCCAGCTCTCGCCGGAGGAGCGCAAGCGCGGCGTGGTGGCCTTCTCGTCCGGCAACCACGCCCAGGGGGTAGCCCTCGCCGCGAAGCTGCTGGGCATACCGGCGCTGATCGTCATGCCGGCCGATGCGCCCAAGGTGAAGGCCGAGGCCACGGCCGGCTATGGCGCCGAGGTGAAGTTCTACGACCGCCTCACCGAGAGCCGGGAGAAGATCGCGGCCGCCATCGCGCAGGAGCGCGGGGCGGTGGTGGTTCCCGCCTTCGACGATCCGCACATCATCGCAGGACAAGGCACGGCCGGGCTCGAGCTGATGGCCCAGGCGCAGGCCCGCGGCGTGACGCCGGGCGCGGTGATCGTCCCCTGCAGTGGCGGCGGCCTGCTGGCCGGGATCGCCACCGCGGTGAAGGCGCTGTCGCCGCAGACCGCCGTGATCGGCGTCGAGCCGGAGGGCTACGACGACACGCTGAAGTCCCTGCAGGCCGGCGTGCGCACGCCGATGACCCCGACGCACCGCACGCTGTGCGATGCGCTGGAGACGCCCTGCCCCGGCGAGCTGACCTTCCCGATCCTGAAGGCCACGGTGGCGGACGTCGCGGTGGTGACCGACGCCGAGGTGGCCGAAGCCATGCGCGTGGCCTTCTCGACCCTCAAGCTGGTGGTCGAGCCCGGCGGATCGGCCGGCCTCGCCGCGCTGCTGGCGGGCAAGGTGAAGACGTCGGCCGACGCCGTCGCCCTGGTCCTCTCCGGCGGCAACGTCGACCCGGACCAGTTCGCCCGGGTGCTGCGCCGCGAGCTTTAGAGCCGGTCCTCGGGCAGGGCCTCGCGGGGCGCCTCGCGCGGGGTGACCAGGCGGGCCAGCTTGGGCTTCAGCCAGTTCTCGAAGTCGTCGACGAACTCGTAGACCACGGGCACCAGCACCAGCGACAGGACCGTCGAGGTAATCAGCCCGCCGATCACGGCCACGGCCATGGGCTGGCGGAACTCGGCGCCCTTCTCCAGCGCGAAGGCGGTCGGCAGCATGCCGGCGGCCATGGCCAGGCTGGTCATGACGATCGGACGCGCCCGTTCGCGACAGGCCTCCAACAGCGCCTCGCGCTGGGACATGCCGTCCCGCTCGCACTCGATCGCGTACTCGACGAGCAGGATCGAGTTCTTCGCCGCCAGGCCCATCAGCATCAGGAGGCCAATGAGCGACGGGATCGAGAGCGAGAGGTTGAACGCCAGGAGACCCAGGAACGCGCCGCCGATCGCGAGCGGCAGGGCCGCCAGGATCACGATGGGCTTGAAGAACGACTGGAACAGCAGCACCAGCACCCCGAAGATCAGCGCGATACCCGCGAAGAGGGCGATCCCGAAAGAGGCGAACATCTCGGTCATCGCCTCCTGCTCGCCCGTCTCGGCGGGGGTCACGCCCTCCGGCAGCTTTTGCATGATCGGCAGCTTCTTCACCGCCTGCGCGGCCTGGCCCATCTCGATGCCATTGAGCTCTGCCTGGACCGTCTGTTGACGCTGGCGGTTGAGGCGCTCGATCCGCGCGGGGCCGGCCTGGAACTCGACATCGGCCACGGCCTCAAGCGTGGTCACACCGCCGCTCGCGGTCGGCAGGCGCAGCGACTTGATCCGTTCCAGATCGGCGCGAGCCTCGGCCGGCAACCGGATGCGGATCGGGATGCGGCGTTCGCCGGCGGTGAGCTTGGCGACGTTGGCGTCGATGTCTCCGACCGTGGCCACGCGGGCGGCCTGGGCGATCGCGTCGGCCGAGACGCCCAGACGGGCGGCTTCGGCGTGGCGCGGCCGGATCACCAGCTCGGGCCCGGTGGGCGGCACCGACGGACGCGGTTCTGCCAGGACGTCCAGCGTCCGCATCTGGCGTTCCAGTTCGATCGAGGCGGCGAGAAGCTTGGCCGGGTCTTCGCTGGTCAGAATCTGCTGGTAGCCCGCGGACCCCTGGAAATCGAGGAAGTTGACCCTGGCGTCCGGGATCTCGCGCAGCTTGTCTCGCAACCCGGCGCGGATTTCGTCGCCGCTGGCCTTTCGCTTGGGATCCAGCAGGACGTTCAGGCTGGCCGAGCGCAGGTCGCTGCCCCCGCCGCCTCCGGCGAACGGATTGGCGGGGCCAGACGAGCCGACCTCGGCGAAGACGTCGGTCACCGACGGGTCGGTCTTCACGGCGCGGGTGACCCGCTGGACCGTATCCTCCATGTCCTTGACGGTAGCGCCCGGCGGGCCCTGAACGCTGATGAACAGATAATCGGGGTCCCCCGCCGGCTGGAAGCCGGACGGCAGGAAGAAGACGATCGTGCAGGACGCGATGAAAGCCGCCAGGCCCGCGAACGAGGCCACGATCCGATGGTCCAGCGCCCAGTTCAGCGCGCGGGCGTAGAACCGCGGCATCGGCTTCCGGACCTCGGGCACAACGTTGGGCTTCAGCAGGTAGGCGGCCATCAGCGGGGTCAACAGGCGCGCCACCAGCAGTGAGAACAGCACCGCCACGCAGACGGTCAGGCCGAACTCCCGGAAGAACTGGCCGACCATGCCGGTCATGAACGACACTGGCGCGAACACCACCACGATCGCCGCGGTGGTCGCCACGACGGCCAGGCCGATGGCGTCGGCGCCCTGCATAGCGGCTTCGTACGGCCGCATGCCGGACTTCACCCGCTTCTCGATGTTCTCGATCTCCACGATGGCGTCGTCGACCAGGATGCCGATGACCAGCGTCAGGCCAAGGAGGGTCACCACGTTGAGCGAGAAGCCCAGCATGTTGATCACGAAGAAGGTCGGGATCAGCGACACGGGCATGGCGAAGGCCGTGACCATGGTCGCCCGCCAGTCGCGCAGGAACAGCCAGACCACGAACGCCGCCAGCAGCATGCCCTCAAGCAGGACGTGCTGGGTGGCGCGGAAGCTGTCACGGGTCTCCTGCACCATGGTGAAGATGCGGGTGAACTTCACGCCGGGCTGGGCCTTTTCGACCGCCGCCAGCTTGGCCAGCACGGCGTCCTCGACCGCGATGTCGGACGCGGCGCGGGTCTTCATCACCTGGAAGCCGACCACCGGGCGGCCGTTCAGGCGCGCAAAGCCGCGGACCTCGCCGGCGCCGTCGCCCACCTCGGCCACGTCGGTCAGTTTCACATAGCTGCCCGTGCCGGTGGGGATGGTCATCTCGCGCAGCTGCGCCAGGGTGGTGGCGGCGCCCAGCACGCGCACCGTCTGCTCGCGGCCGCCCACCTCGACCCGTCCGCCGGGCACGTCGAGGTCCGCGGCGCGAAGCGCGGTGTTGACCTGGGACGCGGTCAGGCCGCGCGCCGCCAGCTTGTCGGGGTCGACGACGACGTTGATTTCGCGGCTCACCCCGCCCACCCGGCGGATCTGGGCCACGCCCTTCACCGCCTGCAGCGAGCGGGACATGGTGTCGTCGATGAACCAGGATAGCTCGACGTCGGACATCGCCGGCGCTTCCACCGCGAAGGTGGTGATCGGCAGGCTGTCGAAATCCACACGCTGGACCAGCGGCTCGTCGATCTCGCGGGGCAGGTTCGGCCGGATCTGATCGATCCGCGTCTGGACCTCATCGGTCTTCTTCTGAAGGTC
This sequence comes from Phenylobacterium sp. RIFCSPHIGHO2_01_FULL_69_31, assembly GCF_001824475.1. Classification (GTDB taxonomy): domain Bacteria; phylum Pseudomonadota; class Alphaproteobacteria; order Caulobacterales; family Caulobacteraceae; genus Phenylobacterium. The sequence goes on along the minus strand of NZ_MHXN01000009.1, from coordinate 122,676 downwards.
CTCGCCGATCTCCAGTTCGATCATCGTGGTCGAGACGCCCTGGGTGACGGTCGACTGGATGTTGCGGACGTTGGGGATGGACGAGACGGCGTCCTCCACCTGGCGGGTGATCTGGGTCTCGATCTCGCCGGGCGCCGCGCCGCTCTGGGTGATGGTGATCGAGACGGCCGGGAAGGTCACGTCCGGGAAGTTCTTCACCGCCAAGCCGAAGTAGGCGATCACGCCGGCCAGGACGAGGCCGACGAACAGCACCGTCACCGGCACCGGGTTCTTGATCGCCCAGGCCGAGATCTGAAGCCCGCCGCGGGGGTCGTGGGGCTGATGGCTCATGGGGCGCTACTGCTTCTTGGCGGGCGCTGCGGCCGGCGGCGGCGCGGCGCTCTCGGTCGGGCGGACCAGGTCGTTGTCGAGCAGGAAGGCCGCGGCGTTCTGGACGATGCGGGTTCCGGCGGGCGGGCCGCGGACAAGCTGGACGTAGCCGCCGCCGCGCGGGCCGGTCTGGACCGCCACGCGCTTCACCCGGTTGTCGGGACCCACGGTCATGACGCTGGCGCCATCGGCGTCGTAGCGGATCGCGGTCTCGGGCACGGCCAGCGCCTGTCCCGCCGCGTCGGTGAAGACGGCGCGGGCGAAGCCGCCGGCCCGGATGTCGGAGCGGACCGGCAGCAGGATCCGGACTTCGCCCAGCTTGGTCTGGGGGTTGATCTGCGGGCTGATGAGGCGCACCCGGCCCTGGGCGACGGCGCCCGACGGCAGGGTCACGGTGGCGGTCTGTCCGACGCGGACGCGGGCGAGATCGGCCTCGCCCAATTCGGCCGAGAGTTCGACCTGGCCGTCGCGGGACATGCGGAACCAGGGCGTCGTGCCGCCGGCCGAGAGGTCGCCGGGCCGCACGGTCTTTTCCAGGATCAGGCCGGAGACGGGGGCGGTGACGGCGAGCTTGCGGCGCTGGGTCTGCAGGTTGCGCAGGTTGGCCGCGGCCGCCTGGGCCTGGAAGCGCCGCTGGACGATCTGTTCCTGGCTGAGCACGCCCTGGCCGTCCAGGTCCGCGACACGCTTGGCCTGGTCCGCGGCCTGGGCGGCCTGGGCCTGGGAGGCGGCGATCTGGGCCTCGAGCAGCGTCGGGTCCAACTGCACCAGGGTCTGGCCGGCGCGGACATAGTCGCCGACGTCGGCGAGGACGCGAGACACCCGGTAGCCGGTGACCTCGGGCATCACCGCCGCCTCTTCCCGCGGCAGCAGGTCGCCGGATGCGGCCAAGCCGCCCACGACCGAGCGCGGCTCGATCCGTATCACCCGCACCGCGCGGGCCTGGTCCTTTTCCGAGACCTTCTCGGGGGGCTTCTTGCAGGCGCTGAGCGCCAGCACGGCGGCCAGGGGCAGGAGGGCTTTCGCGAGCTTCATGCGTCGACTCATTTGGCGGATGCGTAGGCCTGGGCGGGCCAGCCGCCGCCCAGGGCCTTGTAGGCCTGGACCGAGCGGCGAAGCGCCTGGACCTGGGCCGAGGTCAGCTGGGTGCGCACGGCGCGCCAGGCCTGCTCGGCAGAAAGGGTGGAGTTGAGGTCGGTCAGGCCCCGGGCATAGCCGATGCGGGCCGCCTGGTAGGCCTTGGCCGCGCGGGTCTCGCCCTCGGCGAGCAGGGCCACGCGGCGACGGTCGGCGTCGAGGTTCACCAGCGCGCCCTCGGCCTCCTGGAAGGCGGTCTGCACGGCCTTCTCATAGGCGGTCACGGCCTGTTCGGTGCGAGCGTTCTGCACCTTCAGTTCGGACAACAGGCGCGGAATGGAGAGCACGGGCTGAAGCACCGAGCCGCCGATCGACCAGTTCTGGGTCTCGGTCGTGAAGCCCGGCTGCTCGATCCGCTGCCAGCCGATCCCCGGGCTGAAGGTGAAGGTCGGGAAGAAGGCGAGCTGCGCCAGGCGCTGCTGGCCCGCGGCCGAGCGCACCGCCGCCTGGGCGCCGCGCACGTCCGGGCGCCGCTGCAGCAACTCGCTCGGGATCGCCGCGGGCACGGCGGGCGCCTGGCCCACAAGGGGCGGGGTGTCGATGCTGGCCGTGGGATCGACCACGCGGCCGGCGAGGATGAGGATCGCGCGCTTCTGGACCTGAAGCTGGGCCTCCAGCGCCGCCACCTGGCTCTGGGCCTGGGCCAGGTCACCGGCGATACGGTCGGGTTCGGTGGTGGCGGCCAGGCCGTTGACGGCCCGCTTGGCGGCCACGTCGTAGAGGTCCTGCTGGATTCGGGCCGTCTCGCGCGCGTCGGCCAACTGGATCGCCAGCCCCCGCGCCTGGAACCAGGCGTCGGCCGTGTCGGCCGCGATCTGGGCGCGGGTCGTCTCGTAGGCATACAGGATGCGGTCGACCTCGGCGTTGGCGGACCGATAGGCGAACAGAGCACGGCCCCAGGGGTCGAGCTCCCAGCTCACGTCGAAGCCGGCCGAGTACTGCCGGGACACGCCGCTGGTGGAGAAGCCCGGAATACTGGCGGAGGTGCCTCCGATCTGCTCGGTGTCCGTGCGCCGGCCCGAGGCGGTTGCATCGCCCTGGGGAAGGTATTGCAGGATCGCGGTCGTCCGCTGAGCCTTGACCTCGTCGATCCGCGCACGGGCCGTCCGGACGTCTGTATTGCGGAGCAACGCCTGTTCGATCAACGCCGTCAGCTCAGGGTCGCCATAGGCGGTCCACCAGGTGTCGAGTGCGATCGCGCCGGCCGGAGCGCCGGCGGGCGCCTCGTAGCCGGCAGGCAGGCTCACGTCCGCCTTGCGGGGCGTGGCGCAGGCCGTGAGCGCGAGCGCGGTCAGGGCGATGTAGAGGCCAGGGCGGCGGATCATCGTCGGCAGGGCTTCGGAACCGGCGTTGTTGACAGGACTTTGTATCCCCCGGCGCATGATCTGCGCAGGGCCCATATTCCCGACATCGCCTCCGCCAGCGACTCTTGCGGTCACCGTGCGGCAAGCCGTCTCGCTTAAACTCCGTATGATGTAAAGTGTTTTATCTGTAATGTGGCCGGGACGATGACACGGGAACTCGCAGGCGGGGGAGACCCAAGGCGCAGCATCGACCTGCTGTGGGGGTTGTCCGAGCCCGGCCGCCGCGGGCCCAAGCCGCGCTACTCGGTCGATCAGGTGGTGGAGGCGGCTGTCGCCGTGGCCGACGCCGAGGGGCTGCAGGCCATCTCGGTGCGCCGTATCGCCCAGGAACTCGGCGTCTCGCCGATGTCCGTCTACACCTACGTCCCCTCCAAGGCCGAACTCGTCGGCCTGATGTTCGATCGCATCCTGGGCGAGGTCGACGGGCCGCCGCCGGAGGGCCAGGGCTGGCGCGAGGCGCTGACCTTCGTGGCCTGCGAGCGCTGGCGGCTCACCGAACGCCACCCGTGGATGCTGGACCTGGCGCTGCACCGCCCGCCGCTGGGCCCCAACCTGGTGGCCCGCCACGAAATCGCGCTACGCATCCTGGACGCCACCGGCCTGGACGATCTGACCAAGGACCTGGTGATCGACGTGCTGCACAGCTTCCTCGTCGGCGCCCTGCTGGAGGCGCGGGAGGCGCGGGAGGCCGAGCGGGTCAGTGGCATCACCGACGAGCAGTGGTTCGCCATGGCCGAACCGGCGCTGACCGCCCAGCTCGACGCCGACAAATACCCTCACGTACTGCGGCTGGGCGAAGCCTGGCGCAAGGCCGACAAGGCGGTGTTCGCCGACCCGCTGTGGCGCTTCAAGTTCGGCCTCGGCGTCGTCCTCGATGGAATCGGAGCTCTCATTCAAGCCCGGTCGCCGGGGGTCTAGCCGACAGCGCACGTCCCCTCTAGGGTCGCGCAACTTTCGCCCCCTGATCGAGTGAGTTGATGCAAAAGTTTCTCCTGAGCGCGGCCGTCTCGGTCCTGGTTGCGACCTCGGCTATGGCCGCGCCCTCGGCGGTCGACGTCGGCCGGATCATGACGGATACCCAGGTGCTGTCGTCCGACGCCTATGAGGGGCGTGCGCCGGCCAGCGAGGGCGAGAAGAAGACCGTCGCGTACCTGATCGAGCAGATGAAGGCCGCCGGACTGCAGCCCGCCGGCGACAGGCAGACGGACGGCAGCCGCGCCTGGACCCAGGACGTGCCGCTGGTGCGCTCGGCGACCAAGGGCCCGGTGGCCGTCAGCGTCACCATGGGCGGCGAAACCAGGACCTGGACCCAGGGCGAGGAAATCGCCATCCGCGCCACCATGATCGGCAACCGCCTGACGGTGAAGGACGCGCCGGTGGTGTTCGTCGGCTATGGCGTCAGCGCGCCCGAGCGGAAATGGGACGACTTCAAGGGCATGGACCTCAAGGGCAAGGTGGCCCTGGTCCTGGTGAACGACCCCGACTTCGAGACCGGTGAGGGCGATTTCGGCGGCAAGGCCATGACCTACTACGGCCGCTGGACCTACAAGTTCGAGGAGGCGGCGCGCCGCGGCGCCATCGGCTTCCTGGTGATCCACGAGACCGCGCCGGCCTCCTACGGCTGGGCGACGGTCAAGAATTCCAACACCAACGAGATCTTCGACGTCATCCGCAAGGACCCGAGCACCGACCATGCGCCCCTGGAGGGCTGGGTGCAGCGCGACCAGGCCGTCGCGATGCTGGCCGCGGCGGGCCTGGATTTCGAGGCGCTCAAGAAGCAGGCCCAGACCCGTGCGTTCAAGCCGGTGGAGCTGAAGGGCGTCACCTTCTCCACCGACTACGCGGTGGATGCGCAGAAGGTGGTCTCCAAGAACGTGGTCGGCGCCCTGCCGGGGTCGAAGCATCCGGAGGAGCGGATCTTCTACACCGCGCACTGGGATCACCTGGGCGTGGGCCAGCCGGACGCCAAGGGCGACACCATCTACAATGGCGCGCTCGACAACGCTTCGGGCACAGCGATGCTGCTCGAGCTGGGCCGCGCGTTCGCCAAGGGGCCGAAGCCGCAGCGCACGGTCGTGTTCATGGCGGTGACGGCCGAGGAAAAGGGCCTGCTCGGGTCGGAATACTATGCCTCCTCCCCGCTCTATCCGCTGGCCACCACGGTGGGGGTGATCAACATGGACGGGGTGGGGCCCAGTGGCCTGGCCAAGGACTTCACCACCTCGGGCAATGCGCCCCTGACGCTGCAGGATGAGCTGATCGCCGTGGGCAAGACCCACGACCGCTACTACAGCCCCGACCCGCGGCCGGAGGCGGGCAGCTTCTTCCGCTCGGACCACTTCCCGTTCGCCAAGGTGGGCGTGCCCGCCATCAGCTTCGGCGGCGGCCAGGATCTGGTCCAGGGGGGCAAGGCGGCCGGCATGGCCCGGCGCACCGCCTACACCGCCAACCAGTACCACCAGCCCGCCGACGAGTTCGATCCGAACTGGGATCCGAAGGGCTTCGAAGCCGACGGGACCCTGCTGTTCGACCTCGGCCAGAAGCTGGCCAACAGCCGCGTCTGGCCGGAGTGGAAGGTCGGCGCCGAGTTCAAGGCCGAGCGCGACAAGACCAAGGCCCAACGGAAGTAGGTCGCCGCTTGTCCATGCGTCCTCGCCGGCGCCGGCCGGAGAGGACGCATGATGCCGCGGGAACATCTTGAGAACACCCCAAACAGGCGCTAACTGTGACGGGGAACGAGGGAGGCGGCCGATGGCCGAGACCGGCAGGATCCGTTGCGGTATCGGCGGCTGGACGTTCGAGCCGTGGCGGGGCGTCTTCTACCCCAAGGGCCTGAAGCACGCGGCCGAGCTGGAGTACGCCAGCCGCCACCTCTCGGCGATCGAGATCAACGGGACCTACTATTCCAGCTTCAAGCCGGAGAGCTGGGCCAAATGGCGCGCGGCCACGCCCGACGGCTTCAAGTTCGCGGTGAAGGCCTCGCGGTTCTGCGTGAACCGCAAGAAGCTGACCGACGCCAAGCCGTCCATCGAGGTCTTCATGGGCCAGGGCATGGAGGAGCTGGGCGACCGGCTGGGACCTATCCTGTGGCAGTTCATGGCCACCAAGAAGTTCGACTACGACGACTTCGCCGGCTTCTTCGACCTGCTGCCCGAAACGCTGAACGGGGGCCGGCTGCAGCACGTCATCGAGGTGCGCAACGGCACGTTCGCCGACCCCAAGTTCGTGGGCCTGTGCCGGGACCGGGGGGTCACCATCTGTGTGTCGGAGAACGAGAATTATCCCCTGATCCCGGACGTGACGGGCGACCTCGTCTACCTGCGGCTGATTTCGGCCGACGACCGGATCGAGACCGGCTATGCGCCTGCGGACCTCGACCTTTGGGCCGGGCGGTTCAAGGAATATGCGCAGGGCGGCGTGCCGGGCGACTTCACGCCGGTCGACCGCACCGGCCCGCCGGAGACGCCGCGCGACGTCTATGCCTTCGTAATCCACGAGGGGAAGGTCCGCGCACCGGCGGCGGCGATGGAGTTCATCCGGCGGGTGGAGCCAGGGTTCCAGTTCCCCGCCGATTGAGCGGTTACGACGCGAGGCTCCGGTCGCGAACGTGCATCCAGCCGGAGAGCGACATGGGCAGCCGCTCGGGCGGGAGGCTGCGCCCACCCACGGGAGCCGGGACCGGCGTGCACACCCCAGGACCGGTCACGAACGGGACCCGCAGCCGCGCGGCCGCTTCGACTTCGGCGCGTCGACGGACGTTGGTGACGCCCGGCCAGATGCGCCGCTGCTTGTAGTGCACAAGGTGGTCCGCAAAGCGGCGCAGGGCCGCCAGCCGGACGTGATCGTCGCCCTCGGGAAGCACCAGGGTCACGCTGTTGACCGACTCCGGCGGCAGTTTCTCGATCTCGAACCCGGGATCGCTGACCCGAAGGTCGATGGTGCCGAAGTGCGGCTCCAGCAACGCGCGAGCCTGGCGTAAGCCGGTGAAGGCCGGGTCGCGCGGCACGTCGTAGATGGTGGCGGCCAGTTCGCTCCGCCGTTCGACCGGCAGCTCGGCCAGCAGAGCCACGTAGGCGTCGCGAAGCGACGGCCGCGCCAGGCTGGTGAAGCTTATGGGCACGAAGATCAGCGAGCCTTTGGCCCGTTCCGACAGCAAGCGGGCGGCGATCCGGACGCAGTCGGCATCGAAGGCGCTCGGCTCCTTCGGCATGTGCTCGGCGCCGTCCACCACACAGAGGTGGGTCCGGGCGTTCTGCGGAACGTACATCACCACGTCCCCATAGAAGACGCCACGGGGGATGAAGTAGACGCCCTGCACGCCCTCCCAGGCGGGGGGCGGCGGCGGAAGCGGCTCGAGCAGTTGGCGTTTGAGCGACGGGGCGGGCCGCCATTCGGCGCCCTTCTCCGCATCCGGCGTCGGCTCGGCGGATCCGTCTCCTCCGCCCCGACATTCCGGCAGGATGCGGGTGAGCCGCCCGCCGGCCGGCAGCAGGCTGGGGTCGGCGAGGGCTTCGACCACCTGTCTGGAATCCAATGCGGCGAAGGCGGTCACGGCGGCATGCGTCCCTTCGAACACGAGGAGGGCGACCTCTCCCTCCTCCGCCGTACCGAACAGATGCCGCTGCAGTTCGTCCGAGAGCCGGCGGAGTTCGGCGAGGTCCAACTCGTCGGAGCGCGGGTCGGTGAGCAGGAAGCTGACGTCCGTGAGCGGCGCGAAGCGGCGGGGCCAGGACCAGCGGGTCTCGAGATAGGCGCTGGCGAACTTGTGGACGAGCTGCTCCAGCGTGGGCAGCGGCATCAGATCGCCGTGCCCGGAGACGTCCACGCGAAGGCATGCGACCGCCGTCACGACACAAACTCCTTCCGCTTCCGCTCAGCCAAAATCATCCGCCACCTCACGACGCCAGGACTTCCAGGACGTTAAGGCCTCCGGCGGTTTCCCCGCCTCCCACGGCCTGCCGGCTCCGTCCCCCTCGGGAGGTCCGCCCGCCTTGACCGCCGCTGCGTCAGCAGGCCGCATGTGGGCAAGGAAGCGGAAGGAAACCCGGATGAGCGAACTCTCCATGGACGACCTGATGTTCCGGCCCGGACTGATGAAGGGCCAGCGCATCCTGATCACCGGCGGCGGCACCGGCCTGGGCAAGGTGATGGCCGAGGCCTGCGTGATGCTGGGCGCCCAGGTCTATATCTGGGGCCGGCGCGGTTCGGTCATCGCCGAGACCGCCAAGGAACTGACCGACGCGCACGGCGCGCTGGCGGGCGGTCGCTGCACCGGCATCGCCTGCGACATCCGCGTGCCCGAGGCGATCCACGACGCCATGGACGAGGTGTGGGTCGGCGGCGCCCTGACCGGACTGGTCAACAACGCGGCCGGCAACTTCATCAGCCGCACCGAGGATCTGTCGCCCAAGGGCTTCGACGCGATCGCCAACATCGTCTTTCGCGGCTCGTTCTTCGTCACCCTGGACGCCGGTAAGCGCTGGCTGGCCGAGGGCAAGCACGCCTCGGTGGTCTCGATCCTCACCACCTGGGTCTGGAACGGCGGGCCGTTCACCGTACCGTCGGCCATGTCGAAGGCCGGGTTGAACGTCATGACCCAGTCGCTGGCGGTGGAATGGGGCAACCGCGGCGTCCGCTTCAACGCCATCGCCCCGGGGCCCTTCCCCACCGAGGGCATGAGCGCGCGGCTGAACCCCGGCGGGGGCGGGATGCTTGGCGAGGCCGACCCGACCATTCCGCTGAACCGCAACGGGGAGATGCGCGAGCTGGCGAACCTGGCCGTCTACCTTCTGGACCCGGGGTCAGCCTATGTGAACGGCCAGACGATCGCCATCGACGGCGGCTCGCACCTCAAGGGGGGCGGCGGGTTCGCGCGGCTGGCCGAATGGGGCGACGCGGAGTGGGAGCAGGCCCGCAACGCCATCCGCGCCACGAACGAGAAGGACCGCGCTCAGCGCACGGTCTGAGGTCCCACGAAAAAGACGCCCCGAGGGCGGGGCGTCTTTGGGTATTCCTGCAGTCTTCGAAAGGTGCGGCTGCTTACGCGCCGCCCGGGAAGCGCATCGGGATCTTCACGTCGCCCGACTTGTCGCCCATCGGCATGGCTTGAGCCACGCACAGGGCGGCCTTGTCGAAGCCCTTGCCGGGCGCGCTGTCCGACAGGACGGTGCAGCCATCGAGCTTGCCGCCGTTCGCCGTGCACTGAAGCATCACCGTCGCGGCGTCGCGCGTGTTGGCGTTCTTCATAAGGCACTTCGACATGCTTTCCTGGAAAGATGCAGCACTCGCCGCACCCGTCAGAGCAACGCTCAAAACAATACCACCGAAAAGAGAGACAGCTTTCTGCATCCCCACCTCCTGTTGAGAAACAATGATGGGGGAATACCGCCCGGCGGTGAACGAACCCTAAACTTCCCGAAAAAATGGGAAAAGTGAGAAACGGTTAGGGAGTTCCATTCAGCATAGCCAGGCTCGCGGGGTGTGCCCCAAGGCAAGGTAGACATGCGGGGGACACCCAAATGAAGCGCTTTCGACTCGACGATCTGCCGTTGATGGTAAAGGTGGGCTTCGCGCCCGCGCTCGCACTGCTGATGCTGGCCCTGATGGCGGCCGGCGCGGTGGTGATCCAACAAAATCAGATGCGCGAGCTGGAACAGGTGGTCCGCACGGACATGCCGAACAGCCTGCGCATGCAGAAGATCTCCGAACAGATCACGGCCGTGCATGGGGACCTCTACATTCTACTCACCCACCAGGCCGCGCAGATGGAGACCGACAAGATCGGCGCCAAAGGCCAGCAACTGCTGACCACCGTCGACAAGATCAGCAAGGAAGTGGGCGTCGCCCGCGCCGCCGCTGAGCCCGCCCAGCGCCCGCAGTACGACAAACTGCTCAAGGACCTGAAGGAGACGCGCGAGGCCCTGGACATCATCGTCGCGATGATGAGCGCCGACTTCGCCTCCGCCGCCGGTTTCGCCGCGCCGTTCGAGGACCAGTACGCCAAGATGAGCGCCAACCTGCAGGCGATCGTCGCGGCGACCCAGGCCCAGACCGACAAGCAGGCCGCCGCCGCCAGCGAGCGATCCAAGACGGCCCAGGCGGTGACCATCGCCGCCTCCGTCGCCACACTCCTCATCACCGGCGTGATCGCCGTCTTCCTGGTGCTGAACATGCGCCGGGCCGTCCAGCGCATCGCCGGCGCCACCGAGCGTCTGTCGCGCGGCGAGAACGACGTCGATCTCGACAATCTGGAGCGCAAGGACGAGCTGGGCGCGATCGTGAAGTCGCTGAACGTCTTCCGCGACAACCAGCTGCACCTGGAGCGCATGCGCCTGGAGCAGGAGGAACAGCGGGCCGCCGCCGAAGCCACCCGCCGCGAGAGCGCCGCTGCCGCCGAGGCCTCCGCCGAGGAACAGGCCCGCGTGGTCGATTCCCTGGCGGGCGGGCTCGAGCGCCTGGCCGCCGGCGACCTCACCGTCCGCCTGCAGGAAGGTTTCCCCGGCTCGTACGAGAAGCTGCGCAACGACTTCAACGACGCCGTCGTGAAGCTGGAGAAGGCCATGTCGGCCATCGCCGCCTCCACCTCGGCCATCCGGTCGGGCGGCAGCGAGATCTCGGGCGCCGCCGACGACCTGTCGCAGCGGACCGAGCGCCAGGCCGCCACCCTCGAACAGACGGCCGCGGCGCTGGATCAGATCACCGCCACCGTGCAGCGTTCGGCCGAGGGCGCAACCCTGTCCCGCGAAGCCGTGGCCGCGGCCAAGACCGAAGCCGAGCGCTCGGGCGACGTCGTCAGCCGCGCGGTCACCTCCATGACCGCCATCGAGGCGTCGGCCCGCGAGATCAACCAGATCATCGGCGTGGTCGACGAGATCGCCTTCCAGACCAACCTGCTGGCCCTGAATGCCGGGGTCGAAGCAGCCCGGGCCGGCGATGCGGGCAAGGGCTTCGCGGTCGTGGCCTCGGAAGTCCGGGCCCTGGCGCAGCGCTCTGCGGAATCGGCCAAGCAGATCAAGAGCCTGATCTCCACCTCCACGGCCCAGGTGTCCGAGGGCGTGAGCCTGGTCGGCGAGACCGGCCAGGCCCTGCACCGGATCGTGGCGCACGTGGACGAGGTCTCGAAGCTGGTCAGCGAAATCGCCGCTTCGGCCAAGGAGGAAGCGACCGGGATCGCCGAGGTGAACACCGCGGTGAACCAGATGGACCAGGTAACCCAGCAGAACGCGGCCATGGTGGAAGAAACCACGGCGGCCAGCCGCATGCTGGCCGACCAGACCGAGGAGCTCTTCGGCCTGGTGTCGCGCTTCCAGCTCAGCCAGTCGAGCGAGGCCGCGCGGGCCAACACGCCCCCGCCGCGCTCCGCGCGTCCCACCTTCGCCACCGCCGGCAACACGGCGCTGGCGGAAGCGGCGGACGACTGGACCGAGTTCTAGGGCCGCTCGAACAGGATCGGGGCGCGGGACCATACGCGCCTTGGTGACGGGGGCCGGCGCACGGGACCATACGTGGGCCGGCCCTTTCCGTTTGCGCAAAGTTGCGACGACTCTAATATGACACCCGTCAAGTTTTTCGGGGGCGTTGGGGTTCGAATGTCGCAGGTCGCTTATCTTCCCGTGGGCAAGCGGGAGCAGACCAAGGTCCAGAACCGCCAGGCCATCCTGGACGCCGCGCGCGAGGTCTTCGGCGAGCTGGGCTACGAGGCCGCCACGGTCCGCGACATCATCCGGCGGACCGGCCTCGCGGCCGGCACCTTCTACAATTACTACCGCTCGAAAGAGGAGGTGTTCGCCGCCCTCGCCGACGACGGCGCGCGCCGGTTCGCCCCGATCCTGAAGGCGCTCCGCAGCAAGGGCGGCCCGCTGGAGTTCTTCGTCCGCGACGCCATCGTCGCCTATTTCGAATTCATGGCCGACGAGCACATCAGCTGGGCAGCCCGCCGGCCGGCCGGCGAACAGCAGCCGCACGTCCACGGCGAGACGCCCGAGATGGCCGCCGTGTTCGCCGAGGTGAAGGACGCCATCCAGGCGGCCATCGTCGAGGGGCGCGGGCCGATCTCCGACCCCGACTATATGGCCGCTGCCTGCATCGCCGTGGCGCGGGAGGTGTGCGACCGGATGCTGATGCGCCGCCCCATCGACACCGCTGCGGCCGCCGACTTCGCCGTGGAGATGATCCTGAACGGCCTGAAGGGCCTGCCGGGAGCCAGGTGCTGATGGCGTCTGCCGCCGCGCAGCGCCTCATCGCCCGCACGATCCTCTCGCTGCCTGCGCCCCTTCTGCGCCTGATGGCGGGCGGCGGAGTGGTCTACAAGGGCGGCCGCACGCTGGATCCGCGCCTGCAGTTCCTGGCCGCCCAGGCCCGCAAGGGTCCTGCGATGGAAACGCTGCAGCCGGCGGAAGCCCGGCGCGGCGAGACCCAGGCGCTGGCCGCGGTCAGCGGCAACCTGGAGCCGGGCGTGCGGTGGGAGCCGCTCAGCGTGCCGGGCGCCGAGGGAGTCATCCCGGCCCGCCTCTATCGCCCCGAAGCTCAGGATCCTGGCGCCCCGCTGATGGTCTGGGCCCATATGGGCGGCGGGGTGATCGGCACCCTCGACACCAGCCACTGCTTCTGCGCCCTGCTGGCCCGGATAACCCGCGCACCCGTGTTGTCGGTGGACTACCGGCTGGCGCCGGAACATCGCTTCCCCGCCGGCCTGGACGACGTGCTGGCCGCCTACCGCTGGGCCCGCGACCAGGCCGCCTCGTACGGCGCGGCGGGTGTCGCCATCGGGGGCGACTCGATGGGCGGGAACTTCGCGGCGATCGTCTGCCAGGACTTGAAGCGGGCGGGCGAGCCGCAGCCGCGGCTCCAACTGCTCGTCTATCCCTGCACCGACGCGGCCTCGCAGAGCGCGTCCATGACCACCTACGCCGACGCCTTCCCGCTCACCAGCGGGATGATGGTCTGGTTCATGGGGCACTACCTGGGGCCGGACGACGACCCGGCCGGCGTGCGCCTGTCGCCGCTTCGCCAGAAGGACCTCACAGGCCTGGCGCCCGCCGTCATCGCCACCGCCGGCTTCGACCCGCTGGTGGACCAGGGCGAGGCCTATGCGAAGGCGCTGAACGCCGCTGGCGTGACGGTGCGGTACCGTTGCTACGATAGCCTCTCACACGCCTTCACGGCCTTCACCGGCGCGATCCCGGCGGCTGACGCGGCCTGCCGCGAGATCGCCGGCCTGGTGCGGGGGCTCTACGAGGAATAGGCCGATGCGCGCGCTGGTCGTCGAGGAACTGCTCCCGGACTACGCCGGCGTGCGGGTGAAGGACATCCCGCTGCCCGAGCCGGGGCCGGGCGACGTGCGCGTGAAAATCCGCGCCGCCGCCGTGAACTTCCCCGACCTGATGCAGACCCGCGGCGAGCACCAGCACAAGCCCGCCCTGCCCTTCATCGGCGGAATGGAGATGGCCGGCGAGGTCGACGCCGTCGGCGAGGGCGTCACCACCTTCAAGCCGGGTGACGAGGTGTGCGCCGGCGGGCGAGGCGTGTTTGCGGAGTATGCGATCTTTCCGGCGGCGGCCCTGCGGCTCAAGCCCAAGCGCCTCTCCTTCGCCCAGGCCGCGGGATACCCGGTGGCCTACCTGACCGCCTATGTGGCCCTGAAGCGTTGTGCCGATGCGCAACCCGGCGAATGGGTCCTGGTGCACGGCGCCGCGGGCGGCGTCGGCCTCGCCGCCGTCGACTATGCGAAAGTCCTCGGCTGCAAGGTGATCGCCGCCTCGGCCTCGGACGAGAAGCTGGCGGTGATCCAGCGCGAATACGACGTCGACGCCGTGGTCAACGTCACCGGCGGCTTCCGCGAACGGGTGAAGGAGCTGACCGGCGGCAGGGGCGCCGACGTCATCTACGACCCTGTGGGCGGCGACATCTTCGATGAGTCGACGCGCTGCATCGCCTTCGGGGGCCGCATCCTCTCCATCGGCTTCACCTCGGGCCGCCTGCCGACGCTTCCGGTCAACATCGCCCTCATCAAAGGGTTCTCGGTCCACGGGGTCCGCGCAGGCGAATACGGCCGCCAGTTCCCCGAGAAGGGCCGCGAGAACAACGAGGCGATCTGGAAGCTCGCCGAGGAAGGCGCCGTGAACCCCCGCGTCGACCGCGAATACGCCCTGGACGACTGGCGCGAGGCCTACGAGACTCTCGCCCGGCGCAAGGTGGTCGGCAAGACGATCATCCGGCCGGATCTGTAGGACCCCCATGACCATCGGCAGCGAAGAAGAACTGGAAAAGCTCAAGGCGGCCGGCCGCCTCGTGGCCCGTACGCTGAAGGCCATGGGCGAGGCGCTGGAGCCGGGGATCACGACCCGCGAGCTGGACCAGATCGGCCGCCGGATGCTGGAAGCCGAGGGCGCGCGCTCGGCGCCGGAGCTGACCTACAACTTCCCGGGCGCCACCTGCATTTCCGTGGGCCCGGACGTGGCCCATGGCATCCCGGACGACCGCCAGGTCAAGGCCGGGGACCTGATCAACATCGACGTCTCCGCCGAGCTGGACGGCTTCTTCGGCGATACGGGCGCCAGTTTCGCCGTGCCGCCGGCCAGCAAGCGGGTGGAGCGCCTGTGCCGCGACGGGCGCCGGGCGCTGTGGACCGGCATCCGCGCCGTGCGGCCCGGCGCGGCCCTCTCCGAGCCCGGCCGGCAGATCGAGGCCTTCGCCCGGAAGAACGGCTATAGCCTGGTGCGCAACCTCGCCAGCCATGGCGTCGGCGCCTCGCTGCACGAGGATCCCACCGAGATCCCCACCTGGCACGAGCCCCGCGAACGGCGCCGGATCACCGAGGGCCTGGTCTTCACCCTGGAGCCGTTCCTGTCGCTGGGCGCGGACTGGGTGGAAGAGGCCAACGACGACGGCTGGACCCTCCGCCCGCCAGGCGGCCAGCCCACCGTCCAGTACGAGCACACGCTGGTGGCCACCCGCAACGGCCCGGTGGTGTTGACGCTGGCAGACTGAACCGCCCTCAGGTGGTTGACAGGCCCCCACCCTTCCACTATCCACCGCCGCTCGATTTTCGACCCCGGAGCTTTCGTCGTGAAGCGCACTTTCCAACCGTCTCGCCTCGTGCGCGCGCGCCGTCACGGCTTCCGTCTGCGCATGTCCACGAAGAACGGCCAGAAGATTCTGGCGCGCCGCCGCGCCAAGGGCCGCAAGCGCCTCAGCGCCTAGGACCGGCCAGGTGTCCGCATGACGGACGCCGCGCCGCCAGGCCGCATGACCATCGAAAAGCTGAAGAAGCGCAGCGAGTTCCTCGCCTGCGCCCAGGCCCCCTCGTGCGCAAAGGGGGCCGTTGTCGTTCAGGCCCGCCCCCGCGGCGACGAGACCTCGCTGGTCCGCGTCGGCTTTACAGCCACCAAACGCATCGGCGGCGCCGTCGAGCGCAACCGAGCCAAGCGCCGGATGCGCGAGGCCGCCCGGGCCCTTCTGCCGGAATTCGCCACCCCCGGCGTCGACTATGTGATCATCGCCCGCGGCGGCGTGCTAAAGCGCCCCTGGGTCCGTTTGCTTGACGACGTGAAAAGCGCGCTGATAAGGCTCGCCGCCGAACGCGCGGCCCCCCAACTGTAGACGGCCCCGCCCCTTCTCTTCCTCGACGGAAACCTGCGTCCCGCTCATGAGAGACGACAACACCCGCAACACGATCATCTTCTTCGTGTGCGCGGCCCTCCTGCTCCTGGTCTACCAGGTGTTCGTCATCGACCCGCAGGCCAAGCGCCAGGCGGAGGAGCGCGCCCGTCAGGCGCCGCCCGCCGCCACCAGCACAACCGGCGTCGCCGGCCCGCTGGCGCCGCAGGTTCCCGTGGCCGTCACCCGCCAGGCCGCCATCGCCGCCATCCCGCGCGTGCCGATCGAGACGCCGGCGCTGAAGGGCTCGCTGTCGCTGAAGGGCGGCCGCATCGACGACCTCTACCTCGTGAAGTACCGCGAGACGCTCGAGAAGGACGCGCCGCCGGTCGAACTGCTGCGCCCCGAGGGGACGCAATACGCCCAGTTCGCCGAAGTGGGCTGGGTCGGCGCCAATATCCCCGGCGTGCCCGGCCCGCAGACCACCTGGACGCTCAGCCAGGGCTCGGTGCTCGCGCCCGGCCAGCCGGTGACACTCACCTACGCGAACGGCGCTGGCCTCACCTTCACCCGGGTGATCTCGGTCGACGACAAGTACATGTTCACGATCACCGACACCGTGGCCAATACAACGGGCCAGCCGGTGACCCTGGCCCCCTACGGCTCGGTCGTACGCCAGGGCGTGCCGCCGACGTTGGGCAAGAACGGCGTGATCCACGAGGGCGGGATGGGCTGGCTCGATGGCAAGCGCCGCCCGCTCAAGTACGCCAAGTGGCAGAAGGACGGCTCGACGCCGATCTACAAGTCCACCGGGGGCTGGATCGGCGTGACCGACCACTACTGGCTGACCGCAGTGATCCCGGCCCAGAACGAAGCCTTCGACGGCCAGTACCGCCTGACCAAGACCCCGGGCCTGAACCTGCTGGACGCCAACTTCGTCGGCCAGGCCCGCTCGATCGGCGCCGGTCGCCAGATCACCCACACCACCCGCGTCTTCGCCGGCGCCAAGCAGAACCCGGTGCTCCAGGAGTACCAGGACAAGCTCGGGGTCCAGAACCTGGACGAGGCCATCGACTGGGGCATGCTGTGGTTCATCACCCGGCCGATCTTCCAGTTCCTGGCCTGGATCTACGGTCACGTCGGCAACTTCGGCGTCGCCATCCTACTGCTGACCGTCGTGGTCCGCCTCATCTTCTTCCCGCTCGCGAACAAGCAGTACGAGTCGATGACGAAGATGAAGAAGGTGCAGCCGGCGATGGAGGAGCTGCGCAAGAAGTACAAGGACGACCCGGCCAAACAGCAGCAGGAGCTGCTCGCCCTCTACCAGCGGGAGAAGGTCAACCCGCTGGCCGGCTGCCTGCCCATCTTCCTGCAGATCCCGGTCTTCTTCGCCCTCTTCAAGGTGCTGCAGCTCGAGATCGACATGCGGCACGCGCCGTTCATCGGCTACATCAAGGACCTGTCGGCGCGCGATCCGACCACCATCTGGAACCTGTTCGGCGCGATCCCCTGGGACCCGGGCAGCGCGCCCTTCATCGGGGGCATCCTGGCCACCAGCCTGCACATCGGCATCCTGCCGATCCTGTACGGCTTCACCACCTGGCTCACCACCTCGATGAGCCCGCCCGCGCCTGATCCGATGCAGCAGCGGATCTTCCAGCTGATGCCGATCCTGTTCACCTTCATCATGGCGCAGTTCGCGATCGGCCTGCTCGTCTACTACACGTGGTCGAACATCCTGACGGCCATCCAGCAGTACGTGATCATGCGGCGCTTCAAGGTGGACAACCCGATCGACCAGCTGATCGGCAAGTTCACCAATCGGGGCAAGGCGGTCGGGTGAGCGAGACGCCCCCAGCTCGCGACGGCGCCGAGCCCTTCGATGCCGAGGCGCTGGAGGCGGCGCGGGTCTTCTTCGCCCACCCCGTTCGCTTCCTGATGGGCGCGGTGGCCATGGACGGCCTGCCGCCCGCCGACCTGCCGGAGGTGGCCTTCGCCGGGCGGTCCAACGTCGGCAAATCCTCGCTGATAAACGCCGTGACCGGCCGCCTGCACCTGGCCCGCGCCTCCACGGCGCCGGGCCGCACGCGGGAGCTGAACTTCTTCGTGGCCGACGAGACGCTGCGCCTGGTCGACCTGCCCGGATACGGCTTCGCCAAGGTCAGCCGCGGCGAGAAGAACAAGTTCCAGAACCTGGGCCGGGCCTACCTGCGCGGCCGGCCGAACCTGAAGCGCGCCTACCTGCTCATCGACAGCCGCCATGGGCTGAAGGACGTGGACCTGGAAGCCATGGAGGCCTTCGACCTGGCGGCCGTCAGCTACCAGATCGTGCTGACCAAGGCCGACAAGCTGAAGCCCCGCGACGTGGCGCAGGTCAGCGCCGAGACGGTCCGCAAGATCGCCAAGCGCCCGGCCGCGTTTCCCCGCGTCGTCGCCACGTCAGCCGAGAAAGGCACGGGCATTCCGGAGCTGCGCGCCGAGATCCTGGCCGCCTGCGAGCTCTGAGGCCGGGGGCGCAGCTCTAGCCGTCCGCTGCGTCACCCGGCTAACTGGCGGGGCGAACCCCAGGGACCCGCCATGATCCAGACCGACTCCCGCGCCCCGTTCGACGAGGAGCTGAACCTGTTCCGCGACCAGGTGCGCAAGTTCTACGACCGCGCCCTGACGCCGAACCTCGATCGCTGGGAAGCCGACGGCATCATCGACCGCCAGTTCTGGCTGGCGTGCGGCGAGGCCGGCATCCTCTGCCCCACCGTCCCCGCCGAGTACGGGGGCCTGGGCCTCGACTTCCGCTACAACGTGGTCATCTCCGAAGAGCTGTTCTACGCCGGCTCGTCGGCGGGCATCACCCTGCAGTCCGACATCGTCGCCGACTACATCGCCAACTACGGCTCCGAGGAACAGAAGCAGCAGTGGCTGCCCAAGATGGTCTCGGGCGAGGCCATCACCGCCATCGCCATGACCGAGCCGGGCGCCGGCTCCGACCTGCAGGGCGTGCGCACCACGGCCCGGCGGGAAGGCAATGAGTATGTCGTCAACGGCTCGAAGACCTACATCACCAACGGCCAGAACGCCGACCTGATCATCGTGGTGGCCAAGACCGATCCGAACGCCCGGTCGAAGGGTATCTCGCTGATCCTGGTCGAAGCGACCCGCGAGGGGTTCAAGCGCGGCCGCAACCTCGACAAGATCGGCCAGCACTCGGCCGACACGTCGGAGCTGTTCTTCGAGGACGTCCGGGTGCCGATCACCAACTGCCTGGGCGAGGAGGGCAAGGGCTTCGTCTACCTGATGACCCAGCTGCCGCAGGAGCGGCTGGGGATCGCCGTCCAGGCCCAGGCCGCGGCCCAGCGCGCCTTCGACGAGACGGTGAAGTTCACCAAGGACCGCAAGGCCTTCGGCCAGACGGTGTTCGACTTCCAGAACACGCGCTTCACCCTGGGCGGCCTGAAGGCCAAGCTCCAGGCCGGCTGGGCGCACTTGGACTGGGCGATCGCGCGGCACCTGAAGGGCGAGCTCAGCGCCGCCGAAGCCTCCGCGGCCAAGCTCTTCCACACCGAGCTGCAGTGGGAGATCTGCGACGCGGGCCTGCAGCTGCATGGCGGCGCCGGCTACATGAACGAGTATCCCATCGCCCGCCTGTGGCGCGACGCGCGGGTCCAGCGGATCTACGGCGGGACCAGCGAGATCATGAAGGAAGTGATCGCCCGCACCGTGTGACGGCGCGAACCGCGTTCCCCGCCCGATGCAACAAGCGCCGCCGTTCGGCGTTTCGCTGGTGTCGAATGGGGAATGCTGATCGATGGAAAAGCCCGGGATAACGCTTGAACGCAAAGACGGCGCCCGCACCGTGGTGCGCCGGGCCAACCGCCTGCTCGGCGCCCTTTCGGCCCGCGACTTCGAGGTGCTTCAGCCTCATCTCGAACTGGTCGACCTGCCGCGCGGCAAGGTGCTGTTCGAACCGGGCGACGATGTGGTCACGACGTATTTCCCGTGCCACCGGACCATGGTCTCGCTGCTGATCGTGACCCGCGATGGGCGCGAGGTGGAGGCCGCCACGGTCGGGCGCGAGGGCGCCATCGGGGGGATCGTCAGCGAGGGGCACAAGCCGGCCTTCGGACGTGCGGTGATGCAGATTGGCGGCCAGGCCCTGGCCATCCCCACCAGTCACCTGGAGGCTGCCAAGACCGGCTCGCCCCGCTTCGCCGACCTCTTTTCGCGCTATGCCGACGCCCTGCTCGCCCAGATGATGCAGTCGGTGGCCTGCAACGCCCTGCATCGCACCGAGGAACGCTGCGCCCGCTGGCTCCTGGCCACCCACGACCGCGCCGGCGACAACATCATCCAGCTAACGCAGGAGTCCCTGGCCGAGATGCTGGGCGTCCAGCGCACGACGGTGACCGCGGTGACCGGCGTGCTGCAGGATCGCGGACTGATCCGCACCCATCGGGGCCGGGTCGAGGTGCTGGACCGGCCCGGCCTCGAGCGCGCGGCCTGCGAATGCTACCGCGCCGTCGAGGACCACTTCGTTCGCCTGCTGCCCGAGGTGGCGGACTAGTTTCGCCGCACCACTTCACCGCCCTTCATCACGAACACGGGCTTCTCCAGCGCGGTGACGTCCGCCAGCGGATCGCCCGCGACGCCCACGAGGTCGCCATAGAAGCCGGGCGCGGCCTGACCCACGTCCTTCTCCCACCCGAGGGCCTCGGCGGCGTTCAGCGTGGCCGACTGGATGGCCTGCAGCGGGGTGGCGCCGAAGCGGACCATGACCGCGAACTGCTTGGCGTTCAGGCCGTGCGGATAGACCCCGGCGTCGGTGGCGAAGACCATCCGGGCGCCGGCTTTCAGGGCCTTGCGATAGTTCTCACGCTGGATACCGCCGATCTCCCGGTCCTTGCGCAGGTTGTCTTCCAGCTCGCCGTTCTTCTTGCCCTCGGCCTGGGTGAAGTCGGTGTTGTAGATGTCGAAGCCCAGCCACGTGCCCTTCTGGACCGCCAGCTTGATCCCTTCGTCGTCGATCAGGCTCACGTGCTCGATGGTGTCGACACCGGCCCGGATGGCGTCCTTGATGCCCGGCGCCCCGTGGGCGTGGGCGGCGACCTTCATGCCCGCCATGTGCGCCTCGTCGGCGATGGCCTTCATTTCCTCAAGGGTAAGCTGCTGGGCGCCAGGTTCCGTGCCGCGCGAGAAGACGCCGCCGGTCGCGCAGATCTTGATCGCGCGGGCGCCGTACTTGCGCTGCGTGCGCACCTGCTTGCGCCCCTCCTCGGGGCTGTCCACGAGGGCCGGGCTCTTCTCCTCCATCGACGGCGGGAAGAAGGTCTCGTCGCAATGGCCCCCCGTGGCGCCCAGCGCGTAGCCCGAGGCCATGATCCGGGGCCCCACGATCCAGCCCTCGTCAACGGCCTCGCGCAGGCCCACGTCGGCATAGAACGCCGTGCCGACGTTGCGGATCGTCGTGAAGCCCGCCTCCAACGTCGTCTCGGCGTTGGCGACGCCGACGGCCGTCCAGAAGCTGTCGGTGAATTCGTAGGGCCGGTAGCCGCCGTACTTGCCGGCGCTGGTCAGGTGGACGTGCATGTCGATCAGGCCGGGCAGCAGCGTCACGCCCGCCAGATCCACGCGTTCTGCGCCGGCCGGGATCGCATCGCCGGCTTTCCCCACCTTGGCGATGCGGCCGTCCTCGATCACGAGCAGGGGCTTTTCCAGGTATTTGCCGGTCTTCACGTCCAGCAGCCGCTCGGCGGTGACCGCCACCGTTTTCGCCTGCGCGCCGCCCGCCAGCAACGTCGCCGCCAGCGCGGCGCCCCAGATCGCTCTCATCACCAACTCTCCCGACTGTGACGGTTCGACTATCACACCCTTGCGCGGGTGACAGGGGGCGCCCTGTCCGCTATCCGGTCGCCCGGGTTTCGAGGACGATCATTTGAGCCAGGGTACGGAAGAGCAGGGCTGGGCGACGGCGAAGACGCTGGCCGAGGCGCTGCCCTACATCCAGATCTACGACCGCGAGACGGTGGTCATCAAATACGGCGGCCACGCCATGGGCGAGGAGTCGGTGGCCAAGCTCTTCGCCGCCGACGTGGTGCTGCTGAAGATGCTGGGCCTGCACCCGGTGGTGGTGCACGGCGGCGGCCCGCAGATCAGCCGCATGCTGGAGCGGGCGGGGGTGAAGTCCACCTTCATCGACGGCCTGCGCGTCACCGACGACGCCACCATGGAGGTGGCCGAGATGGTCCTGTCCGGCGCGATCAACAAGGAGATCGCCAACTGGATCACCTTGGCCGGCGCCGAGGCGGAGGTGCGGGGCGTGGGCCTGTCCGGCAAGGACGCCCGCCTGATCACCGTCGAGAAGGCGGTCCGCACCAAGAAGGACCCGGACAGCGAGATCGAGAAGGTGGTCGACCTGGGCTTCGTGGGCGAGCCGAAGAAGATCGACACCACCCTGATCGACGCGCTGCTGAGCGCCGAGGACGACTACATCCCCGTGATCGCTCCGATCGGCGTGTCCGAGGAGGGTCAGACCTACAACATCAACGCCGATACGGTGGCCGGCGCCATGGCGGGGGCCCTGGAGGCCAAGCGCATGCTGCTGCTGACCGACGTGGCCGGCGTGCTGGACAAGAACGGCGAGCTCATCCGCCAGCTCACCGTCGCCGAGGCCAAGGACGCCATCGCCACGGGCGTGGCCACCGGCGGCATGATCCCCAAGCTGGAGACCGCGATCGCGGCGGTGGAGGCCGGGGTCGAGGCGGTGGTGATCCTGGACGGTCGCCGCCCGCACGCCATGCTGGTCGAGCTCTTCACCGAGCACGGGTCGGGCACGCTGGTCTGCCGATGAGCGCCAACCTGTTCCGGGCCGATCTGCGCCACATCGACACCTGGCTGTTCGACCTGGACAACACGCTCTACCCGGCCGAGTCGGGCTTCATGGCCGCGATCGTCGACCGGATGACCGACTTCGTGGAGAAGGTCACCGGCCTGCCGAGGGACGAGGCCTTCAGGCTGCAGAAGGCCTATCTGTCCGAGCACGGCCTGACCCTGAAGGGCATGATGCTGAACCATGGCGTCGACCCGAAGGATTTCCACGCCATCTTCCACGACATGTCGCTGGAGGCCCTCGCCCACGACCCGGACCTGCTGACGGCGCTGGAGCGGCTGCCCGGCCGCCGGCTGATCTTCACCAACGCCGACGACGTCCACGCCGAGCGGGTGCTGGAGCGCCTGGGCCTCTCCCACCTGTTCGACGACGTCTTCCATATCGGCTCCTCGGGCTATGAGCCCAAGCCCAGCGCGGCGGCGTTCGAGCGGATCGCGGCGGCGCACGACATCGACCCGGCGGTCACGGCCTTCTTCGAGGACTCCGAGCGCAACCTGGCGCCCGCCGCGGACCTCGGCATGACCACCGTGCTGGTGGGCGCCTACGCCGCCCAGTCCACCGCCCCCTTCATCCACCACCGCACCGACAAGCTCGCGCCCTTTCTGATAGACGCGAGACTGAAAGAGGCCGCCTGAAGATGTCCGACGACCTGAAGAGCGTGATCGAAGCCGCCTGGGAGGCGCGCGACGGCATCAACACCGCCACCACCGGCCAGGTGCGCGATGCGGTGTACGAAACGATCGAGTTCCTGGATTCCGGCAAGATCCGAGTGGCGGAGCGGATGGCGGATGGGACGTGGGTCACGCACCAGTGGGCCAAGCAGGCGATCCTGCTGTTCTTCCGCCTCACCGCGAACCGCCTGATCGACGCCGACGCGCCGCATCCCTACTGGGACAAGGTGCCCCTGAAGTTCACCGGCTGGGACGCCGCCCGCTTCGAGGCCGCCGGCTTCCGCGCGGTGCCGGGCTGCATCGTCCGCAAGGGCGCCTACGTGGCCCGGAACGTGGTCATGACCCCCTCGTTCGTGAACATCGGCGCCTATGTGGACGAGGGCACGATGGTCGACACCTGGGCCACCGTCGGCTCCTGCGCCCAGATCGGCAAGAACGTGCACATCTCCGGCGGCGCGGGCATCGGCGGGGTCCTGGAGCCGCTCCAGGCCAACCCGACGATCATCGAGGACAACTGCTTCATCGGCGCCCGGGCCGAGGTGGCCGAGGGTGTGATCGTCCGCGAGGGCTCGGTGCTCTCAATGGGCACCTTCATCACGTCCACCACGCCGATCATCGACCGCAAGACCGGCCAGACCTTCACCGGCGAGGTGCCGCCCTATTCGGTGGTGGTGTCCGGCAACCGGCCGAACCCGGTCGATCCCTCGCTCCCGTCGACCTACTGCGCGGTGATCATGAAGACGGTGGACGAGCGGACCCGGTCGAAGACCAGCATCAACGAGCTACTGCGGGAATAGCCCTGGCAGCGCGGAAAGAATACAACCCTTGATAGGCCGCGACCTGCGGCCGGCTTCCTGGGAGTGTTCGATGCGCCGCGCCATCGTCCTGGCCGCCGCCCTCGTCGCAGGCGCGATGGGGGCCTCGCCCGCGTGGGGCCAGCAGGGCGAGGCCGCGTTCCGCACCACCACGCTGAATATTTCGGCGCAGGGCGAGGTGCGTACTGTTCCCGAGATAGCCACCCTGGTGATCGGCGCCACGTGGGAAGCGGCGACGGCCCAGGGCGCGAGCGCCGAGACGAACGGCCGCGTGAACGCCGCCGTGCAGGCTCTGAGGAAAGCCGGCGTCGCCCAGCGCGACATCCAGACCCAGCAGGTCCAGATCACCCCGAAGTATTCGGATCGTTCCGGAGGGCCTGTCCGGATCATCGCCTATGAAGCCACCACCATGGTCTCGGTCATTGCCCGAGACCCCGGGCGGGCTGGCGATCTGCTGGACACCGCCATGGGCGCTGGTGCGAACCAGGTGCGCGGCGTCCGCTACGGGCTGGCGGATCCAGGCAAGGCCCAGCGCGAGGCCCGCGACCAGGCGCTTCGCGCGCTGCAGGACGACGCCGCGCGCGTGGCTGATGTCATGGGCCAGCGCGTCGTGCGTCTCGTGCGCGTCGACTCCCAGGGCTGGAGCCAGGTGATGAGCGCCAACCGGATCGAGGAGATCGTCGTCACCGGCACGCGGATCGAGCCGGGCGAACTGGTGGTGCGCACCTCGGTCAGCGGGCTGTTCGAACTCACGCCGAAATAGGGCGCGATCGCGCCAGCGCCGCAGGTCCTCGTCGCCCCCCTATACAGGCCCAGTGACAATCCTGGGGGAGCGGCGATGGGACGGGCCGCCACGCTTGCGCCCGCTACGCTGCGGCGTCCAAATAGCGGCTGGCGCGTCGTAGGCGGGGAGTGAGCTGTGACGGAGCAGGACGAGGCCCAGCCGTTCGACCCGCTGAGCCTGGACGTGCAGCTATGCTTCGCGCTCTACACCGCGAGCAACCTCATGACCCGGGCCTACCGGCCGCTGCTCGAGCCGCTGGGCCTGACCTATCTGCAATACCTGGCCCTGATGGCCCTGTGGACCAAGGCGCCACAGTCGGTCGGCGATCTCAGCCGCCGGCTGGGGCTGGAGTCCAGCACCCTGACGCCACTCTTCAAGCGCATGGAGAAGGCGGGCCTGGTCACCCGCACGCGTGACGCGACCGACGAGCGCCGGGTGATGATCGGGCTGACGCCCCACGCCCGCGCCCTGCGGGAAAAAGCCCTGGCCGTCCCAGGCGCCATGTTCTGCCAGCTGCCCATGCCGCTGGAGGAGATCACCGCGCTGAAGGCCGGCGTGGAGCGGTTGATCGCCGGCCTGCGCCGCGCCGATCCGGACCCTGCGTGACCTAGATCCCGGCGTACCACTGGTAGCCGCGGTCCTCCCAGTAGCCGCCCTTGCCGCGACCGAAGTTGGCGAAGCTGTCGATGAGTTCGATCCGCATCACGTACTTGGCCATCTTGTAGCCGAGCTGCCGTTCCAGCCGCAGCCGCACCGGCGCCCCGTGCGCCACCGGGAGCGGCGCATCGTTCATCTCATAGGCGAGCAGGGTCTGCGGGTGGTGCGCGTCGGCCAAGTCGATGGTCTCGTAGTAGTCGCCGGTCCCGTCCAGAGTCAGCTCCAACGTGTCGGCGCAGAAGAAGGCCACATAGCGCGCCTGGGGCTTCACGCCGGCCCGATCCAGCAGAGGGCCCAGCCGCGCGCCCCGCCACTTGCCGATGCAGCTCCAGCCCTCGACGCAGTCGTGGCGGGTGATCTGGGTGCGCGCCGGCGCTTGGCGCAGGTCGTCCAGGGACAGCAGCAGCGGCCGCTCCACCAGGCCGCCGATCTCCAGCCGCCAATCCTTAAAGCCGGTCGTCACGTGCCGTTGGTAGTCCTCGTTGTCGGGATTGACCGTCCCGTTGGCGCGGAAATCGGGGGAGATGGCGCTCGCCGGGTATTCCCGCGCCAATGCCTGGCGGCCCAGAAGCAGGCGCTGGACGTGGAAGGTAAGCCCTTCCGCGGCGCTCAGGCGTTCGTTCACGGCCGGAGAGGTGGCGAGCCGGTCGCAGCCGGCCAGGCCCGCCCCCGTCGCGCCCAGGGCCGCGCCCAGCAGGCCGCGCCGGGTCGAGATCGGTGTGCGCTCGCTCATGGCGTCTTCTTCTCGCGGCGAACGACGAACCAGCCGGTGACCATCGAGCGAATCTCGTTGATCGGACCGGCGGCCAGGACCATGGCCAGGTGGACGGCGACGAAGGCGACGAGCCCCGAGGCGGCCAGGAAGTGAAGCGTCCGCGCCGATTGCCGCCCCCCCAGCAGGTCCCCCAGCAGCGGCAGGCGGGCGTACACCGCCGGCGACATGACGAGGCCCGTCGCCAGCATGAGGGGCAGCAGCCCGAAGACCACGGTCGAATAGGCCAGCTTCTGCAGAACGTTGTAGCCGCGGGCGTCGTCCCCATGCGCGAAACGAAGGCGCAGGTGATCCCAAAGCGCGCGGCCGACGTGCCGCAGCTCGGCCGGCGAAGGCCACAGCAGGCCGCTCAACCGGCCGGTCGCGGCCGCGAAAAGGGCGTAGAGCAAACCGTTGATCACCAGCACCCACGCGAAGGCGAAGTGCCAGCGCCGGCCAGCGCCCAAGTCGGGATACGCCGGCAACGTCAGCCAACTGGGAAACGCCCGCGCCTGTAGCTGTTCACTCCCAGACATCGAGGCGCCGAGCACGCCGGTGGTGTCGAAAACCGCATCGCCGACGAGGAGCCGGCCGCGCAATTTCCCATCCGGCTGGGGCGCCGCCTCGATGGCCGCCAGCGGCCGGTCGAACCGCGAGGTCTCGCCCCAGTAGAGCGCCGGGTGCGCGTTGAGGATCTGGAGCCCGCTCAGCAACAGGACCAGAAGGCACAGCGCATTGACCCAGTGGGTGGCGCGCACCGCCAGCGGATGGCGATAGACCGCTGTCGCCCCACCCCGCGTACGTTCCCGAAACGGCTTCATGATGGGGCCCCGCCTACATCGGCGGCGGCGAGCCCTTTTCGCCCACGGCGACCGCACCGGTGATCAGGCCGCCGCCACCCGGCTTCGGGAAGGCCAGCAGGAAGACGGGGGCGCCCTTCTTCACCATGGGACGCGCGCCCGGCATGATCTGCACCACGGGCACCTTGGGCGGCACCACGATCTTGCGCTGACCGGTCGGATAGCTGACCTGGAGCTCCCGCCCCTTGGCGCCCACTGTCACCTTGCCGACCGTACCGTTGGTCATCATCGAGCCCTTGCGCAGGTTCCAGGCGTAGTGACCCTCGCCAACCTTCACGCCGGGCGGGAAGACGTGGACCTCCAGCGAACGCCCTGTGCCGTCGGCCTGCGGCAGTTCAGCCGTCCCGATGAAGCTGCCTTCCTTGATCTCGGTCACGGCGATCGGCTTGGTCACCTGGACCGTCCAGTCCGGCGTCAGGTCGACCGTCACCGGCTTGCCGGACTTGGGCTTCACGGTCAGCCGAGCCGCATCGATCTGTGTCACCACACCTCGGACGGGCAGCGGCGCGGCCGGCTGGGCGGCGGCCGGGGCGGCGACGGCGAGGGCCGCGGCAAACAGCAAAGCAAGGCGCATGAAGACTCCCTGGACAAACTTCCCAGGAAGAATTGCACGCGATCATATCGCATGCAAACTATTAGGGGCTAACTCAGTCCTCCGGGTAGAGCCGCCCGTCGCGATGCTGATAGCCGCCGGGTCCCGTGACCATGTCGATGTCGGGATAGTCGCACTCGTCCGCATCGGGCTTGCGCGAGCCGACCTCGATGTAGACGGCGTCGCGGTCGCTGCGGTTCTGCAGGTGGTGGGCCTGGCCGGGCTCCCCCGCCTTCCAGGCCGCGCAGTCCCCCGCGCGCAGGACATGGTCGTCGTCGTCCTCGACCAGCACCACCTCGCCCTCCAGCACATAGACGAGCTCGTCTTCGTGCGTGTGCCAGTGCCGCTGACTCGACCACTTGCCCGGCGGCAGGCGCACGAGGTTGACGCCGAAGTCGGTCAGGCCTGCGGCATCGCCCAGCCTTCGCCACGTGGCGCCCAGGCAGATTTCCTTGAACGGATGCGGATAGCTGCACCCCGAACGCACCTCCAGCGCGTTGATCTCGATCTTTGGCATCGTGTCCTCAGCGTTTGCGCCCGTCGTCTTCCGCGTAGGGCGTCCCGTCGCGGTGGCGGTAGATGTCGTCCGGCCCCACGATCATATCGATGCCTGGATAGTCGCAGGCGTCGATCCCAGGGCGCCGCGACCCGACCTCCAGCAGCACCGCCTCAGCGTCGGAACGGTTCTGGATGCAGTGTCCGTTGGGCACACCGGCCTTGAAGCCTGCGCAATCTCCCGCGCGGAGCACCGTCTCCCCGCCCTCCTCCACCAGCACCACCTCGCCCGACACGACCCAGACGAACTCGTCCTCGACGGTGTGCCAGTGGCGCTGGGCGGTCCACACTCCAGGCGCCAGCCGGATAAGGTTCACCCCGAAGTCCGTCAGCCCGGCCGCGTCGCCCAGCTTCCAGCGGCGGCGGTCCCGGCACGGCGTGTCGAACGGCGGTGGATAGGCGCTGCCGAACCGCGTCGGCGCCTTGTCGATGTCGATCTTCGGCATGATCCCCTCGCCTCTCCTGTCATTGCTAGGTATGGCGAAGCCATGCCCGCCGCCATAGACGCCGTCGAACTCACCCGCGACCTGATCCGCCGCCCCTCGGTGACGCCCGCCGATGCAGGCGCCATGGCGATCGTCGAGGAGATGCTGTCGAACCTTGGCTTCGCCTGTCGGCGGATGAGGTTCGGCGAGATCGAGAACCTCTACGCCCGCTACGGGACCGGCAGTCCCAACCTCTGCTTCGCCGGCCACACCGACGTGGTGCCGGTGGGCGACGCCGCCGCCTGGTCCAAGGATGCCTTCGGGGCCGAGGTGGTGGACGGCGTGTTGATCGGGCGCGGCGCCGTGGACATGAAGAGCGCCATCGCCGCCTTCGCCGCCGCGGCCGCGGACGCCATCGCCGCAGGTAGGGTCACCGGCTCGCTCTCCTTCCTGATCACCGGCGACGAGGAGGGCGTGGCCACCCACGGCACCAAGCTGGTGGTCGAGGCCCTGGCCGCGGACGGCGAGGTCATCGACCACTGCGTCGTGGGCGAACCGACCTCGGCCGAGATCTTTGGCGACATGGTCAAGGTGGGCCGCCGCGGGTCGATCAACGCCGAGATCGTGGTCGAGGGCGTCCAGGGCCACGTCGCCTACCCGCACCGCGCCGCGAACCCGGCGCGGCCGCTGATCAAGATGCTGACCGCCCTGCAGGAGCGCCGGCTGGACGAGGGCTACCCCGAGTTCCAGCCCTCGAACCTGGAGGTCACCATGATCGAGATGCCGAACGCCGCGACGAACGTGATCCCCGGCGTGGCGCGCGCGCGGCTGAACATCCGCTTCAATCCCAACCACACGGGACAGCAACTCGCCGACTGGTTCGACCTGGAGGCCTGGCGCGCTTCCGTGGATTTTGGCGGCAAGATCACCGTCACCTCCAGCATCAGCGGCGAGGCGTTCCTGACCGAGCGCGGCGGGTTCACCGAACTGGTGGCGGCCGCCGTCGCCGACGTCACGGGCCGCGAGCCCGAGCTCTCGACCAGCGGCGGCACCTCGGACGCTCGTTTCATCCGCGCGCTGTGCCCGGTGATCGAGGTGGGCCTCGTCGGTAAGACCATGCACCAGGTGGACGAGCGCGCCCCCGTCGAGGAGATCCGCACGCTCCAGCGCGTCTACGCCCGGATCATCGAGCGCTACTTCG
The DNA here is from genome assembly GCF_001824475.1 of Phenylobacterium sp. RIFCSPHIGHO2_01_FULL_69_31. GTDB lineage: Bacteria > Pseudomonadota > Alphaproteobacteria > Caulobacterales > Caulobacteraceae > Phenylobacterium. The sequence continues at coordinate 93,018 of NZ_MHXN01000009.1, read as the reverse complement.
CCTGACGGCTCAGTAGGTCACGCCGGTCAGGTACAGCCCCTCGGCCGGCGCCACCGGGCCGCACGCCCGGCGGTCCCGCGCCGCCAGCGCGGCGGCGACGTCGTCCTTCGTCCAGCGTCCGACACCCACCTCGGCCAGGGTGCCCGTCATCGAGCGGACCTGGCGGTGCAGGAACGAGCGCGAGGCGAACTCCAGGATCACTTCCTCGCCCTCGCGGCGGACGTCGGCCACGTCCAGCGTCTTCATCGGCGACTTCGCCTGGCAGGCCAGGTCGCGGAACGTGGTGAAGTCGTGGTGGCCTACCAGCACCTGGGCGGCCGCGTGCATGGCCCCCGCATCCAGCGGCTTCTTCACATGCCACACGCGGCCCTGGTCCAGCGCCGGCGGGCTGATGCGGTTGAGGATGCGATAGCGATAGCGCCGGCCGGTCGCGGAAAATCGGCTGTGCCAGTCGCCTTCGGCCACCTCCGCCGACAGAACGGAAATGGGGTCGGGCATCAGGTGGAAGTTCATGGCGTTGCGGACCGTCTCGGCGGGCCAGTCCTTGGCGAGGTCGATATGGACCACCTGGCCCGTCGCATGCACGCCGGTGTCCGTCCGACCGGCGGCGCTGACCCGCAGGTCCTCGCCGCAGAACTTCTTGACCGCCCGCTCCAGCGATCCTTGCACCGACGGCAGGTCGGCCTGGGCCTGGAAGCCGTGGAACGGCCGGCCGTCGTACTCGATCAAGAGACGGTAGCGAGGCATCAGCCCAGCTTCGTTCCAGCCGGCACGGGATTGCCGCGCAGGAAGACGTCGGCCTCCTGCGGCCCCTTGCCCTCGCGCTGCACCCGCAGCAGGCGGACAGCGCCCTCGCCCGCGCCCACCAGCAGCCGGTCGTCCAACGTGACTCCAGGTTCGCCCGCCTCGTCCTCGATGGCCGAGAGCAGCGCCTTCACCCGGACCGGGCCCTTGTCGGTGGGCAGCTCGAACCAGGCGCCGGGAAATGGCGACAGCCCGCGGATCTTGCCATCCAGGACGGCGCCGGGCTTGGTCCAGTCGAGACGCGTGAACCTCGGACTGATCTTCTTGGCGTAGGTGACGCCGTCCGCGGGCTGGGGCGTCGCCACGGCCGTTCCAGCCTCGATGTCGGCCAGGGTGCGGACGATCAGATCGGCGCCCGCCGCGGCCAGCCGGTCGTGCAGCGTGCCGGCGGTCTCCAGGGCATCGATCCGGACGGTCGCGGTGGCCAGCACCGGGCCCTCGTCCAGCCCCTCGGTCATGCGCATCACCTGAACGCCGGTGACCTTGTCGCCGGCCATGATGGCGCGCTGGATCGGCGCGGCGCCCCGCCAGCGCGGCAGCAGCGAGGCGTGAACGTTGTAGGAGCCGAGCCTCGGCGCCTCCAGCACTGCTCCGGGCAGTATCTGGCCGAAGGCCACCACCACGGCGGCGTCCAGCCCCAGCGCCGCGAAGGCCGCGACTTCCGACGGGTCGCGCATGGAGGCCGGCGTCCGCACCGGAATGCCGTGCGCCTCCGCGAAGGCGTGCACCGGCGAGGGCTTCAGTTCCTGCCCCCTGCCGCGCGGCGCGGGGGGCTGGGAGTAGACGCAGGCCACCTCGTGCCCCGCCGCCACGATGGCCGCGAGCGCCGAGACGGCGAAATCCGGAGTGCCGAGGAAGGCGAGACGCATGGGCGGGTCTTAGCGGGCGGCGAGCCGCAAGGGAACTTCGCGCCAAGCGTGGCCGTTGGATGAGGGAAGTCGCAGGGAGCCCGCCACATGCAGAAGTCGATCATGGTCGCGACCGCCAGCCTGGTGTTCGCGCTCACCGCCTGTTCGCAGGCCGAACGCGAGGACGCCGCCGGCGACGTGAAGGCCGCCGCCCAGGATATCGGCCAGGAGGCGAAAGAGGCCGCCAACAGCCCTGCCGTCAAGGAAGTGGGCGCCGAGATCAAGGAGGCCGCGGGCGACGCCGGGCAGGTGATCAAGGAAACCGCGAAGGGCGCGGCGGAGGGCGCCCGCGAAGGGGCCGCCAAGGTCGAGGCCGAGAGCAAGGACGCCGCCCACGACGCGGCGCACTAGCACCCCTGGACGGCTACCAGATGACCAGGCCCTGACTCGTGGGCAGTTCCAGCACGTGGCGGCCACGCTGCTGGAACCACCTGGTCTCCAGCACGTGCTGCTGGCGGTAGGCCGAGGCGCCGAAGTCGTCGAGCACGATGACCGCGCCGGGAACCAGCCGGGACCCGATGGCCTCCAGGGTCTCGATCTCGCCGCGCGCGCTGTTCATATCGATGTGGGCGAAGGCGATCCGCTCGGGCAAGCCTTGCTCGAAACTCTGCGGCAGAAAGCCCTTCACTACCTTCACGTTGGGCCGATCGGCGAACCGCGCCGCCACGAATGCGAAGAGGTCGGGGCCATGTTCCGGCATGGCATGATGGTCCATCGAGGCATCGTGTTCGAAGAGGTCGTAGAGGAACACCTCGCGGTCGGTGATCCCGGCGGCGTCCAGCATGATCAGCGCCGTGGTGCCCTTGTAGCAGCCGCACTCGATGAAACCGCCCTCGAGGCGCGAGGCCTGGCGTGCGCCCCACACGACGCTCACGGTCCGCCACAGCACGCCGCGCTCGAAGCCATCCTTGGCGTGGGCGTTGAAGGCGTTCAGGAAAGCCGGATCGTCTAGGAACCCCAGGTTCCGGCCGAAGGCGATAAGGTTGTCCGACGCGAACCAATGGTTGTCGAAGTGGGTGGACGCGACCAGCTGGTCCAGCGCCGCATTGAACGCCGCGTGATCGCGGACGCCCCAGAAATAGCGCGAGCGGAACGATGGGGCACGCAAGTCGGACGCCTGCAACAACCGAGACGTCTAGTACGCCTCGGCCGTGAGCTATAGCTGCGCCGCCCGGAGGCTTCTAGGCCGCCCGGACCAGCTTCTTGACCTTCTTGACCGCCTGTTCGCGCTTCAGACGCGACAGATGATCGATGAACAGCACGCCTTCCAGGTGGTCCATCTCGTGCTGGATGCAGACCGCGAAGAGGCCCTCGGCGTCTTCCTCGACCTGTTCGCCCTGGTAATTCAGATAGCGCAGCTTCACACGCGCCGGCCGCTCGACCTCGTCGTAGATCTCGGGCACCGACAGGCAGCCCTCCTCATAGGGGGCCGTCTCTTCCGAAGCCCAAAGGATCTCTGGGTTCACGAAGTAGCGGGGCTGGGGCGGCTCGTCCTGGCGGGCCAGGTCCATGACGATCACGCGCTTGGGCACGCCGATCTGGATCGCGGCCAGACCGATGCCGGGGGCGTCGTACATGGTCTCCAGCATGTCATCCATCAGCGCGCGCAGCTCGTCGTCGACCACATCGACGGGCTGGGACACCTGCTTCAGGGCAGGGTGGGGGACGACGAGGATCTCGCGAAGGGCCATGGCGGGCAGGTAAGGGTCCGATTGTTGAGCGTCAAGGTAGGAGAAGGATGGGAGGCTGCTACCCTTCGCCGCCAGCCGCCAGGCGCACGGGCGGCGCCTCGCTGGTGGTCAGCTTGGCGAGCGGCCGCACCGCCACTTCCACGGGCTGAAGCTCGACGACCTCCTTGCCCTGGTGGTCCACCTTCAGCTCCTCGAACCGACGGGCCTGGGTGAGGACCTGGGTCTCCAACGAGCCGACGAACTGGTTGTAGCGGCTGACCGCCGCCTCCAGCGCCTTGCCCACCGAGCCGGCGTGCGCCCCCATCACCGAGATGCGCTTGTAGAGCTCCTTGCCGAGGTCGGCGATCTTCTGGGCGTTGGCGGCCTGTTCCTCGACCCGCCAGCCGTAGACGACAGCCTTGCAGAGGGCGAACAGGGTGGACGGCGTGACGATCACCACGCGCCGGTCCATGGCGTCGTTCATCAGCTCCGGCGCCCGGTCCAGCGCCGCCGCCAGGGCCGAGTCCAGCGGCACGAACATGGCCACGAAGTCCGGCGAATTCTGGAACTGGTCCCAGTAGGCCTTGGCCGAGAGTCCCTGGATGTGGCCGCGCACGCTTTGCACATGGCGCACGCCCGCCGCATCGCGGGCGTAGTCGTCGACGGCCTCCTGCAACTCCAGGAAGGCATTGAGCGAGCACTTGGCGTCGATGACGAACAGGCCCCCGCCGGGCAGGCGCACGGTCACGTCCGGCCGCCGGCGGCCCTCTTCGGTGTCGGTGGACGTCTGCTCGTCGAAGTCGAACCGGCCGGACAGCCCCGCAGCCTCCAGCACGTTGCGCAGCGTCTGCTCACCCCACCGCCCCTGCACGCCCGCGCCCCGGCGCAGCGCCGCCGACAGCTTGCGCGCCTCATCCTGGGTGGCGGCCGAAGCCTGCATCAGCTGGGCGATCTGTTCTTTCAGGCCGCCCTGCTCCTCGGCCCGCTGTTTTTCCACCGCGGTCACCTGCTCCTGGAACTTCTGCAGGGTGTCGGCCACAGGTTTCAGCTGCGCCTCCAGGCGCGCCTGGGCCAGTTGTTCGCGGTTGCGCACGGCCTCCTCGTTCTTGCGCAGAATCTCCTCGGCGACGCTGGCCGCAGACTGGGTGAGCTGGGCGCGGACGAGGTCGCCCTGCTCGGCCATCAGCTTCATCCGAAGTTCGGCGTGCGAGGCCCGGCCCCGCTCTCGCAGCGCCCAGGCGATGGCCGCCGCGGCGATGAGCACGCAGAGGATCGCGAGGAAAAGGAGTCCGTTCATGGTGCGTTCTTAGCGCGCCTGGCGAGTCGGCGGAAGCGCGCCCGCCGCCATGGCCGGCGGCGGCGATCCATGCCAGCTTGCCGCGTTGGCGCCCCGCCAGAGGGCGCAGGGGGACCAGGGCATGGCGACACTCGCGGCGGCGACGTCCGCGCGGACCGGAATCGGGCCCTGGGTGGTGCCGCTCCTCGCGCTGGCCGTGTTCATCAACTACGTCGACCGCGGCAACCTCGCCACCGCCGCCCCGCTGATCAAGGGCGAGCTGGCGCTGAGCTCGACCCAGATCGGCCTGCTGATCTCGGCCTTCTTCTGGACCTACACCCCGGGCCTCGTGCTCTCGGGCTGGCTCGCCGACCGGTTCAACGCCTACCACACCCTGGCCGCGGGCCTGGCCCTATGGTCCGTGGCCACGCTGCTCAGCGGCTTTGCGGGCGGCTTCATGGCGCTCCTGGTCCTACGTCTGGTGCTCGGGATCGGCGAGAGCGCGGCATTCCCCTGCAGTTCCAGCCTGATCGCCCGGCACGTGCCCAGCCATCGCCTGGGCGCCGCCAACGGCCTGATCATCGTGGGCCTGTCGCTGGGACCGGCGGTCGGGATCTTCTTCGGCGGTCTGCTGATGGCCGAGCTCGGCTGGCGGGGCGTATTCCTGCTGTTCGGCGCCGTCTCGCTGCTCTGGCTGGTCCCATGGCTGGCGGTGACGCGCCGGCTATCCGCCGCGCCCGCGCCGGCGGAGGGCCGGGGCGGCCCCTCGTTCGGCGCCATCCTCCGACGGCCGGAGATCTGGGGGGCGAGCCTCGGCCACTTCTCGGTGAACTTCGGCTTCTACTTCATCGTCTCGTGGATGCCGCTCTACCTCGTCCAGGCCCAGGGCTATTCACTGCCGCAGATGGCGACCGTCGGCGGCCTGCTCTACCTGCTGTACGCCGCCTCGTCGTTCCTGGGCGGCTGGGCCTCGGACCGGTGGATCCAGGCGGGCGGCGCGCCGAACCGGGTCCGCAAGACCTTCTTCGTCGCCACCCACGCCCTCGGCGCCGCCAGCCTGCTGGCCTGCGCGGTGGCCCCGCCGGCGGTGGCGATCGCCTGCCTCTTCGTCACGGCCATGGCGTTCGGCGCCGTGGGTCCGCACATCTTCGCCAGCAGCCAGACGCTTGCCGGACCGCAGGCGGCGGGCAAGTGGGTGGGCGTCCAGAACGGCTTCGCCAACTTCGCCGGCATCCTGGGCCCCATCGCCACCGGCGTGATCGTCGACCGGACGGGCGGCTTCGAAGGCGCCTTCGTCCTGGCGGCGGCCATGACGCTGCTGGGCGTCGTCGGCTGGGGCCTGATGATCCGCAAGATCGAACCCGTCGACTGGGCCGAGACCTAGCCGACCAGGCGTCCGCCGATGGTCTCGCCGCGGGAAAGCGTCGAGGTGATCGGGGCCAGCAGGAACATCTCGCCCAGGCCCGCGGCCGCCGCAGCCGGGCCGATATCGCGGATGAGGTGGTGTTTCAGGTCGTCGGCGATGCTGCCCTCGGGGGCCAGCGGATCGCGCGCCAGCAGTTCGGCGCAGGTGGCGTCGTCCGCCGCCCGGTCGCCGGTCAGGTCGCCGATCCGCTCCATGACGATGGGATAGGCCGAGGGCGTCCGCGCCGCATTCAAGGCCGCCGCCATCACGATCCCGTCCAGGAACGAGGCCTTCGACAGCGGCACCCCGTTCCAGATCACGAAAATGGGGGTCTGGCCCACGGTGTCGAACAGGATCGCGAACAGCTGGCCCTCGGCCGGCAGAAGCCAGCCGTCGAACAGCAGGCCGGCCCCGCCCACCTTGAACTGCAAAAGGCCGTTCTCGTGCCGGCGCACCATCCCGTGGTCGTGGAAGAACCGCCCCGGCATCATCACCGAGGGCCGGGTGGTGCGCCAGAACCCCTCGTAGGCGTGTCCGCGCCGCTCGGTGGTCAGGCGCGACATCTCGAGCACCGGCAGGGGCAGGGAGTCCGGCGCATCATGCAGGCCGGCCACGCCGTGGCCGCTGACCGGCGCCGCCACGCCCAGCAGGCCCGCCAGGCCCGGCAGGTCGCGGTCCCAGTCCAGCATGGTGAAGCCCGGGCAGTGGTTCGAGATCACCCGCGTCAGGTTCTCGAGATTGTGCGCGGACGGCGTCACGACCCCTGAAGCCCATCGCCCGACCAGCGACTTGTCCACGCCGAGCTCCGCCGCCAGGCGCCCACGGCTCATGGAGAGCGCCTTGAGCACCAGCGTCAGCTTCTCGTGAAAGTGCACGAATAACGCCATCACCGAACATTGTTTCACAATGCAACCCGATGATGCAACGGTTGCGCACCCGGTTGCATCGTCGGCTCGGCGCGCGGCGCCACGGTTGCGCCTTTCGCAGGCGTCCGCTGCACCTGCGCGATCACGCCGCACCCGCCTAGGGTTCAGCCAACGACAAGCGGCCGAAGGTCGTGATCCCGGAGGAAACGATGCGGCTGGCCAACCACATTTTCTATGCGCTCGCGGCGCTGATCGGCGTCTCGCTAGTGGCGCTCAGAGATCCCTCGGTGGCGATGCTGACCGCCACCGCCGGCCAGCCGACGACGGCCTGCCGGAGCGATCATCTGGAGCAGCCCTGCGACCCGGGCGTCCGGGGCGACCTGCTACGCGGGGGCCAGGTGGTCGCCCGCTGAACGAGGCAACGGGCTGAGGCGCGCATTCTCCCGTGCAGCGCGCTCTCGGCTCCGCGTCGAGGCCGTCTCTCGCGGCTCTCGGCGCAGCGGCGGCAGGGCGAAGGCCCGCCCCGCACGGTCCCCGAAGGGGTGCTGGCGCTCCGCGTCGCTGGCGGCCATCCCACGGCCGCCAGTGGCGCGGAAGTGTCTGCTAAGCCGGGCGTCTCGCCCGCATCGCCTGGGCGATCGTCCCGTCGTCCAGCCAGTCCAGTTCCCCGCCTACCGGCACGCCGCGGGCCAGCATGGTCACGCTGACGCCCGCTCCTGCCAGGCGGTCGGCCAGGTAGTGGGCCGTGGTCTGTCCATCGACGGTGGCGGGCAGCGCCAGGATCACCTCGCGCACGCCTTCGTCCGCGGCGCGGCCGACCAGCGAGCCGACCCGCAGCGCCTCCGGCCCCACCCCGTCCAACGCCGACAGGAGGCCGCCCAGCACATGGTAGCGGCCCCGGAACGCGCCGGCCCGCTCCATGGCCCAGAGCGCCCCCACCTCCTCGACCACGCAGATCAGGGCGCCGTCGCGCGTGCGGTCGGCGCAGATGGCGCAGGGGTCCTGGGTGTCGAGCGAGCCGCAGGTCTGGCAGGTCTTCACCCGCGCCGCCGCCTCGGCCAGGGCGTCCGACAGCGGCAGCAGAAGCTGGTCCCGCCGCTTCAGGAGCGCCAGCGCCGCGCGCCGGGCCGACCGCGGCCCAAGGCCGGGCAGCTTGGACAACAGGCCAATCAGGCGCTCAATCTCGGGTCCGGCGGAGGCGGCCAAGCTCAGTCCTTCCGTCGCAGGCCGGGCATCAGAATTTCGGCATGCCGGGAATGTTGAGGCCCGCCAGCGGCCCGGCCGCCTCGCGCATGACCTCGGCCTGCTTCTCGTCCAGCTTGCGCTTGGCGTCGGCGTGGGCGGCCACGATCAGGTCGGCGATCACCTCGCCCTCGCCGGGCGCCATGAGGCTCTCGTCCAGGTCGACGCGGGCGAGCTCGCCCGTCCCCTTCAACACCAGCTTGACCATGCCGCCGCCGGACGTGCCCTCGACCTCCAGCGCGCCGATCCGCTCCTGCGCCTCGGCCATGCGCTGCTGCATGGCCTGGGCCTGCTTCATGATCGAACCCAGGTCTTTCATCGGTCAGTCCTCGTCGGCGTCGTCTTCGGGAGGCGGCGCTTCGGCCGGCTCGGGTTGCTTGAGGTGGCGTATGCCCACGATCTCGGTGCCGGGGAAGGCCTGCATCACACCCTGGATGAACGGGTGCTGCTCGATCTCGGCGCGCACCTCGCGCTCCTCGCGCTTCTGCTTCTCCCACAGGCTCTCGGCGCCGCCGCCGCCCTCGGCCGCGATCAGCCAGCGTTCGCCGGTCCATTCCTTCAGTCGCGACACCAGCCGCTGCGCCAGGTCGTTCGGCGCGCCCGGGGCGGGCTCGTAGGTGATGGCGCCGGGCCGGAAGTTGATCGGCCGGATGAACCGCTCCACGTCCAGCTTCAGCCGGATGTCGCGGCGCCGGTCGATCAGCCCCAGCATGTCCTCGAAGGTCTGCAGGTTGGCGACCGGCTCGGTCGATGGAAGACCGGGCGCGATCTGCTGCCGCGCGACCGCATTGGTGGCCAGGCCGGCCCGCGGCGCGCCGCCCCCACCGCCACCGCCGGGCGGCCCGCCGCCGGACCCGGAGCCGCCGGCGGGATTCTCGCCCGCCTGCAGCCGCTTCAGGGCCTCTTCAGGTCCCGGCAGGTCGGCGGCGTAGGCCATGCGGATCAGCGCCATGTCCACGGCCGCCGCCGCGTCGGGCGCGCGCCGCACCTCCTCATAGGCCTTCAGCGTCAGCTGCCACATCCGCGACAGCACACCCGCCGACACCGCCGCCCCAATGGCCGCCAGCCGCAGCGCCTGCTCCTTGGGCATCACGAGGGCGTTCGGGCCGATCGCCTTGGCCACCGAGGCGCCGTGGATATGGTCCAGCAGGTCCATGACCACCTGGTCGGGGTTGGCGCCATAGCCGTAGAGCTGGCGGAAGGTCTCGATGGCGCCCCCGGACTCGCCGCGCATCACCTGCTCCAGGAGGGTGATCGTCTGGGCCCGGTCGGCCAGGCCCAGCATGTCGCGGATGGAGGCGGCGCTGACCGTCTGGCCCGGTTCGGCCTGGACGATGGCCTGGTCCAGCATGGACTGCCCGTCGCGGACAGACCCTTCCGCCGCGCGGGCGATCAGCATCAGCCCCTCGGCCTCGACGCGCGCGCCCTCGTTCTCGCAGATCATCTCCAGGTTTTTGACCAGCACCTCGGGCTCCACCCGGCGCAGGTCGAACCGCTGGGTGCGCGACAGGATGGTCACCGGCACCTTGCGGATCTCGGTGGTGGCGAAGATGAACTTGGCGTGCGGCGGAGGCTCCTCCAGCGTCTTCAGGAGCGCGTTGAACGCCCCCGTCGACAGCATGTGGACCTCGTCGATGATGTAGACCTTGTACCGCGCCTCCACCGGCGCATAGCGCACGCCGTCCAGCAGTTCGCGGATGTCGTTGACCCCGGTCCGGCTGGCGGCGTCCAGCTCCAGGACGTCCATGTGCCGGCCTTCGATGATCGCGCGGCAGTGGATGCCCTCGTCCTTAAGGTCGAGCGACGGCTCGTGGACGGTCTCGGTCTCGTAGTTGAGGGCCCGGGCCAGCAGGCGCGCGGTCGTGGTCTTCCCCACCCCTCGCACGCCCGTGAGCATGAAGGCGTGGGCGATCCGGCCCGTGGCGAACGCGTTGCGCAGCGTCCGCACCATGGCCTCCTGGCCATAGAGGTCCTCGAACGAACGGGGCCGGTATTTCCGGGCGATGACCGTATAGGCGGCCCCCTCGTCCTCCGCGGGCTTGGGCGCGGGTGGGGCCTCGCCGCCGAACATGTCGCCGGTGTTGGGGTCGCGCTCAGGCGGCAGGTCGGAATCGTCGCGCGTGAGGTCGTCGTCGCCCATGCGAGCATCTAACGGGACGTCAAAGCCCCGGCAAAGCGGAAAGCCCGGATATGTGTGGAGAAGGTGGAGACCGGACAACGACCCGAGGCGTGACCCGTTGTGGCTGCTTCCTTCCGGACCTGACCAGGTTGGCGGGGCGTCCGTCCGCCGCCGATCTCCGCGGCGGCATATGGAGGATTAGCAACGCCGGGGCAAGGGGCGGCCGAGTCGCAGGCCGGGCGGCCCACGCCCGCCCGCCTCAGTCCGCCTGCACCTTGGCGCCTTGATTTTCGTACTTTGCGGCAATGTCCTGGTGTTCGGCCGAGCGGATGGCGCGGGAGACGTTCAGCCGGGTCATCACGTGCGTGGCCCCGCGCTTGGCCGCCGCCGCCCAGGCGCCGCGCGCCTTTGACAGGTCGTTGGTTTCGCCGACCTGCAGCACCTTCACCCCCGCCTCGTCTGCGCGGACGTAGACGTAGTTGCCGCCCACCGGCGTGTGCGGCGCGCCTTCCGGCCAAAGGCGGAAGCGGTAGCGGGCGCCGGACGCCCCTTCCAGATCGATGAAGTCCTGCATCTCAAGTCTCAAAACGCAACGGACCCGCCGCGTATCCAACGGACGCGTGCGGGTCCAGTCGGGCGCGGCTTTGCCGTCGATCACATCGGCGTTTGGAGACGTCCTGTCGCAGGGCTCCCGCCGTGGTCGGGCGTCGAACGGCAGAGCGCCGGTCGGCGAACCGCCGGCCTACCCGGCCTCCGCCTTGGCCGCGAGCGCCTCGTCGATATCGCGGGCGTCGTGGCGCTCCAGCAGCGCCGGCGTCCCCTGCGCGCGGTTGACGATCCGGCCGCGCTTCACCGCCGGGCGTTGGCCGATCTGCTCGGTCCAGCGCTGGACGTTCGTGTAGCTCTTCACGTCCAGGAACTCGCCCGACTCATAGGCCCCGCCCTTGGCCAGGAGGCCGTACCAGGGCCAGATGGCGATGTCGGCGATCGTGTAGTCGTCGCCGCCCAGGTATTCGCTCTCGGCCAGCCGCCGGTCCAGCACATCGAGCTGGCGCTTCACCTCCATGGCGAAGCGGTCGATGGCGTATTCGATCTTGAACGGCGCATAGGCGTAGAAGTGGCCGAAGCCGCCGCCCAGGTAGGGCGCCGAACCCATCTGCCAGAACAGCCACGACAGCGTCTCGGCGCGCCGGGCCGGATCGGTCGGCAGGAACGCTCCGAACTTCTCGGCCAGGTGAACCAGGATCGCGCCGGACTCGAAGATCCGGATCGGCGTCGGTCCGCTGCGGTCCATCAGGGCGGGGATCTTAGAGTTCGGGTTCACATCGACGAAGCCCGAGCCGAACTGGTCGCCCTGCCCGATGTTGATGATCCAGGCGTCGTACTCGGCGCCCTTGTGGCCGAGGGCCAGCAGCTCCTCCAGCATCACCGTCACCTTCACCCCGTTGGGCGTGGCCAGGGAATAGAGCTGGAACGGATGCTTGCCGACCGGCAGCTCCTTCTCGTGCGTCGGCCCAGCGATGGGACGATTGATGGCGGCGAACCTGCCCCCGCTCTCCTTGTTCCACTGCCAGACTTTCGGCGGCGCGTAGCCGGCGGGGTGGTTCGGAGGCGGCTCGGACATCTTGGGCTCCCTGGCGGTCTTTCGCGCCTTGAACCGGCGCCTGTCTGGATGTGGGGCGCCCAGCCACTTTTGGCCAGCCGCCCCTCGCCCCAGAAAAGCTCAGGCCGCTTCCAGCGCCGCGGCAGGGGCCGCGTCGCGACGGGGCAGCGCGGGCCAGACCAGGCGCTCGGCGAGCGAGCCGTCTCGCAGGCGGATCCGCAGCTCGCTGGCCTGGCCACTGTGCGCCAGCTGCGCGGCGAGCCGCCGGGCGGCGCTCTCCGCCGCTCCACCCCGGGCGAAGACCATGTCGCCCGCCAATGCCCCCAGGGACACGCGCCAGCCCGGGCCGAGCGGCGCGACTTCGATGACCTGCATCGTGGTCCTCCTTCGTCAGGCTGTGGTGGAAAGTCAGGCGTCGAAGCGCTCGATCCGGTCCAGGCGTTCCAACGCCTCGCGAACCTCGCGGAACGGCACGGGTTCGGGCGTGCCCAGAAGCCAGCGCAGCGTCGGCTGGTCCTGCACGGCCGACGCGTCCGAGGCCCATGACGAAAGCACGGCGCGTTTCTCGTCGTGCCCGAGGTCCGGGTCCTTAAGCACGTCACGGGGGTGGCCGAAGCCGACGGCGGGCCTGAGCCAGCGCTCCAGCGCGGCGGCCAGTCCCTGTTCGCGGATCAGATCTTCCGAGGTCGCGAGCCTCATGTCGGTTCTCCTGAAAGCTGTCCTTTCTCCACGCGCCCGGCGAGGAGGCGGCGGGCGCGGCGAATGATTTGGAATCTGCGCGGCCGGTTTCAAGAGGCGCCGCCGCCCGCCTCGACGCGCGCCGAGCCGCACCGTAAGTAGGTCGCCATGGCGCTCTCCTTCTTCCAGAACACCTTCGCCGGAAACCCGCTGAACCGGGCCAGCGACCGTCGCGGCGACGCCGCCTGGCTGGCCGCCCAGCTGTCGTCCTCCGACGCGCTGGGCCTCGTGCTGTGGAACGGCAAGCCGCTGGCCGAGAAGACCAAGGACGGCGGCGTACAGATCGCCTACCTGCCGGCCAAGCTGGCGGCCGAGCTCGCCGGTGGGAACGAGCGGCTGCTGTTCATGGGCCTTTGGCAGGAGACCGCCGTGTTCGCCGTGGACATGGAAGGCTCCAGCGACCCGGCCCAGGGCCCGCTGCAGGGCCTGGGCGAGTTCATGGACCTGCGCCAGGTCGCGCTGCGCCTGCCCGCCGCCGACGCCGGCATCCTGGCCACCGCCAAGTCCATGTTCGAATGGCGCCGCCGCCACCAGTACTGCGCCGTCTGCGGCCAGCCGTCCGAGCCCAAGGACGGCGGCTGGAAGCGCCAGTGCCCGTCCTGTGAGGCGGAGCACTTCCCGCGCACGGACCCGGTGGTGATCATGCTGGCCTACCATGGCGAGCGCTGCATGCTGGGCCGCCAGGAGGCCTGGCCCCCCGGCATGTTCTCGGCCCTGGCCGGGTTCCTGGAGCCGGGCGAGAGCATCGAGGAGGCCTGCGCCCGCGAGCTTGGCGAGGAGGCGGGCCTGCGCACGCGCCAGGTGCGCTACCACTCCACCCAGCCCTGGCCCTATCCGTCGTCCCTGATGATCGGCCTGATCGCCGAGGTCGAGGACGACGAAGGCACGCCCGACCAGACCGAGCTTTCCGAAGTCCGCTGGTTCACCCGCGAGGAGGCGCGGAAGCTGCTGAAAGGCGAGATCGAGGGCGTGTTCTGCCCCCCGCCCCTCGCCATCGCCCACCAGTTGCTGAAGGGCTGGGCCGACGAGGCGGCCACCTAGGTCGGCGACCGTCCCGTGAGCCAATCGCGGGTGTGACGCTGATAGCTGGGCCCGACGGCGACGGCCGTCCCGTCTGTGAGGATCAGGACATGCCCGCTGGTCTGCAGGGCCTGGACGGCGCCCGGACGCACGAGCGCCGACCGGTGCACGCGCAGGAGCGCCGGCGGCGGGAAGCGCTCGGCGATTGAGGCCATGGTCGCCCGCAGGATGTAGGAGCGATTGCCGGTGTGCAGCAGGACGTAGTCCTTCGCCGCCTCGATCCAGGAAATCTGCTCCAGACTGACGCGAACCAGCCCCTCGCGGCCCTGGACCCAGAAGCCGTCGGTCACGCCTGCCGGCGCGCGCGCCGGAGCCTAGGCGGCGTCGCGGTGCGCCCCCTGCAATCGGCGACGTGCGCGCACCACCGCCTGGCGCAGCCGATCCAACCGCAGCGGCTTCAGCACATAGTCCGCAGCCTCGACGTCGAAGGCGTCCACGGCGTGGCTGTCGAAGGCGGTGAGGAAGACGATTTCCGGCCGGCCTTCCGGCGGCAGCGCGGCGGCGACGCCCAAGCCGGTCCGCCCCGGCATCTGGATGTCCAGCACGGCGAGGTCCGGCCGCAGCGCCGCTATCATTTCCAGCGCCTGCAGGCCGTTGGCCGCCGCGCCCACGACCTCGGCCCCCTCGATATCGCGGAAGGCCAGCGCGAGCCGCTCGAGCGCCAGCGGCTCGTCGTCCGCGATCACCACGCGCAGCGGCCGGTTCATGCGTCGTCCCCCGCGCGCCGCAGCGGAACCCGCACCGCCGCCACGAAGCCCTCGCCCCGCGGTCCCGCCGCCAGCGACGCCCGGTCGCCGTAGAGGAGCGCCAGCCGTTCGCGGACGTTGCGAAGCCCGGTCCCGGTGCCGGCCGCCTGGCCGCGCGCGCCCCCGGCCCCGCTGTCGGCCACGGTCACCACCAGGTCGTTCCCTACCTGGCGCGCCGACACGCGGACCTCCACCGGGCCCAGCGCGGGCGAGACGGCGTGCTTGACCGCATTCTCCACCAGCGGCTGGAGCAGGAAGCTCGGGATGAGGGCGTTCCCGAGGCCGGGCTCCAGGTCATAGGCCAAACGCAGCCGCGCGCCGCGAACGGCCTCGATGTCCAGGTAGTTCTGCAAGGTGGTCATCTCGTCGTCGAGGGTCGCCAATGGCCGCGCGTCCACCCCCAGCGATGCGCGCAGGAAGTCGGATAGCCGGCCGATCATCGCCTCGGCGTCGTCGCTGCGCCGCATGGCGACGAGAGAGGCGATCGCGTTCAGCGTGTTGAAGATGAAATGCGGGTTGAGCTGGTGGCGGAGCATGGCCAGTTGGGCGCTGACCGCCAGCGTGCGGGCGGCCGCCAGCTGCGCCTCGCGCTCGCGGGTCTCGGCGGCGGATCGCAGGATCGTCGAAGCCATGCCGAAGAAGGCGTAGAGCGTCGCGAAGATCACCACGTGGCTTTCGGCGATCAGCGACATCACCCATGCGCGCAGGACGCTGTCGGACAGGATCCGCCGCACGTGCAGTCCCGGGTTCAGCCAGGCCTGCAGAAGGTGGTCGACCTGCAAGTCCAGTAGGGTGTGCGCGGTGGTGGCCGCCAGCACGCCCACGCCGAGCGCCAGGATCGCCCATCGGGGCCGCGCGGCCACGGTCGACACGCGCCACAGCGCGAGGCTGAACACCCAGCCGAGGATCGCCATCAGCAACGCGCGCAGCACGTTGATGGTCAGGGGCTCGAACCGGGTGGCGACGCCGCTGGCCACCATGGCGCCCATGCCCAGAGCCCAGATCCCCGCGGCCAGCCACAGCACCGGCGGCGGCGGGAGCCCGTCGGGCCTGTCGGATGACGGGGACGTGGCGACCAAGGGACCTCCAGGAAGCGGGGCCATAGCATAGCGCCTGGCGCCTGACGCCGGGCTTCGTCGCAGTCTCGTCGCGCGCCGGTCGCTTCGTCGCGCGGCCGTCGCGCGGTCGCAAACGGCGCGACCGCGACGGCCTCTGCGGAGGATCGGGGCGGCCCACCGTTTCACGGAGGTTTCATGTCCATCCGCCCCGCGGCGTTCGCCGCCGCCCTCGCGGCCCTAGCGGCCATAGCGGCCCCGGCGCTCAGCGCCGACGCCCCTGCCGTCGCGCCCGCCGCCACGGCCTCCGCCGCCCGGTTGTCCCCGACCGATCAGCGGGAAGTGCTCGCCCGGCTCGCCGAGGTGTTGGCGGGTCGGTTCGCCGATGCGGATACGGGCCGCCGCTACGCCGCCCGCCTGCGCGAACAAGCCGCCCGCGGAGACTACGCCAAGCTGACCGATCCGGTGGCGTTTGGCGACGCGGTGACCGCCGGGCTCCAGGCCGTCGCACCCGACGGGCACCTGCGGCTCGCGCCCAAGGCGGCCCCGGCTGCGTCCCGGAGCACACCGGCCGACCTGCCCGCCAGCGCCCGCGCCAGCGGTCCGCCGGGCCTGGAAGAGGCGCGGATGATCGGCGACGTCGCCTACCTGCGCTTCAATGAGTTTCCCCAGGACACGCGCACCGGCGAGGCTGCCCGGGCCTTCCTGCTCGCCCATGCCGCGGCCCGCGCGGTGATCTTCGACCTGCGCCCCCACCGCGGCGGCGGCCAGGCGACGATGGACGCGATCCTGCCGCTCTTCTACGGCCAGCCCGCGACGCTGCTGCGCATGGACACCCGCGCCGACGCCGAGGCCGAGGCGCCGCTGGAGGTGGGCCCAACCCTGGTGCGCCAACCGGGGCCCGACGGGGTCATCCGCCGCGACCACATTATCCAGCCCGACCCGGCCGAAACGCGCCTTCGCGATACGCCGCTTTACGCGCTGACCTCGCGCCGCACCGCCTCCGCCGCCGAACACCTGGTGCTTGGCCTGAAGCGGACGCGTCGCGCCGTGCTGGTGGGCGAGACGACCGCCGGCGCCGGTCGCTTCGGCGGGTTCGTGGATCTGCCCCACGGCTTCCGGGCCTTCGTCCCGATCGGCCGCACCTACGATCCGGACACGGGCCTCGGCTGGGAAGGGCGCGGCGTCGCCCCCGACATCGCCGTCCCCGCCGACGACGCCCTGGCCGCCGCCCTCGCCCACCTCGATTCCCGCCCGGCGGGCGCCTCCACGGCTCCGGCCAATCCCTGAAAGGACTTTTCGATGACGATACCTGTTAAGACCCTCGCGCTCGGCGCGCTCGCCGCTGCGTTTGCTCACCACCGCCCCGGCGCACGCGGCCACGGCCGTCCTGCTCAGCCAGAATTTCAGCGGCGGACTCGGCGCCAACGAGCGGCTGGCCGGAAACTTCTCGGTGGGCGGCGGCCGCATGGGCCACATCGCCGGCTACTACACGAACCTCGAGTATTCCTATTACGACGTGAAACTCGACCTGACCGGCATGATCGACGCCCTGTTCAGCTTCGACTTCGCCGGCGCCGCCGAGCTGGGCTTCGACGGGTGGAACCTGCTGGGGGCCACCGAAGGCTCGCCCTTCGACCCGAGCGCGCCGCTCATCGCCCAGCCGAACGTCCATAACCGCTTCGTCGAGGCGCTCGTGGCGTCGGGCGTGACGGGCGTCGCCTCCGGCCGGGCCACCTACGACCTCACGGCCTTTGCCGGCGAGGTGGTCAACCTGCGCCTGCGTTTCGCGAGCGACCACAGCATCACCGGGTCGGGCGTGACGTTCGATAACATCCTGGCCACAGGCACGCAGAAGGCGGTCTCGGCGGCGCCGGAGCCCGCCACCTGGGCGATCATGCTCATGGGCTTCCTCGGCGCGGGGGCTATGCTGCGCCGGCGCGCCGCCGCCGTGAGCTGACGCGACCCGGACGCCGGACCTTCCGCAGCTTCTAGCGGCTGCGGAAGGGGTCCGCGGGATAGACCCCGAGCACCTCGAAGCGCTCGGAGAAGAAGGCCAGCTCGTCGAAGGCCCGGGCCAGGCCGATGTCCTCCGGCCGGCCGTCCACCTCGGCGTAGAAGAAGGTGGCCGTGAAGGCGCCGTTCTCCATGTAGCTCTCGAGCTTGGTCATGTTGACGCCGTTCGTCGCGAAGCCGCCCAGGGCCTTGTAGAGCGCCGCCGGCAGGTTCTTCACCCGGAAGATGAAACTGGTCACGCAAGGGGTGGTGAACGGCGGCGGCGCGGGCGCCTTGTCCGCGGTCATCACCAGGAACCGGGTGGTGTTGTTGTGCTCGTCCTCCATGTCCCGCGCCAGAATCTCCAGGCCATAGATCTCGGCGGCGAGCGCGGGCGACAGGGCGGCCTTGGTGGGGTCGGGATGCTCGGACAGCAGCTTGGCGGCGCCGGCGGTGTCGCCCGTAGCCTCGGTCTTCAGGCCCATGCGGCGCAGGGTCTTGCGGCACTGGCCCAGGGCGATGGGCATGGAGAGGGCGGTCTTCACGTCCTCCAGCTTCACGCCCGGGTTGGCCATGAGCTGGAAATGGATCGGCTTGAAACGCTCGCCGATGATCTTCAGGCCCGACGACGGCAAGAGGTGGTGCACGTCGGCCACCCGCCCGGCGATGGAATTCTCCACCGGGATCATGCCGAGCTGGCAGTCGCCCGAGCGGACGGCCTCGAAGGCTTCCTCGAAGGTAGCGTGCGGAACCGGCTCCATGTCGGGAAACGCCGCCGTGCAGGCCTCATGGCTGTTGGCGCCGAGCTCGCCCTGGAAGGCGATGCGTCCCTTAGTCATGGAGTGTCCTTGCATACTCGCGGGCGCGTTCCAGGTCGGACGGATTGTCCACCGAGATCGGCGCGTCCTCGGCCACGGCGGCCCAGATCGATAGTCCCAGTTCCATGGCGCGCAGCTGTTCCAGCTTCTCGCGCTGCTCCAGCGGCGACGGTGGGGCGGCGTTGAAGGCCTCCAGCGCCGCGCGGCGGTAGCCGTAGATTCCGATATGCCGCCACACCGGCTGGTCGCCATAGAGCGTGGAGCGGGTGAAATAGAGCGCGCGGCCGGCGCGGGCCCCCGGACCGAGCGACATCACCGCCTTGACGACGTCGGGGTTGGCCCGGTCGGCGGGCGAGGCTTCCGGGGCAACGACGGTGGCGATATCGCACGCCGGCTCCGCGGCCAGCAGCCCGGCGCAGGCGGCGAGCACCGACGGCGCGACAAACGGCATGTCGCCCTGCAGGTTGATAACCACGTCATGGCGACCATCGGGGTCCAGTGCGGCCAGGGCGGCCAGGATCCGGTCCGAGCCGGACGGCAGGTCTGGATCGGTCAGCACAGCCTGTCCTCCGGCAGCCCGGACGGCGTCGACGATCTCGGGATCGCCCGCCGCCACCGCCACGGGACCCGCACCGGCCGCCTGGGCCTGGCGCAGCACGCGCACGATCATCGGCGTCCCGCCGATGTCCGCCAGGGGCTTCCCCGGCAGGCGGGTCGCGGCCATGCGCGCGGGAATGAGGACGATCGGGTTCATGCCGTGGGGGCTGGGACGTCTTGGGCGGTTGCGCGAGCGCCGGTAGCGTGTAAGAGAGCCGCACGCAATAAGGGGCGGGATTCCCGCGCGTCCGGGGGCTCTGCTCTACGGCCGAATAGAGGCGTGACTAGGGGATTATGAGCGACCTTACGTTCAACAAGATCGCCGGTGCTGTCCTGGCGACGGGCCTGGCGATCGTCGGCCTTCGTGAGCTTTCGGCGGGCGTGTTCACGCCCGAGCATCCCGCGAAGCCGGGCTATCTGGTCGAAGTCGCCGAAGAGGGCGGTGAGGGCGGCGCGGCCGCCGACACCCTGCCCGACTGGGGCACGGTTCTTCCGACCGCCGACGTTGCGGCGGGCGAGGCCGCCTTCGCCAAGTGCAAGTCGTGCCACGTGGTCGACGCCTCCAACGCCAACGGCACCGGCCCCGGGCTGCATGCCGTGGTCGGACGCAAGCCGGGCGCCCATCCGGGCTTCGCCTACTCGCCCAGCATGACCGAGTTCGCCGGCAAGGCCCCGGTCTGGGACTATGACCACCTGTACGAGTTCCTGAAGGCGCCGCAGAAGTACATCCCCGGCACCAAGATGACCTTCGTCGGCCTCAAGAAGTCGGACGAGCGCGTCAACATCATCGCCTATCTGAAGGCCCAGGGCGGCACCCTGCCGGTCCCGGCTCCCGATCCGTCGCGCGCTCCGGGCGCTGCCGCGGCGGCGGCTCCGGCCGCGGAAGGCGCTGCGGCTCCGGCGGCCGAGGGCCAGCCCACCACGACGGAGGCGGCTCCGCCCGCTTCCACCAGCGGCGGCCCCGCCGGCCAGGCTCCGGCCCAGCCCGGCGCGCCGGCGCCTGCGCCCGCGGCGGCTCCGGCCAAGAAGTAGGCCGGCGCGACAATCTGATTTCGGAATGGCCGGGCTCAGTCCCGGCCATTTTCGTTGGGGCCGTCAGACCCTGCGGTAAGCCGTCGGCTGGCCGGAGCCGGCCGCGTCGATGCGGGCGATGGCCTCGGCCAGGGGCTCGATCACCGTCGCCATGTAGAAGCCGTTGGCATGGATGATCCGGCCTTCGCCAAGGCCCATGGCCACGTGGCCCTTCCAGAACACCAAGTCGCCGCGGCCGAAGTCCGCCGCCTCGATGGGCGCGCCCATCGCCTGCTGCTGGTCGGTGTCGCGCGGGCAAGCCCGGGCGCAGGCGAACAGCGCCTGCTGGATCAGGCCGGAGCAGTCGAGCCCGAGGCTCTCCCGGCCGCCCCAAAGATAGGGCGCGCCCACGAACCGCTCGGCCACCGCGGCCCAGTCGTCCTCGAACTCGCCGATGGGCGACAGGTGCGCGGCGGTCATCCAGCCGGCGCCGGTCACCTTGGCCAGCTTGCCCTCGATGGCTTCTACGGCGACGAGGCTGTTGATCGAATAGGGACCGACGGCCCGCGACTTGATGCTAGCTTCGGCGAAGGCGTAGGTCCGGAGCGCCGAGACGCGATGCGTCGGCATGGCGCCGGCCGGCTGCAGCGTCGCCGCTTCAACGAAGCCCACATAGCCGTCGCGCGCGGCCTGGCCGAACAGCCATCCGCCATCTTCTTCCAGCACCTCGAACCGCTCGCCGAACAGCAGCTGGTCCATCTGTTCGGACCCACCGTCCGGCGCCGAACGGATGGCGGCCGCGGCGGCCACACAGCTCATGGCCTTGGGATCGAGGTAGACCTCGGCTTCCAGCACGCCTTCCAGGCTGCGGGCGGCGATGCCGTCGCGCCAGGGCGTGATGCGGGGATCGTGCTTCATGCGAAACGCTCGCGGATCATGCGGTAGAGGCCGCGGATGGCCTGGGCTTCGCCGCCTGCGGGGAATCCGGGACGGCCGCGCGGGTTCCACGCGAAGATATCGAGGTGGACCCACGGACCTGCGGGCGCAAACTTCTGCAGGAACAGGGCGGCCGTCACCGAGCCGGCCTGAGCCCACCCGTCGGGGTCGTTCTTGATCTCGGCCACGTCGCTGTCCAGCGCGTCGGCATAAGGTCTCCAGAGCGGCATCCGCCACACAGGATCCGATTCCGCCGCGGCCGCCGAGTCGATCTGCGCCGCGAGCGTGTCGTCGTCGGTGAAGAACGGCGGCAGTTGCGGTCCCAGGGCGATCCGGGCCGCGCCGGTCAGGGTGGCCAGGTCGATGGTCAGCGCCGGCTCCAGCTCGCAGGCGCGGGTCAGGGCGTCGGCCAGGATCAGCCGGCCCTCGGCGTCGGTGTTGCCTACCTCGATGGACAGCCCCTTGCGCGAGGCCAGCACGTCGCCGGGCCGCATGGCGTCGCCCGAGATGGCGTTCTCGACCACCGGCAGCAGCACCGACAGCCGGACGGGAAGGCCCGCCGCCATCACCATTCGGCCGAGGGCCAGCGCGTGGGCGGCGCCGCCCATGTCCTTCTTCATCTGCCGCATGCCGGCCGATGGCTTGATATCCAGGCCCCCGGTGTCGAACACCACGCCCTTGCCGACGACGCAGACCAGCGGCTTACCCGCCTCGCCCCAGCTCAACTCAATGAACCGCGGGCTGCGGGTGGGATCGGCGGCGCGCCCCACCGCGTGGATGGCGGGATAGTTGGCCTCCAACAGCCCCTCGCCCTCGATCACGGTGATCCGGGCGGCGTACTGTTCGGCGATCTCGCGGGCGATCGTCTCGATCTGCCGCGGGCCCATGTCGTTGGCCGGCGTGTTGATCATATCGCGGGCCAGGGCGCAGGCGTGCGCCACCTGGCGCACCTCGGCCACGTCGCAGCCCTGGGCCAGCAGGCGCGGGCGCTCGCCGCCGGCGGTCTTGTAGCGGTCGAACCGATAGCTCCCCAGGGCGAAGGCCAGCGCGGCCTGGTCGGCCGTGATCGCGTCCGGCGTCTCGACGATCCGATAGACGCCGACCGGCAACTTTGCCGGCAGGGCCCGCAGCGCCGTCCAGCTCTCGCCGGCCCCGAACAGCACGCGGGCGAGCCCGCCCTCCGTGTCAGGGACCAGCAGGAGCTGACCCGCCTTGCCCTTGAACTCGGCCGTGCGGGCCAGGGCGGCGGCGAAGGCGTCGGCCTCGAGCGCGGCGGCGGCCTGCGCCTCCGTCAGCACGTGGATCGGCGTCGCGGAGCCTTCCCAGGCGTCGAGGATCGCGTCCGCCATGCTCTAAAGTCCCAGCACCGCGCCGAACGGCGAGGCCGGCAGCGCCCAGAGCGCGCCGGCGGCGATGGCGACGCCATAGGGAATGCCATGGCCCGGCTCGGCTAGTTTGCTCACCCAGGGCGGGCCCAGGACGACGATCGGGCGAATGGGAGCCGAGCGCAGCGTCAGCAGGAGAACGGCCAGTCCGCCCCCGGCCACCGCTACGCCCAGCAGGAAGGTCGGCAGGCCGCCCAGGCCCAGCCAAAGGGCGACGGCCGAGACCAGCTTGGCGTCCCCCCCGCCCATCCAGCGCAGGGCGAACATCGCCATGCCGATGAGGAGGGCGGCGACGCCCACCGCCAGGTGCAGACCCATCGCCGGCAAGGAAAGCCCGGCCGCCAGGGCGGCCACCGGAAAGACCGCGACCAGCGCCAGCGAGATCCAGTTGGGAATGGTGAAGGAGACGGCGTCCCAGGCCGCTGCGGCCAGGACCAGGGCGGCGAAAACGATCACAAGGGCGGCGGCGAGCAGCGCGAGCATCGAGACGAAGACCTCTTTCCGCCCACCTTATGCCTTCCAGCAAATGAACGGAGCGTTGCAGCGAAGCTTGAAACGAAAAAAGCCCCCGGCGTCTCCGCCGGGGGCCTTCATTCCGCGGTGGCGTGCCTTAGGTGGCCGCGCCGGCCAGGGCGGTTTGGATGCTCTGGAAGGTCGCCTCCAGCGAGTCGCCGACCAGGGGCAGCACGCCCACGATGGCGACCGAGATCAGGGCGGCGATCAGGCCATACTCGATGGCGGTGGCGCCGGATTCGTCCTTCAGGAAACGGGTCACGAACTTCGACATTGGGCTCTCTCCTTGGATCTAGCGAGCAGACTGTGCGGGGGCCTCAAGCGGGTTGCCTGCTCGCCCCTAAGAACACGTCCAATGTCCCGCCCCGCGCTTAAGGCGGCATGAATCCAAATGCCTAATATTCTTACACTATTAGCGCCGGTTAAGCCTTTACGCCCGGAAACCATGATGCGGCGCAGCTCGAGATTATCCTGTAGAATCAATCGCGCTTCAGGCACCGTAAGCCGCGCCGCGGCCGCCCCCGCGGACCAGGAACAGGCCCGCCAGGCCCACGGCCAGAAGTAACAGAAGGGTCGCAAAGCCCCCCTGCTGCGTGCCCGTCGCGCGGGTCCCGATGTTGACCAGCGTCGGGGCGAGCCAGGCGGTGGCCACGCCCGACAGCGCATAGACGCCGAAGAACGCCCCGGTCTGGTCCGGCGGCGTGATCCGGGTCAGCAGCGTGCGGCTGGAGGCGTACTGGGCCGTGATGAAAATGGCATTCACGAAGCCCACGAGCACGAAGACCACGTCCGGCAGGTGCGTGAAGACCGGCCCGGCCCAGATCGGCGCCGCGGTCGTCGCGTCATAGGGCCAGAAATAGAGGATGAGGTCGGGCCGCATGCCGAGAAAGCCGGTCAGGCCCAGCATGGTCATGAAGATCTCGATCCGCAGGGCGTTCTTCGGACCCACACCGGCGTCCAGCCAGCGCGCCACATAGCCGCCCAGCACGGCGAAGATGCTGAGCAGGATGCCGTAGGCCAGCATCTCCAGCGCGCCCCACTTCATCACGCCGACGGCATAGACGCCGGCGTAGACCAGCACCCCGTTCATCCCGTCGACGAAGAACATCCGCGAGCCGATGTAGATCGCCGCGTCCTTGAAATGGCTGATCGTCTTCAGCATCCGCCACAGCTCGGCCGCGCCCTGGGCGAAGGCGCGCAGGACGGGCGTCCCGGTCCGCGGCGCGTCCGGCGTCCAGAGGAACAGGGGGATCGAACCGAAGAACAGCAGCCCTGCCGCCAGCCAGGCCACCACCCGCTCCGGCTCGTGGGTCGCGGGGTCCAGGCCGAACAGAGGCACGGCGGGAACCCAGCTCCAGTCGACCTTGCCGGGCAGGGCGAAGGCCCAGGCGGTGAATATCAGCGCCAGCACCGAGAACAGGTTGCCCAGCGACAGCGCCAGCCCGGAGGCGCGGTGCGCCCCCGACAGCCCCGCCGCCCGCACCAGCAGGGAATTGTGGAGCACCTCGTTGTAAACGAACAGGACCTGCACGGTCATGGCGAACAGCATGGTCATGCCGACCGACAGGCCGGAGCCGTCCGGCTTGGCCCACCAGAGGGCGGCGCACAACGGGACCATGAGCCCGACGATCAGCGCCAGCCAACCCTTGCGCTGGCCCACCTTGTCGATCGAGGCGCCGATGAACGGGGCCGTGGCCATCACCGCCCAGCCAGCCCACTGCTGCCAGCGGGAGATGGTCTCCTGCCCCAGCACCGGGTCGCCGATCATCGACCCGGCCACGTAGGGCATGAAGATGTAGATCGTGATCAGGATGACGAAGGGGTCGCGGCCGCCCTCGAAGATCGACCAAGCCACGCCGCCGCGGTTCAGTCGCCCATCGGCGGGCAGTCCATGGTCGGCCTGGTCTTTCACGGCAACGCCCCCGCACAGCCGTTCTCGGGGACGGCGCTCGGCGTCACCCTATCCCGCGAAGATAGGTTGTCGATGATTACCTGAGGCGCGCGTCGGCCGCCGCGACCGCTGCCGCCGCATCGGTCTTCACGCCCTGCGCCGCCAGCGCCTCGCACAGCGCGGTCAGGCACAGCCGCACGTGCCAGGGGGTGGCCGATGCGCCCATCAGCCCGATGCGCCAGACCTTGCCCTTCAGCGGCCCGAGCCCGGCGCCGATCTCCAGGTCCCAGGCGTTCAGCACGTGGGTCCGCACAGCCGCCTCATCGACCCCGTCAGGGACCCGCACAGTGTTAAGCTGCGGCAGGCGGTCCTTCGGCTCTACCAGCATCTCGAGGCCCGCCGCCTCCAGGCCAGCCACGAGGGCCTCGTGCATCCGCGCGTGCCGCACCACGGCCGCCTGGACGCCTTCCTCGAAGATCGCCACCAGGCTTTCGTGCAGGCCGTAGAGGGCGTTGATCGGCGCGGTGTGGTGATAGGTCCGGCCGCCGCCCCCGCTCCCATCCGGGCCGCCCCAGTAGGCCATGAGCAGGTTGAAATCGAGAAGCCAGTTGCGGACCTTCTCCTTGCGCCCCCTGATCGCCGCCTGGGCCTGCTTGCTGATGGCGATCGGCGACAGGCCGGGCGGCGCGGAGAGGCACTTCTGCGTCCCGGAATAGATGACGTCGGCATCCCAGGCCGCGGCGTCCACGACGATCCCGCCCAGCGAGGTCACGCAGTCCACCACGGACAGGGCCCCGTGCTTGCGCGCGAGGCCGCACAGGCTCGCCGCGTCGCTGCGCGCGCCCGTGGATGTCTCGGCGTGGACGAAGGCCAGCACCTTGGTCGGCGCCTCGGCCAGCGCCGCCTCGACGCGCGCCGGGTCTACCGGCCGGCCCCATTCGTGATCGACCGTGACCACCGTGGCGCCGGCGCGGCCCGCCATGTCCGCCATCCGTCCGCCGAAGGCGCCGTTTACCGCCACCACCGCCCGGTCGCCCGGCTCCAGCAGGTTCATCATCGCCGCCTCCATGCCGGCGGTGCCGGGCGCGGGCAGCGGGACGCAGGCGTGGTCGGGCGCGTTGAACAGGCGCTGCAGCGCCGCCTTGATCTCCTCCATCAGCGCCTGGAAATCGGGGTCCAGGTGCCCGATGGTCGGGCGGGCCAGGGCGGCCAGCACGCGCGGGCTGACGTCGGAGGGGCCGGGTCCCATCAGGATCCGGCGCGGCGGTTGGAAGCTTTGCATTGAGATCCTAGGCGAGCAGGCGGTCGTGGAGTTGGCCGCGGAGATCCGAATTGAGGCCCAGCGCCTGGTCCAGGTAGCCGTCGAGCGAGCCGTGCGCCTCACACATCACCCGGAAGGCCTCGGCCAGGTATTCGGCCTCGACACGCATGGCGACCATCAGCGCCTCGTCCGAGGCTTCGCGACCGGTCGCCTCGCGCACGGCCTCCCTGACCATCGGCAGGCGCTTTTCCATGCGCGCGGGGTCGTTGGTCAGCAGGTAGTCGGCCTGGATGTCGTCGTCATGCACGCCAGCCAGGTGATGGGTCAGGGCGCAGATGATCCCCGTGCGGTCCTTGCCTGCCGCGCAGTGCACCAGGATCGGCCCCTCGCTCTCGGCCAGGGCATGGAAGTAGCGGGTGTAGAGGTCCACATGCCGCCGTTGGAACGGCAGGTGGCGGTAGTAGTCCATCATGTAGTTGTGGAACGAGGCCGCGGTCAGGTCCGAACTCTGGATGAAGGTCGTCCACTCGTCGGCGGTGTCCTGGCCGATGTCGTTCTCGATCACCCGCGCCGCGAACCCGTTCCACCGCCGCGACGGCTCCCGCTCGCGCTCGTTCGAACGGCGCAGGTCGACGATCACAGACAGCCCGAGGGCCGAGAGGCGGTCCAGGTCCGCGTCGGTGGCGCGCGCCTGGCTGGCCGACCGGTATAGCAGCCCCTGCTTCAACCGCTTCTGACCGGCGGCATACCCGCCGAAGTCGCGGAAGTTCTCGATGGCCTCGAAGGGAATGTGGCGCGTCATCCCCGGTCTTCTAATCGCCTTCCGCGAAGATTTCGAGGCGGGGTGACGCAGCGTGACGGCCGGCGGCGGCTCAGCCCGGCCCCAGAATCCGGTCGTGGATTCGCGCGCGAAGATCGGCGTCGACGCCCAGCACCGCCTCGGCATAGGCGTCCGCCGAGCCGTGTTGTGCGCAGATCGATCCAAAGAAGGCGTCCAGGTACGCAGGGTAGACAGAGGCCGCCACCCGCATCGCCTCGTCGGTGGGCCGCCGTCCGGTCACCCGCTCCACGAAGTCCGCCCCATGGACCATCTTCCGCTGGATACGGCTCTCGTCGTTGGTCAGCAGATAGTCCGCCAGCGTCTCCTCGTAGGGCACGCCGGCGATGTGGTGCACGAGGGCGCAGGCCGCGCCGGTTCGATCCTTGCCCGCCGCGCAGTGCACGACCACGGCGCCCTCGCCGTCCGCGATGTGCCGGAACATCCGGCGGAACACCTCGATGTGCCGCGGTTCGAACGCATGCAGCCGGTAGTGCGACATGGTGCTCTCGTACCACCACTCGGCGGTCAGGGAGGCGGTGTGCAGGGCCTCCACCCAGTCCGGCATTACCGACGGCGCATCGCTCTCGATTACCTCGCCGGCAAAGCCATCCCAGCGGCGAGCGGGTTCGCGCGCCCGCTCCGACGGCTGGCGAAGGTCGGCGATGGCCCCGACCCCCAGGGCGCGCAGCCGCGCCAGGTCGGCGTCGGTGGCCAGGCCGTGGTGCCCCGAGCGGAACAGCCGGCCGCGCGTCAGGCCTCGCCCGCAGGCGGTCGCATAGCCGCCGAAGTCGCGGAAGTTCTCGATGGCCTCGAAATTGATATGCCGATCCATGAGGCGAGACGGTCCCGCGAGTCGCCGGCTACCGGAAGGGTGGCTCATCGAAGCTGCGCAGCTTGCGCGAGTGGAGGCGCGCGCCCTCCTGCTTCAGGAGGTCGATCGCCGCCAGTCCGATCTGCAGGTGCTGGCCGATGGCGCGGTCGTAGAAGGCGTTGGCCTGGCCGGGCAGCTTGATCTCGCCGTGCAGCGGTTTGTCCGACACGCAGAGCAGCGTCCCGTACGGCACCCGGAACCGATAGCCCTGGGCCGCGATGGTGGCGCTTTCCATGTCGATCGCCACGGCCCGGCTCTGGTTGAACCGCAGGGCGCTGGACGAGTACTTGAGCTCCCAGTTGCGGTCGTCGGTGGAGACCACGGTGCCGGTGCGCAGGCGCCGCTTCAGGATGTCGCCGGTCTCGCCGGTCACCTGCTCCGCCGCCCCGTTCAACGCCAGCTGCACTTCCGCCAGCGGCGGGATCGGGATCTCGGGCGGTAGGACCTTATCCAGCACGTGATCGTCGCGCAGGTAGGCATGGGCCAGGACGTAGTCGCCGATCTTCTGGCTGCCGCGCAGGCCCCCGCAGTGGCCGATCATCAGCCAGGCCTGGGGCCGCAGCACCGCCAGGTGGTCGCAGACCGTCTTGGCGTTGGACGGGCCGACGCCGATGTTCACCAGGGTGATGCCGCCCCGGCCGGGCGCCATCAGGTGGTAGGCCGGCATCTGGTGCTTGCGCCACGTGCCCGCCGCGACCGCGGCCTCGGGGTTCGGCGTGTTGGGCGTCACCATCACGTGGCCCGCCGCGGACAGCGCGGTGTAGGGTCCGCCCGCCTGCAGCTGCTTGCACCCCCAGGCCACGAACTCGTCGACGTAGCGGTGGTAGTTGGTGAAGAGAATGTACTGCTGGGTGTGCTCGGCCGGCGCGCCCGTGTAGTGGGCCAGCCGCGCCAGCGAGAAGTCGGTGCGCAGGCCATCGAACAGGGCCAGCGGCCGTGGCTCGTCGCCGACGCCGATCCAGGACCCGTCAGCCACCTCGTCGCCGATGAACGCCAGTTCGGTCGTGGGGAAGTGCCGGGCGATCTCCACCGAGCTGATGTCGGCCATGGCCATGTCGGCCGGGTCCAGCACGTAGGGGAACGGAATCTCCTGGGTCGAGCGGGCGACCTCCAGCGTGATGTCGAAATCCTCCTGCAGCAGGGTCAGCTGCTCGACGAGGTAGTCGCGGTAGAGGTCCGGGCGGGTGACGGTGATCGCGTAGTGGCCCGCCGCCGGCAGGCGGGCGAAAGCCCGGCTCGTGCGCGGATAGGGCAGGCCCGGCGGCCAGGCCAGCCGGAGCTCCGGATAGACAAAGGCGCCGCCCCGCCGCACGGCGGGATCGGGCGGCGGTCCGCCGGACAGGAAGGATTTCAGGGCGGTGCGGAGAGACTCGACGCTTTGGCGGTACTCAGTCTCAAGCCGATCGACGATGCCGGCTGCTTCTTGTTTCTTCATCGCGCGACTTATAGCGCCGGACCGTGACGCTTGCGAATCTCCCGTGCTGGACGGACGGCTCCATCCCGGCGACAAAGGCCCCCGAATATCCTCGGGGTCAGCATGAATCGTCTCTTCACCGCCTTCGTCGTGGGCGCCATGGTGCTCGGCGTCGTCGTCGGTTACCTCATCAACCAGTCGATGTCGGCGGAGGGCGCGAAAGAGGTCGCCTCCCACCTCTCGATCATCACCGACCTGTTCCTGCGGCTGATCAAGATGATCATCGCGCCCCTGGTGTTCACCACCCTGGTGGCCGGGATCGCCCACATGGGCGACGCCTCGGAGGTGGGCCGCGTCGGGGTCAAGACCATCGGCTGGTTCATCCTGGCTTCCATCGTCTCCCTGACCATCGGCCTCGTGATGGTGCACATCATTCAGCCCGGCTCGGGCCTGTCCATGGTCGCCCCGCCCATCGACGCCAGCTCCGGGATCGAGACCGCGAAGTTCACCCTGCGGGAGTTCGTCACCCATCTGATCCCGACGTCCATCGTCGACGCCATGGCCAGGAACGAGATCCTGCAGATCGTGGTGTTCTCGGTGCTGGTCGGGACCGCCGTCGCCGCCATCGACGACAAGGCTCCCGCCGTCCTGAACCTGGTGGAACAGGGCGCCTCCATCATGCTGAAGGTGACGGGCTATGTGATGAAGACCGCCCCCCTCGCGATCTTCGCCGCCCTGGCCGCCAGCGTGGCGACCCAAGGGCTGGAGGTGCTGGCCACCTACGCCAAGTTCGTGGGCGGCTTCTATCTGTCGCTCGGCATCCTCTGGGGTCTCCTGATCGCCGTCGCCGTGCTGATCATCGGCCGGCGATCGCTGAAGCTGATTTCCGCCCTGCGCAGCCCCGTCCTCCTGGCCTTCTCCACCGCCTCTTCCGAGGCCGCCTATCCGCGCACCCTGGAGGAACTCCAGAAGTGGGGCGTCTCGCGCAAGGTGGCCAGCTTCGTGCTGCCGCTGGGCTACTCGTTCAACCTCGACGGCTCGATGATGTACTGCACCTTCGCGACGCTGTTCATCGCGCAGGTCTATGGGATCGACCTGAGCATCGGGCAGCAGATCACCATGCTGGCCCTGCTGATGGTGACGTCCAAGGGCATGGCCGGCGTGCCGCGCGCGTCGCTGGTGGTCATCGCCGCCACCCTCACCTTCTTCGATCTGCCCGAGGCCGGCCTGCTGCTGATCCTGGCCGTCGACCACCTGCTGGACATGGGCCGTTCGGCCACCAACGTGGTCGGCAATTCGGTGGCCGCCGCGGTGGTCGCCAAGTGGGAGAACCAGATCGAGGAGCCGCCGGCCGAACCGGCGCCCGCCCGGGCCTGAAGGGGCGCAGGCTATGGCGCCTGCGTCCTAACGCCCGCTAACCCTATGCTTTAACGCGGCGTTCGCCTCGTATGCGGAATGGTGTGGCCTTACGCAGGACCCACACAGACCGACCGTGCCGCAACTGTCGAACCGCCTTTCCGAACTCGCCGCCCGCGTGGCCGAGCTGGAAGCCGAACGGGAGATGACCCTTCGGCTCGCGCAGACCGATTCCCTGACCGGCCTGGTCAACCGCGGCGCCTTCACCTCCGGCCTGTGCGAGCGCCTCGAGGCGGCGCGCGAAAGCGGCGCCCAGGTGGGCCTGTTCGTCATCGACCTCGACCGCTTCAAGCACCTGAACGACAGCCTGGGCCACCACGCCGGCGACCTGCTGCTCGCCGAGCTGGGCCGCCGCCTGCGCGAGGACGCCGGGCCCGACGACCTGATCGCCCGCCTGGGCGGCGACGAATTCGCCCTCGTCACCAGCGACGTCGACGTGGCGGGCCGCGCCGAGCGCCTGCTCACCGCCCTGGGCCAGCAGCAGCTCATCTACGGCCGCGCGGTGGCGCCCGGCGGCTCGGTCGGCGTGGCGGTGTTCCCGCACGACGCCCAGGACGCCGCCGACCTGCAGCGCTTCGCTGACATGTCGCTGTATCGCGCCAAGTCCGACGGCGGCCGTCGCTGGTCGCGCTTCGACGCCGCGCTCCGCGAGGAGAGCGAGCGCCGCCGCACGCTGGAAGACGAGCTGCGCCGCGCCATTCCGGCCGGCGAGATCGAGCCCTGGTTCCAGCCGATCATCGATTCCATGACCGGCCGCATGGTGGGGGTCGAAGTGCTCGCGCGCTGGCGCCACCCCGAGAAGGGCCTGCTGGCTCCCGGCGCCTTCGTGCCCATGGCCGAGGAGCTGGGCCTGATCCGCGCCATCGACGAGGCGGTCTTCGAGGCCGCCTGCGCCCGGACCGCGCCCTGGGTCGCCGAGGGCCTGATCGAGTCCGTGGCGTGCAACGTCTCGCCCCGCGACCTCCTGGACCCCGCCTTCTCGCGCAAGCTGATCGGCCGGCTCTCGCGCACCGCCCTGCCCGCCACCGCCCTGACCGTCGAGATCACCGAGACTTTCCTGTTGCAGGATCTGGCCCTGTCGCGCCGCCACATCGAGCGGCTGGCGGCCAAGGGGGTCAACGTCGCCCTCGACGATTTCGGCACCGGCTATTCCAATCTGCGCGCCCTGATGCACCTGCCGATCCAGACGGTGAAGCTTGACAGGTCGCTGATCGACGACGTCGGCCGCGACAGCCGGGTGTCGAAGCTGGTGGCCTCCCTGCTGCACGCCGCGCGCTCGCTGGGCGTGCGGATCGTCGCCGAGGGCGTCGAGAACGAGAGCCAGGCCCTCTTCCTGCGCTCGGCCGGCTGCGAACGGATGCAGGGCTACTTCTTTGCCCGCCCCATGCCCGCCGACGCCATGGAAGCGCTGCTGCGAGAGTCCAACACGCCCGTCCCGCGCCTCGCCGTCGCGAGCTGATCTTCCATACGCGTACGAAATCCCCATATAGCCGTCAGGGCCTTTGAAGGTCCGCCGAACGTCATATGGAGACCATGCGCAACCACCTTCGCACCTTCACGCTGCTCGCCGTCCTGACCGCGCTGTTCGTCGGCGCGGGCTACATGATCGGCGGCGCGACGGGCATGCTGATCGCCCTCTTGTTCGCCGGCGCGATGAACCTCGTCAGCTACTGGAACGCGGACAAGATCGTGCTGGCCATGTACCGGGCCACGCCGGTCGACGCCTCGCATCCCGAGCCGCTGATCCGCAACTATGTGGCCGACGTGCAGGCGCTGGCGCAGCGGGCGAACATGCCGGTCCCCAAGATCTACGTGATCGACCAGGATCAGCCGAACGCCTTCGCCACCGGCCGCGACCCGCACCATGCGGCGGTCGCCGCCACCCGCGGCCTGCTCACGATGCTGGACCGCCGCGAGATCCGCGGCGTCATGGCCCACGAGCTGGCGCACGTGAAGCACCGCGACACCCTGACCATGACGGTCACGGCCACCATCGCTGGCGCAATCGGAGCCCTGGCCAACTTCGCCTTCTTCTTCGGCGGCCGCGACGAGGAGGGCCGCCCCACCGGCCTGATCGGCGCCATCGTCATCGCCGTCCTCGGCCCCATCGCCGCGGGCCTGGTCCAGATGGCCATCAGCCGCGGCCGCGAATACGAGGCCGACCGCACGGGCGCCGAAATCTCCGGCGATCCGCAGGCCCTGGCCTCGGCCCTGCAGAAGATCGAGGCCTACGCCAAGGGCGGCTACTTCAACCCGGACGCCGAGCGCAATCCGGCCACGGCGCACATGTTCATCATCAACCCGCTGGCGCGCGGCAAAGGCGACAGCCTGTTCTCCACCCACCCGGCCACGCACAACCGGGTCGAAGCGCTGATGAGCATGGCCGGCCAGGCTCGGGCCGCCGTTCCCGAGCGGCGCGCCACGGCGGTCCCGGTCACCCCGGCGCGCCGCCTGGGCCCCTGGTCGTAAGGGCTATTTCAGCGACGCCAGCGGCCGGCTCTTCTCCCCGCCAGCCATCAGGGTTCTGGCCTCGGCGATGGCGCTCGCCGCGGCCGCCTTGGCCACCTGCACATTCTGTCGCACCTGAAACCTTTGCCGCAATCCGGCCTTGTTCGACCCCAACATCGCTAGGGGTTGAGTTAGGGCGCGCCGGGACGGGAATTTCTTGTGGCGCCCAGCCGGGATGGCTCAACGCGCGTGTCCAGGCGAGCACACGCCGGGATGCGGGAACATCGCCGTCTTCTGGAAGGTTCTCCCCAGTGTCCAAGCCATGTCACACATGCCTGCCCTGAAACGATCCCTCGAGATCGACGCTCCGCCGACTGAGGTCTGGCGGGTTCTCACAAATCCCGAACTCATCCGGGAATGGGCGGCCGTCTACCTGGACGGCGTCTCGATCCGCACCTCCTGGCGGGAAGGCGAGCCCGTCACCTGGAAGGCGCCCGACGGGTCCACCCAGGCGGTGGGCGCCATCGCCGCCTTCCAGCCCGAGCGCCTGCTCCGGATCGAATACGACGCCCAGGCGCGCGGCGCCTTCCCCGACACGTTCGAGATCGTGGCGAAGGAAGACCGCACCTGGCTGAGCGTCAGCGCCGAGAAGCTCGACGAGGACGACCTCGTGGCCGCCGAGGAGGCGATCCGCGAGATCAAGAGCCTCGCCGAGGAGTCGGCCCAGATCCACGGCTTGAGATAGCCGCCGCCCTGGCTGGCGAGCGTCAAAAGCGCTCGCCGACCATCTCCTCGCTCCTGGCCCAGAGCGCCGTGGCGCGCTCGGGATCGAGGGCGTAGGAGCGGACGCCGCCGCGCAGCCCCTCGCCGTCGACGACCTCGGCCACACGACAGTCCTCGCAGTAGCGCCCGCCGACCGCATCGGCCGGGGCGACGATGCCGGCCCAGACCGACGTGGCGGCGCCCTGGGGAATGGATTTCCACTCGAACTGGCCCGTGCCCCCTGCCGGGGTGGAACGGGCGACAGAGTCCAGAAGTCCCTGCAGCATCTCCTCGGTCATATGCCGGCTGAGTTCGGTCTGGATGCCGCCCGGATGCACCGCCGTAGCCCGCACGCCGGCGTCCCTGTGCCGCCGGTCGAACTCCACCGCAAACAGCACATTGGCGGTCTTCGACCGGCCATAGGCGACGAACGGCTCATAGCCCCCGCGGTCGAAGTTGGGATCCTCCAAGTCCACGTCCGAAAACCGGTGGCCCGCGGAGGCCAGGCTGACGACACGCGCGCCGGGCTTCAGCAGCGGGGCGATGCGGTTCACCAGCACGAAGTGGCCCAGGTGGTTGGTCCCGAACTGCGTCTCGAACCCGTCGGAAGTCTTGCCGAACGGCGGCGCCATGACCCCGGCGTTGGCGATCACCACGTCGAAGTCCAGGCCGTCCGCCACCAGCTCGTCGGCGCAGCTGCGGACGCTGTCCAGCGACGCCAGGTCCAGCGCCACCAGTTCCAGAGTCCCGCCGTTCGCCGCCGCGGCGCGCACCGGCTCGGTCGCCGCCTGCGCCTTTTTCAGGTCCCGGGCCGCGCCCACCACATGCGCCCCGCGCGCGGCCAGAGCCCGGGCGGTCTCGACGCCCAGCCCGGCGGACACGCCGGTCACCAGGATGCGCCTGCCGCTCAGGTCCACGCCGTCCAGCACCTCGTCCGTCGTGGACCGGGCTCCAAAGATCTTGCTCATGACGATCTCCCTCGAAAGCGGTCGGGGGGAACGGTCCCCCCGGTCGGCTGGGATGTGGGCCTCGTCCCGCTCCGGCGCGCGCCCGATCGCCTCGAACTCTTGCCTGATCCTCTCACCGGCGGCCGTCGCGAAGCGACCGCCCTTGCGTGAGGCCTGCCGCGATCCGATCATGACGACGTGGAAGACCTCCTTCGCCAGATGCGCGCCGCCGCCGTACGCCACGCCGCCGGCCGGCGGACCGACACCGCGGTCCCGGGCCTGTCCATCCACACGGCAGACGCCCCCACGGCCCTCCAGCCCGGCGTGTTCGAGCCGATGCTCTGCCTCGTGCTCCAGGGCGCCAAGGAGGTCCTGATCGGCGAGCAGGTGCTCCGCTACGACCCCTCCGGCTACTTCATCGCCTCGCTGGAGTTCCCGGCCTCTGGCCGCGTCGTGGAAGCCAGTCCGGCCCGCCCCTATGTGTCCATCGCCATCGCCCTGCCGCCGGAGGGGCTGGCGGCCCTGCTCACCGACGCCGCGCCGCAACCCGAACCGCCGGGCCAGTCGGCAGGCTTCGGCGTCAGCCCCCTGACGCCCGAGTTGGTCGACCCGTGCCGGCGCCTGCTCGGCCTGCTGGATACGCCGGGCGACATCCCCGTCCTCGCCCCGCTACTGGAACGCGAGATCCTCTATCGCCTGCTCCAGGGACCGCAGGGCGGCGTCATGCGCCAGATCGCCCGCGCGGACAGCCGCCTATCGCGCGTCCGCCGCGCCATCGGCTGGATCCGCGAGCACTACGACCGGCCGCTGCGCATCGACGACCTGGCCGCCCTGGCCGGCATGAGCTGCGCCTCGTTCCACCGCCACTTCCGCGCCGCCACGGCCATGAGCCCGCTGCAGTTCCAGAAGAACCTGCGCCTCCAGCAGGCCCGCCGCCTGCTGATCACCCATCAGGACGTCTCGCGCGCCGGCTACGCCGTGGGCTACGAAAGCGCCTCCCAGTTCAGCCGCGAATACGCCCGGGCCTTCGGCGCCCCGCCGGCCCGCGACGCGGTGCGCCTGCGCGGCGACGCGAGCGCCCTGGCCGACGCCTAAACCTCGGCGATCCCCTTGCCCACCGGGGTCAGGGACAGGACCGCCAGCTTCACGTGCTGCCAGGCGAACGGGATGCCGATGATCGTCACCGCCAGGGCCAAGGCCAGCGCCAGGTGGTGCAGCGCCAGCCACCAGCCGGCCAGGATCAGCCACAGGATGTTGAGCAGCAGGCTCACCGCCCCGGGGTCGCGTTCCACCACCACCTTGCCGAACGGCCAGTAGCTGAAGCCCGCGATCCGGAACGCGGCCGGCGTCCACGGCAGGCCCACGACCGTGATCGCCAGGATCACGCCCGCGAGCAGCCACAAGGTTCCCGAGATCCACCCGCCCAGGATGAACCACAGGACGTTCATCAGAAGGCGCATGTTCGGGCTCCGAGAGGTCTGGGCCGCCAGCCTAGCAGGCCCGGGGCCCCTCGTGCGAGGACGGAGCCGCCGGCGCCGGCGGGCCGAGCAGATCTTCCAGGAACAGGCTCGCCAGGCCCGAGCGCGAGTTGACCCCCGCCTTCTCGTAGACCCGCGCCAGCTGCGCGCGCACGGTCCCCGCGGCCGCGTTGCGGAAGGTCGCGATCTCGGCGACGTCGAAACCCTTCAGCGCGAAGGCCGCCACGTCCGCCTCGGCGGGCGTTAGGTTCCAGTCTCGGAAACGGGCCGCCACCACCTCGCTGAGCGCGCCCGCGGCGATCGCCAGCGCAGCCTCCTTCCGCCGCGCCTCGGCCAGCATCGCGCGCGCCTGGAACGCGCCCGCCGCCACGCCGGCCACCAGCGCGGCGGCGATGGTCGCCTCGATGACGAGGTGCGGCGTGAAGCCCTCCGTCGCCAGGTCGGCGATGGCGTCGGCGATGAAGAACACCGCCGCGACCGACTGCAGTGCGGCCAGGGCGGCGACAAGACCGACCGCAGAGCCGCCGCCGCTGCGGCCGCGCCGGCTCATTCCGACCTGGCCGCCCGACGCGGCCCGCCCACCATCGCGCGGACGACCTCCGGACCGCTCCGCCGGGTCTCGAACACCACGCCAGCCAGGTGCAGCGCCGCCAGCAGGAACAGCAGGTTCGCGGCCGCCTCGTGGACTTCCTCGATCATCTCGCCGCCTTCGCCGCCGTCACCACCTTCACCGGCCTCCTCATGCTCGTCCTCGTCCGCCTCGGGCGATGATTCTGCGACCATTGAGGCCGGCTCCGACGGCAGAGTCGAGACGCTGGGCGGCCCCGACATGGCGATCCCCGAGAGCACGACGACCGCCAGCGTCCCCCACAGGGCATAGACCATCAGGGCGCCCAGCGGATTGTGCGAACGGTGCGACGTGCGCCGGCCGGCGGCGATGTCGCGCATGTGGCCCAGCGCCGCCTTCGGACTGGGCGGGAAGGCGCTGAACCGCGCTTCCTTCGGGCCGATGAACCCCCACAGCAGCCGCAGCAGCAACAGGGCGCCGGCGGCATAGCCGATCCAGATGTGGAACGCCGAGCCCTCCTCCGTGGCCAGGCCGTTGGCCACGATGGCGGCGGCGACGCCCCAGTGGGTGATCCGCACCAGGGGGTCCCAGCGGCGCGAGGGCGCGGGGGGCGTGGCGGCGTGTGCGGCGTCGGTCGTCGGCATGGCGGGTCCTTCTCGTTTCCCGCCGGATGTTCGGGCGCGCGCCGGGCGCCGCCATTGCCGTTGCGCTTATTCGCGCCTTCGTAAGCGCGCGCTTACGGGCCGGCTCCGTACGCCGGCGCAGGCTTTGCTGCCGAAACGGCAGAACTGTTCTGCAAAATCGGTCAGTGCGCCGGAGCGCGCGAACCCCCACCTTGGCTGGCGAGCAAGGAGCCTCCCATGAACATCGCCCTGTCCCTGATGACCCTCGGCTTCACCGTCGTCATGGCGATCCCCATCGTCGGCCCGATGCTGGTCGCCGCGTTCTGAGGGGCTCCGGTTCGCTTTGAGCATCGCCGAGCCGATGCGGACGTCGGCGCATCTCCTCTCCCCCACGCGAAACGAGAAGGGAAGGCCGATAGCCTCGCCGCCGGCCCTCTAGCAGGCCCGCCTCAACGCCTCAGGGGGAGCCACCAGATCCTGCACCGCGGCCACATAGGCCTGGATGTTGCGCCGGGCCGCGGCCACGCCGCCGACGCCGTGCGCTTCCAGGGCGTCCAGTCCGCCGCCCACCTCGAATAGGGCGCGGAAGGCTTCCTTCTCGATCAGGGCGGCCGGCAGGATCTCGATCTCGCGCTCGCGCAGCTGCGCCACCACCGCGCCCAGGGAGCGGGGTTTCAACGCCGCCGGCACGCGCGACAGCAGGCACCGGTGCAGGAGGTTGTTCCCCGCCCGCTTGCCGAACGAGGCCACCAGCTCCGAAGCCTTGATCGCCTCGATGGCGTCCATCTGCGATCCGGTCAGTGGCGTCACCACGAGGTCGAAGCGAAGGGCCGCGAAGACCATGGCCCCACGCACGGAGCCTTCGGTGTCGACGATGATCCAGTCGGGCTCACGCCGGCGTGCTTCCTGGGCGGCGTCGCGGATGTCCTGCACGGTCGGCGCGGCGTGCACGCTGATCGCCTGCGGCCGGCCGGGCAGCGACGCCCACCGCACCAGCGGCTTGTTCGGATCGGAATCGATCAGCGCCACGCGGGCGCCCTGGTCCGCCAGGCCCAGCGCCAGGGCTAGCGCCGCCGTGGTCTTGCCCGCGCCCCCCTTCGGGCTGATGAAGGCGATGTTCGGCACCCGAGCTCCCGTGGCTAGGGATGTCACCCGCCCGCGACCGGCGAAACGCGCCGCTCCGAGCGTCACAGGATCGCCACGGTAGAGCCGGGAGCGAGTCGACGCCAGTCCTGACCCAGCGTCAGCCCGCGGTGCGGCCGGTGACCGGCGTCAGGCGCGTCCCGCCGGCTGGAACAGCTCGACCACATTGCCTGCAGGATCCTCGGCCAGGATCTGCGATCCGCCGGGGCCCACGACGATCTCGTTGCGGAACCTCACGCCTTCGGCACGCAGCCGCTCGACCTCGGCGCCCAGGTCGTCGACGATGAGCTGAAAGCGGTTCCACCCGCCGGCCTCGGGCTGGCGTCCGTCCGGCATCGGGCGGCCGGCCGAGCTGGCGCGCCCGCTCAGCAGCAGCCGCAGCGGCCCGCGTTCCACCGACGCGAAGGCCGGCGCCGCGTTGAGCTGCACGCTGAAGCCGAACCGGCCGACGTACCAGTCGACGCACGCCTGCACGTCGCCGACCATGTAACGCACGTTCACCTGGCTCTCGCTCATGGGAACTCCTCCGGCCAGCCCGGCGCGAGGGCGCGCCGGATCAGGGTCTGCAATGCTGCCACCATGGCGTCGCGGTCGGCGCCGGCGGCCACCGCGCGCGCCGCCTCGTCCAAGCCGGCGAACAGCAGAAGGGCGGTCGGTTCGGGATCCACCGGCCCGAAGGCCTCCGCCTCCTGGCCCGCGCGGATGATGGCGGACAGGCGCGTCACGGCGTTGTCCGCCGACGCCTGCCGCTCCGCGAAATCCGAGTGGAACAGCGCCTGGCCGATGCCCTGACGGGCGCTGGCGAAGTCGATGTACGCCGCCGCCAGGCCGGCCACGACGGACGGCCAGTCCACCGGCCCGTCCACTTCGGTGGGCAATGGGTAGGCTGCGTCCAGCTCAGCGATCAGCCGCTCGCGCACCGTCGCCAGCAGGTCGTCCCACGAGGGAAAGTAGAGGAAGAAAGTGCCCTTCGCGACGCCGGCCTCGCGGACCACGTCCTCGACCCGCACCCGCTTGCCGTGCGCCTGCAGCAGCCGTTCCGCCGCCTCGACGATCTCCAGCTTCCGCGCCTCCGGGCGCAGGCGTCGCCGGACGGGCTTGCCCATGGCCAGCTCCTAATGACTGATGGTCATTAGTTACTGACCGACGGTCAGTGTCAAGTCTCCGGGGAGGAGCCGTGCCGGCTCACCAGCCAATCCACGCCGAACTGCACGATGTCGGCCGCCTCGATCAGCTGGCAAGCGGCGCCTCCGACCCGTCCTGCCGCATGCCGGCCCAGGGCCAGGTAGTCGCGGGCGATCCGCTCCACCGCGTCCGGCTCCCCCTCCACCGCATAGGCGTCGAGGATGCCGTTGGAATCGAAGTTCTCCGCGCGCCGCCACACCTTGCGGCCCCGGCCATCGCGAACCGGCATCTCGTAGGTCACCCGCCGCTTGCCGGGGATCGGCGCGATGGCCTCGGCATAGTGCAGCACGGTCACCGCGTCCGGCGGCGCGCCCAGCATCAGCACCTTGCCCCCGGACTTCACGAGCCGTTCCAGGGGCGATCCGGGCCCGAACGCCGCCGCCATCGGGTGTTCGGCGACCAGGTGGTCGGCCAGCGCCCCAATCGCCACCATCGAGGCGTCGGGCTGCCCGCTGCGGCGCGCGCCGGGCAGCTTGACCAGGTAGGCGTTCAGCGCCCCGAACCCCAGATAGACCCCGGCCGTCGCGGGATCGAACGCCGGCCAGGACGCCTTCTGCGCCGGCGACATCCGCGCCCCGTTCAGCGTCTCCTCGTAGGGCGAGCGATCCCAGGACGCGTAGGCCATCAGCGTGCCCCTCGCGCCCACCGCCTCCCGCAGCGCAAGCGCCAGCTCGGCGGGACCACCGTCTACCGGCCCCACCGCCTTCAGCGAGGCATGGACCATCACCAGGTCGCCCTCGGCCACGCCCAGCCGGCGAAGATCGGCGACCAGCTCGGCCCGCGTCAGCGCTGCGCCAGCCATTGCCGCGCCACATGCAGGGGATCGTCGCCACCCGGCATGTCGGGGCGCACGCCGCGGCCCTCCCAGTTGCCGCCGGTGGTCCGGTTGATGGGGCGCGCGTTGGGAACCATGATCGCATAGCCGCCGGCCACCGGGATCGGGTCGTCCAGCAGGTGCGCCGCGCCGCCGCTGCGGCTGCCGATCACCTTGGCCCGCCCCGCCGCCTGCAGCGAATAGGCCACGAACTCGGAAGCCGAGGCCGAGCGCCGGTCGACCAGAACCGCCACGCGCCGGTCGGCCGAGTAGCGCGGCAGGTCCAGCTTGGGCAGCGGATCGGCCTCCTTCCGCCCCCGCATGTCCACGTCCTGCACGGCCGTGACGTCCGGCCCCAGGAAGGCCCCGGCGAGCTGGCCGGCGGTCTGGTCGTCGCCCCCGCCGTTCTGCCGCAGATCCAGGATCAGGCCGTCGGTCTCCGCCAGCAGAGCGAAGGCGGCCTTCAGCTTCGGGCCAGCCAGATCCCACGGATAGAAGCTGGTCAGCCGCAGGTAGCCGACGTTCCCTTCCAGGACGCGCACCTCGCGCACGCCGGCGTTCACCTTGCGGCTCTCGGCCCGCCAGGCGGTGAGCCAGTCGTCGCCGGTGTCTTCGACTCCCGGGCGCTCGAAATGGAAGTGGCCGTCATAGACGTCGAGATCGCGGTTGAACCGCGCCATGAAGGCGTCCCGGTCCTGGCACACGTCGCTGTATCGTCCGGCCCGCGCCCACGCCCGGACGTCCGCCGCGATCTGGCCTGCGACGCGGGCATCGAGATAGGTGCGCTCGATCACGTCCGCGGCGCTGTTGAGGGCGCGGGTCTGTTCGGGACAGCCGGCGGCGATGGCGGCGGCGAGCAATACACTGGAGATCATCACGCGATCCTCGTTGGATATATAACAGCGCTAATATATTATCCCCCGACATGACAAGGGTCGACTCAAGCCTGGGCACGCTGCTGCGCACCCTGATCGACGCTCTGGATGGGGACGTGGAGCGCGCCTACGCGCAGGCCGGGCTCGATTTCCGGCCCCGGTTCACCCCGGTGGTCCGGCTGCTGGCCGCGGAGGGCGCGCTGCGGATCAAGGACCTGGCGAGTTGCATGGGCATCAGCCACTCCGCCGTCAGCCAGACGGTCGGCCAGCTTGTCGCCCAGGGCTGGGTGCGCCTGGAGCCCGGAGCCGACGGCCGCGAACGGGTAGCCCGCCTGACGCCGCAGGCTCTCGCCGCACTGCCCGAGCTGCAGCGCTGCTGGGCCGCCACCGCCCGCGCGGCGGACGCCCTCGACGCCGAACTCGGGCTCGACCTGGAAGAGGTGGTCCGCGGGGCCGTGGCCGCCCTGCAACGCCAGTCCTTCCTCGCGCGGATCGCCGAAGCCGACGCCTCTTAGCGGCCGACGCTTTCCGGACGGAGCACCGCGTCCAGCAGGCCGGGGAAGCGAGCCTCGACCTCCTCGCGCCGCAGCCGGTTCATGTGCGCCGTGCGCTCCCCCCGGGTCTCCACCAGGCCGCTGTCCCGCAGGACCCGGAAGTGATGGGACATGGTCGACTTCGGCCGGTCCCCGTCCAGGGCCGCGCAGGTCTGCTCGCCGTTCGCCGCCAGCGACCGCACCACCTCCAGGCGCACGGGATCGCTCAGCGCATGCAGCATGCGCGTGAGCTCGAACGCCTCCGGCGGCGGGTGATGGAAACGGCTCATCCCTTGCGTCCTCGCTCTGGCGTCCCATCTACGGCTTGTTCGATCATTTTCGAACAAGCAAACAACAGACGGAAGATAAGCACGATGCCGGCTCTTTTCGACCCCTTCACGCTGAAGGACGTGACCCTCAG
Organism: Phenylobacterium sp. RIFCSPHIGHO2_01_FULL_69_31; assembly: GCF_001824475.1. Classification (GTDB taxonomy): domain Bacteria; phylum Pseudomonadota; class Alphaproteobacteria; order Caulobacterales; family Caulobacteraceae; genus Phenylobacterium. The sequence goes on along the minus strand of NZ_MHXN01000009.1, from coordinate 50,781 downwards.
GAACCGCATCATGGTCTCGCCCATGTGCCAGTACTCGGCCGAGGACGGGCGGATCAACGACTGGCACTTCGCCCACCTGGCCGGTCTCGCCCGGGGCGGCGCGGGCCTGGTGGTGGCCGAGGCCGCCGCCGTCTCGCCGGAAGGCCGCATCACCCCGGCCGACGCCGGCATCTGGACCGACGAGCAGGCCGGGCTGTGGGCCAAGGCTGCGGGCCTGATCGCCGCGGGCGGCGCGGTGCCGGGGATCCAGATCGCCCACGCGGGCCGCAAGGCCAACGCCAACCGCCCATGGGAAGGCGACGATCACATCCCCCTCGAAGATCCGCGCGCTTGGGAGACCCTGGCGCCCTCCGCCCTGGCCCAGGGCGGAGGCCTCTGGCGCACCCCGCGGGAGATGATCCTGGCCGACATCGCCCGGGTCCAGGCCGACTTCGTGGCCGCCGCCGCACGCGCCCGCGACGCCGGCTTCCGCTGGCTGGAACTCCACTTCGCCCACGGCTACCTCGCCCAGAGCTTCTTCTCCCGCCATGCGAACCGGCGCACCGACCAGTACGGCGGCGACTTCGAGAACCGCATCCGCTTCGCCCTGGAGACCGTGCGGGCCGTCCGCGAGGTCTGGCCGGCGAACCTGCCGCTCACCGCCCGCCTCGGCCTGATCGAGTTCGCCGCGGGCGATGACCTAGACGAGTCGCTGGAGTACGTCCGCCGCCTGAAGGCCGAGGGCCTCGACCTGGCAGACGTCAGCATCGGCTTCACCGCCCCGGACGCCGCCATCCCCTGGGGGCCCGGGTTCCTGGCGCCCCTCTCCGGCCGCGTCCGGACCGAGGCGGCCATCCCGACCGCCACCAGCTGGTACATCAGCGAGCCGCAGCAGGCCGAGGCCATCGTCGCCTCGGGCCAGGCCGATCTGGTCGCACTCGGCCGGCCCCTGCTGGAAGACCCGCACTGGCCCTATCGCGCCGCCCGGGAGCTGGGGATCGACAAGGCCGCCTGGACCACCTTGCCGGCGCCCTACGCCCACTGGCTCGACCGCTACCGTCCCGCCCGCGACCCCGTCGCCCAGCCGGCGGACGTGGCGGCCTAAGGCGGCTCGCCGCCACTCGCGATTGCGGCGCCCCGCGGTCCCGTTCTAAGCCGGACGGGCCAAACCGGAGCGCCGCATGACCGACCCCATCGCCCCTACCCTGCAGTCCAGCCTGGGCCAGATCGAAGTGGTCAGCTGCCAGGACGGGCGAGCCGTGATTGCCTACGAGGTCGGGCCCCACATGTGCCACTCCGGCGGCGTGGCCCAGGGCGGCTTCGTCTGCGGCTGGATCGACGCGGCGATGGCGCACGCCTCCCTGTCTCTCGCCCCCGACGTGACGCCCATGTCGCTCGAGCTGAAGGTCAGCTACTTCGCTCCCGCCCGCCCGGGCCGCGTCACCGCCGAGGGGTGGATCGAACGACGCGGCCGGGCCACGTGCTTCGCTGAAGGGCGGCTCCTGGATCCCGCGGGCAATGTCCTGGCCAAGGCCAGCTCGACCATCCGCCTCATCCCCACCGCCGCCGTCGAAGCCAGCGCCCGCCGCGACATGGGCTAAGCCGCAGCCCGGGCCACCACAGCCTCGACCACGTGGGCCCGGTAAAGGACGCCGATCAGGTCGGTCTGGGTGATCACGCCAACCAGCCTGCGCGCGTCGTCCACCACCATCGCCTCGTGCGCCATACCGCTGGAGAGCAGGGGCAACAGCGCGTGCACAGGTGTCCATGGCCGGACCTTGTGCACGAAGGGATCGAGCACCGCCTCTACCAGCCGCCCGCGACCGGCCTGCAGCTCGGCCCGCCGCACCATGCCCACGACGCGCCCCTCGCGATCGACCACCGGCGCCGTGCGCAGGTCGTGCTGGCGCATCCACGTCAGGGCGCTTTCGGCAGTCTGCTCCACGCCCACCGAGACGACGTCGCGAGACATGATCTCGTCGCAGCGGATGCGGGCGTGGAGCCGCCGGTGCGCCTCCAGCTCCACCTGGCGGAACAGGGCGTCCAGGTCCTCGCGGCTCACGTCCAGCAGCTCGCCGTACTGGGCCAGGGCGTGGTCCAGGTCCGCCGCCGTGTAGCCCACCCGGTCGGCCGGCTGCGGATCTGCCGTGCCGTGCGCGCTCGCCGCCTTGGCGACGCGGTGCGGGTACGATCGGCCCGTCGCGCGGCCGAACACCGCCGCCGCCAGCACCAGCAGCGCCGAACCCAGCCCCACGATCGCCAGTGGATGCTCCAGGCTGAGGGCGTGAGGCGCCGCCCCCGCCAGGGCCGCGCCCAGGGCGATGGCCCCGCCGGGCGGATGCAGGCAGCCGAACAGCGCCATCAGCACCACCGCCAGCCCGACAGCCATGGCCGCCGCCAGCGTCGCCTGAGGGATCAGCGCCGCGCAGGCGAGCCCGACCACCGCGGCCACCACGTTGCCGCCGATCACAGCCCGGGGCTGCGCCAGGGGGCTGGCCGGGATGGCGAACATCAGCACCGCCGAGGCCCCCAGGGGCGCGATCAGCAGGGGCTCGGCGGAGAGCCGCCCCTCGACTACCGCCCGCGCGACGAGGCCGCAGGCTGCGATGCCCACCCCGGCGCCCAGCCCGGCGCGCAGCGCCTCGCGGGGCTGGATGGGCGCGCGGCCGCGCAGGCTCGAATAGACGGAAAGCCACATGGGCGCCCTGGTGTCGCACCGCGCCCACGGGTTCAATCCAGCTTTCGTGAGCCCACCATCGGCAAATCTGCGGCGCTTCGGCGACATTGACTTTCCCCGCCCGACCCGGCGCAATGGCCGGAGTGTTCACGCGCCCCGCATTTCGCCGGTTCCGCTGCCACGGCGGCACGCTCCAGGCAGGCTCCTAGCCCCGGGCCGACCCGCGCGCTGCGCCAGGTCCGGGGCGCAGCAACCTCTCAATCCCCACGTCCAGACAGATCGCGGCCGAGCCTCGGCGCGCGCCCGATGGGCGTTACTCAAGGAATTTCTCATGACCACTGCCACCGCCCACGCGCCTGCGCGCCCGCCCATCACCCTGAGCGAAACCGACGCCGAGCGGCTGACCGCCCTGGCCCTACAGGCCGAGGACCGGACGCCCGAGCTCGCCGGCCTCCTGCTGGCCGAACTGGAGCGCGCCCGGATCCGGCCCGACGGCAAGACCGCGCCCGACGTGGTCGGCGTCGGCTCCACCGTGGAGTTCGTCGATGAGGCCCATGGCGAGCCTCGCACCGTCCAGCTGGTCTGGCCGGGCGAAGCCGACATCGCCGCCGGCAAGGTCTCGGTGCTCACCCACGTGGGGGCCGGGCTCCTGGGCCTGGCGGAGGGCCAGTCGATCCTCTGGCCGGACCGCGACGGCCGCAAGCGCGCCCTGCGGATCGTCAGCGTCCGCAGGGGCTGACGGCCGACTAAAGGACCCAACTCGCGGGCGCCGCGTTCTGGAGCGAACCGCAGCGAACAATGGGACCGATCATGGGCGAGCAGAACCGCAGAGCCGTCGAAGTAGAACCGCCGGCCAACGGCGCCGCGCCGCCGCGTCCGCCGCACAAGACTGCGGCCGCCCCGCCGGACGGCCCGCCGCCCGGCGCGCTGGGCCGGCAGGCCGATGAGCGTCAGACCTTGCGCCAGGCGCCGCCGACCGCCTCGCCGGGCGAGAGCGCCGAAGGCGACAGCATCGGCTGACGCCCCAGCGGCTGCCTAGTCCTCCAGCGTGTAGCCGAGCTTCAGGGTCACCTGGAAATGGGCCACCTGCCCCTCCTCCACGTGGCCGCGCACCTGGGTCACCTCGAACCAGCGGATGTGCCGACGGTTCTCGCTCGCCTTGCCGATCGCGGTGCGGATCGCCTCGTCGATGGACGTCTTCGACGAGCCGACGATCTCGCTGACGCCATAGGTGTTGTCTTCGCTCATGATGCCTCCTGGGCTCTTCGGGAAGCCCTGGAGCGCGCACCACCCCCGTCGGTTCCAGCCCGACGGCCGAGAAGGCCGCGGCGGCTCAGGCCTTGCTTTGGCCGCGGAGCGAAGCGGCGCCGCGCCAGTCGACCCAGTCCCCATAGGGGTGGCAGGTGGCCAGAACCGCGCTTTCGCCATCCGGCCAGCGGGTGAAGCGCAGCTGGACCTCGCGACGATCGGCGGTCCACTCGAGGCCGATCTCGATGAGCGGCCGCTCGGCTGTCGCGCCGGCGCCGGCCGCGGCCATCATGGCGGCGATCGCCGACCGGTCCCCGTCGCCAAGGTACTGCAGGAACATCGTGTGCACGACGGCGCGGCAAACCCCGTCGGGCTGGCGCTCGGCCAGGCGCTGGGTGAGCCAGAGTTTTGCGTCGCCCCGGTGTACCTGGGGCGGATGCGCGACGGCGATCTGAAGGGCCGCCTCCAGGCGCCGCGACCGCGACGGCTGATCGGCCCAGGTGAAGGATAGCAGGCGTTCGCGATGCGCCGGATCCTGGGCGTTGAGCGGGTTCAGATCGACGCCTTCCGCCGACAGGATCGACACCGGTGCGACCGGCGGATCGGCGCCGCGCCACTGCGGCTCGATGCGAACCGGCGACGACAGATCGCCCGCGGCGACCCCGCCCAGCCGATAGGCATACCGCGCCAGATTGAGGTTCAGGCCGCAGCTCGAGCCCAGCTCCAGGATCTGGAAGGGCATGGGCCGCTCGGCGGCGACAGTCATCAGCGTGGACATGATCGCCGCCCCCCGCGCCACCTCATTGGTCTGGGTCGGATACCGCATCCAGTCGGCGATGAACTGGTCCTGCTGCGACAGGGCCTCCGCGACGGCGCCGTCGAAGTCGTCGTGTTGGCCGCTGTAGAGCGCGGCGAGATGGGACGGATTGCCCCGCCGGGCGAGCGCGTGCAGCGCCCCGTTGACGCGCAGCGCGACGGCGGCGGCGGCCGGGTCGCCGGTCCAGCTCTGGACCATGCGGCTGCTCAAGGGAGCAAGGTGGAGCTGGCGATCGACCGCCTCGAGCACCGCAGCGACGAAGTCCGAGCCCGCTGAGCGACAGCTTTCGGCCTGACGCGCAAATGCGTGCCTTGCGCCAGTCGCCGCGAGCATCTTCATGGAAATCACAACCCAACCGAGCAAAGCGTCCCGCACAATCTGGGACAAACTGGTTTGCATCTGCGCGCGCCCGGAAGACGCGCACGTCTTGCTATTTGATAATTCTCGCCCCCGGCGACCCGCACTGAGCAACGGCGCCCGTTAAGGCCGTCTAAATCGCCGTCTTATCTTCGCGGGGACTTTATGTCGCAGGCCTAAAGCGACGGTTCGGAATCGCCGTTAATGCCCGGGCAAGCACTGTTCCCATACCTCTGCTCGCGTTTTCGAAGGAGCGGTCTGACCCTCTTTCGATGACTCTTCGCGACGAGGCGCCCGAATAGACGATCGTCGTCGATTGAATATTCAGTAGTGGAATGATGAATTTCGAAATGAACATCCCGAAAAAGCTCAGCTTGTCGTTCGTTTTGATCTGCGTCTCGGCCGCAGTCATGATGGTCGTCTTCCTGGCGACCATTCTGATGATCCGCGCGACGACGGAGAGCAATAACCGCAGCCAGTCCATTCACGCGGACGCGTTGGCGCTCGAGACCGCTATCCTGAGGCAGAACAGCCAACTGCGCGGCTACCTGGTCACAGGCGATAAGAGCTATCTCAAGTCCTACTACGAGGGCCGGGATGAATACGATGAGGTTTCGCAAAAGCTGAAGTCGACCCTCACCGATCCCGCCATGTTGAAGGCGGTGGAGGCCTCGCGGGTCGCGACGGTCGCCTGGCGGAAGGACTGGGGGGACCGGCTGATCCAGGTCGTCGGATCCGGGGGTCGCGACCAGGCCCAGCAGGAAGTCCGCGACGCCGGCAGCAAGGTCCTGGTGAGCGCCGCGGTGCTGCCGCTCCGGGACGTCCGCAATGCCGAGGCCAAGCACATCGCCCAGAACGGCTCGCGCCAGCAGATGGCCATCGTCACGGCCATGGTCGCGCTCGCCATCGGCGGCGTCGCCCTGATCGCGATCGCCATGACGCTGTCGCGCATGCTGAGCCGCACGATCGCCCGCCCGATCACTACCCTCACCGAGGCGATGACCCAGCTTGCCAAGGGCGACAATGACATCGCCGTCGACGCCGACCGCGCCGACGAACTGGGCGACATGGCCCGCGCCGTGCTCGTCTTCCGTGACGCCGCCCTGGCCAAGGCCGAGGCCGACCGCGCCAAGGCCGAAGCCGATCGGGCGAAGGAAGAGGCGGACCGGGCCAGGATCGGCGCCGAGGCGGCTCAGCGGCGGGTGGTGGAAACCCTCGACACCGCCCTGGCCGCCCTGGCCTCGGGCGACCTCACCCACGTCATCACCACCCCGTTCGAACCCGAGTACGAGCGGCTGCGCCAGTCGTTCAACAGCGCGGTGGAGGGCCTGGAACAGAGCATCTCCGGGGTCGCGAAATCGGCCCAGAGCGTGCATTCGGGCGCAGCCGAGATCTATTCGGCGTCCGAGGATCTATCGCGCCGGACAGAGCAGCAGGCCGCCAGCCTGGAAGAAACGACGGCCGCCACTCAGCAGGTGACCGTCATGGTGAGCGAGACCGCGCGACGCGCCGCTGAAGCCAGGACCGCGATCGAGGTCGCGAACGGAAACGCTGCGGAAGGCGGCGCCATCGTGACCGAGGCGATCTCGGCGATGGACGCGATCCAGACCAGCTCGGAAGAGATCAGCCAGATCATCAACCTGATCGACAGCATCACGTTCCAGACCAACCTGCTGGCCTTGAACGCGGGCGTCGAGGCGGCTCGAGCGGGCGACGCCGGCAAGGGTTTCGCCGTGGTGGCGTCCGAAGTTCGAGCGCTGGCTCAGCGGTCCGCCGACGCCGCGCGGGACATCAAGGCCCTGATCCACACGTCGTCGGAGCAGGTCGCCAGCGGTGTGGGCCGCGTGGGACATACCGGAGAGATGCTCACGCTCATCGGCGCCAAGATCGGCGACACCAACGACCTCATCAACGAGATCGCGCAGAACACCGAAACGCAGGCCGAGAATCTGAAGCAGGTGAGCAGCGCCGTGACCAGCATGGACCGGATGACCCAGCAGAACGCGGCGATGGTCAACGAGGCGACGGCCGCGGCTCGCAGCCTGGCCACTCAGGCCGACGAACTCGCCACCTTGGTCGCCCGGTTCCGGCTGCGTTCCGCGGCGGCGACGGCCGATCGACCCGAAGACGAACCGACCGCGCCGGTCGTGCGCCTGCGGGCCGCCGCCGGACGCTGACCACCTCCAGCCCGGGCGGCCGCACGCGGGGCGTTCCCGCAGGCTGCCGCCGCCCGGGCGCACGCTCACTCCGAGCTGAGACCTGAAAGCTGCGCTCGCGGATCGCCGCGCGCAGTATGTCGCAGCGACGTGCGCAAGATGTCGCAGGTAATCGTCCAATATGTCGCAGGCATTTCGGCAACCGAAGCCGCCTGCATTTACTAACTCGTTAGGCATTAGGCCGCATTGCGACGGTCGAAGACAACTGTTCTAGAATTAGAACCTGGGGACTATATCCAATGAAGCATCTCTACATGTCGGCGGCGATCGCGCCCTTCCTGCTGATCACGCCGGCGGTCGCTCAGACCGCTGACGCGGCGAAGCCCGCCAAGGGCGAAGCGGTCTTCTCGACCGGCGTCGCCAAGGGCCGCGACCGCCTCGACAGCGCCACCTCGACCAGCGCGCTGCGCGAGTCCGAGATCGAGGTGCTGGGCGCGCGCTCGCTGGGCGAGGTGCTGCGCAACATCCCCGGCATCCGCGCCGAGTACGCCGGCGGCGAAGGCAACGCCAACTACTCGATCCGCGGCCTGCCGCTGTCCGGCACCGGCTCGAAGTACGTGCAGCTCCAGGAGGACGGCCTGCCGGTCCTGGAGTTCGGCGACATGCAGCAGTTCGGCTCCGACATGTTCATGCGCGCCGACCTCAATCTGGCGCAGATCGAAACCATCCGCGGCGGCTCGGCCTCGACCTTCGCGTCGAACTCCCCCGGCGGCGTGATCAACCTGATCTCCAAGACCGGCGACACCGAAGGCGGCGCGATCCAGGCGACCTACGGCCTGAACTACGGCGAGAAGCGGGTCGGCGGCGACTACGGCTACAAGATCAGCGACACCCTGCGCATGCACATCGGCGGCTTCTACCGCCGGGGCGAAGGCCCGCGCGACGTCGGCTTCACCGCCTACAAGGGCGGCCAGATCAAGGCCAACATCACCAAGACGTTCGAGAACGGCTACGTGCGGGTCAACGCCAAGTGGCTCGACGACCGCACGCCCTCGTACCAGTTCGTTCCGATCCGGGTCACGGGCACGAACGCCGACCCGACCTTCACCGGCCCGGCCAACTTCGACCTGAAGAAGGACTCGCTGCTCTCCCCCAACAGCAGCAGCATCGTGACGCTCGACGGCGACAACAACATCACGCGGGACGACGTCCGCGGCGGGCAGCACGCCGTCGTCAAGTCGGTCGGCCTCGACGCCCAGTTCGACGTGGGCGGCTGGACCATCAGCGAGAAGTTCCGCATCGCCGACATCTCGGGCAGCAACATGAGCATCCGGCCGATCGCCGTGGCGCCGGCGGCGGCCCTCGCGTTCGTCTACGGCGGACCGGGCGGCGCGCTCAGCTTCGCCACGGGCCCTCAGGCCGGCCAGGCGATCCCCAACCCTGCGGCCCTCAACGGCAACGGCCTGCTGACCTCGTCGCTCCAGCTCTACACCAAGGTCAACAGCCTCGATAACGCCACCAACGACATCCGCGCCAGCCGCGTGTGGCGGGTCGGCGACGGCAACCTGACCACCACCGTGGGCTACTACAAGTCGTCGCAGGACTACGGCGTGGAACTGTCGTTCCTCAACGTCCTGACCGACGTGCGCGGCGACGGCGACTCGGCGCTGGTCGACATCCGGACCGCCGGCGGCGTGCCGGTGACCCAGGACGGCTACCTCGCCTACGGCATCGGCGGGGCGCTCTACCACCGCACCTACGACATGAACTACGACGTCGATGCGCCCTACGCCTCGATCAACTATCACGTGGGCAAGATCGCGGTGGGCGCCAGCGTCCGCTACGACATCGGCAACGTGAAGGGCACGCTCTACGGGGCGGAGCTCGGCGGCGGCCGGGTCGGCGTCACCACGGTGGACATGAACGGCGACGGCGTCATCACCCGGGCCGAAACCCAGGTCGCGACGCTGCCGCTCGGCCAGCCGGGCCGCGTCGACTACAACTACGACTATCTCAGCTATTCGACCGGCGTGAACTATCGCGTCGCCGAGCAGCTGGCCGTCTTCGGCCGCTACAGCCGCGGCGGCCGCGCCTCTGCCGACAAGATCCTGTTCACGCCGGCCGTCGACTACGCCACCGGCAAGCTGGTGGACTCCGACAGCGCCTACGACACCGTCAAGCAGATCGAGCTCGGCCTGAAGTACCGGGTCTCGGGCGTGACGTTCAACGTCACGGCGTTCTCGGCAAAGACGGGCGAGCGCAACACCCAGGTGAACAGCAACGCCGCCGGCGACATTCAGGTCGAGAACATCGTCCGCGGCTACAAGGCCAAGGGCGTGGAAGTCGAGGCCGCTGTCAGCCGTGGGCCGTTCAGCGTGACCGCCGGCGCCACCTATACCGACGCCAAGATCTCCAAGGACGCGGCCCATCCCGAGTTCATCGGCAACAAGCCGCGCCACCAGGCCGACCTGATCTTCTCGGTGACCCCGCAGGTCGAGCTGAAGTACGCGACGGTCGGCGCGAACTTCATCGGCACGACCAGCAGCTACGCCCAGGACACCAACCAGCTGAAGCTGCCCGGCTACACCCTGGTCAACGCCTTCGTGCAGGTTCGTCCGACCGAGCGGGTCCAGTTGATGCTCAACGTCAACAACCTGTTCAACAAGCTGGCCCTGGCCGACGTCGAACAGGCCGCCATCCCGGCCAGCGGCGTCGTCGCCGGCCGCGCCTACCTCGGCCGGACCGCCTCGGCGACCCTGCGGTACAGCTTCTAACGAGAATTATCGAAGGGGCGGAACGCGCAAGTGTTCCGCCTCCAAGGAATTCGTGGCCGGAACGCGCGATCGTTCCGGCCACATTGCTTTCTGCTAAAGTAACAACGGACAATATGTCGCGGACTGCCGCAACACTGCACCTGAGATAATTTACCGAATATCGACGCTATCCCTCCATTCTCGATCCACGTTCGAAGAACGCTATGGGGAGACCGGAGTTATTCCATGAAACATCTTTATCTGTCCGCGGCCGTTGCGCCACTGCTGCTCGTTACGCCGGCGCACGCTCAGGCCAAGGACGCAGGCGCCAAGTCGAATGGCGAAGCGGTCTTCTCGACCGGCGTCGCCAAGGGCCGCGACCGCCTCGACAGCGCCACCTCGACCAGCGCCCTGCGCGAGTCCGAGATTGAGGTGCTCGGCGCACGCTCCCTGGGCGAGGTCCTCCGCAACATCCCCGGCATCCGCGCCGAATACGCGGTCGGCGAAGGCAACGACAACTACTCGATCCGCGGCCTGCCGCTGTCCGGCACCGGCTCCAAGTACGTGCAGTTCCAGGAAGACGGCCTGCCGGTCCTGGAATTCGGCGACATGTACCAGCTGGGCGTGGACATGTTCATGCGCGGCGACCTGACCCTCTCGGCGATCGAGACGATCCGCGGCGGCTCGGCCTCGACCTTCGCGTCGAACTCGCCCGGCGGCGTGATCAACCTGATCTCCAAGACCGGCACCACGGAAGGCGGCGCCGTTCAGGCGACGTACGGCCTCAACTACGGCGAGAAGCGGGTCGAGGGCGACTACGGCTACAAGATCAGCGACACCCTGCGCATGCACATCGGCGGCTTCTACCGCCAGGGCGAAGGTCCGCGCGACGTCGGCTTCACCGCCTACAAGGGCGGCCAGATCAAGGCCAACATCACCAAGACGTTCGAGAACGGCCACGTGCGTCTCTACGCCAAGTATCTGGACGACCGCACGCCTGTGTACCAGTTCGTTCCGATCCGGGTGACGGGCACGAACGCCGACCCGACCTTCACCGGCCCCGCCAACCTCGACCCGAAGACCGACTCGCTGCTGTCGCCCTACGTCAGCAACGTCGTCACGCTCGATCGCGACAACAACATCGCGAACGACGACCTGCGGGGCGGCCAGCATGCCGTGGTCAAGTCGGTCGGCCTCGACGCCCAGTTCGACGTGGGCGGCTGGACCATTACCGAGAAATTCCGCGTCGCCGACATCGGCGGCAGCAACCTGACGATCCGCCCGATCGCCGTGGCCCCGGCGGCCACGCTCGCCGTCACCTACGGCGGCGTCGGCGGCCAGCTCAGCTACGCCACCGGTCCGCTGGCCGGCCAGGTCATCGCCAGCCCCGCAGCCCTCAACGGCAACGGCCTTCTGACGAACGCGCTGCAGCTCGACACCAAGATCAAGAGCCTCGACAACGCCACCAACGACATCCGCGCCAGCCGCGTTTGGGAAGTCGGCGGCGGCAACCTGACGACCACGGTCGGCTTCTACAAGGCGTCGCAGGACTACTCGACGTACCTGTCGTTCCTGAACGTCCTGTCCAGCGTCGCCGGCGACGGCGAGACCACGCTGATCAACGTCACCAACGCGGCGGGCGTCCCGTTCACGCAGGACGGCTACCTGGCCTACGGGCTCGGCAACACCTTCCACCGCAGCTACGACATGAACTACGACGTCAACGCGCCTTACGCCTCCATCAACTACCACATCGGCAAGATCGCCGTGGGCGGCAGCCTGCGCTACGACATGGGCAAGGTGAGGGGCACGCTCTTCGGAGCCGAGCTTGGCGGCGGCCGAGTGGGGCAGACCTCGTTCGACATCAATCGCAACGGGACGATCTCCACCGCCGAGACCAAGGTGGCCGTCCTGCCGCTCGGCCAGCCCGGCCGCGTCGACTACGACTACAACTACCTCAGCTATTCGGCGGGCGTGAACTACCGCGTCGCCGAACAGCTCGCCGTCTTCGGCCGCTACAGCCGCGGCGGTCGTGCGTCCGCCGACAAGATCCTCTTCACGCCGGCGGTCGACTACAACACCGGCAAACTGGTCGACAACGACAGCGCCTACGACACCGTCAAGCAGGCCGAACTCGGCCTGAAGTACCGGGCAGGCGGCGTCACCTTCAACGTCACGGGCTTCTCCGCCCGGACGGGCGAACGCAACGCTCAGATCGTCAGCGGCGCCGACGGCACCGCCTCGGTCCTGAACATCGTGCGCGGCTACAAGGCCAAGGGCGTCGAGCTCGAGGCCGGCGTCCGCCACGGGCCGTTCAGCGTCACGGCCGGAGCCACCTACACCGACGCGAAGATCTCCAGCGACGCCACAAACGCCGCCATCGTCGGCAATACCCCGCGTCACCAGGCCGACTTCATCTACGCCGTGACGCCGCAGGTCGAGCTGAAGTACGCCACGCTCGGCGTCAATGTGATCGGCACCACCAGCAGCTACGCGCAGGACAGCAACCTGCTGAAGCTGCCGGCCTACACGCTGGTGAACGCCTTCGTGCAGGTGCGCCCGACCGAACGGGTGCAGTTGATGCTCAACGTCAACAACCTGTTCGACAAGCTCGCCCTCTCGGACGTCGAGCAGGGGTCCATCCCCGCGAGCGGCGTGGTTCTGGGCCGCGCCTATCTCGGCCGGTCCGCGTCGGCGACGCTCCGGTACACGTTCTGATCGCGCGCGAGCGGTCGCCCCCACCCCACGGGAGCGGCCGCTCGCGGCGTGTTGCAAGCCCCCCGGCGCAACGAGCGCCCCGTCGGTCGAGAGCCCGGCGGGGCGTTTGCCGTTCCGCGCGGGCCTGTCGGTCGGAAAATGCACGAAGCGCCTTGCGAGGCTCCGCCATCGACCCACTTAAGGCGGCTCCGGGTCAGCAAGGTTTGCGATGTTCGAGTGGGTTGTAGCGGTGGTCGCGGCGGGCGGGCTCCTGGCGGTCGCGGCCCTGATGTTCGCCGAGAACATCGTCCCGCCCATTCCCTCGGAGGTGATCATGCCCCTCGCCGGCTTTGCGGCGGCGCAGGGCCACCTGAGCTTCACCGGTGTTGTCGCAGCCGGCACGGTCGGCGCGATCGCCGGGGCAAGTGCGTGGAAGGTCGTCGGGCGGAAGGTGCGGCGGGACAGGCTGCGCGGCTGGATCGGACGGCAAGGCCATCTTCTGACGCTTGAGCCCAAGGACTTCGACCGGGCCATGGCGCTATTTGAGCGCCACGGGGCCGTCGCCGTCTTCGTCGGCCGGCTCATCCCGACCGTCCGCACCTTCATCTCGGTCCCCGCCGGCATCGTCCGGATGCCGTGGCCGAGCTTCCTGTTCTGGACCTTTCTCGGAACGACGCTCTGGACCTTCGGCCTGGCCGCGGCGGGCTATCTGCTCGCCGCCGAGTATCACCGCGTGGAGGCGTGGATGGATCCGGCGACTCAGGTCGTCTTCGGCGCCGTCCTGATCCTCTACCTCTACCGGGTGTTCCGGCTGCGGCGGAACCGCGGCTAGGCCGTGTGGTCGAAGATCACGCGCTCGCGGGTCATGAACAGGCGCGACCGGTCCATCTGCACGAAGCGCCGCTCGTCCTCCACCAAGGCCGCCGCCGCCGCCCGCGCCTCGTCCGCGTTCGCCGTCCCGGGAGCCTCCGGATCCACCCAGACTTCGGTCAGCCCGTCCAGCGGCGCCTCGTAGTTGCGTCCGGCCTGGAGGGCGGCGTTGATCTTGGGCGCGATGGCATGGCTCTGGACGTACTTCGCCATCCGTAGCGGCCCGGCGAAGCTCGCCACCAGGGGCCCGTGATCACGCAGCCAAGTCTCGTGGCATTCACCTTGGGTGAGACCATCGCGCCGGGTCAGCAGGTACGTCGCCTTCGGGGCGCCCGGCGCCGGGCCACGCCCGGCTGTGTGGTCAAAGATCAGATGTTCGTGCGTGAGAAAGACCGCCGACCGTTCGAAGTCGATGAACTTGGCCTCGTCCTGCGCCAGCACCTGCCCCGCCGCCTGGCCCTCCGGCGTGGCGTAGGCGGCCTGGAAGTCCTCCAGCGAGTCCCACCACACTTCGGTCAGCCCGTCCGCCGGGCCGCGCATGCCCCGCACCGCCCGCATGGCCTCGCTGCCCTCCGGGTCGATCGGATGGCTCTGGACGTACTTTCTCAGCCGCAAGGCCTTGGCCTTGGACGCCACGAGTGGCCCGTGCGTGTTCAGCCAATAGTCGCCGAAGGCTTCGGACGAGAGGCCCTCGCGCCGCACAATGACATAGACCAGCTTGATCACCGGGCATTCTCCGTGAGCTGCAAATGCGCCCGCCCCGGCCGCGTCCCGTCAACAGAAACACGCACATTCCTGACCCAGCGGCGCCCGCGGAAGCGGGCAATATGCCAGTCATATCAACCTGGAGCGCCGCCATGTCCCGGATGCCGCTGGTCGAGCCGCAAGCCCTGCCGCCCTATCTGAAGGCGATCTACGACGCCACGCCGGAGGACAACTGGATCGGCCGTCACTTCGCCCAGGCCTTCGCCCCGAACCCCGACCTGGTCCAGGCCTACCAGGCTTTCTACACCCCCTGGCACACCGGCGGGGCGGGCGTGCTGGAGCCGCGGCTGAAGGAACTGGTGCGCCTGCGCATCGCCACCCTGAACGGCTGCGTCCTCTGCAAGACGGTCCGCATGGCCCCCGACGTGGTCGCCGAGGACGAGGCCGCCTCGGGCGTCGACGACGCCGACAACGCCAGCTTCACCCCCCGCGAGCGCGCCGCCATCCACTTCGCCGAGAAGATGGCCCTCGACCACCACAACATCGGCGACGACGACGTGGCGGCCATGCGCCGGCATTTCACCGACGCCGAGTTCCTCGAACTGGCGATGATGACCGGCCAGTACATCGGGTTCGGCCGGGTCCTCGCCATGCTCCAGCTCGAGGTGGCGGCCTGTCCGATCTAGGCACGGGCGCCCCCGCGACCGCTTGAATGACGCTACGGCGCCCGTCTCGATAGGGCCGACACACGCGGATGGCGCATGCCCCGCGAGATCCCAGAGGGCTCCATGGAATTCGACGACGTCATCCTCGGTCGCCGCAGCATCCGCGGCTACAAGCCCGACCCGGTTCCAAGGGAGCTGATCGAGGAGATCATCACCCTGGCCATGCGGGCGCCGTCGTCGATGAACGTCCAGCCCTGGAATTTCTACGTCATCACAGGCGAGCCGCTGGACCGCATCCGGGCCGGCAACACCGAGCGCAACCTGGCTGGCGTGCCGCACTCGCGCGAGTTCCGCGTCGGGACCCGCGGCTTCGAGGGCAAGCATCGCGACCGGCAGGTGGGCGTGGCCAAGCAGTTGTTCGGCGCCATGGGCATCGCGCGCGACGACAAGGAGGGGCGCCAGGATTGGGTGCTGCGCGGCTTCCGCCAGTTCGACGCTCCGGTCTGTATCATCGTCACCTTCGACAAGGAGCTGGAGGGCATGGACGATGCGCCCTTCGACTGCGGCGCCGTGGCCACCGCCCTGGTCAACGCCGCCTGGTCGCGTGGCCTGGGCGCGGTGATCAACAGCCAGGGCATCATGCAGTCGCCCGTGGTCCGCGAGCATGCGGGCGTCGCGGACGACCAGGTGATCATGAAAAGCATCGCCTTGGGCTGGCCGGACGAGACCTTCCCCGCCAACGCCGTTGTCTCCGAGCGTAAATCGGTCAAGGAAGCCGCCGTCTTCGTCGGCTTCGACGACTAGGCGCCCGGCGGCGCCCGAATGCGGGGGCCGCCGCCTAGGGCCGGGCGTCGGAGGGGCGGAAGCCGTAGCGCGCCTTGAACTGCCGATAGAAGGTCGAAGGCTCGACCCACCCCGCATTGAAGGCGATCTCGGCGATGGGTCTCAGGGCCAGGCGGGGGTCCTTGATGTCCCTGAGCACGCGCTCCAGCCGGCGTTCCACGACGTAGTCCGAAAAGCTGCGGCTCTCGGACTCGAACAGCCGCCGGACCTGACGCGCACTGAAGCCAAGGGCCCGGGCGGCCGTCTCTGCAGACAGGCGCGGATTGGCAAGGTTCTCCGCGACGTGCTGCTTCAGCGCCCGCATCTGCGCCGCCCGCCCCCCGCGCTGCCCGACTGTCTGCCGGGCCTCCCCGCTCGCGCCGAGGCAAAGGGCGACCAGATCCGACAGGTGCTGCGACACCAGGGGCGCCAAGGCAGGTCCCAGCTCCGCGCCACTGACCGCGGCGGCGTAGTCCAGAAGCAGCCGGCCTTCGGCGCTCTGCGGATTGATCGCGTCGGGCGCGAGGTCCCCGAGGTCGTCGATGAGCGGGGTGAGTTGGGCGCGGCGCAGTTGCAGGCAAACCGTCCAGTCCCCGTCCCCGGTCTGCGCCCGCCACGCCTGGTCCAGGGGCATGAGGCACGCCGCGCCCGGCCGCGTCTCGATGCTCTCGCGCCCCTGCCGGTCGAAGCGATAGCCGCCGGACATCCAGGAGATCACGAGATCGTCGTTGGCGTCGGCCATCAGGGCCGATGTCCGCTCCCACGACATGGGCGCGACGCGCCCGCGGGTCACGCTGGCGTTCGGAAGCACCGTGGTCGCCGCCTCCAGGCGTAGCGTCCGGTCCTCGGCGGGCGCAAGGTCCAGCCGCATGCAGATGCGACCGTAGAAGTCTCGGACGAGGCCATCGCGGTCGCGATCCTCGATGGCGTCCGTCGAGAGGACAATCCGGCTGTCCAGCGACAACTGCTCCACGGCCCAGGCGCCCTCTCGCAGCGAAAAACAACCCTAGGGTTGTGAGCCTACAACCGATCGCCAGGCCCTGCCACCCGACTTCCGGGCAGGCCGGGCTGTCCGGTGTCGCCATACCGTCGGTCCGTGAGCGCCACACGCCCTCGGGAGGTTGCGGCCATAACCGACGTCATGAACGCGGCGCTCAGCCGCCCCAAATGACGAAGAGGCATGATGCAAGTTCAGTTCATTCGCGTCGCCGCGGGCCTTGCGCTTGCGGCTTGCGCCTCGGCCGCCTCGGCGGCCGCGGTGCTTCCCCTGCGCGGCAACGACCTGTCCTCGGACGAGCGCTACAGCACCAAGGTCCATAAAAGCGGCATCCAGGCCGAGGGCAAGGACATCGGCGCCGTCCGCAACGTCTCCGGCAAGAAATGGTCGGGCCTGAAGGCCGGGGCCACGGACAAGTCCGTCGTGACCAACTGGGTGGTCTACGGCAAGCCGGTCTACGCCATGGCCGCGGGCAAGATCTACAGCTGTTGGCGCAACGCGCCGGACAACGTGCCGGGGAGCAAGCTGCCTGAATACGATCAGAAGAAGATCAGCGGCGGCGGCAACCATCTCTGGATCCTGCAGGATGACGGCGTCCGGACGCTCTACGCCCATATGCAGCCCGGAAGCGTGCCCGCGGACCTCTGCCCGCACAACAAGCCCCTCATGAGCGGGACCGACCCGAACGAGGACGCGGTCGCCGATGGCGCTCGGGTCAAGGCCGGCCAGATGATCGGGCGGGTCGGCAACACAGGCTCGTCGGACGGGCCGCACCTGCACGTCCATATGCAGAAGGACGGAAAGCCCCTGCCGATGACCTTCGCCAGGGGCATGACGACCCCGCGGACGGCGGACGGCGAGGCCGACCCCAACGGGCCGTGGACGCGCATCGCTGGGAAGGAGCTGCCCAAGGCGTCCATCCTGCTCTGGCCGCCGCACACCATCGGGTCGTACGGCTTCGATGGGGTGAAGGCGGCAAACTACCAGCGGCTGTTCGACCACATGGCCGATTCCGGGATGATGCCGAAGCTGATCAGCTGCGCGTCCAATGGCGCCACCTACGACTCCACCTGGATCCCGGCGGAAGGTGAGTGGCGATCCCATCACGGGATGAGCGCGGCGGACGCGGCCGCCAAACAGGCGCTCTACACGGGCCAGGGTTTCACGCGCACCTCCAACTTCACCTGCGGAAGCGCCACGGTCTCGGTGTGGCGCAAGTGATCGGGGAGCGAACGCCCGGACGGTGAGCCCCTGCGTCTCACGTCCAGCCCAATGGCGCCGACGGGCAATCCGTCGGCGCCCCTCTTGGGCCCGGCGCCGTTCCGCTGATGGAGATCGTCCCCTTCGGCTTGGCCCCGAGGGAGAGGCGGCAACGGACGTTGCCACCCGGCCCCACGTCGGGCGTTCCCGAACCCCGCGCCCCGTGAAATCATGGTCGGACGGAGGACCAGAGCGATGATCACGGTATGGGGTGGAGAGGACTCGCGGTCGCTGCGGGTTGTGTGGCTCGCCGAGGAGATGGGCCTGCCCTACCGCGTGCGGCCGGTGGACATGCTCGCCGAGGAAAAGGATCCGGCGTGGCTGGCCGTCAATCCCGGCGACTTCCTGCCCGCGATCCAGGACGGCGACGTGACGATGGTCGAGTCCGTCGCGATCATGGAATATCTGATGGGCCGCTACGGCCCCACGCCGCTGCAGCCGCAGCCCGGCGATCCGGCCTTCCCGGCCTACCAGCAGTTCCTCCACCTGGGCGAAGCGGGCCTGGCGACCTTGATGATGGTCCCGCTGGTCAGCGGCTTCATCGCGCCCCCGGCCGAACGCGACAACTGGGGCGCCCGCTGGGCCCGCGAATGCGTCGAGCGGCGGCTGCTGCTCGTGCGCCGGAAGCTTGCAAGCGCCCCCTACATGGCCGGCGACCGGTTCACGGCCGCCGACATCTCGGTGACCTACGCCCTCAACCTCGGCGCCAACCACGCCGGCTTCGCCCCCAACGACGCCGAACAGGCCTACCTCGCCCGCACCACCACCCGCGACGCCTACAAGCGCGCGGTCGAGCGCTCGCATGAGGGGGTGGCAGCGTAGCCGCCCGTGCGGGCTGACGCTGGCCAGGTCCGCACCCAGCAGGAGGCATTGACTCTGGACAGGGGTCAGCCTGCGCGGCCAGGGAGGTTCGCCGAGGGCGTGGAAACGCCCTCTGCGTCCTGGGTTCAGGTCAGCGCGCCGCCATCGACGTTGAGGATTGTCCCGGTGATCTGGCGGGCGGCCGGAGACGCCAGGAACGCCACGGCCGCCGCCACATCCTCGGGCTTGCCGTAGCGGCCAAGCGGGATGAGCGAGCGCTGGAAGTCGGCGGACTCGCCATCGGACGGGTTCATGTCGGTGTCGGTCGAGCCCGGCTGCACCAGGTTCACGGTGATGTCGCGCGGCCCGAGTTCACGGGCGAGGCCCCGGTTGAACGACTGCAGCGCCGACTTGGTCATGTAGTACGCGGCGCCGGGATCGCCCACGATGCGGTCGGCGCCCGCCGAGCCGATGGTGATGACGCGGCCACCGGCCTTCAGGTGCGGAATAGCGGCCTGGGCCGCGAAGATCGGCGAGCGCACGTTCACCGCCAGCAGGGCGTCCACGTCCTCCTGGCTGATCTCGGCGAACGGAGCGTAGCGGGCGATGGCGGCGTTGTTGACCAGGATGTCGAGACCGCCCAGCGCGGCGGCCGCCTCGTCCACTGACCGCTTCACCGCCGCGACATCCGCGCTGTCGGCCTGGATGGCGACGGCTTTGCGGCCCTTGGCCTCGATGGCCTTCACGACGTCGGCAGCCTTGTCGGCGGCGCGTTCGTAGGTGATGGCGACGTCCGCGCCCTGTTCGGCCAGTTCCAGGGCGATTGCGGCGCCGATGCCGCGGGAAGCGCCCGTCACCAGGGCGCGCTTGCCAGCCAGGTTCGTCATGTCGGTTCAGAGTCCATTTATAGAGTGATCGATACACAAATAGCTGGGGGCGTTGCCGGGCCCGTTCAAGGGACTTATCTAACGATCGATGCAGAATTCAGGACGACGTCCGGAATGCGCTGAAGCGACCGCGGGTCGCGGACGCGGTCGCCCGCGCGCGTTTGACCGCGACGCAGCGTTGGCCCAGGCGATGCGGCTGTTCTGGGAGAAGGGTTACGAGGCCACGTCCATCTCCGATCTCACCGCGGCGATGGGGATCGGTGCGCCGAGCCTTTACGCCGCGTTCGGCTCGAAGGAGGCGCTGTATGGCGCTGCGCTCGAGCACTATCGCGAGACCTACGATGAGATGGGCTGGGGTGGATTTCGGGCCGGGGCGACGGCCCGCGAGGCAGTGGCGGCGCTGCTGCGGGACTCGGCCGCATCGTTGACCGGTTCGCTGGGCGACATGCCGCGGGGCTGCATGGTGACCTTGTCCATGGTCGGCGATGAAGGCCATCCTGAGCTCGGCGAGGCGGTCCGTGCGGCGCGCCTTGGCGGGCTGGAGCGGCTGAAGGCGCGACTAGCCCAGGGTGTGGCAGACGGCGAGCTTCCGGCCGGAACCGACGTCCATGCCCTCGCCCGCTTTGTTCAGACGATCCAGAGCGGCATGTCGATCCTGGCGCGGGATGGCGCGACGCGAGAGGAACTGGAGGCCGTGGCGCAGGTCGCGATGCGGAGTTTCGCGGCGTGCGAAGACCCAGGCTCTTAGTCCACGCGCTGACGTTTGTGTCGTGAGCAGTAAAGTGTGAGCGCGCCGGAGACGCCCGCCTCCGGAAGCGCTCTCCCCCCTACTCCCCCGCGACCAGCCCCTCGGTGCGCTTGGCCTGCATCTTGTCGAACTCGGCCCAGACGCCGGCGTCGCCGTGCCATTGGCCGCGGGTGGCGGCCTTGGAATATTCGGTGCTGCGGGCCTCGAAGAAGTTGGCGTGTTCCACGCCGCTCAGCATGCTCTGCAGCCAGGGCAGCGGGTTCTCCTTCGCGCCGTAGACCTCCGGAAGCTGGAGCTGGCGCAGGCGCCAGTCGGCGATGAAGCGGATGTATTTCTTGATGTCGTCGGGCGTCATGCCCTGCACTTCGCCGGCTTCGAACGCCAGATCGATGAACTTGTCCTCCAGACCGACGACGGTCTTGCAACAATCGACGATATCGTCCGCCACGCTCTTGGTGACGGCGCCCGTCTCCTTGTTGAAAGCGTGGTACAGCTTGACGATGCCTTCGCAGTGCAGGCTCTCGTCGCGCACCGACCAGCTGACGATCTGGCCCATGCCCTTCATCTTGTTGTGGCGCGGGAAGTTCATCAGCATGGCGAAGCTGGCGAACAGCTGCAGGCCCTCGGTGAACCCGCCGAACATGGCCAGCGTCCGGGCGATATCCGCGTTCGTTTCGACGCCGAACTGCTGCATGTAGTCGTGCTTGTCCCGCATGGCCTGGTAGTCCAGGAACGCGGTGAACTCGGCGTCCGGCATCCCGATCGTCTCGAGCAGCAGGGCGTAGGCGGCGATGTGGATCGTCTCCATGTTGGAGAACGCCGCCAGCATCATCTTCACCTCGGTGGGTTTGAAGACGCGGCTGTACCGCTCCATGTAGTTGTCGTTCACCTCGACGTCCGACTGGGTGAAGAAGCGGAAGATCTGGGTGAGGAGGTTGCGCTCCTTGTCGTTCAGCTTGGAGGCCCAGTCCTTGAGGTCCTCGCCCAGCGGGATCTCCTCCGGCATCCAGTGGACCTGCTGCTGCTTCTTCCAGAAGTCGTAGGCCCACGGATAGCGGAACGGCTTGTAGGCGTAGGAGGGCGTGAGGAGCCCCGGCAGGTTGCGGACGTTGGACGTGGTCATGAACTTGGCCCTGCGACGAATCAGGAGCACGCGCTTCCCGTTATGGAAAGGTAAGCCTGAACCGCGCCGGGCGGCAGGGGTAAGTTGCGCACAGGCGGGGATATTTTCCCCATGGATTGTGGATAGACGATGGCCGACCACTACATCTTGTATTCCGCCGAGGGATCCGGCGGGGTGGCCGTGGAGGCGGCCCTGGCGCTGATCGGCGCGCCCCACGAGGTGATCGAGGCGCCGACCTACGATCCGGCCCAGCGGGCCGACGGCGACCGGGTGCTGGCCGCCAATCCGATGCGCCAGGTGCCGGCCCTCCTCACCCCGGGCAGGGAGGTGCTGACCGAGAGCGCCGCGATCCTGATCTGGCTGGCGGAGCAGCACCCCGAGGCGGCCCTTGCGCCGGCGGCCGGCGATCCGGCGCGGGGCGCCTTCCTGCGCTGGATGGTCTTCGTCTCCTCCGCGATCTACGCCCACTACTGGCTGAAGGACGATCCCTCGCGCCTGGTGGCCGATCCCGCCCTGCACGCCGACGTGGACCGGCGGATCCAGGACCGCATCTCGGACTGCTGGGCGGTGATGGAGGCGGGGCTGGCGCCCGGCCGCTACCTGCTGGGCGACCAGCTGACGGTGCTGGACCTCTACGTCGCCGTGGTCAGCCGGTTCCGGCCGCGGCGAGAGAGGTTCTATGCGGCGGCCCCGCGGATGGGCGAGGTGGTGCGCCGGCTCGACGCCGACCCGCGGCTCGCGGACCTGTGGGCCCGGCGCTATCCGTTCGCCGAGGGCTGGGACCGCCTCTAGCGGCCCGTGGGCTTCAGCGAGAAGGTGAAGGCGGCCACCGTGTCGTCGCGGGTCTGCTGGCCGAACACCATGTGGCGGCCCTTCACCTCGCGGTGGATGACGCCGAACGAGGACTGCACGTCACCCTTGCGCCAGCCGACCCCGACCTGGGCGTCGCCGACCAGGGCGCCGGAGGCGTCCGTACTCCAGCCCGCCCGATCCCAGCCGTGCTCGCCGCGCAGCATGTTTAGACCCACCGCCCGGCCGCTGGCCGCGGCGAACAGGTACCAGCGGCCGCGGTCGCCGAAGCTGGCCCCGTCCTTGACGCCTAAGTCGCGCAGCTGCTCCAGCGCCCGCTCGCCGCGCGATTTGGAGATGGTCAGGGTGGCGCCGCCCTCGGCCTGGGTCCCTGCGCTGGAGACGCCGAAGCCCGCGTGGGGGGCGAGGTCGAACGCCAGGCCGTCGGAATCGAAGCTGACCGCGCCCGGCCACTTGCGGACCAGGGTCACGTCGTACCGGTCCCTACCGGGCGCCAGGCCCGGCAGCCGTATGCTGCTCGCGACGTTGATGCGCAGGGAGTCGACCGGCCCGTCATCCCGGCCCGGCAGCCGGACCTCGCTGGAGGTCCAGGTCACCGCGGCCGCCGTGGTCTCGGCGAACGCGGCCTCGGTCAGGGCGGCATGATCCGGAGTCTGCGCGAGGGCGCCGCCGGCGGAGGCCGCCAGTCCCGACGCGATCGCAAAATGCGCCAGCAAACGCATCCGCTACTCCCACACACGTCCGTGCAACGTGGTCCCCGCAGGCATAGTTGGTCGGGCGGAGCGGACCGGCAAGCGCAAAAGCGCCGCAGCCGAACTAAGGCAGCCTTAATGCCCACTCACTGGCAGGCGAGGCATTCCTCATAGTCCGTCTTGCCTTCGGCCTGAACGACCGCCGCCAGTTCCTCGCCCCCGGCGTGGCTGGCCCGCTGCACCGACTTGGAACGCAGATAATACAAGGACTTGCACCCCCGCTCCCAGGCCTGCCAGTGGAGCATGTGCAGGTCCCACTTATCCACGTCGCCGGGCAGGAACAGGTTCACCGACTGCGACTGGCAGATGTCGGGCGTGCGATCCGCCGCCAGTTCCACCACCCAGCGCTGGTCGATCTCGAAGGCCGTCTTGTAGACGTCCTTCTCGTCCTGGCTGAGGAAGTCGAGGTGCTGAACCGAGCCTTCGTTCTGCAGGATCGTGTCCCAGGTCTCGACGTTGTTCTGTCCCTTCTCGTCGAGCAGCCGCTCAAGGTAGGGGTTCCGCACCGCGAAGGTCCCCGACAGGGTCTTGTGGGTGTAGATGTTGGCCGGGATCGGCTCGATGCCGGCGCTGGTGCCGCCGCAGATGATCGAGATCGAGGCGGTCGGCGCGATGGCCAGCTTGTGGCTGAACCGCTCCATCACATTGCGTTCGGCCGCGTCCGGGCACGGGCCGCGCTCTGCGGCCAGCTTGCGCGAGGCCGCGTCGCACTGCCGGCGCAGGGTCTTGAAGAGCCGCATGTTCCAGCTCTTGGCCATGGCGCTCTCGAACGGGACGTTCTGGGCCTGCAGGAACGAGTGGAAGCCCATGAGGCCCAGGCCGACGGACCGCTCCCGGCGCGCGGCATAGACCGCATGCTTCATCTCGGGCGGCGCCCGGTTGATGAAGTCCTCCAGCACGTTGTCGAGGAAGCGCATGACGTCCTCGATGAACGTCGGATGGTCGCGCCACTCCAGGAACGTCTCGGCGTTGACCGAGCTCAGGCAGCAGACGGCCGTGCGCTCCAGCCCCTGATGGTCCTTGCCGGTGTGCAGCATGATCTCGGAGCACAGGTTCGACTGCCGCACCGACAGGCCCAGCTCGCGCTGGTGCTGCGGCATGGCGCGGTTCACCGTGTCGGAGAAGATCAGGTAGGGCTCGCCGGTCTGCAGGCGGATCTCGAGGATTTT
This sequence comes from Phenylobacterium sp. RIFCSPHIGHO2_01_FULL_69_31, assembly GCF_001824475.1. Lineage (GTDB taxonomy): Bacteria > Pseudomonadota > Alphaproteobacteria > Caulobacterales > Caulobacteraceae > Phenylobacterium. Next base: position 26,488 of record NZ_MHXN01000009.1, on the reverse strand, counting down.
CTGCCAGAGCGAGCGGGCGTCGACCTCGCGGATCACCTCGTCGGTCTTCGGCGAGCGCAGGCCGAACATGGCGCCGTCGCGGACGGCTTCCATGAACTCGTCGCTGATCGAGATGCCGTGGTGCAGGTTCAGGGACTTGCGGTTGAAGTCGCCCGACGGCTTCCGGATCTCCAGGAACTCTTCGATTTCGGGGTGATGGACGTCGAGATAGACCGCCGCCGACCCGCGGCGCAGCGATCCCTGGCTGATCGCCAGCGTCAGGGAGTCCATCACGCGGATGAAGGGGATGATGCCGCTGGTCTGGCCAGCGCCCTTCACCTTCTCGCCGATGGAGCGGACGCCGCCCCAGTAGGTGCCGATGCCGCCGCCGTTGGAGGCCAGGGCCACGTTCTCGTTCCAGACGCCCTGAATGCCTTCCAGGTTGTCCGGCACGGCGTTGAGGAAGCAGGAGATCGGCAGGCCACGGTTCGCGCCGCCGTTCGACAGCACGGGCGTGGCGGGCATGAACCACAGGCGCGAGATGTAGTCGTAGATCCGCTGGGCATGGTCGGCGTCGTCGGCATAGGCCGTGGCCACCCGGGCGAACATGTCCTGGTAGCTTTCCCCCGGGAGGAGGTAGCGGTCCTCCAGCGTGGTCTTGCCGAAATCGGTCAACAGCGCGTCGCGCGACCGATCCACCTCGACCTTGCGGACAAGCTGCAGCTGCGGGCGCGCCGCAGCGGACGCAACCCGTTCAGAAGTCTCGGCAATCCCAACTTTCGCCGCTTCGCTCATGTGCCTGCCTAAGCCCCTCGAAGGAAGACGCACCCGCCTTCCGCCCTACATCTTGTGGTCCAACCCCCGAACCAGCCCACATATAGCGACATAGGCCGGCCAGACTCGTCAATGAGGCGGGTTAGCCGCACACAGACTTTTTCGCTAACGAGGCCTTAACGACGTTCGGCCGGCTCTCGGACGGGCCCGTTAACCCTCTCGCCGATTCACGACACTGTGAACACCTACCGGGTAAGTGGCCAAACGAGGGCGATCAGGGCCGTTCCAACCACAAGGACGATGAGCGTCAGCGGAGCTCCCAACCTGGGGTAGTCGATGAACCGGTAGCCGCCCGGCGCCATGACCAACGTATTGCACTGGTGGCCGATGGGCGTGAGGAAGTCGCAGGCGGCGCCCAGGGCGACGGCCATCAGAAACGGGTCCGGTTGCAGCCCCAGCAGCCTGGCCAGACTGGCCCCGATCGGCGCGACGATCAGCACGGTCGCGGCGTTGTTGAGGAAGGGTGTGGCCGCCATGGCCACCGCCATCACCGCCGCCAGCGCCAGGATCGGCGCCTGCCCTCGGAAGACGTCCGCCAGCGTGTGGGCGATAAGGTCCGCGCCCCCGGTGGTGCGGATCGCGTCGCTGACCGGGATCAGGCAGGCGATCAGCACCAGCAGCGGGCCGTCCAACGCCGTGTAGGCCTCGCGCATCCGGATTGCGCCGATGGCCACCATGAGGGCGGCGGCGCCGAAGAAGGCGATGGCCACCGGGGCGATCTTGAGCGCCACCAGCACCATGGCCACCCCCAGGATCAGCGCGGGCGCGACAGCGTGGCGGATACCGCCCAGACGCACCTCTCGCTCGGCCAGCGGCAGCAGGCCTAGGGTCTTCAGAACACCCGGCAGGGCGCGCTCGGCGCCCTGCAGCACCACCACGTCGCCGGCCCGCAGGCGCAGCGTCCGCAGGGCGCTGGTCACCCGATAGCCGGCGCGGCTGACCGCCAGCAGGTTCACCCCGTGGGTGGTGTGGAGGTCCTCCTGCCGGGCCGAGCGGCCCACCATCATGGAGTCCGGCCCGACGATGGCCTCGACGATGCGGACCTCCTCGGTGGGCTCCTCCATGGCGATGGGGCGGTCGGCGCGGGTCAGGCGCAGCTTCAGCCGGGCGATCAGGTCGTCCAGCGCCTGGTGGTCGCCTTCCAGCAGGAGGATGTCGCCCGGCCGGATGCGGGTGTTCGGGTGCGGCGAAGCCTGGCGCTTGCCGTCGCGCAGCAGGGCCATCACCTGGACGTCCCCGTTGGCCAGGCGGCCCAGCTTGCCCACGCTGGTGCGGGCGGTGTCCCAATGGCCGGGAACCTCGACTTCGGTGACATAGGGGTTGGCCGCCAGGGCGGCTTCCATCGCCTCGGGCACGGGCCGCGACCAGGGCAGCAGGCGATAGCCGAAGGCGAGGAAGACGAGCCCGACCGCCGTGACGCCGAGGCCCACGGGGGCGTAATCGTACATCTCGAACGGCCGGCCCAGGATGTCGTCGCGCACCTGGGAGACGATGATGTTGGGGGACGTGCCCACCAGGGTGACGGTGCCGCCGAGCAGGGCGCCGAAGGACATCGGCATCAGCAGCCGAGAGGGTGACGTACCTGTCCGTTTCGCCACGGATAGGGCGATGGGCATCATGATGGCCAGGGCGCCGACGTTCTTGGTCACCATCGACAGGATCGTCACCGCCCCGGCGAACAGCATCACCTGCGACGTGGCGCTCTTCAGATGCGGCAGCAGGGGCCGCAGAACCAGCTCGACCACCCCGGACTTGGCGAACGCCGCGCTGACGATCAGGGCGCAGGCGATGATGACGGTGATGTCGTTCTTGAACCCGTCGAAGGCCGAGCTGGCCGGGACGATATTCAGCGTCACGCCGACCAGCAGCGCCAGGACCGCGATCACGTCATAGCGCCACCGCCCCCAGATGAAGGCGACGATGGTCGCGCCCATCAGCCCGAAGGCCAGGGCTTGTTGCAGCGTCATGAAGTCCCTCGACGAACGTCCTTGGGACCTACAACGCGAGCGGAGCCATAAGGATCAGGCGTCCAGGTTGAGAAGCGCCGGATCGCCGCCCTGGGCGGTGATGTTGACGCTGACGGCCCGCTCCACCGCATAGCGCAGCAGGGCGTGGGGCCCGCCCGCCTTGGGCCCGGTGCCCGACAGCCCCTCGCCGCCGAAGGGCTGGACGCCCACCACGGCGCCGATCATCGAGCGGTTGACGTAGGCGTTGCCGGCCGGGACCGCCCGCTGCACCTCTTCGGCGAAGGCCTCGATCCGGCTGTGAACGCCCAGGGTCAGGCCATAGCGCGCCTGCACCAGAGGGGCGGCGGCTTGCTCCAGGCGCGTCGGATCGTACCGCACCACGTGCAGGATCGGTCCGAACACCTCCTTCTGCAGGAAGGAGGCATCGGGGATCTCGGCCAGGGTCGGAGCGAAGAAATGGCCGCCCGCCGGAACGTCCAGGCGGCCCAGCACCTTGGCCTCGCGCCCGAGCTTCTCGGCATGGGCCTCCAGCGCGGCCAGGGCCTCGGCGTCGATCACCGGCCCGATGTCGGTGCGCGGATCGGAGGGATCGCCCACCACCAGCGTCTGCATGGCGCCCTTGAGGCCGTCGATGATCAGGTCGGCGGTGTCGTGCGGCACGAACAGCAGCCGCAGCGCGGAGCAGCGCTGGCCGGCTGAGCCGAAGCCGGACAGCAGCACGTCGTCCAGCACCTGTTCGCGCAGGGCCGTCGTGTCGACGAACATGGCGTTCAGCCCGCCCGTCTCGGCGATGAACGGCACGATCGGCCCCTGGCGCGCCGCCAGGGTGCGGTTGATCGCCCAGGCCGTGTCCGTGCCGCCGGTGAAGGCCACGCCGTCGCAGCCGGGGTGCGCCGTCAGCGCCGCCCCGACCGTGGCCCCGTCGCCAGGCAGCAGGTGCAAGAGGTCCGCGGGCACGCCGGCGGCATGGAACAGCTTCACCGCTTCGGTCGCGACGATGGGCGTCTGTTCGGCAGGCTTGGCCAGCACCCCGTTGCCGGCCGCCAGGGCCGCAGCGATCTGGCCGGTGAAGATGGCCAGCGGGAAGTTCCACGGGCTGATGCAGACGAAGACGCCGCGGCCGTGCAGGCTGAGCTGGTTGGTCTCGCCCACCGGCCCGCGCATCGTCTCGGGCTGGGCGAACTGCCGCTCGGCCAGGTAGGCGTAGTAGCGGCAGAAGTCGGCGGCCTCGCGCACCTCGGCGATGGCGTCGGCCAGCGTTTTGCCGGCTTCGCGGACGCAGATGGCGATCAGGCGGTCGCGCTCGGCTTCCAGGGCCTCGCCCATGGCCCGCAGCACCCTGGCCCGCCCCTCGCCGCCCAGGCGGTCCCAGGGCCTCTGGGCGAGCCTGGCGGCGGCGAAGGCCCGGTCGACGTCTGCCGTGGACGCTGACCAGGATTGGCCGATTTTGAGGGAAAGGACGCTGGGCGAGACGACCGGCTGTCCGGCCCCCTCCTTCACCCTCAGGCCCGAGACGATCGGCGCCGCCTCCAGCATTTCCTCGTCCAGCCGGGCGATGGCGGCGGTCAGGCCATCGCGCACCGCCTGGATCGACAGGTCGAGGCCGCCGGAGTTGCGACGGCCCGGGCCGTAGAGGTCGCGCGGCAGGGGAATGCGTGGATGCGGGCCCGCGCCCGCCGCCTCGACCGCGGTGATCGGATCGACCACCACCTTGGACACCGGAGTCTTCTCGTCGAGCAGGGCGTGGACGAAGGAGGTGTTGGCGCCGTTCTCCAGCAGGCGGCGCACCAGGTAGGGCAGCAGGTCCTCGTGGCTGCCGACGGGCGCATAGACCCGCAGCGGAAAGTCACCGTAGCGATCCTTGGCGGCCCCGTAGAGCGCCTCGCCCATCCCGTGCAGGCGCTGGAATTCCGGCGACAGGCCCATCTGGCTGGCCATCAGGCGGACGGCGGCCAGGGTGTGGGCGTTGTGGGTGGCGAACTGGCCGTAGAGGTGCGGGGCCGCGCCCAGCAGCGCCCGGGCGCAGACCAGGTACGAGACGTCGGTGGCGGCCTTGGTGGTGTAGACCGGATAGCCTTCGAGGCCGGCCACCTGGGCGCGTTTGATCTCCGAATCCCAATAGGCGCCCTTCACCAGCCGCACCATCAGGCGGCGGCCGCTGGCCCGTGCGATGCCGGCCACGGCCTCGATCGAGCGAGGCCCGCGCTTCTGGTAGGCCTGCACGGCGAGGCCCAGGCCACGCCAGTCGCCGAGCGACGGCTCGCGCGCCAGCCGGTCCAGAAGGTCCAGCGAAATGGCCAGCCGGTCGGCTTCTTCCGCGTCGAGGGTGAAATTGATGTCCGCCTCCGCCGCGATCTGCGCAAGGCGGAGGATGCGCGGGTAGAGGTCGGCGAACACCCGCTCGGCCTGGCGCGCCTCGTAGCGCGGCGACAGGGCCGAGAGCTTCACCGAGACGCCGTGGCCGCGTTCCGGACCCTGACCCTTGGCGTGTCTCGCCACCGAGCGGATGGCGTCGGCATAGGCCTTTTCGTACCGGTCGGCGTCAGCATCGGTGCGCGCCCCCTCGCCCAGCATGTCGAAGGAGCAGACGAAGCCGTCCGCCCCCGCCCGCCGGATCGCCTTCTCGATGGTCGCGCCCAGGACGAACTGCTCGCCCATGATGCGCACGGCCGCGCCCACCGCCTTGCGGATCACCGGCTCGCCCAGCCGCCCGGCCAGGCGCTTGATGAAGCCGGAGAGGTCGTTGCGGGCCTCCTCGTCGGGGTCGATGATCTTGCCCGTGAGCATCAGGCTCCAGGTGGAGGCGTTCACCAGCAGGCTGTCGGACTGGCCGGCGTGGCTGGCCCAGTCGGCCGAGGCGATCTTCTCGGCGATGAGGCGGTCGCGGGTCTCCTCGTCCGGCGTCCGCAGCAGGGCCTCGGCCAGGCACATGAGGGCCAGGCCCTCGCGCGTCGACAGGCTGAACTCCTGCAGGAAGCTCTCGACGACGCCCTGCCGGTTGGCGGTCTTGCGCGCGGCCCGCACCAGCGCCTCGGCCTCCACACGCACCGCCTCGCGGTCCGGCTGGCTCAGCGGCTTGGCGGCCAGGATGGCGGCGAGCGTCGTGCGCTCGTCGGCGAATTTGTCCTGGTCCAGGTGATCGAACGCCATCCGCAGCTCCATATCCAAGGATGAACGGCATAATCGACGCGAGAGCGAATGTGCTACGATAGATCGGGCCGTTCGCCGAAGAACCTGGCCCAGGAGCGAGATATGTCGAATAGTCTACGCCTGGATGACACGGATCGCCGCCTCCTCCGGACGTTGCAGGCGGACGGGCGGATCAGCAATGCCGAACTGGCCGAGCGCTGCAACCTCTCGGCCTCGGCCTGCTCGGACCGGGTCCGCCGGCTCCGAGACACCGGCTACATCACCGGCTTCGCCGCCCTGGTGGATCCGGAGAAGGTGGAGCGGGGCGTGCTGATCTTCGTGGAGGTGGTCCTGGACCGCACCACGCCCGAGGTGTTCGACACCTTCGCAGCCGCAGCCCGCCGCGCGCCCGATGTCCTGGAGTGCCACATGGTGGCCGGCGGCTTCGACTATCTGATCAAGTCCCGCGTCCGCGACCTGGCCGCCTGGCGCAAGTTCCTCGAGGACGTCCTGGTCCGCATCCCCGGCGTCCGCGAGACCCGCACCTATGCGGTGCTGGAAGAGGTCAAGTCCACGACCCAGCTGCCGATCTAGGCGCACAGCGCCGTTTCCCTCCCTTGATGGGGAGGGACAGACCGCGAAGCGGTCAGGGTGAGGGGGTAAGGATCGGGCTCAGCGCCTCGATGCGACCCTCCCCCTTCACCCGCGGCATCTCTTCAAGCGCGCAAACAACCCGATCTATCACGCCGCCGAGGTTCCGCCGCACCTCACCGGCCGTGAAACGCAGCACCCGAAAGCCGTGCCGTTCGAGGATCCGATCCCGCACCGCGTCGTGTTCGGCCTGACGTTCCTCGTTGTGCTGCCCGCCATCGACCTCAATCACTAGCCGGTAGGACAGGCAGGCGAAGTCAAGAAAGTACCCGCGAAAGGGGAACTGTCGACGGAAGGCGAAGCCCTGCTCGCGTAGGCGTTTGAGGCGACTCCAGAGGATGACCTCCGGCTCGCTCATGTTCCGTCGCAGCTCGCGGGCGCGCAGGATTTCGGGTCTCATCGGCGCAAGTTTTGTTCATGATTTGTTCGGTCGTCAAGCGAGGGACAGATGATCGCGAGCCCCGCCCTACTCCGGCCCGCTCTCCCTCACCCTGGCCGCTTTGCGGCCTGTCCCTCCCCATCAAGGGAGGGGCAGTAGCGCTCCAAAAGAAAAGGGCCCGGCGTTGCCGCCGGGCCCTCAGCTTTAGTCGCTGTCTTGGATCGACTTAGAAGTTGATGTCGATCGTCGAGCGGCGGTTCAGCGGTTCCTTGACGCCGTCGCCGGTGGCGACCGCGGGCATGGTCTCGCCCTTCCAGTCGACGGACAGCGCCGTCTGGTTCACCCCGGCGCCGACCAGCGCGTCGGCCACGGCCTTCGCACGGCGTTCCGACAGGCGGACGTTGTAGGTCGCCGAACCCGAGGTGTCGGCGTGGCCCACGACGACCAGACGCGTGGCGTTGCCGCCCTTGGCGTAGTTGGCCGCGTCGGTGATCACCGCCTGGGCTTCCGGCGTGATCACGTACTGATCGAACGGGAAGTAGACGATGAACTGCTTGGCCTCATAGGCCGGCGCCGGCGGAGGCGGCGGGGGCGGAGGAGGCGGCGGCGGGGGCGGAGGCGGCGGGGGCGGCGGGGGCGGCGGCGGGGGCGGCGGGGCCGCGAACAGGTACCGCAGGCCCAGCGTCACCGACTGGTCCTTGTACTCGCCAGAGAACACGCCCGGCTGCAGGCCGCTGGCCAGGCTGCCGGTGGACGTGAAGTCCAGATCCGAGCCGCCCAGGTAGCGATAGGTGAGGTCGACGCTGAGCTGGTCGGTGGCCTTCCAGGCCAGGCCGGCGATCAGCTGGTAGGCGAACGCCGTGTCGGAGTCGTCGATCGTCAGGTTCTGGATGGCGTTGGCCGCCGTCACCGTGCCCGGGACGTTCGAGAATTGGCCGAGCACGTCCATCTTGACGTGGTTCACGCCGATGCCGGCGCCGACGAACGGGTTCAGGGCCGAGCCGGGCAGGATGTCGTAGATGACATTGCCCATCACGGTCCACGCCGAGACGTCGCCGTCCGGCGAGCCGCAGGCGGGCGCCGCGGGGGTGCGCGTCACGCCGGGGGTGCAGAGGCCGACGACGGCCTGGTTCGACCCGCCGCGGACCGACTCGATGTCGCCCGAGCGGTAGCCGACTTCCAGTTCGACCCGCCAGTTGTCGTTCAGCTGATAGCCGAGGCGGGCGAAGCCGGCCCAGTCATCTTCCTGATTGAAATCCCACTGATAGGGAGCGCCGTTCGCGGCATTGTTGGAGGACGTCGCTTCGAGCGAGTCCGGCCAGTGGTAGCCGAGATCAACGGCGCCGTACCAGCCTTCTTGCGCGGCGGCGCCGGATGCGGCGAAAACCGCAGCCATCGCGGCCCCAGCCAGGAGTTTCAACTTCATAATCAGAGCCCTCTCGTTGCCCTCAGGTGGTGCGGCCGTTTGACCCAGCCGCCGTTATAACAAGGCTTAGTCGTTGCGAAAGTGTCGCCAGAGCCACACTCGAACCGCAATTTCGCCAGCCTTTCCCAAGCTCTACCAGGACGTCGGGCGTCCGGTCCCCTGCAAATGCGTGCATTCGCAAGGGCTACCTAGCACAATCGCCCCGCCGGTTCGCCCAGCTTCCGCCACGCGAACGCGGTTCTCATCTCCAGAACCTCCGCCAATCTGCAACGGGCGCGTGGAAGCGTCCGTCGAGTTCTGACGCAAGTCCTTGGCGTTGTTTGTAAAGGCGCGGCATTGACGCAGCGCAAGCGCGCCGGCCTTCGCCAGCCGACTCGCGCTTCGCTTCTACACGCCCTGACTGCATTCGCCCATTTATCCCCGACACGTCGTCCGTCGTCAGACCGCCCAACGGATCAAGGCCACGCTTGGTTCCGCGCGGATGAACCGCGGATGAAGATTTTTGGGCGCCGCGTTTTCGGCGCCGTTCAGGCGCCCCGCTCGCGCTGGAAGCGGCGGGCCCGGCCGCCCAGTGATTCGGGACGGTTCAGCGACTTGCGGAACTCGTCGCGGCGTTCATGGATCGAGGCGATGACCAGGCCCATCGGCACCCCGATCTCCACCAGCACGGCCTCCGACAGCTGCAGGCTGGCCTCGACCGTCTCCGGCACCGCATCGGTGGCGCCCAGGTCGTAGAGCCGCTGGGCGTGGCGGGCGTCCCGGGCCCGCGCCACGATGGTGAGGTCCGGTCGCAGCTCCCGCGCCACGGCGACGATGGCCTCGGCGCCCTCGGGATTGTCCATGGTCACCACCAGCGCCGGCGCGTCGGCCAGGCCGCAACGCATCAGGAAGTCCGCCCGGGCCGCGTCGCCGAAATAGATGGCCTCGCCTGCCCGACGGCCCTGTTCGACCAGCTTGGGATCGAGCTCGGCCCCCACCCACGCGATCTGGTGCCGGCGCAGCATGTCGCCGACCAGGCGGCCGACCCGGCCGTAGCCCACGACCAGGACCTTGGGCTCGTCGTCGGGTTCGCCCTCCGGCTCCGGCGGCAGCTCGCTGGGGACGATCTGGCGGCCGCCCAGTTTCAGGCCCAGCTGCGCGAGGAAGGGAATCGAGAACATCGAGAGGGTGGCGGCCACCAGCGCCGTCTGGCCGACCGTCCGATCGACCAGGCCCTGGTCCATGGCCTGGCCCAGGATGACGAACGCGAACTCGCCGGCTCCGGCCAGCAGCAGGGCGGCCTCGATCGCCGCGCGGGTCTTCAGCCGGAAGGCCTTGGCCAGGCCGAAGACCACCGCCGTGTTGAGCGACACCAGCGCCACGGCCGACCCGACGATGATCAGCGGCCGCTCCAGCAGCAGCGGCACGTTCAGCCCGATGCCGACCGAGATGAAGAACATGCCGAGCAGGAGGCCCTTGAAGGGCTCGACCCGCACCTCGACCTCGTGGCGGAACTCGGTCTCGGCGAGGAGCAGGCCGGCGACGAAGGCGCCCAGGGCCATGGACAGCCCCGCCAGGGCGCTGACCAGGCCGGCGCCCACCACCACCAGCAGGGAGGCGGCGAGGAACAGCTCCTCGCTCTTGGCCTTGGCCACCGAGCGCAGCATCGGCCGCAGCAGGAGACGGCCGAAAAGGAACAGCGCCGCGACGCCGGCGATCGCGGGCAGCAGCGACAGCAGCATGCTGGGCGAAAAGGGCTCGTCCGAGCGGCGGCCCATGAGGGTGAGCGTGACCAGGATGGGCGCCACCGCCAGGTCCTGGAACAGCAGCACCGAGAAGGTGGCGCGGCCGGCGACGGCGTGCTGGCGCTTCTGCTCGGCCAGGATCGGCATGACGATGGCGGTGGAGGACAGGGCCAGGGCCGCGCCGATGGCGATGGCCGCCGCCGGGGGCTGTCCCATGGCCATCGCCACCGCCGCCGTCGCCGTCAGGCACAGCCCGACCTGCAGGGCGCCCAGGCCGAAGACGTAGCGGCGCAGGGAGCGCAGGCGCTCCCACGACAGCTCCAGGCCGATCATGAACAGCAGGAACACCACCCCGAGCTCGGCCAGCTGGGCCAGCTGGGCCGGGTTGTCGATGGTGAAGGCGCTCAGCCACTCGACCTCGTGGGCCAGGCTGCCGAGGCCATACGGCCCCAGGACCACGCCGGCGCCCAGGAACCCCAGGATCGGGCTGACCCGCCAGCGGCGGAACAGCGGAACCACGACCCCGGCCGTGGCGAGGAACAGTACGACATCCTTGTACGCGCCGGGCTGAACGTGGCCTTCCATCAGGTCTCCGATTTCTCGATAGCCTCACTATGGGGCATCGAGACGGCTTGCGGAATCCCGCGGTGCGTTTACGACGCCGGTTTGTGGGACTGCCGAGCAAACAGGCCGGAATGGAGCGCGCCGAGCGCCGGGCGATGATCGCCCTGCTGGCCGTGTTCGCCTTGCTGGTCCAGGCGCTGGTCCCCGCCTTCGCCGCCGCGGCCCCGGCCACGGCGGGCGAACTCCTGATCTGCACCGACATGGGGCTGCAGGCGGCGCCGGACGGCGGCGGCGGCTCGCCGGCGGCGGACCACAGCTGCAAGCACTGCCTCTGCCCTGCCCCCGCGGCCGACCCGCCCTCGGCGGTGAGCGTCTGCCACGTGGCCTATGTCGTCGCCGAGGCGCCCCCCGCCGCCCGACCGCACCGCCTCACACCCCCCGCCCGCGCCCCGCCGCGGCCGCCGGGCCAGGGACCCCCGACTTCCGAAGCCTGATCGCTGCCGTCGGCGCGCGAGCTCTCGCGCGCCCGTCTCGTCATGTTCGGAGTCCATCCATGAAACTCGCCTTGCGCGCGGCGCTGCTCGCCGCGTCCGGCATCCCGTCGATCGCCTTTGCCGCCGACGACGCGCCACCCACCACCGTTGATTCGGTGATCGTCACCGGCGCCCGAAACCCCGAAGACCCGCCCGTGGTCGCCGACGCGCGCCAGCGCCTGTCGGAGACACCGGGGGCCGTCTCGGTGATCTCCGCCGAATCCTATGAAAAGCGCGTCGCCCTCGCCCTCGACGACGTCCTGCGCGATGCGCCGGGCGTCTACGCCCAGCGCAAGTGGGGCGGGGATATCCGCCTGTCGATCCGCGGCTCGGGGATCGGCAACGCCAACCACAACCGCGGCCTCCTGATCGCCCAGGACGGCCTGCCGCTGAACGAGGCCGACGGCTTCGGCGACAGCCAGTCCATCGACCCCCTGATCGCCCGCTACACCGAGGTCTATCGCGGCGGGAACGCGCTGCGGTTCGGCGGCGCGCTGCTGGGCGGGGCGGTCAATGTGGTGACGCCCACGGGCCGGAACGCCGGCCACGAGGCCCTCGTTCGGGTCGATGGGGGCAGCTATGGCCTGCTGCGCGAGCATGTGGCCGTCGCCCGCGTCCAGGGCGAGTGGGACGTCTATGCCGCCGCCACCAACCAGACCGGCCAGGGCTACCGGCCGCAGAGCCAGCAGAACCTTCAGTTCGGGGCGCTGAACCTGGGCCGCAGCTTCGGGGAGGACCGCGAGGTCCGGTTCATCGTGGGCGGCTGGAACATCGCCCAGGAGATCCCCGGCGCCCTGACCCGGGCCCAGTTCGACGCCGACCCGCGGCAGGCGACGGTGGGCAACTACAACAACGACCAGGGGCGGAACCAGCGCGGCCTGCGCAGTTCGGTCAGGACCACCTGGCGCCTCTCCGACAGCACCGTGCTCGAGGCGGGCGCCTACGCCGTCTGGAAGGACCTGGACCACCCGATCTTCCAGGTCATCGACCAGCAGAGCCGCAACTACGCCGCCTTCGCCCGGCTGGACTGGGCGGGCGAACTGGGCGGCCTGCGCGCCGACGCCTACGGCGGCGTCTGGCTCCGCACCGGGGACCTCGACTCCAACTTCTACGTCAACGTGCGGGGCGCGCGGGGCGCGCCGACCTCCCGCACCCTGCAGAACGCCGACGCTGCGGACGTCTTCGTCGAGGGGCGGTTGTTCGTGACGCCGCACCTGGCCGTGGTCGCCGGCGGGACGTGGGGCCAGGCCCGGCGCGACTACCGCAGCTTCGCCATCCCGGGGGTCGCAGGGACGATCGATCTCAAGGCCTCCAAGGACTACGACTGGATCGCCCCCCGCGTGGGGCTCATCTGGGAGGCGGACGACGGCGCCCAGCTGTTCGCCAACGTGACGAAGTCGGTGGAGCCGCCGAACCTCGGATCGATGTCGCCGACCAACCTCGGGTTCGCGCCGATCAAGGCGCAGGAGGCCTGGACCGCCGAGCTGGGGACGCGCGGCCGTCGCGGGCCGTTCCTGTGGGATATCACGCTCTACCGCGCCTGGCTGGACAGGGAGCTCCTGCAGTTCACCATCGGGCCGAACATCCCGGCCTCGACCTTCAACGCGGACAGAACGATCCACCAGGGGATCGAGGCGGCCGTGGACTGGCGGATCGCCGAGCGCCTGCGCCTGCGCCAGACCTATACGCTGTCCGACTTCCGGTTCGACGGCGACGGCCAGTACGGCGACAACCGCCTGCCCATCGTGCCGAAGCATTTCTACCGGGCCGAGCTGCGCTACGAGGACCCGTCGGGATGGTTCCTCGCCCCGTCGGTGGAATGGTCGGCCTCGAAGATCCAGGTCGACTACCGAAACACCACTGAGGCCCCCGCCTATGCCGTGGTGAACCTCAACGCGGGGTGGGCGCTGGACGAGCGGCTGTCGCTGTTCCTCGACATCCGGAACCTCGCGGACAAGGACTACATCTCCAACGTCCAGGCGCAGATCGCGGCCACAGCCGCGAGCGCGGCCTACTGGCCCGGCGACGGGCGATCCGTGTTCGGAGGCGTGCAATGGGCGTTCTGAGATCCCTGACCCTCATGGTCGGCCTCGCCGTGGCGACGGCGGCCTCCGCCCACGTGAGCGTCCAGCCGGCGACGGGCGCCGCCGGCGCCTATCAGGTGTTGCGCTTCGGCCTCGGCCACGGCTGCGACGGGAAAGCCACGACCGCCCTGCGGATCGAGATTCCCGCCGGGACCTCGGTCGCGCGGCCGCAGCCCAAGCCGGGCTGGCTGCTCACCGTCGAGCGCGGGGATGGCGAGGCCGTCACCGCCATCGTCTGGCGCGGCGACCTGCCCGCCGACCATTTCGACGAGTTCCTGATCCTCGCCAAGCTGCCGCCGGGCGAAGGGCCTCTCGCCTTCCCGGCCATACAGACCTGCGGCGAGGCCCAGAACCGCTGGACCGAAACCGCGCCCCCGGGCGCGGCGCGGCCGAAGTATCCTGCGCCGAACGTCATCCTCACCCCCGCGCCGGCCGCCGCCGGCCCGCATCACTAAGGACAGCCGATGAGACGTCTTCTCACCACCCTGGCGGCCCTGGCCGTCGCCACCGCCGCGCAGGCCGCCCCCAAGGTCGAGGCCGCCTGGACCCGGCCCGCCGCCCAGGGCGGGACCGGCGCCGGTTTCATGACCCTGAAGAACCCGGACGCGAAGCCCGACGCCCTGGTCGCCGTCGCCAGCCCCCTGGCCCGGACGGTCCAGATCCACCAGTCCAGCATGAGCGGCGGGATGGCCTCCATGAAGCAGGTCGCCCGCGTCCCGGTCCCGGCCGGGGGAAGCGTCACCTTCGCGCCCGGCGGCTATCATCTGATGTTCGTAGGCCTGACTAAGCCCGTGAAGACGGGTGACGCCGTGCCGGCCACCCTTACCTTCGCCAGCGGCGCCACGGTGAAGGTCTCGTTCGTCGCGGCGATGGGGCCTCCCGCCGCGGCCGCGCATCATCATCACTAGCCGTCTGACAGAAATGTAACGAGCGTAACGGCGCGGGCCCGTAGCATGGTCCGCGCCGACTTCGATCAAGCGAGACCCCATACCTATGAAGACTGCCTGGCTCGCCGCCGCCTGCGCGGCCGCCCTGCTCGCCGCCAGCCCCAGCGCCTTCGCCGCCGACGCTGCGACCACCGCTCCGGAAACCGCCGCCCGCGACCTCAGCAAGGCGCCCCGGATGGGCCCCTGGGGTTTCGACATGGCCGGCCGCGACACCGCCTCTTCGCCCGGCAAGAGCCTCTTCGCCTACGCCAACGGCGCATACATGGAGAAGCTGACGATCCCCGCAGACCGCTCGACCTATGGCGCCTTCAACGTGCTGGACGAACTGTCCAAGGACCGGATGCGGGCGGTGATCGAGAAGGCGGCGGCGGGCGGGACGGCCGGCGGCGTCGAGGCCAAGGTCGGCGCCCTCTATCGCAGCTTCATGGATGAGGCGAAGGTCGAGGCCCTGGGCGCCAGGCCCCTGGAGGCCGACCTCGCCAGGATTCGCGGCGCCCGGACCCGCGCCGAGGTCGCCCGGCTGATGGGCGCCACGGCGGGCGGCTTCGGCCAGAGCTTCTTCAACCCGCAGGTCTATGACGACGCCAAGGATCCGCTGAAGTACGCGGTCTATCTGAGCCAGGGCGGCCTCACCCTGCCCGACCGCGACTACTACCTCGACGCCAAGTTCGAGCCGCAGCGCAAGGCCTACGAGGCCTATGTAGCCAAGCTGCTGGGCCTGGCGGGCTGGCCCAACCCCGAGGCCAGCGCCAAGGCCATCGTCGCCATGGAGACCGAGGTGGCTAAGATCTCCTGGACCCGGGCCGAGCGTCGCGACGACGACAAGACCTACAACCCCGTCGAGACCGCGAAGCTGGCCGCCTTCGCGCCGGGCTTCGACTGGAGCGCCTTCCTGGACGGCGCCGGACTTGCCAAGGCGACACGGGTGATCGCGGCTGAGAACACCGCCTTCCCCAAGATCGCCGCCATCTACGGCGCGACCGACGTCGAGACCCTGAAGGCCTGGCTGGCCTTCACCACCGTCGATCAGGCGGCGAGCTACCTCTCCAAGGATTTCGACCAGGCCCGTTTCGACTTCCGCGCCAAGACCCTCTCGGGCACGCCCGCGCAGCAGCCGCGCTGGAAGCGGGGGGTGAACCTGGTGGACGCCAACCTGGGCGAGGCGGTGGGCAAGCTCTATGTCGACGCCTACTTCCCCGCCGACAGCAAGGCGCGGATGGAGGCCCTGGTCGGCGACCTGAAGACCGCCATGGGCGCCCGCATCCAGAAGCTGGACTGGATGGGCCCCGAGACCAAGCGCAAGGCGCTGGAGAAGCTCGGGAAGTTCACCGTCAAGATCGGCTACCCCGACAAGTGGCGGGACTATTCGGGCCTACAGATCGTCGACGGCGATCTCTACGGCAACGTCGAGCGGGCGGCCGCCTTCGACTGGAACTTCCGCACCGCGCGCCTGAACCAGCCGGTGGACCGCGCCGAATGGGAAATGACGCCGGCGACGATCAACGCCTACTACTCCTCGACCAAGAACGAGATCGTCTTCCCGGCCGCCATCCTCCAGCCGCCGTTCTTCGATCCCGAGGGCGACCCGGCCGTGAACTACGGCGGCATCGGCGGCGTGATCGGGCACGAGATCACCCACGGCTTCGACGACCAGGGCCGCAAGTCCGACGGCGACGGCCGCCTCTCCGAATGGTGGACCAAGGACGACGAGGCCAAGTTCGCGGTCCAGGCCGAGCGCCTCGGAAAGCAGTACTCGGCCACCGAGGTGCTCCCGGGCGCGAAGATCAACGGCGAGCTGACCATGGGCGAGAACATCGCCGACCTGGGCGGGCTGCTGCTGGCGCTCGACGCCTATCGCCTGTCGCTGAAGGGCAAGCCCGCGCCGGTGATCGATGGCCTGACCGGCGACCAGCGGGTGTTCCTGGGCTGGGCCCAGGTCTGGCGCGGCAAGTACCGCGACGACTTCATGAAGCAGATCCTGGTGTCCGACCCCCACGCGCCGCCGGTGGCCCGCGTCGACCTGCCGGTCCGCAACATCGACGCCTTCTACGAGGCCTTCGGCGTGAAGCCCGGCGATCCGATGTACGTGCCGCCGGAGCAAAGGGTTCGGATCTGGTGAGACCGAAGTTCCTCCCCCGTTGGGGGAGGTGTCGCCGACGGCGACGGAGGGGGCTTCCGCCTGGACATCTGCGCTCGAGACGCCGGCGGAACGGTTTGAGTGGAAGCCCCCTCAGTCAGCTTCGCTGACAGCTCCCCCGAGAGGGAGCAACAATTTTGACTCACGCGTCAAAACTATCGATCTCCGGAAAAAGAATCGGCCCGCAGCGGGGGATAATCGCTGCGGGCCGCCTTGAGCAGTCGCTCTGATTGAGCGGGCGTTTCCTCCCCGAAACGCCGGAGACCTCGGGACTAGCGCCTTCATGTCTCTCGCCTGATGACAGAACGGCAATTTTCTACCCGAGTCAACGGGCCAAAGACCCCGAATGGGGGCGTTACGATCAGAATTTCGCGAGCGCGAGCAAATTTTACGGCGTTTTTTGACGTAACCGTCAAATAACCCGCGATCTCAGCGTGTCGAACGCCAAGCACTTCACGTCAAAGACGAAATCCGGCTTCGAGACTGTTACCGGTCCCAGTCCGGCGGCGTTCAGCGCGAGCGAGGCGTCGGCCAGTTGGCCCGAATCGACGAGCAATCCGTTGGGCCGTCGCGACGCCCCCGCGGTCACCAGCGCATTGACCGTCGCCACCTCCACCGCATCCCCGCCCGCGGGCCAGGTCAGGGTGGAGCTGCGCAGCGCGGCGGCCCGCGCTTCGACGATCCGCAGCAGCCGCTCGGCCTGGGCCAAGGCCTCCGGGCTCCACGTCGCCCGCAGGGACGCCGCCAGTTGCGCCTGGCTCTTCAGCATCACGCCATCGGCCAGCACCTTCAGCCCGTTGGCCTGCAGGGTCGCCCCAGTCGTGGTGATGTCGACCACCAGCTCGGCCGACCCCGCCGCCGGGGCGCCTTCCGTCGCGCCGCCCGATTCGGTGATTCGATAGTCCGCGATGCCGTGACGGGCGAAGAAGCTGCGCGTCTGGGTCAGGTACTTGGTGGCCACGCGCATCCGCCGGCCGGTGCGGCGCACGTAGTCGTGGGCCACCTCCTCCAGGTCGGCCATGCTGTCGACGTCCAGCCAGCTCTTCGGCACGGCGGTGACCAGGTCTGCCCGCCCGAAGCCCAGCGCGCGCAGCAGCAAAAGCCGCGCGTCGAGATCCTCGCCGCGTTCGCGCAGCAGGTCCTCGCCGGTGACACCCAGGTGGACCTCGCCCGCATCCAGCGCATCGGCGATGTCGGCCGCGGAGAGCAGGCGCACCTGGGCGCCCGGCAGGCCCTTCAGGCTGGCGAGATAGCCCCGCGCCCCGCCGGTGACCTCCAGCTTCAGGCCGCTGTCGGCCAGCCAGCCCTCGACCTGCTCCTTCAGCCGCCCCTTGGACGGGACCGCGATGACGAGTCCGCTCATCCTGCTACGCTCCCCTGGAGCTTCGCAGGATCAGGCCTGCGGTTGTTGAAAGGAGGATGCACCCTCCGAAGCCTTGGCGAAGGAGGGTCATGCCCCGGCTCCTTCGCCACCGCGCCAGGCGCGCCAGGGCCGCACCATGCAGCCCACCGCCCGCGCATCGCCCGCCCCGCCCAGCCGGGTCAGCAGGCCATCGTACCGGCCGCCGACCGCCACCGCCCGCTCCGGCCCGAGGGCGTCGCTGCGCACCTCGAAGGTGATGCCGTCGTAGTAGTCGAACGCATGCCCCAGCGCCGGGGTGAACCGCAGCCGGTCCGCCGGGACCGTGCGGGTGAGTTCCAGGAGGCGCGCCTCCCATCCGGCCAGCGCCGCCTTCAGCGCCCCGTCCCGACCGCCGGCCAGCTCGCGCATCCGGGCGAAGGCGTAGGCGGGCGCATCGTCGATGGCCATGAAGGCGCGGATCGCCTCGGACTGCGCCTCGGTGAGCGCCGGCGCGGTCGCGGCTTCCGCCTTGCGCACCAGCCGCGCCGCGATCTCGGCCGGACCGCGGCCGCCCACGGGCTCCACCCCGGCCAGCGCCCACACCTCTTCCAGCAGGGCGGCGGCCTGGGCTTCGGACAGCCCGGCCAGCAGGCCCGCCAGCGTCCCGCCGTCCGAGGTCGCCTGGCCCGTGCGCGAGAGCTCCGCCCACAAGAGCCGCGGACGCCCGGCCACGCGCCGCAGCCGGCTGGCCAAGGTCTCCGGCAGGTCCAGGCTCTCGATGAAGGCCGCAAACAGCGCCACGTCGCCCAGCCACAGCGACAGGTCCCCCCGCCCGCCGGCCTCGGCCGCCCGCCAGGCCAGCGCGGCGATCTCGGCGTCCGCCGCCTCGACCGCTCCGCCGCCGGGCGAGAACATCTCCAGGCCAAGTTGCACGAACTCTTCCGGCCGGTCGGTCCCGGTCGAGGCCCGGAACGCCGCGCCCTGGTACCAGTAGAGCCCGGCCGCCCGGCCGCCCTCCAGGTGCTGGCGGGCGATGGCGACGGTGAAGTCCGGCCGCAGGCAGCTTTCCGCCCCGCCCTCGGCCTGCACCACGAACAGCCGCGCGCGCATCTCCTCGCCCGCCAGGTCCAGCAGAAGGTTCAGCGGCTGCAGCAGCGGCGCATCGGCGCGCTCGGCGCCTGAGGCCTCCAGGGGGCTGCGGATCGCCGAGAGCATCTCGGCGGGAACGGACGGCTCGACGCGCATCAGCCGGCGTCCAGGATGCGGCGCAGGGCCGCCGTCAGCTCGCCGCGCGGGATGGTCTGCTGGCCCGGCCGCTGCTCGCGCCATTCGGCGTTGTCGGCCACCTTCGAGGCCAGCACGCGGCCCAGGTCCAGGTCCTTCACCGTGACGGTCCCGGCGGCCAGCTCGTCCTCGCCCACGATCACCGCGGCGGGCGACAGGCGGCGGTCGGCGTACTTCATCTGGGCCTTCATTCCGGAGGAGCCCAGATAGACCTCGGCCGGAATGCCGGCGGCCCGGATCTCGCGCGCCACGGCGAAGTAATCCGCCATCCGCGTCTGGTCGAAGGCGATCACCACCACCGGCCCGCGCGCCGCCTTGGCGAGGTCCCGCCCCGCCGCCTTCAGCGCCGAGGCCAGGCGCGAGACGCCGAAGGAAAAGCCCGTCGCCGGAGTCCGCTCGCCGGTGAACCGCGCCACCAGGTCGTCGTACCGCCCACCCCCGCCGATGGAGCCGAACCGCATCGGCTGGCCCTTCTCGTCCAGGGTGGACAGCAGCAGCTCGGCCTCGAAGACCGCGCCGGTGTAGTACTCCAGCCCCCGCACCACCGAGGGGTCGAAGGTCGCCCGGTCGGCGGCCACGCCCAGGCCGGTGAGCGCCGCATCGATGGCGGCCAGTTCGGCCAGCCCCTCGTCGCCCTCGGCCGAGCCGCCCACCACGTCCGCCAGCTTCGCCAGGGTGGACGCGCGGTCACCCGCCCCTGCGGCGGTGAAGGCCAGCACCCGCTCGGCGGCCGCGGCGTTCAGCCCCGCGCCCTTGGTGAAGTCGCCGCTCTCGTCCTTGCGCCCCTCGCCCAGCAAGAGCCGCACGCCGTCCGGGCCCAGGCGATCCAGCTTGTCCACCGCCCGCAGCACGGCCAGCTTCTGCCCCTCGTCGGCCACGCCGGCGGCGCTCATCAGGCCGTTGAGGAGCTTCCTGTTGTTGATCTTGATCAGCGCCGAGCCGGCGGGCAGGCCCGCGGCTTCCAGCCCCTCCACCGCCATGGCGATGATCTCGGCGTCCGCCTCCGGCCGCGCCGAGCCCACGGTGTCGGCGTCGCATTGCACGAACTCGCGGAAACGCCCCGGCCCCGGCTTCTCGTTGCGCCACACCGGCCCGAAGGCGTAGCGGCGGAACGGCTTGGGCAGGGTCTCCCAGTTCTGCGCCGCGAACCGGGCCAGCGGCGCGGTCAGGTCGTACCGCAGGGCCATCCACTGCTCGTCGTCGTCCTGCAGGGCGAAGACGCCCTCGTTCGGCCGGTCGGCGTCGGGCAGGAACTTGCCCAGGGCGTCGGCATATTCGAACGCCCCGGTCTCCAGCGGCTCGAAGCCCCAGCGTTCGTAGACCCCGCTCACGGCCGCCAGGATGGCGCGCTCGGCGACGACGTCCCGCGCGCGGCGGTCGATGAACCCGCGGGGGGCGCGGGCTTCGGGTCTGTTGGGATCGCTGGTCATGGCCGCGCGCTTACCGGCTGCGGCGGCCTCACTCAAGGAATCGTCTCGGGAAGTGCTCATCGTCGTCTCGTTGGAAGGAGGGCGACGGACGAAGCTGAAGGTTCGAGCCCCGTCCGCTGGTGCGGGGCTCGGAAGGGGGGATCGCCTAAGCCACGAGCCCGCCAGCCGATCCCGCCAGGGTCGGATGGTGATGGCCGTGATGGTGCGCGGTCCGCGTCATGACGGCGGGCTCTTAGCGGATGTTCGTGACCGAGTCACGAACGGGGCGTCGGCCTGCGGCGAGGCCGAGGGCCCCGCCGCACCTGGCTAGTTGCGCCGGCTGACGATGTCCTTGTTGGCGGCGCGCGTCTTGGCGCCCTGGGCGCGCATGGCCTCGGTGGGCTCGCCGCGCCGGGTGTGGTTGGCGGAGAAGGTCGCGCCCTCGCCCGCCGCCTCGCCCCATTCCTGCTCGGGATTGTCGGGCTGGCCCAGCTTGTGGATGTCGACGTTCGCCGGGGTGCCGGCGCCCAAGTCGCCGGGCACGTCGCCGAGACCGGCGGCGTTGCGCTCGGGCATGCCGCCCGTGGGGATCTCGGCGCCGTCGTTGCGATCAGCCATGGGGTACTCCTCATTCCACTCAAGAAGGATCAACCCCGGGGCGGCCGGCCCGTTCCTTGCGCTCCGGCGTTCCCGCGGCTAGGCGGGGCGGATGGCCTCAGCCCTGCAAGCCGCCTACGACGCCCGGGTCCGGGCGGGCGCCATCCGGCCCGATCCCGCCCAGGCCGCGGCGCTCGCCCCCCTGGTCCGCCTGGAAGCCGACCTGGCCGCCGCCCGGCCGCCGAACGGCCTGCGCAAGCTGTTCCACAAGCCCGAGGGGCAGCGGGGCGTCTACCTGATCGGCCCGGTCGGGCGCGGCAAGTCCATGCTGATGGACCTGTTCTTCGAGACCTCGAAGGAGACCTCCAAGCGCCGCACCCACTTCCACGTCTTCATGGGCGAGGTGCACCGGCTGATCGACGCCTGGCGCAAGGGCGATGCGGCCGCGCGCAAGGCCCGGTTCGGCCAGCACAAGGGCGACGATCCCATCGTGCCCGTGGCCGACGTGGTGGCCGAGCAGTCGCGGCTGCTGTGCTTCGACGAGTTCCAGGTCACCGACATCGCCGACGCCATGATCCTGGGCCGCCTGTTCGAGGCCCTGTTCGCCCGCGGCGTGACCCTGGTGGCCACTTCGAACCGCCTGCCCGACGACCTCTACAAGAACGGCATCAACCGCCAGCTCTTCCTGCCCTTCATCGACCTCCTGAAGAGCAAGGTCGAGGTCGTCACCATCGCCGGGCCGCACGACTACCGGCTGGACCGCCTGCGGGCGACCGGCACCTGGTTCTCCCCCATCGACCCCGACAACGAACGCCAGTTCGACGCCCTGTGGCGCGAGATGCTGGGCCCGGAGGAGGAGAGCGGCGAGACGCTGGAGGTGCTGGGCCGCAAGGTGCACTTCCCGCACGCGTCCGGCGGCCTGCTGCGCGCCGGCTTCGGCAGCCTCTGCTCCGTGGCCCTCGGCCCCAACGACTACATCGCCCTGGCCGAGCGCTTCCACACCGTGTTCCTCGACGGCCTGCCCCGCCTGACCGCCAACCGGCGGGAGGAGGCGCGGCGCCTCGTCATCCTGGTGGACGCCCTCTACGAGGCCCGCACCCACCTGATCGTCCTGGCCGAGGCCGAACCCACGAAGCTCTACCCCGAAGGCGACGGCGCCTTCGAATTCGAGCGCACAGCCTCCCGCCTCCAGGAAATGCGCTCCGCCGGCTGGCTGGAGGACCGCTAGGCCCGTCTGCTTCACGCCTGCAATCGCTTTTGTTCGAAACCACGGTATGGTTGCGACGCGGCTGGGGAGGCCGTTGCTGAGGGCGGGGGCCGCAAATGCAGAGCTTGAACCTTTCGCGCCGCGGCCTGGTGGGCCTGGGCGTCGGCCTGCTGGCGTCGGGCCGGGCCTGGGCCAGCGACGGCCAGGTCGTGGAGACCACCGAGGGGCGCTACCGCGGCCGGCTGGAGAACGGCGTCCAGGTCTTCAGGGGCATGCGCTACGGGGCCGACACCGGCGGCGCCGGCCGGTTCATGCCGCCCCGCCCGGCCGAGACCTTCGCCGGCGTCCGCGAGGCCTTCGAGTTCGGCGACCAGGCGCCCCAGCCGCGCACGATCCTGACCGTTCCCGGTCCCATCAGCGAAGACTGCCTGCGCATCAACGTCTGGACGCCGCAGGCGGGCGCGGCGGGCCGGCGGCCGGTGCTCCTCTGGTTCCACGGCGGCGGCTTCGAAGCCGGAACCGGCTCCAGCGGACTCTACGACGGGGCGAACATGGCCCGGCGCGGCGACGTGGTGGTGGCCACCATCAACCACCGCCTGAACGTTTTCGGCTTCTGCGACCTGTCCGGGCCGCTGGGCGCCGACTTCGCCCAGTCCGGCAACGTCGGCTACCTGGACCTGGTCCTGGCCATGAAGTGGGTCCGCGCCAACATCGCGGCCTTCGGCGGCGATCCCGGCAACGTCATGATCTATGGCCAGTCGGGCGGGGGCCGGAAGGTCAGCGTCTGCTTCGCCGGGACCGAGGCCGCCGGCCTGTTCCACAAGGGCGTGGTGCAGTCGGGCTCGCACCTCAGGGTCCACACCAGGGACCAGGCCGCGGCGCTTACCAACGCCCTGCTCAAGAAGCTGGATCTGGCGCCGGCCGATGCGCGCAAGCTCCAGCAAGTCCCTATCGAACAGCTCGGCGCCGCCCAGCGCCAGGTGATCGCCGCGGCGGGCTACCGGTTCGAGCCGGTGATCGACGGGATTTCCTTCACCTCCGACCCGTGGCTGCCCAACGCGCCGAAACAGACCGCGAAGGTCCCGCTGATGCTGGGCACGACCCAGACCGAACTGTCCAACCAGCTTGGCCGGGACGAGGCCCTGTTCTCCATGGACGAGGGGGGCCTGAAGCAGCGGCTGACGAGCATCGTCCCGCCCGAGGCGGCGGACGAGGCGGTGCGGGTCTTCAAGGCCTCCACACCCTCCGGCTCCAACGCCGAGATGTTCTTCAAGGCCGCGTCCTGGCGCGCCTACATCACCAACGCCACCACCATGGCCGAGAAGCGGCACGAACAGAACGGCCGGGCCAATCGCACCTGGGTCTACCAGGTGACCTGGCGCTCCCCGGTGCAGGGCGGGCGGCGGTTCAGCGAGCACACCATCGACCTGCCGTTCATGTTCGACAACGTCGCCCGCGCCCCGCACCTGACCGGGCCTCCGAGCGACGAGACCAAGGCGATGACCGAGGCCATGGCGGGCGCCTGGCTGGCCTTCGCTAAGACAGGCGATCCGAACCACGCCGGCATTCCCAAATGGCCGACCTACGATGTGGCGAAGCGCCCCGTCATGCTGTTCGACGCGCCGCCGAAGCTCGTCAACGACCCGTTCCGTGAAGAGCGCCTGTTCATGGCGCAGTTCCCCGCCGTGCGCGGCGGCAGCTAGGAGCCTCAGCAGATGACCCACTTCAACGCGAGCCGCCGGGCCGTGCTGGGCGCAGCCGGCGCCTCGTTCTTCATGGCAGGCGTGGCGCGCGCCGCCACCACCGACATCTTCCCCATCGTCGAGACCGCCGAGGGGCGCCTGCGCGGCCTGGTCTCCGGCGGGGTCAAGGTCTTCAAGGGCGTGCCCTATGGCGCCGACACCTCGGGCGCGAACCGGTTCCGGCCGCCCCAGCCGGTGAAGCCGTGGGCCGGCGTCCGCGATGCGCTGGACTACGGCAATGTCTGCCCCCAGATGCCGGGCGACCGGCGCAGCGACTACGCCAACCTGATCCAGCTCGACATCCAGCCCGGTGGCATGGGCGAGGACTGCCTCAACCTCAACGTCTGGACGCCCGACCTTTCGCGCACGGCGAAGAAGCCGGTGATCGTCCGGTTCCACGGTGGCGGCTTCTACGGCGGGTCCAGCAACTCTCCGGGAATGGACGGCGAGATGCAGGCGCGGCACGGCGACTGCGTGGTGATCAGCGTGAACCATCGGCTCTCGGCGTTCGGCTTCCTGCACCTGGCCGACAGCGGCGCGCCGCAGGCCTTCGCCCAGTCCGGCATGGCCGGCCTGCTGGATCTCTCGGCGGCCCTGGCCTGGGTGAACCGCAACATCGAGGCCTTCGGCGGCGATCCCGCCCGGGTGCTGATCATCGGTCAGTCCGGCGGCGGGGCGAAGGTTTCGGCCCTGATGGCCATGCCCTCGGCCCAGGGCCTGTTCCACCGCGCCGTCCAGATGAGCGGGGCCATGCTCCGGGTCGCCCCGCGCGAGCGGGCCAAGGCGACCGCGGACACCTTCCTCAAGGCCGTGAACCTCGGCGGCGGCGACATCCGCAAGCTCCAGGCGATCCCGGCCTACGACCTTCTCTCCGCCCAGGCCGATCTGGAGGCGGGCCAGCGCCTGCGGGGCGAGGCGCCCAACGCCTTCACCCCGGTGCTGGACGGTGTGGCCATGCCGCGCCACCCGTTCGATCCCGACGCGCCGGCGATCAGCGCCGACGTTCCGATGATCGTCTCCACGACCCTGGACGAGCGGACCTATCGCCAGCGGAACTTCGACGAGACCTGGGAGGGCGTGGCCAAGTCGTTTTCGCCGCGGCTCGGTGCGCGGACCGCCGAGGTCCTGCAGATGTACCGCGACGAAGATCCGCAGGCGGCGCCCTACCTCATCCAGTCGCGGATCATCAGCGACATGGGGCGCGGCGCGAGCTTCGCCATGGCCGAACGCAAGGCGGCTCTCGGCCGCGCGCCCGCCTACGTCTACCTGTGGAAAGCGCCGAGCCCCGCGTGGGGCGGTCGCTATGGGGCGACGCACGGGGTCGACGTGGGCCCGAGCTCGCGCGAGATCCGCGGCGCCCTCCAGGGCCCCAACGCCAACAGCGCCCGCCTGTCCGACGAGCTATCCTCGGCCATCGTCGCCCTCGCCGCCACGGGCGATCCCAACACCGCCAAGCTGCCGGCCTGGGCGCCCTACGACGCGGCGCGACGCACCACCATGGTCTTCGACAACCCGGCCAGCCACGTGGAAAGCGACCCCCGCGGGGCCTTCCGCAAGCTCTGGGCCGCAGCTGCGGGCGCCGCTTGAGCGGTGAAGCGGACCTTCCGCACGTCAGGAGCGGGTGGGCGACAGTTATCCGCCCCCCTGCCGTCATCCCGGGCGCAGCGCTCGCCAGAGCGCGAAGACCCGGGACCCAGCAGACGCAACCTTGAAGCTGCTCCACGACGGATGACGCAATCTACGTCACGACCTAGCTTCCAACGATGGTCGGGCAGCACGCCTTCATCGCGGTCTACATCCTGGCGAGCCGCCGGAACGGAACGCTCTACACCCGCCCGCCAACCGACGTTTCGAACGTCAGAGACGGGTGGAAGGCGGCCCTTGCAGTCAAAGCACTCCCGGGAGAGCGTGGGCGTATGAGCCCATTGCGCATGGTTGTGGTTGTCCTCGGAGTCTTGGTGCTGGCGGGGTGTACGGTGCGGACGGGGGGCCTTTCAGTTCACAAGGCTGGGCTCTCCACAATTCGTCCGGAAGGCACCATCGGACCCAATGAGGATGATCCGCCTTGGCAGACCTACACGGTCGAGCTGCCTGCGCGACTTGCTCAAACCGTGACTGGCGCGGATTCGAGTTTCCATCTTGTGGTGACAGACTGCCGCTACAAGGACGCTGGCCGCGTTCAGGGGGGTCGGTTCGACCTCAAATGGGTCAGCGCAGAGGACGTCTACGTTGATGGCATAACCCTGAACGCGTCGAGCGGTAGACAACCGAACCTCAAGGGAAGAAAGGGTCCGATCGTGCGAGGCGTCGCCTACGTGAGCACATCGCGGATCAGGAATATTCGCGAACTCTGCTTCCAAGCGTCAGGAGGCAGCATGATCGGCTTAGGCTTCAAGACCAACACAGTCCGGGTTCGCAGCTAGGGGCCGCCCTCTGCTCCTGCCCGAATGTCCGCAATTGATGCTGTGGACGGCTCTCCACCACCCGCGGGAGCATAGCTCCTGCTGAAGAGGAGGAGAGCATGGGTCAGGTGGTTACGATTGGTCTGGATCT